>DYMB01000067.1 GCA_020721805.1 Acetofilamentum sp. | reverse complement strand
TTATATGAAACAGGAAATAATTGGTGGTAAAGTATTTTTTGTGAATGAGCTTGGCAGTAATGATGGCTATGTATCAGATTTTCAAGATTTACAAGATTTAGAGTTTCGAATTGGTAAAAAGTGGAGAAAAAAATTTAAGAGATTTGTTAGAAAACCACTTGGCAGAAAATCAGGTCTAATAAGAAAACTTGCTAAACCCCTTACCATAGGAACTGCTGTATACTTTGGAACTCCATTACTGGGAACAAAAGTTTTGCCTGCTTTGGGCGGTGTTGGTAAAACTTTGGCTGGAAAAGTATCAAAAACCAAGACAGGTGCTTGGTGGGCAAGGCTTGGCAAAAAAGTTTTCAGAGTGGTAAAAACCCCCTCTAAAAAAGTAATAACACAAGAGATAAAAGAGGAAAACCCCGTATATCAGGAACTTGTAGAAAAACTACCTGAAAATGTAGTTTCTAATTCCGAAGTGATGAGTAATATATCTAAAAATATACCATTTCCTATGCCTTCTGGTCTACCACAAACCGATGTAGTGAAAGTTTCAAATAAAGTATATAGTGAACCCTTGACACAAACTTACCAAGTGGACAAACAGATTGAAGTAAATAAAACTGGAAATGTCTCTGTTAGTAAACCTATGGACATGAGTAAAGTATTGCCAATAGTGGCAAGTGGAGTTGTGTTATTAAAATCATGATTAACAATCTGAAAACCATAATTCAAGACCTTAAAAACAAGCTGATGGCTATTGTGGGAGAGTTTTTACAAAATGGAGTAAAGATAGACCAAGCTAGAAAACTGGCAAATACTCTTAATACTAGCGAAAAGGAAGCTATTATAAAAAGAATTGATTTTCTAAAACAGAGACAGGAAATACTTTTTAATGAAAGCCAAATTTACACTAAAAAAATGGATGAAATACAATCCGAATTGGAAAAATATAAATCATTGACAAGTCTTACAAATCTTGGCTGGCGAAGTTTAGAAGTTATAAAAAATTTGATTAGTAAAGCTAAATTTATCATTAAAGGTGGAAATAGATTGATAAATCAAATGGACTGCCAAAACAGAGATGTAAATAATTTAATAGATAGTATATCAAAGGGAACTAAAACAGGCTTCAAATTTCAATTACCTAAATTAAG
>DYMB01000066.1 GCA_020721805.1 Acetofilamentum sp. | reverse complement strand
TCTTACAAAGGCGGCAAAAGAGGCGATGCCTGTAGCAGACCTGTACGATTTCTTTAAAATAGAGGTAGATTATCACCTGTGATAACGCACTTAGACAGGTTTTATAAACTAGCAGAAAAATTTAATTATAATCTATCTCTTTTGTGCCTTTACTTGCACCACGTAAATCCAAAGTACACGGCACATAAGTATTATGCTAAAATGTCGGAAATTTCTTATCAAAGCACTTCAAGAGTTTACGACGTTTTACAAGAAGCTACGCAGAGAACAGAGGAAGATATAAAAAATTTTATTGCAAAATATAGATACCTGAAGGATATAGATGACATAAATTATGTTGTCGACGCTATAAAGTTAAGAGAAGAGGTAAAAAGATTAAGAAAAGAGATAAAGCGTTATAAGGGGAATAAAAATGCAGATAGTTTATAAAAAAACAGAGGAGCTTTTCTTATGCAAGAACATAATTGTAGCAAGAATAGTAAGAATGTTTATAGGGATTTGATGATGGGGAGGAATACACATTAAGCAGAACAACAGGATGTTGTCCTGAACAATATTTTGTTGAACAGGACGATACATTAGTAGGATATATAAGGATCCGAAATGGATACATAACGGCATATCTTACTAATGAAGACGGGCAAGATGTTGAAATATATGAAGCAAAAATTAAAGGTGATGGATATTTATTAGAAGATGAGAGAGATATTTATCTTAAAAAAGCATTAAAGGCATTTTTTTAATGGCACGGCCGGGGAAGTATAACTGGGAAGCAATTCGTGAGGCCTATGAAGGAGGCTTGGATAAAAAGGATATATGTAAACAATACAAGCTTACTCCTAAGCTTTTAAGTAATAAAATAGCAAAAGCAAAATGGACGGTGGGGGGGCATTTAAAAGCCGAATTGGACGCATTTTGTGAACATTCTAAAGCGATGGCACAAAACATAGAAGCTCTGCATCCTAAAAATCAAGAGCTTGTGTTAAAAAAAATTGATACGTTAGCAGAAGATAACGAGCTGATTGGTAATAATCGTAAAATCGCAAAAATGCTACAGGGGATTATTGTGACAAATAGAAAAGAGATAACAATAAACAACATTAAAAATATAAGCGGTGTTATAAGGGATATAGAAAGCATAGCAAATCC
>DYMB01000019.1 GCA_020721805.1 Acetofilamentum sp. | reverse complement strand
AATATAACATAAAAATAATTTTTGTCAAGTATAAATTTGAAAAATTTTTTGTATACTTTTATGCGAAACGAGATATAAATTTTTATATGTTAATTATTTTTTTTTGAGTTCTTTAAAAATTTGGGCAGTTATACTACAAAAACAAAAAGAGAAAATCTTTTGTTAGTTTTGTTGGTATATAAAAATTTAAATATAATAAGGTTTTTAAAACTTTTCCTTATTCTATCTTGCGGTTTTTCCATTAATCATTTTAATTTATCGTTTGATAAATTTTCATATCAGAACCATTATAGAGAGAGGAAATTTTCGACTATTAGATTTATACTAAATCTTTTATCGTTTATTCTCTTGATATTTTGAAGATTAATTATTTTTTTGGTGAAATTTTAAAAAGTTTTTAAAAATCTGATTTTTAAACTAAAAATTATGATAAAGTGAAAGTTATACTAAAAGTGATTTAATAATCGTAAAATTCTTTTGAAAATAAAATATTATTTGTCTTTTATACCTGGTTTTGGGCAAGCATTTGAAAATGTTATTATAAAAACAAATTTAATTTTCTCACCAAGTTTTTCCATCACCTCATTGAAGGCTTTTAAAACCTTTTCAGAGTCTCCATAAGTAATAGAACTGGCTGGTCCTATTTCTACCTCAAGTCCAAAACTTTTGACAATTTTAACTGTTTCATAGACATAATCACTATAATCTTCAACCTTTAACGGGTAAATTGAAAATTGTGCTGTTATCAACATTTTATTCCTCCAGATACGAGTAACGCACCAAAAGGTTTTAAATATTTTCTTCCAAATATTTCAAGTTTTTCTGCTTTTTGGAGAATAAAATTTATAGGTGATGGATTGAAGAAGACCGATGAATTTGTAGATACATTACAAAGAAGATTTTTCATCAATTTTTCGAGTTCAAAATAGTTATAGAAATGCATTCCTTTAAATATATCATCTTTATTAAAAATATTGTTAATTCTTCTTGAAATACCATAAAATGAAAAAATATTTAAAACTGCCACCACAACTTTCCCTTTTGGTCTGGTAACCCTTACCATTTCTTTTATGAATTTTTGAGGAAATTTTGAATTCTCCATTGATGTCATAGATAGAGTCATATCAAAGGTATTCTCTTCAAATGGTATCGATTCACCATAACCTAACTTTACATCAAAACCTCTTGATTGAGCGATCTTAATCATATTTTCCGCAGGGTCTATACCATAAACCAGGGCATTAAGTTTTCTAAACTCCATCGCAAATAAACCAGTTCCTATACCTACCTCAAGAATAGATTTCCCTTCTATATTACCTAAAACATCTAAAAGAGATTTAAGTTCAAGTTGTTTTACCAGTTTCCCTTCTTCAGTTTCAAACCATTTATCATAATCGTTGGCAATTTCGTTAAATATTTCTTCCATTTTTTATTATATCGCATTACAGTTTATTAGACAAATATAATGTAAAAAATTTGATGAAATAAAAATTTTTTATAAATTTTTTTATAAAAGTGGGATAGGTTTTTAACCTATCCCTTTGAAATCTATTATTTTACTTTCTTATGGCAGAACCACCAATCAAAACAGGTATATTCTTTCGTTCTTTTTGCTGCAGTTGCAACATCCGACGCTGGTGGAATAATAACTTCATCTTTAACAAGTTCATTATCAGGCCAATTTGCTGGAATCGCGACACCTTCTTTATCCGCAAGTTGTAAAGCTTTTACAATTCTTAAGATTTCATCCATATTTCTACCAACTTCTTGAGGATAATAGAGCATCAATCTCAAGATTCCTTGAGGATCCACAATAAAAACTGCTCTAACTGTATTTGTTCCTTTACCATTATGGATCATACCAAGTGCTTCGGCAACTTCTCCTCTATCATCAGCAATAATGGGGAAAGGAATCTTTACTTTAAGAGTATTTTCTATCCATTCTACCCATTTAATATGTGAAAAGACCTGATCGATGGAAAGTCCTATAAGTTCAGTGTTTAGATTTTTAAATTGTTCATATCTTTTTGCAAAAGCAACAAATTCTGTTGTGCAAACAGGTGTGAAATCTGCCGGATGGCTAAATAAAACAAACCATTTTCCTTTGTAATCTTCCGGTAATTTTTTTACACCGTGAGTTGTTTTGACAGTAAATTCTGGCAATTTTTCACCCAATAAAGGTAATCTTTTCATTTCTTCCATATTTTTACCTCCTTTCATTTAATTATATTTTAATTTTAAAAAAGTGTTTGTCAATGGTAATAGTTTTGAAATATTTTCTGTAATTTCGGTGAAATCTTTTCGGTGATATATTCGCTGGTGAAAACTTTTTATTTTATAAATTCTTAAATTTACCAAAATTCATTTTAAAGATTCAACAACCCTATCCCAGATACTAATTATCTCCTTGCTAACTTCATCATTGCAAAATTCCACAACAGGAATCCCTTTTGTTATTGATTCAATTACACTCTCTGAAAATGGCATATGCCCCAGAACCTGGATTTGGTTCATTTCAGAGAATTTTTCAATAGCAGCACTATTTTCTAAGTTTATGTTATATTTATTGATTATAACCTTTACCGGAACAGAAAAACGATTTGCTACCTCTACGATCCTTTTCATATCGTGTATCCCAGAGAAGGTTGGTTCAGTAACAATCAGTGCCAGATCAACACCGGTTAAAGAGGAAATTACAGGACACCCAATACCAGGAGGTCCATCAACGATTATATAATCAGCACCATTCTCCTCTGCAATATTCTTTGCCTGCTGACGAACAATAGATACAAGTTTACCAGAATTCTCTTCAGCAATACCCAATTTTGCGTGAACCATTGGTCCATATTTTGTTTCAGAAATATACCATTCACCGTTACTATCATCTTCCAATCCAATTGCCCCGACCGGACATATATTCATACAAACCCGACATCCTTCACAGGATAATTGATTAACATAAAAATTTGTGCCAGTATTTATTATAGCATCAAACCTGCATACTTTTTCACAGGCACCACATCGGGTGCATTTCTCCTGATTTATAAACGCTTTTGACATACCTTTGAATTCAAATCTCTCTTTTATTTCAGGATGAAGCATCAGGTGCAAATCAGCCGCATCCACATCGCAATCAGCCATCACTTTGTTTTTTGCAAGAACCCCAAAAGATGCTGTGATGGTTGTCTTCCCTGTCCCACCTTTACCACTAATTATAACAATCTCTTTCATTTTATTAATCCATTTTTTAAAATTATTATATTGATAACTTCATTATATTTCGCCTGAAATTTGTAATTGATTTTCAATCTTATAATATAGTTCTTTAAATTTATCGCTATATTTAGGATTTATCTGTATCATTGGTATTCCTTTTGAATATGCTACAGCAATATCTTTATCCATTGGTATACGCATCAAAATAGGTATTTTTTCGTTTTGGCAATAATCAGAAATGATATTATCGTTTTTACCGCCTCTGTTGATCACTACACCCATCGGAATATTCAATTTTTTCAGGACCTCAACAGCAAGAATAAGATCGTTTAAACCAAAAGGAGTTGGTTCCGTTACCAGTATTGTAAAATCACTATTCTTTACTGATTCAACAACAGGGCAGGAAGTTCCCGGCGGTGCATCAATGATCGTTATATGTTTAATTTTGGACTCTTCGGTACCACTCTTTTTAATTCTTTTTTTCATTTCTCTGATAATGATCGGCGGTGTAATCGCTTCACCGATATTCAACTTACCTTGGATAAATTCAATTTTACCAACATTACCAGATTCAATAACTCCAACATCTCTGCTTACTTCAGATATTGCGTTCTCAGGGCAGGCAATGGAACACCCGCCGCAACCATGACACAATTCCATAAAGATCTTTATGTCATTTTTTAATACTGCAATTGCATTGAAAGCACATGCTTTAGCACATTTCCCACAAAAAGTGCATTTAGTAAAATTAATACGAGGCTCAAGTATGCTAACCGGTCTTGCCTGAGAAATGTTTGGTTTTAGAAATATTGCAGCATTTGGTTCTTCAACATCACAATCAAGAAATTGACAATCATAACTGTTATCATTAGAAATTGAGAGTACCAAATTTACCGCTATGGTTGTCTTCCCTGTCCCACCTTTACCACTTGCGATTGATATTATCATTTTAAATCATCATCTCCTTTCACCACTATTTAGATAATTATATTTATTTTTCTCTTCAAAAAACTTCTGACAGAATTTGTCATTACAATAGTATTTAACATTTTTATTTCTTTTATCTCAAAACCGTGATCTCCAGAAGTATAGATTTCTTCGCTAAAATATGGCGGTTTTGAAATTTCAACAGGTTTTACAACTGTAACCATTATATTCTTTTTGATATTTACTGAAAAATAGAATAAAATGCTAAACGAAATACTTATTAATAACACGCTTGCTATATTGTAATAATTTCTGTTTATATTACGCATAAAAAATTTTTGCTTTATTTTGTATACCTGAAGAATAATAAAATATATTATCAATCTCTTCAAATTTATATATTAACATCATTACTCCAAAATAATAGCCCTTCTGGGACAACTTTCTGCTGCTGAAATAATACAATCTTGACCAGAGTAATTGGAAGTTTTTAAAACAGCGACTCCATTATCGTTAATTTTAAATACATTTGGACAAATGTTAACACATATCCCACACCCTATACAAAGTGATTCATCTATTCTAATTTTTGTTACAGATCTTTTTACTATTCCTTCTTCTTTTTTATTTATATTTCTTATTGTATTACTGTTATCATAATATCTTGTCATTTTCGTGCCACATTTCGGGCAGGTCATTTGATAACATGGAATTCCCCTTTGATGAGCAACAGTTGTACCGCAGGATGGGCATACACAATTACCTGAAGAACCTAAACCCATACCACCCATTCTACTATGACCACCACCACGGCCCATTCCTCCTCCACCAAATCCACCATGACCTGCGCCCCCACCTAATCCTCCAAATCCTCTTCCATCACCTCTTGGCATTTTTACCTCCTTAGCAAAAATATATAAGATAAACTTTATCGATAATTTTATCCAATTTTATGACTGGTAATCTCCTGGTTTTAATTCACCTTTTTTATATTTTTCAATTGCCTCTTTTACAGATCCAGATACTCCTGTAATTATAACGATATCCGTCGTTTTAAGGATTTGAAAGGCATTGGGACCAATATTATTCCCTGTAATTAATACATCAGGGTCTTTTTCTACAACTAATTGACCTGATTGTATTCCTGCTCCACCCATAGCATCGGAATTCGGATTTTTTATCGCTTCAAATTCAAGAGTCTCAGTATCAACAAAAATAAAATATTCAGATCTCCCAAATCTTGGATCAACTTTGGCATCAAGATTATCGCCCTGTGCAGTTATGCATAATTTCATTCTTCACTCCTTTTAAAATTTATATTTTTGTCTTTAAAATGGTCACTAAGGCACTTTTTTGTAACAAAATTTTTCCCTATTTTGTATTTATAAAAATTTTGTTATTTATATTATACATTTTTAATTCTTTTTTTACAACATCAATTATTTCCCATATAATTGTTATCTCAAAAATTTTAAAGAACACTTTTACTGTATACTTTTATTATCTTATAACTCTTGTTGTTCAAAAATCCTGGTAATTAAAAATATCAAAATTCTTATCTTCAAAAAATCAATCAAAATAAAGAAAGATAAAATTATTATCTCTTAAAATGCTATATACTCTTTTTTTTATTTTTATTTAACTCCAGTATAAGAATCTCTACTCTCTTTATAAAACCTATTATGGATTATAAAATCGCAACTCAAGTTTTATGCAAACTTTCTTCTGACTTAACCTGTTAAGAAAGAGAAAAATTTTATAAAATCCGAGAATAGAAATATTTTTATCTCTTTCTTTATCCTATTGATCCTCTTCCTCTTCCTGAGCCTTTTGGAGTATGCTCAATCGTTTCTGAACTTCATCGAGTTGATTTTTTAAGAATTCAGCCTGTTCTTTAAGAAGATTTGATTCTTCTTTAGCGGTAAGGTCTGCGGGATAAGGCATTGGCGAGATTCCAAAGTGGGAATAACCATACCCAGACCTTGCCCAACCAGGAAGACCTGTTGCATAATACCAGTTCCTCCATCCATAACCACCACCACGGCCAAACCAGCCACGTCCTCTACCCCAGCCAAAGCCTGCTCCATATGATGGATTCATATATCCAGGAGTAGAATAACCGGCGCAATAGCCTGCACCACGACCTGTCATAGGTCCAAAACCTGCAGGGCCTCTTCTGTCACCAAATGGCATAACAACCTCCTTTTTTAACATATTCAAGCATAATCATTTACTCTATAATTTTTTCTTTCTTCTTTCTGCAAGACTCACAAAGACCATAAAACTGAATCAAATGCCCTTTTATTTCAAAATTGTATTTTTTTGAAAGTTCTTTTTCGGTTCTCCTTAAAAGTTCAAGTTCATCATCTATAAAGTCGGTATAATCAACAACTCTTCCGCATTCGGTACATACAAGATGATGGTGATGTTCTTTTCCTTTTGGCCCCCCCATCAATTCATATCGTGATCTACCATCGCCAAAATCAAATTTATATATAAGCCCCATCTGAACAAATAATTCCAGAGTTCTATAAACCGTTGTAAGCCCAATATTTGGATGTTTCTTGTAAACTGCAAAAAAAATATCTTCTGCGCTGAGATGATCTTCTGTCTTACTCAACACATCCAAAATCGCCTGTCGGGCTATCGTGATACGATAACCATAACCCCTCAAATGATTTCTCCACCAGACTGGATGGAAATTTTCACCTTTATTCATAATCCACCTTATTGAAAATGGTTTTCATTAACATTACAATATAATATACTCTAAAAATAAAAAAAATCAAGTGCAAACAATTTTTTATCTTTTTAGGGAAAATCTTATTTAATAAATTTTTACAATATTTGTCCTTTGGTAGAAATTTATGATCTGGTCTTATTTGGTTAATCAGTGCCTTTATGGGTAACAGAAATCAAAATAAGTTTAGCAAAACTTTTGCTATCATCAGGCACACATTTTCTTATAGTAAAAATAATTTATCACCTAAAATTTTTTATAAAGTCCACTCTTAAAGAAACAATTACATTATAAAGGAATATATTCTTTTATACAAATACATCTTTTTATTAGAACTCACATAAATTCTATGATTATTAGAGATTAAATCTATTCTACAATCAATTTTCAAGGAAGGATAATTTTTACCTATTATCCTTCCCATCTCTTATCT
>DYMB01000018.1 GCA_020721805.1 Acetofilamentum sp. | reverse complement strand
TTTTTTTTGATTAATTATGTTACAAATATATATAAGATATATCAAATATATCAAAAAAATTTTTATGTTATAGAGCATATTTTTAAGTTAGTTAATTTTAATGGTTTATGTTAAACCCTAACTTTTAAAAGATATGCGAACCCATTAAACATTTTTTTTTTTTTGATTTTTTTTGATTTTTTTTTTTTTTGCGTGGCAATTTCTACAAAATATACAACAATCGTTTTTGGGTAAGGCAAGGTTTTTGACAAAAAATTTTTATACTATCCTTTTGTTGTTACATAAAAATTTTTTGTCAAAATTTATATAACCTTGCGGCCTTTTGCGGTTGGGATTGTTGTAATTTTGTAGAATTATTGACACCAACTTTTTTTTTAAAATTTGTCAAAGTTTTGTAATGAAATGAAAAAACTTTGACACCTTTTTTTTTGTTTTTTTTTTCTGTGAATTGATGCGGGCGTATATGTTAGAATTATTAAAAAAAGAATTTCATTGGAAAATTTTTTTTTTCAAATAATTCGTTACATATACGCCCGCATCGTTTAGTGTATTGAAAGTTTTTTTTTCAAAAAAAATTGATTAAAACGTTGTTTTTTTTCGGGATTTATAGTGGTTGTTTAGACTATATAGTAACACGTCTTAAGTTGTCAAGCTGGCACAATGTTAATTTTGATTTAATTAATTGATTTATATTAAATTAATAGAAAAAAAATTTATTTTTCATATATTTTTATCTGCTACGGTATTAATTATGCACTTTTTTTTTGTTAAATTTTGTTAATTATATATGTTAAATTGTTAAATAATATTAATAAAATCTTTAAGTTTATGAAAATATTTTATTGATTTTCAATAATTTGTTTTCTTTTTTTTCATAGATAACACTTAACTAACACTTTGATTTGAATTTTTTTGTTTTTTTTTGTTTTTACTTTTGTTCAAAAAAAATATGAATTATTTTAGATATCGTTTAGAATTGATTGTTTCTATTAATGAGGTTTTGAATTTATATATTAAGGATAAAAAACGTAATAGTAGTTTCTATTTGGGTATATTGGATTTTTATTTAAAACTTTTAAAAGATTCAAAAAATGGTTGATACTGTCGGTTTGGAAATTGAGTTGTTTTCTGTTCGGTATCCGGAGTTGTTAAATTTTTTGAAAAATACGACAAAATATTCTGGTAAAGTTAAGCAGTATTATAAACCTTATAATGAAGATATTCAGAATTTTCGAGCTTCATTGATGCAAGTTCAATATGAAAGTACAGGAAAGTCGATGGTAAGTCTAAAGATAGAATATAAGAATTCTTACAATTATACAATATATTTATTTTATAATCTTTACAAAGATGTATTAAGTTTAGAATTTTCATTGCCAAAATTTTTTTTTGATACAAATGTTTTTCAATTAGTAAAACATTTTAATGAAACTAATTTTCTTTTGAATTATCATAAGGATATTGATAATTTAAAAGATTGGTATTTTCCTTTTTTTATTAAAAAATTGAATCAGGCTCTTTCTGTTATTTTTGGTGGTTTTGCAATTGATAAAAGTCATATTAGATTAAAGCGAATAGATTATTGTTTTAATTTAATTTTGCAAACTAAATCTGACGCTCTTTCTTATATAGAAATGATAAAGCGGGTAAGAAAGAAGTATCAAAGGGATAGTACTTTGCAAATGAGTAATTATCAAACTTCAACTTATTATTCAACAAAAGAAAGGACATTTAAGATTTATCATAAAGGATATGAATTTGAAAAGCATGATCGTAAGCATTTGGAAGATTATAATAAGTTAGTAGGATATAGTTTTTATGATATTGATAGGTTGCAAGCTTTAGCCGATCGTATTGTAAGATATGAAGTTGAATATAGAAGTTTATATATTCAAAGAAAATATAAAGAAAAATTGATGTTTGTTGGTGATCCGGCTTGGCAAAAAATTAAAAAAGGTTTTAAAAATTTTACGGAAAAATTTGATAATAGTTGTAAAAATGATTATTATCAATATAAAAAGATTATGTTTAAAACTTATCAATGTTATTTGAAGTTACCTGTTTTATTAAAAAAATCTGGTTCTCATATTAAATATGAGTATATCGGAAATAATAAACAAGTAATGAATAAATTTGAGTTTGATAAAAAGGTTTTTAATTTGCTTTTGAAAGAATTTTTGAAATTTGTTTCTGAATATACAATTACAAAATTACCTAAATATAGTGAGCTTGTAAAGTTAATAGATAATTATAATTCTACTCATAGGAATGTAATAAAAAAAGATGCGTTTTTACGTTTTTTTACACTCTATCGTGAATTAGGTAAGCAAGCATTAATTGATCAAGGTTTATATTCTCGGCAGGCAATTTATGAATGGGAGCAAAAGATTAAAAAGATTTCAAATAATGATTTAGATTTGCGTTTTTTTTCTTCGTTTGATTATGGTATTGAAATAGGTTTTGAAAAATATTTTGAAAATATTTTACAATTTCCTTTTTTAATTAAAAAATAGATTTTATTTTTGTTCGGTTTTTATTAATTAAAATTTATATATTATGAGAAAAACTTCAAAAAAGTCTTTTTTTTCAAAGATTATTTATTTAGTTATTGGATTAGTTTTAGGTTTTGTCGGAAGTGAAATGATATCTCCGGAGACAAAAGCTAAAATTCCTTTTTTAGGTAAATTGATTAAACCAAAAAAAAATTAGGAGGTAAGTTATGTTGAATGTTTTTCAAAATGGGTCTAGATCTCTTACAGTTAAGGGTAAGACTATCGATGGTTTCAATGCGTTTGTTTTTGCGACTGCTAATGTACCTAATGTTTCTATTGTAGATCAAATTGATTTGAGTAAGATTATTATTTCTGCTGTTCTACATAGAAACGGTAAATCTGTTACAATTTTAAGTGGAGCAACAGCAAAGTTATTACAAAAAGCATTTGGTTTTTTTTCGAATACTTTTAATTCATCGGTTCGTGTATTAAGGCCTGCGTCTACAAATGATAAGGAGGTAGTTATTCAGAAAGTTGATTTAGATTTCGGAAGGATATTCAATTTATCTGGTGGCGACGAGTTGGTATTACAAATTGATGTACAGAACGCTTTTGGTACTAGTGTTGATACTTCAGGAAGTTATTTTTCTGTAGAACCAAATTATGTTACCGGTGTTGAATTAGGTATTCCTGTTTTTGATATTAGGTCGATTAGTTCGCAGGATAGCGAGTTTTCTGTTGATGCTGGAAATGACGTTGAAGAGGTATTGTTCATCAATTTAGATAAGAATAGTAATTTATTGGATGATCGTGTTTTAACTCAAGTTTCTTTTTCATCTGATTTAATTAGTTATACAAAGAATATTAATCAATTGTTTATTGAAAGAATGGAGCAATTTAATACCGAAAGTATTGCTTTGGAGCGTAATCAATCTTTTTCTTTGTATTCTGGATTAGAAGTTGATAAAGTAAATTTCAAACTTTACTTAGATTCTACTAAAGTTAATGGTGGTATGAATTATGTATTTGTTCGTCGACATAAAGTTAATGCAAAGGCAATTGAGTTGCACGAAATTAAAACGCAAATTCATGCTCACGAAAATGCTATTAAGAAAGGTTTCAAAGTTAATACAGAGAAACTTCAGCATTTAAAGGTAGCTAAGGTTGCACGAAAAAAATTAGTTTAATATGGGACGAAGAGCTAGAGAAAGAAGAGAAGATCGGCGTCGGCGTAGGCAGGAACGACGTGAATATCGGATGCAAAAGAAGATGGAAAGGCATCGTAGTAAGGAAGTACGAGCTTTAGGAAGACAACGTGTTCGTGCAACTGCATATGAGCATGGTATTGACCCTAATGCTTCAATGTGGGAAGGCATATCTTCGATTACAGATAATGTTGTAGATGGTATTGCAGCTGCTCAAGGTTTACCTATTGGTGCTGGTGGCAACGATTCTTCATCTGGTAGTTCTGGAAATGGAAATCAGAATAAAGGTTGTATGGGTGTTTTGTTGCTGTTTGTTTCTTTAAGTTCTGTTTTAACTTATTCTTTAATTTCTTTGTTATGAGTGAAATTGTGGATATTTTATCTCAAGTTAATGAAATAGCGCATCCGGAAGTTACGACTAGCGTAAAGCCAACAAAAGAATTATACGGCTTTGTTCTTTTTGTTGCTTTAATTATTGCTCTTTTTTTTGTTTCTAAAAGTCGCAAATTTAAATTTTAGTCTATGTTGATTATTAAATTAATTATTCGTTTGATTAAAAATCACGTACCTATTGAAGACGTTGAAATTTCACGTATTCAAAATGAGGCCGAAACGTGGTATGAAAATATACCATTTCCTGATGAGCCCGAGCAAATTGCCAAGTATAAGAAACTAAATCATGGTAAAGAACCAACAAAGTTTCTGATGTGGTTGAAGCAAGTCGGGGATGTTTGGTATATAAAACTACTAGCAAGTTTGTTGTATATCAAAATGAACAGGGTATTCTATGAGTATATGAACCCGGGTGTTGATGATGACGAAGACGAAGATTAATTTTGGTAAGAAAAAGCGTATCAAATTATATATGGTACGCTTTTTTTCTAATGGTGTTGAATGTAAAAAATATTTTCCTTCAATGAAAGAGGTTGTATTTTTTTTACGACGAAATGTTGTTTTTGATTATGAAATTTTTGCTTTAAATTTTAATAAAAATAAAAATTTTGATTATGAGAAATTTTAAGAAAGTTAAAGATTTATCAAAGAGAGAAGTTTTGGCTCGGGTACATTATTTTGATAATCGTGTTTATGATCGTTCTTTAAGTAAAAGAAAAAGAGCTTATGCGCAAAGAAGACGTATTTATTATCAAAATTTATATTTAAGAATGAAGTAAAGATTAAGATTATGAGAAATTTTAAGTAAGGTATTATCAGTAGTTATATTTGGATAAGTTTTAATTTTGTTTTTTATGAAACGGTTTAAAAGTTCTTTTTTTCAGAATAAGTATTTTCAATTTATATTTTTTGTTATTGTTTTTTTGCTTGGGTTTTTTTTCTTTAGAAAAACTCGAGTAAAAATAGATTATCAAAATAATGTAGATGCTTTTACTCCTAGTATTGATACTTCACAAGTTACGAAACCTAGTTCATTTTTTACTCAAGCGGTTGAACAAACATTAGCAGCTATGCGTGGAATGGGTACTGATTCCGATGTATTATTCAATATAGTAGAAAATTTAAATGGTAGTGAACTTGTTCTTTATTATAATGCGTTTGGTGTTCAAACTTACGAAAATTTTTTGTTTGGTTCCGAGCCATTAGATCTTTTTGGATGGTATTATAAAGAGCTGGACCGTGATGAGCTTTTAAGAATGTCTAATTTGTGGAAATCGAAAGGTAATTTTTATCCAAATCAAACAGCTTAAATTATGAAAGTAGATTTAAATGATTTAGATTTTAAAGAATTGCCATTGTATGTGCGGCAATATTTTTATGAGAATTATAAAGGACGTGAATTAAGTATTAAGTTTTTTCAAGGTTTTTTTGATAAATCTTTTGTTAAGTCTCCGGGTGTTTATTATTTTGGAACAGTCGTTTCTAATGTCAATAATAGTGAGGCAATTTTGAGTTTTACTTTGAATGGTTTTATTGTTAAGTATTTTGCATCTTCGGGTTTATTTATTTATCCGAATTTAGTATCACCTTTTCTTTTTGATGCTTGTAGTGTTTATGGACCTGCTAATTTCAGATTTACAGGTTTAAAAATTAACGTATTATAATTATGAAGTTATATTTTTTGTTATTTTTTTTGGTAGTAATTCTTTTGCCTGTGTTGACTGTTTTGTCTTTTATGTCTCCATTTCTTTTATTATTGTATTTTCATTACGATTTGAAAAAAAATGGTTCTTTTCTTCAGCGTAAGCATTTGAAAAAAGAAAAAAAAGATTTTGTTACTCATTTTAATTCAAAAGATTTGATTAATGTTAATTAAAAGAACTGATCATTATAAAGTTACAAATAATTTCAATATACACGAGTTTTATTCTAAATCTCTCGATGCTCCTTTTGAGCACGAGTTTAACGGTAATTTAATTGATGTTTGTCAATATATTCGTGAGCAACTTTCTATGCCAATTGTAGTTACTTCTACGTTTAGGACAGTTAAAGGAAATGCTTTAGTAGGTGGTTCAAAATCTTCTTATCATTTGAAAGGATTAGCAGTAGATATAACTGCTAAAGATATAAACAAGTTGATTAATTTTGTGTATGAGAATATGTCTCTTTTGAATGAACGATTTAGTATTTGTGGGTTTGGTTTTTATCGTTGGGGTGTTCATTTAGATGTTGGATGTGATTCTGTTTATATCGGTCCTTCGGATAAGTTTCATTTTTGGATTAAAAACTCTCAAATTAATATTGATGAGCAGGACGGTGTTTCGTCATCACGTTCTTTTAAGTTTGGTTTTGTTTTTTTCCTTTTTTTTCTTTTTTTGTATATTTTGAGAAAATTTAGGTATGGTAAAGTATGACCTTTTAGGTATTTTCAGTGGTATTTTTTCTTTTGTTATTGTTAATGATTTGTTATCTTCTATTGTTTTAGTTTTATCAATTGTTTCTTTTATTTTTTCTATTATATTAAAATGGCGTAAAATTTCTAAAAATGAATAAGGTATTTTCAATTTTTTTTATTTTGATTTTAAAATTATATCGAAGGGTTTCTAGATCATTTCCGCATATTTGCCGGTATCGACCTAGTTGTTCAGAGTATTGTTTAACTTCTTTTACTAGATTTGGTACTTTGGTTGCTTTTTTTCTTTGTTTTAGGCGTTTGATATGGTGTCATCGTTGGGGTGGTTTCGGGTATGATCCAGTACCGGATAGATTTTTTTTGACAAAAAAGAGGTCTATAAAAAAAATTGGAACTTTTACTTATAGTAATTATTTGAATTTTTCAACTTATTTTCGTTTTACTAAATATCATTCTGTTTATTAATTTTTTTTATATGGAATCATTAGTTAGTTTTTTGCATTCATCTAATTTTTATTATTTGTTAACAGGTTTAATTTTGTTTGTTACTATTTTGTTACGTGTAATTCCGACGAATAGTAATGTAGATTGGGTTTCTCGTTTAATTAATTTTTTGCATTATTTTTTAGATGTATTGGAAGATCTTTTGTCGTATTTGTTTCCAAACAATATAAGAAAAAGGAATAATTAGACAAAAAAAAAGAGGCTAAATGCCTCTTTTTTTTTGGTTTATTTTTTTTTGAGGTTCGGGTGTAGGACCGGGTGTATTTCCCAAAGCGATGTTTGTTAATATCGCTTCGACAAAGTTTTTGAAGTTAGAATTGTTTTTGATTGCCATAATTGATAGTATTTTTATACTTTC
>DYMB01000065.1 GCA_020721805.1 Acetofilamentum sp. | reverse complement strand
CGAAAAACAAATAGACCAGATGGTGTATAAACTCTATGACTTGACTGATGAGGAGATAAAAATTGTGGAAGGTTCAGCAATTTGAATTTTAATTTAGTCAAGGATGATTTTAAACTCATTTTCGCGTATGGACCTAAAGTCCTGTTTATTATAACTATGGAGATTTTAAATTATAAACATGCTAAAATATGTCAAAAATTAGATAAAATTAAAACTTTATAGAAACTGCTAAATTTTTTAATTTCTATGCTATTTTTAAACATAGTTACAAGCGGGATTATGGGAATACATGCGACCTCCTTAATTTTGCCAAGATGAGTTCAATCTCATTTTCAGATGGGAATGGATTTATGTAAGAAAATAGTTTATGTTTATCTTTTTTATAGTTTTTTTCCGAAAAAAAGTTTTTAAACTTTAATATAATGCGATCCACAATATAGAATTTTTGTTGATGATTATCATACAAATGCATTGTCCAACTCTCAGCATAAGGAAGATGAGCTAAATAATATAAAAGTTTTATTTCATTATCTAATTTCCCTTCCTTCATTAATGAAAGCCAATTAACTGAATCCTTTAAATGATCTAAACTAAATTCTAGATCTAACTCATCATTATGGACATTAAGAAAAACAACTAAGCCATGCGTAGGTAAGATATCATTATGGTTAGATAAGTATTCTCTTATTTTTGATAAATATTCTTTTTCTTTCTCAGTCACTTTTTGAATTTTTTCTAGGGCGTCCTTCTCAATCTCTTTAAAATTGTCTTGGCCGAAAATGTTTGGATCATAGCAAAAATTGTCGTAGGTAAGTATGTTGTAGAAGTTGAGGTCATCGTACTTTTCCCACTTTTCCTTTAATTCAGGCGGTATTGGATGTGGTTTTGGAGGATATTCCTTCTCTAATGGGATTGGTGAATAAAACCTTATTATCTCTGTGACCGGTGATGTTGTTGTATCTAATTCTATTACTAATCCATCCGACATTTGAATATAACTTTTCTTTGGTTCCTTTTGCTCGAAAAGTTCCCTTTCTTCCATTTTTTATCACCTCCTTTATTATTATATACAAATATTTTTTCTATTTTTTCCAAAAAATTTAGAAAAAATTTTAATTATGTATTTACAGAGACGGAACTGCGAAAGGAGGAGTATAGAAAAATGTTAGGAGAGGAG
>DYMB01000005.1 GCA_020721805.1 Acetofilamentum sp. | reverse complement strand
TACTTGAAACGATTTTGTAGTAAAAGACCATCTCACATTACAATCAATCACTATCTTATTTCAGAGTATAAACTATAGTTACTGTTGATGATATATCCATTCTTCCGCTCTCAATTGGAACAGATGAGAAAGCATCAATCTCATTCGTTCTTGCGCGATAAAATGGAGATGGTGATGAATCGTAATAACTTATAGTTTCTATTTCTTTTATTTCAACTCCAGCAGCATTTGCAACTTCTTCAGCCTGAAGTTTGGCATCCTTAACCGCTTCTTTTCTTGCCTGTAAAAGAAATTTTGATCTATTGGCAACATCAAAAGATATGTTATAAATCTGATTTGCTCCAGATTTAACAACATTATCTAATAGTTTTCCAAGATTGTTTAAATCACGCACTAAAAGAAAAAGAGTATTATTTACAACATATTTGTTTCCTATTTTCTTTGAGTTTTTATCATAAAGAGGTTGTATAAAAAGAGTAAAATTTGTTGTTTTTATATCCTCTTTTTTTACCCCAGAAATTTTAATAGTCTCTATAATTTTTTCTGTTTTCTGATTATTCTCTTTAATAGATTTTTCAGCACTTTCATTCTCCGTTTCAACTCCAATATAGATATATGCTATATCTGGATTTACCATAACCTTTCCATTTCCCATTACAGTTAGTCTTCTGTTTGATTCACCTGCAAAAAATGTCAAAAAAAGAGTTGAAATGATCAGAATAATAAAAATCTTTTTTCCCATAAAGCCCCCTTCCTTGTTTAAAAAAGTTATATCACTTTTTATTGAAAAAAGCAATTTATATTATTTTTACTCAATGCAAATGATGGTGTTCTCTATCATCTCGTCCGCTGCATCCATCAAGATATGTTAATTCTTTAAGTTGGTTTAATTCAAATTTTTTTATAGCCTTTTCAAGAGTCTCTCCATCAGGAAGAAAGACTTTTATTCCTATTTCATTTAAAAGCGATATAGCCCTTTTACCCATTCCACTTGTTATAACAACATCAACTTTATGTTTTGACATAACTTTTGATGATTTACACGAACCACCCTGATGATCTCCTTCTGAATTTTCAACAAATTCAACAGATTTTGTTGAAGTATCATAAATTGCATAAAATGGAGCACTTCCAAAATGGTCATAAACTTTTTCAGATAATCCACTATTCCCTGCAGTTGGAACACATATTCTCATTTTGACCTCCTTCGTTTACTATTTTTATCACTTTGTTGTTTAAAATCGCATCCACAATCTTAAACCTTCCAGATTCAAGCAACCTTTGAACGGTCCCTCTTGAAACTTTCATCTTTGCTGAAGCCTCTATCTGACTTAACTTTTCATGATCACATAACCTTATCGCTTCAAATTCATCAAGAAAGATGTTAACTATTTCAACCTCTCCAAACCTGAAGGATAGAGGTTTAAAAACTTTTTCACCATCTAAAAACCTGCAACATCTTCTTTTTTTACATCTTGGCATTATTTTTCCTTTTTGTGCATATGCACATTATAATTATCTATTCAAATCTGTCAAGAGTTTTTTAAAAAAAAGTATTGATAAAAAATTTTTTTCCTTTAAAATTTATCGATGGTAAATTTTTTTGAAAAAGATTATTGGGAAAAAAAATATTATTCTATGAATAAGGATTATAGTTCTTTAGTTTCAAGATCTTTTCTTTTTAATGGAACAAAAAAATTTTTTATGCCTTTTTTAAAATTCAAGGAATTACAAATTTTAAAAAAATATATAAAAATACCCCAAAATTCAAAAATAGTTGAAATTGGTTCCGCACCTGGAAAATTTATAAGTGAACTTGCAATAATTTTAAAATCGATTCCCTATGGTATAGAATATTCAAAAAGTGGTGCCGATTTAAATAGAAAATCTTTTAACAAACACGGATTTTCTGAAAAGAATGTTCTTGAAGTAAATTTTTTTTCAGATGATATTGTAAAGCAATATTATGAAAGTTTCGATCTTGTTTTATCGAGAGGTTTTGTAGAACATTTTGATAATCCTTACGATGTGGTTGAAAGACATTTAAAATTATTAAAACCAGACGGTTATCTTGTTGTTTCGATTCCAAACAAATCTGGACTAAATAAATTAATTCTATCATATCTTAATAAAAATTCTTTAAAAAAACATAATTTGAATATAATGAATATAAAGAATTTCTTAAATTTGTTTCCGGAATCTATTCTGGAAATAAAACTTTTAAGATATTATGGAATATTCGATTTTTATCAATTTAATCCCTCACAGGATAAAAAAAGAATATACTCATTTTTAATGAAAATTCAAAAAATAATTTACCCTTTCTACTATTTTATTCCGGATCAACTATCTTTTGATTCATCATTTTTCAGTCCATCTCTTATTTATATAGGGAAAAAGAAAAGAAATATTTAAACTATTTTCTCTTATAATTAAAATATTACCTTAATATAATGTATGCTATCGAAAGATATATTCCTGTTCCGATTATATCTGCAAGTGAAGTGATCAGAGGGGTACTCGCAGTTGCAGGATCCTTTTTTAACTTTGTAAATATAAAGGGAAGTAAAACACCTATAAGACTACCTATTATAACATTAACGATCATAGATATTATAACAATCTGTGCTATTAAAAAACTCTTTCCTCTGATAAAACCCATCAGTGAAATTCCAAACCCCATAACAAGAGCAAGCAGGGTTGATATAACCAGTTCGCGTAAAATTAAAATAAACCAATCTTTCAATTTAACAGTTCCAAGTGCAAGTGCTCTTATAACAAGAGTAGCAGATTGAGACCCGGCGTTACCTGCCGTATCAACAAGAACAGGTAAAAATGATACAAGAACAACATATTTTGCAATAGTCCCCTGAAAACCCTGAATTATACCACCTGTTATAAAATCCATAATGAGTAATGCGATAAGCCAACTTATTCTTGCTTTAAATATTTGCATTATTGGAACATCCTTAATCCTTGTAATAAAATCAAGATCCATATCGCGTGATTGAATACCCAAAAATTTTGTAAAGTCTTCAGTATGTTCTTCTCTAACAGTATCAAGAATATCATCAAAAGTTACCACACCAAGAAGATGTCTATCTTTATCAGTTATAGGCAAAGATATAAGATCATACTTTTCAAAAATCTTAATAGCCTCTTCCTGATCGATTTCAGATTCCAAATATATAACATTTCTATCCATCAAGGACTCAATACTGTGTTCTGGTTTAGCAAATATTAGTTTTTTCAACGGTATATCATCAAGAAGATGCCATTCATCATCTACAACATATATAACATTTATACTCTCTACATCTTTTCCATAATTCCTTATAAACTCTATGGTCTTTTCTACACTCCATGATACTTTAACCGCTATATAATCCGGGTTCATCAACCTTCCAACACTATTTTCAGGATAACCAAGAAGGTTAAGAGCCTTTTTTCTTTCTTCTGGTGAGAGAAGGTTTATCATTTTTCTTGTGAGTTCAGGGGGCATCTCCTCAAAAAGTTCTGTCCTATCATCAGGTTCAAGTTCCTCTATTATAGATTTGATATCATCGTTTGAAAGATTTTTTAAAATGTCTTCCTGCATATCACTATCAAGATATGAGAAAAGATCCTGCTGTAAATCTTTAGGTAAAAGTCTTAAAATCACAACCCTATCTTTTGGTTCTATCTCCCTGAAAAGTTCAGCGATCTCTGGAGGCAGCCAGAAAGAGATGATCTCCTTTAAACTCTTCCAGTCTTTACTCTTTATAATATCCTCCAGTTCAGGTTTCAACAACCTTATCATCGGATCGTATTTGTAGCCATCATTCATAAGAACCCCTTATTTTTTTGATATTTATTATATGTTTATGCTTAAATTAAGTCAACCAAATATTTACTTTAAATTTTTATTCTTATATGTTATACTCTAAAAAAAGGAGGCAAAATGGATGGAAAAATTGCATATGATCTTATGTTGAAGATAAAAGGTGAAAGGGTTGCTGGAACTGAAAATCATAGAAGAACAATCAAAATTATAAAACAATTTTTAAAAGATATAAAATTGGATTTTAAAACTTTAGAGTTCCCTCTTTATATTTCAGAAATCGATAAAGGATATATATTCTATGGAGCAAAAAAAATTGAAGGAACCCCTTACGGTTTGACAGTCCCATTTTCAGTTGAAGGTGAATTAGATTATGTAGAATCTTTTGAACAGATAAATAGTGTTGACAAAAATTTAAAAGAAAAAATTATCATTATGGCTCAAAGACCAGGTTTATCAGAATTTCCATCATTGAAGGAAAAAAAGATAAAAGGTATAATCACATGTTCAAGAACCGATGAACTTACATCCTCCTTACATCTTTCAGATTGGATGATAAAGAAAGATTGTATAATTCCATTGATAGATATACCCTATACCGATATGTTAAAATTGCTTGATTTCAAAGGAAAAAAAGTAAAGATTCAGGGTAAGGGAAAGACTTACAAAACAAAGAGCGAGAATATAATTGTCCAGATAAAAGGAAGAAAAAATTGTAATGAAAAAATAGTTGTTATGGGACATACCGATACCGTCCCCGGATCACCCGGCGCTTCGGACAACAGCGGTGGAACTGGAATAATGGCTGAACTCATCTACCATTTTTATAAAAATCGAGTGAAAAGAGATATCATCTTTATATTCTTTTCTGGAGAAGAATGGGGTTTATGGGGAAGTAGATTCTATGTTGCAAGAAATGAAAAGAGTTTAAAAGATATTATTGTAGGAATAAATTTTGATGTTGCAGGCGACCCATTCGGCACAAACCATTGCATAGTTACAGCCAACGATTATCTTACATCTATAGTAAAATTTATTTCAAGGATAAACGATAATCCCATAAATGTTAAAAAGGATATATATTCAAGTGATAATATGCCATTCTCTTTAAAAGGGGTTCCAACCATAAACCTTTTTAGAGCTGGGGGATTACCATCAAGATTCGTCCATACAAGAAAAGATTCCATAGAATACATAAATGAAAATGGACTTGTTCCACTCATAAACTTTGGTAAAAATTTTATACAGATGGTAGGTAACGCTTCTTTAAACCCAATAGAAAGAGATATAGATGATCAGATCAAAAAAAAGATAGAAGAATATTTTAAAGGAAGAGGACTTTCAATAGAGGATGTTGTTGAAAATTTAAAAAAAATTAAATAGTTTCTAAAATACTCAAACTCTTATTATCAATATAAATTTGATATTTCAGAATATTAAAAGCAAGATCAAGCAAGAGTATCGATTTTAATCTGTTATTCTTTATTTTTTCTATCCGCATTAAATTTTCTTTGATTAAAAGATTATGCAGTTCTTTATCGTTTACCATGAAACCTTCCCGTTGCATAAGGTTCAATATAACAAATTTTTCATCATCATCTTTTATCGTTCCAAGAGATCTTATACTTTTTGAAAAATCTCCATTATATATATACATTTTTGCAACTATATGAACAAATTTTTTATGCTCCCTTTTTACCAATTTTATAAAAGTTTCACATTCTTCCCTATTACCATAGGAAGAATACATTTCAGAGATGAGGTTTAAAAAATATGATCTATTTTTAACATTAAGATATTTCAATTCTTTGAGTATTATTTTTAAAAATACAAAACCTTTTTCCTTTTCGTTTTTTTGAAAAAAAGTTTCAATAAATTTTAAATACAGATCGATTCTGGTTTTATCATCCTTCACAAAAGAAATATCCCCGGCTATAAATTTTTCAAGATTTTCATCCTTTACATATTTTAAAACTGATAAAATTATATTAACTCTCTCTATTCTACTGCTTAGACCTTTACCCGTTTTTATACAATCGACTGATACCTTTTTTAACATACTTTTATCGTTTAAAACATTATACATATTAGCAATTTCCGAAAGCATCCATCCTCTTTTTTTATCATCATCTATTTTACTATTTATATATGCAAGATTTAAAAATTTTTTCGTGTTCAAACTATCACCGAGTTGTAAAAATTTTTTTGAAAGTAAAAGCAAAAGTTCAGGATCCTTTTCAAACTCAAACTGCATAAAAGTGATTTTTGAATTTATTTTGAGATTAAGTTTTCTGTAGGCTTCATAAAGAAAAAGGAAAAGAATTTTTTTGTCGGTATTTTTTTTCATAAAACTTATTTGCCAAAATGTTGAATTAAGAATAGATATCGCTTTTGCAGTCTCATTTAATTCACCAAACCCTTCCCCTATTGAAATTTTCAAAACCATTTTTTCAAAATTTGAATAAACAGAAGGAAGATTTTTTTCGGAGAGTGCAAGATATTTTTTTGCTTCGTATATGTTATATTTCACTTTAAATTTTTTAAAAAGTTCAAAATAATATTTTGATTTCAAAGAATCATCTACATTATCAAGAAAAGAGTATAGAAAATCAAAATTATCTTTTGAAAGATTCTCAAAAAAACTCTCTTTAAATAACAGAATTCTTAAATCATAATTTTTTATATTTTTTACACTTCCCCAAAAATTTTCAAAATTCCCTTCAAGCGAATAGAGTTGTGAAATTTTAAAAAATATCTCATCATCATAAATTTTATAATTTTTGATCGCCTGCTCGATAAAGAGTTGAGTATACTGTGATGAGGAGAAAATCGTCAGAAAAAGAAAAATAATAATCACAATAGATAATTTTTTCATAAATCGTATTTTACCTATTTACTATTTTTTTTCAACTCATATAATAATTTTATGAAAGTTGCAATAATCCACGATTATCTTAACCAGTATGGTGGAGCTGAAAGAGTTCTGGAAACTTTACTTGAAATATTTCCAGATGCAACAGTATTCACTCTCATCTATCAACCGGCGATGATGCCAGAAAGAATAAATAGATATAAAATAAAGACTTCTTTTTTAAACAGATTTCCATTTTCAAAATTCTATTATGAATACCTTCTTCCTTTCTATCCAGCCGCTGTTGAATCTTTCGATACAAGAGATTTTGATATGGTAATATCAAATTCTAGTGCCTGGGCAAAAGGAGTTATATCAACAACGAATACGATGCATGTGAGTTATTGTTTAAATCCTATGAGATTTGTTTGGGAATCATATTTCCCGTTGATAAAAAAGAAAGGCATTAAAAGTAAAGGTTTAAAAATCATTTTAAATTGTATCAGATTGTGGGATGAGGTATCATCAAAAAGGCCTGATTTTTATATAACAATTTCCAGAACAGTTCTTGAGAGAATAAAAAAATATTATAAAATAGAATGCCCGATAATATACCCTCCTGTCGATACAGATTTCTTTGTTCCAGATGAGAAAAAAAGAGAGGAAGAATTTTTCCTCATAGTTTCTCGATTAAAACCATATAAATCTATAGAACTTGCCATAGAAACTTTTAACATTTTAAAAAAGCCACTCGTGATAATTGGTCAGGGAGCTCATTACAACAGATTAAAATCTATTTCCTCTCAAAATATTCAGTTTCTTTCTTCAGTTGATGATAAAAAACTCTTATCCTACTATCAAAGATGCAGGGCTCTGATATTTCCACAGATAGAAGATTTTGGTATAGTTTCCCTTGAAGCACAATCGTGTGGAAAACCTGTTATAGCATTTAAAAAGGGTGGAGCGCTTGAAACGGTGATAAATGAAAAAACTGGATTATTCTTTGAAAAACAAACTGTAGATTCCTTAAAAGATGCGATTGAAAAATTTGAAAAATTAAACTTTTCTCCATCAGAATGCAGAAACAATGCTTTGAGATTTTCAAAGGAAAGATTCAAAAAAGAGTTTCAACAGACTATATTTCAATTTTATGAAAAATTTAAAAGGGAGAAAAATTTATGAACCTTTTCCCTTTTTCGTTAACAAAAGACAAAGAGGATATAAAAATTATAGATTTCAATTTTGTTAGTTTAAAACCTCTTTTAAAGATCGAATACACTTTTGAAATTATAAAAAATCTTGAAAGAATACTCGAACTTTTTTTTGATAATCTTACCCTGACACCATCCTTAGATATGCAACATATTATACTCATTGGAAAGAAGGGTAAACTCTTTCTTGGTAAAAATGTCCATATTGAAGGTGTAACCATTGTAAATCTTTCAAAAGGAAGTGTTTTTATCTCTGATAATATTACACTCAAAAATTTCAACTCCATAGAGGGACCCGTTTACATAGGTGAAGGATCAACATTAGATTCCTCAACGATAAGAGGGCCATTTGTATGTGGTAAGGTCTGCAAAATTTCAGGGGAAATAGAGGAATCACTTTTCTTTGATTATGTAAACAAACATCATTATGGATTCATAGGACATTCGATAGTTGGAAGCTGGGTTAATCTTGGGGCTGGAACCACAAACTCTGATTTAAAGAATAACTATTCAACGATAAAAGTCTTCGATGGTAAAGATTATGTGGATACCAGAATGCAAAAATTTGGTTGTATAATAGGAGATCATGTAAAAACATCCATAGGAACGATGATAAACACCGGAACGGTTATAGGACCATTTTCAAACATTTTTCAGGATATAAGAGATAAAAAATATATTAAACCCTTCTCCTGGGGAAATGAGAAAATCTATGAAAAGGAAAAATTGATAGATGATATAAAAAAGGTAATGGCAAGAAGGGATCTTTCTCCGGATGAAGAATTTATTCGAAGAATATCAAACCTTTATGAAATCTATTCTTCAGAATCGACCTTCTGAACTTCCTGTATGTTGCCACATTTTATACATTTTAATTTACCTTTATATTTCACAACACCCTCAAAACCACATTTTTCACATTTAATCTTCATCGGTCTTTCCCATAAAACAAAATTACAATCAGGATAGTTGGAGCACCCATAAAAAATTTTGCCTTTGGAATTTCTTCTTTGAACTATATCTCCACCATCTTTCGGACATTTTACACCAATGGTGATATTTTTCGTAAATTTGCATTTGGGATAATCTATACAGGAAATGAATTTTCCAAATTTTCCATTTTTAATAACAAGATCCTTTCCACACAATGGACATTTTTCATCTATCTTCTCTTGATTGTTATCGGGAAGAGGTTTTGAATTAAGGCATTTTGGATAATTTGAACAGGAGAGAAATTTCCCATATCTTCCCCATCTTATGATCATCGGTGCACCACATTTTTCACAAACAAGGTCGGTTTTTTCCTGTAATTTTTTTGAAACCTCTTTACTCTTTTCATCAGCAACTTTTAAATTTTTTTGAAGATTCACATAAAAATCTTTCAAAACATCTTTTCTTAGACTTTTTCCCTCAACTATCAGATCGAGTTTTTCTTCCATTCTCGCTGTAAAATCTGAATCGAATATGTCGGAAAACCATTCGAGTAAAACTTTGTTAACAGTTTCTCCAAGCTCGGTAGGCTTAAAAAATCTTTTTTCTCTCTCTACATAATCTCTTCTAAGTAAAATATCTATTATAGTCGCGTATGTTGATGGTCTACCTATTCCTTTACTTTCAAGTGCCTTTACAAGTGTTGCATCAGTATATCTTGATGGTGGCTGTGTTTCCTCTCTTTTTATCTCACAATCCAAAAGTATAATTTTTTGACCATCTTTCAATTCTGGTATATCATTTTTTATGTTTCTAAAATCCCCATAGGAATAAACTTTTAAAAATCCATCAAATTTCAACCTGTTCCCAACACCTCTGAAATAGAATTTTCCTCCTTCTATATCAACGGTTATATAAGTATAAAGACTGTTGCTCATCTGACAGGCAAGACTTCTTTTCCATATAAGAGAATAAAGTTTAAACTGATCCTTTGAAAGAAATTTTTCGATCTTTTCAGGTGTTAAAGTAATATCTGTAACCCTTATAGCCTCATGTGCATCCTGAGATGCTTTTGAACTTTCGTAAATGTTAACTTTAGGTGAAAGATACTCTTCGGAAAAATTACTTTTTATATAATCTCTTATCATCTTAACACCATCATCACTCATCCTTGTTGAATCAGTTCTCATATAGGTAATAAGACCTATAAGGTTCTTTTCAATTTTTACACCCTCATAGAGTTCCTGTGCTATCTTCATACTCTTTTTTGCGGAAAATCCATAAATGTTTGCAGCAGATTGTTGCAGAGTGCTTGTGATAAACGGTGGATAAGGTTTCACCTCTTTATCATCGTAAGTTATCTTTTTAACAAAGAAATCTTCATTCTTTAAAATCTCTTTTATATCTTTCGCTTCACTCTCATCTATAAAAACAGCTTTCTTTCCATCATATTTTATTAGATCCGCAAAAAAGAATTGTTCCTTTTCTTTAAATTTTCCCTTTATTTTAAAAGTTACTTTACTTTTAAAATTTCTTATCTTTTCTTCCTTTTCACATATGAATCTAAGTGCCACGGATTGAACCCTTCCAGCGGAAAGTCCCTTCCTAATAACCTTCCATAGGTATGGACTTATTTGATAACCGACAAGTCTATCGAGTATTCTTCTGGTATACTGTGATTCAACAAGATTCATATTTATATCGAGAGGATTTTCAAGTCCTTCGACTATTCCTTTTTTGGTTATTTCATAGAATAATACCCTCTTTATTTTTTTGCTGAAATCATCATCTATTACCGACTTTATATGATTTGCTATAGCTTCACCCTCTCTATCGGGATCTGTGGCTATGAAAATCTTTTCACTCTTTTCGCTCTCCTCCTTTATCTGGGATATAATTTTTGATTTTCCAGGAATGACTTTAAACTGAGGCTCAAAACCATTTTCAATATTTATCCCTAAAACCTTTTCCGGAAGATCTATGATGTGTCCTTTTGATGAAATAACTTTAAAATCTTTTCCAGCATAATATTCTATCGTTTTCGCTTTCGTAGGGGATTCAACTATAATGAGATTCAATTTTTCTCCTTTTCTAAATTCCACAGATAGTCAAGAACCCTTCTGAAATCTTCAGGTAGTGGTGAATAGAAAGAAACAAACCTTCCATCCGAAGGATGCCTGAAAGTCAAAGATATAGAATGTAGTGCCTGTCTATCTATAAGATTGTCTATAGTATCAAAATGTTTTTTCAAGTCAACAGGTAAATCCTTTATCGCAAGGTAAACATTCTTTTTATATTCTTTATCTCCAACAACAGGATGTTCTATATGATGCATATGGACCCTTATCTGGTGCGTTCTTCCAGTTAAAAGGTTAATTTTTAATAGAGAACATATTTTAAAATTTTTTAAAACCCTATATGTTGTAACCGCTTCTTTACTATTTATATCGGTTACCGTCATCAGCCTTCTATCAATGTTGCTTCTACCTATCCGTGCATCTATCCTGCCAACCTTTTTTACAAATCCTCCCCATACTATAGCAAGGTATGTCCTTTTCATAGCACGTTTTTCTATTTCGTTTGCAAGATATTGATGCGCTATTTCATTTTTTGCAAATACCATAACACCGGTTGTATCCTTATCCAGTCTGTGGACAACACCGGGCCTTTCGCTGTCTCCGCCAGATATTTTCGTATGATGTAGTAGAGCGTTAACTATGGTCCCCTCACGGTTACCTTTCGCAGGATGAACCACCATCCCTTTCTCTTTATCCAGAACTATTATCTGATCATCCTCATATATTATTTTCAAAGGTATATCTTCAGGTTTAAGATCAGTCTTTACAAGTACCTCATATTCTACCAGTATATGATCACCCTGTTTTACCTTATAAGATGGCTTTGAAATCCTACCATTAACGAGAGCCCTTCCACTATCTATGAGTTCGATTATCCTCGTTCTCGATAACCTCACCCCAAGAGATTTTAAAAACATATCAAGACGGGTTGAAGGATTATCACTCTTTACACTATGTTCTATCCTAAATTTTGCCATATCTAACTTTTTTCTTGGAAATATCTATTATTTTAAGTATGTCTTTTCTCGAAAGTTCAAAGATCTTATCAAAATCCTTTTTTGAAATATTTTCCTTTTCAGATGTCCCCTGTATCTCAACTATCATCCCTTTATCATCAAGAACAAAGTTGAAATCTGAAGATGATGATGAATCGTTTCTATAATCGAGATCTATAACGATTCTATTCTTAACTACTCCTCCACTTATAGCACCTATATAAGTTTTCAAAGGATCCTCAAGCAAAACTTTTTCTTTTAATAACCTTTTTATGAGAACGAAAAGGACAGCCATTCCACCATTTATGGATGCACATCGCGTTCCTCCATCAGCGGTTATAACATCACAGTCTACCATTATGGAAACATTTTTCATTTTAAAAAGATCTACAGAGGCTCTTAAAGATCTTCCTATAAGACGCCCTATTTCACTCGATCTACCATTGATCTTTCCCCTTTCCCTTTCTATCCTGTTAACAGACGCTCTTGGTAACATAGAATATTCTGCAGTGATCCATCCACTCTTTTCCGGATCTACAAAGGGTGGCAACTTTTTTTGCAAAGTTGCAACACATAAAACTTTTGTTTCTCCCATAGATACAAGACAACTCGCTCTTTCGTGCTTTAAATAACCCATCTTCAAGGAATACTCTCTCAATTCTCCTCCTATTTCCCTATGCAAAACTTTGAAAAAATCTTATCAAGTATATTCTCATCGGTTATCTTTCCAAGTAAAATATCACAATTATCCAATATCTCTTTCAAATAAAAATCTATTATCTCCGGTTGATTCTTATCCTTAAGGTTTTCGATCCTTTCAAAATCCTGAAACATATTGTTTAAAACATTATACTGATGATCCGAGACAACAAGAGTTTGATCGGAAAAATCGAGTCTCTTTAAAATCTCTTTGTTAAGAAGTTCAATATTCTCCCCTGTCAACGCAGATAATTTTATCCCTTTTCCATCATTCCTTTTTGCTATATCAAGTTTGTTTCCAACTATTATAGGCTTTTTAAAAGAAATTGTCTTTAGAATTTTTTCATCCTCTGCTGTGAACCCTTCAGAAAGATCGTAAAGGAATATCACAATATCGGAAAGATCTATTTTTTGAAATAAAAGTTCAATACCCTTTTTCTCTACAGGATCATCAGTATCCCTTATTCCACAGCCATCTATAATGTTTACGGGTATACCATCCATATCTATCCATTCGGAAATAAAATCTCTGGTAGTGCCCTTGGTTTCAGATACAATGGCTCTCTCCTCTTTAACCAACCTGTTGAAAAGAGTCGATTTTCCAGTATTACTTCTCCCAACAAGCACCATCTTTATACCTTTGTTTATAATCCTTCCACTATTTATAGTTTTTTTCAATTTTAAAATAATATCTTTTAGTTTTGATAATTCGTTAAAAAACTCTTCGTATGACCAGAAAACATCATCTGGAAAATCTATCGAACTCTGAACATACGATTTTAGATTTAGAAAATATTCTTTAATCTGTAAAATCTTTTTTGAAAACTCACCTCTTTCATTTTTTAATGATAAAAAAAGTGAGGTTTCATTTTTTGCGTTTACTATCTGCAGTATAGATTCAGCCTGAACAAGATCTATCTTCCCATTCAAAAAAGCTCTTCTGGTAAACTCACCCCTGTTCGCTTCCCTGATTCCATTCGATTTTAAAAGTTTTGAAAAAGTTTCATAAGAGGCAATTCCCCCATGGATGGAAACTTCCGCCATATCCTCTCCAGTATAACTGTTTGGGGAAAGAAAAAGACTGATAACGGCATGTTCATATACTAAATTTTTTTGTTTTATATAATCCACATAAACTCTTCGATGTTCAAAAGATTTTATGGATGTGATCTTTTTTAAAAGTTCAAGGGTATCTTTTCCGGAAATTCTGATAACTGAAACAGCCGAGTTACCGATTAAAGTTATTGGAGCAAATATTGTATCATTTTCTTTCATTTTTCAAAAACCTATTTTTCCTTTTCTGTTTCACATATCCCTTAATATCAAGATATACCGGCTTATTTATCTTCTCTTTTATAAGGATCTTGTTTAAAACATGTTGTAAGGCATCTATGGTTTTTCCATTTTTCCCGATCAAAAGGTTTGCATCTGGTGTCTCCTTTATTATTATCCTGTATTTGTTGTTTAAAAAATTTATCTGTGGTTGGACGGAAAAACCCATAAGTTTAGTTAATTGAACAAACTTTTCCTCTATCAATTTTACTTTCAAATCTTCGTTGTCCTCTCTTTTTTCATTCGTATTCTTATGATCTTTTCTTTTCTTATCCTCGTTATCTTTTTCTTTTGAAACCATTTGAAAAATTTCGTTTATACTCTTTTTCTTGCTATGTTCCTCTTCCTTTTTTTCATCGTTTTTAACAAGTTCTTCTGGAATTGAACCGTTCAAAAGATACAATCTGACAACAGCTTTTTTCTTTCCAAAAGAAAAGAGTCCGTTCTGTTTTTCACTTAAAATCTCAACATCAATATTTTCGAGTGTTGTTTTTAACAAATCTATACCTTTTTCAATAGCACTTTCAACCGTATCACTTTCAATATCAATATAGTTTTTTCTTTTTTCCATACTTATTCTCCCAACTGCTTTTTTATTGATTGTTTGATAAGGATCTGCTGCCCTACCGAGAGAAGATTGTATATAAACCAGTAAAGGTTTATACCTGAGGGCATATTTAAAAACAATATGGTAATAACCACAGGCATTATGTATACAAGCATTTTTTGAGATTCATCTGTCGCTGTGGAAGATATCTTCTGTGATATAAACATCGTTATACCAGTTAGAATCGGCAAGACATAGTAAGGATCCTTATACGAAAGATCATTTATCCACAAAAAGAAATTTGCCTGTCTCAGTTCTATAGTTGTTCTCAAAATTGCATAAAGAGCAAAAAATATCGGCATCTGTATTAAAAGCGGTAAGCAGCCCATAAATGGATTAACACCAGATTTTTTATAAAGGTTCATAGTCTCAGCGTTCAACTTCTGGGGATCCTTTGAATATTTTTTCTTCAGTTCCTCTATCTGTGGTTGTAACATTTGCATTCTTCTCATAGAAGAGTATGAACTGAAGGTTAAAGGTGAAAATAAAAGGAGCAGTAAGATTGAAAGAATTATTATTATAACACCATAGTTAGGAATTATGTTATATATAAAAATCATCAAAGAGAGGATCAATCTGCTTACAGGCTGTATCAAAGCCCATCCGAAATCGGGTAATGTATCCATTCCATTCTTCATCTTCTTTAAAATCTTAAAATCTATAGGACCAATATAAAAATCCACACTGTTTGAATTCAAGGAAAAAATGGAAAAGAGTTTATCACCATCTTTTGAAACCTCTATCTTATCACCCTTACCGATTATTCCCACAAAAAAATATTTTGTTTGAAATCCCATCCAGTCATAATCTCCAGAAAGGTTTGTTGTGTTTTTGATATTTTTTGCTTTTAACCTGTAAATGTTGTTATAGGAGTAATAGGTTACCCCATAATATTGCGATTCATCATTTTTATTATTTTCCGTAAAAGATATCCCTCCATCTGATATATATTCTATTTTATCAAGTGGGATATTTGAACTTATACGGTGTGTAACGAGATATGTCCCGTTTTTGAAAATGAAGGTCCTTTTTAAAACTATAGAATCGTAGACTCCAACAAGAACTATAGAATCCATATCTTTATTCAAAGGATATATATCACCGATATATTCGATGGCAAAATTAACATCTGAAAAATCAACCACAAGATTTTTAGATTTTATCCTTATCTTAAAGGATGTCTGACCATCATTTAAAAGTTCAAGTGAATCTTTCTGTCTTGTTTTAAAAGATTTTAAATTCAATGAAACAAAAGAACCGGAAACGGATGATATTTTTCCTTTTAATATATCCGTTTCAAAATAGTAATAGTTTGTGTCCTTTGGTACAATATAGTTTTGGGGAGTTATCCGTTGAATCACTTCCGAACTCTTTTGAGTATCCTGAAGGCTGTTTTGTAAACTATCAGGATTAACCGCTCTCTCGACATTTTTGGGTATCATATAGGAATAGTAAATAAAAATAAAGGTTATTAGTAAAAACATTATAAGCATCTTCACTGAATTGTTCATAAAATCTCCTATTTTAGTGGATCGTATCCACCTTTGTTGAAAGGATTACACCTTAAAATTCTTTTCAATGATATAAAAAATGCTTTAAAAAAGCTATATTTTTGAAAAGCCTGAATCGAGTATTCAGAACAGGTTGGGGTAAACCTGCAAACAGGTGGATAAAGTATGGAAATATATCTTCTATAAAACTTTATCAATAGTATCACGATCCTGTTCATTTTCATTTTAATTTAGTTATAACATTAAAAAGTTCATTCTCAAGTTGATCAAAATTTTTGTTCAATATGTTTTTGTTTGCTATAAAGATATAGTTATAGTTATCTGGAAAAATCTTTTCGTTAGTTAAAAAAAGGCTCTTAAGAATTCTTTTCATTTTGTTTCTCATAACTATATTTTTATAATCTTTTCGTTTAACGGTAAAAGCTATTTTCCTTTCATTAGAATTTTTATAAAATATAACAAAAGAGTCTGATGAAACCTTTTTCGGATTATCAAAAAGACTCTTTATTTCCTTTTCTTTTAGAATCGGGGTATTCCCTATTCTCCTCATACCTCTGGATCGGAGACGGTCAATTTTTTTCTGCCTTTAGCCCTTCTTCTCGCAAGAATCGCTTTTCCGTTAGAGGTTTTCATCCTTTTTCTGAATCCATGTTTTCTTGCTCTTTTTATTTTACTTGGATGATAAGTTGGTTTCATTATACCTCCTATCCAATACTTAAATCATCATAAAATTATAAAAATTTGTATTTTACTTAAATTTCTCTTTAAGTCAATAGAAGTTAAAAAAATATTGTAATATTTTCATCTTACATTATTATAATGGTTATGAAAATAATAACGGATATATCAGAGATAAAAAAATATTACGAGATAAAAAAAGATGAAAATGATGCTTTTATAGAAAGATATAAAAACTTACCCGATATCAAAAAAAAGGAAATTGACCTGGTTGTAAAAAAATATTATGAAAAATTAAAAAAGATTATAGATTGTAAAAAATGTGGAAATTGCTGTAAAGAGATTATAATAGTTTTTGAACCTCATGATTTATCAAACCTTTCAAAAAAATTAAAAAAAGATATCGAAAAGATAAAAAACGATGATTTCATATATTACAAAAAACATAATGTATACATAATGAACCAATCCCCCTGTAAATACCTCAAAAATAATCTCTGTTCAATATATAAGTATAGAGGCACGGAATGCAGAGAATTTCCCTACCTTGATAGTAAAAATTTTTCTTCAATATACAATTATGTTCTCTCGGGTTATAAAATATGCCCATTCTATTTCAATATTATAGAATTTTTAAAAACAATATTGACAGATTGAATCTCAAAAAGTAAAATAAAAATATGTCTGATTTTGAAAAATATGATTACAATGAACTAATAAAGATTGCAGAAAAACAACAGGATCAATTTTATAAATTTCTGAATCTACTCGATGAAATTGTTCTTATAGTTGATAAAGATCTACAGGTTGAATTCTTAAATTCAAACGCAAAAGATTTTTTCCAAATAACCATCAACGATAATATTCCCTTAAAGCATCTTTTCAACTCGTTTGAGTTCGAACAAAAAAAAGAGATAATTACAAAGACCCTACAGACAAAAAAAACCTTTCAGATAGATAACCTTACCGAAATAAATGGAAAAGAGCATTATATCAACAACATTTTCATTCCGATTCAAAACTTTGAGAACGATTCCTTCAAAATAATACTAATAATTCGGGATATAACTTTCAAAAAGTATGTTGAAAATTTAAATATAAAAACCAATGAAAGATTCTATAAAATCTTTCAAAACAATCCATCGGTTATTATAATAAGCAGAGCAACTGATGGTAAGATACTGGAAATAAACAATGCCGTTGAAAAAGTCTTCGGTTATAAACAATCGGAAATTATTGGAAAATCAACATTCACACTTTGTAACGATCCAAAGGAAAGAGCATTTTTTGTTGATAGGATATTAAACTCTGGTTGTATTTTTGATTATGAACTTGAGTTTAAAAGAAAGGATGGAAGTACGGGATGGGCTTCGGTTAACGCTGATTCTATAGAGATAGATGAAGAGAATTGTATAATCGCTATAATAACCGATATTACCGAAAAGAAATACTCCTCCATTTTAAATGAAACATTGTACAGAATTTCAAACATAATCTATATTCGTGATACACTTGAAAATATTTATTCGCGAATTCATCAAGAGATAAAGAAAATAATATATGCTGAAAACTTCTTCATAGCCTTATTCTCAAAAGAAAACAACACTATAAACTTTCCCTATTACCAAGATAGCAGGGATAAATATTTTCCTTCAAAAAGTTTTGGTAACGGGTTAACGGAATATGTCATAAAAAATAAAGAAGCAAAACTTTTAAGCAGAGAAGACATTTTACAACTCTCAAGAAAAAAAGAGGTTGAAATAGTCGGAACACTCTGTGAATCCTGGCTTGGAATACCTCTGTTGGGTGAAAATTTAACAGGTGTCCTTGCCGTCCAGAGTTATGACCCAAATATCAAATATACGGTTAAAGATAAAAATTTTTTAATATTTGTTGGTGAACAGATTTCAAGAATCATAGATAGAAAATTTTATGAACAAAAAAATAAGAATCTTCTAAACACATATTATTCCATCTTAAACTCTTTCACTGAAACTTTCTTCGTTACGGATTCAAAATTAAATATGTTATTTTATAATGATAGATTGTTAAACATTCTAGCACAACATAAAAATATCGGTTCCATAATAACTATTAACGATATTTTGCCTGATTTCAAATCTCTTCCAATTTATCAAATTATCAATGAAAATTCTTTCGCTTCAAAAGATATAGAATACAACCTTTTCAATTATAACAAACTACAGATAATAAAAATAAACGATGGATTTTTGTTTATTCTGAAATAGATGATAAAAAAAACTATATCCCACTTTTTACCACAATACTAATTTTTTTAACGATCTCTTTGAGAGAATTTGTTGGAAATAAAATTAAAATCTACATTTTTATGACTATAGGTGCTTTAATAGTTCTTTTAACCGGTTGTATATCCCCAAAGGAAGCTTTTAAATCTATAGATTTTGATGTGATAATTTTTTTTAACTTCGATATTTATAGTTGGAGAATCCCTCTTTGAAAGTGGTTTCATCTATTCTTTAAGTTACAGGCTTTTTTCTAAAACAAAAAATTTAGAACAACTTTTGTTCTTTTTTATAATAATTATGGGAATCTTTTCATACTTTTTTATGAACGATACGATGGCGACAATTGGGACTTTTCTCGCTATCCATATTACTAAAAAATTTTCATTACCATCAGTACTTTTTCTTCTCAGTCTGGCTTATAGTATAACCATAGGAAGTGTTGCCAGTCCAATAGGAAATCCCCAGAATCTTATAATCGCATCAAAGATACAGGATATCTCTTTATTTTATTATTTTACAAAGTATCTTTTGATTCCAACAATAATAAACCTTTTCATCACATTCTACTTCATAAAATTCTTCTATAGAAAAAAACTTGATTTTTCAAAACCTATTTTATTTGAAAAGGAAAATTATGTTAAAAATAAAAATTTTATTCTGTCAGTCTATGCAACATTGATTTTGATAGTTATGATAATAGTTAAAATTCTACTTCCGATATTTATTAAAGATTTTAAGTTTCCTCTTTTCTTCATTCCACTTCCATCAGCCTTGTTAATCTTAATCTTTAGTAATTCAAGAAAACAAATATTAAAAAATTTAGATTACAGAACTCTAATTTTTTTTATCTCAATGTTTATACTTATGAAAAGCGTATACCTTAAAGAAAAACCTGAATTTCTTTTCAATTTCCAAAATCTAAAAATGTCAAAAACTTTAATCTTTGTTTCATCACTTCTTTTGAGTCAGTTGATATCAAATGTTCCTTTCGTTATACTTTTCCTTGAAACATTTAAAAATATCTCTTTGGATATGATGATGGTTCTTGCTGCATCAAGTACCATTGCTGGTAATATTTTTTTACTTGGCGCCGCAAGCAATATAATAATATTACAGACCGCAGAAAAAAGATCCCGAAAACTTACAGTTTGGGAATTTTCAAAAATTGGAATACCACTCAGTTTGATAAACTCTATAATCTATATAATATTTTTTAAGTTATTCTAAATTTACCTTCCATTTATTATTTCTATCAATTCTATCTGATATCCTATATCCATACTTAAAATCACTGGCTGTTTGGCGTTTTTCAAAAAACTGAAATAACCCCAGTAATTACTCACAGCGTTCAAACAATCAAGATACTCCTCTTTACCATCCACAACACATTTGAATTTACATTCATCCGAAAGAGTCAAATTTTCTATACCATCTCCAAAATCTATGGAAAGAGTTTTTTTGTTCATAAACTTTTTAAAGAGTTTTCTTGAAATCACGATAGAGGTTTTGCCTGTTAAATTTTTCAGTTTAAGGTCAAAATAATTCATAAAAGTAAAGGGAGCGTTTTCAAGATCCCTATAAAAAATCTTTATTCTGCCGGAGTCAGCATAATCGATACCTGTTAAATAATAATCAAAAATCAGATCCTTAGAATAATCTAAAATTTTGATCTTCAACATATACTCTTCTTCAAAGGTTACCTTATAAATAAGGATCGTTTGGGATTTTAATAATTTTTCTTCCATCACATTTTTTACGGAAAAAAATTTAAAACATCCGGTGAATGAAACAATAATACTAAAGGCAAAAATAAATTTTCTTAAAATCATATAACAAGCCCTCCTTTTAAAATTATAATTTCTAAAATAACTTTTTTCAATAATAAATATTTATTTTTTTCTTAATTGGGGGTATAATAAAATTTATGAAATCTATATTATATTCAAAAACTTTACCTGAAATGGTTGAAGAGGCTGTAAAAATTTATAATAAAAGAATAATTCAAAGTTATAGAGATGATGATAAAATCATAACGCTAACATATAATGAGTTTTATCAAAATATAAAAAATGTTGTATCATACTTAAGAAAAATTAAAGTAAAAAAACAAACAAAGATAATGATAATTTCTGATAACAGGTTTGAATGGTTACTAACCGATATAGCTTTACAGTTTCTCGGAGCCATCGATGTGCCAAGAAGTTCGACCACCCCTTATTCTGAAATTGAATTCATAGCAAAACATTCCGATTCAGAGTATGCTTTCATAGAGGATGATAAACTCTATGAACCCATTAAAAATATTATAGATGAAAAGAATGTTGTGGTATTTAACAAGACATCAAATTTTAGAAACTTTTATGAACTTTTAAAAGATGATGGTCAGATGTTTAAAAAAGAGGAAATTTTTCCAGAGGATATCGCAACTATAATCTACACTTCTGGAACAACTGGAAATCCAAAGGGAGTTATGTTATCCCATAAAAATTTTATGCATAATGTTAGGACAATAACCCCTTTGATAAAATTTAAAACAACCGGGAAAACACAGGATGTTGCACTCTCCATACTTCCCATATGGCATATTTTTGAAAGAACCTTTGAGTATGTTTGCATTGCAGGTGGTGCTCAAATTTTTTATTCAAACATAAAAAATTTTGCAAAAGATTTGGTTACAATAAAACCAACAATAATGAGCGCCGTTCCAAGGATATGGGAACATGTATATAGAAAAATAATAGATAAAATGAAAAATGAAAACATTTTCAAAAAGACACTCTTTTATATATTTTTAAATATACGCGCTTTACAACTTAATTCTTATAGAATACTCACCAACAGGGATACGAGAATATATAGAGAAAATTATAAAACAAGGTTTAGAAAAATACTCTTTTCTCTGATACTTTTTCCACTCTTTCTTGTCCCCTCATCACTGGCATATTTTATCTTCGAACCTATAAGAGATAACCTTGGAGGAAGGCTCAGGGGGGCATTTACTGGTGGAGGAATGATACCAAAATATATAGATAATTTTTTCAACTCGGTGGGTATAACTCTCCTCAACGCATACGGTATGACGGAAGCATCTCCAGGTATCTCTTCGAGAAGATTTGATCACAATTTTCTTTATACTGCCGGAATACCATTCGATGACACTTTAATTTCGATCAGGGATGAAAATGGAAAAAAACTAAAATGTGGACAGAAGGGTATCATCTTTGTGAAGGGTGATCAGGTTATGAAGGGTTATTACAAAAATCCAGAAGAAACAGAAAAAGTTTTAACAAGTGATGGTTGGTTAAACACCGGCGATATAGGTATAATAACACACGACGGGAATCTTATCATTCTTGGCAGAGCAAAAGATACGATAGTTCTTTTAGGTGGTGAAAATGTTGAACCCGAAAGGATAGAAGAAAAAATTGAAGAAAATGAGTTTATATCGAGTGCTGTTGTTGTCGGAGATGATGAAAAGGATCTCGCAGCGTTGATATTTGTTGAGGAAGAGAAGTTGAAAGAACTTATTAAAAACTTCAGACTGAACATAGTTAACATAAAAGAATCTGTTGAAAATATAAAAATAAAAGAGTTCTATAAAAATTTGATAGAAGAGAAAATAAACCAATCAAAAGATTTTCATCCTTTTGAAAAGATAAAGAATTTCAAAATCGTTGCGGGAAAATTGAATATAGGGACAGAGATGACCGAAACTTTAAAAAAAAGAAGGAAGCTCATACTGGAAAAATATAGACATATTCTACAGGATATATATGGAAAGAAATGAAAAAATTTTTTCTTTTTTTTCTTTTTCTTTTTTTCTTTAATAGAATAGTGTTTGATGAAAAAATAGGAATCGCCCTGGGAGGAGGTGCTGCACGAGGGCTTGCACATATAGGTGTATTAAAAATTATTGAAGAATACAATATCCCAATCGATTATGTGGCTGGAACCAGCATGGGAGCGATAATAGGAGGTCTATGGGCATCAGGTTATACTGCTGCACAGATAGAGTCGATATTTCTCAGTTATAATATTCAAAACTGGTTAAATGAAACAACCATAAAAAATTATACTCCCCTCTACCTTAGTTTGAATTCCTTCCCAACTTTTCTTACCACCGAAATAAAAGACGGAAAATTAAAAATTCCAGAGAGCACTCTTGATGATAAAATAATCAATCTTGAACTATTTTCATTCTTTTCTGAAATCGATTATGCGATAAAATCTGATTTTAGAAAAATGTATAAACCATTTCTGTGCATAATTTCAAATCTGAAAGGTGATGCTCCTAAAATTTTAACTTCCGGTAAACTTGAAAAATCTATAAGAACCACTATGGCGTTACCTCTTCTTTTCAAACCTATACTATTTGATTCCATACCATATTTTGATGGTGGGATATACGAAAATATCCCAGCCAAGGCTCTAAAAGATTCTTTTAATCCAGATCTGATAATAAGCGTTGATGTTTCCTCAAACCAAAATAGAATAGAAGAGAAAAATACCTCCCTGATAGATATAACATTTGCAATAGTGGATATTTTAACAAAAAATTTTTCAGAAAAGATTCTTAAAGAATATGGAATATATATAAGACCGGATGTTGGAGATTACAGAGGTTATGAGTTTATGAAAGCCAGGGAAATAATTGATAAAGGTTATATCAAGGCAAAGGAAATTTTACCTGGATTAAAAGAGGTAATAAAAAGAGAAGAGTTCTATCCTCAAAAAGATAGAAAATTTTATATCGAGGGATACAAAACTTTTGATGGAAGAATAATAGATACGGTTATAGTATTATCGGAAAATACCTGGGCAAAAAAAACCGTTTTAAACATATTGGAAATGAACAAAAATGATATATTCTATTTTGATAAATTGAAAAAGGGTATATATACCCTTTATTCTCTTTCCCTCTTCGAATCAATAGAACCTGAAATCACGATAAATGAAAAGAACAAAAGGATGATTTTGATCGTAAAGGTTAAAGAGATCGAATCAAGCATTTTCAAACTTGGAGGATTCGCTGATTCTAAAGCTGGACTCAATATTTATGGAGTTCTTCAGAAAAATAATATTTTCAACACATTATCCTATATGGATATATACGCTTTTGCAGGTAATTATATAAAAGGTTTCTCATTAAACTTTTTTTTCCCAAGTTTATTTTACACAAACAAACTTGCTGGCTTTTATAACAACTACCATATATATAAAACTTTTAATGTTTTTGATAACTATTTTAATTATGAACACAACTATCATTCAACCTTACTTATAGGAAACAATATAGATAATAGAAAATTGTTCTCATTCTTCTTATCTTCAAAATATAAAAAATATTCTCTAAACGATCTTTTTAAAATTTCAGCGGGTATATACTATGTTGAAAAAGAGGAAAAACCTTTTTATTTGAATATCGATGGAAGCAAAAAAAGTTTTATCATCGGGTTAAATTTACCAAATTTTGATCTTTCTCTTTACAAAATAAACACCTATAACAATATCTTTACAAAAAATTCTTTGAATAATATTTATTTTAAATCAAGTGCTTATTTCATTGAACAGAAAAGATTATCAAAAAATTTCAACATATCATTCTCTTTCAATTACAGTTTTCTTGAATTTTTGAAAAGTGATATGATCGTTCCATCAAAAATAAAATTGGATTATCCTCTTTCACAGCCAACTTTTGAGTTAAGATATTTTTATGATAAAAATTTACAGAAAAAATTTATAATCTTATCGGGAATATCTTTAAGGTACTTTTTAAACGACAACCTTTTCGTTAAACTTGAAAATGAAGGATCGATTTTAACGGATCAGATCTCTAAAAATTTGTATCTTAAATATTTCGCAGGAACAAGACTATCCATAAATCTATCAACACCTTTCGGATCTCTTGAAATAAGCTGTGCATACTTTTTCAACAACATTAACAGAAATATTTTTATGTACAGTCTTCATATCGGAAACCCTTTAAACTATCAGGATCTTCTTTCTCAATACTGATGACAAACAAAATCAAAGGACTCATATACGCTTTTATCGCTCTCTTTTTGTGGGGAATACATGGAGTAGCAGGTAGATACCTCGCCTGTGAAGGCGTAAACATGCTTTTCGTTGCATCTGTTAGATTTCTTATAGGGACATCTTTTTTTCATTTTTTTATTATTCACAAAAAAACTAAGTTTAAATTTTAAAGAAAAATTTCCTCTGGTATCTGTGATATCCTTGATCGGTCTAATGGGAAACTCTCTTTTATACCATATTTCTTTAAAATATGTGTCTGGCACTCTAGTAATGATATTTGAAAACCTTGCCCCTGTTTTTGTAATGTTCCTTTCCTTTCTATTTGATAAGAAAAAACCTGTATTTTTTGAAATTATAAGTTTTTTTTCTCTTTTATAGGTATAATCATAATAATCGTAGGAAAAGAACATTTTGTGGATCTTAAAAATAACTTTTATGTTGGGATCTTCTGGGGAATTTTAACCGGTATCAGTTTTGGATTTTATATTTTTTTATCATCAAAACTGGTAACCCCTTTCAAAAATGATCCCATTAAAATTATAAATTTTCTTTTTAAAATATTTTCCCTATCCTTTATAACAATCTCTCCTATAATTTTTTTATCCAATAATAAGCCTGTGAAATTTTGCCACTGGTTCTGGATTTTGGAAATGGGAATTTTCCAGAGTGGGTTTGCATACATTTTCTGGAATTACGCTTTATCTTTACTTCCGGTCAATTCCACTTCAATTCTTTTTATTTTTACCATACTCTTTACAACCATCAACAAAATAATCTTTTTGAATTTAAAATTAAACATATTTCTTATTTCTGGGTGATTGCTTATAATCCTTTCTGGATATATAATATCAAAAAATTTAAAAAACGAGGGAAAATGAAAATTTTTGCGTCGTATAATATATACAAATGAGGAGTAAAATGAAAAATAAATTATTCTCTATTCTACTTATATCAATTTTGTCATCTTTGATCTTTGCAGACACTTCACTTGAAGAAGCGTTATATAGATCAAAAACTATGTCGGTTGATATGAAACTAAAAATAATAGAAAGGGATATAAACAACAAGGCAATTTTAACATCTCTACCATCAGTCTTACCATCCCTTGCCTTTACGATCTCTGCTGATTCAACCCAAATCTCAGGATGGGATTATTCACAATATCTATCAATAAATCAAACGATATTCAACCTCCCGGTATTCTTAACAATACTCAAAAATAAAGAGTATTCTGACATCGCCAATCTTTTATATTTAAAGGGAATCAATGATATATCTCAGAGTACAATAGAATCATATTTTAACCTTCTTTCTTTCCAGTTGAAATTATCACTCGATTCTTCGATTTTAATACTTGAAGAGAACAATTTGAAAAAAAATAGGATACTCTATCAGAATGGTATGATCTCAGAATCGGATATTCTTCTTATAGAATCAAACTATTATTCTTTGATATCCGAATATGAAAAAGATAAACTCACATATGAAAATTATCTTGAACAGTTTATAAACCTCACAGGTATCGAGGAACCTGGAAATCTTGCCGATATTGATACATTTCCAGTATTCACTTTAGATGATCTCGAACCTGAAAAAATATTGAGTAATCTTCCAGAATATCTGATAGCAAAAAAAAATCATATCATCGCAACACATGAAAAAATAATATCATACTCTGAATTTTTACCAAAGGCATCTTTGACCTTATCCTCTGGTTTAACAGATTCTATTTTTGAGTTTAATCCTGAACAAATTTTAAACGGTTCAAATATTAGAACAGGTATCTCCATCAGTTTTCCGATATTTACTGGATTTTCAAGATCTATAAACATTCTGGAAAAAAGTTATTTGAAAAAAAGTGCAGAGTTAACATTTTTAAAGACAAAACAAAATCTGATACTTGAAATAAAAAATTTTGATGATAGATTGAAGATGGTAAAAAATTATATTGAAGGTTCAAAAAAATTGTATGAATCTTCAAACAAAAATTTTCAAAAAGCAAAAATACTGCTGGAGAATAATTCTTTATCATTGCAGGATTATATAAACATTGAAAAGAGTTATAAAGAAAGTTTTGTAAACTATTTAACTGCAAAAAAAGAATACTATAAAACATATTATAGATATCTTTATCTAATAAGGAGGATAAAGTGAAAATTTTTAAAAGAAAAAGGACATATTTGATATTATTGGGTTTAATAATTATTCTTTTGCTTGGTTTTGGGAGAAAAAAAACAGACCTGGAAGTGGTTTTCTCGGAAATAAAAAGAGAAACTATAGAGGAAAGTGTTAACGCTTCAGGATCTCTTGAGCCTTTTGTGGATGTTGAAATTTCCTCAGATATTATGGGCAAATGTAAAAAAATATATGTGAGGGAAGGCCAATTCGTTCAAAAAAATACTCCCCTTTTAAAGATAGATGATATAACTCAAACTGCAAGGTTGAATGAGGCTAAAACATCGTTAAATTATGCAAAATCTAATTTTGAGTTCATATCGAATAAATTTGAAAATCAGAAAAAACTTTTTGAACAAAACCTGATCTCTAAAACCGAATATGACCTTGCACAATTAGAATACAAAAATAGTTTAAACATTTTAGAATCAGCACAATCAGCCTACGATATAGCAAAGGATAATTTTCAAAAGAGTTTGATAAGATCTCCCATAGATGGAATCGTGACAGCAATATATGTTGAAGTTGGAGAAAATATTATAACCGGAACGATGAACAATCCAGGAACAGTTTTAATGACGATATCTGATAATCAAAAATTTATCGTTAACGCAAAAGTCGATGAAACTTCAATTTCAAAAGTAAGAAATGGAAATCAAGCCAGAATAATCTTTGATGCTTTTCCTGAAAAAACTTTTTATGGAAAAGTTTTTCTTAAAGCCAACAGGCCATTATATTCAACATCATCTTCTTCATCCTTTTCATCAAATACATCAATTTCGGTAGAATACGAAGTAAAGATCTTTTTAAACGATTCATCTGAAAACAGATTGCTTCTTCCCGGTATGAGTTGTGATGTTGATATAATCACCACAAAAAAAGATAGTGTTTTATCAATACCGATGCAGGCACTTTTGAACAGAGAAAACAGAGAAGGAGTTTTTAAACTCTCAAATGGAAGGATACATTTCATTCCAGTTAAAACTGGGATCAACGGTAATTTTAGCATAGAGATCTTTTCGGATAGTTTAAAAGAGGGTGATTCGATTGTTACCGGACCATTCCTTTTATTCAAACAATTAAAAGATAATATGAAGGTTAAAGGTTCAGCATCCCAAAACCAAAAATCTTTCAGGAGAAAAAATGATTGAACTTCTTCTTGAAAGTTTAAGGGTGAGTCTGGATTCCATCAGAAACAACAAACTTAGAAGTTTTTTGACAACACTGGGAATAATAATAGGTGTGATGACGGTAATAATAGTTGTTTCAATAATAGCGGGCCTTGAATCTAAAGTGCAACAGGTTTTTTCAACTATAGGTTCCAATGTAATATATGTTGAAAGACATCCCTGGGTTTCAATGGGACCAAGGGATTGGAGAAAAACTTTTAGAAACTATGTCAATTTAAAAGATTATAGGATGATAAAAGAGATGTTGAATTCATCGAACGAAATAGGTGTATCGATTTCAAGATTTTTTCCCATAAAATATAAAGGTGAAAGGTTGGATGCGGTTTCCGTATCAGGTATCAGTGAAAACTCTTTTAAAATTGAGAATATATCACTTGATGTTGGAATCCCTTTATCTCTTGAAGATATAAAGTATCGAAGAAATGTTTGTATCATAGGAAAGGATATCCAGAAAAACCTTTTTAAAAATGAAAATCCTGTTGGTAAATTTTTAACAATAGATGGAAGAAAATACCTGGTCATCGGTATAACATCAGAAAGGGGTTCAATATTCGGTCAATCTATGGATGAGGTTCTTTTTATACCATACACTACAATGATAAAATATTATGGAGAAGAATCGAGAAGAATATCAATTGTTGTGAGAAGTACAAGTCCGGATGAGACTATAGAAGAATTAAGATGGATTATGAGACTATCCCATTCCTTGAAACCTTCCGAACCGGATAACTTTTCGATCAACACTCAGGATGCTTTGATAAACCAGTGGAAATCTTTAACAACAGCGATATTTTTTGTTATGATCGCAGTTGGGACATTATCACTCGTTGTCGGTGGAATAGGAATAATGAACATTATGCTTGTTTCAGTTTCAGAAAGAACAAGAGAGATAGGAATAAGAAAATCTATAGGCGCAAAAAATAGGGAGATACTCTTACAGTTTCTTTTTGAGTCAATAACCATATCTTTGACAGGTGGATTGATAGGGATAGCGGCTGGATTTTTGATAGCCTTTTTGATATCAAAGTTCACAAATCTACCATTTGCAATGCCCTTATGGTCTGTAATAATCGGTTTTTCTTTCTCCTTTGCCGCTGGACTCTTTTTTGGAATACTTCCATCAAGAAAAGCGGCTTCATTAGATCCAGTGGAGTGTTTAAGATATGAATAAATTAATAGAATTGATCGATCTAAAAAAATATTATCCATTTAAAGGTGGTTACATTGAGGCTTTAAGAGGTATCAATCTAACAATAGAAAAGAATGAATTTCTATCTATTATGGGGCCCTCAGGTTCAGGAAAATCAACACTAATGCATATATTGGGATGCCTTGATAAAGCGACAGAGGGAAAATATTTTTTAAACGGTGTTGACACTTCAACTTATGATGATGATACTCTTGCATCTATAAGAAACAAATACATAGGTTTCGTATTCCAGAGTTATAACCTTTTACCAAAAACAACCGCTTTGAGAAACGTTGAGATGCCAATGATATATGCAAGGCTAAAAAGAAATGAAAGGATAAAAAGGGCAAAAGAATTATTAAGGATGGTTGGTTTGGAGAAAAGAATTTACCATTTACCATCCGAGATGTCCGGAGGTGAAAGACAGAGAGTTTCTATAGCAAGAGCTCTTGCCAACGATCCTGAATTCATACTCGCTGATGAACCAACAGGGAACCTTGATTCAAAAATGTCTGAAGAGATTATGAAAATATTAAGGGATTTGAACAAAAATAAAAAAACCATAATCATTGTAACACATGAACCCGATGTGGCAGATAAAACTGATAGAATCATTCATATAAAGGATGGATTTATAGTCCATTAACTCTTCTTTTTATTGACATTTTATATCCATAACATATAATATTCTTATGAAAAACTTAGTGGCAAAATTTATTTCCTGTGAGGATGAATCTGATTTTTTTAAAGTTCTGGAACAGTTCATTGAAGAATTCGGTTTTAAAACCCTGCTAGTATGTTTAAAAACTAATAACGGTTATTTTCTTTATTCGACACTACAGAAGGAAAAAAAAATTGTTGAAGTAAAAGATTTTTATGATTTCAAAAGAATAGCAATAGAAGAAAATAAAAATATATCCCATATAGATTCCCTTCTATATGATATTAAAATAAACAATGAAACGGTTTTAAAATCCGGTTATCATTATACCTTCATAACCGATAATCAGAATGAACTTTTTCTTATATTCCAATATGATGAAGAAATATATTTTGACAGGAAAAACAATGAAATTCTTGAAATACTTCCATCCATAAAAAATGGATTATCAAAAATATATCTTCTCCAAAAATTGTCATCTGAGAAAGATTTAGAGGATAAGATAGCATCTGTAAACAGAAAACTCTATACTTTACAACGGTTAACACTTTTACTTCAATCAACTTTTGATTTTAATAAAATACTTGAAATAATAACCAAATCGATAAGTTCATCTTTAGGATTTTCTGTTGTTCTCGTTTCTCTCTACAACGAAAAAGATGATACCATGGAAAGGGTCGCACAAAATGGACTGAATGAAAAAGTTTTTGAAAAATTAAAAAAACAGAAAGTTCCATTTTCAACGATAAAAAATCTTCTGCAGGAAAAATTCAGGATCTCTAAATCCTATTATATTAATCATAGTGAGATAAATATTACATCAAACGAGAGCATTTATAAGATAGCATATATTCTCCCAGAAGAGAAACCTAATGAATATATAAACTGGCATCCTGAGGATATCCTTATAATTCCACTCTATTCAAAGGATGAGAAAATTATTGGAATCATAACAGTCGATAAACCTGAAAATAAATATGTGAACATTTTTGAATCTATAGAGATACTTGAATCTTTTGCTCAAACCGCATCCATTTCTCTTGAAAATGCAAAACTTTTTTCAAAGATGGAATCACTAATAAGTAACCTTGAAAAAGTTTCAAAAATTTCAGCAATGATGAACGCTTATACTCAATTTGATGAACTCCTCGATCATTTTGTGAAATCGATCAAAGAAAATTTTCCCAACTATAATACTGCTGTTATCCTTTACAATGAATTTGAAGAACTCGAGATCAAGGCATATTCAGGTTATAATGAAAATTACATTGAAAGGATAAATGAAATGTTGAAAATAGGAGAAGGGGTGGTTGGATGGGTTGCTGAAAACAAGATTCCAGTACTTGTGAAAGATACACGCTCCGATCCAAGATTTATTGGTAGAATGGATATATCTATGTCCGAGATTGCCGTTCCTCTTCGGATTCCATCCGGTATGATAGGTATTCTCGATATTGAAAGTGAAAATATCGATTCACTCGATGAAAACGATTTAAGGATAATCTCCATTCTTTCATCTCATCTTTCAGTTTCAATAGATAATACCTTCAAATATGAGGATACTGTAAAAATAGCCAACACGGATCCTTTAACCAACATTTCCAACTATAGATTCTTCATTGAAAAATTTAAAGAGGAACTTGAAAGGTCAAAAAAACTTTCCATTCCCCTTTCAATTCTTATGATCGATATAGATTACTTTAAAGATATCAACGATACTTACGGACATATGATTGGAGACACTATTATAAAAGAACTTGCCGAAATACTTGTTAGTACTGTTCGTAAGGGAGATATCGTGACAAGATATGGTGGTGATGAATTTTTTATTATACTTCCGGGAACCGGAAAAGAGTTTACACATTCCATTGCGAAAAAAATCACATCGATCGTAAAAAGAACTAAATTCACAAAAAATATCTCAATAACAATATCCATAGGAACCGTAACATATCCAGATGATGCGAACTCAGTTGAAACAATTTTGAAATGGGTAGATGATGCTCTATACGATGCCAAAAGAAAAGGAAGAGATAGAATCAATGGTTGAAATCAAAAAAAATGAACAAAAACCCATTCTTTTTTAAATCCTATTTCTTTGTAGCCTTTCTGGCGGTAACTATAACATCTTTTCTCTATATACAGAATATAATATTCAAACTTGAGGAAAGATCACTTATAACATCAAGAATTTTTGCAAAATATACATCTGGGGTATTCGAGGATGACCCGTCCTTTGGAGAAAAAATAATATTTGAAGAGATAATTAAAAATATAACTTTTCCTATAGTCATTACTGATTCAAACGGTTTTCCACTTTCCTGGAGAAATATAGGGTTCCTTGATACAGTATATGATATCAACAATAAACCTCAATATATTTCCGATTTAAAAAGGATAATAGCAAAACTTGATACCGAAAAAAAACCTGTTGAGATAAAATATGATAACAGGATCTTTGCTTATATCCATATGGGTGAGGATCCCCTTTACAAAAGTCTGCAAGTCGCTCCATTCTTTGAAATAATAGTTTCATCAATCTTTCTAATGATTGGAATCTATGCATTTTTACTTTATAAAAAGACTCAGGATAACATAATCTGGGCTGGTATGGCAAAAGAGACTGCTCATCAGATGGGAACACCTCTCTCTTCATTAAAAACCTGGATATATATGTTGAAGGAGAATAAAAACATAGACGAAAATATTAAGAATGGTATTGAAGAGGATTCTATAAGACTTGAAACTATTGCAAATAGATTTCAAAAAATTGGGTCCAATCCTGTATTTGAACTTTCAAATGTAAATGATATTCTAAAGGAAATCATAACATATTTTAAAGTAAGGGTACCTGATGATGGAAAATATAAAATAATTTTTGAAGAAAATTTTGATAATGATATCATACTCCCGGTGGATAGAGAACTTTTCAAATGGTCATTTGAAAATCTTATAAAGAATAGTATAGATTCCTTAAAAAATGTTTCCAACGGTAAAATAGAGGTTAAAACTAAAAATGAGAAAAAAAGATTTTTAATAAGGATAAAAGATAATGGATATGGAATCGATAGAAAAAATCTCGATAAAATTTTTAACATAGGATTTACAACAAAAAAGTTTGGCTGGGGAATAGGATTACCGTTAACAAAAAAAATCATAGAGGAGTTCCATAAAGGAAAACTTATTCTTGAATCAACCGCTTTAAACACCGGGACTTCATTCCTTATCATTTTTGATAAAGATGAAAAAAAGAATACTCTGGATCGATGATGAAATAGAAAGTTTAAAATCCATACTATACTTCCTTGAAAAGGAAGGTTATGAAATTCTTCCCTCTTCAACGGGAAACGATGGAGTAGAAAAGATTAAAAAAATTCCCATCGATCTGGTAATACTGGATCAGTATATGCCGGGAATGGATGGTATAGAGACTTTAACAAAGATAAAAGAATTATTTCTGAATATACCTGTAATAATGGTTACAAAAGCCGATGATGAAAATATAATTCAAAATGCTCTATCATTAAAAATAAACGATTATCTTATAAAACCAATAAATGTTGTTCAACTCCTTACAACAATAAAAAGGATTCTTGAAAACAAAAAAATTTTTTCAAACAGCATAGGGGAAAAATATTCATTTTTTTTAAAAAAAGTTGAAAACTATTTAAACGAAGATTTAGACCTTGAGAAATTTGCATATCTACACCATCTCTCTTCAACGATGAATCTACTTTTAAAGGATTTTCTAAAAGAAGATATCGTTGAACTTCACATCAATACAAAAGAAAATATGAATAAAATTTTCGCAAGATATATTATGGAAAACTATCCACGGATGATAAAGGATAATACTTTGACTTTCTCGCATAGATTATTTGAACATAAGATCTTCCCTTTGCTTAAAAATGGAGAGAAAATTCTTTTCATACTCATAGATTGTATGAGATACGATCAGTACCTTATTCTTCAATCCATACTATCCGATTTTTTCAGAATCCGTTCCGACCACTATTTTTCGATATTACCAACCGCAACACCCTTCAGTAGAAATTCTATATTTTCAGGATACCTTCCAATAGAAATATATAGGATCTTTCCAGAAAGATGGGATTTTGAAGATTCATCATCACAGAACCAGTATGAGGAAGAATTTACAAAATCTTTATTTAAAAGGAATGGATTCGATAATAACAGAATAAATTATTCAAAAATTTTAACCAACGATGGGCTAAAAAAATATCTGACCAATTTTTACTCCCTTAAAAATAACCTGATAAACATTCTCGTTATAAACATCGTTGATACATTTACACATGCAAGAAGCGAATCCGATCTTTTAAAAGATATTCTTCCCGATGAAAATTCATTTCTTTCATTTATGGAAATATGGACAAAAACTTCAGGTATACTTGAAATTGTTGAAACAGGTCTCGATCAAGGGTTCAAAATTCTTATAACAACCGATCATGGGTATATAGTTTCAAAAAATCCAATCGTTTTAAATGCCGGAAAAGATGTCTCTATCAATTTGAAATACAAGTTTGGATCCTCCATATCACCTCAAAGTAAGGATCTCCTCATCATAGAAAATAATGAAGATTTCGGATTACCAGTTCATAAAACAACGGATAGATGGTATATAACACTTGGAAATGGCTATTTTGTTTACTCTACCAAATTAAACCAATATAAAAAGGAATATTACAACACTTTCCAGCATGGTGGAATCTCAATGGAAGAGATGATTCTTCCAATCGGTACTGTTGATGGTAAATATGTATGAAATAAAAATTTTCATAAAAGATTATCCTGTATTCATAGGATTCTATAAAAAAGAACAAAAAAAAAAGAATCCTATAGATATTGAAATAAAATATGTTGAAAAAGATGTTATAGATTATTCAAAAGTTTACAATACTGTTGTCGATGCTTTAAAAAATAAAAGATTCATATTCGTTGAGGATCTGATAGATCATCTGAGATTAAACCTTAAAAAAATTTTTAAAAACAAGGCAATATTTCAAATAACCGTTAGAAAAAAGAACCTATATCTTATGAAAAAATGTAAATATGTGGAGATAAAGAATGTTAAGTGATAAAATTTTTCTTTCCCTTGGTTCAAATATTGGGAAGAGGGAAAAAAATCTATATGATGGTATAAAAATGATAAAGTTAAACAATATTAAAATCCTCAGACATTCATACCTCTATGAAACTGAACCTGTAGATTATGAATATCAAAACGATTTTTTAAATATTGTACTAAATATTTCCACAGAGTATTCACCCGATGAACTTTTAAAAGTTATCAAAAGGATAGAATATCTTATGGGAAGAAGAGATAGTAAGATCCCGAAGGGACCAAGAATTATGGATATTGATATATTGTTTTACAATGATATAATAATAAAAAGTGAAGAACTTGTAATACCTCATAGAGAGGTTGGTAATAGGTATTTTGTTTTAAGGATGATGATGGATCTGGATCCTGATTTTATTGTGTCTGGATATTCTCAAACGATAAAAGAGATGTTTGAAAAAATAGATAAAAGTAAAAAAGTCGAAAGGGTACCTCTAAAATTATTAAAAGGAGTTCTTTCTTGAGCATACCATACAAATTTATCAGTGTTGAAGGGGTAATAGGCGTTGGAAAAACAACCCTTGCAACAAGACTTGCAAAACATTATAACGCAGAGCTTATTCTTGAACCTGTTGAAGAGAACCCATTCCTTGAAAATTTCTATAAAGATATAAGACACTATGCATTTCAAACGCAGATATATTTTCTTTTTTCAAGGTATAAACAACTTCAAAAACTGAAACAGACAAAAATGTTTTTTGATATGGTTATAAGCGATTATATATTTGAAAAGGATAGAATCTTCGCTAACCTGAACCTTGATGAGAATGAGATGATCCTCTATGAACACATTATCAAGTTCATAGAACCTGAGATTCCCAAACCGGATCTTGTCATTTTTCTGCAATCATCATCTGAAAATATTCTTGAAAGGATAAAAAAGAGAAACAGAAGTTTTGAAAATGAAATCACATACGAATATATAAATATGCTCTCTAAAAATTATTCCAATTTTTTTATGATCTATAAGGATGCACCTGTTCTTATGGTAAATGTAGATGATGTGGATATATCGAAGGATCAATCCTCAATAGCACAAATAATCCAGGAACTAGAGAAACCTTTTAAAGGTATAAAATTTTTAAAACCAATATCAGTATGAAAATTATAAAAACAATAGAAAAAGTAAAAAAATTGATAAAAGAATCGAAAGAAAAGAATCTATCCATCGGCTTTGTTCCAACTATGGGTTATCTTCATGATGGGCATATTTCACTTGTAAAAAGAGCGAAGAAGGAAAACGATCTCGTTGTTGTATCAATATTTGTGAATCCTCTTCAGTTTGGACCAAACGAGGACTATGAAAGATACCCTCGCGATATTGAAAGCGATATAAAAATTTTAAAGAAAAATGGCTGCGATATACTTTTCCTCCCTGAAAATAAAGAACTCTACAAAGAACAACTTGTTATTATAAACATAATAGAACTTTCTGAAAAATTATGTGGTTTATCCAGACCAACACATTTTCAAGGTGTTCTCACGGTTGTTGCAAAACTTTTCAACATTATAACCCCTTCCAGATCATATTTTGGAGAAAAGGATTATCAACAACTCTTGATAATAAAAAAAATGGTTGATGATTTAAATTTTGATACAAAGATAGTCCCCTGTCCAATCGTTAGAGAAAAGGATGGACTCGCTATGAGTTCAAGAAATTCCTACCTTTCACCTGATGAAAGGAAAAAATCTACAATACTTTACAGATCACTTTTAAAAGGTAAAGAGATAATTAAAAAAACTGGTGATATTGAAAATGCGAAGAATGTTATAAAAGATATGATAGAAAGTGTAAACCCAACCAAAATAGATTATATCGAAATCTATGACGAAAAAAATTTAAAAGAGATCAACGAAAAAACAAAGTATTGTAGAATATTTCTTGCTGTTTTCTTTGGAAAAACAAGGCTGATAGATAATATGAGGGTTAAAATAAAATGAGCGAAAAATTAAATATATTGATACTTGCCGCTGGACTTGGAAAAAGGATGAAATCAGAAAAACCAAAAATACTCTTCGATCTTTTAGGTAAACCCATCCTTGGTTATATTCTACAAACCGTTAAAAATATAAAAAATGACAAAATAATAGTTCTTGTTGGAAACAAAGCAAAAGAGGTTGAAGGGTTTCTTAAGGATAAGAATGTAACGATCGCATATCAGAAATCTCAACTTGGAACTGGAGATGCTGTAAAGTCAGCGTTTGAAAAATTTGATGAAGGATCAAGTGTAATGGTTCTTGCAGGGGATGTCCCGTTGATAACCGAAAAGACTCTCACATCTTTATATCTTTCCCATCAGAGCAACAACAACGATATCACTTTTATCACGATGGAACTTGATAATCCTTATGGCTATGGAAGAGTTGTCAGAGATAAATCTGGAAAAATAAAAAACATAGTAGAAGAAAAGGATACAGATGATGATGAAAAAAAAATCAAAGAGGTAAATTCTGGATTGTATATTTTTAAATATGACTTTTTAAAAAACAATTTACATTTTCTATCAAACTATAATAATCAGAAAGAATACTATTTGACCGATTTGATAAAACTCGGTTACCAAAAGAACGCTAAAATAGAAACCTTAAAAATAGATGATCCTTCAGAAGTAAAGGGTATAAACGATAGAGAACAACTATCAATGATGGAAACATTTCTTTTAAAAAGAAAAATATCTTCTCTTTTAGAAAATGGAATAACGATAAAATTACCAGAAACAGTATACATAGAATATGATGTTTCATTTGAAACCGATGTTCTTATAGAACCTTTCGTTATAATTAAAGGTAGATCAATAATTCGTAAAGGAACAAAAATCTCATCTTTCTGTTATCTTGAAAATTTCGAAACAGAAGAGTATCAACATATACCACCATATTCTAATCTTATTAAATGATGAAAAATTTTGTCTGGATTGCTTCGATAATTTTGTTTCTTTTAACAGTTTTTATTTTTATATTTCTTATATATGAAAAGGATGAACATATTTTAAGGATTGAAATATTAAATGTGACCGATGACAGGAAAGCTTTGGATATATTTACAAAAATGTTGAGAAAAAAACAATTTGAAATAATATATACACAAAATATTAACGATGAATCTCTTGAATTCACGGGAATAGTTGATAGAAAAGATAAACATATGAGATTTGCAAAAAATGTTGCGAGAAATTTAAAATGTAATAATATTTTTTTTTCACCGGATACAACACTCAATATCGATGTTACGATAATAATCGGTGATGATTACAAAAAAATTCTAAAAAGGAGTTTGTTTGAACAAAAAGATAAAAATGATCGTTGATGCCATATTTGAAAAAAAAGGGCTTGACACTCTTCTGATCGATCTTACAAATATATCATATATAACCGATTATTTTATAATTACCACCGGAATATCATCCGTTCAAACAAACGCCATAAAGGAAAATATTTATAGAAAGATGAAAAAATCTTACAGGAATGTAAATATAGAGGGTGAAAAGACTGGAGAATGGATATTGATGGATTATGGAGATGTTGTAGTTCATATATTCCAACCGGAGGAAAGAGAAAAATATTCTCTTGAATCTTTATGGGGTGATGGTGAAAAAACCTATTTTAAGGAGAATGATAATTGATAGACAAATTTGTAAAAGATTTAAACGAACTTGTTAAACAAATTTTTTCAATAGAAATCGATCTGAAAGATTATCGGATGGTTTCCTTTACAGAGCATGGTGATGTATCAACAAACATCTCATTTGAACTTGCAAAAAAGTTAAAAAAAAATCCATATGAAATTGCTGAAGGTTTGTCAAAAAACCTTTTTAAAGAGTATGGTTATAATTCTTATGTAACCAAACCGGGATTCATAAACATTTTTTTTCCTGATAAGGTCTTTGTTGAGGAATGCAAAAAAATAGTTAAAACATTTTATGGGAAAAAAGATTTTAATAAGAAAAAGGTCAACATAGAATTTATAAGTGCCAATCCAACCGGTCCATTGGTTCTCGTAAATCTAAGAGCTGGAATAGCAGGGATGATGCTTGCAAAAGTTATGGAATATTCAGGTTTTTATGTTGAAAAGGAAAATTATATAAATGATGCCGGAAACCAGATATACAATCTCGGTGCATCGGTCCTGTACCATATATCATCCGAAAAACCAGAAAAGTTTCCAGAAAATGGATATAAAGGTTGGTATATTAAAGAGATTGCAAAAATGTTCGAAAAAACTTTTGGAAATTTGAATTATACTCAAAAAAATATAAAAAAGGCTTCAGAGTTTGCAAAAGAATATATTTTGAACTGGCAAAAAAAATCTTTAAAAAATTTTTCAATAGATTTCAACAACTGGGTTTTTGAATCAGATATAAAAGAAAAATATTTAGATGAAACACTGAAAATTTTAACCGACAAAAATCTCACATACCTTCAAGATAAAGCGTTGTACCTGAAAACTACAACTATGGGTGATGACAAGGACAGAGTTATCATCAAATCGAATGGTGAACATACATATTTTCTACCCGACATAGCGTATCATTATTTTAAAATAAAAAGAGGATTCGATAAACTCATAGATATACTTGGACCCGATCATCATGGTTATATCCCAAGATTGACAGCATCCATAAAAATGTTGAAAAAGGATGATGTTGATTTCGATGTTATTATAGCCCAACTGGTTACAATTTTAAAAAATGGTCAAAAATATGAAATGTCCAAAAGGACAGGTGAATTCATAACACTTGATGAATTGTCTGAAGAGATAGATCCGGATGTCTTAAAATTCACAATACTTTCAAGAAAATTATCACAGCCATTTAACTTTGATATAGAAAAGGCTAAAGAGGAAAGTATGGAAAATCCAGTTTACTATGTTCAATACTCTTATGCAAGGCTTTCTTCACTTTTCGACAAATTTAACTTAAATAAAAATGAACTTAATTTTTCTTTTGAAAAATTCGAAAACAAAGATTTAAGAAATATAGCCAAAAAACTATTTGAATTTCCATATATAGTTTACAATGTGGCGAGTTCATACGAGATACAAAAGATTCCAAACTATCTTGTTGAACTTTCATCCCTTATACATCAATTTTATTATAATTATAGGATAATAGATGATGACAGAGATGAAACGATAAAAAGGATAACAATACTTTATGCTGCAAGAGAGATAATAAAAAATGGGCTATCCCTTATGGGAATAACTTTAAAGGAAAGGATGTTTAAAAATGAAGTATAAAGAATCAGGTGTAAATATCCATAACGCCAACCAGACTGTATCGGATATAAAAAAACTGGTTAAAAGAACCTATACGAAAGATGTAATTTCAGATATCGGAACTTTTGGAAGTATGTTTTCTGGAAGATTCAATGGTTATAAAAATCCGATTCTTGTTTCCTCATGCGATGGAGTTGGAACAAAAGTTCTGATCGCCGAACAGGTAAACTTCTTTGATAATCTGGGGGAAGATATAGTAAACCATTCTGTAAACGATATACTTTGTGTTGGAGCAAAACCTTTATATTTTTTGGATTACATTGGAATGGGAAAACTCGATAGAAAAATAATTAACCGTATAATAATCTCCATGGTGAATGCTTGCAAAAAAAACTCTTTATCACTTATAGGCGGTGAACTTGCAGAAATGTCAACCGTTTACAACAACACCCATTACGATATAGTAGGTTTCATAGTTGGTGTTTGCGAAAAGGATAAAATATTAACTGGGAAAAAGATAAAGAAGGATAACATAATAATTGGACTTCCATCAACAGGCTTTCACACAAATGGATTCTCCCTTATCAGAAAGATTATCGAAAAAAACAAAATAGATCTTTTAAAACCTTTATATAACAGAGTTCCACTCTATAAAGAAATTTTAAAACCTCACAGATCATATCTTTATGAAATTCTACCTCTTATTGAAAATAAACTCATTAACGGTCTTGCCCACATAACAGGTGGTGGATTCAAAGATAACATAAAAAGGATACTTCCAAAGAATGTTGATGCGGTCATAGATACATCATCTTGGAATGTTCCCGATCCTTTCAAAACCTTCTGTAAACTTGGAAACATTTCATTTGAAGAATCTTATCATGTTTTCAATATGGGAATTGGAATGGTCCTTATAACTGATTTAAAAAGTTGGTTTGAGGTTGAAAAATTTTTCAAAAAAATTAAAATAGATTATATAAGAATAGGTAAAACCATTGCTGGAAAAGGAAATGTCCATTTAATAAGATAGGAGGAAAAATGAAGGATGATCCTTACGAAAAAGATGATGTTGATGGTTTTATAGATGATTTTTTCAGCTTCTCAAGGGTCATTTCTTACATTAGAACACATATAGCACCACCTGTTGATATATATGAGATAAACAACAGATTCATCATAGTTCTTGAAATACCCGGTATCGATAAACAGGATATATCTATAACGGTAAGCGATGATATCATAATCATAAAAGGTGAAAAAAAGAAAAAGAGTTTTATAGACAATGAAATATGTTATTATCATATGGAGATAGAATATGGCCCATTTGAAAGAAGATTAAGAATTCCAACTAACAGTGATATAGATAATATGGAAGTAGAATATAAAGATGGATTTTTAAAGATTGAAATTCCATTAAAATATAAAAAAGTAAAAAAGATAACTATAGAATGAAAGGATTTACAATGAACGAAGAGATCAAAAACAATGTTGAAAGTAAAGAATCAAACACTGCCGATAATGAAAAATTGCCAGAAATTCTTCCATTACTTATAAGAAACGATGTTATAATTTACCCGCTTTTGATACTCCCGGTTGCGGTAAATGAAACCAATCAAATAAAACTTATAGATGATTCTCTTTCATCAAACAAACTGATTCTACTTGGATTTACAAAAAAGGAAAGTATGACGAATCTGAACGATGATGATATAGAAGAGTATGCTGTTGTTACAAACATAATGAAGATGTTAAGATTTCCAGATGGTTCTATAAGAATTCTATTACAGGGTATAAAAAGAGCAAAAATAGAGGAGATCATAAAAGAACAGAAACCTTATCCTCTTGCGACTTTTAAAATCATCGAGGAAATAGAAAGTAATTCTATAAAATATCAGGCACTGACAAGAAATCTTAAAGATCAGTTTAAAAACTACATAAAATTATCCCAACAGTTTCCAGAAGAGATTTTCCAAATACTTGATAGTATTCAGGAAGGATGGAAGGTTGCTGATTTTATAGCTTCAAATCTACCGATAGATCTCAATATAAGATACGAAATTCTTACCATAAAAGATTCTATAAAAAGGATGGAAAAAATCAGCGAAATCCTTGCCAAGGAAACTTCGATACTTGAACTTGGTCAAAAAATAAAATCTAAGGTAACAAACGAGATCAGTGAGGATCAAAAAAAGTTTTTTCTAAGAGAACAGTTAAAGGCTATAAAGGAGGAGTTGGGAGAAGAGGATTTGAAAGATAAAGAGATAGTGGAGTTGAGAGAAAAACTTAAAAATAAAAAGATGCCTGATGATACAAGAGAAACTGTAAACAAAGAAATAGATAAACTTGAAATGATGAATCCGATGATGCCGGATTATAATGTTTCAAGGACTTATATAGACTGGATACTCGAACTTCCATGGAATGAGTATTCAAAAGATAATCTTGATATAAAGAGAGCTGAAAAAATTTTAAACGAGGATCATTACGATCTAACAAAAGTTAAAGAAAGGATACTTGAATATCTTGCGGTTAGAAAATTAAAAAATGATTCAAAAGGACCAATACTATGTTTCGTTGGTCCACCAGGTGTTGGTAAAACTTCGCTTGGTAAATCGATAGCGAGAGCACTGGGAAGGAGTTTCGTAAGAATCTCTCTGGGTGGTATTCATGATGAAGCGGAAATAAGAGGACACAGAAGAACATATGTTGGAGCTTTACCTGGTAGAATAATACAGGAGTTAAAAAAAGCAAAAACTTCAAATCCTGTTTTTATGCTTGATGAAATTGATAAAATAGGAAGTGATTTCAGGGGAGATCCATCGAGTGCGTTACTTGAGGTTCTCGATCCCCAACAGAACGATTCTTTCCAGGATCACTATCTCGATCTGACATATGATCTTTCGCAGGTTATGTTTATAACAACCGCGAATGTCCTTTATACTATTCCACCAGCACTTTTAGATAGAATGGAAGTTATAGAATTGCCCGGATACACCATCGATGATAAAATATTCATAGCGAAAAAATATCTCCTGCCAAGACAGATAAAAGAGAACGGTTTAACTGAAAAAAATCTTAAGATAATGGATGATGGGCTCTATGAAATAATAGATGGCTACACGACTGAGGCGGGTGTAAGAAATCTTGAAAGAACAATAGGTAGTATATGTAGAAAAATTGCCAAAAAGATAGCTGATAACAGAAAAAAAACATTTTTGATCTCTCCAAAAAATGTTAAAAATTTCCTTGGAAAGAGAAAGTTTTTAAAGGATCAGGCTGAAAAAAAATCTGAAATAGGAATAACGACTGGAATGGCATGGACACCAAATGGAGGAGAGATTCTTTTTGTTGAAGCCATAAAGATGCCTGGGAAGGGCAACCTGATTTTAACAGGGCAACTTGGAGAAGTTATGAAGGAGAGTGCAAGAGCTGCTCTCTCTTATATTAAAGCGAATGCGAAAAAATTTAAAATAAAACCTGAAGATTTTGATAAATTCGATCTACATATTCATCTTCCAGAAGGGGCTATACCCAAAGATGGGCCATCAGCCGGAATAACACTTGCAACTTCCATCGTTTCGGTTCTTTCACAAATACCAGTAAGAAGTGATATATCAATGACGGGAGAGATCACCCTCAGGGGAAAAGTCCTCCCCATAGGTGGAGTAAAGGAAAAAATAATAGGTGCAAAACTTGCTGGGATCAAGAATATAATAATCCCATTATTTAACAAAAGGGATCTGGATGAGATACCAAAAGATACTTTGAAAGGATTAAATTTCTATTTTGTTAAAAATTTTGATCAGGTTATAAATCTTGCACTTGAAAAAAGAGGAGATAAAAAATGAAAAATATTGAGAATAAAATTTTTTTATTACTCTTTATCTTTTTACCATTATTGATATTTTCAAATGAAAAACAGGAAGCATTGAAAATATTAAACGATTACAGTTCTATACTTGATACTACAAACACATACAGATGTATTCTTCATGAATATGTCAAAAAGGATAAAAAAGTTACTGAGAACTATTGGGATTACAGGTTCATGAAACCTAAATATATCAGAATGGAATCAATCAAGGGAGACAGGCTTGGTAGTAAGGCTTTCTTTGATTATAAAACACAAAAAGTAACAGGTAGACAGGGTGGAATACTTTCTAAGATAAAATTAACACTTGACCTTTCCAACAAACTCGTGAAAAATATAAGAGGAATAACTATAGCCCAATCCGACTGGTTATCCCGTCTGGAAAAAACCCTTAAAATTATAGATGATCCAGAAACCGAAGTTGAAATAGTTGATACAGAATATAAGGGAATTGATGCTAAAATGATACATATAAGTAAAATAGATATAAAAAAATATAATTTTGACGAGACAAAGATCTTTTTTGATAAAAATAACAGATTACTTTTGGGTTTTTACAACTATGAAAAATCAGAAATCGTAGAGGATATTTATTATCAGGATATAAGACTAAATGTTTTTTTAAATATGGACAGTTTGTATGTAAAATAGGATTGAAGGAGGGATTATGAACATAAAAGGTTGTTGCACCGCTTTGATAACACCTTTCAAAAATAACAAAAGTATAGATTTTGAACTTTTTAGAAAACAGATAAAAAGACAGTTGGATAACAATGTTTCAGGAATTCTTGCATGTGGAACAACTGGAGAATCTCCCGCTCTTTCTGATGATGAATGGGAAAAAGTTATAAAGACCGCATACTCTGAAAAAAAGAACACCTATCTTGTTGCTGGAACAGGCACAAACAATACCGACAAAACTATAGAAAGAACCAAAATAGCGGAAAATATAGGTGCGGATTACGCACTTGTAATTACACCATATTATAATAAACCAAACCAGCAGGGACTTGTTGAACATTTTAAAAAGGTTGCAAATTCAACAAAACTTGAAATAATAATTTACAATGTGCCTTCAAGAACAGGAGTAAACATACTACCGGAAACAGTTGCATACCTTTCCCATATTAAAAATATAGTTGGAATTAAGGAAGCATCAGGTAATATTAACCAGACAACAGAGATATTGTTAAAAGCAAAAAAAGGATTCAGTGTGATGTCTGGTGAAGATTCTTTGTTTTTACCAATACTTTCAGTCGGCGGAAGCGGCGTAATATCAACAATCTCAAATGTTGTCCCATTTCATATGCAATCTCTCTTTGAACTCTTTTTTGCTAAAGAGTTCGATGAAGCCTTAAAATTACACAATTTTCTTTATCCTATTTCAAGGGTTCTTTTCGTTGAAACCAATCCGGTACCCGTAAAATATTGTATGAAAATTTTGAATCTGGATTCCGGGCATTTGAGGTTACCACTTGCAGAAATCTCAGATAAAAATAAAGAAGTGGTAAAAGAGGTTGTAAAAAATATGGGATTAAAAAAGGAGAAATTTTGAAAGTAAGACCTTTAAAATTCTCTGGTTATTTTTATCCTTCAAGAAAAGTTGAGATAGAAGAGTTGTTTGACAGATTTGAAAAAAATATAGATACTACTATACCAGATAGTAAAATTATAACAGGCATAGTCCCACATGCAGGTATAATATATTCCGGTTTCACAGCATTCCATTTTTATAAACTTTTAAAAAATATTAAAGTTGAAAGGATAGTTTTAATCGGTCCATCACATCATCATCTTTTTGATGGTTTCATACTTTCAGATTGTGATTACTGGGAAACTCCTTTCGGAAACATAGAAATAGATAAAGAATTTTTGAAAAATTTAAATACCAAAAAATTTATCTACAATGATAATTTTCATAACGATGAACATTCTTTAGAGGTACAAACCATTTTTTTAAGTTACATATTAAAAAATAATTTTTCAATCGTTCCAATAATTATGTCTACACAATCTTTAAACAATGCTTCTCATCTTGTTGATCTTTTTTCAAAAATTGATCTTACCAATACCCTGTTTATAGCTTCTTCTGATCTTTACCATGGAAACGATTATGAGGAGGCGATAAAAACTGATAAAAATACACTCAAGATGATAGAGAAAAATAATTATAGAAAATTTTACGATTATGTTGTTGAAGAGGAATCAAAAGGCTCATCCATAGCATGTGGTTATGGACCTATAACGACGATTTTGCTTTTAAACGATCTTTTAAAGATAAACGATTTTATACTTCTCCACCATATCACGAGTGCTGATATTACAAACGATTATTCAGGATATACAGTTGGATATTCAGCTTTTGCTGGAGTTAAAAATGAAAAATGAAGATAAAATTTATCTTTTGAAACTGGCAAGAGACTCCATAAAGAAAAAATTGTATGGTGAAAAGATAATTTTGGACGAACCTGAAAGCGAAGATTTGAAAAGAAAGAGTGGTTGTTTTGTAACATTAAAAATCGCAGAAGATCTAAGAGGTTGCATAGGATATATATATGGAGTTACAGAACTTTACAGTGCTGTTTCTACAATGGCACTCGAAGCGGCATTCAACGATCCGAGATTCTATCCTTTAACAAAGGATGAGTTTCCTTTAATAATGATAGAAATATCCGTCTTAACACCACTTGAAAAGGTAAAAAATTTAAACGAAATCAATGTGGGCTCTGATGGTTTGCTTATAAAAAAAGGATACCATTCTGGCCTTTTATTACCACAGGTTGCAACCGAATGGGGATATAACAGGGAACAATTTTTAAAACAAACCTGTCTTAAAGCAGGACTCTATCCAGATTGTTATAATGATGATGATACGGAAATCTATAAATTTCAGGCAGAAATTTTTTCAGAAAAGGATTTTAATCTATGAAAAGAAACCTCTTTCTTCTCGGTAACGGAGGAAGGGAATCAGCTCTCTGTTTTAAATTGAATAAAGATAAAGCACTGGTATATTCACTATATCCAAACCCTACGATTTCATCATATTCCATAAAATCTCCAGATTTTACAAAAGAGAATCTCTATCAACAAATTGCAGATTTTGTTATCCATAAAGATATAAAAATGGTAGTCATAGGTCCTGAAAAATTTCTTGAAGATGGGGCGGTTGATTTTTTTGAATCAAAAGGAATAAAAGTATTTGGACCATCAAAAGAGAGCGCTAAAATTGAAACCGATAAATCCTTTGCCAAAGAGTTGATGAAAAAATATAATATCCCTACAGCAAAATTTGAAATTTCAGATTCAAAAGATAGATCTTTTGATTTGAAAAACTATTTTTCCTTTCCATTCGTGATGAAAGTATCTGGACTTGCTGCCGGTAAAGGTTCATTTATAATCAATAACGAAAATGATTTTGAAAATGCGATGGATTCGATATATGATAAAAAATCCTTCGGCAGATCCGCAGAAAAAATAGTTTTTGAAGAGTTTTTAGAAGGTGATGAATCTTCTCTTTTTATAATGACGGATGGTAAAAAATTTCTTACTCTACCCCCAGCCCAGGATCATAAAAAAGCATACAATTCTGATCAGGGACCAAATACCGGTGGAATGGGTTCATATGCTCCCTGTAAACTTTTAAACGATAAACTTAAAAACAGCTGTATAGAAAAGATAGTTGAACCTATACTTTATGCTATGAAAAAAGAGAGTGTACCTTTTAAAGGGTTACTCTATGTGGGTTTGATGATAAAACATAATGAACCTTTCGTTGTGGAATTCAATGCAAGATTTGGAGATCCCGAAACCCAATCGATCCTCCCAATTGTCGAATCGGATCTGTACGATATTATGTTGCAGATAGCATCAAAAAATCTTGAAACAAGCGATATAAAAATAAAAAATGTTTACGCTACAACTGTTGTGGTTGCAGCAAAAGGTTATCCAGAGGACTATAAAAAAGATATCCAATTCGAACTTGATGAAAATATCTTAGATGATAAAACTTTGCTATTTCATGCCTCATCTAAAGAGATCTTTCCAGGTAGATTCATAAATACAGGTGGAAGGATTTTCAACATCACATCTTTAGATGATTCACTCGTTAAATCAATAGAAAGGGCTTATGCCAATCTAAAAAGGATCAATATTCCAGATACATTTTATAGAGATGATATTGGTAAAAAAGGGTTGGATTATGAAAATCTTTAATATCATCTTTCTTTTAACCATGATTGTTTTTAATCTAACAGGATTTTCTATATATGTAATCCAATCTGAGAATAATAAAGAAAATACGATAATGTTATCCTCATTTAAAGATAGAGCAGAATTCGATATAACATATTTCAATTTAAACGATGAAGAAAAAAATGTAGATTTTGTAATCCCCAAAATACTTAACGATAAACCTTCGGCTGTTCTTCTTGTTGGAGATTTTGCGGTAAAAAAGATAGCATCGAAAATAGACAATATACCTCTTATTTTATCTATGATAAACTCTCTGCCATCAGGCGTTAAAAATAAAAAAAATATCTGTGGGGTATTAAACGATGTTTCAGATAGAACAATACTTAGATGGATAAAAAATAATGTGCCATATTTCGATTCACTTGGATTGATATTTTACATTAAAAACATTGAATATGCAAAAAAATTTAAAAATACCGCAAGTGAGGAAAGTATATTCGTTGAAATCTCAAACATTTCAGATATAAACGATTTAAAAATCTCTGTAAAACTTTTAAAGGGAATCGGAATAAAGGCTTTATGGGTTGAAAATGAAAAGCAATTAACATTGGATAAAGGTTTTGAAAATCTTATTAAAATTTGTAAAACTGAAAAGTTACCAATCATAACCTCTTCGATTGAACTGCTTAAAAATGGTGCTCTATTCTCTTTAACTCCCGAACCATCAAATCATGGATACCTTTCTGGAAATATAGCTATAAGATTGGCGAATGGAGAGAAACCGGAGGATATAGGTTTTATACTCACGGAAAAAGTAAAATTCTCTTATAATAAGAGTCAAATTAAAAATTACAAAAAATTTTTTAAAGATACTCTTCTCGAACTTTCGGAAAATTATTGATCGTCCCTTTTGAATGAACTGTTGTAAACATCTATCAACCTTTCCACAGATGTGTGTGTATAAATCTGAGTTGTAGATATTGAAGAATGACCAAGTAGTTCTTGAACAAATCTTATATCAGCCCCGCTGTTTAGCATATGGGTTGCAAAAGAGTGTCTTAGAGTGTGTGGAGAAATATCGGACATTTCAGCAAAATCTTTTATTCTCTTTTTAACTATCCTTCTTACCATTCTGTTATCAAGTTGTCTACCATTTTTGGAAACGATAAGATTTTTAGAAACTTTTTTTATTCTTGAATCTCTGATTTCGATATACCTTATGAGTAAATCTTTCACTTTTTGACTGAATGGAACTATTCTTTCCTTTTTCCCTTTACCTTTAGTTATTTTGAGTATTCTGTTTTCAACATCAATATCCTTATCTTCAAGATTTATGAGTTCATTAGACCTTAACCCTGTCCCATAGAGTATTTCAAATATAAGGTGATCTCTTATACCAAGAAAATCTTTTTCATCGAAAGAATCAAGGAATCTGTTTATAACAGCAACGGAAAGAGTTTGAGGTAATTTTTTTTCAAATTTTAATCCTTTAGCAAAACTGATCGGGTTATCGGTTATAAGTTCTTTATACTTGAGAAATTTAAAGAATGTTTTAAGTGTTGAAATTTTTCTCGTTATCGATCTTTTAGAGATGCTATTTCCCATCAGATATCCAATAAAATCCCTTATATTTTCTCTTTTAACAAGAGAAAATTCGCTTATATCGATTTTCTTTAAAAACAACTCAAACTGTTTTAGATCATCCTCATAAGATTTAAGAGTATTTTCAGAAAAACCTCTGTTATTTTTCAGGTAAAATAAAAAATCTGAAATTGTCTGGTTCATTTTAAAATAAGAAGACCATTTCTTTTCTTCCCATCATCAGATGTTACCAAAAAATATTTTCCACTTTTCAAAAACCCCAGATTTATGATTTCAAGATCGGATAAAAGAAATTCTTTTCTATAGACGATACTACCGAGAATATTAAAAATTTTTAATTCTATTTTTTTATTCGATGGATAAAAAGATTTAAATATAAGATCCTTTTTTGTAAAATCAAAACTTATGGAATAATCAAACAATCTTACAGTATCATAGAAAATGGGTGGTATCGAAAGAGGGAAAAGATATTCAATATAATCGGATGATATCGTATATCCAAAATTTTCATCGTAAGGTGTTATCTCGAAGAATTTATTTTTTGAACTTAAAACAGGTGGAATTTCTATAAACATAAAAGTATCCAGAATCGAATCTTTGTATAATGTATCCTCGAAAAAACTTGTAATATATCCAATATCATCTATCCATACACCATTTGCAAGTGTTGAAGGATCAAAAAGAGTTCTTATTCTAATGTTTATAAAACCCGAATCACCTTTAAACGGAATTTTTAAATTTCTCCATATAAAATCTGTTCCAGTAAATTTATAATAAAGGGTATCGATGGGTAGATATTCAAGAAGATCCTTTGTGTATTCTAAAAGCAAAACATCATGATCTTTTTCAAGATCATACTTCAACGATATGAAGAAAGTATCATCCTGACCATACATTCTCTTATAATTCGTTTCTATTATTGAAAATGAATTGTTCATATTCTCTGGATGGAAAGAGAAATTTGGGGAAAGATAATCTAAAGAATCAAGATGGACATTTGTTATTCTGTAATTCTTCATTGAACTTAAAGTATCGATAAAGGATTTACCATCGGAATAGAGTTTTACTTTATAATATTCCGCATATTCTTTATTTGTGAGACTCCAGACAAGTGTATCGTTTATTATCGCTGGATCAGGTTTTAAAGGAATTTCATTCAAATTTCCATCAAGACCATCCACAAGTATAAGCCCCTGTAAAAATCCTGGAAAGACTTTTCTACATAATGAATCGAGTGTAGATGATGGTGGCTGGAAATCTTCATCCATCTCTATGGTAAAAGGAATAGTTGTTTTTCCTTTAACAAATTTTGAATAACCATAGATCCAATCATCGGCATCTCCAGTTGTAGCATATAAAGCAACAGATCTTAGAGTATCATAGGGCGAGGAATCATTTTTTCTCATAGATGAAGCTATTTTAAAAGCAAAATTTCTAATAATGTCCTCATCAAGAGTTAAATTGTAAACTGAAGCCCACGGATAAAGAACAACCTGACCATAGGAATGCAGGGAGAGTGATATTTTTACATCATAAGATTTAATAAGGTTTTCAACCGATTGCACCTCCCTTTCACTTGAAGGATATGGACCGCAATATGTCCAATCATCAGCTGGATTATGTGTTATTCCCGAAGGATAACCCCAATCACTCTGAACTATTCTGTTACATCCCCCTCCATAATTTCTGTTGAGATCCACTCCATAATAACCGTTTCTATATGACCTATTTTTTCTCCAGTAACTGTTACCTGATGGATCATCATGTGAATAATAGTATCCATCAGGATTCACAATAGGGTAAATTATTATAAAATTTTTATCGATCAGTGAAGTTATAAGACTATCATTTCCATACGAAGCAAGTAGTGATTCGGCAAAAAATAATGCGGTGACTGTCGTTTGCCATTCTCTCGCGTGATGTAAAGCCATAAGAAGAAAAGTCTTTTCTTTAGAATAATGTTGCGGATCTTTGCCGTTAATTTTTATAATAACAAGTGGATTGTTGTTATATGTAAAACCAAGGGTCTCAAGAACGGTAATACCGTTATACTTCATCACGAGTGAATCGATATAACTATAGTATTGAGAGAGTGTTTTATAATCAGTTTTTGTTTCCCTTCTAACAAAAATTTTATAATCAACTTTTAACTCTTTTACCTTCAAAAAATCTTTTGGAGAAAAGTTTAAAAGATATTCTTTATCTTTAACGAATCCAACCAAGTCGATTGATTTAAAATTATCCTTTAAGACTTTAAAATTTTCTTTATCCACATAAATCATCACCTGTGAATAACAAAAAGAGATTGTAAAAAGAATCATAAAAGATAGGATAATTTTTTTCATATTTTTATGATAATACCTGATGGATAAAAAATCAAGTAATCCAATTTTAACCGATACTCTTTTTTATTTCTTTGATCTTATCTCTCAATTTGGCTGCCTTTTCAAATTCGAGTTGGGCAGCGTATCTATGCATACTCTCTGTCAATTTTTCTATCAGATCGATTTTTTCTATATTTGAAAGTTTAAGAATTTCTTCATCCATCTCTTCTTCAATATCCTTTGTGAAGGACGATGCTATATCCGTCACCACCAATATCTCATCAACATTTTTTGAAATTGTTTTGGGAATTATATTATTTTTTCTATTGTATTCGAGTTGTTTTTCTCTTCTTTTTCTTGTTATATCGATAGCCTTTCTCATACTATCGGTTATCATATCAGCATAAAGTATCACCTTACCATTAACATTTCTCGCAGCTCTTCCCATCGTCTGGATCAGAGATGTTTCGGATCTTAAAAAGCCTTCCTTATCGGCATCCAGTATCGCCACCAGTGAAACTTCAGGTAGATCCAGCCCTTCCCTTAAAAGATTTATTCCAACCAGAACATCAAACTCTTTCAGTCTCAAGCCTCTTATGATACTGACTCTTTCTATGGAATCGATTTCAGAGTGCATATATTTAACTCTGATACCTTTCTCTTCAAGATATTTTGCAAGAGACTCTGCCATCTTTTTTGTAAGGGTGGTTACAAGAACCCTTTCGTTTCTTTTTACAACTTCTTTTATGGTTTCAATAAGATCATCAACCTGATTTTCAGTTTTTTTCAAAATTATCTCAGGATCGACAAGACCTGTTGGTCTTATGACGAGTTCTACAACTTCTTTTGCTCGTTCAATTTCATATTCAGCAGGTGTTGCAGACATACATATTATATTACCAGTTATATTTTCAAACTCTTCAAGAGTTAATGGTCTATTATCAAGTGCAGATTTTAATCTGAATCCATATTCTATAAGATTCATCTTTCTTGCTCTATCACCAGCATACATTCCCCTTATCTGTGGTATGGTAACATGTGATTCATCTATAACGGTTAAAAAATCCTCTTTAAAATAATCTATCAAAGTATAGGGCCTCTGATTCTCTTTTCTCCCATCTATGTGTCTTGAATAGTTTTCTATTCCATTGCAGTAACCGACCTCTTTGAGTAGTTCAAGATCATAGTTGGTTCTTGAAACCAATCTGTTCGCCTCAAGAAATTTTTTCTCTTTTTTTAACTCCCTTTCCCTTTCTCTCAATTCCTTTCTTATGGAAGATACCGCCATTTTTATCTTTGAATCGGATGTAATGAAATGTTTTGCGGGAAAGAATGAAAAGATTTCAAGTTCATTTATTTTTGAATTATTTAACGGATCAAAAGTGTATAATTCTTCTATATTCTGATCATTATAAACGATCCTTACAGGTGTATCTAAATGCGATGGGAAAATATCAACATTGTTTCCAATTATCCTGAACCTCCCACGAGAAAAATCTATGTCGTTTCTTGTATACTGCATACTAACCAGTTTATCTACCAACCTTTCCATTTCAAAAAAATCTCCACTTTTTATAGAAAAGATCTGTTCATAATAATCATAAGGAGAACCGAGTGTATATATACAGGAGACGGATGCAACGATTATAACATCCCTTCTTTCATAAAGAGAAACTGTCGCTTTCAACCTCATCTTATCTATATATTCGTTTATATCAACCTCTTTCTCAATATAGATATCCCTATCGGGAAGATAAGCTTCTGGCTGATAATAATCATAATAGGATATAAAATATTCAATAGCATTCTCTGGAAAAAGTGTTTTCAATTCACCGTAAAGTTGCGCGGCAAGTGTTTTGTTATGTGATAGTATAAGAGTTGGTCTGTTAAGTTTTTCTATAACATTCGCTATGGTAAAAGTTTTTCCAGAACCTGTTATCCCAAGTAGTACCTGATACTTTTTTCTTGAAAGAACACCTTCAACAAGTTTATCAACCGCTCTTCTTTGTTCATCGGTTAAAGAATATCTGGAAAAAATTTTGAATCCGTTCATATGGTTACCTGAAGATTATCATAGGTTGGTATGATGTTGTCAGGAAAGATTTTTAAAAGATCCTTATGTGTTAAAGAATCTGAAAGATGGATAACAAAACCCTTTTTATAATTTAAGGATTTAACAAAAAAGAGAGTTTCAGGAATAGAAAAATGTGTTGGATGTGGTCTTGTCCTTAAACCGTTTATAATGATATACTCTCCATTATCTTTTATCAATTTGTAATTGTTCATATCTATGTATGAGCCATCCATAACTATAACCAGTTTATCAAGAATATAACCTTTCAATTTAAGTTTTCCATGATAGTATTCAAAAAGTTTTAACTCGAACGGACCTATGTTTTTAACTTTTTCAACATCTCTGAATATGAATTTTGGTTTTCCACCACCCTCTTGTGAATCGTTAAAAACATAATCGTAAACCCTTCTTATTTGTTTTTCGACATCAACTGATGTGTATATCTCCATATCCTTTTTATATTTTTTTGTTATCATTCTGGTATCATCCAATCCAAATATGTGATCAGCATGAGCATGCGTTATAAGTATTCCATCTATTCTTTCTATCTTATTTTTTAACAACTGTTCCCTGAGATCCTGAGAGGCATCCACAAGAAGATTAAAATTATCTTTTATTATCATTATTCCAGGTCGAGATCTTTTATCTTCAGGTTCCATCGAATTACAAACAGGACAGTCACATCCCAGAATTGGTACCCCGGTAGAGGTTCCTGATCCAAGAATTATAATTTTCATTCTATCTCCAAAAAAATATTATATCACTAAGAATATATCCCACAATAAGAACAAATGTCAACAGAATATGATCAAACCTGTTTATAAAAGCAATCGAGATAGCCAGAAAAGATAATACGAGTATATACCTTTTTATAAATTTTTCTGATGGGAAAATATCTCTAATAAAATAAATAGTAATAAAGACCGAAACTACGGTTGCTATAACAAAAGAAAAGGAAACAAAAAAAGTGTTGAAAACTTTTGCAAAAAATAAAGAAAGAAAAAGAGTTAAAAATGAATCGAACGAAGAAATAAAAAATAATTTAAAAGTATTTCCCTTCAAAGATAAAAGGAATCCGAAAGGAATATTTCTTAAAGGAAGAACCGTTAGATAAACCATAAAATATTTATAAGAATTTTCATAGGTCTTTGAAAAAAGAAAACCCATAATATCTTTCGCGTTTATAAAAAAAAGTATCGTTATAATTCCAAGAACCATAAACGAATACTTTAAAAGTTTAAAAAAGTTTTCTTTTAAACTGATCTTTTCATCTTTCTCTATCATCTCCTTTATTATATCAGCCCTTTCATGAAATACACCGGAAAAGAACCTTGCTATTAACGGGATCTCAAAAGTACCGGTAGAATAATCCGCAAAACTTTTTCCATAATAGAATAGTGATACGATAAACTTATCGATCTGTTTTGAAATACTTCCAAGAATACCGGTCAGATAAAGTGGAGTTGTGAATTTAACCATCTCTTTAAAATCGTAATTCTTTTTACCTTTATTTAAGATAACAGCAACGATATAGTAAAAAATTATTTTTATGAAAGTTAAAAAGATCAGATAATAAAAAAAATAGTATTCATTCATCTTAAAAATTTTTACAAGAACAACAGGTATGAAATAGGACAAGGATTCAAAAAAATTTAAAATCAACGAAATAAAAGGATTTCTTCTTGATAAGGATATGGATTCCAAGACAAGAAAAAAAATCGAACCAGTTGAGACTATAAATGAAAAAGGGATTATAAAAGATCTGGAAAAAATAAAAAGAAGTAAAAATGATATAGATTGAAACATAAAAGAAAAAAAGTATATATGGGATAAATTTCTATAATCCCTATTTCTAAAAAAATATATAGAGTTTGTTGCTGGAATGGCAGAGATATTTATTCCCATAAGAAAGTAAAGTATAAATTCTCTGAAATTTATGTAAAAATCTATAGAAAAGAACCTTGAACAATAGACTGTTAAAAGAAAAATAACAATTGAATATATAACCCTTCCAAAACCAACAATGATAGAATTCATAGGATAATTTTTAAGCCGAATGATGTTATCATTCGATCCTCTTCTTCGATAGTATACTCGTATAAAGTTTGTATGTATAAAATAGAATTTTTAAAAATATATTCAAGTTTTAATGAAAGATCAAAATTCCTTTTTACCGGTTCAATACCTATTTGAGTTTCATACCAGTATATGTTTGTTGTGGGAAAAGGCCATATGGAGTAAATGTAGTTATCCCCTTTTATACTATAGGATGTGTTAACTTTTAAGTCTAAGGATTTCATAACAAGATAATCAATATCTAATTTTATTTTTTGAACATCACCACCTTCCTCGTATCCTATAACTTTACCGTTATTCTGGTATCTGTTCCATGGAAACTTTTGATTGTAAACCCATGCGTTCACTCTTATGTAAGAAATTTTTAAAAATCCTTTGTCGAAAGGATATGAAATAGCAAAAATGTTTCCGAGTTCAGGTGGTTCAAGATCCTTTACACCCTCATATTCATACTGATAATCATCAACAAGTAATGACCAAAGAAAATTTAGTTTTTTGAACAATCTATAATTTAAATCAAACTGCCATAGAATGTTATCATTTTTCCCGATATTATTTTGTTCTCCATAAAATACGAAAAGAGGGAAAGCGTAATCGAAGATCCCCGAGATGGAATTTCTACCAAAGATAACCGATTCTGAAAATGAAAGAAGAAAATCATTATAGGAGAATGTTAGTTTATGAAAAGATAAAAATCTTGTTATTTTTGTTATCTGCTCATTTTCAAAATCATATGTTGAATCAAATAAAAAATCACCAAGGTTTAGAAATTTTGATGTTAGAGTGAAATTATCGTTAAACTTCAAATTCATTAAGAAACCATCAGATGGAGGAGCATTATAACTGTATATTAGAGATCTGTCATATTCAAAACCTGAGTTAAAAGAGGTTCTTCCAAAAAGAAGAAGTATGTTTTGATTTTTAAACATAAAATAACCGTTATCAAATCCAGCGAGGATTTTATCCTTAAAAGGTTTCACATTGTATCCATAGGGATTCGATGTATCGGTCAATAAAAAGGCTGATGTTGATATGTAAAAATTTTCGCCGATCTTTTTACCAAATTTGCCTTTTAAAAAAATGTTATAATCGAATCTGTTCTTATAGTAAAGTTCTGAGTTTAAAATAAATTTTATATCCTTAAAAAAACTTTTTTCTTCTATAGAGCTTAAATCAAAAAGATATTTTGAATAACCGTTAAAATAATTCTTTTCATAATCATTTTTAAAAACTGGATAATCATTTAAATTTTCAATGTGTCCTGTTAAAAAAAGATAATAATAGTATAAATCCTGATCTCTTTCGGTAAAAAATGGGTAGAGTGATACAGATAAAGAAAACAGGAAGATGGTTAGAGTTATTATTTTTTTCATACATTTATTTTGATAATATCTTTTCTTTCACTGCCTGTGGTTATATGGGTTATATTTGTACCCAAACTTTTTTGAACGAATTCAAGAAACTTTAAAATGCTTTTTGAAAATTTTTTCCTTTTTAAATCTTCGAGTTCCCGCATACTCCATGGTTCAAAATCAACAAATATTGGTTTTACCATACTTAGTTGTTCAACATTTCTAGGAAAATTTTCCAACCTTTTACCATCTATCTCGTAGCCTGTGAGAACTTTAATCTTTTTCATATCGGATAGTATATCGAACTTTGTCATCGCAATTTCATCTGTTCTATTCAAAAAAACAGCATATTTCAGAGCGACCAGATCCAGCCAACCACAATTTCTTTTTCTTCCGGTTGTAGCGCCGAATTCTTTTCCTTTTTCCCTAACAAAATTTTCAGTATCCTCATCCATTCTGGCAGGAAATGGTCCGTTCCCAACTCTTGTTGAATAACATTTGGCAACACCTATAACTTTATAGTCAAAATATTGTGGAATACCTGAACCTGTAAATGCAGCGTAGGATAACGGATTTGAACTGGTTACGAAAGGATATGTTCCAAAATCGACATCAAGCAAAGTTCCCTGTGCACTTTCAAAAAGAATCTTCATTTTTCTTTTTATTATCTCCGTTGCAAAAAGATCCGGGTATACTATCATTTTTAAAATCTTTTCTCTTTTTTCAAGGATAGTTTCAATATATCTTTTTTCATCGATCCTTATAAAAGATTCCTTACTTTTGAAATTATTATTATAAAAATTTATTCTTTCTTTCAATTTTTGAATAAAAAGAGTTTTATCTATAAGATCCCCAACCCTTATTCCGGTTCTATTATATTTATCCACATAGCAGGGTCCTATACCCGATCCTGTTGTCCCTATAGCTCTTTTCCCTTTTTCATTTTCATTTATCATATCTATATATTTATGAAACTGAAAAAGAAGGTGAGCACCGGATGAGATCTTTAAATTTTTTACAGAAACTCCCATGGATTCAAGTGTTTCAATCTCTTTTAACAACTCTTCGAGATCAACAACGACTCCGTTTCCTATGTAAGAAAGTTTTCCCCTTATTATTCCGGATGGGATAAGGTGTAACACATACTTTTTGGATCCGATAACAATGGTATGTCCTGCGTTCGCACCACCCTGATACCTTACAACGAGATCAACATCCTTTGAAAGATAATCAACGATCTTCCCTTTGCCTTCATCACCCCATTGTAACCCAACAACTATTTTTGCTTTCATAAAATCCCTTAAAAAAAGTCAGTATATGTTATCTTAACATTTCTACCTATACCATTATTGGTAAGATTATTTTTCAAAATATCTATAAAATCCAACTCCAGAGCAAGTTTTTCCTCATATATCCATTTTAACCCGATATTAAAATATCCAACTCCTCTTCCAAATTGGTTATCATCACTATTGTCATCCAGGCCCGGGAAATATTCAAGTAATAATCCAAAATTATCGGTTGGATAATATTCAACCTGACAAAAAAAATCTATCATTTTTTCATCAACATTCTCAAAAATAGAATAATTAAGACCACCTCCAACGAGAAGTTCACCTAGAGGTGGATACAAAATTTTTGATGTGTTTACAAAAAATCCTTTAGATTTTATATCGTACCTGCTGTCATAGAATGCTCCAAAACCCTGAGAGGATATACCAAATGAGACGGCGGGAACAAAATCCTCTTCCTCAACGAGAAGAATTTTTACAAGAAATCCAGGATATTCGCTAAACTGTGGCTTATCATAAGAGATAATATTAGTTGCGGAATATGAGATCCCTATCATAAGTTTGGGAAAGAATGAAAAATTAGTGGCAATCTGCATACCTCCAACTGGAAGCATGGTAAAATTTATGTTATAACTTTTAGTTGGAATAACATGTGTATTTGGATTAAGTATGGTTTCATAATTATAAATAGGATAGGAAAAAATAACAAAAAAGGTGATACTTAAAAGGAAAACGAATACAAACTTCATTCTACCTCCTAAAAATAAATTTGACATTTTCCTGCTCAAATATTGTTTGAATTTTAAAAAATAACTGAAGGGAAGGGTTTATATTATACTTTCTTGATCTTATCTTTATATCTTGAGTATCATCATATAACCTGAAATAAAGATTTTTTTCACCCTTAAAATTTTGTAAAATATTCTCCAACTCTTCGAATTCTCCGTTATTGTAGGAATCGAGTTTTAAACTTATCTCTATTCCATCTATCATATCTTTTATCTGTTCAACCGTATAAATTTTTTCCACAAAAATTTTTTCTTCACTATCCCTATCAGTTTTTCTAACTCTTCCATTTATAACAACTTTTCTGTCATTTTCAAGAATCTTTGAATACTCTTCAAGCTTATTTGAAAATATCATACAATCCACATATCCCTCAAGTGTAAAAATTTTAAAAGAAGCGAAATATGAACCAGATTTTGCTTTTTTCTTTGAAAGATCCGTTATTATCCCCATTAAAACAACTTCACTATCATTTGAAAGTTCTTTCAACTCTTCATTGGAAAGACTTACTATCGATCTGTATATTTCTCTTTCCTTCTCAAGCGGATGTCCAGAGAGATAGAATCCCAAAACCTCTCTTTCAAATACAAGAATTTTTTCTTTATCCCATTTTTTATCGTTCACCAGCATTTTCTTCCATTCATCTTTTTTATCGATAACGGTATCTGAATCGAAAAGGTTTATAATTCCATTTTCTCTTTCCTTTTTTTTAGTCGAAGCCATAGAAAGCAAATGTTGAAGGTTCTCAAAGAGTCTATCCCTTTCACATCCAAGAGAATCAAAAACACCCGCTTTTATAAGAGATTCTATAGCCTTTTGATTAACAACTGAGAGATTTACCCTTAAAAGGAAATCCATAAAACCTTCAAATAAGCCTTCTTTTCTAACAGTTAAAATTTCTCCGACAACATTTTCACCAACATTTTTTATAACTCCGATACCAAGTCTTAAAGAATCGTTTTCAACTTTTATAAGAAAATCTGATCTGTTTATATCAGGTGGAAGAATTGGGATACCCATATCCTTAACTTCGGAGATGTAAAATACGATATCTTTTATATCATTGATATAGGAATTGATCAAAGAACACATATATTCTATTGGATAATGAGATTTCAGGTATGCTGTAAAATATGCAAGTAAAGCATAAACTGTTGCATGTGATTTGTTGAATCCATACCCTGCAAACTTTGCCATAGTATCAAAGATTTCATATGCCAGATTTTCATCTATTTTATGTTTTTTTGCTCCATCGATAAATTTTTTAGTATAACTATCCATTATCGAAGCATCCTTTTTACTCATAGCTTTTCTTAAAGTATCAGCCTCAGCAAAGGTAAATCCCCCTATAACATGTGCCATCTGCATAACCTGTTCTTGAAAGAGTGTATGTCCGTATGTATCCTTTAAAATATCTTTCAATAATGGATGTTTATATGTCACCTCCTCTTTTCCATTCTTCCTTTTAATTATACTCTCCTTCTGTTCTGGACCAAGGGGACCCGGTCTATAAAATGCTATTATGTTTATAATATCTTTAAAATGGGTGGGTTTATATTTTTTTAAAAGATCCTTCATACCTGAACTTTCAAGTTGAAATATTCCAGTAGTTTTGCCACTCTGTAAAAGTTCATAGGTTTGATTATCATCAAGAGGCAAAGAGTAAAGATCTATGTTGTTACCTTTTTCCTTCAAAAGATCTAAAGTATACTGTATAACCGTAAGTGTTGTTAAGCCAAGAACATCTATCTTTATCAAACCTATTTTCTCTATGGAGTTTTTTTCAAACTGAGTTATTATAACTTTCTCATCCGAAGATTGTTTCCAGACAGGTACAAAATCTGTTACAGGTCCAGGTGTGATCACTATACCTGCAGCATGTTTTGAAACATGCCTTTTGTTTTTTTCCAATCCTATAGAGAGTTTTAACACCTTTTCATATATCTTGTTTCCACCGATTATCTCTTTCCAGTTTGTTAACTCTTTAACACCCTCCTCAAGTGAAAGATCGGCTGGTAATCTCTTTGTTATATTTTTTACTTCTCCGGGAGCAAGTCCAAAAACTCTCGATACATCGGTAAATACCTGTCTTGATTTTAAATTGTTGAAAGCGGCAATCTGGGCAACATTATCAGTACCATATTCTTCAACAAGAATATTTATAAGTTTTTCTCTATCTTTATCTGAAATATCTATATCAACATCTGGCATTGAAATCCTATCTGGGTTTAAAAATCTTTCAAAATAAAGATCATATTCAAGGGGGTTAACCCTTGTTACATCAAGTAGATAAAGAACAAGGGAACCAGCCGCGGATCCTCTTCCGGGTCCAACGGGTATATTGTTTTCTCTCGCTTTTTTTACAAGATTGTAGATTATGATAAAATATCCAGCATAGTTCATCCTATCTATAACTTTAAGTTCAAAGTTTATCCTCTCCTGAATTTTTGTCGTAATGTTATCCTTGAAATGTTTTTTTAAACCTTCATTCACAAGAAATTCAAGATAAATCTTTTCATTTTCAAACTCAGGTGGAATATCTATTCTGGGCATTTTTATATTTTTACCTGAAGTATCTATAAAAAGATTACATCTATTCGCTATAACTACAGTATTATCTATGGCTTCAGGTAGATCTTTAAAGAGTTCCATCATCTTTTCTTTTGATTTCAGATAGAATTCATTGGATGAGAATTTTAACCTTTTTTCATCAGAGATTTGAGTTCCAGTTTGCAAACAGAGGAGGACATCATGTATTTCAAAATCATCTTCTTCAAGATAATGAACATCATTTGTTGCCACATATCCGATTTTTAGTTTTTCTGCAATTTTTAACTGATTATCTATTATATAATTATCATCAGCCATATTTACTCTCATAAGTTCAAGGAAAAAATTATTTTCCCCAAGGATATCGATATAGTTTTCAGCAGATCTCAAAGCATCATCAAATCTATTTTCAACTATATGATATTGAACCTCACCTTTCCTGCATGCCGAAAGGCCTATTATCCCTTTTGAATATTTTTTCAACAGTTTATAATCTATTCTGGGCTTATACCTGAATCCTTTTAAGTATGCTTCCGAGGAGAGTTTTATAAGGTTTTTATATCCAGCTTCATTTTCAGCGATGAGTATAATGTGGTAATTGATATCATTATTCGGTTCATTTTTTCCCAGATCCCTGACTATGTAAAATTCCTCTCCTATTAAAGGTTTTATACCATTTTTTATGCATCTATCATAAAATTCTATTATACCGAAAAGGTTTCCATGATCCGTTATGGCAAGTGATTTAAAATCGTATTCTACAGCCTTTTTAATAAGTTTATCTATATTTATCGCACCATCGAGCAATGAGTATTCGGTATGTAAATGTAGATGAACAAAATCTTTCATTTATCTTTTTTATTCCTTATATCTTTAACGATGAGTCTATTTATACTGTATTTATACACATCAAGAATCTTTATCTCATATCCATCGATGGTAAGTGTTTCACCTTTTTTAGGAAGATGTTCAAGTTTTGAAACAACAAACCCACCGATTGAGTTAACATCCTCTGAAACAAAATTGGAACCCAACTTTTCATTAAAATCATCAAGATTCATTCTTCCGGAAACAAGGTATGTCCCCTTTTCCAGTTCTTTGCAATCAGATTCTTCTTTTTCCAGTTCATCCTGAATTTCGCCAACTATCTCCTCTATAACATCCTCCATCGTTACTATTCCCGCAACACCACCGTATTCATCAATAACCACAGCGATTGAGATACGATTCTTTTGAAACTCTCTTAAAGCGGATAATACGGTCATCGTTTCAGGGACAAAATATGGTGGTCTTACTATTTCGGCCGCGTTAAGTTTAATATCACTGTTAAAAAATTTAAGTATATCTTTAGAGTATATTATTCCAACTATATTATCTATACTATTTTGATAGACAACTATCCTTGATTTTCCAGTTCTGTTTATAAGATCAACAACATCATCTAAACTATCATCAAAAGAAACGGCTTTAACATCAACTCTTGGCACCATTATTTCACCGATAAGTGTTTCCTCAAGTTCAAATATCCCTTCAACAAGAACCTTTTCATCATTGGAGATTATCTTTTTTTCACCGGATTCTTCAATTATCTCTTTGATCAACTCTTCCTTTGATGGAGTATTCTTTCCAAAAATAATTTTAATTATCTCTTTTAATTTTCCTTCCATCTATTTCCCCGATTCTATTAATATAGAGTCCGCTTGTCACTATTAGATTGAAAGCTTCTTCGATAGTAAAATCTGTTTCTATTGTATCCTTTTTTTTGACCACGGTAAAAAATCCACTGGTAGGATTTGGAGAGGTTGGCATAAACAACGATAAAGCATCTTCACCATCTATGATCCATTTCTCATCATTTGTTACAAAAGCAAAGGTGTAAAGGTTATCATTGAAAATTTTCACAAGAACAACCCTTTTAAAAGAATCCTTTTTTTGCTGAAACAGTTGTCTCATTATCTCTCTGGTAGGCATATAAATATTTTTAAGTATAGGTGTTGATGAAAAAATTGTTTCAAAAATGGAAATAAAAAATCTTCCGATGTAAAGCTGCCCGATATAACCAAGAAACAAAATCAAAAATATTGAAAAAATGAATCCAATTATGTTCATAACTATATTTGGAAGTATATTGAAAAATGGAATATTTATAAAGATGAATCTCCATATTCCACCAAGTTTTGAAACAACAAAGGAAATCAAAAATATTGTAATGAATAGTGGAACTATAACAAGAATACCTGATATAAAAAGTTGTTTGATTTTATTTTTCATAATTTTATCTTAAAAGCAAAAGTTTATCTTTAAAAAATATTTTATCATTTTCAAATATAACAAAATATACACCATTTGAAAAATTTTTCAAATCAAAAGTAAACCTGTTTCTATTTTCAAAAATAAAATCTTTTACAACTCTTCCATCGAGTGATATGATCTTTACTCGCCATATACCAGTTAATCCTTTAAAATAGTATGTGATATTATCTCTGTTTATGATATTCGTATCAGTTCTTACGATACCCGTGGTTTCTGAAAAGAAAAATTTTGGTTTTACCCTTACATCCTTAATATAAATACCACTATCAACGATAACCGAATCCGATCTGAAAATGAATTCAATTTTTGCTTTTTGAGGATACGGTTCATTAAAAATATATGTTTTCCAACCCTCGACTATAAGTGAAGAATCTTTCCTTAAGGCTCCACCTGAAGATATAAAATCCAATATTTTAACACTATCCTGTTTTAGCAATCTTATAAAAAATCCATCAACATCAAAAACAGGTTCGGAATTATAAAATTCCAAAATAGGTAATCTGGTATAAAGATAAATCGAACATACTGCTTGGGGATATATGTAAAATTCCTTTGTTCTGATTGTATCAGACATATTGTTATAATAGCCATAATCACTACCAGCGTGTAAAAATGAATTGTCTGTTATGATCCAGTTCGAACTGCCAGTTTCCCATTTTGAAAGATCCGTTGTAAAATCATCATAAAAGGAGTATTCTCCCCTGTTAAGGTATTCATTTAAATTTCCAATTAGGGTATCAAATTTATAAATGTATGTTGAAACCTTCAAATATTCCTGAGAGGTTGGAACTCCACAGAAGAAACTGAAACTACAGGTTGAATCCAAATTACTTATGAATGTTGTATCCAGATATCTTTCGGTTCCATCCAGAACTATTCTGATCGTTGACCCTTCTACCAATCTTTTGGATCCGTTTCTGATTTTTAAATTGAGGTTTGAATTTGAAAAATAGAGTGATTCAACCACAAAATCTATTTTTTTTGAACTCATAATAATCGAATCATAATAGGTATCATCAACATCTATTTCAAAGGTATCAAGTATATCCTTTGAACCGACCGGAATATAAATTAAAGAATCGATCGATTTACCATTTAAATTCAAAACCTCTTCTATAAACCTGGATTTTAAATAAATCTTGTGAGAAATATTATCTTCATTTTGAATTTTTAAATAATTTTTTCCTCCGATGAAAATGGAATCAGAATAAATGAATATATTTTTTCTTTCCAGATCACTTGGTTTCAATGAATCAAAATATGTTATAAAGTTAACTTTACTTGCAACGATATATATATATTCGCTATCAACGATTCCTGAAAGGGGAACTCTCATATAACCATCTGGGGATGTGATTCCCCTATAAATTATTGAATCATTTTTTGAAAAAGAAACATTCAAATTACCAACAGGTAGACCATTTTTGTTCTTCGCTGATAGTTCAAGTATATCAGTATCCTTTTTTAAATTTATTATCAACGATTCTGGTTCTTCTGTAAAAATCGATATTTCCGGATCACCGAAATAGTTCAACTGGTATATATGCCATCTATAAAGATTCTCATCGTTACCAAAAGGTCTTATCTCCTCCTTTACCTGATTCAAAATCTCTGCTGGTCTTTTATATATACTCTCATTAAAAAGTATCTGAAAAAATCTATAATCTAGAACTTCAGAGATACCATAGCCAGAATATCCAGGAGCTCCCCAGCCATACCTTGAATTTGTGATAAGAGATATGTAACCACCCGTTGGTGAACTCTGCATATTTTCAGTTATGGAATGTAAAAGGTATGTTGTATTGTCTCTATCAAAAGCACCAACCCAGCAACCTATCGAATAAAAGAGCCCGGTTTTACTTCCATTGTTCATTGATGTCGCATCCCCTCTCGTAATAGCGGTTAGAGAATCTACCCATATTCCTTTGAAAGATCCATGACCGTTATGATTCACTATGTTATAACCGATATCAAAAGAATCGAGTATGTCAGTTTTTCCAATATGCCCCTGATCCTCATAAAATTTTAAAATATGAAAACTGGAAGGGATTATATCATTTTGAATCATATCCTTGGATATTCCACCAGATGTTAAAGGCTGATTCCATAAGATCATTCCAAGAAATATTCCCCTTGAAAGATGATCTATATTCTTACATTGATCGTAATCTATCATCCTTGATACGATTGGAGAGGGACCATAATATATTGTATCAAAAAGTATCCTTCCAACTATAACTTCTGGAACAAGATCAACGGAATCTTCAACCTCTCCCCAGATTTGATCCCCATCCAGATTAAAATTACCATCAAGGTTTGAATAATAGATATCCGCGGGTATCGAATCCTCATCATCATAATAATCAGCATTACAATCCATAGCATAGAGTCTTCTTACAGGGATAATAGCTCTATCACCTCCAAGAAGCAGATACTTGAACCTATTGGAATTGTATTGGTCCTTTATAAAATTTCTTATTTTTTCAGCACTATCTATACCAGAATAATATGGGATGATGGATTCGATAAAACTTATCCTTGTTTTATAACCTTTTTTTATCTTCCAATCTTTCAACCTTTGAAACACGGTATCATATTTCAAACTTGTTATTATCAAATAATCGTAAACCGATTCATCTTTTTTTTCAAAAACTCTTTTCTCGTATTCTATGGTTATACTCGTATAAGAATAAAGTTTACCATCTTTATGAAAATAAGGGAAAAAATTCACGGAATTACCGGTTTTTAAAAATATTATATAATCTTTTATTTCTCCCTTATAGGTTGTCTCATCACTGGATAACAAAATTGAAAGAGGTTTTTGTGAAAATGTTTTCAAATAATAACCTTTAACCTCAACTGGATTTGAAAAAAAAGATTCTTTAATTTTTATTCCATTATCTTTTAAAATATATAGATATGAGGGTAAGTTTATGCCATATCTGTTTTCCATTATTTTTAAAAGATTTTTTTCCTTTAGAAATTTTCCATCCTGAAAATTTATCGTTATTTTTTCAGAAAATAATCTATTCCACAGAATAAAAAATACTAAAATATAAAATATTTTTTTCATACGATCCTCTTTTATATTATAATTTTCATAATAAAAATATCAACTTTAAATTTTAGTTAAAAGGAAAAAAATACTCCGGTTTTTATATTTTCATTCGAGCTTTTTATTTTATATATGTATGCTCCTTTTTTAGCCTTAAAATTTTTTTTAAACACATCTTCAAGATCAATTTTTAACACATTAAGATAATAAGTCTCAAAGAAAACCTCAACAAGAAAATTGCCAGATATATCATAAAACAATATGGAGGTTTCCTCTTTTTTTACATTTTCCAAATCAACTATAGATGAAAGATTTTTAAAGACTCTTTCCTTTTTTGAAACTTTTCCATAATCCAGTATCTGTAAAATAACATCCAAGTTTAACTGCTTCGGAAGATAAAAAAATAAAGATAAGGAATCGGTTATAATATTAGAAGAAAATTTATTTGAATTTTTATCATAAAAATACTCTATATCCAATTCTTCCATAGGATCTATAATTAAATTGGAAGGTATAGAATCCAGAGGATCTTTCAACTGGATATCAAAAATCATTTCAAAAAAATCTTTTACATTTTGATTTTCCTTAAGTGATAAAAAATTAGAGATGTTTCTTGTAAAGACAATAACCGGAACCTTTTGAGATATTTCTTTCAAAAATGATAAAAATTTTGTATCCTTTAAAAGTTCACCACCTTCAAAATTTATATAGACAAAAAATTTTGCATTCTCCATTATAAATGAATCATCTGGAATATTGTACCTGTAAAAAGTTTTTAAAAAATTAAAATTGATATCATTAAAATAAAAAACAATTTCATCTGTGTTTATCTTACTTCGTGAATCTAACAAAACTGGATATTGGACAAAATTTTCAATCTTGAAAGATGTGAAACCGGAAATGAAATAAAAAGTATCGGATAACGATCCTGTAAATTTTACAAGAGAAATAGAATAATCCGATTCCTTTTGGGGCCTTTTAAAAATAAATGGAAACTCGTATCCTTCTTTTAAACTATCGTCTAAATATGAATAGAATTTTATAGGTAAAAAATTATCATCTGATTCTATCAAAAGAAAAAGGGAATCTATCCCGTTTTTTATGAACCTGTTGTTATGGATAAAAACAACCTTACCATAAACTTTATCGTTAATGGAATCTATAGTTAAATCAAAATATTTTGGTGAAATTTTGAGTTCCAGGTATTCAACCTGATTTTTTGTTGAAAATATTATTGTATCTATGGTTCCAGGTAAAAAATCATCCCTTAAATTACCTATAAGAAGCCTATCGTTTATTCTTCTCAATACACCATCATCTACGAAAAGTTGTTTATTGTAATCTATGGAATAACTATCAACATTATAAATGCCATTAAGGTAAACTCTTTCTCCAGATTCTATCGTTTTATAATCGTAATCGGAAAGAAATAGTGTATCTGAAATTAAAAATTTTATTATGGAAAAAAGGGATAAAAAATAGATAAATTTCATAGTAGAATATTATAATTTATCAATAAAATTAGTCAATGTTAAACAAGATTTGATTTTATCCTTAAAATGAGTATAATTTATTTTTATGAATAATTTATATTTTATTCCAATAGGTTTTTTTATAGGAGCTATAGGGACACTCATCGGGGCTGGTGGAGGATTTCTTCTGATGCCTTTTCTTTTATTACTTTTTAAAAACGAATCTCCACTGGATCTTACCTTCATTTCAATGTTAACCATTTTTTTTAACTCTCTTTCAGGAAGTGTATTATATCTTTTGATGAAAAGGGTTGAAATCCAAACAGCGATAATTTTTTCGTTGATAATAGTTCCCGGGTCGATAGCTGGAACAATCATTACAGCATATATAGATAGGTCAAAATACAACCATCTTTTTGGAATTTCTTTGATACTCATAGTGATTTTTATTTTAACATTTAAAAAAGTAAATATTACTGGAAATTCTTTGAAATTTCAAAAAAAATGTTATATAAAGGATTCAAACCAGAATGAATATCGTTTCTCTTACAATCTACCTCTTGGTAGTTTCATCACTTTTTTAACAGGATTTTTTTCACCAATATTTGGTATAGGAGGAGGCATAATTCATGTTCCATTGATGATAAGATTACTCTCTTTTCCTCCACACATAGCAACCGCAACATCACATTTTGTTTTAATGGTATCAAGTTTGCTGAGTGTTATCGTTCATTTTTCTATGAAACCTGACATATCAATTCTATCAATATCATTTTTTCTTATAATTGGTGTTATTCCTGGAGCATGGTTAGGTGCAAAATTATCAAATAAAGTTAAAGGAGAACATATACTCTATATAGTATCGATGGCATTATTGTTCGTTGCAATAAGAATAATTTTTTTGAAAGTTTAATCTATTTTAAAGAATGTCTTCCCATACCTTCTATCAACCGTAAAAATTTTACCTTCACCTTCAATTTTCTTATTTATATCTGGATAATATTCTATTGTATAATCATCAAGTTTTAACATTCCCAGATCTTTCCATTTTTTATATGAGTTCAGGTATCTTTAACCAGTTTTTCACTTCCCCAACTTATAATCTCTTTTGGGAAAACCAAGATAAGTCCATTCTCTGGATCCTTTAAATCAGTATTCCATAATCCGTATCCATTCTCACTTCCCTTAACATCCGATTCATACATAATCGCATAATTTTCAGATATCGCAAGATAAAGATTAAAGTTTGCTCTTTTTTGTCTTTTTTCAAAGATTATTTTTTCATCATCATCTTCTTTTTCTATTATTTCAGATAATTCATTTTTTAGATCATCTCTGATTTTACAATATGTTTCAACGATTCTTTTCAATGATACAATATTTTTGGAAAATTGTCTTTTGTCAGAGAAAATTCCCTCAAAATGTAAAAATTTAACAAAAAGTGTCATTTAACCAACAAGTTTTTCTTTTTCTTTCCTGAATGAAACTAAAGTCTCCATTCCATTTGTAAGGAGAGGAATTGAAAGATATCCTCCATCTTTCAATTGATCAAAAAATGGAATCTCTGGGCATCCACTTGTCGCTATAATCGAATCAAATAGCGATTCTTTCAAATAACCCATACCACCATCAGCATTGATAACTCTGACTTTTGTAAAATTAGCCCCTTTCAGATTCTCAATGGCAAACTCTGAAACTCTTTTATCTATTTCGATACTTATAACTTTTTCCTCTTTTCCCGGAATATATGCAAGTATGGCGGCATTGTATCCTGAGCCTGTTCCAATTTCAAGTATCTTTCCTCCATAAGATACTCCAGCATCCCTTATCATTATTGCCGTTATAAAAGGCTGGGAAGATGTTGAAATCACTCTTTCTTTATCCGCAAGACAACAAGAGAAGCATCAACATATATCTCTTTTAAAAGTTCATCTTTTAAAAATGCATAATTCAGTTGGTATCTGTTCAAAATTCCATTCTTTTCTTTGTAAACATATGGAGTAAAATAGTGTCTGTAAACATTTAAAAAAGCATCAACAACATTTCTATCAGGCAACTTAAGATTCAATCTCTTAAATTTGTCTAAAAAAGATTAAACCATTTTTATATTTAGATCTTTAACTTCCATAAGATCTCCTGTATATATTATTATATTTAACCTTATTTTTCTATTCAAAACCATATTGTTAAAATTTGGTTAAAAATTATTACTTCCCTTGACTTTTATTATTCTCAATTTAAAATTTAATTGATGAAAAAAATTATAATAATTTTAGTTTTATCCTTAAATATATTTTCCAAAACTCTTATAGATAATAAGAGTATAAATAATTTTACATCCATCTTTAAACCTCTTTCACAGGATTATTCCTTTACAACTGGTCTTCTTTTTAACGATCTTGGTTCTATAAACTACTCGTTATTCAATGCTAATTATATTTCAAAAATTAATGATAATCTCTTTTTTAACTATGGTTTTGGATATTTAAATTACAGTACTAAAAATAACGCTCTTTTTACAAACTTTGGGTTGAACTATCATAATGAAAAATTTTCATTGAACTTTGAGTTTTATAAAACCTTTAATAGATAGAAATATTTTGGAGGGTATTATGAAAAAATTTTTTTTGTTGATATTTCTAACATTATCAATTTTAATTATTTTCGCTACCGATTACAACATCAATAACTGGCAATTAAAACAGTATAATTCTTCCAAAACTTATACTTTTGGAGATACTGTAGTTCCGGGTGGATATTTTATAATAATTTGCAGGGGTAAAAATAAAACTGATTTTGAAACATATTATGGTATAACTTTACCTTCAAATGTTATTTTTATAGACTCTGCTGGAACTTTACCTCAACTGAACGGTTCGGAAACATTTTCTCTTTATGACAGTCTAAATCAAAAAATAGATACAACATATATGTCTTTGACAACGGGAAGAATATATTACAGGGATTCAACCAATACAAACACTTTTTCCTATACATCATTTTCAACTTCAAATGCAACTCCGGGAAGCATTGGATCAACTGTTTATAATAGAAACAAGGGACTTGTGATAACCGAGGTTGTTGATGCTTCAAGCTATTTGTATGAATATGTTGAAATATATAATGATACTGGAGTTTATGTTAATTTACCTCCATCCATATTAAACCTGAAGCATGAGCCCGCTGTCCCATTTGAAGAAGACAATGTTCTTGTGACATGTAAAATAACAGATGATAGTACCGTTTCATCCGATACGCTATTTTTCAAAATCAACGGTGGCAGTTGGGACAAAATACAAAAAACTTCTATATCACCAGATTCGATTTACACATATACCCTTGGACAATTCAACTATAATGATACCTTATCATTCTTTGTTAAAGCAACCGATAATTTAAATGCTATCTCTTATTCGGAAACCTTAACAGTTGTTATAAAACAAAAAACCACTCAAACTTTTAATTTAAAAGGATGGCAATTAAAACAGTATAATTCTTCCTATACTTATACTTTTAATGATCTATCAGTTCCGGGAGGATATACTGTTATCCTTTGCAGGGGTAAAAATAAAACTGATTTTGAAACACATTATGGTATAACTTTACCTTCAAATGTTATTTTTATAGACTCTGTTGGAACTTTACCTCAACTGAACGGTTCGGAAACATTTTCTCTTTATGACAGTCTAAATCAAAAAATAGATACAACATATATGTCTTTGACAACGGGAAGAATATATTACAGGGATTCAACCAATACAAACACTTTTTCCTATACATCATTTTCAACTTCAAATGCAACTCCGGGGACCGTTCCAACAACTCAAATAAACAATGGAAGAGGAATAATTATAACTGAAGTTGTTGATAACACTTCAAATTATCTTTACGAATACATAGAACTTTACAACGATACGATAGGTATCAAACAAACGACAATAAAAAATGTTGTGAGAAATCCCATTATTCCCTATTCCAATCAATCTGATACAATTATCGCAAATATCCAACATTATTGTCCTTTAAAAAAAGTTTTACTTATTGCAAGTAGTTATGATAGTTCTTATATAGATACATATAATATGGTTAACATCTCTTCCGATACATTATACAGATATATTTTAAATCCAAGAGGAGATGGTTGCAGGTTTGAATTCTATGTTGAAGTTGTTGATTCACTTGATAGAATAACACGTTCCACACCTCAAAAATTTTTCTGGGGAATAACTCCTATACCATCATACAAAGTTAACGATACACTTGGAAGCCCGAAATATCTTGATTATCAGGTAAGAACCACAGGTGTTGTTACTGTCTCCACTGGTGCCTTTAATACTTTTTCAAATATAATAAATTTACAGCAAAACTATATACTTGGAACAGTTTGGAAAAACGATTCTATAATTTCAGAAGAGAGTGTTATAGAGGGTGATTCTGTTATTGTTGAAGGAACCATAGGTTTTTATAGAGGACAAACAAGGATACAAAACCCATACTCAAAACTCACAAAGATAAGTGCTGGCCATTTTATCGATACGATACTATTAACAGCAGACAATTTAAGAGATACCATTGGAGAAACATATGATGCTCTACTTTTAAAAATTAATGCAAAAACAAGGATAGGAGGAACATGGCCCGAAGCAGATCAAAATAGTCTACTCGTTTTCAAAGATACAGTAATTACAAAAAATAATACAAAAGCGATAGATACTTTTCTTGTCTGGATCGATTCAGATACTGATATAGATGGAACCGTTGAACCTACCTGGCCTAAACAGATAATCGGAATTTTAACACAATATGATACATTAGCACCTTATTGGTCGACTTATGAGGTATACCCGAGATCTTTTAATGATCTCTCTTCTACAATCTCTTTAAATGAATCATCAATAACTGCTACACTTCATAAAGATGGAGTTTTGATTAGATGGAATTACACAGGAAATGACAAAATAAATATGATAAGGATACAAAGAAAGTATGAGGATGAGGATTTTTATAAAATCATAGCAGAACTGAAACCTGAAGAAAGAAGTTTTAAAGATAAACTTTTATCAAACAAAAGAAGAGAGTATACCGTTATCGGAATAACAGTTGATGGAAAAACTCTTCAAATCGGCAAAGTTTCCATAACTCCCAAAACATCCATCAAAACATTTAAGTTTTCTATAAATTATAATTTAACTTCTAAAATCATAAATTTTGACATTGAGAATCCTGAAACTCAAAAGATAAATTTAAATTTATACAACTTTACAGGGACTCTTGTAAAAAATCTATTTTCTGGTATAATAGAAAAAGGTTATACAAGATTATCTATCAAATTAAACAAACTGCCTTCAGGTATATACTTTGTAAAGGAAAAGGATCATAAAGAATTTTATAAATTTGAAATCGTAAAATAAAATTCCCAATCCCGCTGAAAACTCCCTCTTGAAAAAGAGGGAGTTTTTATTTTACAATATTGAATCTATAAAGATATCCTTATCAAAAATATCTATATCTTCCATATTTTCCCCGGTTCCTATATAACTGATTGGAAGATCAAGTTCATCGGCAATTGTAATTATAGAACCACCCTTTGCTGTCCCATCCATTTTTGTTAGAAATATAGCATCCACCCTTGAAGATTCTTTGAAATATTTTGCCTGGGAAAGGGTATTCTTTCCATTCGTTGCATCTATAACGAGTATTGAAAATATCCCCATAAAATTATACTTTGAATAAAGTACATCATATATTTTTTTCATTTCAACCATAAGGTTTTTGTTTGTATGCATTCTTCCAGCGGTATCTATAATAATGATATCAAAAGAATTCTCTATGCCATATTTTACAGATTGAAAAGCAACAGCAGCAGGATCTTTTTGGTTCTCGGGAATATAAACAAAGGATTTTGTTCTATCTCCCCATATCGCGAGTTGTTCCATAGCTGCAGATCTGAATGTATCACAGGCACCAAGTAAAACCTTTTTATTCGATTTTATAACAAGATTTGCCAGTTTCCCTATAGATGTAGTTTTTCCAGAACCGTTTACTCCACTTACAAGTATTATCCTGTTTTTATCAAAATCTGGAAGAAGAGTCTCCTTTAAAATATCTTTCAAAATGATCTTTAACTCTTCTATTATCTTCTCTCTTTCAACTATAATATTATTTTTAACTCTCTCTTTAAGTCTTTTTATGATCTTTTCGGTAGTATTCAAACCTATATCTGAAAGTATCAACTGTTCTTCTATAAAATCATAATCCTCTTTTTTCCCCCCAAAGAGGGCGGATTGAAAAATATCTTTTAATGGTAATTTTGACTTTTGAAAAATATTTTTTAATTTATTTAATAGCATCTTTTAAAAATCTTTCAGATATGGTTTGTAAATTCAACGAGAAAATATTTGTAACACCACTCTCTTCCATCGTTACACCAAAAAGAAAATCGCAAAATTCCATTGTTCTTTTGTTATGTGTTATAAGAATAAACTGTGTTTTTTCTCTAAACCTTTTCAAAAGATTTATAAAATTTTCCACATTCGCATCATCGAGTGCCCTATCTATTTCATCCATTATACAAACAGGTGTGGGTTTAACAAGATACATTGCAAAAAGAAGAATTATTACCATCATACATCTTTCACCTTCAGATAATTTTATAAGTTTTCCTATCTTCTTTTCACCAGGTTCAAAGATAATGTTTATCTCACTTTCAAGCGGATGTTCCTCATCCTGAAGAACTATATCGGCTTTTCCCTGTTTGTATATTTCAGAGAACAACTCTTTAAATGAAACCCTTATAGTATCAAAATATTGTGAAAAGAGCAATTTCGCTTTAGCATCAAGAGTCTTTATGGTCTTTTCAAGATTCTCCTTAGATTGCAAAATATCTTCCTTCTGTTTTAAAATCTCTTCAAGCCTCCGGGATGTTTCCGTATACTCTTGAAAAGCAAGTTCATTTACCGGTCCAAAATTTTTAATTTTTTCCTCAAGATATTTTATCTCCTCCTCTTCGGTTTCCTTATATTTTTCAATCAATTCGTTATCTATTTCGAAAGATCTATCTATTTTTTCTTCAAAATTATTCTTTTCTATGACCATCCTTTCTTTTTCTATCTTCAACTCTTCATTTTCTCTATTTATCTGTTCTATAAGGTTTCTAAGTTCCTCCTCCTTTTCCTCATTCTCTTTTATGAGTTCCTCGTAGAAATCTTTCTTTTCAAGAAGTTGTGAGATCTCTTCGTCCATTTTTTCAATCTCTTTTTCGATATCGAGTATTATACTCTCTTTTGAATTTATCTGATTTTCATATTTGTTTATTTCATTAAGAATATTTTTATAAAATGTATCATAATTTGTGATTTCATTTGAATACAGATTTATCGTTTTTATCAACTCATTCTCTTCCTGGTTAAAATTATCCTCCTCTTTTAACAGATCTTTTAAAATATTCTCCATTTCATCCTTTTTATTCTTATAGATAATATACTCTTCCTTCTTTGAGTAAAAATCACTTTCCACTCTCTTCAGATCCTCCACGGAAGTTTCCTTTTCTTTCTCAAGAAGATCTATTTTCCCCTGTAATTCAGTAATTTCATTTTCCAGAGATTTCTTTCGTTTTAAAGTTTCATCCATCTTTTCTTTAAGTTTTTTTATATATGAATCTTTTGCTTCGATATTCCTTTTTACAGCCTTTATGTTTTCAATTAAAAAATTGTATCTATTCTGATGATCGCTATTTTCAATTTTTTTTGCTTCATAAATCAGTTCAACATCTTTTAAATTTTTTCTTGAAATTTCAAGTTTCTTTTCCACATCACTTAATTCTTGATCCAACTTTTCTATAACATCTTTTAAATTGTTTATCTCTTGAACAAAATTCAATATTTTAATCTCTCCAGATTTAACAAATATCTTATCGGGGGTTATTAAAAACCCATCTTTTGTAACTATGTATCCATTTTCACTTAAAAGTTTATCCTCATAAAAATCAACAACTTTGAAATTTGAAAAATAATTTTTTAAAAAATCGGGTGCATCAAGAAATTTTTCAAGTGTATTTTCGGATCCGTTGTTAATATGATCAAAATCATTTAAAACTATTTGAACATAAGGAGTGTTTTTATTTTTAATCTTTTCAAGCTGTTCTCTGTTTAACACGATACTGTTTAAAATCAAAGATAGAGCTGTTTCAACAAGTTTTTCAAAACCCTTATGTGGTTTAACAAGATTTCTTACAATTTCAACATCCGTTTCAAGAAGATTAACAATATCCTTAAAACTCTCCCTGGTTTCTCTCTCCCTTTCCTCCAACTGCTGAAGTTTGGTAAACTCTATGATTCTTTCCCTGTTTAGTTTTTCTTTTAATTTGTTCAACTCTTTTTCTTCATCGCTAATTTTTTCTTTTTCTTTTTCTATCGAATCCAGTTCTCTTTTGAGATTTTCGAGAATATTTTCAAGTCTATTTTTCCCATCATCAAGCTCTTTTAAATCTTTTAAACTCTTATCATACTTTTCAGTTTCAAGTTCAAGTTCTTTATTTTTTTCATCAAAAATTTTGTCCTCATATTCTATACCTGTTTTCGTTGTATTCATTCGTGATTTAAGTAGAATCAGTTCATTATCTATTTTTTTTGCTTTTCCTGAAATCTCAAAATAAGTGTTTTCACTATCCCTGTAAACTTGTTCTATGTATCCAAAAAATTCTGCTTCTTTTTCTTTTTTTATTTTTTCTATCCTTGTTGTTAAATTTTCTTTTTTTGACCTTATCTGTGCCAGTTTTTCATTTTTTAAAGGTAATTCTTCGGTTATCCTTTTTTTAAATTCGTTCTTATCCTCTATCTGCTTCTGCAATCCAGAAATCCTTTCTTTCCAGACGGAAATAGATTCTTTATATTCATAAAGTTTTTGTTTTAATTCTTCCTTTTTTCCGGATTTCAATTCTATTTCGTCATCTATTTGATTTTTCTCTTCCCTCTTTTCTTCAATAACCTTTTTAATATCCCTGATGGTTTCATGAAAACCTTTTACAGTCTCATCCTTTTCCTTTATTTTAAAATCCAGTTCAGAAATAGTTTTATCAAGAATGGTCACTCTTTTACTGAAAAAATTTTGAGAAAGGTTCTGATAGATATTTTTTAGTTCGAAAAACTTTTTTGTTCTGTTGGCTTGCTTTTTCAACTCTTTTTCATTTTTTTCAATTTCCATTATAAGATCGTTTATACGATTCAAATTTTCCTGAGAGGCTATAAGTTTTCTGAGTGTCTCTTTTTTTGAATTTTTATATATGGTTATACCAGCAGACTCCTCGAGAAGATTTCTTAAAGCATCCACTTTATCGTTGACTATGTCCTCTATCAAACTCTGTTTGAAAAGTGAATAGGTTTTTGTTCCCATTCCTATTTCCGCAAGAAGGTGCTGGACATCTTTTAACCTTACATTTTCTTTGTTTATAAGATATTGCGATTCACCAGATTTATATATTTTTCTTTCTATTTCGATCTCTGTAAAATTCAACGGAAGTTCGCCATCATTTGTAAATCTTATCGAAACCGAGGCAAGATTGGAAGGAGGTCTTTTCGCTGTTCCATCAAAAATAAGATCCTCATGTAGAGTAGCTCTCAACTCTTTTGCGGATTGTTCTCCCAAAGCCCATCTTATAGCATCAACAACATTTGACTTACCACTTCCATTTGGCCCAACGAATCCAGTTATTCCCCTTTCAAGTTTAAGAGTAATAGGTTCCGCAAAAGATTTAAACCCATATGTTCTCAATTCACTTAAATACAATTTTCCTCCATTTAACGCTTTTCTTATATCAAAAAGTATATAAAGTGTCAATATTAAATACAGATCAGATCTTTTAAGTATTCTAAAATCAACAGGGATGTTTCTTTTCTTTCATAGAAGATATTCTTTATTTCTTTAAAAAATTTTTCATCTGTGGATTTTATATCTCTAATCTTTCTGTATATGCTTTGGATCTCTTCAAAAGAATATCCAGATTTAAAAACCGAATCAGCAAGTGGTCTTCCCTCCTGTCTTTCACCTATAAGTACTGATGGAACTTTCAAATATGGTGCTTCGATAAGAAGTGATGATGAATTCCCCATAACCATAAGTGAATTTTTAAGGAGTGAAACATATTTTCTGAATCCAAGGTGAGGTATAAGAATAAAATTTTTTTTCATAGATGCAAAATGTTTTAACTTTTTAAATATGTATTCCTCACCTTTATCGGGATTAGGTGCAGTTGCAATAACAGGAATATCCACACTCGTTAAAAATTTTTCAATACCTTTAAATTGATCCTTAACCAGATATTTACTCTTAGTTTCAGGATGAAAAGTGAAAAGTATGAATCCGTTCTCTCTTAAATCTATTTTCAGTTCGTTTGCTATATTCTGTAAAGGTTCGATATGTATATTATCTATATATTCTAAAATAGGATCACCAACATTATAGATCCTATCCTCGGTTTTTAAAAATTCAATAAGGTTTCTTTTAAAAATCTCACCTGAAACAAAATGTATATATGAATTCAAGGATAACATCATCCTTATATTATCATCAATCGATCCTTTTGTTCTTTCCCCTCCAGAAATATGAATCAATTTTTTCCCCATAATGATAGACAGATTTATTACAGGCAGTAGTTCTATCCTATCACCAAGAACCATAATGTAATCGATTTTAGCCATCCTGATAAGTGTCCTTAATTTTTTTTGAAGGGAGATTAAAGAATTAGAAAGTTTTGAATCCGATCTCCAATTTATTTCGGTTTTTATTTTAAAATCCACCCTGATCTTCTCCTCGATGATTTCATCATAAGAATATCCTCTCTTTTTATCAAAATGGGCACCTGCGGCAACAAAGAAAACATTCATATTTTCACAGGTCCTCAATCTTTCAACTATGAGTTTCAAATGTGAAAAATCGGATCTATTGGTTGATATCACCATCAGGTTGGTTTTCATAAAACGAAAAGAAAAAACGATTTTAAATATTCAGTCTCTTTAAAATTTAAAAGAGATGAATGATCCAAAGGTAAGAATGTTCTCTTTAAAACCTTAACATCCCTTTTAGAATCTCTTATCGCTTTTTCTATAACCTCCTTAAACATCATCTCGTTAACCACGGAAGTGCATGATGATGTGAAAATTATACTCTCACTTTTTGCTTTTTTTAATATCGTAGAGTTTATGAATTTATAAGCTTTCAGTCCATTTTCAATCTCGCTCACATGTTTTGCAAAAGATGGAGGATCGACCACTATGATATCATAGTTTGAAAGGTTCTCATTGGAAACAAAATCAAAAATATCGGCAGCGATGTTTTTATTTTTTGTTTTTTGAAATCTGTTGAGTTCCATATTTTCATCTATAAGGTCCAGGGCAGTCTTGGAAATATCAACGGAAACAGTTTCCTTTGCTCCATTGGCAATAGCGTAAAGTGTAAACCCCCCAGAATACGAACAGAGATTTAATACTCTATTTTGAAATGAAAATCTACCAACAAGTTCTCTATTTTCCCTTTGATCAAGATAAAAACCTGTTTTATGACCATAAAGGAGATCAACATAAAAAAGTATTCCATTTTCACTCATCACCTGTAATTTTTCCCCGGGATATTTTCCATACAAAACCCTGTTTTTATCCGTTATTCTATATTCGGGAGAATGTTCAAGGTTATATGTGTCCGGCGTAGTTCTATCAATTATTGCCAGTGGATTGAAAACTTTTACAAGCGCACTAACTATCTGTTCTCTTTTTTTAATCACTCCAGCAGAGTTGGTTTGAATAACTATATATTTGTTATAAACATCAACGATAAGTCCGGGAATAAAATCCGCTTCCGAAAAGACAAGTCTATACATATTCGTATTCAAAGCAAGAAACTTTTTTTTAAATTTTTGCAGTTGTAAAAATTTTTGGATAAAAAAATCTTTATCTATCAATACCTTTGATCTTGAAATCATCCTTACAGCTATGGAGTTTTTGGGTGAAACGAAACCTGTTCCAAGAAATTTTTTTTCACAAAAAATGTAAACAGGTTCGCCATTTTCATACCCTTTTAAATCTGATTCCACCTTTCCTGAAAATATCCAGGGATGACCTGAAAGTATGGCATTTCTTGCATTTTTATTGACTTCTATCTTTTTGTACATATAATTTATCCTTAAGTAGTGATTATAATTTATAATGAAAAAAAATAAAGTACTTTTTTTTCTTATCTTTTTTCTTTTTTTTATAAAAACTTATCCAAATTTGATAACTGATATTTTTTATCTTCCAATAGATATTCCAAACAGAAGAGTCCTAAAAAAATCTTATATTACACAAAAGGGAGAGTTTGGAATCTGGAGAAAATCTTATAAGAACATAAGAAGCCATTACCATACAGGTATAGATTTTAAAAATCCAGGAAAAAAAGTTGGACAGATAGAACCTGTTTTTTCATCAGGTATCGGGATCGTAAAATCGGTTATAAAAAATGGTCCATCATCATGTGTTATAATAGAACATACCCTTAGAAACAACAAAAAACTTTATTCAGTATATTTGCATATAATGGATATAACCGTTAATATCAACGATACGGTTAGCGAAAAGAGTATAATCGGAACCTTTATAGATCATACAAAACTTGATAAATGGGGTGAATATTTAAACCATCTCCATTTTGAAATGTTAAAGGTTCCACCAAAGTTTATAGGTTTTGAAAAAAATGATTCTTTATTTTATCCCTATTCGATAGACATAAGATCAAAATCGGAATTATTTGAAAAATATTATGATCCAACAATATTCTTTTTAAAGGAAGAATAATGTTTTATCTTACAAAAAGGAAAGTAACAATATTTATTATATCATTTATTTTTACTATAAAAACCTTTTCTAAATAGATTATCAGAATAAATCTGCAAGATTTTCAAAAAATTTCAAATTCTTTATAAATATATTTATTTGTTGAAATTCCGGTCAAAATCATCTGGATATAGTGATTAAATAGCAGAGAGTGATCCTTGAGAAAAATAATGTAAAATATTTTATAGTTAACAAAGATTTTTAAAAGATTCGTATCCTTCAACTGCCAAAGTTTAAAATTTCATTAATCAACCTGTAATCGGATACTAAATCTTGTTGATATTGAAACTCTAAAAACAACATATCAAAACATGCCACTCGTTATAATTAAAATAAAAAGGTTAAATCCAGAGACTTCTCTTATTAGATACAATTTTCTTTTGATGGGAAATATAATGCAAGGGAATGGCAACCCATTTCAACCATTTTGTTTTTTGTTGATTCAATTTTAAGAGTTTATGATTTATATTATTTAATAAAAATTGATACAACATTTATAATTGCGTTTCCTATGATTAATCAAATAGTAACTATCCGGGTCAGGTAAACTGTTATCCTTTTAAATTTTCTACTTCTGTAAAATATTTTTTAACCTTTTGTGGTAAAAAATTTGAAAAATAAATTTTTAATTTTAAAGTAACGATTTTATAAAAATATCATATAATATTTTAAAAAAAAGAAACATTAATGTGGAAACGAAAAAGAATCTTATAAGTTTGTTTCCCTTTTTAACAGTTATAATCGAACCTAAAATATTTCCCAGAATACCGGCTATGGCAGCTGGAATACCTATAAAAAGAATGACCTTTCCATTAAGCATAAAAGTTATAAGAGCCATTATGTTTGAGGAAAGGTTTACTATTTTTGTATTACCGTTACTTATTCTTAAATCATATTTTAAGAATACCGAATAGAAAAAAATTAAAAAGATTCCAGTTCCGGGACCAAAAAAACCATCATAAAAACCTATGGTTAATCCTGCAATCGATGAATAAAACATTATCTTTTTTTTACCGATTTTTTCTGAAGAATCCTGCATACCAAAATTTTTATTTAATAAAACAAAAATCATAATTATTGGTATGAGAAAGAGTATGAGAGATTTCAAAATAATTTGATCGATAAAAAGAACAGTTTTTGTACCAAAGAATGAACCTATCAATGCGAAAAAGGAAGATATCAGAGCTACTTTCAAATCTATCATTCTATTTTTTTTATAGGTTATTGTTGCAAACAATGTTCCAAAAGAGGATGAAAATTTATTTGTTCCCAAAGCGTAATGTGGTGGTAAACCTGCCGCGATATAAGCGGGTATTGATATCAAACCACCGCCACCGGAAATCGAATCCACAAATCCGGCGATAAATATAGCTGGTAAAATCAAAATGAGTTTATAAAGATAATCATCTAAAAACATTTCTTTATTCTATGTATTGGCACGGATAAAATCAATACAGATTTTGTGATATCATCTGTTATGGACGATTTTTAATATTTTCCCTTCCCCATCAACGGTAATCTTTAAAACTTTTTTGAAACCGTTTATATCCTTAACATAAACAAAAGAAAAAATCTTTTTTTCAAGAGGTTGAATCTTAATCTTTAGTTTTTTTTCGAATATTCTACTATCTGTTTTTATCTCCTTTAGAGTTGGGTCTATTCCATAAAATTCTGAAAAATTTTCTTTTACATATTTTTCAACACTATCTTTTAACACTTTTTTATCCATATGAAACCTCCACTAAAGGATTCCCATAGAGAGTGAATTCTATGATAGTTTTTTTGTCATCATCGTCAAGAAAACCATTCTTTTTTAAGTTATATTCGATAAATTTTTTTTTGGCGTTAATTACGGAAAGTGATGCTCTTTTCCCTTTTTTTATATTTTCAAAAAATAATCTAGCAAGCAGATCCGCTTCACTCGATGGTGGGAACAGTGGTCCATAGGCTGTGGCTGTGGAAGCCACACAAAAAATAAAAGATCGTTTTAAAGCTGTTAGAACGATGGAATCTTTTTCTTTTTTATTAAGAACATATCCTCCAAAACAAGCCTCTGAAAAACAAAACGAATTCTTTATCCCTTTTTTAAAACTCTTTGGTAAAATAGCGAGAGGATACTCTTCTCTATAATTTGAATTTTTTGATCTCTGGCCATACCAGCCCGGAAGTTTATCGTTTCCGTGAAGATTAAAATAGAAAGAACCAGAAAAATTTTCAAAATCATATTTTTGGTTTATATCAAAAGGTGGAGAGATCAACATATCACCCTGTCCTGAAATATCATCAAACACATCAAAGGATGCTTTCTCCCATATCTGGGCTGTAATACCGTTCTTTTCGTTGATATTTATTTTCTCTGTTGAAAAAATATTTTCAAGTTTTTTTATAAAACTTTTCAAATCATCATCCATACTGTTTGGAATCCTTGTTATCTCAACTTCTGGGAATAGTAGATCTCTGTCGGTGCAAATAAAAAAATTATCTGTTAAGATAATATCGTCACCATCATCTATTGGTGATTTTATTCTGTGAAATGGAAAAAGGTTATCATTCCCAACAATTATCAGTATCGAATTTTTCAACTCTTTAAAAATATATTCTTTTACTTTTTTTTCTTTTCCTTCCTCAACATCTACAAAAAGAGTATCATTTTTTTTAAAGGAGACAAAAAAATCTTGAATCTTAACTGTTGAACCTTTTCCAAAAAATCTTTCCAAATTTTTTTTCCTGTAAAGAATAACTGTTTCCATCATCTTCCCTCCTGATAAAAAAAGAGCCGGTCAGTTGACCGGCTCTACTCTTTCCCGCTGCTTACTTCTTTTTTGCTGGTTTCTTTGCTGTCTTTTTTGCTGGTTTCTTTGCGGTTTTCTTTGCTGGCATTGTCCCTCCAATGTTAAAGGTTTCCTATAAAAGTTTATAACACAAAATAAAAATTTTTCAAGAGTTTTTTTTTATTGTTTTTTTTTCATAAAAACTTTATAATAAAAAGGGGATTTTATGAACAAAAAAAATAATTGTTTATGTTTTAAATGTTCAAATTACAAAACCGATCTGAAGACAAATTTTTTTTGCAGGCAATTTATCGATTCTCCTCTGGAAGTTGATTCAACAAAGTGTCTCTGTGAGAAATGCTCATTTCATAAACTTAATCAATTTAAATTCAAACTCTATTGTCATTTTGGTACTGAGGAAAAACAATCTGAAATGTAAAAATGTTTAAAACAATGACTGCCGCTAAAATATACATAAAGCAGGGATTCTATAAAGAGGCTCTTGAAATTCTCAACCATCTTGATAAAAATGATAATAACTTTGAGATACTATTTTATAAAGCTATTTCATATGAAGGTATCGGTTTAGATGAAAAAGCTGTAAAAATATGTGAAAGACTCGTGCAACTCGATCGTTTTAAAGAAGATTGTTTTAATCTGATCGAAAGAGTTAAAAACAAAAAAAATGAAACAAAAGATCAATCCTTTTCAGAATATACTGAAGATGAAATAGCAAAAGTTTATGAGATGATCGAAGATTATGAAAATGCGATGTTCTGGTATAACAAAAAAATTGAAAAACTTAAAGAAAAACTGAAAGACTGATCAGATCATATTCCTTATTCTTTTTATTTGTTGTTTATAAATTGGAATGATCCTTGAGAATATAACTTTTAAAAGATTCAATTGAACTATGGGAATCACGGTTATGAATATTGTTTCATAAAATCTATTTATAGTTCCCTGCTTTATTCTTGAAATAATTTTAAACAATTTTTCTTCAAAATACCTGTTACCATCCTGATTATAATTTTCAAGATTCTTTTTATACTCATTTAGATTATCAAGAAAATTTTTAAATTTTTCTTTATCAAAATCGAGACTTGAAATTCCATAACCTTTTTTTTGAACAAGAAAACTGTTAACCATCTGCTCATACTGACCTCTTATTGGTACAGAAAAAATAGGTTTTTTTAAATAAATGGATTCGCATATAAGAGAAAAACCACCGTTTGTTATGACTCCTTTACATTTTGCAAGATCGTGTAAAAATTTTTCCTTTGAAAAATCTTCCTTTCGTAAATTTGTAGAATTTTTAAGTTCCAAACCATAGGAAACAAATTTGGTATCAGGAAAACTTTCCACAATATAGTTTATTTTTTGAACCATACTTTTCGATGTCTGATAGATAAGAATAAAATCCTCATAACTTTTTTCCTTTGCGATTTTAATAACCTCTTTTCTTATTATCGGTGGAACGGTGATAACTTTGTATTTAGGATATGAAGGGATCTTCATCGTTTCTGGAGCGAATGAAAGTATAAAATGGTAATTCGCTTTTCTTTCAAAGAGATTTACAACCAACCGCGTAAAAAATTTCTCATTGAAAGATGCTTCATCTGGAACATCTTTTAAAATGTTTACAACGATATTGTTATCTATGTTTATTAAAGGAATACCAACGGTTTTTGCAAAAATTTGTGTAAAAGGTTCAAAATCGGATATTACCAGATCGGGTTTATACTGGTATAACATTTTAAAGAAATAAAGAAACTGTTTTGTTGAATTTATCGGTAACCTTTTTAAAAATTCATAGAAGGTTTTATAATTCGTAACGATTCCATCTTTATAATATATATCAAATCCTGATATATCATGAAAATCTGCATTTTTCTTTACGACTTTTAAATATCTTATACCCTGTCCATATGTAAGAATCTTTACTATATGTCCCCTACTTTCCAGCAGGTCTATTACATATGTGCTTCTCGTTATATGCCCATTTCCATGCCCAGAAACACCATATACTATTTTCATTATCTTTTAACCTATTCTAAGGTATATCCTTTCTCGAAAGCCTTATAATTTATATCAAAAATCTTTTGGGGAAGTTTCTCTTTTAATGTTTTATCCCAATACTTTCTTTCTATCACCTTAATGTGTTTGGAAAGAAAACCGAGTATCACTATATTCATAACTTTTATGTTCCCCAATTTTTTTGCCTCTTCTTCAGCATTTATAATAAAAGTTTTTTTAACAATTTTCTTTATCTCTTCTATTGAATTTTTTGGGTAATCCATCGATCCCGATGCAACGGGAAGTGGGAGTATTTGCATATTATTTATTATCATAGTTCCATCATCCTTAATATAATCAATGTTTCTAAGAGCCTCTATCTTTTCAAAAGAAACGATAAAATCCGCCTCGTTGAAGGATATGAGTGGAGAATAAACTTTTTTTCCAATCACAATATGGCTGACAACATCCCCACCTCTTTGACTCATACCATGCACTTCAGATTTTTTTACATCATATCCAGCGTTCATGGCGGCATCCGAAAGAAGGTCTGATGCAAGAATTATCCCCTGTCCACCGACTCCAGCGATTATTATTTTTATGGTATCCATAGTTATCTCCTTAAATTTTATTTATAGCGTTAAATTTACATACCTGAAAACAGAGTGAGCATCCAACACATAGATCATAATCTATTTTTGCTTTTTTTTCGGTTTTATCAAAGGATATTGCTGGACAACCGAGTTTTACACACATCTGACATCCAGTGCATTTTGTTTCATCCACCTGATATTTATCAAATTTCTTTTTTTTCATCTCTGGAATAAGCATACAAGGTCTTCTGGCGATTATTACGGAAAGTTCATCTTTTTTAGATTCTTCTTTTATGGTTCTATCAACCTCTTCAAGATCGTATGTATCAACAACTTTTACATTTTTTACTCCAAGACCTTTAACAACATTTTCTATATCAACTTTTTGAGTCTCTTCTCCCATCAATGTTTTTCCTGTTCCTGGATTATCCTGATGTCCAGTCATCGCTGTTATGGAATTATCAAGAATGATCACGGTTGCTTTCGAACCATTGTATATCATATCTATCAAACCTGTTATTCCAGAATGATAAAAAGTTGAATCACCTATAACAGCCACAATTTTTCTTTTATCATCATTCTTCTTTAAAGCATATTCAAGACCGATAGCGTTAGTAATTGATGCTCCCATATCAACACATGTATCCATAGCGTTGAGTGGAGGTAGAGCACCAAGAGTATAACATCCGATATCACCTGTTGCGATCAATCTATTTTTGTTTATAACATAAAAAACAGATGTGTGTGGACATCCAGGACATAGCGCTGGTGGTCTTGGTGGTGCTTTCACTTCAATGTTTTTGGGAGTATACGGTTTTAGAACACCAAGTGAAACTTTCACTATATATGGGTTCAACTCTCCAACGATAGGTATCAGTTCTTTACCTGTAACATCGATTCCCATACTCTTAATTTCAGTTTCAAGAAATGGGTCGTTTTCTTCAACAATATATATAACATCAACATTTTTTGCAAATTCTTTTATAAGAAGATCGGGTAGTGGCCAGGTTAAAGATATTTTTAGAAAAGAAGCATCAGGCATAGCCTCTTTAGCATACTGATATGAAATCCCTGAGGTTATTATTCCAACCTTTTTATCATTATATTCTATATAGTTATATTTAAAATCGTTTGAGAGTTCTTTTAATTTTTTAAATCTCTCCTCAACCTTTTTGTGCAACAATCTTGCATGTGCTGGAAGAATAAGATTCTTTTTTATGTCCTTTTCATAACCTTTTATAGGTACCATCTCTCTTTCTTTAAGTTCAACTATAGATTTTGAATGGGATATTCTTGTGGTTAATCTTAAAAGAACAGGTGTATCAAACTCCTCACTTATGGCAAAAGCGATCTTTGTAAACTCTTTAGCCTCCTGTGAATCGGATGGTTCAAGCATGGGAATCTTTGCAGCTCTTGCATAATTTCTATTGTCCTGTTCATTTTGTGAAGAATGCATTCCGGGATCATCGGCACTAACGATGACAAGTCCACCCTTCGCCCCAATATAACCTGCGGAAAACAAAGGATCCGATGCAACATTCAATCCAACATGTTTCATCGCAACGAGAGCCCTCATACCACCAAAACTCGCTCCAAGTGCAGTTTCAAGTGCTGTTTTTTCATTAACGGACCATTGAGATTTAACCTCTATATATTTTGACATATTTTCTAAAATTTCCGTTGAAGGTGTGCCTGGATAGGCGCACGCAAAATGAACACCTCCTTCGAATGCACCTCTGGCAACAGCCTCATTCCCTGAAAGTAACTCTTTCATATAAACCTCCGTATTTCTTTAAATTTTAATCTATATACGCGATCATTTCAATCATCTTTCTTTCGGTTCAACAAAAATAACTTTTTCTTTTGTTAGAATAACTTCACCGGGTGGAGATTTTTTTCTTTTTATAACATACCTTCTTTCAGTATAGGATACAGAAACCATTTTTGAATGTTTACCTTTTGAATTGTAGGCAGCAATAGATGCAGCATAATATATATCCTCAATGGATGGTTCTTTACCATCTTTTTTTAATATAACATGTGCACCTTTTGCCTCCCTTGCATGAAAAAATAAATCATTTTTCGTTGCAAGTTCAAAAGTAATTTTCTCATTCTCCATCGCATTTCTTCCACAAACAACCAGAAATCCTTTTGGTGAAAAAAATCTTCTTCCTATCTTTTTTTTATCCTTTTGGTCAACATCTGGCAAAAATATCGTGTATTCCATTTTCCTTTTAATTTCAAGTTCGTTAATCTTTCTTTGCAATTTTTCTTTCAACACTTTAACGGATTCATATTCTTTTTTCAAATCCTTTATTTTATTATAAAATTTGTTTATGGTATTATAAAGATTTTTATCGATAACAATTTCGATTTCCCCTTTCTTATGATCATCGTCTATTTTTATAAATTTTTTTTCACCTATATTTTCTTTTCTTTCTTCTAAAAACAAAATGATTTTCTTTTGTTCTTCTATTTCAGATAAAATTCTTTTCTCGTCGATCTTTTCGATTTCCCTTTTTAATATTGATAATTCTCTATCCAATTTTTCTTGAATTTTTCTTTTCCGTTCCCCCTCGTTTCTTTCTTTCTCAACTTTTAAATATTCTTTTATAAGGTTAGAAAGAGAAGAATCTTTTTTTATAAAAACCGCATCTTTGAGTTCAAAAGGAGTAATAACATATTTTGAATTCGTTTCATAAAGGGAATGTTCCATTCCCATCAACTCATTTAAAGAAAGATTTTTTTCTTTTAAAAAATTTTTAGTTGCCAAGTCCAGATAAAAAAACTCATCCTCCTTCAACTCCGGTAAACTAAAAATATCACCTATTTTGTAAATAAGTTGACCATCTTTATTTTTTTTGAAAGAGTATAGATTCAAAATGGTATAATCCTCATCAAGTATTAGAATATTGAATTTTGAAGGAATAAAAATCACAAGAATCTTTTTTTTGTTTGAAAACTCAAAAAAAAGAATTCTCTCAAAACCATACTGGGTTATCTCTTTTAACTTTATCCCTTTAAAATAATGTTTCAAAGAATCACAGAAGTTTACATTCACTTTTTGCCCTTCAATCTTCCCTTTAAAAAATAGTGGATTGTTAGTGTTGCACAAAAAAGTGATGGAAAAATTTTCAGTTTCCATCACAAGAAATCTTTCATTTAAAAACTTTTCAAAAAATATTTTTTCAACTCTGGATGGAAGAATTTGGCTAAATTCTTCTTTAACTATCTTTTTTATATTTGTGGAAAAGAAATCAATTCTCTTCATATTTATTTAATAGTTCTATGGATCTGAAGGCAATATAATTCGCTTTAACAGACCATTCTGGATCATTGACTGTTAAAACCACTATCGCATAGCGGCTCTTTTCCCCATCATATACACCAACAAACCAGTTGTAATATCCATCTGGATCGGTAGCATAAATGGACCCTGTTTTTGCATAAGTTTTCGATGCTATGTTCAAATCCTTTGAAAATGTTTTTCTTGAAGTCCCCAATCTCGTTGTTAAGGAGATCGAGTTTAACATTTCCTTTGCCATTTTTTTATCTATTATGTCGAGAACCTTTTTCGTATCATTTTTATTTATCATCGGTAAACAGAGTTTTCCCTCGTTTCCAATAATCATAGTTATCAAAAGTGCATGTAATGGCGACATATACGAATCATCCAGTCCTGAAGCGAGTTTTATAAGTTTCAAAGAATCTTCGGGAAAATCTATATAACCTGTTTCTATACCTCTTATATTGGTTCTGTTGAAAAAGAATCTTTCAGCAGACTTGATTATATTTTCTTTTTTAATTTTTAAGGATATTTCAGCAAAAGCGGCATTATTTGATAAAGCCATAGCATTTTTTATGCTGGTTTTGTTATAGAATCTGGTTTTATTTCTTTTTTCAAGATAATTGCGTAGTTCAGAGTACATTCTATCATAATATTTTATAGAATCTTTTGAATTGTATATGTTAGAAGATAAAGCAGCATAGAATGTGATCAGTTTAAAAATACTTGCAGCCTGAAGAGGTTTGTTGATGTATTTCCCATAATTATATCCTCTTTGTGAATATTCGTCGATAGCCACTATTCTTCCATCCTTTACATCGGAAATTATAACAACACCATAGGGAACCTTATGGTTTTTCATTACAAGATGAATATCTTTTTGAAGATTTTCATTTATAAAAGTGTTTGAAAAATTTTCATATTTTTTAAGATATAAATATTCTTTAAACAGATCATTCTTTGGAAAATTAGTTGTACAGGAGATTATTAAAAAAAAGAGAAGAAATGAGTTTAAAAATAAAAATTTGTTTTTTTTCATTTTTTTAAAAAAAATTTTTTCACAAAATTTTTAACTTTATCTATAAAATAGAATGAACCGATAAAAATTATAACATCATTTTTATCAAACTTTTCCATTCTAAAAATCTCTTCTATACTTTTATACTTTTTTATACCCTCAATTTTATCATAATCGTTTATCCTGGCACATCTAAAAAAATCTATCTGGGTAAGTATCACTTTTGAGGAATATTTTTTTAAAATCTCTATAGATTTTAAATAATTCTTGTCCGACATAAATATTGATATCGTGGTTAGAAAATTTTTCGGATAAACTCTTTTTATCTCGATCAGGGTTGTTTCTATGGCAGAAGGATTATGACTACCATCAATTATGATGGTTGGTCTTTTCTTCACAATTTCAAGCCTACCTTCTATTTTGAAGTTTTCGATACCCTGTTTTATATTTCTATCTTTTAAATTCAAAAACTTTGAAACTTCTATCGCGAGTATCGCATTTTCAATTTGATACCTATATAAAAGATTGAATCTATAAAACTCTTTTTTATATTCAAAACCATTTTTCATCATTTTAAACTTTTTTATATCAACTATAAAAAGTTCACTGTTTTGCTTTTTGGCGACATTCTTCAAAACTTCTATAACATCTTTTTTTTGATCGAAAGTAAAACATACCGAATTCTTTTTTATTATTCCAGCCTTTTGATAAGAAATTTCCTTTAAACTTTTTCCAAAAATATGAGTGTGATCATAATCAATTTTTGTTATAACTGAAATTGAACTATCAACAACATTCGTAGAGTCGAGTAATCCGCCAAGTCCAGTTTCGATCACTGAAAAATCTACTCTTTTATCTTTAAAAAATAGAAATGCGAGAGTCGTTATGGCTTCAAAAAAGGTTCTATAATTTTTACCTTTATCTTTTATTTTTTCATATATTAAACTTTCATATTTTTTAAAAAGAAAATCTGATATCATCCTGTTGTTTATTCTAATTCTTTCGTTCACATATTTTATATGTGGGGAGGTATATGTTCCAACCCTGTATCCAGAATCTATAAGTATCTGAGAAATTAAACCTGCAACACTTCCCTTTCCGTTTGTTCCGGCGATATGTATTATTTTCCCAATATCTTTCTGAGGTGATGAAAATAACTTTAAGAACTTTTTATATAGATACAGATCATATTTATAGGTCTTTATCGGTTTATGTTCAAGATTATAAAGGGTCTTAAAAAGTTTAGGTTCAATCATTTATTTTAATTTTTCTTATGAGAATATCTCTTCCATAACCTTTTTTAATAAGTTCGTCTCTCTTTATTTCAGCCTGATCGAAAGAGGAGTAAATTCCTAAAAAAATTCTGAAAATTTTTTTATCCAGAATTATTGTATCTGTAACAAAAAGAGTATCTAAAGGATTTTTCTCTTTCAACCTTTCAATTTCACCCGAGAGTGCAACTTCATTTGTAAGCGAGAAGATCTGTATGGTATAATAATCATTCTTTATGGTATCGATTTTTTCATTTTGTGAAGATGTATCTTTTAAAAATATTTCAAAATATTTTATACTCTTAGGATATTTAAAACTTTTAAGACTATCCTTTAACATATCGTAAATTAAAATTTCATCAGAGGATTTTAAAAATATCTTCGAATCGTTAACATAGAAAAGTTCCCCTGTCACTTTATTTTTCAGATTCACCTCTTTTAATCTTCTATCATTTTTAAATATGTCCACTTTCCCATTGGATGAACATATTAACAGCAGGGAATCCTGAAAAGTGTTTAAAATCGATTTTTTATCCTTTACATTTATTTTTTCCAGTTGTGAGTATTTCAAACCATCGAATATCAAAAGTCTGCCATCATATGAAGAATACAGATAAAACAGAGGATTAGTTTGAAATGTCATCGCATTGGTAAAAACATCCTCTTTCCGATCTATAATGTTTAAAGATTCATAATCAACCACATAAAGAGCATTTTCTACAACGATGATCAACCTTGTGCCATATTTTGAAAATTTTAGATCCTTTATATTACCTATATAAAGTCTTCTAACAAGAATCTTTCTTACAATATCTATAGAATAGAGGAACCCCCTCTCATCAAGAAGGTATACAAAATTATGAAACGGATTTTTCCATAAATTTAAAAAGGAGGTATCTATAGAAACCACTTTGACTTCTCTGTTCTTATCTTTAAAAATGAAGGAATTTTTTGAAATATAGTAGAATCCTTTTGAAATTAATGCTAATTCATCGATCGTTGGTTTTTCTTTGAAAACAAATGAGAATTTAGGCGAAAAAAGATTTCTGTTAAATAGATATAGATTATTTTCTTCAGAAAGAATATAAATCTTTTCACCGTAAACGAACACTTTTTTTACTTTAAAATCAAAAGGATATTCTTTTTTCAGTTTTATCTTCTCATCATAGATTTCCATATCCTTATCGGAAACTATAAGATAATAATAATCTAAAGTTTTTTCTACCTTTAAACCTTTTTTCTCTCCAACAGAAACCTTTTTATTACAGGATATAAAAATAGTAAAGGAAATAAGAATTAAAAAAAATATTTTAACCTTTTTCAATTAAATCCCTCATCATTTTAACTGCCTTTTCCATTCCATAAACAACGGATTTCGCTACTATGGAATGACCTATGTTCAGTTCGGTAATTTCATCTATCTGCGTAATTGGTGAAACATTCTCATAATTCAACCCATGTCCAGCATTAACGATAATTCTTTTCTTATAATGAGCATAATTGGCACTATCCGCAACCCTATTAAACTCCTTTTCTATATCTTCAACATTCTCACATTCTGAATACTTTCTGGTATTCAATTCAACAGCATCGGCTCCAAGAGTTTTAGCAAGATCTATCATTTTAAAATCGGGTTCAATAAAAATCGATATCTCTATTTTCCTTGATTTTAAAAGGCTAACAACCTCTTTTGTTCTATCAAAGATTTTTTTGGATAAAAGATTTAATCCTCCTTCTGTTGTGATCTCATTTAAATTTTCTGGAACAAGGCAAACCTTGTCTGGTTTTATGGTTCTAATAAATTCAACAGTAGATTTTTCAAGCGCAATTTCCACATTAAGGGGAACAGAAATTCCATTCTTCAAAGCGACAATATCCTGTTCCTGTATGTGCCTTCTATCCTGACGGAGATGAACGGTAATACCATCCGCTCCTCCAAGTTGTGCTAATATAGCGGCAGTCATTATATCAGGTTCAAAAGATTTTCTTGCTTCCCTTAAAGTTGCGATATGATCTATGTTCACTCCTAAAAGCATAACTGATCCCCCTTTTTTATAATTATAAATTATAGGTAAATCTTCGAAAAAATCAAACATTAAAAGATTTTACGATTCTATAGAGTGCTTTCAAATGGATAATTATAGAGAATATAAACAAAAAATAAAATATACTTTTCCCTACAATATATCCCTTATGCCAGAAAAGATTGTTAAAAAGAATTCTGAATTCTGGTGAAAAATAGTATATAGATATTATTGATACGATAATCGAAAGAATAAAGTTTGAAGTAAAGAATATTAAAAATAAACTTATCTTTGATATCTTTTTTCCTTTTATATTCTCAGAAAGAAAATCTGGATAAAAAGAATAGATAAAAGGGAAAATCGCTGCCATAGATAGAGGATAGAGTGATAGAAAAATTTTATAGTCTACCGTATCGAGTATTGGCAGCTTTTTAAATATATTGCTTACAGAAAGGGAAAGACTACCACTTAAAAATAATGGTAATACAAGAAATATATAGTAAAAGAAATATACAGCGCCCTCAAATTTCTCGTTCTTAACAGGTATCATATCAAGAATATGTCTATAATTTTCGTCGGATGATGGTAAAATTCTATCAAAGAATAAAAAAATATAGATATAAAGAATAATCGTCATTAACGAAAGGAAATAGATTTTATCTGGAAAAATCCTGATCATCAAAAATAAAAGAAGCCATAATAAAAAGAAAATGGTTAAAGGAAGCGAAAAAACCCTTTTAAAAACTATCCTCCAAATTGGTGGAATATTTTTTATTTCTCCACTCTTCATTCCATCAGAAAAATAAGAGAATGAAAACTCTTTAACTGGAAAATCTCTATCGAGAAAAATTTTGATCAAAAAAAATATAAAAATTGAAATAGTTAGCGGAATAAAAATAAAAAGGTTAAAACTTTTTTTAATAACCATATCAATCGTAGTTGAAAATAAACCTGATGGGGAAAGAAGTATGAAGATATCATTATAATTTTTTTTCTCGATAAAAGAATAAATTGATAAAAAATATGGCTTGAGTATTATCAGTAAACAAAAATATGTAAAAAATCTAACCATTCTTTTCAAATTCTCTTCAAATAGTGAAAAAAATTTTTTTAAAACTAAACCGATAAAGGAACCCCATAAAATAGAGGAAAGAATGTTTACAGGTAAAGTTATAAGAAGCGGCTTAAAAAAATTTAAACTTTCTAAAAAAGAGAAAATCCTTTTCCCATCAACAGTTAATTTTGACAATGCAAAGGAAACTAAGAAAAATGTAAAATATAAAGAAATGGAGAGTAAAATAAAAAGAAAAACAAGAATATTTAAAACCAGAAAAAATTTTTTTAAAGGAATATAATTTAATGGGAAATCGGAAAATATTTCCTCATCAGTCTCACTAAAATAAATTATGGTAAAAGCAAAAACCAATATGGTTAGAAGATATCCCACAGAAAAATAGAAGGATTCATTTTCATAGATCATCGATGGGTTTTGAAAAGTCATTGTTAAAAATAGATAGATGGGAGAAATGATGAAAAATATGAACTGCAAAAATTTTTTAAAAGGATCTGTTCTAAAATATTCTTTTAATACGATTTTAAAGAGTGAAAACATTATTCTTTAATAATCTCTATAACCTTTTTTAAATTTTCATCAGCGTCGTTTGAAGATGATAATCTGTTGAAGAGTTCTTCAACACTTTCCTCTTTTTTTATTTTGTTTATCTCGCCTTCGTATACTTTGGTACCATTGTTCAAAAGGATTATCCTATCCGATAACTTTTCGACGATTTCCAGAATGTGTGATGAAAAGATTATAGATGTTTTTTCGTCTTTTAATCCGATAAGTATTTTTTTCATCAAATATACGGTTTGAGGGTCAACCGAATTAAAGGGTTCATCAAGTATCAACAATTTTGGATCATGTATTATCGCAGAGATGAAAAGCAATTTCTGTTTCATACCCTTAGAAAAATTTTTAATTCTTTTTTTAACATCTTTGAGATCAAATATACTTAAAAGTTCATCAATCTTTTTATCATTCTTTTTAACCTTATAAACATCCATCATAAACTCAAGATATTCTTTTGCCGTTAAAAATTCATAAGGTGTTCCAGTTTCAGGCATATAACCTATATATCTTCTAAACTCTATATGAGATTTCTTAATTTTTTCACCCAGAAAAAATATTTCTCCACCATCTGCGGGTATACTGTTGATCAAAAGTTTTAGGGTCGTGGTTTTACCTGAACCGTTTGGTCCAAGAAATCCAACTATTTCTTTCTCAAAAATTTGGAAGGTTAAATCGTTCAATAGAAACTTTTCATAATTTTTTCTTAAATTTTTTACATTAAGTATAGTATTCATTCGCCTTCTCTTTTTAAAACAACGAAGAAAGTTTTTACAAGGATAACCATATCAAGCCAGATATTAAAATTTTCAACATAATATATATCGAGTAGAACCATATCCTCAAAACCGATTTTGTTTCTTCCTGAAACTTGCCACATTCCGGTCATTCCAGGTTTAACGCTCAACCTTCTCTTATGCCATTCATCATAGTTTTCAACTTCATACTGGATCGGTGGTCTTGGTCCAACAAGTGACATTTCGCCTTTTAAAACATTGATCAATTGTGGGAACTCATCTATAGAAAATTTCCTTAAAAATTTCCCTACTTTAGTTATCCTTGGATCATTCTTTATTTTATATATCCCGGATTCATCCTTTTTCCCTTCTTTTATGAATTTGATAACATACTCTTTGTGAACATTTTCATCATTGTTAACATACATCGTTCTAAACTTTATAATTTTAAATTTTTTACCATTCTTCCCTATCCTTTCCTGTAAAAAAAAGATATGACCTTTGGAATCGAGTTTTATCATTATTCCTATAATTACAAAAAAAGGTAAAAGGAATATTAGTAAAATCAACGATAAAAGAATATCCATCATTCTTTTAAAAAAAATGTTGACAAGCATATTTTTTTGAGTCAACTCAACAACCGGTATTCCCTCAAAAGTTGTTAGGTCGACATTTGAAACAGCAAGGTCGAACATATTGGAAAGAAGAAATATTTGAAGATTTTTATTTTTGCATAAGGCTATGATATTTATAATATTATTTTTCTCTATACCATCCTCTATCAAAAAAATCGTATCTATATCTTTATCCTCAACTCTTTTTTTAATCTTATCAACATTTATATTTTCGGAAATTATATCTTTTATTACGAACCTGAATCTGTCAAAATCAAGTAACGATAGTTTCAATCTTTCTGCTCTTTCCCTCTTTCCAATGATAAGTATATTCTCTTTTCCTATACCTTTTTTTAAAAGTACATGAAAAAATTTTCTAAAAACAAAAATTCTAAAAAATATCATCAGAATGATTTCAAGAAAAAAGGCTATAACTATTACAGATCTTCTTTCTAAAAAAGGATTTTCTTTGGTTACATATGAAAAAAACAAAAGAATTATTATTGCGAACAATGATGATTGAATTATTATAGGTATCTGTTTGATTCTTCTTAAAAAATACTTTTCAGAATACAATCCTTTTTCGTATAGAATATATATTTGAAAAAAGGTTACTACAAAAATTGTAATAAGATGCTCAAAAGTTAAAGCAAAATGGCTTGCCGGTGAAAATAGACCTGAATGCAGCCTAAACCATAAAGCAAAAAAATAGGATAATATGATTATCGTTATATCTGTAAAAACGATGAAATATTTTTTTATCTTAGAAGTTCTGGTAATCATAGATTCTTATAAAGAATTCTATCCGCTACCTGTATTGTCTCCACTATCTTTAAACCAAATTCTCCATCTGAAACTGGATTTTTTCTTGTTTCTATACATTCAACAAAATCTTCCATTTCTATCTTTAAAGGTTCTACATTTTCAATTCTTGGAATAAACATATCTCCCGTTCTGTATATTAGTTGATATTCTCCAAAAGACTCCGGTGTTTTTACATCTATCCCTTTGTCATAAATTTTTATCTTTTCGTTTGGTTCACCATCATCATAAATGAGCATCTTTTTTGATCCAACAACTATTGTTCTTCTCATCTTTGTTGGAGCAAGCCATGAGAGTTCAATGTTTGCAATTATCTTTGATGGAAACTTTAAGTTAATAAAAGAGACATCAGGGATTCCCTTGATCACAGAATCTCTTCCCATGGCATCTATATATACAGGATATTCACCCAGACAATAAAAAATTATTGAAAGATCATGGGGAGCAAGATCCCAAACTACCGATATAGATTTTCTATGCAATCCAAGATTAACTCTTGAACTTGTAATAAAGAATATATCCCCTAATTCGTTTGATTCGATTATCGATTTTATTTTCCTTACAGGTGGTGAATAAAGGAAAGTATGACCAACCATAAGTATTCTGTTCTTTTTTTTAGATAACTCAACAAGTTCTCTGGATTCCTCAACAGAACCAGCGAGAGGTTTTTCTATGAAAACATCCTTATTTGCAAGAAAGGCGTTTTTTGCCAGAGGATAGTGTGATTCTATTGGAGTTGCTATTACAATGGCATTTACCTCATCATCTTTTAATATCTTTTCTACATTTTTTGTATATATATAGTTTGGATATTTTTCCTTTGCTTCTTTAAGTTTTTTCTCATCAAGATCACATACATATTTTACTCTTACATTTTTCAAAGAATCGAGAACTCTTAAAAGATTGGGTCCCCAATATCCATAACCTATCAAGGCAAAACTCTTCATCCATTTTCCCTGTAAAATTGTTTAATCTTTTCAACAACATAATCGATCTGTTCATCGGTTATCTCCGGATAGATTGGTAAAGAAAGAAGTTTTGGGGCATAACCCTCTGCTATCGGAAAACTTCCCTTTTTGTATCCTAGAAATTTGTAAGATTCCTGAAGATGTAAAGGATGAGGATAATGGATGTTTGTTCCAATCCCATTATCATTTAAAAAATTTTTTAACTCTTCCCTTTTATTTGTTCTTATAACATAAAGATGGAAAACATGTTCACAATTATCATCTATAAATGGAGGAACAACATCTTTTACATCTTTTAACATTTCATTATACCTTTTTGCAATCTGAAGTCTTCTTTTGTTCCAACCATCAAGATATTTCAATTTTATAGTCAACATGGCACCCTGAAAACCATGCATATGATAATTGTATCCCACAAACTCGTGGACATATTTTATTTTTGAACCATGATTTCTTATCTTTTCTATCTTTTCAGCTATTTCCGTGGAGTTCGTTGCAACGCCTCCTCCCTCTCCATATGAGCCAAGGTTTTTACCAGGATAAAAAGAAAAACAGGCAGCATGGCCAAAAGTTCCAGTTATTTTCCCTTTAAACTTTGCACCATGTGATTGCGCGCAATCTTCTATCACTATAAGATTATGTTTTTTCGCTATTTCACCAAGTTTTTCCATATCAACAGGCATACCGTAAAGATGAACCGGTATTATAGCCCTAGTTTTATGTGTAATAAGATTCTCTATCTTCGATATATCCATATTATATGTAACAGGATCATTATCAACAAAGACCGGTTTTGCACCAACCATTACAACAGCCTCAGCAGTTGCGGTAAAGGTGTTTACTGGAACGATTACCTCATCCTTGTTGCCGATTCCAAAAGCCAACAACGCTGAATGTAAAGCACTTGTTCCCGTGCTTGTGGCAACAAAATGTTTCACTCCCAAATATTCAGAAAACTTTTTTTCAAACTCTTCGACATAAGGCCCAAGTGTAAAAGCTGTATTTTCACAAACCTCAACAAGTTTTTTATCAACTTCATCTTTTATTGAATGATATTGAGCCTTAAGATCAAGAAAAGGAACATTCATCATAATAGAATAACCTCCTTAAAGTAAATTTAATTGATTATATGCCTTTTTTTGTAAAAATCAACTGTTATTTAATTGATTAAAAGTCAAAATTTAAAAGAAAAATCAATTATAATTAAAAAATAATAGCAGTTTTTTAAAAAAATATTTTTAATATTATTAAATTTAATATAAGTATTAAAAAATAAGCGACTTATCTTCAAAAAATAAAAAGAATAGTAAAAAATTTTCAAATCTTATAAAAAAAGTATAAATTTTTGAAAAATAAAATTTTTCTATTTAGGTTGATACTTTTAATCTATTTTTTTGAAATTTAAGTTAATTTTATTAAAAATTCTTGATTTTTTATGGATAGATCATAGAATAATATAAAATCAAAAAGTGGGTAATATGAAAAGATACTTTTTAATTTTTTTACTAACTCCTATTTTAATTTTTGCTCTCACCATTCCAAATATATCTACATATTCCATAGTTGCATATGATTCTTTGATGGAAGAATGGGGGATTGCGGTTCAATCCAAATTTTTTGCTGTCGGTTCCGTTGTTCCCTATGCAAAAGCGGGTTTAGGTGCCATTGCAACGCAGGCATGGGGAAATACAACTTTTAAAGAAAAATCTATGAAACTTTTATCAATGGGATTGGATGCAAAAGGTGTAATAGAAGAACTTTTAAAAGATGATTCAAATTACCAGTTCAGACAGGTTGGTTTAGTTGATAAAAATGGTTTCTCTTATGCCTTTACAGGTAGTTTCTGTACCCAATATGCGGGTCATATAATAAAGAAAAACTATACGGTTCAAGGTAATATTCTTTACAGTGAGGATGTTTTAAAAAATATGGCTGAAACTTTTGAAAAATCATCACTACCCCTTGCAGAAAGATTAATAGAAAGTTTAAAATCGGGACAAAAGGCTGGTGGAGATAAAAGGGGAATGCAGAGTGCCGCTTTACTTGTTGTTTCAAAAAATGGTGGATATTCAGGTTATGATGATAAATTGGTTGATATTAGAGTAGATGATAGTAAAAACCCAATAGATGAACTTGAAAGATTATACAATGAATACCAAAAGAGTTTTCTTGCCTCTTCATATATAAGAATAGCGATAGAATCTTTCAGAGAAAAAAAAATAAAAAAATCTGAAGAAGCATTTAAAAGGGTTGTCCACCTGATAAATAAATTTCCAGCAGATTACCAAACTCTTAATTCCATAGCATGGGAGATGGCTATAAACGATTACAAGTTGGAAGATGCTCTTGATCTTATATTAAAAGCGATAAAATTGAAAGATGATGATGGCAACATTTATGATACTGCTGGAGAAATATATTATAGACTTGGAAATATAAAAAAAGCCATAGAATATGAAGAGAAAGCATTGAAACTTATGCCTGATAATGAAATTTTTAGAAAAAAATTAGAAGAATGGAGTAAAACCAAATAACTAAAAATAATATATATTTTAAAAAAATTTTAGACTATGAAAAATGAAAGAGAAAAATTTTTAAATTTACTTGAGAATTATCCAGTTTTTAACAAAGAAAAAAAAGAGGAAAAGAGGAATGTTAAAAAGATAGATCTTCATCTACATACAAAATTAGAGGCTGAAGAAAAAATAGATATGATCTTAAAAAGTTCCACAAAAGAAAATTTGAAAAAACTAATAATCATATGTGGAAAGGGAACGCATTCACAAGATGGTCCTGTAATATTTAAACATATAAAAGAGTTTTTGATAAAAAACAAAGGAAAATATAAAAAAATAAAAACAGATAAAAATAACAACATTTATCTTTATTTTTAAATTTTTTAAATAATGTTGAATTTTCATTATAAAGTCAAAATTTAGCCAAATCCTTTATAAGCTTTAACATATGTTTAATTAACTTTAAAAAAGACATCATTTACAAATAATAAAATTTTAATAATTTATAATAGAATATTCTATGTTTATCAAATTTTTATCTTTTTTAAAATACAAATTCTTAATAAGATTTTCTATTCAAAAAAGATTCTTTGATAAAATGTAAAAATTAAAATAATAAACATAATATAAAACTTGACAATTTTTTCTATTTTCTCTATTATTAAAGAAACAATTAAAAGGGGGAAAAATGACTGAGAATGTAAAAGGTCCAGATGAAATGTATTGTCCTTCCTGTGGTGCCATAATAAAAAAAGAAGCGGAAATATGCCCAAAATGTGGAGTAAGATTGAAAAAGAATGAAACCGATTCAAATCCTAATGCCAAACAAAAAGTTGTTTATATTTTACTCGCTATATTTTTAGGCTATCTGGGAATACACAATTTTTATGCTGGATATAATGGTAGAGGTATTTCTCAACTTCTCATTTCACTTTTATCTATTGGGATTCTTATTCCAGTAGTCTGGATATGGGCTATCATAGAAATTATTACCGTAAATTTTGATGCGTCTGGAAATAAATTTATTTAATTGTTTTTGTCATTGTGAGCAATCCCCTTACTGTGGTGAATAAGTTATAAAATTCTATACAGTATAATAAAAGTTATGTAAAAAATATATTTTTTAATAACAGGTTCTGATATTTTTTTGGTTTTGTAAATAAACTTTTTAAATATTGCCTGAATGGTGTTTTATAACTTTTCCTTCTTCAATAAAAATAACATCTTCGCTTATGTTGGTTGCAAGATCTGCTATCCTTTCAAGATTTGAGGATATTCTATTTAGATGCATAGCCCTCTGTATCGTTTTTGAATCCTGTATCATTACTTCAATAAGATCATTTACAACATCTTTTTTTATATGATCTACAAGATTATCATTTTCACACACACTGTAAGCAAGTTTAGTATCAGATTTTAAAAAAGCATCTATTGAATTCTCCAACATATCTTTTACCATATCACTCAATTCAAATATCTTATCAAACTCTTTTATCTTTGGATAATCTATAAGGAAGAGTGCACTCTCTGAAATGTTGACACAATGATCACCAATCCTTTCAAGATCATTATTCATCTTCAACATCATTAGAATTCTTCTCAAATCTTTTGCTTTTGGTTCAAACTGTGCTATGTATTGAAAAAGCATTTCATCCAATTTTAATTCCATTTTATTAGCATTTTCCTCATCAACCTTTAGCACTTCCTCAAGTATTATTTTATCCTTCTCAAGAAAACCATTCATGGATTTTTCTATCATCTTCTCTATTAAAAAAGCATAATCAAGAATCTCGTTGTTCAGTTGTTCGATTTTTTCAACAATCATATTTTTCTCCTTTACCTGTCTAATTTTAATTCCACTGTGAATTTTGTTTTACCGCCACCCGATTCAACATAAATTTTCCCCTCATGGAGAAGAACTATATGTTTAACTATGGCAAGACCAAGTCCTGTGCCTCCACTCTTTTTTGACCTTGATTTATCCACAACATAGAATCTTTCAAATATTCTTTCCATATCCTTTTGATTTATTCCAATTCCAGTATCTTCAACCTCTATAAAAATATTTTTTTCATAATGTTTCAATAGAACTTTTATATAACCTTCTTCAGTATACCTTATAGCGTTATCTATCAGATTGATTAAAACCTGTTCCATTTTAAAAATATCAACACTTATCTTTGGTAATTTTTCATATTCAAAATAAAACTTCAATCCTTTTTTTTCAGCTTTAGGTTTCATTATCTTTATTATATTATCAGTCAATCCAACCAGATCTGTTTCCTCCTTCTCAAGAGTTTCAAGATTTTCAAGATATGACAATGTTAATAGATCCTCTACTATATGTATAAGTCTATCCGTATGCTTTTCAAGTATTTTAAGGTATTTTTTGTTTGTTTCATCTACCGTATCCATCATGGTCTCGATAAAACCTTTCATCGCCGTTAATGGTGTCCTTAATTCATGTGATGCATTTACTATAAACTCTTTTCTCAACCTATCAACTTTTCTTATCTGTGTAATATCAAAAAATGTTGCAACTATTTCATCAAGATTATCTATATATCCAAAATTTAATACGATATTCTGATCTTTATATTTGATTTCACCACTAATATCCTTTTTTTCAAGAGCACTTTTTGAGAAGAGTTCCAAAAAATCCATATTCTTTATAACTTCTCTTATATTTTTACCGTTAAGATCTGTCGAAAAAAAGATCTTTTCAGAAGCACTATTTGAAAGAACTATTTTCCCATTCTTATCTATAACCATAACTCCTTCCTGCATTGTCATTATTATTTTATTCATCTCATCTCTCTGTTCCCTTGTTCTGGAAAAAAGTTCTTCGATCCTTTCTATCATAAGATTAAACGATTCTGCAAGATTCTTTATTTCATCGTTTCTGAATATTAAAGCCCTTACACTAAAATCACCTTCAGAGACTCTCCCTGCCAGATGAACCAATCTATCTATCGGCTGGTATACATTTTTTGTTATAAATAATGAAATAACAAGCATAAAACTTATAATAATAAAAAATATGAGAATAAAACCAGAGTAAAAATCTTTTATAGATTTATCAATGTCACTTAAAGGTGTAGATACTCTTAAAACAAATATTTTTTCTTCAATTTTTAAGAGTGTTGCAACATATAACAGATTTTTTTGTTTTGTTATGGAGAATCTAACACTCTTACCTTTTCCTTTTAACAATGCATCCTCTATTTCTGGTCTGTCTGAATGATTCGACATCTTTTTAGGATTCTCATCGGTATCAAGTAAAACTTTCCCCTCTTTATCTATAAGAGTTATACGATAACCTGTGGAATTTGAAATTGATTTAAAAATTGAATCTATGGTATCAAAGTTTTTCTCTGAAAGATCTGGTAAAATATTATAGGAAACTAATAAAAGAACTTTTTCAATATGTTTTCCTTCATTTAAAATTGAATATGCTTTAACATTTTTAACAGAAAACAAAAGAAAAGAGAAGAGAGAGATTATCGATACAAAAAACAATGAAATAAAAATACGCAAAAAAAATCTTTTTTTCATTCTTCTATCTTATACCCCACACCTCTTAATGTTTTTATCATATTTCCACTCTTTCCAAGTTTCTCTCTTATCTTTTTTATATGAACATCTATAGTTCTTGGTATAACTATCTTTTCATTTCCCCATAGTCTTCTTATCAACTTATCTCTACTTATAACCCACCCTTTATGCTCTGTCAGTATTATAATTATATTAAACTCTGTTGATGAGAATTTCACATCTTTTCCATCCAACAAAACCTGATGTTTTAAAAGATCTATAATGACATTTTTCCCAAGTTTTATTATTTTACTATCATCTTTTTTAATAACATTTCTTCTCAAAACAGCCTTTATCCTTGCTGCAAGTTCCTTTAAGGAAAAAGGTTTTGTTATATAATCATCTGCACCCAGTTCAAGTCCCACAATTTTATCGGATTCATCAGCTTTTGCTGTAAGCATTATCACAGGTATATCTTTTGTTCTCTCGTTTGATTTCAAATATTTTAATATTTCTATACCATCGCTATCCGAAAGCATTATGTCAAGTATTATAGCATCTGGAATTTCCTTTTCCAAAAATTTTTCGAAATTCTTTCCATCCTCGAATGTTTCAACTATGTATCCTTCCTTTGAAAGTCCAATTGAGAGTAATTCCCTTATATCTTCCTCATCATCAACCGCTGCGATCAAATTTGTTCTTTTTAAATTCTGGAATTTGGTATTCATTTTTTTATTTTAAATCTTTTATTTTTACTGTCAATAAAAGAATCATCCGAATTTTCCTGATATATACTCTTCAGTTTTTTTATCTTTTGGAACCGTAAATATCAATTTTGTTTCATTATACTCTATCAATTCTCCAAGATATAAAAATGCTGTATAATCACTTATTCTTGCAGCCTGTGCTATATTGTGTGTAACTATCAAAATTGTTACTTTTCCTTTAAGTTCAAGGCACAGGTCTTCAATTTTTCTTGTTGAATTTGGATCTAAAGCGGATGTTGGTTCGTCAAGAAGTACTATTTCAGGATTAGTTGCGAGTGCTCTTGCCATACACAATCTTTGTTGTTGTCCACCTGAAAGTAAAAGAGCCGATTCTTTTAATCTATCTTTAACCTCATCCCATAACCAGACACTTTTTAAAGATTCTTCAACCCTATTTTCTATTTCATATGTTTTTAACTTCCCATGTATTTTCAATCCAAATGCTACATTTTCAAAAATGGATTTGGCAAAAGGATTTGGTTTCTGGAATACCATCCCAACTTTCATTCTCAATTTTGTTACATCAGTGTTTTTAGAATTAATATCTTCACCATCAAGCATAATCTCACCATCAATCTTTGCACCATTATAATCGTTCATTCTATTAAAACACCTAAGATATGTAGATTTTCCACAACCGGATGGGCCTATAACCGCTGTAACACTCTTTTTATATATACTCATGTTTATTGATTTCAATATATGTTTCGAACCAAAAAATAGATTTAAATTTTTCACTTTTATCAATTCTTCCATCAGCCTCTCCTTTTTCTTATTCTGTACCTTAAAAATATTGCACTGCCATTTATAAACAGAATTAAAATTAAAAGAACTATCGCTGTTCCATATGCTATTGGTATCTGATATTGAGGGGAAGTTCCTTCAGTCATCAAGGCATAAATATGGTAAGGCATAGCCATAACCTCATCCATAAGAGATTTTGGTAGTCTTCTTGAATAAAAGGTTGCTGCTGTAAAAAGTATTGGAGCGGTCTCACCGGCAGCTCTTCCCACCGAAATAATAGTCCCAGTGAGTATTCCAGGCATAGCATAGGGCAAAACAACATTTCTTATAACCTGACTCTTTGTTGCTCCGAGTGATAATGCTGCCTCCCTGAAATCGAATGGAACACTATTTATCGCTTCAACTGTTGAATTTATAATAGTTGGAAGAATCAAAATGGCGAGAGTTAATCCTCCAGACAAAATCGATACTTTTAAATTTAAACCGATAACAAAAACAGATAAACCAAAAAGTCCAAAAACAATAGATGGTGTGCCGGAAAGCGTATTTATAGAGGTTTTTATAATGTCAACAAGCCATTTAGGTTTACCATATTCAGAAAGAAATATACCAGAAAAAATACCTATTGGAAAAGCTATAAATATGGATACAATAGTAATCCAGAATGTTCCAAGTATAGCAGGATAAATTCCTCCTTTAGTCATCCCACTTCTTGGCATCCGTGTTAAAAATTCCCAGGATATCACTTTGATACCCTTTGAAAATATCATAAAAAGAAAAAGAAATAAAAAGATAAGAGATATTATAATGGATAATCTTAAAAATGTTTCTCCTAAAATTTCAATAAATTTTCTTTTCATTTTTTTCTCTGGATACAAACCATTGCATCAAAAGATTTGAAAGAAGCGTTATTATCAAAAGAACTATGGCTATACCATAGAGTGCTTGAAAGTGGAGAGATCCTTTAACTGTTTCTCCCATCTCCGATGCTATAGCGGATGTCATCGGTCTTACTGGAGAAAATATTGAAGAAGGAATTGTTGCTGTACCTCCAGAAACCATTAAAACAACCATCGTTTCACCTATCGCTCTTCCAAACCCAAGTATGATACTTGCAATTATCCCCGGTAATGCTGCAGGAACGATCACTTTAAAAATGGTTTCTATTCTGTTTGCTCCAAGGGCATAGGATGCCTCTCTGACATCTTTTGATACACTCCTTAAAGCATCTTCGGAAAGTGATGAAACAAATGGAATTATCATTATTCCAAGTATTATAGATGTTGAAAATATGTTAAGACCGATAGGAATATTAAAAATTTTTCTTACAATTGGTGCTAAAATGTTCATCCCGAATAATCCATAAATAACGGATGGAATACCTGCAAGAATCTCTATAAAAGGTTTAAGGATCTCTTTTGCATTTGATGACGCTATTTCTGATACATATATAGCGCTACCAACACCAAGTGGTACTCCCACAATTAAAGCACCTATCGTAACAGATATTGAACCTATGATAAGTGAAAGGATTCCAAAATCTGGAGGTTCATCGGTAGGATGCCATCTTCTACCAAAAATAAAATCAAAAACATTTATTTCTTTGAAAAGTGGAATCCCCTCTTTAAATATACTTAAAATTATTCCTAAAAGAAAAAGGATAGATAAAGATGCCGCAAGAAATGATACATACTTAAACAAAAACTCTTTAGTCTTCATTTAAAAAGATCCTACCGATGACCTCTTTTAAATTTTTAGTTAATTGGTAAATAACCAACCTGTTTAACTATCTCCTGTCCTTCTTTTGAGAGTATAAAATCTATAAATGATTTTATTTCACCTTTTGGTGAACCATTTGTATACATATAAAGTTTTCTTGAAATTTTATAGGACTTATCTTTTACACTATTTTCACTTGGTATAACACCATCTATCGCAAGTGCTTTAATTTTTTCACTAACAAAAGCAAGTCCGACATAACCTATTGCACCAGGTGTTTCGCTTACAGTTGAAGCAACCGCATTGTTTGAGGCAAGTAAAAGCGCATCATCTCTCACTTTTCCACCTTCCAAAACAAGTTCTTTAAAAGTATCAAAAGTTCCAGATGAAACATCTCTTGATATAACAACTATAGGCATACTTGGGCCACCAAGTTGTTTCCAATTATTGATTTCACCCATAAAAATCTTTTTAACTTGCTCAACAGTTAAATCATTTACACCGTTTGAAGGATTAACAACAATCGCTATACCATCGTTTGCTACCGGTATCTCAAAAACATTTATTCCATTCTCTTTTGCCTTTTTTATTTCTTTATTTTTTATCCTTCTTGATGCATCACCTATGTCAACTCTTCCAAGAATAAGATCTGAAATTCCAACTCCAGAACCTCCACCTCTAACTGAAATATTTATATCAGGGTTTTTATCCATAAACTTTTCGGCTGCAAGTTGTGCTATCGGAAATACTGTTGTTGATCCAGACATTGTAATATCTTTTGCAAAAATAAATCCAAAAAGTGTCAATACTGAAAGAATTATACCTATTAATTTTTTCATTTTTCCTCCTTTTTCTTATTTTATTTTACCTGAGAAAAGATATCTCAGTTGTAATGATAGATTATCAACATATGCTTTAGTTGTATCTTCATATGATGTTCTTTCCCAATCGGTTTGCAAAAAAATAACAGGGTTTCCACTCTTGGAATCTTTTAATATGTTCCAGTTGAATCCTGCCATTATTCTGTTATGTGAATCATTTAGTTCAGCACTATCAATATTCTTATCAAACATGTCGTATCTTCCAACGATCTCCATATCGATAAAATTAGCAATTTTTGAAAGTTTTAAAACTGGCATTATCATAAATCCTGCGCCAGTTTCCTGATCTTTATTTTTTGCTACATAAAGACCCCATATATCTATCAGACCAAAAGATATTCTTCCCATGCCACTATAACATAATCTTACCGTATCTGTCAAGGATGAATCAGCTTTAACTATCAAAGAATGGTTTTCATAAAGAACAGATCCTCCCAATGTTATACCTACAATAGGAATTATTCTTAAATTTAAAGAAAGAGCTGGATTTCCATCAATATCACTTCCAGTTTTACTATAACCCTCTCCATTGTAAATTGACAAAGCATATTCGCCAAACCCTGATGGAATAAGTCCATTCATTGAAAGACCGTAATCAGCGGATGAAACTATTTTTTCCTTATCATCAAAAGATTTTTCAATTGTAGCATAATTCCAATCATAAATTGTTCCAAAATATGTTTTTATAAGTCCAGCCTGCAAAGACATATCATTCACTGGCATCTTGAAATCAACATAAGCATATTTTAGTTTTATACCTGCTCCATCTTCAAATTTATCCGATGAGAATAAATCGATTGTAAATCTTCCTTTAATTTTATCCGTAAAGGTGGGTTGTAATCCAATATAGCCTCTTTCCAGGGAAAAATAACTTTTAACGAGTTGATTTTCACTGAAATCAGCAGTATACCTGCTCCAGAATTCAGCGGAGAACTTTGTTTCAACCGAATAAAGATTTGTAAAAATCACAATCAAAAGAAGTGAAAATAAAGAGAAGAATTTTACTTTTTTCACTAATACCTCCTTTTTTGGTTTTGTTAAAATATAAACATAACCTGTTAATTTAAAATTAAGGAATTGTTAATATTTTGTTAAGAATTTTTTGGATTTTTTTAGATATTTACTATTTAAGTTTTAATTTTAAGTTATCGAGTAGAAAAGAATCAATATGATCATTTTTAAATTTTTTTCTAATTTTTTTATAACATCATTTCTATTATATTAGATAAATTATAATTCATATTCTCTCATATCCATCAAAAACTATTTTGATATTTAATCAAATAGAGTTCTCATTTATAAAAATTTTCATATTTTATTTATGCTTTAACCTTAAAATAAAAAACCCACTATATATAGCGTTTTTTACCATTTTTCTTTTTAAGCAAATATTATCTGTGAAACAAAAATACTACCATTCAAAACAGTAGGTATATTCTCATTTGATTTTAATGTGATGAATATTGTTATGATTTGAAAATTTTTTGCATTCTTTACTATCTTTGAAAACTATTACAGAGGGAATTTAAAACAATTTATTCTCACTTGCCTCCACTAAGAAGTTTTTCTATTTCAGCATAGATACTGTCACTACTGCCAATGAATAAGTGAATATTCGTTTTTGAGAGATAAACAACATAGAAGGGTATGACTTCTATTTTGCCTACATATTTTTCAAGCGAAAAACATGCAAGAGAGTCATCAAACTCAAGGTAATTGAATTTTGTATCTTTATGTTTATTTTTGAATGAAATAATTTCACCTGCAGAAAATATGCATGGTCCACACCATTCCGAGCCTACAACAATAAAGTGCTTATTCTTACCATTAAAGATTCTCTCTATCCCGCCTGCATCAACAGGTCTTATTCCATTCTTTCCATACTCATATTTTAAAAGTTTCGTAGGCTCAAGCCCATATTTATCTGCAACAAATTTATATATTCCAAAAACTGCCCCTGCAAACAATGTAACTATCAGAATTATACTCAATCCTCTGAAAAAAATTAATTTAAATGAATTTTTAAAATTTACTTTCATACAAATTTTCTTCTCCTCTTTCAATATTTTTCAGTCATTGCGAATGCCTTGCTTTGCTTCCATACTACTAAGTCTGGCAATCTCCTTGTTGGCTATTCACTCTTTTACAAAGAGCATTTACCGCAGTAAGGGGATTGCTTCGTCGCTATGCTCCTCGCAATGACATACCGAGTAATTTGGCGAGATTGACCTCAAGATGTTGATTGAGATACTATCAAAGAACGATCGAGAAAGCAAGGGGATTTAACATTTAACCAAGAGCCATATCTTAGAGATTTAGCGAGAGCGAGATTAGATTTTCTTTGAGAGATGATGGTGTTTTTTAATCCGAGGAGAGCTTAGAGAGGCGAGACATAAGAGAGAGCGGAATGAGGTTCGTTGTTGCTGAATGCATCTTCTTTCTGATGACTACAAGATCCCATGGCTTGAGATTCTACTTTTCGAGAATCTGCTTGACCGGAGCATTCGGCAAATTGCACTCCGTGTAAATCTGAAACAACTGTTCCGGGGTCAGCTTTGACTTCTCTTTCTTTGTGTTTAAAGTAGTGTCCAATTTTTACCTCCTGTAAGATTATTATAACTGATAAGACTATAAATGCGACCAAATCACTTCAAGATACAGGGGGTACCCCCTGTATCTTTACAAACCTCCATTTATAGTGTATTATTTACCTATCATGAGGACACTATCGCTGAAAAACTCGGATTACTAAAAAATTGATTTTGATAAAATAATGTAATATGGACAAGCATGAATCGAAATTCAAGGTCTTAATATTATTAATTTAACATAAGGAGGTGAAGATGAAGTGTAATTTTAATAGAATGGGTGTTAGTATTATTTTTGTTTTATTATTATCAACTGTATTTTTGAATTGCGCACAGAAACAAAGTATTTTTGGAGTTTATGAAACGGAAAATGGAACTATTATCAGAATTGCACAGGGAAATGATACGGAGTGTGTAGTATCAATAGGGAAACTAGCATACATTGGAAAGATTGTCGGAAATGGGGTAAAACTTTACTATAATCAGATAGAGACAAATGGAGCAATTTCATTTGTGAGTGGGGTCATTATGGCAAATTCAACATGTGATACTATCTTCTATTATGGGACTGATTACGCAACTGTTTACAACCTTGTAAACTACCCCTATAAAAACATTTTTAATTTGGAGTTTACAGCTTATAGATTGAATAAAGAATCAAAATGAAGTTTCCATATAGAATTTTCAAGAATGTAATT
>DYMB01000064.1 GCA_020721805.1 Acetofilamentum sp. | reverse complement strand
ATTTCTTTTCCCATCTTTTTCATCTTTTCTTTAATTGTTTCAGGAATTTCCAAAACTTCCTCTTTTACTATTGGTTCAACATCCTTAAATTCAGGATTTTCCTTTATTACCTTTTCTTTTATCTTTTTAATAATATCTTCATTCATTTTAAAAATTTGTAAAATTTTAAAAATTTAAATTGATACATCCGGATCTCCATACAAAACAAATTCAATCAATGTTTTCTTTTCCGAACTATCCAAATATCCTTTCTTTGAACTTTCAACGACAAAATCTTGTTTTGCTTTCATTAATGCAATTCCAAAACTTTCCTTATTAATTACATTTTTAAAGAATAACTTTCCTAATAAATCAGCATCAGTGCTTGGTGGTTCGGATGGACCATAAGCAATTTTTGTTGAAGCAACAACGCAAATTGCTTTTCTTTCAAGAAATTTCAAAGAGATTGCATCGTTTATATTTTTATTTATAATGTTTGCTCCATAGCATGCCTCACTAAAAATTATACTATTGCTGCAATTAACATCATTCAAATTTTCAGGAGAAAACGCAATCGGATAATTTTCTCCTTTTTGTCCATACCAATATTTTGTTTCTTCACTTCCATGTAAATTGAAATAAAAAAACTTCTTTTTATTGAGCCATTTTGTTTTAATATTACTGCTTTTTATTGGCGGCGAAATTTTTAATATCTTTCCATTTATTGTTTTATAAACCTCTTTACTTGCTTTAATCCATTCAAAAGCAGTATATCCGAATTTTCCTTTTCTTTTGTCTTTTTTGAAATTTATGAAATTTTCCAAAACACTGAGCAGAAACACTGCATTATTCCCGTCAGGAATTCTGCCCAGACATCTTTCGGGAATTAAGAAATCATCATCTTTGGAAGCATAAGGATTATCACTATAAACAATTTCATCTCCGTCATCACTTGCAGGGTTTTTTAATCTGAAAAAAGGAATTACATTGTCTCCGCCTACAATAACAAAAGAAGTTGCACCTTCTTTTTCTGCCTCATCAAAAACATTCTTTATATCTTCCGGCTTTGTTTTATCTGTATAAAAAAGTTTTCCATTAAAAATTTTACAATATTCGTTTAATTTGCTTTCTATTTCTGAAAATTTATCTTTAAATTTTTCCTGCAAAATTTTCTTGTTTGTTATTATTGCTTTCATTTTAAGTTTATAAATTTG
>DYMB01000063.1 GCA_020721805.1 Acetofilamentum sp. | reverse complement strand
TATTTGTCTGACATCTGTTAAATAAATTGCGATAAATTCTATTATTGTCTCCATCTAAAATACGAATCCCGTCATTCTGGTTCATTCCCCAGATATTGTTTGTAAGAATATAATTATTATCCGCTGTGTCGGAATTAATATGTATTCCATACATATTATTGGAATAAATAGCATTCTTTGTTATATAATTTGTAGAAGCAGAACCTCCAAAATAAATACCACGAGACTGGTTGTTATGAATATAATTTAAACTTATTATATTTCTGTCTCCATTATTTATATAAATCCCGTAATCCTGGTTCATTCCCCAAATATTATTTGTAAGAATATAATTATTATCCGCTGTGTCGGAATTAATATGTATTCCATACATATTATTGGAATAAATAGCATTCTTTGTTATATAATTTGTAGAAGCAGAACCGAAAAAAAACATACCATAACTCTGGTTGTTATGAATATAATTTGAACTTATTGTATTTCTGTCTCCATTTAATATATAAATCCCGTAATTCTGGTTTGTTCCCCAAATATTATTTGTAAGAATATAATTATTATCCGCTGTGTCGGAATTAAGAATTATTCCTTGCCATTCATTGGAATAAATAGCATTCTTTGTTATATAATTTGTAGAAGCAGAATCTCCAAAATGAATACCACTATCCTGGTTGTTATGAATATAATTTAAACTTATTGTATTTCTGTCTCCACCATTATTATAAATCCCGTAATTCTGGTTCATTCCCCAGATATTGTTTGTAAGAATATAATTATTATCCGCTGTGTCGGAAGTAAGACGTATTCCATGCACATTATTGGAATAAATAGCATTCTTTGTTATATAATTTGTAGAAGCAGAACCGAAAAAAAACATACCATAACTCTGGTTGTTATGAATATAATTTGAACTTATTGTATTTCTGTCTCCATCCCAAAGATAAATCCCGACATCCTGGTTCATTCCCCAGATATTGTTTGTAAGAATATAATTATTATCCGCTGTGTCGGAATAAAGCATTATTCCATGCCATTCATTGGAATAAATAGCATTCTTTGTTATATAATTTTCAGAAGCAGAACCTTGAAAATAAATACCATCAATCTGGTTATTATGAATATAATTTGAACTTATTGTATGTCTGTCTCCATTTAATATATAAATCCCGTAATCCTGGTTCATTCCCCAGATATTG
>DYMB01000062.1 GCA_020721805.1 Acetofilamentum sp. | reverse complement strand
TGAGTAAAAAAAAATAATACAATAATTGGAATGAAAAATTATATACTTATTTTTGCGTAAAAAATAATACACGAAAAAATAATACATGAACTATAAAAAAATAGAAATACACTGTAAGGCAAAAGATTACGAACTTGAACAACTCAGAATTCTTGCAAATAAGTATAAAAAAGAAGATATTTATTTTGATATATTTGAAGATAAGATTGGCATTTTTCTTAATCAGTTAGATTTTTTTTCTTTTAAAAACGATATTTATTCGCTTAAAAATCAAAGTAATAATGGTGTGTTATTAACTCAAATTTTTGAGAAAATTGACAGCATAAAAAGTTATGGAATTAAAAATAAAAAGCGAGTATATGTCGGTTACAACGATGAAAAAAAAGTAACTAATAGAAAAGAAAAAGAGCAGAAAAGAATAATTGCATTTTATTCACGTAATAATGATTTTTCAAAACAGAATAATTCTTTACCAAAAGAATTTGAAAATCAAATAATTTGTGATGATAGTTTAACAGTATTAAAAAAACTTCCTGATAATTGCATAGATTTGATTTTTACGTCGCCACCTTACAATTTTGGACTTGATTACGCACAAACAGATGATGATAATTTATGGCAAAATTATTTTGATAAACTTTTTGCAATTTTTGAACAATGTATTAGAGTGTTAAAATACAGCGGTAGAATTATTGTAAATGTTCAACCACTTTATTCCGACTATATTCCAACTCATCATCTAATAAGTAATTTTTTTATGGAGAAAAAATTGATTTGGAAAACAGAAATTTTGTGGGAAAAAAATAATTACAGTGCAAAATTCAGCAGTTGGGGAAGTTGGAAAAGTCCAAGCAGTCCATATTTAAAAGGAACATGGGAATATTTAGAAGTTTTTTGTAAAGGAAATTTGAAAAAAGAAGGACAAAAGGAAAACATTGATATAACCGAAGACGAATTTAAAAAATGGGTAAATGCCGAATGGAATATTGCACCTGAAAGGAATATGCAAAAATACGGACATCCTGCTATGTTTCCCGAAGAATTAGTAAAGCGAGTAATAAAACTTTTTTCGTATAAAAATGATATTATTCTCGACCCTTTCAACGGAGCTGGAACTACAACTTACGTAGCTAAAATGCTTGATAGAAGATATATAGGGATAGATATTTCTGAAAAATATTGTAAAACAGCAAATCAAAGAATAAACAGTAACTTAATATAAAGATGGAAAAAACAACAACACAAGATATAAAAAAACT
>DYMB01000004.1:43615-119547 GCA_020721805.1 Acetofilamentum sp. | reverse complement strand
AGAATTGTTGACAGGGATAAATATAGTATTATAATTTTTTTTTAAAACTTTATAAGGAGTTTTTATGAATATATATTCTATAATCATTCTTCTTTATTTTTTACTCGTTATGCTGATCTCATTGATAACAAAAAACATAGCATCAAAATCCTCAGCGGATTATCTTGTTGCAGGAAGAAATCTTGGGACATTTGTTTGTGCTGTTGTTGTAGCAGCAGAATGGCTTGGTGGAATGTCAACCATAGGGATAAGTGAAAAAGCCTTCAAGACGATGACTTTACAACCGATACTTTATAATTTTGCCACTTCAACTGGAATGGTGATTATAGGATTCACAGTTGCTTATCACTACAGAACAAAAAATGTCCATACTGTAAGTGAGATGTTAAAATCAATCTTTGGAGAGGAAATATCAACTATATCAGCGTTTGCATTTTTAATCGCATATATTATTCTTTCATATATTCAATTACAAACCTGCGCCAGTATTATAGCACCAATTTTAAAAATAAACTGGACTCTCTCTGTTCTTATTTCTGCTGCGATTATAACTTTCTATACATATATAGGTGGAATGTATGCTTTAACCATAACAGGTATTATTCATCTTATAGCGATGTATTTGGGATTGGGGATAGCTCTTATAATAGGTCTGATAAAAGTTGGTGGATTTTCAAACCTGCAATCACATCTGGTAAATTTAGGGGCGCCTTTTAATCTTTATAATCCATTTTCAGGAAATTTTTCAGCAGGGTTCAGTTTGCTTCTTGGAGGCATACTTGGAGGCATGGCTGGACAGGCAAGCATTCAACCTATTTTTTCTGCTAAAGATCCCCTGACAGCCAAAAAGGCTGCTATACTTTCCGCATTCATTGTCTCACCATTTGGAATAATGACTGGACTTTTAGGTTTGATTGCAAGAACCGGTATTTTTTTTGATCCCTCAACTATAAAAGCAAATGAAGCACTTGGCACTTTACTTTCAACTTCTTCATTTATTAACCCATTCTTTGGAGGATTGGCACTCGCGGGTGTTATCGCTGCTATACTTTCAACTGTTGGACCTATAAATTTTGCAGTTGTAACAATAGCGACAAAAGACCTTTATCAAAATTTATCCAAAAAACATAAGGATGATAAAAAAATACTGAAAACTGCAAAAAATCTTGTTATTTTGATAAATGTAATAACTATTCCTCTTGCGATACTCTTAAGAAACGCTATCCTTGATACAGCGTATATCTCCTATGCGATAAGGGGTATAGGTGCTATAGTGATACTATTTGCTTTATACTTGAAAGGCTTTATTACAAAGACTGGAGTAAAATTATCTTTTATTGGTGGGATAATCGTTATTTTTCTATGCCTTCTTGGAAAGCAGATGAAGTGGTTTAATATTGATAAAACTTATGGTGCAATAATTTCAACATTGATATTTATAGTTATAGGTTATATATGGGATAAGTTTCTAATAAAATCGGAGAGATAAAATGGAAAGTTCAAAGAAAATTTTTATAAATGGTTCCTTCCTAATAATTGAATCACTCGCAAGAGCAGGTGCTGAAGTTTTCATCGGATATCCAATTACACCTGCAAATTATCTTTACCTTTACAGTTCAAAAAGATTACCTCTCACCTTTCATGCTCCAGATGAGATAACAACATTACAATGGATGTCAGGGCTTTCGGCAAGCGGCAAATTACCAATAACAGCAACTTCATTTCCAGGATTCGCGTTGATGATAGAGTCTATAAATATGGCTTTTATGATGGAACTTCCAATGGTGATCATACTTGCTCAAAGACTTGGACCTTCCACCGGAACAGCGACATGTGGGGCATCAGGTGATCTTTTACTTGTAAGAGGTATGATATCTGGAGGATATCCTGTTCCAACCTTTTCTATTTCAAGTTTTCAGGATTGCTGGGATATACCACCAAAAGCACTTGAAACCTCTGTTAAATTGAGAACACCTGTTATAATTCTTACATCAAAAGAGATCACTATGACCAATAGAAGTTTTGATTTGAACTCTTTAAAAGAAATAAAAAAGTTAGACAGAAAGTTTTATGAATCAAATGAAAATTACATACCTTACAAACCTGAAAAAGATTTTGTTCCTCAATTTTTGCCTCTTTCAACAACAAAACATCAGGTCAGGTTTACCGCATCAACTCACGATCAAAAAGGCATTCTTCAGCATTCAACAAGAGAGGCTCTTGAAAACACAGCAAGACTTCAAAAAAAGGTTCTTTATAATTTAAAAAACTATACTTACTTTGATTATCAGGAGGATGGTTATGAAAACCTTATAATAACCTATGATGTTAGCAGTTCAGTTTCACAGGAGGCTGTGAGAGAGTTGAGGAATGAAAAGATAAGCGTCTCCTTGCTTGTAGTGAAAACCATTCTTCCTGTTAGTGAAATATATTATGAAATAATTTCAAAATATAAAAGAATATTCGTGGTCGAAGAGAATTTAAGCGGTCAATTCTGTGAGATTCTTTTTGGAAGCGAGACACCAAAAAATGTTGTAAAAATTAACTCTATAGGGAATATGATAGGTATTGATCAAATAAAAGAAGAGGTTAAGAAAAATGGATAAACAATTCTTTAATTCAAATAAACTTCCATTCTGTCCGGGATGCGGACATCATCTTATTTCCCAGAATACTGAAAAAGCCTTATCAAAACTGCAGATGGATCCAAAAGATGTGATACTTGTTACAGATATAGGGTGTCATGGAATAATAGATAAGTTTGCCAATTTTCACACAGTTCATGGTTTACATGGAAGATCTGTTGCGCTCGCTGCCGGGATAAGTCTTGGTCTTAAAAATAAAAAGAAAAAAGTTATAGTTTTCATTGGAGATGGTGGTGCAACCATAGGTATGCAGCATATACTCGAAGCTTCAAGACTCGATCTGGATTTAACCGTTATAATACATAACAACATGTTATATGGAATGACCGGTGGACAGGCAAGCGGTTTCACCCCAAAAGGATTTATAACAACAACAACACCACAGGAGAGTAGAACAAGAAACTATAATATATGTGATCTCGCTTTATCAGCAAAAGCCAGTTTTGTCGCTCGTGTTATAGCAAAACCAGATTTTTCAGATATTATAGTTTCAGGCATAAAGAATGATGGTTTCTCTTTAATAGAGGTTCTGGAACTATGCCCGAGTTATGCTCTTAAGATGAACAAAAATATGAAATTATCAAAAATACTTGAAGATTTGCAGGAGGAAGAGTTTGTAAAAACAAATCCAAACTATAAATGGGATTTTTACACCAATAGCACAGAGAATCTTCTGGAAGATATTAAGATTTTTGAAAAAAAATATAATAATAATGTGAATAAAACTCTTTGTATCCAGATTTCAGGTTCCGCTGGAGAAGGAGTTCAAACAGCTGGTGAAGCCTTCAGTTATGCCGCTATACTTTCAGGTTTATCAGTAAATCAGAGGGGTAGTTATCCAGTAACCGTTGGTGTGGGATTTTCAACATCTGAAATAATATTCTCACCAGAAAACGAATCGACTTATAGTGTGAATACCCCTGATATTATAATTATAACATCAACCGATGGCTTTTCAGTTAATATAGAAAAACTAAAAAATTTTAAAGGAATACTCTATCTGGATTTATCACTTCAAACACCTCAAACTGAAGCAAAAATTATAAGATATGATTTCAGAAAATTTGGTCCAAAAAATAGTGCGATATTTGCCCTTTTTTATGTTTTAAAAGATTTGCAATTTTTCAATATAGAGTCTTTAACAGAGGCACTTGAAAAGTTGAATTTAAAAAATAAGGTTTCCTTTGAAAAATTTAAAGAAGATTTAAACTTTTAATTATGATTTTCAACAACATCCGCTATTGCTCTTGCTATAAGCATAGAGTTGAATCTTCTTTCAGAGCCATCCGATCTTGAATTTAAAACAACAGGCACATCAGCACCAAGAACAACGCCACCACTTAAGGCGTTTGCATGAAATTTGTAGGCTTTTCCCAGAATATTTCCACTCTCAAGGTTTGGAACTATGAGTATATCGGGATCTCCTGCCACATCATTATTTTTCAATTTTTTACTCTCCGCTGATCTTTTATCTATCGCTGTATCATAGGAAAGAGGTCCATCTATTACAAATCCTTTTATCTGCCCTCTTAAAGACATTTGTGTGATACAGGCCGCATCGATAGTTGATTCAACCCTGGAGTTTATAACCTCAAGGGCTGAAAGCAAAGCGACCTTTGGCATATCTATATTTAAAGCATCATAAAGGACTTTTGTATTTTTAATTATTTGTATCTTTTCTTCCATTGTTGGAACAGGGATTATTGCATTATCGGTTACCGAAATAAACTTATGGTAAGAAGGCATTTCAAACAATGTTAGATTGGATAGAATACCACTTTTTTTTATACCATTTTCCTTGTCCAGTATAGGTTTTAAATAAAAAACTGTTTCAAGTTTACCTTTAACAAGAATATCACATTTCTTTTCCTTTACATATTTGACCGAGATTTTTCCCGAATCTTCATCAGAAACTGAATCAACTATTTCAAAATCGTTTAAATCAGCCTTAAGTCTTTTTAAAATCTCTTCAATTTTTTTCCCATCACCGACAAGAACAGGATATTTTACTATGTTGAATTGAATAGACTTAATGATACTTTCAACAACATCTTTGTCATGAGCCGCAGCAACAACAGCCCTTTTTGGAGATAAATTTACAACCTTATCCTGTAATTCTTTAAAACTTTTTATGCCCATCATTCCTCCATTCATTTACTTTTCTCCACAGGCCAGGTTAAATATTTTTCATAACCTTTTAAAACTCTATAAACACTTTCAGCCAGAGATTTGTTTTCATTACTTCCAGGATAAACAAAAATTTTACCCAATTTTCCAACTTTTTTTGATAGATCGTTAACAAGTTTTACAGAATATGACATCCCTCCAGTCAAAATTATCCCATCAATTTCAAAATCCATCACCGAACCCATCGCGCCTATCTCCTTCGCTATCTGGTAAACCATCGCATTGTATATGAGTTCAGCATATCTATCACCTTGCTGGATCAATCTTATAACTTCTCTTAAATCTTTAGTTTTCAGATAACCGTAAAGTCCACCTTCCCCATAAAGTTTTTTCATAATATCCTTTTTTGTATATTTCCCGGAAAAACATGCATCTATCAAAGGTATCGGTGGGATACCACCTGCTCTTTCAGCTGTAAAGGGTGCACTCTCCATTCTATTATCGTTATCAACTATTTTTCCCTCAACAAAGGCTGCTATTGAAAATCCAGCACCAAGATGCGCAACAACACATTTCAGTTTGTCAAAATCTATACCAAGTTCTTTTGATAATTTTCTTACCGTTGCCCTTATATTTAAAGCGTGAACAAAAGAAAATCTTGGAAAATCTTTTGAACCTGAAATCCTTGCGACTTCTGTAAACTCATCAACACTTACAGGATCAACTATAAATGATTCTACACCATTCTCCTTTGCCACAAGATAGGCAAGTGGTGCACCTAAATTTGAGGCATGCTGGTATATGGGGGTGTAAAGTGAAAAGTTAACAAGTTCCTGATTTACTTTGATCACTCCACTTGGAACTGGAGTCAACATTCCTCCCCTTCCAGCAGTCGCAACTATTTTGAAATCCTCTTTAAGATATTTTTTCAAAAAATCGTTAACTTTTTTAAATCTGTAATCAACCTGTGATTTTATATCTTCAAAAGATTTTAACTCTTCGGTCGGATGTTCAATATTTTCAGAAACAATCTCTTCGATTCCGTTTTCAACTATTCTATATAAAGAACATTTGGTTGTAGTTGCTCCAGGATTAACTGAAAAAATTATTTCTATCATTCTTTCTCCTTTATTTTATAAAAAAGTATTTTATAATTTTTTGGATTTTAATCAACAGAAATTTACCTGAGTTTTAATATTTTCTTTCTGTTAAAATCTTTACCATCAAATGAAACTATCATATATATTCCATTTGGTAATTTCAGATTTGAAAAATCTATAAAATCACCATAAGATTTTTTAACAAGTCTTCCAGAGATATCGTAAACATAATAAAATTTCTTAAATTTTGTTTTTTCATTTTTTCTTAAACCGGGTTGGTCATTTTCATTTCTACCACTACTTTTTGATTTAACAAAAATTTCCAGATAGATTGTATCGCTTGAAACATCACCATTCCTTGAGAAAAAGATCTCATAGGAGAATAAACTATCTTTTAAAAGATCTGGAGCTTTGAAATAAAAAGTTTTTTTACCATTTTGGTTTGGTAAAGAATTGTCTCCATAACTTATAGAAGAGGTAGAATCAAACCAATGATTTTCAAAATAGAAGGATGAATTTTTTAGAAATTTCATAAAAAACAAAGAATCGATACTAACAAAACCAACATTCTTAAAAAAGAGTTGAATTTCAAAAGAATCCCCTGCAAAAACCGTATCAGCATGAATTAAAGAATCTATGGTTATTTTACTATCGTTTAGTGCGGCGAGATCATCTATTATCTGTGTATATGTGGTATAGTATATATATCCGAATCTATTCGAGTCAGGTAAAATTATTTTCGCCCAATCACCGATAAAAGAATCCACAACAAATACCTGCTCTCTTGTTATCTGTGTTAAAATCGAGTAAGAAGTGGATGGACCGGATCTAACATTAAGAAGGGACGCTGTAACTTTTGCCACCTTTTTAAAATTTTCGCCACATAAATATTTTATATTAACTCCATCACCACCATAAAGATAAGCATAGTATGGAAAAGATGCTGATGGATAGTATATTTTATACCAGTATCCATCATATTCAAAAGAAACAAATAGATCATCATAAAGTGCCACATTCAAAATATTGTAATCTGTTGATGGACCTGAACGGACATTCAAAGAAGAAGTATTAACCTTCACAATAAAATGGTTTGAGGGTGCTGAAATGGAAAACTGATCTCTGATAACCGACCATATATCAGTCGTCCCATCATCATAACCCAAAGCCCAGCATCCTGCTCCCTGAAGTGAATCATCTTTTACTATCGTCAATTTTAATCTTATTGAGGTTGAATCATCATAAAATGTTTGATGATAATTTGTTGAAAAATATGTATAGTAAGGAACTTTAGAATAGTTATCAAATTTTCTACCATAATTTGAAGCATTATTTTTAGCATTTTTAAAAATTACAGAAACACCTTTTCCCAGTGTACTTGACTTTAGAGTATCCGAGTCTGTTGGCCAATCGTAACCATAGTAGGGAATACCCGCTATTAGTTTAGATGGATCAACACCTATTCCAATCAGATCCATAAGTGATGTGTTGAAAGCATAATAGCCCCAAAAAGTGGAATTGAATGTCGGTGAAACAGGACCAGCCTCCGTTGAACCTGACCAGTGATAATCATAACACATCACAAACAATCCATCAGAGAAAGTAGAAAGATAATTATAATCGTATCCCGGATACCACTGATAAACTGGAGGAACCGCTATATAGAGTTCCTTTCTTGTTGAAAAATGATTATGTAAACTATCTGAAAGTTGATTTACAAAAAGATTGAAAGAATCTTTCACCGAAGATGATACAAACTCAAAATCTATGTTAACACCATCAAGATTGTAAAGATTAACATAGTTGAGTATGTTGTTAATACAATTTTCTCTTGAACTTTTACTATTCAAAAGAGTTGATACGGAAGTTGTTCCAAAGAGTGTAAAGGTTAAATGAATCCTTACACCTCTTTTATGAGATTCATTATAAATCTTTGTAAAATATGAAGGATTTGGAATCAAGCCACAGCTCCCATCCGTATCGATATCAACTGAAAAATAGGATATATGTGTTAAAAGTTCATATTGAAAATTGGAATAGTATAGAGTATCTATCCAATAAGGTAAATAACCGTAATAGTTGTAATACAAACCTTTTTCTTTTTTATCTACAAGTTTTTCACTCAAATTTGTTGGAGTTCCAAAATTGGCTGATTTCAAATTTAAAAAGTATTCATCCTGATGTATCGATGGAAACAATTTTAAATTTAAAAATAAAAATAAAACTAAAATAAATCTTTTTAACATTTTTTATCCTTTTTAAATCTCCAAATTAAAATTAGTAATGCTATTACTATAAAAAATAAGATGATATAAAAAATGATTGAGGAAAAATTATTCTCTGTTATATTCAATGAATCCTTTATACTATCAAAATTATTTTTCTCATACCTATGGATAGAAATTTTTTCCGAATCAGCAAAATCTATAAGAGAGATTAAATTTACCAATATTAAATGAAAATTTACCCCATATTTTATAAATAGCATATTTCAACTTTTATGTCAACTATTTAATTTTCTATTGACTTAAAACTCTTTTTTTCTATAATAGGTAAACTTATGGGATTAATAAGAAGTGTTTCGGGCATAAGAGGACTTGTTGGTACTGATCTCAACAATGTAAATGTTGCACATTTCGCATCAATATTTGCTGATTTCGTTGGAAAAGGCACCGTTCTGGGTGGAAGGGATACAAGGAGTTCAGGTAACATATTTTCCCAGATATTCTTACAATCATTAAATTTTAAAGGTATAGAAACTATTTTTTGTGGAATAGTACCAACTCCAACAATTCTATTCCTTGTGAAAAAACTAAAACTTGACGGTGGTTTTATTATCACTGCATCACACAATCCTAAAGAGTATAATGGATTAAAATTCGTATCCTCTTCTGCAAGATTCCTCAACAAGAAAGATTATATAAATTTTATGTACTATGAGCAGAATCCCAAACCTTTTAAAGAAAATTACAAAAAGAATTTAAACGATTTTTTACTTTATAAAAAACATATAAAAGAGGTTCTTTCCATCCCATTTGTAAACAGGTCAAAAATAAAAAGAAGAAAACTTAAAGTTGTTTTTGATGGTGGAAGTGGTGCTGGTAGTCTGGTTATATCTGAACTTCTTGATAACCTTGGTGTAAAACTTTACACTATCAACATAAACACTGATGGTAAATTTTTTAGAAACCTTGAACCAATACCTGAAAATTTAAAAGGTCTTGTAAAAGAGGTAAGAAAAAGAAACGCTGATATAGGGTTTGCCACTGATGGTGATGGAGATAGAATCGCAATGGTTACACCTATAAAAGGAGCAATATCCGAAGAGTATACGATAACAATAGCATCACTCTATGTTTTATCAAAATTGAAACCTAAAAAGGTTGTGATAAATCAATCTACAAGTAGTATGCTGGAAATACTTGGAAAAAGAAACAATTTCAAAGTTATCCGTGCACCGGTGGGAGAAGCAAATGTTGTTGATTCAATATTGATAAACAAGGCACCTATAGGTGGCGAAGGAAATGGTGGTGTTATATTACCTTCGGTTAACCTAACAAGGGATGCACTTGTAGCCATAACACTCATTTTATCCTATATAGCGGATAATAAAAAGGATATTGATAAGATTATAGATGAAATCCCAAAACTTTATATGATTAAAAAGAGATATGATATAAATTCTTCCGCTGCTTTGGAAAGGATAGAAAACGAATTCAAAGATGTAAATCTTGATAGATCTGATGGCTTGAGATTCACATTTGATGATGGATTTATACATATCAGAAGATCAGGCACAGAGCCTTTGATAAGGCTCATCTGTGAATTCACCTCAATGGAAAAAACCGCCCAAATGGTAAATAAAATAGAAGGTTTGATCTGATGTGTGGTATAGTAGGTTATATAGGTAACCAGAATGTAATCGGTGTTATTCTTGAAGGTTTAAAAAGACTTGAATATAGAGGATACGATTCATCAGGGATATCCTTTTATTGTGAAAATGATAAAAAGATAGAGGTTATAAAAAAATCTGGCAAGATCAAAGATCTTGTAAACGAAATAGATAAAAGAAAACTTTGCAAATCACATATAGGAATCGCTCATACCAGATGGGCAACACATGGAGAACCAACCGATATAAACGCTCATCCACATACGGACTGCACTGGAAATATAGCACTTGTTCATAATGGAATAATTGAAAATTACAGGACTTTGAAAAGTTTTTTACTTGATAAAGGTCACAGATTCAAATCTGAAACCGATACTGAAGTTCTTGTTCATCTTATAGAACATTTTTATAAAAATGATCTTTTGGAGGCGGTTAAAAAATCTTTAAAAATGGTTGAAGGAACATATGGTATTCTTCTTCTTTCATCCTACGAACCGGATACTATAATCGCTGCCAGAAAGGGAAGTCCTTTGATAATAGGTAAAGCGGATGGACAGATGATAGCAGCATCCGATGCTTCAGCCATAGTCTCTTTGACAAATCAGATATTATATATGCAGGATAACGATATCGCCAGGATAAAAAAAGAATCAATTGAAATTTACAACATTGAACTTGAAAAAACAAGCGATAGTGATTTTGAACAGATAGATCTTACGATTTCCCAGATTGAGAAGGGTGGATATTCACATTTTATGGAAAAAGAGATTTTTGAGCAACCCGAAGCGTTAACAAATACTTTTATTGGAAGAATAGATTTTGAAAATGGAACTTTCAGATTGAATGGGATAAAGGAAAAATTTAAAGACCTTTTGAACGCTGATAGAATAATTATAACGGCGTGTGGAACATCCTGGCATTCCGCTTTGATAGGGAAATATTTAATTGAAAAATATACAAACATTCCAGTTGAAGTTGATTATGCTTCCGAGTTCAGATACAAAAACCCCATTATCACAGAAAAAACTGTTGTCATACTTGTAAGCCAATCGGGTGAGACAGCTGATACTCTCGCTGCTTTGAGGGAAAGTAAAAATAAGGGAGCCACAACGATAGGTATCTGCAATGTTGTCGGTTCAACTATCGCGAGAGAAACCGATTGTGGTATATATACACATGTTGGACCTGAAATCGGTGTTGCATCAACAAAAGCCTTCACAGCGCAGGTTCTTGTTTTCTTTATGCTCTCGGTTGCTTTAGGAAGAAAAAAATATTTAACTTTTGAGGATGGAATAAAATTTATCAAGGAGATTCAATCGGTCCCTGAAAAAATAAAGAGAATACTTGGTTCTCAAAATGTTTTTAAATCTCTGGATAGCATTGTTGAAACAAATTATATAAAAAATAATTTTTTATATCTTGGAAGAGGAATAAACTTTCCGGTTGCACTTGAAGGTGCTTTAAAACTGAAAGAGATCTCATATATTCATGCTGAAGGTTATCCGGCAGCTGAAATGAAACATGGGCCCATAGCTTTAATAGATGAAAATATGCCGGTCTTATTTATCTCCCTTAAAGATAGCATATATGATAAGATAATAAACAATATTAAAGAGATAAAAGCCAGAAAAGGATATGTTATAACGATAGCGAGTGAAGATGATACCGAGATTAGTAAAATAGTTGATAAAGTGATCTATATTCCAAAAATTATCGAGGATCTCTCACCACTTTTGTCGGTAATACCCCTACAACTGTTAGCATACAAAACAGCAGTTAAAAAGGGACTTGATGTTGATATGCCAAGAAACCTAGCCAAATCTGTTACCGTTGAATGAAAAAGTATTTATTGATATTTTTATTTTTACCATACTTTATCTTCTGTGAAATCTCAAAAAAGGATCTGGTAAAAATATACGATCAGAGAGAAAAAATTTTTCAATCGAAAATTAAATATTTGAAGGTTGAAAACTTTACATTCTATAAATTCGACGAGATTCTTATGTTCAATACAACCATAGAAAATTTCATAGACTCTTTCAAAATCAACTCCATTATGTTTGATTCAACTTTTAAGGATACTCTCTTTTATTCATATAAGTTCAACAAGGATGCTTCAACGATTTCAAAGATTTCACCAGTCAAAGAAGAAGTTGTACTCTTTAACGAAAACATTTATAGAGGACTAAATATAAAATATCTACTTCCAGATTCCTTTACCGTTAAATATGATAATGGACTTATCACCATAAAGAATGAGAAAAAAAATGAGCCATTGACATATATAAAAATTGACAACAATTATAACCTCAAAGAGCTGGCTATAAAAACTTTTTATGATCTACTACTTATAAAAATAGTTTCTTATAGAAAACTTAAATACAATATCTATTTACCTGATAGCATTGAAATAAAAGGTTTGACTATCGATGCTTTAATTTCTTCAAAAATAAAAAAACTTGATGTAATATATAGATGAAAAAGACTCTTTTCTTTATTTTTTTAATAATTTTTTTTATATTGCTAATAACAGGTATTATTCTTAAACAGTATGAGGATATATACAATTTCGGAAGATTCATCTGTTTTGATTGTATAGGATTATGATAAAGAGATTAAAAAATTCTTCAAGAAGGTTAATACAGATTTTTTCCTTTGCTCTTTTCAACCCTTATATTTTACTAAATCCAAAGGCTGGAAAGATACTTTATCAGGGGAAAATGAAATCTTTATGTGTCCCAATATTAAATTGTTATTCATGTCCTTTGGCTGTTGGAAGCTGTCCAATTGGGGCATTACAACAGACATTAAAATTAAATCAGATTCCTGTCCTTATTCTTGGATTTTTTGGCACGATCGGTCTTTTTATAGGAAGATATCCCTGTGGCAATTTTTGTCCTTTTGGTTTTTTTCAGGAAATTCTTTACAAAATCAAATTTTTTAAATTCAGAATAAAAAGAATTTTTAGATATACAAAGTATGTAATTCTTCTTCTTTCTTTTCTTGTTCCATTCTTTTATAAAGAGACTTTTTTCTGTAAATTCATATGCCCTGCTGGAACCATCGAAGCGAGTCTCCCCCAGATAATATTTAACCCTGCGCTTCTTGTAAACATTTCATGGGTTTTCTATCTTAAAATTTCCATAGCTATACTTTTTGTTTTTTTTTCGATCACAACGAAAAGATTTTTTTGCTCGGTCTTATGTCCTATAGGTGCTATATATGGTTTATTCAACAAAATAAGTTTACTACAGATAAAATATGACCCAAAAAAATGCACCAAATGTGGAATATGTCGACAGGTATGTCCAATGGATATAAATATATACGAAAATACAACGGATATCGATTGTATAAGATGTTTTAATTGTGTTAACAGTTGTCCTTCTTCGGCATTAAAGGTATCCAATATTTTTAAAGTGAAAAAGGTAATCTTAAACTCAAAAACAATTACCGATCATCAGGGTTTTCAACGGTAGGGTTTTCAAGATAAGAGTTTAATTCTGAAACAAACCCATCGATATCATCTATCCCCTTACTCAAAAGAAGATCCCTTAAACTACCCCAAACTGGAGCACCACATCTTATACAAATTATATCTCTATCCATAAGGTAGGATACCGATTGAGGATAGTTTTTAACAATATCTTCGACTTCCATATCAGGGGTGATCTTTATTTCACTCATTCTCATTCTCCTTTATAATTTTTACAACATCCTCAGCGATAACAAGTTCCTCATTTGTTGGTATAACAAGAACTTTTACTTTTGAATCATCGGTAGAGATGACCATCTCCTTTCCAAAACAAGAGTTATTTTTAACTTTATCTATTTTAATTCCCATATATTCCATACCTGATAATGATAGTTCTCTTACATCGGGATCATTTTCACCTATACCTGCTGTAAAGACAATAGCATCGGGTCCTTCGAGAACCGCTGAATAGGCACCTATAAATTTTTTAATGGTATAACAAAACATTTTAAAAGCAAGTTCCGCTCTTCTGTTTCCATTTTTTGATGCATTTTTAATTTCTCTCATATCCGATGAGACTCCCGAAACCCCAAGAAGTCCAGAATGTTTTGTAAGCAATGAGACCGCCTGATCTATAGTTAATTCTTCTTTTTCCATTATCTTTAATATAACATATGGATCAAAATCACCAGATCTTGTCCCCATCATAACACCGGCTATCGTCGAAAAACCAAGTGAGGTTTCAATAGATTTACCATTCTTCACAGCACTTATGGAAGAACCGTTACCAAGATGGCAGGTTATAACTGAAAAATCGTTTATATTTCTTGAAAGTATTTCACAACTTCTTTTTGACACATAATAATGACTTGTTCCATGAAATCCGTATCTTCTTATTTTATATTTTTCATAAAAAATATAAGGAATTGGGAAAATGTATGCTATTTCAGGTAAAGTCTGATGAAAAGCGGTATCAAAAACTGCAACTTGAGGAACTGAAGGGAGGGCCTTCATAGCTGCGTTTATTCCTCTTAAATTGTAAGGATTATGTAAGGGTGCAATTTCAGAATACTCTTCTATAGCTTTTATAACATTATCATCTATCAAAACGGATCGTGAGAATTTTTCTCCACCATGGACAACCCTGTGTCCAACCGCATCTATCTCCCCAATTGACATCAAAACACCATGTTGTTTGTCAACGATCAATTTTAAAACCATCTCGATTGCGACAGAATGACTTATAATTTCCTTTTCAACTTCATAAACATTGCCATCGTATCTTTTCTGTTTTATTATAGAGAGATTCAATCCTATCCTATCAACCAATCCCCTTATGAGTGATTCGCCACTGGAAGTATCTATTATTTGGTATTTTAAAGATGAACTACCAGAATTGAGAACTAAAACTTTCATTTTTACCTACCTGTATTTTAAAAACCCTTCTCTGGTTTTTATTCCAGTATAACCTTTATCAAGTAAATTTTTTAAAATTTCTGGCACTTTATAAACTGAACTATCCATTTTAGACAATTCTTCTATCCACATTTTAATGTTGTCCAATCCTATTTCATCCGCCATTGTAAGTGGTCCCTTATACATTTTTAAACCTTTTTTTACAACCATATCGAACTCTTCTGTAGAGATATTTGACTCTTTAATAACATCACAAGCTTCAAGTATCGTCGAAATTAAAACTCTTGGACCTATCAAACCAGCACCATCTTTCAATTCAAAAATCTTTAAATCGAGTTTAGAGAAAAATTCTTTCACTATTTCCAAAGTTATATCAGAACATTTTTCTAACCTAAAAAGTTCAACAAGTGAATATATCGGAACGGATGGAACTGGATGAATATTTACAGATTTTGTTTCTAGAATATCATTTTCAACTATGCTGGATAACCTGTTGGTTTGGGATGTAAAGATTATTGGGATATTGAGTGGAACTTCTTTCTTTATCTTTTCCCTTACCTCGATTTTTCTTTGTAACCTTTCCTCGACGGATTCTATTAAAATATCAATATCATGTTTTATAAAATCCTGTAAATTTTCTATATGCTCAATTCTGGAAAGCATCACCTTTTTATCCTTGAGAGTTAATCCCCAATGTTCTATCTCATAATCTATATTTCTTTCTATTATGTTAAGACCGGCCTGAAAGACATCATAATCTTTTTCATAGATCACTGCGGTTAAGCCTTTATTCAGGACAGATTGGACAAGCCCCGGCCCCAAATTTCTTATCCCATAAAATCCAATTTTTGTTATCCTGATCATTTTATCTCCTTAAAAAAGACTCTTTTCTCATATAAAAAAGATTTTTTTGAATCCGAAGCATGAACAGAATTCCTTCTGAAAGTCTGGCCAAATATATGTCTTATAGTATTTTTACTGGCTTCTTTTGGATCGGTTGCGCCAACAAGTTCTCTTAACCTTTCTATACCATTTTTTCTTTCAAGTATAACACCAACGGTCAAACCGCTGCACATATAATCTACAAGATGTTTAAAAAATTCTTTTCTTCTGTGGATTGCATAAAACTCTTTTGCTATCTTTTTTGTCATTTTCATGGATTTTATTTTTACTATTTTGAAACCATTCTCTTCAACTATTGAAAGAATCTTACCTGTGAGATTTCTCTCGGTTGCATCAGGTTTAATAAGCATAAGGGTTCTTTCCAGATTACCCCCTTTTTATCAATGTTCCAGAAAATCCCCTTACCACATCCTTTCCAAGTTCAACTGAACCTATCAATGCTCTTTTGCCTGTATTTTCAACGAATCTTATCATAGATTCTATTTTTGGACCCATAGAACCAGGTGGAAATTGACCTTCTATAAAATATTTCCTTGCTTCGGAGAGTGTCAACTCAGACAACTCTTTTTCATTAGCCTTTCTAAAATTTATGCAGACCCGTTTTACAGCAGTTAAAATATAAAATTCATCAGCTCCTATCTGTTCGGCAAGTAATGCGGAGGCTTTATCTTTATCTATAACCGCATCAAGGCCTTCAAGATTACCTTTTGAATCATAGTATACAGGTATCCCTCCACCTCCAGATGCAATAACAACATATCCTTTTTCAAGTAAATCTTTTATAACATCTTTCTCAACTATATCTTTTGGTTCTGGAGATGGAACAACTCTCCTGTAACCTCTACCTATATCATGTTTAACAATCCATCCTTTTTTTAAAAGTGCAGGGACCTCATCTTCTTTATAAAATTTCCCAACAAATTTTGATGGATTTTTTATGGATAAATCATCCGGATCCACAAGAACCTGAGTTATTATTACAGCAACATTTTTTTCTATTTTTTCTTTCTTCAATCTGTTTGTTAGAGATTGTGAGATCATATAACCAATCGAGCCCTGAGTTTCAGCATCTATAACTCCGAGAGGTAATGTTGGGACCTCATTTTCACACATTTCATTTTTTAAAAGTTCAAAACCAGCTTGAGGTCCATTACCATGTGTTATGACGACGGAAAAATCCTGACGGAGTAATTCTATTACTCCGTCAAGTGACATCCTTGTATTTGCAAACTGTTCGGTTATCGTTCCCTTTTGACCATCCTGTATAAGTGCATTACCACCTAAAGCAACTACCGCTATTTTTGTCATAAGTTTTATTTTTTTATCTTTTTAACAAATTGTTTTAACACATCTTCAAGATCAGGTTTTCCTATCTCCTGAAGATCATAGCCTACTCTTACGGATGGTTTATTTATCTGTATCAACCTTCCAAGGTTTATAGGGGTTGCTATAACAACCGTATCACATGGAATTTTGTTTATGGTCTTTTCAAGATCCTCTATCTGCTTTTTTGAATAGCCCATAGCGGGAAGTATCGGTCCTGCTTCTTGATATTTTTCATATGTTTTTTTTATATCACCAACAGCGTATGGATGTGGATCTATAATCTCTTTTGCTCCAAACCTTTTCGCAGCCACAACGCCAGCTCCATACTTCATTTCACCATGTGTAAGTGTTGGTCCGTCCTCAATCACGGTAACACTTTTCCCTTTTATCAAATCAATCTTTTCAACGGATACTGGAGAAGCAGCCTCAATTATAGTGGCATCAGGATTTACCTTTGAAATATTCTCTCTTACGATTTCAATATTTTCAGGTTTTGCTGAATCTATCTTGTTTATGATGACAACATCAGCCATTCTTATATTAACACATCCAGGATAATATGTTAGTTCGTGTCCAGGTCTATGTGGATCGGCAACAGTTATTACAAGATCTGGTTTGTAAAAAGAAAAATCGTTGTTTCCTCCATCCCAGAGAATTATATCGGCTTCCTTCTCCGCCTCTCTTATTATATCCTGATAATCTACTCCAGCATAGACAACCGTTCCATTGCTTATGTGTGGTTCATACTCTTCCATCTCTTCGATTGTGCAATTTTGCTTTTCAAGATCCTTTATGGTAGCAAATCTTTGAACTCTCTGTTTTTCAAGATTTCCATATGGCATGGGATGTCTTATGGCAACGAGTTTATATCCCATTCCTCTCAATATCGATGAAACAGCTCTTGTTGTTTGGGATTTCCCTGATCCGGTTCTGACCGCAACTATAGCAACAACAGGTTTTGAAGACTTGATATAAGTCTGTTCTGGTCCCAACAACATATAACTCGCTCCAGATGCCATCACTTCCGCACCTTTTGTCATAACATACTGGTTGGAAATATCCGAATAAGAAAATACTACCAGATCTATTTTCTTCTCCTTTATTATTTTTGTCATATCCTTTTCATCATAGATTGGTATACCTTTTTTATAAAGTTTACCAGCAAGTGTTGGAGGATACAATCTACCATCTATGTCAGGTATCTGAGTCGCGGTAAAACCAACCACTTCGTATTCTTCATTATCTCTAAAGTATACATTAAAATTATGAAAATCTCTTCCAGCAGCACCAAGTATCAAAACACGCTTTTTCATAGTTTAACCTCCTAAGATTGATTTAAGTTTTAGAAAATTAAAATAACATAATAAACCGTTAATGTCAAGAGACCGAAACCTTCTATTAAATTACACTTTTCTTCTTGAAATCAAAAAATTTATCTTTATACTTTCAAAATATGGAAAAAATTTTAAAATTTTATGGTTTGTTCGTCAGGAAGTTTATAAATAAAAAAAAGAGTATCAAAAAGATGCCGGTTTCGCTTCAAAATGGATATAAAGATTTTCTTCTATATAAAGATAAAGATATAATAGAATATGAAACAAAAAAATTTCGTTTGATAAAAATCAAAACAAAAATTTTTTATGGTGGTGAGGATCTGATAAAATATATCGAAGAACAGGTAAAAGATTTAATTTTAGAAAACGATATCATAACCGTAGCAGAGTCCATAATAGGAATAACTCAGAATAGAGCGTATAGACTCGATGAGATAAAACCTTCCATCTGGGCATATTTACTTTACCCATGGGTTTCAAATGTTGATTATGGCACGGGTATAGGTATGCCAGAAACAATGGAGTGTGCTTTAAGGGAAGTTGGTTTGAAAAGAATATTAAAGGCTTCTGTTTATTCATTTTTAGATAGATTGAAAAAAAAGAGCGGTTCATTTTACAAAATTGCAGGTAAAGAGGTAAAAAGTATAGATTTCAAAAAAAATCATCCCATACCTTTCAAAGGCTCTCATAACTATATAGTTCTTTCTCCAAAGGAACCGGAAAAATTTGCAAGAAAACTTTCAAAAAGATTTACAAAAAAGATATATGTTGCCGTTGTCGATGCAAACAATGTATCGGTTGATATTCTCGCTTTGTATCCTTATGATAAAGATTTGGAAAACAAACTCTTAAAAATTATGAAAGGTAATCCAGCAGGTCAAAATGATGAAAAAACTTCGATCATCATTGTTAGAGAAATTTAAAAGCAAATTTCTAAGATCGGTCCTTTCAACATCAATATTTATAGGCATTTCAAGGATTTCCGGCTTTTTCAGAGAAGTTGTCTATTCAGCATTTCTTGGAACAAGCAAAATTATGGATGGTTTTCTTGTTGCATTTCTGTTACCGAATTTCTTTAGAAGGATACTTGGTGAAAGAGTGGCTGAATCAGTTTTTCTACCTATGTATATAAGGGAAAGGGAAAAGGGGGAATCTGAAGGCAACTCCTATCTCTCAAATGTTTTTACAACCGTTTCCATTTTATCTTTAGCGGGAACAATCATCCTTTATATACTCTCACCCTTCATTTTAAAAATACTTGCACCCGGTTTTGATTCTGAAACTTACCAGATATCTTTGAAAATTACATATCTGATTCTGCCATATATGTTTTTTATAACACTCTACTCCTTTATGGGGACACTTCTTGAGAGTTTTAAAAAATTTACTCTTTACAATATTTCACCTGTTATTTTCAACATAGTTATGATAATCTCCATTCCAATATTCTTTAAAAAATACCCTATTTACACGATCTCTTTCTCGGTGCTTGTTGGCGTTATACTTCAAAGTGCTATTTTACTTTTAGGCCTGAAAAAATTACCCATTAAATATAGATTCTTCATTTCCTTTAAAGATGAAAGGATGAAAAAATCTTTTCTTTTATTTCTCCCAATTATATTTACAAGTTTTATCGAAAAAAGTGCGATCTATATTGATAGAATAGTAGGATCCCTTCTTGGCACAGGTGCAATATCAGCATTACATTTTTCTTTCCTTCTGATAGATCTACCATTTGCAATTTTTTCTATAGCTATATCAAAGGTGTTACATCCCTATATTTCCGAAAAGAATGTTTACACCTCAAAAGAAAATTTCAAAGGTTTTATAAAAAAAGGCTTATATTTGAACATACTGATACTTTTACCCATAACATTAATTTTTATAATATTTTCAAAAGATATAATAAGAATAGTTTATCAGAGGGGAGTATTCACTCAAAGATCCGTCGAATTAACTTCAACTCCTTTTATCTATTACACTCTCGGACTCATACCTATGGGAATAATACAGGTTTTTGTTAAAAGTTTTTATTCACTTCTAAATACAAGAACTCCCCTATTCATTTCAACATTTTCTATGATTTTGAACATTCTTTTGAACATTATCCTGGTACCTAAATTTAACATAGGTGGTATAGCACTTGCAACTTCAATATCATATTGGATCAACGCTTTATACCTTTTTCTAAAATTAAAAAGTTATTTGAACAGAATATGAAAATTTCAACTGGTATAGATATAATCGATATAAATAGAATAAAAGAAAAATTTTCAAAAAATGAAGATTTTAAAAAAAGGATATTTACAGAATACGAATTAGAACAGGTTGAAGGAATTGAAATAGAATATACTGTTCTTGCTGGAAAATGGGCTGCAAAAGAGGCGTTTTCCAAAGCTCTTGGAACCGGTATCGGTTCAGAACTCGATTGGAAGGATCTTTCGATTTTGAATGATATCAGTGGAAAACCGGAGATAAAAATAAGTGAAAAATTAGCGAAAAAATATTATATAAAGGAAATATCATTATCCATATCACATGAAAAAAATTACGCTATAGCTTCAGTCTTTATACTTTTCGATAATTGAAAAAATTTTTTTCTTTAAACCTTTTATAGATATATTATCCATTTTATCAAATTTGGATATCTTTAAAAGAAAATCTTTATAAAGTCCAACAAGATAAGAATTATCATCTTTTGTGATTATCCTGTAAACTGTTATAAACTCTTCATAATATTTTAAATTCTCATTTTTTGAAAGATATTTCAAAGTGGAAGGAAATTCTGAAAGATAATTTGAAATCGCCTCTCTTACAACTCTGTCATCCTCTCTTGATAATCTTTTTACAAAAAATTCAACCATATCGAATTTATGTTTTCTTAAAGCTTCAAGTATTTCGACCTTTATCCTGTACTCCTTTTCAAAAAAATGTTCTTTTAAAAATGATAGATCGATTATGGTATCAAGGTTTCCTATAGCATATATGGATAGTTCTTTTATCTTTTTATCCAAGCTACAAACATTCTCTTTTAAAAGATTAAAAGAATTGTTATATTTAATCTGGGAAAGAATATAAATTATATTTTTCTTTGTTTTTTTGTCAGAGTTATTAAAACTTTCAAGAAGTTTATTTTTTGATTTAAACGAGGAATTCTGAAAAACATATTTTATCGCTTCAAGTTCAAGTCCATTATCGGTTGAAATCTTATTTTTTAATATATAATCAACAGCCTCATTCTCTCTTTCCAAAAGTATCTTTCTTGCTTTGTTAACCTTGAAACTGTTCTCCCTTACCGCCCATTCAGAAGAAATTTTAAACAATTTTTCTATCGTTAAATTTGAAGATATGTTGAAAGTATCAACATTTTTTTTCTCTTCAACAAAACCCACATCAACTCCATAACCATAGTATTTGTTGATCCATTTTATAGAATCTTTACTTCCATTTCTCGAATAAAAATCTTTTCCTTCGGAATCGATGAACAAGCCTATTCCTGAAAATCCCCTCGATTCGTTGGCATCTCCATTTGCGAGTTTTTCTCTTGTATAGTAAGAATCGTTACCTTTTTTATCAAGTAATATACCAACAGAGTTGTTGAGCCCAACACCCTGTCCTCCAGAAACGGTATAATTATCATCACCCTTCTGATCTATAAGAATACCATAAGAGAAATCATGCCCTTCACCCTGTGAAGGTCCGTACCTCGAAAAGAACATATCATCACCAGAATAATCGAAAAGCCCACCCACTGAAAGATGGATTCCAGCTCCCTGAGCGTATTCTGCTGATGAATAATAATCGTTTCCTTCAAAATCATAAAGTAAACCGAGACTATGCCAATAACTTGCTCCCTGTCCAAAAACTGACGAAAAATAGTTATCGTTTCCCGAATAATCCAGAAGAATTCCAAAGCCTCCACAAGTTCTTGGTCTCAAGCCAAAACCGAATCCCTGACTCATCGACAGATAATCGTTTTCAAGCAATGGAGAATGTTTAAAAAAATTTCCAGACATATAATAATCATCACCCGACGAATCGATCGTTATACCAACACCTTTCACAAAACCAAACCCTTGCGAAAATGCTGAAGAATAATATATATCGTTACCAAACCCATCTATCAGTTCACCTCTTCCAAAGAATCCAGCACCCTGAGAAAAAAATCCAGAAGAATAAAAATCGTTTCCATTCTGATCATGTAGTTGTGAATAACCTATGAAAGCGCTTCCAAGAGAAAAATTTGAACTTCTATAGATATCCTCGCCCGCAAGATCATAAACTATTGAGACACCATTTATACTACCATAGGAAACCCTGAAACTATCAGTGGAAAGATACTGATCATTACCATCAAAATCAACTATAAATTTCAACCTGTTCGTATAAGGATAGACTACTCCAGCACAATTGATATATTTGTCATCACCCCCGAGATCAATTATAAAATCGTATTCATCATAATATGTGTTTGAACTCACATCACCGATTACCAACCTAAAATTTTCTATCATTGTATCTATCGGATAAAGTAACCCTTCTGTATAAAATTCAACCAATCTTTTTTTTAAATTTTCAGTCAAAATTTTTATTTTTTCAAAGTCGGGATCAATGTTGTGACAATGTGTTATAAGTGAATCAACGGTAAAATTGTTAGTATCGATAAATAATCCCATAGATTGTTCTATCTTACCTTTATAGATAAAGGAAAGAGACTCATCAAAAAAAAATAATGGAATTACCTGTAAAATGTTTTTTCCGTCTTGAACATTTATTCTTATATCTTCTCGTAAGATCTGGTTTACATTTTTATCGTATGTTTTGATCAGTTCAAACGGATCTTTTATCTTCCCAAAATCATTCTGTTTGTTTTTGTAAAATTTAAGTTCAACGACAGAATCTATATAGAATTCCCTTTTTTTTACAAGTAAAAGTGGATCGTTCAAAAGTGTATCGGCTAATGAAAAAGAGAAAGAATCGTTAACAAGAAAATCTTTTTTAAAATTAAAATCCTTTAAATCAAACCCAAAATTTTTACTCGTTTCCACAATTATACTATTGTCATCTTCAGATATATTTCCAAAAACAAAAGAAAAAAGAAAGAGTATAAAAATTAAATTTCTAAAAAGCATAGAATCATTCCTTTTTTGAATTTAAAAAATACCTTATTTTTTCTAAAATTGTTGCTTAACCCTATAGGGATTTCAAATAAAAGTTCATCATCATCGTATTCATATTCCAGCCCAGAAGAATCGATACCGGAACTTTTTTTACTTATAGAAAAAAAGGAGACCCTTTTACCTCTCATACCTTTAAAAGTATAAAGGATATTATGTTTCAACAAAAATATATCTTCAGTCTTCGTAAGTATGTGAATGTTTTTATCACTATATTTTTTTAGAAGCATAATTGAGGTGTAAAAATGATCCATCCTTGTTCCGGTTACACCTGTTACATAAATGTTATCATAACCATTTTCAATAGAATAGATGATGCCAAGTTCAAGATCCGAAAAATCTTTCTTTTTGGGAAATTTCAACTTTTTTATTTTTGAGGGTATTTTTTTTAAATCCATTGAGTCAAAATCACCGATCACAACCTCTATCAAAGAATCTTCACCAATATACTTATAACCACCATCAAGTGCAACCACTTTTTTAAATTGTTTTATTATTTTATTTGAACATAGATTTTCACCATTACCGACAAGAATTACTTCCTTAGAGTTTTTCATACTCAAACTATACAAAATTACCACAACAAGTCAACCCTGCCTATTCAATAATCTTCAAATTCAACGATCGTTACACCATCACCACCATCCTGTATTTCTGCAGGATAGAATCTTTTTATAAATTTTAAATTTTTTAAATAGGATCTTATGTTTTCTTTTAAAATTCCTTTACCATGTCCATGGATTATTTTTATTCTTTTAATAAGAGAACTTTTTGCTTGTAAAATGAACCTATCGAGTTCTTCCATAGCATCATCAAGAAATTTACCTCTTAAATCTATAATATCATTTGATTCTTCATAAAAACTATAAATTTTTTTCTTCTCCTTCTGACCTTCAAGTTTATAGATTACATTACTCAATGAGGTTTTCAACTTGACACCGTTCACATCAATAACAACATTAATCCCATCAACCTTTTCAACGATCCCCTCTACTCCATTTTTAAGTTTTACGAGATCCTTTTCTTTTATTTTAAGAGTATCATCAAAAAAAAGTTCTCTATCGAAAACAGGTATATTTTTTTCTTTCTCATTTATGAGAGTTTTAAACTCTTTGATATGTTTTTCATAGTTTTCCTCTTCTTTTATTCTTTTTAAAGTGAGTTCAAATTCCGATCTTAAAACTGCTATTTCCTCTTTCAATTTTTTTCTATACTCTTTTAAAATCTCCGCTTTTTTCTCTTGATATTCCTTCGCTTCCCTTTCATTTATTTCTTTAATTTTTTCAAGACTTCTTGTCAAGAGATCATATTTTTGTTTAAGTTTATCCAGTTCATCAAGTTTAATTTTATACTCTCTAACAAGATCGATGTAATCAACAAAATCTTTTCCAGCAAGATTATAACTTTCCTTAATAATTTTTTCAGGGAAATCATACCTTTTTAAAAGAAAGAACATTCCAGATTGTCCAATGGAATCATATTCAAGTTCATAGAATGGAATATTTTTTTCATAATCATATTTCATAGAAGAGCAGATTATCTTTTCATTTTTTAAAGCAAAATCTTTTATGGTATCATAATGTGTTGTAAAAATTACGGTAACATTTTTTTCAAGAAAATGATTTATCAGAGAAATGGAGAAGGCTGTTCCTTCAGAAATAGATGTTCCGGTTCCAATTTCATCAAGAAGTATCAAAGAATTTTCATTTGAATTTTCCACAAATCTTTTATAATTAAAAACATGTGAAGCGAAGGAGGAGACCCCATCGACCAAAGATTGTTCATCTCCTATATCACAAAAAATGTTATCGTAAAATCTTATTTTTGAAAATTCATTGGCACATATTGGAAGACCCATTTTTACAAGTATTGCACAAACCCCTGTTGTTTTAAGCACTGCTGTTTTTCCTCCCATATTGGGACCCGTTATCATAAGGGATTTCCCTTTTTGAATCTTTATGTTGAAAGGTTTAGCATCCTTTCCTTTTGATCTTTTTATAATAGGATGATAAACATTAAAAAGTTCAATATCATTATCTATGTATATATAACTGGCATCATATTGATGCATAAAAAGCAGTATAGAATTGATAAAATCCACTGTTGGGATGAAATCACCTATAATTGATGTTAAGGATGAAATCGATAGGATTTTTAATTTTATTTCGTCAAGAATCCTATCCATCTCAATCTTTTCTTCCTCCCTTAACTCTCCAAGATTATTGTTCAAAAAGACAAGTTCCTCTGGTTCTATGAAAATACTCTTTTTTGTATTCGAAAAAGAATGGAAAACACCCTCAACTTTATTTTTAAAATGAATATCCACCTGTAAAACCAATCTGTTGTCAACTATTGTAATATTTTTCTCTGTCAAAAACTTTTCATACTTTTTTAAAATTTTTGAAAGGATTCTATCCTGTGATGCTATCACATTATTTATCCTCTCTCTTATCTCTTTAAGTCTCAACGATGCATCATCTTTTATTTTTCCCTCTTTGTCTAAAAGATTATAAAGATAATCTCTAAAAGTTTTTATTTCTTTCAAATCAATTTCAAAGTAAAAAAAACTTTTGAAGAAATTTTTATCGAGTCCACTAAAATTTAAAGAGTAATCAAAAGAATTTTTTATCTCTTTAAGATCATTTTCTTCCAGAAAACCTTTTTTTGTTTCAATTTTTTCATATATTTTATCTATGCTTTTAAAACCATCAAAATGTAATCTTTGAAAGATTTTTGAAGAATAGTTTGATATTTTTTCTTTTATCCTGTAATATTCTTCAGTTGATTCGAGATAAACTAAACTATCAAACTTTTTTTTAGTCAACTCTAAAAGAGAGTGTTTTTTAAACTCTTCAATGATCAATGGAATCTCTAATATTTCCCTCTCTTTAAAACTTTCTAACATTTTTTTGCTTATTTTGCGTATCTGGTATGAATTAAGATTTTATATAATTTAAAAATAAAACTTCCATCTAAGAGTAGAGATAATTCTTTGCTAAATTTTAAATCGTTTAAAAGGTTTAAAATAAAACCGATAATTAAAAGTGTAATAATACCCCACACAAATACACCAGCGATTTTATCAAAAATCATCAGTGGAGTCTTTTTTAGAATATTTATAAGAATAAGAACAATTAAAATCATTGCCCCAAAAATCAATAAAAAAGTAAAAACAAATGAGATTATTGATAAAAGTCCACCATCCAATTTTAAAAATCTTTTCAAAAATACGGATATGTCCAGATAATATTTATAAGAAAATAAAAAAGAAAATAATATGGCGAAAATATAACCAACAGGTTTTAGAATACCTTGAAAAAAACCTACTATTAAAGAAATTAGAATTATAGTCGATGATACTATATCGACCAAATTCATCTTCGTTTAATCCTTTATTTTACTGGAACGAAGACTTTTTCTTCTTGCCTCTATCTTTTTCCTTTTTTTGATTTCGCTGGGTTTTTCATAAAATTGATGCTGTTTTATTTCACTTAAAATACCAGCCCTTTCACATAATCTTTTAAATCTTTTTAAAGCACCATCAAAAGATTCACCATCTCTTAATTTAACACCTGGCATTAAAAATCACCTTCCTTCTTTTAAATTTTTAAAGATTATATTGAATTTGCTCTATTTGTCAATACTCTACAATAAATTATCGATAGAATCCTATTTGAAAATTTTTGTGTAAAATAAAAATAACTTATTGACAAAAAAAAGTTTTCTTGTAAAATAATTTTTGTGAAAAGAAAAAATATTTTTACTTTAATTTTTTTCTTTTTGTCATATCATTTATGGGGGGGTTGGGAAAGATCGAATCTTACGAGTATTTGATCGGTTATGGGGGGAATATTTTCTCTAACCTTCTTTCCTCCCCTTTTGGCTTTTTCTCTCAAAAAAATAACGAAGGGTTTTTGGTGATAAATTTAATAAACGAATATGATGATGAAGATGTTGATGCTCTTTTATTCGTTGAAAACAAAAAATATTTCATAGAGGAAGGCAACAAAAAAATAAAATTAAAAAAAGGAAAATATAATATAAAAATTCTCTCCGATGAAATGATACCTATTCAGGAAAGAATAGAAATAAAAAGTGAATCCACAACTGTAAAAATATTTTATTTTACTCCTTTATAAGAAAATATAATTTAAAGTTAAAAGTACTTGATTTTAAAACCTTAGAACCTTTACCTGTAAAAATGGAAGCCTCAAATGGTAAGAATTATTATGATCTTGAATATGATATGATTCATTAAAAGATATATTCACAATTTCAGGTAAGGAAGGATCGTGCGATCTCCACATCTTTCCTAACGACAACCATATTCCTCTAACAAAAATTGTAACAATGGGAAATAATGATACAACGGTTTTGAATATTTTCATTCTTGAAGAGAATTTAACTAAAAATTTTTATTCAATAAAATTTAAAAAGAATGGATCGGTTCTTGAGAAAAACTCTTTTGAAGAACTTTTTAAGATAATAACAATACTGAAAGATTATCCGGATTTTAAAATCAAAATAAAATCTTTCACTGATGATTCAGGTAAAGCGAAGGATAATTTGATTTTAACCGAAAAGAGATGTGAAACGGTTAGGGAATTTTTCGTTGAGAACGGTATTTCGGAAGAAAGAATCTTTATTAAAGGCTTTGGAGAAACGATGAACCTTTAAGATAATGAGAAGAAAGAAAACCGGGAAAAGAACAGAAGAATTGAAATTACCTTTTTTCGATGATCATTCTCCAAAAGCTTTTAATATGATTCTTTTTTCTCTCTGTCCATCAAATTCAAAATAAAAAATTTTTTCCCATCTTCCCAGATCGAGTTTGCCATCAGTTATGGGAACGATAACTTGATGGTTGACAAGTATTCTTTTTAGATGAGCATCTCCATTTGTTTCACCCGTTCTATGATGTTTGTAATCACTTTTCTCAGGGGCAAGATCTTCAAGCCACTTATAAATATCTTCCCATAACCCTTCTTCATAGTCGTTTATCACTATTCCAGAGGTTATGTGCATGCTCGACACCAGAATAAAACCCTCTATAATACCAGTCCTTTTTAAGAATTCTTCAACGCTATCAGTAAGATGAACTATATCCTTTCTTTTTTTTGTTTTGATTTTAAGATATTCAGTTTTTATTATCATATATCACCTCTTTTATTTTATCCCTATAAATATCTGGAGTATAAAAATTTTTATAACTTTTTGAAATCTCTTTTGAATTCCAATTTTTAATTATTTTCTCAATCAACATTTTTAAACTAATATGGTTTCTGTTTTCGAAAAGATAAAGGTTCTCATAATTTTCAAGCAATTCCCTTGCAGGTGTTATATTCGAAGAGAGTATAATTTTACCACAAGTTGCTGCTTCAAACATAACCCTTCCGGATGTTTCGGGCCATATTGAAGGGAATATTAAGACATCAAAACTATTCAACACTTTTTCTATCTCATCATTTTTAAATTTTCCCTTCAAAATGATCCTTTTATCCTTTATCTTTGTCTTCACATCACCCCACAACAAAAGTTTTATATTCTCACTTTTAATCTCTTTGAAACTTTTTAAAACCGTAAAAAGCCCCTTATGATAGGCTGAATGACCTATGAATCCAAAAATTGGATATTTTCCCTTTACTCTTTTCTGACATCTTATATCCCTCTGAAAATTTTTTATCACAATACTTTTCTCTTTTAGATTTAAAAATCTATCAGCGATCATAAAAGATTTTTTTGAAGGATAGATCACCCTGTCTACAAAACTTAAAATTTCAGAAAAAAATTCTTTTCTTCTCTTATACCATTTTAGCCTTGGTAGAAACAGAAAAAAAAATGGAAGTAAAAGATCTCTCAACTCTCGAGTGATAGGTAAAAAGGGAAATTTATCAAGGTAGCAATATATACAGTTTTTCCCATACGGTCCGGAACACAACATATTTCTATTATTTATAAGATTCACTCTTTCACATATAGAATAATAATCATGTGAAATAAAGATGATCTTAACATTTTTTTTCTTTACTCTCATCAAAATATCGGGAGAAATATATTTTAAAGAGTGTAAAACAAAAACATCAAAATCTTTATCATCTAAAATAGTGGAAAATTTTTCAGGATTTAAAAACTTACCTCTTTTTGGAAGAATCTTTACTCTTTTTTCCTGAATATCACTAAATGTGGTTAAAATCGTTTCATCACCATATGCCAGTTCATAAACAAAAAGTGATGAACCTTTATCGTAATTTAATTCATCTATATAATGTAAAAACTTCATAAAACTTCTTCAAGGATTCTATCCATACCCTTTTTAAATCTTTTCTTATCAAAAGGACCAACCTTATAACCTTCTATCAGTTCACTTCCATACAAAGATATCTCTCTCGCATTTTTGCCCATCATCTCTTTCAATTCTGGATTTAGATAGAGTTGTCTTATATAGTTATAAACGAGTTGATGATCACCGAATGGAACAAGAAAACCGTTGACACCATTTTTCACGATATATTCGGATCCCCAGCAGTAAGCGTTAATCGTTGGTATACCATAGGAATGAGCCTCAACAGTCACGATACCAAATGCCTCTGCAATCGATGGTAAAACAAAAAGATCGGTCTGAAGAAAAAGTTCCCTTTTCTTTTCTTCACTGACCTTTTCATAATATATTATATAATCTTTAGATTTTATCTTTTCTTTGTACTTTTTATCCATCCTGCCAACTATCGTTAACTTTACATCTTTAAATTCTTTGTGTATCATATCTAAAGCTTTCAGTGTCGTTTCAGTTCCCTTTTCATAATTCTGTGTTCCTATGGAGAGTATGTTAAAATCCTTTTTAACCTTTTTTGTGATTTTTTCAGGTGTTTCAATAAAAGCATTAAGGCTAAAGATTTTTTTCTTAAAATTTTTCAAATAATTCTGCTCTCTTTTGTTCAAAGATATAAAATAATCTGAAAGTTCATAAAATTCTTTATAGAGTGGATGAAAAAACTCATATTCAAACCTTTGTGAAAAAGGGATGGAGGAATGTATCAGTGGGATAAAAATTGATTTTTTATTCTGTTTTTTTGAATAATATAATGCTGGATAAATTATAGATGAGAAAGGTAGATATCCCGTTATAATCAGATCGTATCTTTTTATGTTATTTTTTAAATAGAGAATCATCGATGGGGATAAAATTTTAAAATTTAAAGAGTAAAATTTGAATAGTCCATATTCTTCAAAAATGTTAAACAATCTATCTTTATAAGGAAAATTAACTATTTCAAACCTTTTTATCACCGAATTCTTATAATATTCCTCAGTTTTCAAATTTTTATCGTTGATATGATAAGAATCATCTGAAACCTTCAAAGTGCATACATCAGTCTCTATTTTAGAATCGACAAGATGGTCGTATATCATTCTGGAAAAATTTTCGGAACCTGATAGAATAGGATAAAACCTGTTGAAAACCATTAAAACTCTTTTAGCCATCCTTTTGCCCTATATGTGTTATTTTTATTTCCTCTGTTGTTTCTAATGTTATTTTTAGTTTACCCTTTTTAGCTTTAAAATAAAATGGAGAATTTTGAGAATAAAATTCTTCATTATTACAGATAAGTTTTAAAATAGAATTTTCAGGATAGTATATGATAACATATTCACCATCTTTATCACTCTCAAGAAAAAGTTCAGCCTCACCTATTATTTTTCTTCCTATTGGGAAATTTCTATCAATGAATGAAAATCCTTTTCCAATATATTCATCATCTATACCGAATGTAATAGATCTTTGAGGTTTTAAAATCTCTTCAAAACTTGAGACGATAGAAGTTCTTTCAGAAAAATTCTCCTCAACCTTGAAAGGTTCGAAATTTTTTTGTAGAAAATTTTCTATAATTTTAGCCTTTAAAATAAATTTCCGTTTAAATCTTACAAAAAAAATCCGTGGTAGTAGTAAAAACAATGAGAATAAAACTTTTAAATGTAAAAAGGGTTTTTTTAAAAATCTGGTTTTTAAAAAAAATAATTTTGCTTTTAGTAGAGTTTTAAAAGATAAGTATTTTAAAAGGAAAAGATACTGGTTTCTCAAAATTAAAAACTCTTTTTTTTGAGAGAATTTTTTATAACTTCCAGAATATTCATGATAACAAACCGCATCCTTTAAAAACTCTATCCTGTAATCGGTTTCAGTCAAGATTCTCGCTGACAGATCGGCATCCTCATAAAAAGATGAATATGTATAATCAAAAAGTCCAATCTTTTCTAAAAGATCTTTTTTTATACAGAAACAGGCTCCAGAAAGAAAAATGTTAGAATCGAAAGTTTTTTTTAAATGATCGTTTATACCGTAATCTCTATTTTTTGCGAATCCACCAAGATTCAATATCAAACCGGTGGAATTTATCATATCTTTTTTGTTGTTAAATTTTATCATAGGCATAACAACACCAACATCACTTTTTCTGAAAACTCTATCGATATTTTCAAGAAAATCAAATTCAAGCACTATATCGTTATTCATTACAATGAGTCCATCAGCATCGGAATAATAAAAATATTTCAAGCCAAAATTGTGTGAAACATAACCGTAATTCTTATTGACCCTTGTTATTTTAACTGCTGGAAACAACCTATGGATCTCTTCTACTGAAGAATCCGTTGACCTGTTATCTATAAGATGAACAATATAATTTTTATAGGATTGTTTGAATATTGAAGATATAGATTCAATAAAAACTTCATTTAAAAGGGAAATTCCATTATAGTTAAGGATCTGGAATATATAGAGATTTTTCCTCATAGGAATTCTTTTATACACCTTTTGAGAGCATCTTCAAAATCTGGTAGTTCTTCAAGATTTAAACTATTCAACCTTATACTTTTCATAGAACAATTTTTTGGAAGATTTTTATTCAGTTCGTCGTTTCTAACATTGATTTCAATATCTTTTTTTAATATTTTGTTTATCATCTTTGCAACCTGGATGTAAGTAAATTTTCCTCTGTTTACTATATGGAGGATACCATCTATATCAATATTTTTTTGAAAAATCTCATCTATTTTTTTTGAAAGATCGAGAGCGTAAGTGGGTGAAGTATATATATCGTAAAGGGCTACAGGTTTATCCTCAAGAATATGTTTTATTGTGAAACCTATTACATTGTGTCCCGGAACAAAATCTGCATAACCAAAAATTTCATCGGTTCTTATGATCAAAGAATTTTGGTTTTCCTTTATAATCATTTCTTCCCCCCTATATTTTGAATATCCATAGAGAGTTTGGGGAGAAGGGATATCATCCTCACAATATTCACTCTCCTTTCTACCATCAAAAACAAATCCTGTTGAAAAATGGATAAATTTAACATTCAAATCTTTTGAAATGAGTGAAAGTTTTGCAGGTGCATAAGCGTTGATTTTTAAAGCCTCTTCTTTATTATTTTCACATTTGTAGATATTTGTTAAAGCGGCACAGTTTATAGTCACATCGATTTTATTTTTTTTTATAAAATTGTAGTAGGAATCACTATCGAGTATATTTAATTCTTTATGTGTTGTTGCAAAAATTTTTCTTTTCATACCAAGAGTTTTTACAAGATATTTACCCAGTAAACCACCACTTCCAAGAATTAAAATGTTCATAATTCCTTCCTTTTATTTTAATCTATTTTCCATTTTACCAAAGTTTTTATGTATCCAAGATATGGTTTCTTTTCTCCTTCCACAATAAAATATGATGCATAATCCATGTGATCATAAGGGAATCTATTATAAAGATCATAGAAGGCTACAGAGAGAAAATATTTTCCCGGGTTAAAATTGATTGGTAAAAAAGAAAATTCAATCTCACCATAATTTTTCAGATCAACATACTCTCCAAGATAATCGTAAGTGTTGGGACCAGAAATCACATTTAAAAACTGATCGGTTATTGAAAACCCAAATATAGATTTTTTTATTTTGCCATTGTTTTTATACTTTATTCTAAAACGGATTTCATTCTGTATGTGGGAACTATATTTATTGTTTATAGGAACTATTTCAACTATTTCGATCTCTCTCGAACCTTTTCTGATCATATTGAATGAAGGATCGTTTTCTGTTTTTGAAAGGTATAGTTCAACGATCCTATCCGGTTCACCAACATCAACCAAAACACCACTATCGAGTAAAGCCACCCTATCTGAAAATCTTGTAACTAGTCCCATATCATGTGAAACAAAAAGAATGGTAACACCCTCTTTTTTAATGTTCTGTATCTTATCAAGACATTTTCTTTGAAAATGGGCATCCCCAACAGCCAGAACCTCATCTATTATCAATATTTCTGGCTTAGTAAAAACAGCAACGGAAAATCCCAATCTAACATACATACCTGTAGAATAGTCTTTTATTTTCATATCCATAAAATTTTTCAATTCTGAAAATTCAATTATCTTTTCTAAATTTTCCCTTATCGTTTTTTTCGATAGCCCCATTATCGCTCCATAGAGAAAAATATTTTCTCTTCCAGTAAGTTCAGGATTGAAACCTATCCCGAGTCCCAAAAAGGAAGCAACCCTTCCAAAAACATTTATCCTGCCATCATCAGGTTTTAGAATACTCGCTACCAAAGAAAGAAGCGTCGTTTTACCTGATCCGTTTGAACCTATTATGGAAAAAAATTCATTTTTTTCTATGTTTAAATTAACATTTTTCAAAGCATCTATCCTTTTCTTTTTAAAAATACCAACTACAGGATAATAGCTGAGTGAAACATCTTTTAATGAAACAACAAAATTCCTGTTCATAGACTTTTTACCATTCTATCCTCATTTACAATAAAAACAACATAGCCAATAAGTGAAAAGATCAAAGAAAATAGTAAAGAGTTTATCGTTACAGTCGGATCAGGGATATTTGAATAAAAGAGTATGTCCTGCATTCCCATAATAAAAACTGCAACCGGATTTATCATATAAAATTGGATCAGATTGTATGGGACTATTTCATATGGATAAAAAATAGGACAGAGGAAAAACAGACCCTGCGCAAAGATCTCCCAACCAGCCTTTAAATCTTTTATAAAAACATAGAATGTGGAAAGGATGGTGGAAAGACCAAATAAGAATAGGGAAAATATGATAATATATGGGAAAAAAATTATTGAAGTTAATGGTATACTTTTCTTTACAATGAAATAAATACCGATATAAATGGCGTATTCAAAAAAAACCATTATAAGATTGGAAAGAACTAAAGAAAATGGAAGTATCATTCTTTCTATTTTTACTTTTAAAATAAGATCTTTGTTTCTTTGAAATAGTTGTAAAGATTGATTGGTAGTATTTACAAAAAATCTCCAGAGAATTGTCCCGGAAAGAATAAAGAGCGGATAGTTCTGCATATTGAATCTTATAAATTTACTGAAAACGGTATAAATGATGAGCATCAAAAAAAGCGGTTCAAAAATTATCCATAAGAAACCAAGGAGAGAATTTTTATATTTTGTTTTAAGATCGGACTTGATCAGTTCAAAAATAAGATTGGAATTTTTCCACATAAATATGTATTTTAACAGAGTTTTTATTTCAGTCAACAATAATAAAATCGTTGTATTGACTATTAATGGTTATTATGGTATAAATAAAATATGATAAAAATAGGGTTAAATGGCAGTTTGGGAAAAATGGGAAGAATTTTAGCAATAAAAATACTTTCCAGTGATGATATGGCTTTAACCGAAGTCTTTGAAAGAAAAGATTCACAATTTCTTGGTAGCGATTATGGTATTTCCATTGGTATAGAAGAATGGAAAATAAAATTGAAGGAACTGAATATAAAAGAAAATTACAACATTGATCTTCTCGTCGATTTCTCAAATGAGGAAGGCTTTTTGAATGCTCTTGAATACTCTTTAAAACATCAAATTCCATTTGTTTCGGGTACAACCGGGCTTTCAAAATCTACAATTAAAAAAATGAAAGAATGTTCAAAAACTATTCCAATCTTCTATTCATCGAATATGTCAATCGGTATAAATTCCATATTGAATTTACTTGATAATTTAAAAGATATACTTAATGATAGAAAGAGGGATATAGAGATAATAGAATACCATCATAATCAAAAAAAAGATGCTCCAAGTGGTACCGCTCTTCTGATAGCTGAAAAAATTTCCAGAATAACAAAGAGACCTATAAACAAAAATTTTGAAATCTCGTATCCAAGAAAAGATGAAATTAGAATTCATTCTTTACGAATCGGTGAAATCTATGGTTATCATAAAATCATCATCTCAGGTAACGGTGAAACAATTGAAATATCGCATTCGGCTCTTTCAAGGGAAACTTTTGCAAACGGGGTTATAAAGGCTATAAAATTTATAATGGATAAAAAAAATGGTCTTTTTTCATTCTCTGATGTTGAGGGAGACTGAATAATGTTTTCAAAAAACCTTGAAAAATTACCCCCATATCTTTTTTCAGAAATAGACAGGATGAAAAAAAAAGTTAAAAACCCTATAGATTTTGGTATAGGTGATCCAGATATACCAACCGATACCACGATAATCGATTCGATGACAAAACATTTGACAAATCCCTCAAACCATAAATATCCACCTTATGATGGAATATATGAATTAAAGTCAAGCATAGCAAAATATTTTAAAAAAAGATTTAAGGTAAAACTGGATCCTGAAAATGAGATCCTTATATTGATCGGATCAAAAGAGGGTATAGCCACTTCCCTTGAGGCATTTTTAAACAAAAAGGATAAAGTCCTTATTCCTTCAATCTGTTATCCGGTCTACAAAAATCAGACGATATTGAAAGGAGGAATACCCGTTGAATACCCAATTAGATTTGAGAAAAATTTTATACCGGATATCGAAGATATTGAAAAGAATATCGATGATAAAACAAAAATTCTTTTCTTGAATTATCCAAACAACCCGACAGGTGCAACCGTTGATAAAAAATTTTATGAGGAAGTTTATAAGCTTTGTGAAAGAAAGAATGTTATGGTTCTTAACGATAATGTTTACTGCGAAATTTATTACGATAACATAAAGCCTCCATCCTTTCTACAGGCTGATATTGAAAAAAACATTTCCTGCGAATTTCATTCTTTTTCCAAAACTTTTAATATGACCGGATGGAGAATAGGCTTTATAGTGGGCAATAGAAAGATGATTGAAAAATTGAAAAAGATAAAAACTAATACCGATTCTGGTGTTTTCGTTCCAATCCAGATGGCAGCAGTGGAAGCATTAAAAAATATTGAAAGGATAAGAGAATTCAACATTTCAATTTTCAAAAAAAGACTGGATATTCTTTCCGATGTTTTGTATGAAAAAGGATTTGTTTTTCACAAACCCCTCTCCACATATTATATTTTTCCAAAAACCCCCAACAATATGGATTCCCTATCATTCACAAAATTATTATTAAGGAAAACTGGAATAATTGTTACCCCGGGGTTGGGATTCGGTAAAGATGGTGAAGGTTATATAAGATTCTCAATAACACTAAACGATACAGATTTTTACAAAGGTGTTGAAAGGATAAAAAAATTTAAATTATAAAATGGCTTTAATAGTAAAAAAATTTGGTGGCACATCACTCGCCACGGTTGATTTAATTAAAAATCTTGCAAAAAAAGTTGCAAAGGATGTTAACGACGGTAACAGGGTGGTTGTCGTTGTATCCGCTATGGGTAAGACTACAAATGAACTAATTTCCATGGCAAGATCTCTGACCTCAAATCCAGATCAAAGAGAGATGGATATGCTTCTTACCGCAGGTGAAAGGATATCGATGTCTTTATTCTCGATGGCTTTAAATTCTATGAATATTAAATCATATTCTTTCACAGGTTCACAGGTTGGAATCATAACAACATCATCACATACCAATGCAAAAATAATCACAGTTAAGGGTGAAAGATTGCTTGAGGCTCTTTCAAACAACATAGTTCCAATAGTTGCTGGTTTTCAGGGTATATCATCCACAAAGGAGATAACAACTCTTGGTAGAGGAGGCTCTGATACAACCGCCATCGCTCTTGCCGCTTTTCTTAAAGCCGATATATGTGAAATTTATACAGATGTTGATGGAGTTTTCAAAACCGATCCAAGAATAGTACCGAACTCAAAGCTCCTTAAAAGAATATCCTACGATGAAATGCTTCTTATGGCATATTTCGGGTCAAAAGTCCTACATCCAAGATCTGTGGAAATAGCCAAAAAATATAAAATTCCTGTTGTTATAAAATCCTCATTTAATGAAGGAGAAGGAACAATGGTCACGAATATGGAAAATATCGAATCCACAAAAGTCAACAGTATATGTGTTAAAGATGATCTTGCATTGGTGAATTTAAAAACATCTGAACAAAACATAGTCAAACTTCTCAAAGAATTAAACAAAGATAATCTCAACATTGAACTTTTTATTACCAAAGGGTTTGATAATATCTCTCTCGTTGTGAATCAGGATTCCGTCAACTCCCTACTCTCGATAATTGAAAAAAATTATCCTTCTCTACCAATAAGTGCTAACACCGATATCTCATTGATAACTTTTATAGGAGAAGGTATTTCAGAAGATAGGGGTATCACAGAAACGATTTTGAATATGATATCAAAATATGAAAACGATGTTTTCGGAGTAGTCACAAACAAGATATCCTATACCATCATCACAAAAAAGATCTACAAGGAAAAGATAGTTAAAGAAGCAGGAGAGAAATTTGAACTCACAGAATAAAAAAGTGAATCTTGCCCTTGTTGGAGCAACAGGGCTTGTTGGCATTGAATTTATAAAAATTTTAAATGAGAGAGATTTTCCTTTCAATAAACTTTTCCTATTCGCTTCTGAAAAAAATTTTGGTAAAAAGATAAAAGTTAAAGATAGTGTATATACCGTGAACAGATTTGATGAAAAATATTTTGATGATATAGATATAGCTTTTTTTGCTACTTCCACAAAAGATTCTTTAGAGATGATAAAGATGATCAAAAATAAAAAAACTGTTTCCATAGATAACTCATCAGCTTTCAGAATGAAAGAAAATATTCCACTTGTTGTTCCAGAAGTGAATTTTCATAAAATAAAGAAGGGGACTAAAATTATCGCTAATCCAAACTGCTCAACGATCCAGTTGGTAACCGTTCTTTATCTTTTGGAAAGGATAGATAAAATAAATTCAGTTGTAGTTTCAACATATCAGGCTATCTCCGGTGGTGGTAAAGAACTTATGAATATATTTTTAAAACAACAAAAAGGTATATATACGGAAAACGAACCTGTGGTTTTCAACAATCTGATACAATTCATAGGTAAATTCAAAAACGGGTTTTGTGAAGAGGAACATAAGATTATAAATGAAACAAAAAAAATACTTGAAAATAAAAAATTGAAGATTACAGCGACAACGATAAGGGTTCCGGTTCTGAACTCCCATACCCAGAGTGTTATGGCTGAATTTAAAAAAAATGTTGGTATAGATAAAGTTAAAAAAATTATAAATAAGTCTTCAGGTATAGTTTTAACCGATACTATCGATCCGATATCGGTCTCGGGAACAAATTTAGTTTTTGTTTCAAGACTCAGAAAAGATCCATTTTTCAAAAACCGAATCCATTTTATAATCACGGCAGATAATTTGAGAATCGGAGCAGCATTAAACGGAATCAAAATAGCGGAAAGGTTGAGAGATGAAATTTAAAATTTTTTCTTTTTTGTTCTTTTTCTTTTCTATTATATTTTTACAGGCAGATTTCGATGAACTATCATTCACTTCAAATTTAATTATAGATTCAACTTACCAGCCTGTTATAAATTTTAAGATCAATCTTTTTTTGAAAGAATTGATTTTTGAGAAAGATTCTTCAGGATACATAGCAAAGACTTCACTGAGGTTCACATTTCTTAAAGAAAAGGATTTACCAATACACACGCTAACCTTCGATACGATTTTTAATTTTACCACCATTCCACAGGATCTTGAAACTATGAATGTTAGTTTTAATCTGACAAATTTAAAAATCCCTGCGGAAACAAAAAAAATATTTTTTGATATCTATGATATACTTAACGGTAGATCAAAAAAATTTACCATAGATATTAAAATACCATCCGTTCCCCAGAATGGAAATTTTTTAAGTTCATTAAAATTGATAAACGACAAAGATAATTTTTTCTCTTCCACCGATACGGTTCAATTCGAAACGATTATGAGTTTGAAAAATGAAAAAAGGGGGCATTTTAACATTATACTTATGGATCCAAAGAACAGGGTCGTTTACAAACAAAAAACAAATTTAACAAAACAAACCGATACCTTATTTTTTGTAAAGGATCTGTACGGAGGCAAATATCTCTTGAGAGTCGAATACATAGAAGATAACAAAATTATAAATTTTTTAACAACTGAAGTTTTGATCAAATTTTCTTTTTTAAAATCTGAAATCGAATACCAGGATATGATAAACGCTCTATCTTATATCGCAAAATGGGATGAATTGGATAAATTGAAAAATGTTTCAAAAGAAAATAGAGAGAAAGAGTGGAACAATTTCTGGTTAAAACAGTTATCAAATCCATCCATAACTATGGGAATAGGTTATAATGAATTTTTTGAAAGATACAATTATGCGAATAAAAATTTCTCAGGTTTCAAGAAGGGGTATAAAACAGATTTTGGAAGAATTTATATAATCTATGGTCAACCTGATGAAATAGAAAAGCATCCTTTTGATAAGGATAGTAAACCTTATGAAATCTGGTATTATTATGGTAAAAATCTCAATTTTGTTTTTATCGATATAAATGGTTATGGAGAATATGTTTTACAAAATTATCTTGAACAGATGAGATAATCTATGAAAAAATTTTTTACTATTATTTTATTTTTCGTGTCAATTTTGATTTTTCCACAATATGATCTTTCCATAACAGCATTTAAATCTCAGAAAAATATATATCAAATTTTCTATGATATTCAGTTCTATTCAAAAAATATCACCTACAAAGAGTTGGATGACAATAATAAGGGTATATTGCATATTAAAGTTTTTGTTAAAAATCTTGAGAATTCTCAAGAGGTATATGATGAGTGGAATTCAATATCCTATATAACAAAGAATCAGATCTTAAATGAAGATATGTTTTTACTTGATAGAGCATCATTCTTACTCTCCCCTGCAAAATATGAATTTAAAAGTCTTATAATAGATTCGTTCTCCCAAAAAGAATATAGCAGGGTTGATACCGTTGAACTTTCAAAAATGGATAGTCTGAATCCGTTTTTGTCTGATATCATAGTTGGTTATACTGTTAGAAAAGACTCCATCGAAGACAAATTTTCAAGAAACGGATATGTTGTGATTCCCAATCCATCGAAAAATTATAATTTGATCAATCCCTTAATTTATCTTTTTTTTGAAATATACAATTTACATAATAAAGAGTACAGGATAGAATATAAGATTTTCGATGAAAAAGATTCTCTTGTTTCAACAATTTCAGGTCAGAAAAGATTCTCCCCAGCTTTTGATTTTGTTGTAATAAATTATTTTAACACCCTTGGATTTAAAGATGGTAAATATAGAGTTGATGTCAATCTGATATACTCTGATACCAACATTTTAAAAAAATCTATAAACTTTTTTAAAAGTTCAACAATGTTTAAATCCCAGCAGGTTAAATATAACCTTTCGGATGAACAGTTGAAATATTATTCTCTTATAGATTACATAGCAACCACATCTGAATTATCACAATTCAAATCTTTGAAAGAAAAAAGAGCCAGACATAATTTTTTAATTGATTTCTGGGAAAGAAGGGATCCGGATAAAACCAATCAAAAACTTGAAGCACTTGACGATTTTATTAAAAAGGTTAAATATGTAAATGAGAAATTTTCATCGGGTGGTGAAGAAGGCTACAGATCCGCAAGGGGAAAAATCTATCTTAAGTATGGTCCTCCAGATGAAACTTTGCTTATACCTATGAGCAAGGAAAGTAAAAATTACGATTCATGGATTTACTATTCAAGGGGTGGTATGCAGTTCATATTCGTTGATGTTAAAGGTTTCGGGAAATACGAGTTGATATACACAAACGTTTTAGAAGAGGATATTCCGCAAAACTGGCGGAACTATATTTTTGATACAAATATTATACAATTCTATAGAAATTAAAATGAAAACATTTGATATAATCGTTATAGGTTCTGGAATAGCAGGTTTGACTTTCGCATTCAAAATTGCACCATATGTTAACAGGCTTTGTATCATCACGAAAAAAAATGCTGATGACACGAATACGAATTACGCCCAGGGTGGTATCGCCGCCGTCTTTGGTGAAGATGATTCTTTTGAGGATCATATTAGAGATACCATGGAAACAGGTAGATACCTCTCGCACAGGGATGCTGTTGAAATAATGGTTACCAACGGTCCAAAGCTTGTTCGCGAATTGAAAGAACTTGGCGCAAAATTTGAGATGGATGAAAAAGGAAATTTTAAACTTAGTAAAGAGGGTGGACATTCGAAAAGGAGAATAGTTTATGCTGGAGATTATACCGGTTATGAGATAGAAAAAACTTTACTGAATCATATTAAAACATATAGAAATGTTTCAATGTTAAATAATCATTTTGTATGTGATCTCATAGTCGATGAAAATAATCTCTGTCAGGGAGTTTATGTTCTTGATTTAGAATCTAACGAGATCGAACCCTATTTTTCACAGTTTGTGGTTCTTGCTACCGGAGGTGCCGGTCAAGTTTACAAATTTACCACAAACCCAATAATAGCGACCGGAGATGGTATCGCGATGGCATACCTTGCCAACGCAAAAATTGGTAATATGGAATTTTTTCAATTTCACCCCACAGCACTTTACAATTCTGAAAAGAATGGAAGATCCTTTCTGATTTCGGAAGCTGTCAGGGGAGAAGGCGCTTTTTTAAAATTGAAAGATAACCGACAATTTATGCACAAATACAGTGAAAGAAAATCTCTTGCTCCCAGGGATATAGTTGCGAGGGCTATCGATGCTGAATTAAAATTATCAGGAGAAGATTATGTATTACTTGATCTCGCACCTTTTACCGAAAAAAAATTTAAAGAAAGATTCCCTCAAATATATGAAAAATGTAAAGAGATGAATATAAATGTTCCATACGAACCTATACCGGTCGTTCCTGCAGCACACTATTCCTGTGGTGGTATTTACACGGATACCAACGCGAGGACATCGATTGAAAATCTTTATGCTATAGGAGAGGTAGCCTGCACTGGAATCCATGGTGCAAACAGGCTTGCTTCCAATTCTTTGCTTGAAGCACTCGTCTTCGCCGATAGATGTTATCAGGATGTTAAAGAAAAGATACAGACACCTTTTGAAACAACTGTCCCTGGTTTCTACAATCAACCACTCAACATACCTTTACAAATTCAAGAATCATTTTTGAGTTTAAGAAAAAAAATAAAAGAGATTATGTGGAAAAAAGTTTCAATCGTTAAAACTCTTAAATCTTTAAAAGAAGCCGATCAAATGATAAATATGATATCTGAAACTTTTTTCAGTTATGAAAGTTTTAACACTGTAGAATATTTCGAATTGAGGAATATGATAATCGTCTCAAAAATAATAATAAATTCCGCTCTAAAAAGAAAGGAGTCGAGAGGACTTCATTACCTTGTTGATTTTCCAGAGGAAAAAAATGAATTTTTACACGACACCATAATTCAAAAGGAGGTTTTATGAACATCAAAATTACCGGAAGACACTTAGAGATTTCTCCAGAAATAAAAACTTTTATTGAAGACTCATTAAAGGTGCTGGAAAAATTTGAACATAATATTTTTGATGCAAATTTCACCATTGAATTGAATGGAAAAAGATATAAGGTTGAACTTGAAGTCGATGTGAAAAAACACAGGTTTACATCCTCCGATGAATCTTATGAACTTATGACATCGATAGATCATGTAATAGATAAAATGAAGACTCAATTGAAAAAATTTGAGGAGAAGAAACATGACAGATGAATCATCTATAAACTCTTTCGTAACCGTTGAAGAAATTGTTAACGAAAACAGAGAAGAATTATCTTTAACAATCTTATCGGGTAAGAATGGCCTTGGAAATCATATAAAGAATAAAGAGGTTATCAAGTGTGGTCTGGCTTTTGTAGGTTATACTGATCATCTTTTAAAAAATTCGGTACTTATTGCAGATGATCATGAGTTAAAATTTCTATCTGGGCTAAGTTATAAAAAGAGAAAAATTTTCCTCTCTTCAATTTTTGATAAAGGATATTCTGCTCTTTTCATTTCAACACAGAATCAGGTTCCAAAAATAATTAAAATGTTTTCAAACAGATACAATATGCCAGTTATAGTTTCTCCCAAATCTGTTTTCACCATTACAAACAGACTCTCAATATATTTGACAAATAAACTCGCCCCATCAATTACCAGACATGGAACGCTTGTTGATATATATGGTGTAGGCGTTATGCTCACAGGTAAAAGTGGAATAGGTAAAAGTGAATGTGCATTGGATCTTGTAGATAGAGGACATAGACTCGTTGCTGACGATGTTATAAAAATATACAAAAAAGGTGAACACATACTTATGGGAACAGGGATCGCTCCAGATTCCTCTTTACAATACCATATGGAAGTAAGAGGGGTTGGGATACTCGATATAGCAAAGATTTTTGGCATAAGAGGGGTAAGATTACATAAAAGGATTGAAATAGAGATAAATCTTGTAGAATGGAAACCTGATACCGATATTGAAAGAGTCGGTTTAAAAGAGGAGGTGTCAAACATTCTCGAAGTCGAAATCCCGCTGGTTAAGATTCCACTGTTACCCGGAAAGAATATCTCTGTTATCGCAGAAGTGGTTGCTTTAAACCACCTTTTGAAGATAATCGGTTATGATACAAGTAAAGTTTTCAATGCCACTCTTATAAAATTGATGCAGGAAAAAGCAAAAAAACTTGCAAGACTTGAAGAGGATGAAGAATGATACATGGAATCTTCACAGGTCATGCGAATCTACCTTTTGAAATTGTAAACACTTGTGAAACCATAATAGGAAAACAGGAAAATTATACTATAATTACCAACACCGATCTTTCAAATGATGATATCTATAAACTTTTAGAAAAATCTTTAAAAGAGAATGGTAAAAATAACAAAGAATTTTTCATCTTCATAGACTTTTATGGTTCATCCGTATCACTACCTATAATAAAACTAATACAGAATAGTTCAAATTCAATTTTTATCCTTTTTGGATACAATCTACCAATGATAATAGATTTTTTTATCCATCGAACCAAACTTAACGGTGAGAAACTTTACAGGAAACTTATCGAAGTAGGTAAAAGAGGTATAAGATGAAAATTTTAAGAGTTGATGATAGATTGATACATGGTCAGATAATTTCCGGTTTAATACCTTTTTATAACATTTCAAATTTAATACTTTTGAATTACAACCTTCCAGAAGAGATGGTTGAAATTTATAAAAATATGATGTCTCCAGATATCAAACTATATATAATAGATCCAAAAGATGATATTCCGGATAAGGATTTTTCAATTTACATAGTTGAAAATTTAAAAATTTTAAAATTTTTTTTTCAAGGTTTAAAAAAAATCAAGTTTGATATTTTTAACCTTGGTGGATTAAGAAACAGAGAAGATAAAGAAAAATTTTTAGATTTTATCTATATGGATAAGGATGATGTGAATATATTTCTTGAAACAATTTCAAAATTTGATTTTAGACAAATAAACGCTCAGCAGATACCTTCAACAGAATCATATGATATAAAAAATATTTTGTTGAAAAGGAGTAAAGATGAAAAAAAAGGATAAAAGAAAAAGTCTCTTAACCATTATGATATTCTGGATAATACCATATTTTTTTGCTATAGCTTTTATCACAAGATTTTCCATTGAAGCACAAAATATTTTGAACAGAAACAGGGAGAATGAAAAATATTTTCAAAATATTGTAAAGATGATTTCAGCATTCTCCTCCCATTTTCTTGAAGTATCCGATACCGAACATATAGATGAGTTAAACTATATTTTGAACAATTTTAAAAATATAGATAATTTCTACTATGCTTTATATGTTGACTCATCATATACGGTTAGAAGTTATATTAAAGCGAAAGATGATATACCTATTGAGTATGAAAGAAAGTTTATTGAAAAATCTTTGAGTGAAGAAAAGGTTATTGAAGAATTTCAACCAAAGAACAGTACCGATAATTATTACTATGCGATAACATCAGACTATGGTGGAGAGAAAAGATTTCTTGGTGGATTTATCCTTTCTATTTCAAGAAAATCTTTTTTTAAGATTATGCTTTCAAATTCATTAAAAAGTCTTTTAATTGTAGGCTTAGTATCTATCATTCTTCTTTTTATAATCTTTCACCTCTATAAAAGAATTGTAAATCCTATAATTTTAATTACCAAAGAGCTAAAAATGATAAATGAGGGTAAAAGTGATTTAAAACCTAAAGATATGACTATACCTTACAGAGAATATATAGGTCTAATACTTGAATTCAACAAAATTTTTGAACTTCTCTATACAATTAGAAATGAACTGACCGATGCCACCAAACTGATTACAGAACATATAGAACTTCTTTCCTCCTCATCGGAAGAATTAACAGCATCTTCAGAGGAAATAACATCCAGTATTCAGGAAATTTCTCATAACTCTTATGAACAGGCTAAAAAGATGGAAGAGGTTTATAAGGGAACCAAAGAAACAAAAAATATAATTGTCTCTTCATTCGAAATGATAAAAAAGAATGAGGAATTTTCAACTAAAATAAACCTGATGGCTAAAAAAGGAAAAGAGATATCAGAGAATTCTTCCCGGGCATCAGAAATGATTTTGAGTTCATCAAATGAACTTTATAAAACTATTAAAGATATAACAGAAAAACAGGAAAAAATATCCTTAATAACTGAAACGATAAAAGCGATAACAAACAGAACAAATATACTTTCTTTGAATGCATCAATAGAAGCGGCAAGGGCTGGAGAGTACGGAAAAGGTTTTCAGGTCGTTGCTGAAGAGATAAGAAAATTGGCTGAAAAATCTCAGGAATCAGCAATATCCATCCATGAGATAATAGAAGAAATTAATGAGGCAATAAAAATACTTATAGAAAAGAGTAAGTCAAATGAGGAGATCATAGTCGATGGGAAAAATGCACTAACAAAAACATTCGAAACGCTTGAAGAAATAAGTAACAATATTGAAAACATCAACGAAAACAACAAGAATGCAACCAACCAGATAAAAACTGTAAAGGAATCGATGGAACTTTTCAGTAAAACAATAAATGAAATTTTAAAAATTTCCGAAAACAACGCATCCGCAAGTGAAGAGATAACTTCAGCTGTTGAACAGGAGGGTGCCTCAATAGAAGAACTTGCATCAAGCACACAGCATCTTTATACGACCGCTGGTAAATTAAAAGATATAGTTGAAAGGTTTAAGAAAACATCATAATCTTTGAAGGATCATCTTTGAAACGGATTTGAGAGTTTCAAAAACACCTATCCCTTGAGTTGCAACCGCTTCAAAATAAGGGACATTCCATGGGTTGATGGCATTCTGAAGATCCTCTATCGATGATATGTTTGGAAGATCTCTTTTATTGTATTGCATCACGAAAGGTATATCTTCAATTTTAAGATTATGTTCTGCTAAATTTTCAAGAAGGTTATCAACACTCTCTATATTATCTTCAAATCTTTCAATTTGAGAATCCGCAACGAATACTATACCATCAACACCTTTTAAAATCAATTTCCTTGAGGCATTATAATATATCTGACCAGGGACAGTATATAGTTGAAATTTTGTTTTAAAACCTTTGACCGAACCTATGTCCATCGGTAAAAAATCAAAAAATAATGTTCTATCCATTTCGGTTGCAAGAGATATCATCTTACCTCTTGTTTCTGGACTTATTTTATTATATATCATTTTTAAATTTGTTGTTTTCCCTCCAAGACCAGTTCCATAGTAGACTATTTTGAATGTGATCTCTCTTGATGAATAGTTTATAACCGACAATCTTTCCTCCAATTTTTACTTGAACAGATCATCAAGTTCATTCTCCGCTGCCTTTCTAAAGTCATCATCAAATGTCTCTTTCATCTTTTTATCACCAGCGTTAAGTTTTTTAAAAATGTTATTGAAAATTTGTTCAAGTTCACTAACCGTAGTCTTTATTTTTATCCTTATCAGTCCAAGATTTGTAGTCTTTCCAAAAATTACCACAAGGATTATCCTTGAAAGGATTACCGTTATATAAATATTCTCCTGCTTCCCCTGATGAAACAACTCTGTAAATTCATCCTCTCCTACAAGTAATGCAAGTTGGCTTGTTGCAGCAAAATCAGCGGCTGCAAGAGAACCAAAGGATACAAGGTCAAGATTCGAAATATTTCCAACCGAAGTGATCAGTTGTCCTGCTTTATCAACAAGTAAAAGTGCCGTTGAATTTGTTGCAGTTAAAAGTTTATTCAATGTGTTATTTATATCCCAGAAATCTTGTTCAAAGATGCTCAGATTTTCATAACCCAAACATCCTCCTATCTGGCAGAGATCTCTTCTTTTTTCAAGAGATTTTCATATTTTTCTTTTAAAAATGCTCTTAACTGTTCTAAAATTTCAGGATTGTTCTTTAAATGTTTAAACCTCTGTTGTTTGAAAAGAAAATCTTCCAGTGGTTTTTCCTTCTTTGGTTTTATATTGACTTTATATTTACCATTTTCACATTCATAGACATTCCAAAAATGTGTTGCTACAGCAAGTTCTGAAAGTTCTATAGTCTCGGATGGATCGTATCCCCAGCCAAGAGGACAGGGAGAAAGAATATTGATAAAAGAGGGTCCATCAACTTTTAAAGCTTTTTTGACCTTCTCAACTAAATCGTTCCAATAAAAGAGTGATGCCTGTGCAACATATGGAATATTGTGAGCTACCATTATTTCGGATAAATCTTTTCTTTGTTGAGTCTTACCCTTAATAACGCTTCCGGCTGGACTCGTAGTGGTGTTGGCACCAAATGGTGTAGCAGAGGATCTCTGTATACCTGTGTTCATATAAGCACCATTATCATAACATATGTAAAGGAGTTTATGTCCCCTTTCCATAGCACCAGAAAGAGATTGCAACCCTATATCGTATGTTCCGCCATCTCCACCAAAAGCTATAATATTTATATCTTTTGTTATTTTACCTTTCTTTTTTAAAGCCCTGTAAGCACTCTCTACACCACTTGCGGTTGCTGCAGAATTTTCAAAAGCGTTATGAAGAAAAGGCACCTTCCATGCTGAGTAAGGATATATCGTTGAAGCAACTTCCATACAGCCAGTTGCACCGATAAAGACTGTATTCTCCCCTGCCGCAGCGGCAACAAGTCTCAATATTATCGTTCCACCACATCCAGCACATGCTCTATGTCCTGGTGCAAAAAGGTTTCCTTTACTTGCCAATTCTTTAATACTTGCCATAATAAACTCCTACTCTCTCACTGTTATATATTTTACAAACTCTTCATTTTTATTAGTTGAAAACTCTTTTATATCTTTAAAAACTTCTTCTATATCCTCAATATCAATATCTCTTCCACCGAGTCCATAAATATAATCTCTTATTATGGGATGTTTTTGGGAAGCATAGAGTGCTGATTTTACATCGTTGAAAAGATGTCCACCGGTGGAAGCGAACATATCACTTCTGTCAAGAACAGCGCATCCTTTTAAATTTTTCAAAATATCCATTATCTGTTCATCAAAGAAAGGCCTGTAGAATCTTATTTTGAGTAAACCCACTTTTTCGCCTTTTTTCCTTAAATTCTCAACAACATATCTTGCTGTTCCAGCAGTTGAACCGAGACATACTATTGCGTATTCCGCATCCTCCATAAAGTAATCTTCAACAACCTTATAATTTCTGCCCATCCTTTTATTGAAATCCTGTAGTATATTTATTATTTTTTTCTTTGATTCGTTTATAAACTTTGATTGCTGAACCTTTATCTCCATATAGTAATCCTGTAAAGCAAGCGGTCCAACGGTTATAGGATCATCCAGGTTTAGAAAATTGAATGGAGTTTTTGGCTCCCCTAAATAATCCTTTACCTCTTTATCATCATACATTTCTAATTTTTGCATTGCATGGGATATTATAAACCCATCTGTTGTTACCATTGATGGCAGGAAAAGATCTTCTGAAAGTTTCATCGCCAATATCGTCTGATCATAAGCCTCCTGGGGATTTTCGGAAAAAATCTGTATCCATCCCGCATCCCTTGAAGCCATAGTATCAGAGTGATCACAATGTATATTTATCGGGGACGATAAAGCCCTGTTGACCTCACATATCACAATCGGTAACCTCAATCCACCAGCTACAAATAGGATCTCATGCATTAAAGCAAGTCCCTGGGATGATGTTCCAGTCATAACCCTTGCACCGGAAGCGGAAGCACCAACGCAGGCTGATATAGCTGAATGTTCAGATTCGGTTGGAACAAATATTGTATCGACCTGCCCGTTGTTTACAAAGTTTGAAAATATCTGCACTATCTCAGTGGCTGGAGTTATGGGATATGCAGCAACAACATCTGGATTTATCTGCCTCATCGCTTCAGCCATCGCTTCATTTCCAGTTTTCGCTACAATTTTTCTCATCTTTTGCCTCCAGATCATTTTTCTTCTTTTTCCATATCAATCGCATCGAATGGACAAACCTTACTACATATTCCACAACCTTTACAATGATCATAATCGATTCCCATCATCTTGCCATCATTAACTATGATGGAAGAATCCGGACAAAATAACCAGCACTGTAAACATTGTTTACACTTATCCTCTTTAAAGATAGGCTTTTCGGATCTCCAATCACCTGTCTTAAAATCTTTAGAGGTTTCTCCTTTTAGAATAAGTGCTATATCGAGTTCTTTCCAGTTTTTTTTCATTCTGAAACAACCTCCTCGTAAGCCCTTTTAATGGACCTTATGTTGCCTTCTATAACTTCAGGCTTATTCGCAAATTTCAACTTTAATTTTTTTTCAGTATCAACCAGCATCTTTTCAAAATCAAGTATTCCTGTTACTTTTACAAGAGCACCAAACATTGGAGTATTCGGTTTGTTCACACCTATCTCTTCAAGTGCAATTTTTGAAGCATTAACTGTAAAAACCTTAATTTTATCATCTATTTTATACTTTTCCCTTATTTCTTTTGGTTTTTTTTTGGTATTTACAATCAGTATCCCTCCAGACATCATACCAGCAAGAGTATCAACCGTATCCATAAGAGATTGATCGAGAACAACAACAACATCTGGATTTTTGACTGGTGAATGTATAAAAATTTCCCTATCGGATAATCTATTGAAAGATTGCACAGGTGCTCCCATTCTCTCTGGTCCATATTCAGGAAATGCTTGAATAAATTTCCCAGTTGCGAGTGCCGAATCAGCGAAAAGCAGAGCAACAGTTTTTGCTCCCTGCCCACCACGGCCATGCCACCTTATCTCAAAATGATCCTTCATTTAAACCTCCAATATTTTAAAGTCTTATTATATTTTATCTAACATAATCTGTCAAGTAAAAGTTTAAACTATTAAAAAAGTATTGATTTTTTTTTGATTAACCAATAAACTTTTCATATTATGGATTCTATCTTTGGTTTTGAATTTTTAGAACTTCAAAAAGATTTAAATCTTAAAGGATTTGAAAAATTTCGAGCAGGACAAATTTTTAAATGGATATATTGTAAAAAAGTAAACGATTTTACAAAAATGACCGATATTTCAACAAACGATAGAATAAAACTTGGTCAGATTTACGATACATCTTTACTATACGATTTTACCGAATTGGTTTCAAAGATAGATAACACAAAAAAGTATCTTTTCAGAATCGACTCAAAAAATTTTATAGAATCAGTTTTTATGGTGGAAAATAAGAGAGTTACGGTTTGTCTTTCTTCACAAACTGGATGTTCTCTGGGATGTAAATTCTGTGCAACAGGTAAAGAATCTGGAAGAGATTTAACGGTTGATGAAATAGTAAGACAGTTTCTTACAATATTTTATAACAATCCCCAAAGGATAACAAACATAGTTTTTATGGGTATGGGGGAACCTCTGTTGAACCTTCAAAATCTTCTACCAGCAATAAAAATCATCAATTCGGATAAAGGAATAAATATAGGTGCAAGAAAAATTACCGTATCAACAGCCGGTATAATCAAAGGCATAGAACAACTGATCAAATTCCCATTACAGATAAAATTGGCGGTTTCTTTAAACAGTGCCATTCAAGAGAAGAGGGAAAAATTGATGCCCGTTTCAAAAACGAACAACATTTATGACCTTAAAAAAATTCTTAAAGATTATCAAAAGATTAAAAATAAAAGGATAACTTTTGAGTATATAATCTTACCCGGAATCAATGATGGAAAAGAGGATGTCGAGGCACTTTTTGATTATTTGAAAGATATAGATTGTAAATTGAACATAATCCCTTACAATAAAACAGTCGAAGATTTTAGAGAGCCTACTGAAAAAGAGATAAAACAATTTTATGAAAGATTATCAAAATTTAAAAACGCTGTTTCAATAAGAAAAAGTAAGGGGAAAGATATTAACGGTGCCTGTGGCCAACTGAGGGGTAAATTTATCATTTCCTGAAAAGCGGATATCTATTGTATTTAAAAAGTGAAGATATGATGGTATATGGGAATTGCTGGATTTTTGTATTGTAGTTTGTAACAGACCAGTTGTAATTTTCCCTTCTATCCGCTATATGATTTTCTATCGTGGTTATCCTTTTTTGAAGATTTAAAAAATTTTCATTCGCTTTTAATTCTGGATATTTTTCAGCCAATGCAAAAAGGGTTTTCATTTCATTCGTTATTTTTTCATCATAAATCGATTTTTCTTTAACATCCATATTCTCGGAATAGCCACTTCTTATGTTGATTATTTTTGTCAGCGTCTCCTGTTCATAAATTGCATAATTCTTGACCACCTTTACAAGGTTGCCGATTTCGTCGTTTCTCTGTTTTAAAAGAACATCTATGTTAGAGAGTGCTTGAAAAATTCTATTTTTTAAAAAAACAATGTCATTATACATCGTTACAAAAACTATTAAAATGAAACTAACGATAACGATCGATATGATTGGTATTAAAGGCATCAATTTCCTCCGGATATAATGATCAAAATTATCAAAATGATTATGGCAAGCGATGATGAGAGAAGAAAAATATTTGCATATTTAATAAAAGTCTTTTCACTGATATCTGAAATAAAAAGTATCCCATCATCTTTCGAATAAACTAGCTCAAGATTTTCATGTTCTTTCCTATTACTGAGTATTCTCTCAAAATCTTTCTCGATATGGCTCCTGGCAGTTTCCCATTCATCCTGATCGATAATATTGTCATTATTAATATCAAACTTTTTGATAAAGTTTCTATCAGATTTTTTGCTTTTTATATACTCTGTCTTTTCAAGTAAATAGTTTTTATCTATAACGGAACCAACCACAAAAACATCGCTATCAACGGGTAATATTTCTTCTTCATATTTTACATCCTTTGGCTCTTCCATTGAAAAAAAATTATAAAAGGTTTTTCTGTAAGTTGTTTTGTTTTGTAGATGGAAAGTCGCATAGTCGGTTCTAATCCCGATAGTGTTATCTTTTTCATCCTTTACAAAAAAAAGATCTGGAAGATACTCTCCAATATGTTCGACTTTCCATTTACTATTACCTTTGCCATCACTTACTTTAACAAATTTTTTATACATAAAATAAACACATTTTGTACCGGAAATTGGGGAAGGTATCGAATTCAAATCACATACTCTTCCCTTTATCTCATTTAGACCAACACTTATGGACTCAATCTTTGAAAATGGAATAGATTCTAAAAAAATCTTCAGTTTAAAAATTTTAACAAAATAAAATAGATAGTACATAAGAAAGAGGAAAAATATATAAGGCAGAAATCTTATATCCTCAATTCTTAGGAAAAATAGGATTATGAATAATAATATCCCCATTGGGAAAAGAAATATTTCAAGAAGATTCAATCTATTGATCAATTTTCTCTTTTTTGTAAGAATATCTCCAGGTTTATAAATTTTATAGTCAAAATCATATACGAGATTCTCATTCTTTTCTCTTCTTTCTTTATTGTAAAATTTTGAATCATATGAAAAAGTATAAAATCCCGATTCAACAAGCAAAGACGATATTAAAGAATATGTGTCAAAATCAAAATAGAGTTCATTAACAAAATTTTCACAATAGAACAGATCTTCGAAAAATTGACTTGCTTTTGTTTTAAGAATCTCTTTGAGTTTTAAAAAATTTTCACTCTTGGAATATTTTGAAAAATTTTGCAGACCAGCATAGTTTACTTTTTCATGTTCAAATTTAAAGAGTTTTCCATTTTTTACCGAGTAGATAAAATATGTGAATTGGTTCTCCAAAAGTAGTTTTTTTATGTTAACATTTTCAATCTTTTTGCTATCAACTCCAGCGATAAATAATATTTTATCACCAGATTCGATAATATATTTTTCTCTTGAAGAAAATAAAAAAAGTTCATTATTTTCTTTTATAGATGAAACTTTTACAATCTCTTTATTGATAAGATCGGCATCCGAAAAAAGGATAGAAAAAATATTCAAAGAATCAAGTTTTCGTTTTATTTCCGAAAGTTCCTCTTCCCTATCTGATTTTTTAAGTATAGCCCATCCATAACCGATAAATTTTTGTTTTAAAGTGTAAAGGTCGATATTGGATGCTTTCGAAATCTCGTCGAAGAATGAAGGTTCAACATCCTTTATAAAATTCGAAATACATTTTATTACGAGATAATTCATTTTTTGATTATAACTTATTCTTGATTTCTTTTCAACAATTTTAACTTGAAAGCAAGATTAAAAATAAGTATAATCGAGTTGATGGAAAAATCGGAAATAGAAAGAAGATTCTTAATCAAAAATAATATTTTAGAAAAAATTAACTTAAAAAACGAAATAAGAATCATTCAGGGTTATTACCATTACAAAAGATTGAAAAAATTCAATTGTTTAAAAAATATTTTAAAAGAAAACAATTTTTTTGTAGATAAAATTATCAGGGTAAGAGTTGAAGACAAAAGAAGGGTTTTTCTAACCATAAAAATTGGTGATGGACTCATAAGAAAGGAATATGAGATTGAACTTGACTTTGAAAAAGAACTATACGATTTTTTGATAGATGACAAAAAGATTATTACAAAACATAGAAGCGAATTTTACATTAAAAAGCAAAAAATTATTTTAGATAGATTTATGAAAAGGTATAGAGGATTGAAAATAGTTGAAATCGAATTTGATGATAAAAATCAGGCAGAAAAATTTATCCCTTGTAAAGATTTCATAGAAATAACATCCGTAAAAGAATTGTCAAATCTTAATCTTTATCTTTCCGATGAAAAAAAAATTTTCAATCTAATAGGAGAATTGTATGAAAATAAAAATTAAAGAGCATACGATAAAAAAAGGTAATATATTCATCATCGCTGAAGCTGGTGTTAACCATAATGGTGATATAAATATGGCAAAGGAGCTGATAGTAAGGGCTAAAGAGGCTGGAGCTGATGCTGTTAAGTTTCAAACATATAAAACTGAGCATCTCATTATAAAAAACAAAAAAACTGAAAATTTCTTTAATATGATAAAAAATCTTGAATTGAAATATGATGATTTTGTTGAACTTAAAGATTTTGCGATAAAAAATGATATAATTTTTCTTTCAACTCCAGACGAAGAGGAATCTTTGAATTTTTTACTTTCTTTAAACCCACCAGCGATCAAAATAGGTTCAGGAGAATCAAACAATTACGATTTCCTTTTGAAGGTTGCAAAGACCAAAAAAATTCTACTTGTTTCAACAGGTACCTGTACGGAAGAGGAAATAGATAGAATCTATAAACTCATTTATCCTTTAAACAAAAAATTGGTTCTGATGCACTGCATATCCGAATATCCAGCACAAATCTCTTCATTGAATCTTAATTTTATAAAGAAATTGATAAAGAAGTATGATTGTCCCATAGGTTTTTCTGATCATACAACATCAATTTTTACACCTTCCATCGCTTTAACTCTTGGTGCCTGTGTAATAGAAAAACATTTTACATTAGATAAAAATTTACCAGGTCCAGACCATTCATCATCGCTTGATTTTAAAGAATTTAAAGATATGGTAGAAATTTTAAAAATGACCCAAATTGCCCTTGGAAAAGATATAAGAAAAATCAGTGAAGAAGAGGACAGGATAAGAAAATTCGTAAGAAAATCTTTATTTTCAAAAATACCCCTGAGTAAAGGGAGTATCATCACAACAGAAAATACGATACTTTTAAGACCTGAAATTGGAATCAGAGCCGATAAAGCTATTCAATATTATGGTTCAAAAATAAAAAGCAAAAAAAACAGGTTCAAACCCATATTCCCAGAGGATGTGAAATAAAAAAAAGTGATTTTAAAGTTTTCAAGATTTTCATCAAATTGTATCACCCAGAATGCTTATATTACCAGGTGCTCTCGGTCCAACCTCCATTCTACCCTGAAACCATCCCACGACTCTTCTTTTACTTATTTCTTTTGATGCGATGTTGGATTATCCGTTTTCTGATAAATCGTTTTAAGTTCCTTTAAAGATTTTTCGATCTGTTGGTATAATATTATGAGATATATGGTGTGGAACATAAAAAATTTTATAATTTCCTTTTATCATTTTTCTGATCTGTGATTCAATGAACATTTTATTTTTAAGCCACAGGGAAAGAGAGGAGTATGCAAAATTGAAATTCTTTGGTGAAGAGTAGATCAGATTTTCCACTATCCTTTCAAATTTTAAAATTGGTTTATCATAAAAAACAACAGCGGTTAAATCTTCTGGTTTAAAATCAAAATTTTTTTTCAAAGTTTCCAAAGAAAAGGATGGAAAATTTTGATCAAATTTTTTTTTAGAGAACCTCTCCTCCTGAACGGAGAAGCGAGGTTTACCATTCTTTATATAAGTGATTGAAGAATCATGATAAAGGGCGGATAAACCAAGGATGTCTAAACTTTTATTCATGTTTGAATTCTTTCAAATAAAACTTAAATGTATCAATTATTCTATTCTCATCGTTGAAATCTTTTAACATTTTTTCTATTTCTTCTTCGCTAAATTCTTTGCTATTTTTTATTTTGAAAATTTTGTCAAATTCAGTTTTTTCGACAATATCTTTTTGAGTGAATAACTCTTCGAAAAGTTTTTCTCCTTTTCTTATACCGGTATAAACAATTTTTATATCCCTGTTGGGTTGGTATCCATACATTCTTATTATATTTTCAGCCACATCCTTAATCTTTACCGGTTTGCCCATATCCAGCATAAAGGTTTCACCACCTTTACCAGATCCCGCCGCTTCAATAGATAAAATTACAGCTTCTGATATTGTCATAAAATATCTTGCCATATTTTCATCGGTAACGGTTATTGGTCCGCCATTTTTCAACTGTTCTTCAAAAATTGGTATCACACTACCCCTTGAGCCAAGAACATTTCCGAACCTTACCACAAAAAATTTTGTGTAAGGATCGCTCTGTGAATTAACAAGGATCTCTCCTATTCTTTTGGATGCACCCATTATAGAAACAGGATTAACAGCCTTATCGGTAGATATGTATAAAAACCTTTTAACCTTTCCTTTTGAAGATTTTAGCAGATTGTAGGTTCCAAATATATTAGTTTTTACAGCTTCTAATGGGAACTCTTCGCATATTGGAACATGTTTTAAAGCAGCCGCATGAAAAATTACGCTTATCTTCCTCTCATCAATAATTTTTTTAATAGATTCAAAATCCCTGATATCGGATAAAATTATTTCAATATCTTTTGAAAATTTTCTCTTAATTCTTTCTTTAAGATAAAAAAGTTCAGTTTCATTTATATCAAGGGCATAAATTTTCCCAGGCTGAAACCTGATCAACTGATGGACAATTTCACTTCCTATCGATCCCGCAGCACCGGTTACAAGAATGTTTTCATCCTTTAAGTATCCTGTGATGAGTTCTATATTCACTTTAACTTTTTCTCTCCCAAGAAGGTCAGTGATATCAACATTCTTGATATTGTGTTGAGTTACTTCCCCATCGATGATCTTTTCCATTGAGGGTAATATCTTTATTTCTCTGAAACCTATCTTTTGAACAAAATCATAGATTTTTTTTAAACTATCTTTATCTATAGAAGGAATAGCGATAAGGATGGAATCACAGTTAAATTCATTTTTTAATTTCTTTAAAACTTCTATACCACCAAAGACTTTTATACCATGAATTTTTGTTCCTTTTTTTATGGGATCATCATCGATTATAGCAACCGGTGAATATTTGCTTTCAGAAGAGAACATACTTCTTATAATTTTCTCTCCAGCATCACCGGCTCCATAAATTATTATTGACTTTTTATCGCTGAGCGCAAAACTATTTTTAATGATGAGAAAAACCCTTTTAAAAATTCTAAGAAATAGAATAAACCACAGAGAGAAAAAATAATCAAGTAAAAAGACTGAACGAGGCAAAAAAGATATTATCCTATTTTTTAACAAAATAAGGAAAATGAAAAATAAAAAGATTAGAGCAAAGGTTAAGATAAAAATTATTTTTAAAGCATCCTTCAATGAAAAATATTTCCAATTTAAAGAATAGATATCAGACAGGGAAAATAAAAATATTTTTACAGGAAGAAAGAGAAAAAGGAAAATTTCATAAATATGAAAATTTTTTACTATCTCACCTATACCAAATCTTATTCCAAAGGAAAAAAGAAACGATAAAAAGAAGAGTAAAATATCAAGTAAAATGAAAAAAAAGACTCTTTTATAGTATGTTGGTTGAAAAAAATTCTTTAATATTTTCACTAACATATTCCTGTTCCTTAAAATTCATTCCCGTATAGAATGGTATCGCTACAAGTTCCTCGGAAATTTTTTCAGTTATCGGGAAATCCCCCTTTTTGTATGAAAACATTTTTTTATAAAAAGGCTGAAGATGTATAGGATAAAAGTATCGTCTGGAAGAAATGTTTCTTTCATTCAAATAGAGTATAAATCTATCCCTTACCTTCTTGTTTATGAATATATAAAAAAGAAACCATGAATTTTCAATGTTGTTAAAGAGAGATGGAAGTCTTATCTCTTTTACATTTTCAAGAAGTTTAAAATATCTTTGTGCAACTTCCTTCCTTTTTTTAAGTATAAGATCAAGATTCTCCATCTGTGCAAGTCCTATGGCAGAAACCAGATCGGTAACACGAAAATTATAACCAAGATATCTATGAATAAAATATTTATCAGTTTCCGTTCTCCCCTGATTCCTTAAACTTTTTATCATCAAAAACAACTTTCTATCATCAGTTAAAACTGCGCCACCTTCTCCAGTCGTTATCTGTTTGTTTGGATAAAAAGCGAAAACTGATCCTAAACCAAAACTTCCAGCCTTTTTACCATCGATCTTGCTTCCCAGGGCTTCAGATGAATCTTCAAACAAAAGAAGATCATATTCTTTACAGAGATTCTCAATTTTTTCATAATTACAAAGATTTCCAAGAATATCAACTGTAAGGATACCCTTTAGAACTCTTTTTGTTTTTTTATTTATAAATCTTTTATCCCTATAGATATAATCTTTTTTCAATTTTTCTTTTAATAGATTTTCAGACAAACACAGGGTATCCGGTTGGATATCAACAAAGGATGGATAAGCGTTACAATAAAGTATTGAATTTGCTGACGCTATAAATGAAAATGGGGATGTTATTATTTCATCATTTTCTTTTATACCTGAGGCTTTTAAAAGAAGAAAGAGTGCTGATGTCCCGGATGAAACCATCACACAATATTTTCTTCCCACCTTTTTTTTTAAAAATTCCTCAAATTTTTCAGTATAGAATCCCATACTGATCATTTCACTGTCCATAATCTTGTTAAGATATTCTTTCTCTTTACCTTTAAAATAAACTCCGGATAACGGTATTCTCTTTTCGGTTTTCATTTCAATTCAATCTTTTTTCCTTTTTCAGCTGATTCATAAATAGCACATATCAATTCTAGAGATTTTCTCCCTTCCTCTCCATCGGTCATAGGCTGCTCTTTACCTTCAAGTGTTTTTAAAACATTATCATAGAAAGCAAAATGCCCTTCGCCATAAACATTATGGGGGATATAGTTAACTTTTTCAACAAGAGAATCATCATCATCATATTTTTCAAATTCCCATTTTTCTATTCTGTTCAAAGCTGTTCCTCCAATTTTTACGGTTCCCTTTTCTCCTATAACTGTTATGGATCCCTCATAATTTTTAGGGTATGTTAGCATGGTTACCTGTAATACTCCAATTGAGCCATTTTTATATTTCAAAATCGCTGCCCCGGTATCCTCGCACTCAATATTCCTTGCAAGTCTATCCTTAAATGAAACCACCTCTTTAACTTCTCCACCGATCCATAACATAAGATCAACATAATGTGAAGCCTGATTCATTATTGCACCACCATCCAGTCTTTTTGTTCCTCTCCATTTAGCCATATCATAATATTCCTGTGGTCTGTTCCAGAAAACGGTACTATTTATAAAAAATATCTTTCCAAACCTTTTTTTATCTATAGCCTTCTTTAAGAGTTGAATGGTTGGATTGAATCTGTTCTGTTTCACAACGAAAAGTTTAACTCTTCCGTTATTGCATTCTTTTATCAACCTATCAGCATCTTCAACATTTATTGCCATCGGTTTTTCAGTCAAAACATTTATCCTTCGTTTTGCTGCCATTATTCCATGGACAGGATGTAATCCAGAGGGTGTACATACGGATAAAAGTTCAATATCCTCTTTTTCAAGCATTTCCTCAAGATTGGTATAATATGGCACATTGAACTTTGTCGAATATTTTTTAGCCCTTTCAGGTATTACATCGCATACCGAAATGAGTTTAATCCTTTCGTTGAACTTTTCAAACACTTCAAAATGTTTTTCAGATATTCTTCCACAACCAACAAGAGCAACTTTAATCATATTTCTCCTTTAAAATAATCTATCGTTCTGGACAAACCATCTTCGAGTGAAAAACTATTTTTATAATTTAACACTTTTCTTGCAAGGGTAAGATCTGGTCTTCTTTTAACCGGATCATCAAATGGTAAACTTTTAAAGATTATCTTTGATTTTGAACCTGTTAATTTTAAAATAATTTTTGCAAGATCTAAAATTTTTAACTCAGTATCGGAACCAAGGTTTACAGGTCCAGTAAACTGATCATCGGTTTCTGAGAGTTTTAAAATACCATCTACCAGATCCGCTACATAGCAGAAAGATCTTGTCTGACTCCCATCACCATAAACTGTAATGTTATCATTTTTTAAAGCCTGTATAATAAAGTTTGAAACGACTCTCCCATCATCCTTTGACATATATTCGCCAAATGTGTTAAAAATTCTTGCAACTTTGATCTTCACTTTATGCAATCTGTAATACTCAAAGGATAATGTTTCAGCTACCCTTTTACCTTCATCGTAACATGCCCTTAAACCTATAGGGTTCACATTACCCCAGTAAGTTTCTTTTTGAGGGTGAACGGCTGGATCTCCATATATTTCCGATGTTGAAGAAAAAATAAAGATTGAACCGGTTTTTTTGGCTATTTCAAGTAGATTCATAGTTCCAATAAAATTTGTTTTTAAAGTTTCAAGGGGAAATTTTTGATAATATTTTGGAGAAGCCATAGATGCAAGATGAAAAATCTTAGAAATTCTTCTTTCATTTAAAACAAACTTTTTTGAAACATCGAGTTCTTTGAATTCAAAATTTTTATAGGTTTTCAGCATTTCAACATTCTTTTTTAAACCTGAAGAAAAATTATCTATACCCAAAACTCTTTCCCCCTTCCTTAATAGGTAAAGGGAAAGATTGGTCCCTATAAAACCGGCACAACCTGTTATAAGATTTATTACCATCCTATACCTTCCATTAAATCTGAAGATTTAAAATCAGGGAAAAGATTAACAAAATCGAATATTTTTAATTTTTTTTCATTACCAAGATTCATAATCAATTCCCTGTATTCGTTATCTCTATTAGTTATAACAACCATATCTATTTTCTTAAAAAAATGTTCCGGGTTATCCACCAAAATTTTTGAATAATCCTTTAATTGCTCTTCTAAATATTTTTTATTTTGATCTATGAGTTTTGATATTTTAATGTTCCGATCGAAAACAAAAACTTTCTTTTCATTTTCAATCAATTTTTTTACGAGCATAATGGATGGTGATTCCCTTAAATCATCAGTTCCATTTTTAAATGTCAATCCCATTACACCTATGGTTTCAACTTTTTCTTTTAAAATCAATTCTAGAGCCCATTCTATATGATTTTGATTGGAATCTACAATATTTTGAATTATTGGTAAATCGAGTTGTATACTTTTTGATTCATAGGATAAAGCCTTTACATCTTTTGGAAGACAGGAACCGCCAAAAGCGAATCCAGGTCTTAGATAATATTCAGAAATGTTTAATTTTTTATCCATTATGAAAATATTCATAACTTCTCTACTATCTATTCCATTTTTTTTACAAAATCTTGCGATCTCATTTGCAAAACCAACTTTCAATGCGTGAAAAGTGTTGTTTACATACTTTAGCATTTCAGCAGTTTTTATTTTTGTAACTATAAAAGGTGCTTCAATAAAAGAATACATCTGTCTTATTATACTTTCACTTTTTTTACATTCACAACCTATCAAAGTGTATGGTGGATTATAAAAATCGTTTATCGCATTTCCTTCTCTTAAAAACTCTGGATTTGAGATCACATCAAAATCATGTTTCAATTTCAAACCGCTATGTTTTTGAATTATATCGGCGTATTTATCAACGGTACCTGGCAACGATGTTGATCTTATAAGTATTAGATATTCTCTTTCAAAATTATTTTTATTTTTTAAAGAATCACCTATCTGTCTGGCGGTATCAAATATAAATGAAAGATCGACCTGACCATTTTCAAGTGAAGGTGTTCCAACACATATCAACGCTATATTGGTATTTTTAACAGCGTAATCATAATCCTTTGTAACCTCCAGATGCCCTAATTTTATAACCTTTGATACTATCTCATTTATAAAAGGTTCAATCACCGGTGACTTACCCTTTTTTACACTTTCCAATTTAACATCATCGGGATCAACTCCAATAACCTTATATCCCTGTTCAGCAAGACAGGCGGCAGATATGATGCCTATATAACCAAGACCAAAAACTGCAATTTTCATTTTTCACCTTCTTTAGTTTGATAGTGATAATAATAATGATAATAGTAGTATTTCCCGTAAAAACTTTCAGTATTTATGTTGTTAAAAACGATTCCCATAATATTTATGTTCATATTTTTTAATAATTTTTTTGTGTAATGCAGTTCCCTCTTTTTAGCCTTTTTAAAATGGATTATCCATACCAATCCATCAGCCAATCTTGAAATTATCGTTGGATCTGCTATTGAAAGGATCGGAGATGTATCGATCACTATAAAATCGAATTTTTCCCTTAATTGAGCAAATATCTTCTGAGTTAGTTTACCCTCCAGAAGTTCGGTAGAATGAGAAGTTTTTTCTCCATAAGGTAGCAACCATAAATTGTTAATACCCGTTGGATATAAAACTTCGTCTATGTTTGCCTCACATCTTAAAAGGTGCACGAATCCTTTATTGAAATCTATCTTAAAAATCTTATCGAGAACAGGTCTTCTCATATCTCCATCAACGAGAAGAACCTTCTTATCAAGTTGGGATAAGACCAAAGCAAGATTTGAAGCGGTTGTCGATTTACCTTCCCCTTTTGTTGCCGAAGATACAACTATAACCTTGGGTGTTTGATTTTCATCGTAAAGATAAAGGATGTTTGTCCTTAAAATTTTATACGATTCTATGATGGATGAATTTTCTGGAAGATCGATTAAAAGTTTTCCCTTCCCCGAAAATAGTTGTTTACCATTTTTCACTTTTATCAAGGGTATATTACCTATTATGTTGATCTTAAACTCCCTTTCTATCTCATCTATATCCTTTACAGTATCATCCATATACTCCTTGATAAAAACTACTCCCATTGAAGTTAAGAGAGCAAGGAAAAAACCAAAAAAATAGTTTCTATTCTTTTTTGGCGAAACCGCGACCGGATTCAAGACGGGTTTATCGATGATTTTTACCGATCCGAGTCTCCCGGCTTCTGCCACTTTCGATTCTTCATACTTGCTTTTCAACATAAGGTAAAGTTCTTCGGAAACCTTTTTGTTTCTTTCGAGTTTTGCAAGCATCAACTCATGGTATGGAATTTTTTTCATTTTTTGTTCTAAAACATTTATAACATTGCTCAATGCCCTGATCATAGACTCTTTTATTTTAATTTCCATCTGAACTGCCAATAATTCATCTATCAAATTTTTTGAATGAAGAACCGGATCTACAACAACAGGATTCTTCTCGTTTAAAAAATCCTTACCTTTAGATATAATGTTGTTTTTCAATTTTTCAACTCTTAACTGTATCTCTTTCATTTTGGGATGCATGGTGTCATAGCCCATCGATAGAAAAAAGGCATAAGAAGATTGTAATGAATCAAGTTCCTGAAAAGATCTTTCAAGAAAAGGATTCGATTCATCTATGATTCCATCAGCAATGATCCTGTAGGATCGGTCAAGATCCTCCTTTATATAATTTGACTTTGCTATAAGCATCTCCTTTTCAACATTCAACTGCTTTTGTTGACCTTCGAATGATGAGGTCATCTCAACAAGTTTTGAAGTCTCTTCGGATAATTTTATGATGTAATTGGTTTCTTTATAATTCTTCAGATCCTCTTCAGTTTTTTGAAGATTATTTTCTATCATTACAAGTTGTTCTTCAAGAAATTTTCTTACCTCACTCAATTCACTTCTAGTTAACTCAAGATTTATTTCATAATACTGTTGAAGTATCACACTGGTTATATAAAAAGCATCGGATGGTGTTCTATCATTGTAAATGATTTTTAAAATATCCGTATCCTTTAAAGGAAGAACAGTTAGATTCTTTTTTAAATAAAATATTCTTTTGTTTTTTTCTTTAAATTTTGAAATATATAGTGAGTCAAAAAAAGGATATTTTATAATCACATTATCAACCCTTTCGAAAAGTTCTCTCGATTGTATCATCTCGATATGGTTATTTATAAAGGTTTGTCTTGTGTTAAAATCTTTGATGGGTAAAAAAGCTAAACCTTTATCGGGTGCTTCTATAAGTATCAGGGAGGTGGATTGGTATGTTGGTTTTGTAAATTCTGTTATCAGAAAGACGAAAAGATAAACTATTAAAAAAATAGAAATGAAAAGTATCCAGTTCTCTACGAGAATAAAAAAATATCTTTTTAACTCTTTACTTTCCTCTTCTATGGCCCTCTCCTGCATTTATTACTCCTTAAAGTCTTACTATTTTTTTACTCTTTATATTTTTAAACCCATTTTTTGTATCAAAAATCAATCTGGCATTCTTTACGATATTTTTATAATCAAATGAGGAATGGTCGGTTAAAAGGATAACACAATCAAAATTTTTGATACTTTTTAAGTTTATACTCTTAAAAACTTTTACTTTTTTGTTCCCATTCTTTTCATCTATAAAACTATCAACCATAGGGTCATAGATCGTTATTTTTGCTCCAGCAGTTTTTAAAAGGCTATAGACTTCAAGTGCTGGTGATTCTCTTAGGTCATCAATATCTTTTTTATATGTAATACCCATAATAAGTATTTTTGAACCCTTTAAACATTTTCTTTTACTGTTTAAAAGTTCACTGACTCTTGTTAAAACATATCGTGGCATATTACTATTAACATCGGAAGCAAGTTCTATGAACCTACTATAATAATCAAACATCTTTGCTTTCCATGAAAGATACATCGGATCGAGAGGGATACAATGCCCTCCGATTCCAGGACCCGGATAAAATGGCATAAAACCAAAAGGTTTGGAAGACGCAGCATCTATCACATTCCAGATATTTATTCCCATACGACTGCACATTATTGTGAGTTCGTTAACGAGCCCTATGTTTATAGATCTGAATGTGTTCTCGAGCAGTTTTACCATTTCGGCTTCTTCGGGAGAGTTAACCTGAATAACTTTTTCAATAACCGCACCATAAAGTTTTTTCGTTATATAAGTATCTTTTGGGGTAAGACCCCCAACCACTTTTGGTGTATTCTTTGTTTTGTATAAAGGATTTCCAGGATCAACCCTTTCAGGTGAAAAGGCTACAAAGATATCAACTCCAGGTTTAAACCCACTTTTGCTGATCTCATCAACGATAAGTTCTCTTGTGGTTCCAGGATAAGTTGTTGACTCAAGAACAATCAACATATCTTTGTGAAGATACTTTTTTATCCCATTCATAGCGTTTGTGATATATGAAACATCAGGATCCTTACTCTTTTGAAGAGGTGTCGGAACAGCTATAAGAACACAATCGCTCTCTTTAATAACAGAATAGTCTGTTGTAGGTAAAAACTTTTTAGATGAAATAACATTTTTAATATCCGTATTGGAAACATCTATAACATACGATTTACTTTTTTTAAGCATGTCAATTTTTTGGGATAAAAGATCTATACCATAAACGAGAAAACCCTCTTTTGAAAATTCTATCGCGAGAGGAAGTCCCACATATCCCAGACCAATCACGGATATTGTCGCTTGCTTTCTTTTTATCTTTTTAAGAAGTTGAGACATTAAATTCCTCCTTTAATTTAATAAATATTTAGAAGAGTTATATAATCCAAATAGTCGTCTATGTCAATAGATCTGATCTTTTCCATAACATAAGGATAAAAATCATTAGGAATCTTTTTATTCTTTAAGAAATCCACAACTTTAAAAATGTATATGGCACCATTCTGTTTTAAAAAAATTTTAAAAGGTAAACTCTTCACTTTATCATGCTCCATTATAAAATATCTATCATTATTTTGAACCATTTCAACTGAATAAACAGGTTCTCTTTTTTTAAAAAAAAGATCAAAAGATTCCTTTATATTTACAGGTTCCCGCAAAGGAGATGTTGGTTGAAGTAAAATTATAACATCCTCTTTTTTTATTTTGTATTTGTTAATAAGATAGGATAACACACGATCCGTTGTAGTAGTATCATTTGATAAACTTTTTGGTCTTTTATTGAATATAACTTTTTCCTTGTATTTAAAGTTCAACCTCTTATCCGAAGAAACGATTATTTTATCAATAAAATTAAGATTAAGAGCAACCTCTAATGTTTTTGAAAGTAAAGTATCATTTTTTAAATTTAAAAAATTTTTATTTTTAACTCTCTTACTCTCACTACGTGCTGGTATTATAGCGTATATCATTTTCATCCAAAAAATATATCACCAAAGGTCTCTTCTCTTTTTTCTTCTTTTTTCTCTTCTATTCTTTCTCTATTTTTTTCTTCAAACCATTTTTCAAGAGAAACCTCATCCTCTTCGAAAACTTCCCGCGTGGGCTTTGGTTCAATATGTTCCTTTACTTTTTCTTCCTTTTTTATAAATTGTAGGTTTTCTTTTTCCATACCTATTTTTTCAACAGTTTTGGATTCTTTCTCTTTGGGTCTTTCTCCATTTTGTTTAGTTAAATTTTTACTTTGATTCAGGTTATACTTTAATCTGTTATTTTCCCTTACAAGTATCTCAATTTGATTTTTAAGATCACCTATCTCTTTATCCTTTTTCACCATTTCTTCAGCTGAAAAGTCACTTATTTTATGGATATCATCTTTTGTTTTTTCAACTTTTTCCTTTATCTGTTCAAACTCTTTTTTGTAAGTTTGTAATTCCGTTAAAACTTTTTCCTTCTCTAAAAATATTTTTTCTTTCTCAGCATTAGCACTCTCTATTTCATTCTGTAACTTCTGTTGAATGCTGTTTGATCTGGTTATTTCATTTTTTATTTTCTCATACTGTCTCTGCATTTGTTTCTCTATATTTGCTATCTTCACTATCTTCTGCGTGGTTTCGTTAAACTCTTTCTTTAAATTTTCAAGTTTTACCTGTTGATCAACATATTCCTGTTGAAGTGATTGCTTTGTCTCAGTGATCTTTTGAATTTCATTTTTCTTTACATTGAGTTCCTCATTAAAAGTTAAAATTTCCTTCCTTAAATTTAAAAGTATATTTTCTTTCTCTGAAAGTTCCAATTCTATATTCTTTTTGATATTCTCTATCTTTTCCATCCCAAGAACGGCTGCCAGTTTCCTTTCCTGATTCTTTCTGAGAAGAATAATTTCATCGAGTTTATTCTTTATTTTTAACAACTGATTTAAACTCAACTTTGTTTCTATTATCTGTGGAGTATCACCCTGAACAGGTTTATATTCTCTTATATTAGGGAAATCCGTTTCAATCTGTTGAATCTTTTCCTGAAGTTCCTTGAATTCAACCTTTTTTTCTTCAATACTTGTATTCAACCTTATCTCTTCCTTCTTTAATTTTTCTATCTCTACGAGTTGAGATTCTTTCTGTAACTGAATATCTTCCAGATCAACCTCTAACATTCTTAAATTATTCTGTAACTCTTCAATTTTAAGGTTTTTAGATTTTAACCTCTTTTCTATATCCTTTGTTTCATTTTCTTTTTGTGTTATCCAATTGGATATTTCCTCTTTATCATTTTTCAGCGATAAAAATTCATTGTTAAGAACTATTATTTCCTCGTTAATTCTATTTTTATCATTTTCAAGCTCTTCGATTACTGAGGAGGTTTCCTTTATCCTTTTCTGGAAATCGTTCTCAAGAGAATCCTTCTTATCGGTTAAATTTTTAATCTGGTTTTCAAGTTCCTCTTGTCTTTGAATTTTTTGTTGGATTTCATCATCCAGTTTTTGAATTTTTTCCTTTTCATCTTCAAGCCGATTTTTCAACTCTTCTTCTTTTGATATAAGTGTTCTGTCCCTGTTATTAACCTCATTTTCTATTTCAGATATTTTTTGTTCAAGTTCTTTTATCCGATCCTTTTTCTCATCTATTTCGTTTTCAAGATCATTTTTTTCCTTTTGTTTTTTCTCAATATATTCTACAAGTTGTTTTCGTTCTTTTTCTTTACCGTTGAAATTTTCAAGTATAACCTCAGCGTTTGCTTTCAACCTTCCAAGTTCTTTTTTATCTTCTGAAAGTTTTTCTTCAAGAGAAACCTTTTCCTTTTTTAATTCTTCAACATAACCTTCAAGGTCTTCCTTATCATTTTTTAATATATCTATCTGTTGTGCCAGATTATTTTTTTCTTTTTCAAAATCTGTCATTTCGTTTCTTATTTCACGATATCTATCTGAAAATCCGGAATATTCTTTCATCAATTCATCAAGTTTAATCTCTTCTTTTTTTATTGAATTGATAAGAATCTGTAATTCTTTATTACTATTTTTTATATCCTTTTCAAGTTCCCCCCTTTTTTTCTCATCATTTTTAATCAAAGATGACAGTTCGTTAAAATAATTTTCCTTTGATTTTATTTCCTTTTCTTTTTCTGTGATTTTTTCATTCAACACATCGTATTCCATTTCCAGTTTTTTTAACTGTTGATTTTTTTCAGTTATCCGATCATCAACATTTTTCATTTTCAATTTTAAAGATGTTTCCTGATTTTCAAGTTCTTTTAGATTCTCATTGATTTTCTTATTTTCATTTTTCAATTTTTCTTTTTCTTTTTCATATTGTTCTATAAGACTCTGCAACTCATTTTTTTTCTCGGTCAATTCAAGTTCATCACTTAAATTCATCCCCACACCGCTCTCGATCTTTTCAAGATATTTTTTCTTATCATTGATCTTTTGTTCGAGTAATTTTAAATCGTTTTCGTCATCTTCTAAAAGTTTTTTTATAGAATTGTATTTCTTTTCAAGTTCGGATATCTGTGTAATTTTACTTTTCTGTTCATCTTTCAAACTTAAAAGTTCATCGTTCAGCCCTTTAAGGGAGTTTTGCTTTTCTTCTATTTCAAGTTCTAACATTTTAATTTCATTTTTATACTTTTCACTATCCTTTTTTAAGTCGGCTATGTTTTTCTCTTCTATATCATAACGATTTTTTATCTCATCAAAACTTTTGATAAGTTCCTTTCTATTCTCATTCAATCTGTTTATCTCATCGGTAATTTTTGATTTTTCTTTTTCTTTTTCTTTTATGTCTTTCTGAAGTTCTGATAATCTTTCATTTAAAGATTCAAGGTTTTTATTCAATGAAATAATATTTTCGTCGTTCTCTTTTTTTACTCTTTCATACTCTTTTTTTAAAATCTCAATTTTATTTTTGCTCTTTTCAATATCTTCTGTCATAAATTTCAATTTTTTTGAATTCTCTTCAATCTTATTGCTGAGTTCCTTTTCTTCTATTGATTTTTCCATCAGAGTTGAAACCAACCTATTCAACTCTTCATTTTTACTCAATATCTCTTTTTCAACATTTTCAAAAGATTCTATATTTTCTTTGGATAACTCTTCTTTCTGAATTTCAGATTTTGCTTCTAAATCCTTTTTTACTTCTGGTTCATCTTTCTTTTCATCAAAACCGACAATCTCAAGATTTTTCTCTTCTTCCGGGATTTTACCTTGTTCATTGTGTGATTCTGATTTTTCCAATTCAACTTCTGTAATTTTATCCTGTGAGATACTCGAAATATTTTCTAAAACATCCTTTTTTGATGATTCCTGGGCAAAAAATTCTTTCTCCCTTTCAAAAATTTGATCCTTTTTCTCCTCTTTTTTTATAGACTCTTTCTTTGATTTTTCTTTTTGTTCTACACTTTCAACGGATCGCTCAAAAATCTCTTTATTTTCTTTTTGTTCTTCTTTCTCTATTTGAACTTCACTTTTCTTTTCTTCTATGTTTTCAATCCTATCGAAGACATCAAGTAGATCATCCATAGTTTCAACATTTTCATCTCTTATTTCTTTTGTTTCATTTTCAATGTCCTTTTCCTCAGTTTCCTTCTTTTCGGTGGAATCATCTAAACTATTAAAAGTTTCAAGCATATTTGAGAGATCGGAAACTATTTCCTCATCCATATTATCTTTTTTTTCATCAACTATATTCTTCTTGTTAGTTTTTGAAACAACTATTTTTTTCTTTTTCTTCAAAACAATCTTCTGCTTGTCCTCTCTTGTTTCCTTTTCATCTTTTTCAGATTCATTCTTTTTTCTAAAAAACATTATCCCCCCTTTTAACGACGTGGATGGTATGTATCATAGATTGTGATTAATTTTTTTCTATCAACATGCGTGTAAATCTCTGTTGTAACGATACTCGAATGTCCAAGCATTTCCTGAACACTTCTGAGATCGGCACCACCTTCAAGAAGATGTGTTGCAAAGGAATGCCTTAAAATATGTGGATGAACATTTTTAAGAATTTTTAAATTTTTTACCCTTTTGTTTAAAATGTTCCATACTGCCATTCTCGATAGTTGATTGCCACTTTTGTTTAGAAAAAGGTAATTGTTTTTGGTCTTTTCAAAATGTTTTCTTCCATAATGTATATAACTAAAAATAGACTCGAATGCTATTTCATTTAGTGGGACTATTCTCTGTTTCATCCTTTTACCTGTAACCTTAATATACCCTTCCTCCCTGTAAAGATTTTCGATAGTTAAATTGATAACCTCGGAAACTCTTAAGCCTGAGCCATACATAACTTCAATCAATGCTTTATCCCTTAAATCGTATGGGCTTTTTTCATCAATAGAATTAATAATTTTTCTTATCTCTTCATAAGTAAGAACTTCAGGTAATCTTTTAGAAAGTTTTGGTGGAATTATATTTTCGGAAGGATCGTGTTCTATTTTTTTTTCATAAAATAGAAAAGTATAAAAATTCTTTATAGAAGTCAACTTCCTTGCTATAGAACTGCTGTTTAAACCTAGTTTTGAGAGTTCCGCTATAAAAGATTCTAAAACGGTTTTATCAACTAAAACTTTATCAAGATCATACTTTTCAACATATGACAAATATTGAAATATATCCCTCATATATGAATCTACAGTTAAATCGGAACATCCCTTTTCTGTCACAAGATAATTTTTGTAATTTTTTAAGAGTTCTTCATCAAAGAATTTCAAAAGATTCTCCTTTGGAGGGGACGATCACATTCTTAAAACCTGACGAGTTAAGTAATTCCTTAAATTTAAAAATCTGCTCTTCTTCACCATGAACAAGAAAAATCTTCTTTGGGCGACTCTTTTGGATGTAACTTAATAGATCATTTCTATCAGCATGTGCTGAGTATTCATTCATTATTTTAACTTCTGCATTCAATTCGTATTCTTCATCAAAAATTTTTAATTTTTTTTCACCTTCAACTATCTTTCTGCCTAAAGTATTTGCCGCCATAAACCCAGTTATTAGAATAGTATTGTTTGGATTTTCAACATTGTTTTTTAAATGATGTAATATTCTTCCAGATTCACACATACCACTTGCCGAAATAATTATCTTTGATTCCTTCATACTGTTAAGTTTTTTAGACTCCTCAACATCCTCTATATAATATAAACCTTTAAAATTGAAAGGATCTTTAAATTGATTGAAGAGTCCCATCATCTCTTCATCATAACATTCAGGGTGTTCTTTAAAAATTTTTGTGACATTTATTGTTAATGGAGAATCAACATATATATTCATACCCAGATCGTAACCTTCATTTTTAAGTATAAAAAGATCAAAAATCAACTCCTGTGATCTTCCAACTGAAAAAGCTGGAACGATGAGGTTCCCACCTTTACCTTTTACACTTTCGAGAACTTTTTTCAATTCTTCTCTACTCAGTCTGATATCTTTGTGAACTCTGTCGCCATAAGTGGACTCTATTATCAAAACATCTACATTTTTAACCGTATCCGGGGTTCTAACTATGGGTAAATGTTTTCTTCCCAGATCCCCTGTAAAAACTATTTTTTTACCCCTATATTCAAAAAAAAGTTGAGAGGAACCTAAAATATGTCCCGCATCGAGAAATGTCAAAGTCAATCCATTGCCAAGATTCACATCTGAATAATAGTTAAATCCTTTAAAATACTTAAAAGAATTTTTTGCATCCTCAACAGTATAGAGTGGAACTTTATCCTGATTATTTTTTTTCTTTTTTAAATATTCGATATCCTTCTCATGTATATGTCCACTATCTATCAACATCGGTTGAACTAAATCTATCGTGGCGTATGTTGAAAGGATCTGATTCTTATAACCTTTCTTGACAAAATTCGGGATATTGCCAGAATGGTCTATATGAGCATGTGTTAAAATTAAGAGATCGATAGATTCAGGATCAAATGGGAAATTCAAGTTTTGGAATTCGCTCTCCTTTCTTTTACCCTGAAACAATCCACAATCTATAAGCAACCTTTTATCATCGGTTTCAAGAAGATGTTTTGAACCAGTGACCTCTTTAGCAGCTCCAAAAAATGTTAATCTCATTAAACAGCCCCTAATTTAAATTCTTTTAAAATTTCTTTAAAATATTTTGCCTTACCATAGAACCCATGCCCTGGAAGAATTGTATGTGATGATGGAACATTCGTGAAAATCTTTTTTAAAGATCCTATCAGTTTTACAGGATCTCCACCTATCAGATCAGTCCTTCCAACTCCATCCTTAAAAAGAAGATCCCCGGAAACAATAATATCATCAAATATTAAAGTAATTGAGCCGGGTGTATGACCTGGAGTCCAGATAATATTTATTTTTTCACCAGAAAAATCAAAAGATTCTTTCTCATCAAAAGTTATGTCAGGTTCTGGAGAAATATAATTTTTTCCTATAAAATATGAAAGATTTAAATCAGGATTCTGAAAAAAATCAAAATCTTTCAATCCGGAACATATTGGAATATCGTATCTGTTTTTAAGTGTTAAATTACCTGATATATGGTCATAATGTCCATGTGTATTGACTATCATTCTGGGTATCAGTTCTTCTTTCTCTATATAACGAATAATCTCTTCACCATCTGCCGGATCAACGATCAGGGTATTTTTCGATGTATCCTTTATGAAATAAGTATTGGTATCGAGTTCCCCATTAACCAGACAATCTACAGAAAGTCTCACATTTTCTTTCATAATTATTTATTTTATCAAAATTTATAATTTATTCAAGATAAATCACACTTTACATTATAAATTTTATCGATATTATTAATACTTATGAAAAAAATTAAAAATACTATAAAATATTATAGAGAAATATTTAAATATTTTGACAAAAACGCACATCATTTTCTAATAGGTAATTTTTTTACAGGTTTTGGCTTTGCAGCATTTTCACTTCTTTTTAACCTTTATTTAAAAAGTATAAACATAGGGGAATCACGGATAGGAAGCCTCCTTTCCACAGCAACATTCACAACCGCAATATTGATTTTACCTGCAGCATATATAATAAAAAGAACCGATATAAAAAAATTTTTTATAATTTCGCCACTTATAACGGTGATCGGATATTTTATCGCAGTTCAAGCCAACACTGAAATTTTAAGATACATTGGATTTATACTTGCAGGTATTGCAGCCTCATTCAATTCGGTTCTTGGTGGACCATTTATAATGAAAGTATCAAATACCAAAACCAGAACGGTTTTATTTTCCCTCAGTCAGGCAACAATGCTCGCCGCTGGTATCACTGGAAACCTTTTATCCGGATTTTTATCAGGAATGATCAAACAGTCCGGAGTTTCGGAAAATTTAGCTTTTAAATATACCATATTGATACATCTTTTCTTTGCCTTACTATCCATCTACTTTTTTTCAAAAATAAATATTGGAAAACTTTACAATCAAAATTTTAAAAATAAAATTACTTTTAAAACCAGTGTTAAACTGCTGATCTTCTTGATTTTACCGCCACTAACAATAGGGCTTGGTGCGGGGATGACGATACCTTTTTTAAACCTTTATTTTAAAACAAATTTTCACCTTTCATCATCAACCATCGGAATAATATTTTCAATAGCTCTATTTTTAACCATCCTGGGTTCACTCTTATCCCCAATTTTTGCAATAAAGTATGGACTTATAAATACGATAATCGCAACACAACTTTTGTCCGTTCCTTTTCTTTATATTCTTGGTTTCAGTTCATTTTTCCCTCTCGTTCTTGCATCATTTTTCATAAGAAATACTTTTATGAATATGTCATCACCATTATCAAACAATTTTTCACTTGAACTGGTAGACATGGAGGACAGGCCTTTAATTAGTGGACTTTTATCTTTAGCCTGGCTGGCATCATGGGGGCTGACAGCCAACATAGGTGGTCACCTTATCGAGAATCACGGATATAGAATACCTTTTCTATTTACAATTTTTTGCTATCTCTTATCATCCTTGCTCTATCTTCTTCTTTTGAAACCACTTGAAAAAAATATCAAAACCTCAGAATAAACTTCAAACCACTATTATAATTACCCTCTGCATCCTTTTCAGTAATGAAACTTGAATTTTTCCCAATCCTGTATTCTAACTTAAAAATATCTCTGGAAAATGAAAAGATATCGTGGGTATAGAATATGTAAAATTTCTTCCCGATGTATTTACCTATAGAGAGTTTTGCGCTTTTCTCATTACCAAGAAGATCCGTACTAATATCAAGTTGATCCACACCAATGGAAGATGAGATCGTATTGAGGTATCTGTTTCTTAAATATATTTGCAAAGCTTTTTCAGGAATGCTTTTTGTTAAATCATCAAAATTTGAAATATAGTTTAAAGTGGTATTAAAATTCAAAATACTGACTATATTTTCAAATGACATTGCTGGTTCAGAACTCAGACTAACCTGTGGATTGTTCACATTTCCTTTAACATTGATCCTTATGATAGCATCCTTTCTTTCTTCCCCCTCCGTATAAGAAACATTCGTTGCAGCCTGTATATCTACGGTTGGATAGATTTCTCTTGAAGTCTGTTGCATATTGAAAATTCCTTTTTCTATATTGAATTTTTTATCAAGATAAAAATATATCCCCCTTATCACTTCAGCATTCCCGGTTATGTTATACTTTGACTCGTTCTTTTTAAAATTGACATCCCCTTTAAGTTCAATATCAACAAAATTATTTTTAAGCCAGAGATTTCCATCACTTTTAAATTTCAAATCAAAATTCGTTTTATATCTTTGATCTGTTGTAGCTGTTGGTGATACATCTACAACAAAGGGAAAATTTGAAATTCCTTCCGATAAATATATATCACCTTTTATAAGGACACCCTTAAGGTTTCCATTTATATCTATATCACAATCCGCAAGACAACTAACATAATCTATACCATCACTATATATACCATTTCCAGAAATTTTAAAAT
>DYMB01000004.1:0-43515 GCA_020721805.1 Acetofilamentum sp. | reverse complement strand
TTTCCCCTATATTTTCAAAGTTAACCTTTAAATTTAAACTTGAAGAGGATATAGATTTTTTCAAAAATATATTACCAAAAAGATAAGAGAGGGAATTATCATTGTAAATGTTAAACTGATCTATTTGAAAAGTATCATTTAAAAGATCGGCGTGGAAATCAAAAGAATCAACTTTAATTTCATAAAAGTTTAAATTTTTTCCTTTACCGTATATTTTACATTTTTTTGAATCGCTTGTAAAAATACCTTCACCATATATCAACGCATCTCCGGATATATCTTTTTCCAAAAAATATTTAGTTAACACTAAATTCTTATCGGATAGTTTAAAATCAAACTCAAGTACAGTTTTTGTTTTATTCAGGTTAAGATAAACTAGGCTTTTTTTACCTTCAAGGGAGAGTTTCTCTATTTTTATTTTTTCAGGTGATAAATCTATAAAGGTTTTTTGTTTTAAAGAAAGTGAATCAACATCTGTGAAAAAATCAAAAGTGTTAAGATTCCCCTTGAATTCATAATTAACATCATCAAATAGTCCATCAACTATAACCCTTAAAGATATGACCTCAGAGAGCGCATCGATATCACAGTAAAAATTTTCATTCTCCTTTTTAAATTCAGCATAAAATATATTTATATTTTTGTTGAAAATATTACCATTCAATCCATACAGACTTCCGACAAGAGTCTTGATTCTTTTTTTACCATATTCAAATGATCCATTAAAATTAAGAAAACTTAAAAAATTGTTTTTATAAGAAAAATTCGTGATCTCAAGAGATGCTTTTCCCTTAAAATCATCCAACATTCCATTAACCAATAAATTTCCATTGAGTTCACCACCCAAATCCGTTCTATTAAAAATTTCAGATAAAAAACTTATCGGGAAATTGTTAAAATTAACTCTCAGATCATCCACCTTTTTACCCATTCTACCATTTATAGATATATCACCGCCTGAAATTGAGAAATCAAAATTTTTTATCAGAAATTGCTTTTCTCTATAAGTTAAAATACCATTCAGTTTTATTTCTTTTTCTCCATAATGACCTTTAATTGAATCCAGATTCAAAGTAAAATATTTTGTAAAATCGGTTTTAACTATAATCTTTCCGTTGAAACTGTTATTTTGAAATTTGGATGTTTTAAAAATTGAATCTAGTGAAAAAGATTGTATATTGAAATTGAATTCAGAATTAAAATTATCCTTAAGATCCATATATCCTGTTCCAGAAAGAGAGAGATTATCATCGTTACACTCAAATCTTTCCATTTTTAAACCACCATCCTCAAAAATTATTTTTCCATTAACAGATTTTAAAGAATATTTGTCATATAAAATTTTTTCAAAATCGTAATAGAGATCTAAATATTCTAAGGATGATGTTAGTTTAAAATTCAAAGATAAATTTCCTGAAAGTAAAAAACTTTTTTTGTTCAAAAAAAATTCCTCTCCCTTAAAATCAATTTTACAATCTCTAACAGCAAGAGATGAATCTTTTACCACGGAGATCAATTTGATTGAAAATAATTTTGAAACACATGATGTGTTAACTATTAAAGAATCTTCCAACGCGATATTCATTTGAAGTGTATCGAATTTTAATGTATCAAGATTAAAATCTATAAACTTGAAATAGGAGAAAATTGAATTTTTATCCAGAACAAAGGAACCGATAGATTTTGAACCTTTAAAAGTAAAATCATCATATTTAACTCTAATATTTGAAATTTCTATTTTGTTTATGTCCATTCTAAAATTATTACTTAAATGGGGAATCAGAAAATCGAATTTAATCTTTTCTAAATCCAATATATTTTGATCACGAACTTTTATGGTATTATCTGCAGTTTTAACTTTTCCATCTTTTTCTACATAAATTTCATCAATATAGATTTTGCTTATTATTATTTTTTTGAATAGAATTGAAAATAAACTCAAAGATAGATTAATTTTTCTTGAACAAAAATTATAATCCTTGTTTTTAAAATAGACATTTTTAAACTGGAATCGATTAAGACTCCCACGCAAGGATTCTATCCTGCATTCTCCTTTTAAAAGATTGGAAATATTTTTTTCAACCATCATCTTTATGATTTTGTTGAATAGTCCAACATTGACAAGTATTAAAGAAATTAGATAAAGTATAAGTATGAGCAATGTGAAAATGAATAAAAATTTTTTCTGCTTTTCCATTAAAAAGGATTTCCTAAATTAAAATAATACTTTGTGTTTCCCTGAGCATTCAAAGGTCTGGCAATATCAAATCTTATAGTACCAAGAAATGTATTATAAAATAATCCAATACCTCCGGCAAAAACAAAATCTTTTATATTCATCTGAAAATTGAAATCTTCTTTTAAAAATCCACTATCAAAAAAATAAACCATACCAAAGGAATGGTATGCTATGACTCTTAACTCATAGTTTAAATTCACCAGAAAGTTTCCAGAATGGGTTCCCAGATCATTCAAAGGTCCTATTGAATCCTGTTCAACTCCCCTTATACTTGATATCCCTCCCAATGTAAATTGTTCATTTATGGAAATTCCATTTTTCAATGAAGCCCCATATGGGAAAATTATTCCAGTTCTCATTCTGAAAGAGTTTACTATAAGATTTCTATATCCTATGTAGTAAATATTTTCATAAACGAATCTATAAAAATTGTTATAACCTCTTAAAATACCTCCAGCATACTCAATTTTTGTCGAAGTGTAATTTCCTTTTCTTGGGAAAATCAGCTCGTCCCTTGAATTGAAAATGATGTTGAAGTTAACCAAATTGGTTGTAGTTTTTTCATATCTGAAACTTTTATCTTCATAAAAAGTATCTATCAAAGAATATCTATAATACCAGTTGTTGGAAAAAGAAAAAGATCCTAACATTCTACTAACTCCCAAATTGGTAACGAGATCCCTTTTTAGGAAATTTGGATTGCTCTCAATGTTGAACCCGGTGAGCAAATTCAAAGAGAAAAGTGTATTATAAATATATGGAATATTATACTTAAAAATAGTATAAAACCATTTATCGTATAAAAAATTTTGATCAAACAAAAATGAGGCTGAAACAGAAGTTTCAAGAGATAATTTTTCCGCACCGTTAAAAAGATTATCGTTGCCAATCCCTGTGGATATTTTAATCTTGTTTGGAAACTGGTATAAAAATGATAAAGATATCCAATTTTTCTTTTTCTCCTCTCCAAAGAAAAATACATCAAGAGTCTCCTTTTCATCGGGAATACCATCTATTTTAAAATTTAAAGAGTTAAAAAGATTTGTTGAAAAAATTTTTCTCTGTAAAAAGTATATATCCTCAGGTTTGTAATCTTTATTTTTAAAATTTTTTGTTTCTATTTCAAAAATTTTTTTCGTGTTTTTAAAATTAACCGAATCAAAATAAATGTTTCTTAAAAAAGTTTTTTGCCCTTCATCAATGTTGACATATAAAACTTTCCTATACCTATTTTCCTGTGATATAAAATCAAAATTAACTTTTGCATAAATGTACCCAACAGAAGCATACATATCAAGAATAGTTATCTCCTTTTGATATACTCTATTCAAATCCAAAGGTGAATTTTCTTTAAATTCAAATACTGATAGAATCGTTTCATCATCAAATATGGTATTACCAAAAACTTTAATGTCTTTTAAAGTTGTTAAAAATCCTTCCTGAATCTTTATGTAAACATCAGTATAACCTAAAATGGTACGCATTTCAAAATTTTCAATAACCACATCGAGAAAACCTTTTGATCTATAGAAAGAAATAAGTAGATTCTTTCTTTTATTGAAATCCACTTTGCTTATATTCAACCCCTGTTTTATTTTTAAAACTTTTATTATCTCTTTTTCTGAATAATATATATTCCCTTCGATTAAAATGTTCCTGATTTTTTCAGAAAATATGGATATAGAAAATATCAGATAAAAAAAAATCAGTACAACTTTTTTAATTTGGTCCCCCTGTAATAGTGCTTTAAGATTTCTTTGTAATTTTTACCTCTTTTTGCCATCTCCATAGCACCATACTGACACATACCAACACCATGTCCGAATCCCTTTCCAGATATCACTATTTTTTCTTTATCCTCTTTTATTTCAAATAAACGGCTTTTCAAAAATCCGCCATAATACTCTTCAAAAGTTATCAACTTTCTTATGTTCAGTCCTTTAACATAATATTTTTTACCATCTTTAGTTTTAAGTTCAACCTCAACCACTCTTTTATGTTTATCCTTTTTATTTATTTTAAATTTAACAACATCAAGATCAGCATTAAAAATGTTTGATGCGTTCTTTGAAACAATTTTATAAAAAGTTCCCCTTTCGAATTGATATGTCCATAAGAAATGTTTCGAATCTTTACAGTATGGTTTAGAAGAAATCCAAAGACATCCACCGGGAGAATCTTTCACAGATCTTAGATATGGTTGAGGGGTTCCACCCCATTCATCTTCATTATTACTCGTATAACCTCCACAGGTGGAATGATATTTTGCTTCTATTGGTTTATCTTTATATGTTATTATTTCTCCTTTTGTAAACTCAACAGCAAGATTTACGAGCGTATCCTCAACAAGAACACCTCTGTAAACCTGATCTGAAATGGTTGATTCGAGATCGTATCCCATATCATAATATCTGTTTAGATTCTTTATAGCATAAGTTCTTGCTGCAACAGCCTGTGCTTTTAAGGCTTCAAACCTTTTTTTATCAAGTTTACCTATCTCCGATGGAACAACGCCTTTCAAATAATCTTCAAGGTAAACTATATTGATGGGGAGTATAAAACCATCGACATCCTTTATGATCTGTATTTGACCTCTGTAAACCATCCCTTCATAGATTATAAAATTTTTTCTTTGTAAAGGGATAAATTTTAAAGGATAATTTTTTATCATTATTTTTTTTGAACGGTTTATATAAACTTGAGGTGAGGACCCTAAAGAATAAATAAAACAGGTATCATCAGGTGTTAAAATGAGTTCACCTGTCTGGGTAGAAATTTTGTATTCACCTGTGGAAGTTATGAATGTATCCTTTACTTTATGTTTAAGTGCAACCCTCAAAACAGGTTCATTTTTATTAGATTCTATATTATAGTTTTTTGAACATCCTATAAAAAGAATGATTAAATATGAAAAAAAGAGAAAGAATCTTTTTTTCATCAAACCTCTTTAAAAATTTCTTTCCCAAATTTTATGTAATCTTTAAGAATGGGGGGAAAATCAAAATCATCATCAGAAATCTGATATTTTTCGATGATCGCGATAACCGTCCTTGGCGTTGCAAGACCTGATCCGTTCAGTGTATGCACAAAAACATTTTTTCCCTCTTTATTTTTAAACCTAATCTTTCCTCTACGAGCCTGAAAATCGAGAAAATTGCTAACCGAAGAAACTTCAAGAAACTCACCTGACCCTTCAGCCCATACTTCAATATCATAAGTTTTGGAGGAGGAAAAAGAAGTATCGTAATCAGGTAAAAGTATCACACGATATGATAGATCAAGAAGTTTAAGAACCTTTTCGGCTTCTTTTAGCATCTCTTGATGTTCTTTTTTAGAATCCTGAGGTTTTGTAAATCTAACAAGTTCAACCTTGTTAAACTGATGTAATCTTTTTAAACCTTTGGTATCCTTTCCGTAAGAGCCTGCTTCTCTTCTAAAACATGCGGAATATGCTACAAATTTTATGGGCAAACTTTTTTCAGTTAAAATTTCATCCTTATAGATATTTGTGACCGGAACCTCGGCTGTTGGTATGAGGAAGAATTCATCATCTTTGAGTTTATACATATCCTCCTCAAGTTTAGGTAATTGTCCTGTCGAAAAGAGTGTATCATAGTTTACAAGAAATGGTGGAAAAACTTCAGTATAGTTATGTTTTGTTGTATGCAGATCGAGCATAAAATTTATCAGAATCCTTTCCAGATATGCGGCTTTACCGATATAGAGAGGGAAATGGGATGCCGATATCTTTGTCCCCCTTTTAAAATCAACACTACCGCTATTTTGGAGAATATCAAAATATGAAAATCCCTTTTTCGAAAAATCTCCCTGCTCTTTTACAATTTTAAAAGTGGAATTTTCCCCTGTTGGGACTTCAGGATCAAGAATGTTTGGAATCCATTTTAAAATTTCAAATTCCTGTATTTCGACCCCGGATAAACCATCCTCTATTTTTTTTATTTTCTGGGAGATTTCTTTTCCCTTTTCAAGGAGAGGATTTACATCCTCTCCATTTTTTCGTCTATTTGCAACTTCAAAACTGTTTTTGTTTTTTTCTTCTCTTAAAAGGTTAAGGGAGTTTAGTAGATTTTTCCTTTTATCAAACAATGAAAACAAATTGTTAAAATCTATTTTTACTTTTTTGGCATAACATGTTTTTTCAACGAGTTCTCTATTTTTAATTATAAACTCCCTATCAAGCATTTTTTCTCCTATTTTCTCAATTCACTTTGAGCTGCCGCAAGTCTTGCCACCGGGACCCTGAATGGTGAACAGGAAACATAATCAAATCCATTCTTATTGAAAAATTCTATCGATGCTGGATCTCCACCATGTTCGCCGCATACTCCAATTTCAATTTCTGGATTGACTTTCTTGGCATCCTCAATCGCAATTTTTATCAACCTTCCAACCCCAACCTGATCAAGGGTCTGGAAAGGATCGTTATCTAAAATCTTTTTCTCATCTATATAGGTTCTCAGTATGGGGCCAACATCATCTCTTGAAAATCCAAGTGTTGTCTGTGTAAGATCGTTAGTACCGAAGGAGAAGAAGTCAGCTTCTTTTGCTATCTCAAAAGCTGTCAGGGCTGCTCTCGGTAACTCTATCATAGTTCCAATTAAAACTTTTATCTCCATACCATATTCTTTAAACACTTTTTTCATAGTTTCAACAACCAAATCCTTTTGTAACTTCAATTCTTTTATATTACCGACAAGTGGTATCATAATTTCGGGAATAACCTTTTTGCCTTCTCTTGTAACAATGCATGCTGCCTCTATTATGGCTCTTGCCTGCATTTCTGTAATTTCAGGATATGAGATTCCCAATCTGCATCCTCTATGTCCAAGCATGGGATTTGTTTCTTTCAAACTATCTATCTTCTGCTGTAAGGTATCAACAGAAATGCCCATCTTTGAAGCGAGTATTTTTATTTGAGTTTCTTCCTTTGGTAAAAATTCATGTAATGGTGGATCGAGTGTTCTTATAACAACAGGATACCCATCCATCGCTCTAAATATACCAACAAAATCTTCTCTTTGCATAGGTAGTATTTTTTCCAGTGCTTTTCTTCTCTCTTCGGATGTTGAAGAAAGTATCATATACCTCATCGCCTCAATTCTATCTTCTCCAAAAAACATATGTTCGGTCCTGCAGAGTCCTATCCCCTTTGCTCCGAAATTCCTTGCTATCATAGCATCATTTGGGGTGTCAGCGTTTGCTCTGATCTCAAGTTTCTTAAACTCATCAGTGAACTCCATTAGTTTTTGAAATTCATTTTTCAACTCAGGTTTAACCTTGTTTACATTACCTTCTATAACTCTTCCAGTTGAACCATCTATTGTTATGTAATCTCCATCCTTTAAAACTCTATCTTTTATCTTCATTATTCTTTTTTCAAAATCTATTTCAAGATCCGAGCAGCCCACAACACATGGTTTACCCAATCCCCTTGCAACAACCGCAGCGTGCGATGTCATTCCACCTCTTGCTGTAAGTATACCGTTACAAAGATTCATTCCAACTATATCCTCAGGAGAAGTTTCCTCTCTTACAAGAATAAGATCATTTTCATCCTTTTTTCTCACGACAGCATCCTTCGCGCTGAATACTATTCTTCCACTCGCTGCTCCCGGTGAAGCGGGTAATCCTTTCGCAAGAACATTTATTTTCACTTTTGGATCTATCATCGGGTGTAACATACCATCAACATCTTTGGTGGTAACCCTTAGAACGACAGTCTTTTTATCGATCAACCCTTCTTCAAAAAGATTTATAGCTATTTTTATGGAAGCCTGAGGTGTCCTTTTACCATTTCTTGTTTGAAGCATCCACAGTTTACCCTTTTCTATGGTAAACTCCACATCCTGCATATCTTTATAATGTTTTTCAAGTATATTTCTATAACTCTCAAGTTCTTTATAAAGTTGTGGCATAATCTCTTCAAGAGTCTTTTGAGTTTCATCTGTTTTTGAATTTATGTTTATAGGTTGTGGAGTTCTTATCCCAGCGACAACATCTTCACCCTGTGCGTTGACAAGATATTCACCATAAAAATAATTTTCACCTGTCGATGGATTCCTTGTGAATGCGACTCCGGTTGCGGAATCATTTCCCATATTTCCAAAAACCATAGATTGAACATTAACGGCTGTTCCCCAATCTTGTGGAATCTTTTCTATTTTTCTGTATGCTATCGCCCTTTCATTGTTCCATGATTTGAAAACGGCTTCTATAGCACCCCAGAGTTGAATTTGAACATCCTCTGGAAAATCTTTTCCTGTCTTTTCTTTTACAAGTTCTTTATACAGTTTAACCACTCTTTTCAAATCATCAACATTGAGCTCTATATCAAATTTTATCTTTCTCTCAGATTTCACCGAATTTAAAACTTTTTCGAAAAGTTTATGTTCAACATGAAGAACCACATCTCCATACATCTGTATAAATCTTCTATAAGCATCGTAGGCGAACCTTTCGTTATTTGTTGATTTTGAAAGACCTTTAACAGTCTGGTCGTTCAATCCAAGATTCAATATCGTATCCATCATTCCTGGCATTGATGCAGGTGCGCCTGATCTTACCGAAACAAGCAAAGGATTATCTTTATTTCCAAAATTTTTCCTGAGGACATTTTCCAATTTTTTCATATTCTCTTCAACATTCTCTTTAAGTCCATCAGGATAAACTCCATTGTTTTTTGAGAAATAAGCACAAACTTCTGTAGTTATTGTAAATCCTGGAGGAACAGGTAAACCGATTGAAGCCATTTCGGCGAGGTTCGCTCCTTTTCCGCCAAGTAACATTCTCATAGAAGCGTTTCCTTCCGTCATATTTTTACCAAAGAAGTAGATCATCTTTTTCATTTTTAAAACCTCCTGATTTTCGAAATTTTTAGATTTTTATTTTATTCTATTTATCTGAAAAATCAAGTATATTGAATAAAAATTTCGGTAAGTTATTATAAAATGAGTGATAAATTAAAAAAAATTATTTTTTTAACCATTATCCAGATATCAAGATTTTACATCTATGTGATTGAAACCGTATAATGTTATTAAAAAGTATTATGATGGATAAAAGAGAAATTTTCCTGAAACTATGTATAAATTAGATCTTTCAATAGATTCCATAGTAAAAATTATAAATGTAAAAAGTAAAAAAAATATAGTCTTGACTAAAGATAGAAAGAGACAACTTAAACTATAAAAATAATAACCAAAAAAGAGAATGATAAAAATATCGTAACTGGAAAAACTCGGGAATAAAAATGTTCGGTTGAAAATTATATTTTTATGAGATAATAATTTTTTTAAATTATAAATTTTAAAAGATCAATTAAAAAAAGGATCTTGTTTTTTAAATATAAAATAAATTGATCTAAAGAATTTAGGGTTCTCTATGCTAAATGAAAATTTTAAAAACCTTGAACTTTTCATTATAGGTAAATATAAAAAAAGTTTATTAACATATTAACTAAATTATGAAGTTGGCTTTTAAAATCTTTCAGAAATTTACTATTTCAAAATCTTATTGCTTTTATTTAAAAAATTTGAAAATATCACACAAATCTTAAAGTAAAAGATCACCTCATAAATTCTAAAATTTCGGAAATATATTCATAATCAATTTTTAAATTCCGTGAAGGAGCACATTCGATAACATTTTTCTTTATTTCTTCAAAATCCGTTATGTTATAACTGGAAAGTCTTGTTGGAGACTTTATCTTATCAAAAAACGATTCAAGAGTATTTATGGTTTCATCAACCACATATTCTTCATTCCCTTCGATCCCGAAAACATTTTTTCCAAAAAGAGAAAATTTTTTAGATAATCTTTTTTTATTCACTTTCATCCATGCTGGAATAACTATTGAGAGTCCAGCGCCATGGGGTATATCGTATATTGCACTTAAAGCATGTTCTATAAGATGATTTTCAAATCTGAATTTCCCAATACCGGAGGTTGTTATTCCACTCAAAGCAAGAGCCGCTGCCCACATTATATTCGCTCTCTCTTCTACATTATCAGGATCATTTAAAACTTTATATGTTGAATTTATAACAGTTTTAACTATGGTTTCAACAAATCCATCCTGTATCGGAGTATTAAAATCTTCAGAAGTAAAGTAACCTTCAACAACATGTGATATGATATCAACAGAAGCAAAGGCTGTATAATTTGCAGGTAAAGTGGTTGTTAAAACCGGATCGAGTATTGAGATTTTTGGAAAAATCTTTTCACTTTGAAATCTTATCTTATGTTTTAAACTATCATTCTGTACGACCGAGATCGGATTGAACTCACTTCCGGTTGCAGAAACTGTAAGTATCACCATAATCGGTAAAGCCTTTTGAATATTCACATTCTTTTCAAAAAGATCCCATGGATCATTTTTATAATAAAAACCTGCACTTATGGCTTTTGCGGTATCTATGACACTTCCACCTCCAAAAGCGATTATGGAATCTATGCCATTTTCTTGTGCAAGTTCAATCCCTTCTTTGACTTTTTCAATCACAGGGTTAGGTTTAACACCCTCCAGAATAAAATATTCTGAATTATTTTTATCCAATATTTGTTGAAGTCTTTCAAGTAAGCCATTCTTTTTTACAGATCCCTTACCTATTACTATCAGATGTTTTCTACCTATTTGATTAATGTATTCACCAGTTTTAAAAAAAGAATCAACACCAAAAACGATCTTTACCGGATTATAAAAAACAAAATTTTTCATAAAAACCCCTTTTTTTAGATTATAATTTGATTTTTCAAATTTTCAACATATTATAAACTATTAAGTATTAAATTATAGGTTATATGACAAATAAAAGTTAACCGCCTTTTTATACTTTTTCTTAGATCTTTCATTTATTTTGAACTCCATTTCTTTTATTACTGCTGATTCCTTATAATGGCTCTCTGTCAAGAGACAGGATTTTGGTAAATTATTTTTCATATGATTTATCATTTATGAATATTTTCTATCATTGCGAACGCCTTTCTTCTGTCATTATGAGAGTCCTGCTTGGCTTTCATACTTCTGAGTCTGCAATCCGTTTTTTGACTATTCATTTGTTTTACAAACAGTATTTACCACAGTAAAGAGATTGCTCAGTTTCACTCACAAAGAGAGGGAGATTGTATCCATCTTGTTACAAAATTTTGATCTTTCGTTCCTTCCTCTCTCTCTGATTCTTTGCATTTCCATACTTAAAATACATTTCATTTACTTTCTCACATAATCTGAATAATTTTTTTTGCTTCCCTCTATTATACTCTTTCCTCTCATAAAAGTTAACCATTATCTGGTCCGCTTTCATTTGGCATATAACCATTATGTATTGACATTTTTATAAATTAGAAATATAATTCCTCGAATTAAAAATGGAGGTATAAAAGATGAAAAAATTTTTCGCATTTCTTTTTCTTGGTATGTTGTTGATATCATGTTCCAAAGCCCCTGTTATAGAAGGGAAATATAAGTACGATGTAAATTACAGCAATAAGATCATATTTACCGATTTAAAAAACTCTCAAAAAGAGTTTAAGAATTATTCTTCAGGTGAAATAACACTCTACTGGGAATTAAAAGAAGAACCTCAAGGCAAGTATATACTTATTGAAAAATCTGAAGGTAACGATTCCTCATATCAGCAACCTCTTGCTATTGAACTTAAAAAGAGTGATTTCTACACCGATCAGGTTCAAAAAAGTGGACAATATTTCTTTAAAATTTCAAAAGATGAAACATTCTTATATAAATATTCAATAAATATCCCAGACTTCTTCATATATTATCCAACACCAAAAGATACAAATGTTTCGGCAAAGGGTCTAACGTTCTATTTTAAAAAAGTCGATCAGGCTACAAAATATGTTGTTACACTTCTCGATAATACATATAATCCTATATGGAATATGGAAACTGCGGATACACAGATAACATATTCTGGTGATAAACTACTGGAAACTGGAAAATTTTATACTTTAACGGTTTCAACCGAAATCCTTTCGGATTCTGTCAACAAAATAAATCTTGTCTCTGAATCTCAATTTCCCATTACTAAATAATATTTTCTTCTTTACAGGGGAGAGTCTATCCCTCCCCTTCTAAAAATGGTTCAACATGTATATTTATATATATCTTGTTTTTGAATCTTTCCAATAATTTTTCTTCAATTTTTTCAGTTATCCGATGTGAATTTTCAACAGAAATATCCTTATCAACTTCAATGTGAATATCCACAGCGATATATTGTCCTATCCTTCTGGTTTGAATTTCATGGGGGTTCTTTACTCCCTCAACAGAACCTATAATTTCTATAATCTCTTTTTCTTCTTCCTCTTTTAAGGATTTTTCAGTTAACTCTTCAAATGATGCTTTTAAAATGTTTATGGAGACTTTCAATATAAAAAATACAACTACAATTGCTGCAAAAGATTCCATAATTACCAATTTTTTGTTAACGATTGAAAAGAGTATACCAAAAGTTACAGCGATCGATGAGAATGCATCACTCCTATGATGCCAGGCATTAGCTTTCAAAGATTGATTCTTGAATTTTTCAGCAACAACCATGGTATATCTATAAAGCCATTCTTTTAACACTATCGATAATAAAGCGATTAAAAAAGTTGCAGGATCCGGCTGTTTTAAATCAACACCTTTAAAAATTAAGACTATAGATTTTATCGATGAAAATAGTATGATAATGCCTGCAGAAAATAGAATCGCTCCAATAACCATTACAATAAAAGTTTCTATTTTACCATGTCCATAGTCATGAGATTCATCTTTTGGAATAGATGAAAATTTTAACCCGATGATGACAAAAATATCTGTTACCAGATCCGATAGAGAATGTAAACCATCCGCCATAAGAGCCTTACTTTTTCCTAAAAATCCAAGAAACAATTTTAGAAAAATAAGAATTATATTTATAAAAATTCCAACGATTGTAACTTTAAAACCATCCCTAATGTTTCTTTCAGATTCCATCTTTTTATAATATATTATGCTAATTTCAAGTCAAGTATTACCATTATTTACTTGACAATTATAAATTATATTATAAAATGAAAAATTAAAAGATTTGATCTAAAGGAGGAATTATGAAAAGAGTTTTACTTATTCTTTTTACAATAGTTTCTGTCTTTATGCTTGGCATAGTTTTCGCAAAAATAGTGGATAGGGTTGAAGCACAAACTTCCGGAGAGGTTAAAATAATATCAGCAGATTATTCAAACTCAGCGTATCCCAATTTTAGAGAATTAGCCAAAAAAGTCAGCCCTGCTGTGGTTCATATTTCTTCTGAAACGGTTGTAAAAGTTTCCCCCTTTTTCCCTTTTGATGATCCTTTTTTTAGAGAATTTTTCAAAGATTTTCCTCAACTTGAAAATAGAAACACTTCACTTGGAACAGGATTTTTAATCACATCAGATGGATATATAGTAACAAATAACCATGTGATAAGAAATGCAAAAAATATTACCGTTAAACTGATAGATGGAAGAGTCTTTAAAGATAAAGAAATAGAGATTGTTGGAAAAGATGAAAGAACCGATATAGCGTTGTTGAAATTAAAAAATGTAAAAAACACACCATATCTAAATTTTGGTGATTCAGATAGTATACAGGTTGGTGATTGGGTTATGGCTGCAGGTAATCCATTTGGTTTTGATGGAACAATAACCGTCGGTGTAATTTCAGCAAAAAACAGATCAAACATAAACCTGGGAGAGGGCCCGGTTTATCAAGATTTTATTCAAACCGATGCTTCGATAAACCCTGGTAATTCAGGCGGACCACTTGTAGATATCTATGGGAATGTTATAGGTGTAAACACTGCTATCGCATCCCCATCTGGTGGGAATGTTGGAATCGGTTTTGCAATACCCTCAAACCTTGTTGTCATGATAGTGAATCAATTGAAAGATAAAGGAGTTGTTTCTAGAGGTTATCTTGGTATATACCCACAGGAACTTACATCGGAATTAAAAAAGAAATTTGGTTTAAAAGAGGATCAAACTGGTATACTGGTTTCTCAGGTAGAGGATAATTCACCGGCATCAAAATCTGGATTAAAAGAAGGTGATGTGATAGTTGAATATGATGGTAAGGTTGTAGAAAATGTCAACAAATTTAGAATTCTTGTGGCTCAAACAAAGGTTGGAAAAGATGTTAAAATAGTAATCATAAGAGACAAAAAAAGAATAAATTTGAATGTAAAGATCGGTGAACTTGTAGAAAATATCTCATCCACAGAAGAAAACAAAGATTTAAAAGATAACTGGCTTGGAATAGAGGTCGAAAATATTACACCTGAAAATAAACAGAAATTTGATATAAAAGTTAAAAATGGTGTTGTGATAACTTCAATAGATCAAACATCACCTGTTATTGAAGCTGGTTTACAGATAGGAGATGTGATAACTAAGATTGAAAATATTTTAATAGACAATGTTAACGATTTTAAAAATGTTCAAAACAAATTTAAAAATAATCAGGATCTTCTGTTTACCGTTAAAAGAGGCAACATTAACATATGGGTTGTCATAAAAATTAAATAGTTTTTTTAAGGAAGGTAGAGATAAAAGAGTTTAACGATAACTCGCTTGAGATATATTTAAGGGAAATTAAAAAGTATCCCTTACTTTCTGAAAAAGAGGAAAAGGAACTTGCACGGAAAATTAAAAATGGAGATAAGAAGGCATTGGAAAAACTTTTACTCGGAAATTTAAGGTTTGTTGTAAATGTGGCTAAAGAGTATCAGGGGAAAGGACTCTCTCTATTCGAACTGATCAATGAAGGAAATTTTGGATTGATAAAGGCGGCACAAAAATTCGATCCTGACAAAAATGTTAAATTCATTTCATATGCAGTTTGGTGGATAAGACAATCCATCATAAAGGCTATCCTCGAAAACAACAGCAATATAAGGATACCTTTATCACAGATAACAAAAATAAACAATGTTAACAGAGTGCAAAATGAAATTATCGACAAAGAGAATAGGATACCGACCTTTAAGGAAATTTCAGATAAACTCGGGATTTCTGAAAATGAGGTTAAAAATATTGTAAATATGAATAAAATCGAATTATCTTTATCCGATCCTTTAGAGGGAACCGATAACCTTTACCTTGGTGATACCATTGTTAAAGAAAACGACCTTTCACCTGAAGAAGTTCTTTTAAGAAAAAGATATAAGGAGACATTGAAAAATCAACTTGAAAAGTTATCAGAGAAGGAATCCTATGTATTAAAAAAATATTTTGGTCTTGAAGGGTATCGTCCACATACTCTTGAAGAGATAGGGAAAGAACTTAACATCTCAAGAGAACGGGTAAGACAGATAAAGGAACGTGCTATAAACAAGTTGAAAGATATGACCAAAAATATACTGGAGCCATACAATGGATAAATCTCTTAAAAAAAGAAAAATCAATATATCAATTATCCCCCACGATTCATCCAAACCGAGGGAGATAAAAACATATTCCGTTCTTATTCCTTTGATTATTCTGTTAACGATCTTTTTGTTGAGTATACTTACTTTTATAACAATTCGAAATTTAAGAAACATCAATAAATTTTCACAGGTAAAAAAAACAAAACAGGAAATCGAAATACTTTCACAAAAAAATAAAGAAATAAAAAGTAATATAGACTCTGTAAAATCTCAGATAACGGATTTAAAACAGAATATAAAACTTTTAGTTCCTTTTGTTAATTTCTTTTCGGGTGAAATTGAAAAAAAGACTTATGATATAGAATTAACTTCAAATCTTGATACACTTTTATTTGTTGTTGAATATTTTAAACAGGTTTCTGATTCGGCATTAAATTTTATAAAAAATAGAAAAAACAATGAAAGAATACCTTCCCTTGTTCCCATAAATGGATGGGTTTTAAGAAGATATGGAAAAATTCTGGATCCTTTTACTGAGAATGAAAAAATTTCAAAAGGTATACTTTTTGTAGCAGATCCCAACAGTGATGTATTCTCAACAGTTTCAGGAGTTGTCAAATTCGCAGGTATAAAAAACAAAAAAAATGGTAATACGGTTATAATAGATAGCGGACTTTATGAAGTAGAGTTTTCCCATCTTTCGATAATAAATGTTAGAGGTGGAGAGTATGTGAAAAAAGGTCAAAAAATTGGAATCGCGGGAAAAACGGGAAGAACCTTAACCTCATCCGTATTTTACAAAATCACAAGAAATAATGAACCCATTGATCCCGAAAATTCTTTTTTAATTCCAATTTACTTTTTCTATGATACTTTAAGCACAAATTTATAAAAATAATAGGATCGTAAAACCTTTTTTACAAAATTTTTAGTTTCCAGATATGGAATACTTTCAATAAAAAGTTCCCAATCGGAGTATTTTCTCTTCCATCTTTTTACAGTATTCACACCACCATTATATGCCATGATAGCTTCAACGGGTGAATCGGGAAACTCCTTTAAATAACTTTTTAAATGTTTGGCTCCAACTCGAATATTCTTTTCTTCATTAAAATAATCTTTATCCTTATAAAATGAATCATAAACAAAATCCATAAGTTGCATTATTCCCTTTGCAGAAGCTGAAGAGATGGCATCTTTAGAAAATGAGGATTCTTCTCTGGCTAATGCAAGAAGTAAAGAATAATCCATATCTTCCTCTTTTCCAATCTTTTTAAAGATATCAAGATAGGGTGTTGGAAATAAAAATTTTAAATATTTTTTATAATTTTTACCCGATTTGATCATATTTTCTGAATAATAAATAGAATAGTTATAAAATCCAAATTTATCAAAAAGATAGATCAAATAATCTCTATCAACAGTATTCGCTTTGTAAAGTTCGTTGAGATAATCTTTGAAAAAGTTAGAATAACCATTTTCTGCAAAAAGTTGAAAAAGTTTTAAAAGTAAAGAATCTTTTGAATATTTTACATCCAAAAATTCAATTTTTTTGTTTAAATGTATAAATGAACGAACAGAGTAAAGAGAAAATGGGAAATTTTTGGAGACGATTTCAAAAATTGAATCTGATATTTTTTTATCAACATTATATAAATATTTAGCCTTATGATAAAGAAAATTTAGATCATTTCCATTATAATTTCTTATTATGGAATCATATATTCCAACAACATTCTCATTTCTTAAAATAGCGATTATCCTTAAGATCGCTTCATCATCTTTAACTTTACGGTATAGTTCAAGTGCCTTTTTGTATTCTCTGTTTTTTTCATAATATCTTCCAAGAAAATAAATATAATTACCTTTTAAATTCTGTTCATTTAAAAATTTAGAGTATTTTATTTTAAAACTTTTACTCTCAATTCTATCGAATAGATCAAAATTTGAATTTATTACCTTTTTAATCTCCAGAGTATCATCTTTTTTAAAAATTACAAAAAAATTTTCCAGCGTGGAGATTCTTAATGTGTCCACAAGATCAAAAAAATTTTCACTTAAAAAATTTTTTTTAAAAATAAGGATGGAATCATTAAAATCGAACAATGAAGGGTTCTCTTTAAAAAATTTTATTGAGATTTTATCCATAGGATACTTCAAGACGAAAGATTTTATATTTTTTTTATCAGTAAGAGCATATTTTAAATCAAGAGTATAATTTTGAATCTTTATACCTCTTGCATTAAAATAGTTCAAAATTGTTGTATCCGTCTGGTTTTTTAAAAGAATGTTTAAGTAGGTCTCTTTTAACTCAAACTCTATATCTACAATTTTTTCAAATTCTTTTCTTTTTAAAAATTCATTTATGGCAATTTTCTTTAAAACATTTTTTAAATATATATCACCTATCGAATCAAGCATTTTATAGTCATTTAGTTCTGAAGCAAAAAAATTTTCTACCAGAAGAAGATCTCTTTGGGAGAGTATGTTAAAAGAATTTATCAGTAAAGGTAAAAGTAATATTATGTAAAAGAGTATTCTCATAAAAGATTGTAACCGAGGAAAACAGGTGTAACCTTACCCTCCAAAAAGACTTTTTCATAATCCGTATCAAAATAGACTTTTAGTTTTTCACCAGATTTAGCGAGAACAGTTATAGGGGATTTTATATTATATTTTTTTGCTATGATCAGAGCAGAAGCCACCGAACCTGTTCCGCAGGAAAGGGTTTCATCTTCAACGCCCCTTTCGTATGTCCTTATCTTTAAAAGATTTTTATCATAATTAACAAAATCTACATTTGTCCCCTCTGGTTTAAATATTTTTGAAAATCTTATATCTCTTCCAATAGTCTTTACATCGATCCTATCAAGATTTTTTGTTTCTATGATAAAGTGCGGAACACCTGTATTAACAAAATGGCCATTCAATTTACCATATGAGGTTTCAACTTTAATATTTTCTTTAAAACTATGAGGCTTTGATAATTGTAATTTTATGACATTTTTATTTTTGATCTCTGCTTCATGTAAACCTTTCTTTGATTCGAAAATTATTTCTTTATTTTTTGTTATCCCCATAAGATATGAAAAAAGCACAATTGATCTCCCTCCGTTACCACACATATCCGCTTCGCGACCATCGTTGTTGTAATATTTCATCTTGAAATTAAATCCTCTTGTAGATTTTTCAAGCAGTATCAAACCATCAGCACCTATACCGGTTTTAGGTGAGCATAATTTGCGTATGTATTCAGGGGATGGTCTTAAAAGACCATTCCTGTTATCAACTATTATAAAATCGTTGCCACTGCCAGAAACCTTCATAAAATATCTAATTTTCATATGATGCTATAGCCTCCATTTCAATGGGGCTATCTTTTGGCAGCCCCGATACTTCGACAACCGATCTCGATGGGAAAATATTTTTAAAATATTTTTCATAAACACTGTTGATTCTTTGAAAATCTGCCATATTCCTTATAAAAATTGTCACTTTCACAAGATTTTTAAAAGAAAGTTTTTCACCTTCTAGTATTATACCAACATTTTTTAAAACTCTATCGGTCTGTTCTTCAATGGAACCTTTTATCATATCGCCTGTTTTGGGATCTATCGGTAATGTTCCTGAGATGAAGAGCAAATTGTTTACTTTTATCGCCTGGCTATATGGACCAACAGGTTTTGGCGCATTTTCATTAAATATCATTTTCATTTGTTAACCCCCAGTAATGTTAACATTACAGCCTTCTGTGCATGTAATCTGTTTTCCGCTTCATCGAAAACAACAGAATTCTTAGAATCTATAACATCATCGGTCACCTCTTCTCCCCTATGGGCTGGTAAACAGTGCATAAAGATCGCATCGGGTTTTGCATTCTTAAAAAGTTTCATATTCACCTGATAATCTTTGAAAGCCTTTGCTCTTATCTCTTTTTCAGACTCTTCACCCATTGATGCCCATACATCGGTATAAACAACATCTGCACCTTTTACAGCCTCAACGGGATCGTTTGTTATAACAACTTTTGAACCATTTCTTTCCGCCATCTCTTTAGATTTTTGAACATATTGATCATCCGGTTCATATCCTTTTGCACATGCCAGATAAAAATCTGAACCAAGCATAGAGGATATAAGCATTAACGAATGACTCATATTATTACCTGCACCAACAAAGGTAAACTTTAGATTACTCGTTTTCCCTTTATGTTCCTCTATGGTCAAATAATCAGCAAGCACCTGACAGGGATGTTCCTTATCCGAAAGGCCATTGATAACTGGAACTGATGAATATTTTGCAAGATCTTCTACGGATTTATGTGAAAATGTTCTTGCCATAATTATATCTACCATCCTGTCAAGATTTCTCGCTATATCGGGGACACTCTCCCGCAAACCAAGGGAAATATCTTTTGGACCAAGATATATGGCATGACCACCAAGTTGTGTAAACCCTGTTTCAAAACTAACCCTTGTTCTAAGAGATGGTTTCTCAAAAATCATAGCAAGGGTCATCTGGTTGAAAGAGTTACGATATTTTTTTGCTTTCACTTCCTTTTTTACCTTTTTTGCGAGTTTGAAGATATCCAAAATTTCTTCTTTTGTTAAATCGAGAATCGAAACAAGATCCTTTTTCATCTGATTACCTCCATTTTTTATTCGAATATTTTAGTTTGAAATTCCTCAACCAATTTTTCGGTCATCTGTGAATGTGTTTCTGCTATGTTTTCAACCAATTTTTTTAAAGTTTCATAATCTATATCTTCAATATTTTTTATACAGAAAAGAACCGCAATATTTTTATCAACCCCTATCGATAGATCGTTCAACAATAGGTTCTCCTCAAGTAATTTTCTGTAAAAGGGCAATATATTGTTTTTGGGTAGATATGTTAATGGTGAGATTATTTTTATGTAAAACTTATTCTCATCTTTTATAAGATAAAGAAAAATCTGAGCGATCCCTATTTTAAAAAGCCATCCAAACATATTATTATCTGTAGTATCAAGTTTCGATTCTTCCATGTTTGTCCCAACAGTTGAAAGTATCTCTTCTATAATTTTTAAAATATCTTCCAGTTGATCATTTTTTTCCGGTCCAAATATTTTTTTGACTATATTCAAGATATCCATATTTTACTCCGCATCAAGTTTATGGCCACATCTTTTGCACCATATTGCATCAACATCATTTTTTTCACCGCATGCAACACATTTTTTAAATTTTTTTTTGCCTTTTTCTTCCGATAATTGTGGAAGTTTAGCTCCACAATTTTCACACCATTTGTTACTATTTATATTTCTGTATCCACATACATTACAGTATATGCCATCCGGTGTTAATTTAAATTTCTGTATGGCGAGTTTTAAATAACCAAGTATATCAACTATTGGAATCGCGAAACCTATTCCCGAAGCATCAGCAATTTTCAAAGTATTTATACCTATTATTCTTCCCTTGGTATCTATCAATGGACCACCGGAATTACCGGGATTCACTGAAACATCGGTTTGTATGTAGTTGAAACCGTTAATCTCTCTATCAAGTGCGGATATTATCCCTTTCGTTACAGTATCTTCAAAACCGAATGGATTACCATAGGCGAAAACCTCATCGCCAACTTTATAATCCTTCTTCGTAGCAACCTTTGCCTTATGAAACTTTTCATTGGTCTCTATTTTTATAAAAGCAATATCAAGATCAAAATTTGATTCTATAATCTTACCTTTATAACTCTTTTTGTCAAACATTTGAATCTCACATTCGCTTGTATCCTCGATAACATGTGCATTTGTAATAACTATTCCAGATTGATCGAATATGAATCCTGTTCCTATACTCTTATCAGTTTTCACTACAACTATCACATCCTTAAAATTTTCAATAACTCCCAAATTTTGTTTTTTCATCTTTTCTTCTTCATCTCATCTATTATCTTATCTGCAGCCTCATCAAGTGCTTTTTTACTATCCATATTTGCTTTGATAGCATACTCTAGAGCATTACCGAGATATTTCCTTCCAAGGTACCATAACCTATCCTGTGGTTCCATATAAGCGTTTTCTATCTGCATATATACTTCCTTCAAACCACTGAATCTTTCAAAATGTCTTTTAAGCGTTTCGGATTCAAGAGAACTTTTTCTAACGGGAATATATCCTGTTCTACTTGACCATTTTGATTGAATATTGGGTGATAAAAAGAATTTTATAAATTTGATTGCTCCCTCCTTTTGTTTTAAAGTAGATTTTTTAAAAAGCGCAATATTCGTTCCTGAGATTACCACACCTTTTTTATCACCCATCGGAACTGGAGCGATACCCAATTTAAAATCCGGATTTGCATCCATGATAAAGGATAATGATACGATTGATCCATAGATTGCTGCTACTTTTTTTGCAAGGAAATCATCCTGTTGTTGATATCCCGTTGTTATATATCCGGATCTATCTTCGTTGATTATTCTTTTTTCTATACTTAAAGATTTAACTCCAGCATCGGAGTTGAATTTTGGATAAATCATTGAATCAACGAGTTCCCCTCCATACTGAAAGAGTCTGCATTCAAACATCCAAACATTTATGTTAAAAGCTGTCCCATACTGATCTATCGTTCCATCATGGTCATAATCAACGGTTAAAATTTTCATAACCTCTAAAAATTTGTCCCAGTTTTCTGGAAATTCTGTAATAGAAAACTTTTCAAAAAGATCCCTGTTATAAAAATATGCTGGAACCGATTTGTTAAATGGAAGTGAAACGAGAACCCCGTTGAAAGTGTTATCTTTTATAAAGATTTCAAAAAGATCATCCATCAACTCTTTCTTAAAATCTTCATCAAGAATAGTTTCAAAAGGTGTAAGTATACCATTACTGTAAAACTCGTTTGTCCAGGATTCGTAAACCTGGGAGAGAACAGGTGGATTGGACATCGAAGCCATCAATTTTGTGGAAAGAGCCTCATATGTGCCAACTGAAATCGGAACGATTCTATATTCAGGATTGTAAAGGTTAAAAGAATCGATTATCTCTTTTAAAGCATCTCCCGTAGGTCCACCCATTACATGCCAGAAGGTTATTTCAGTCTTTTTTGATGAATTGTTTTGACAGGATAAGAACAAAAGTAATAGAAAAATTGATACGATAAAAAGTTTTAAATTTTTCATAAGATTACTCCTCAAGTGGTCTAAGAACATAACCGAATTCCGTTTTCATATAGAAGAATCTATTTACGGAAAGAGCATCGATCCATTTAAGATCTGATATCTCTTTTAAATTTTCAGGATATTTTTTAAAATTTAGAAAATAAACTGTTAAAAGATAATCCATATTTTCAAGAGCATATTTATCGGTTGCCCTGTTTTTTATGGTTTGATAGGTTAGAAATCTGGGATAAAATTTTTTTATATAAAAACCTGATGATGTTATGATAACAAGAAAAATTATCAACAAAGACCATACCAAGACCTCGTAGAAATTGATAACTTTTTTTTCTTTCCTCTCTTTTATTTCTTCTACCTTTGTTTCAATCTTTTTTGTCTTTTCAATAATGTTCATTCTCAAAAGGTTGTATACAGCCTGATATGTTAAAAATTTACCAAGTCCACTTGATCTTATCAAATCACCCAAAGAGTTTTCAGTTGTTAAAATTTCAAGTATTCTTTTTTCTTCTACACCCAGGTTTTCAGGGATCTTTGTATCATCGACCCTTTTGAAGAATATATCCAATGAGGGCAATGTGTTTACAATGTTTGGCAATTCATCCATTCTTCTCATACCCTCCATCATAAGTCCCTGAGTGTTCAAACTCACTTTGATGGTTGAATTCGGATACATTACAAGATCTTCTATAAATTCGTAGGAACCATTATCCCAGGAAAAGAGTTCATCAAAAATTTCCTGTATTTTAAAATGAATGATCTCTTTTAACTGCTGGGTATCAACATATTTTTCATCCACCAATATCTTTTCAAGTGGAAGTTTTGTCTCTTTATGAAGTTCAAGAATCTTTTTAAAATCTTCAAAAGAAATCTTCCCACTGTTTACAAGGTATTCCTTTATTAACTCCTGTATACCACCCCTTGTATAAACAGCACCGTTTACATTACCTTTTATAAAACCTATCTCAATTTTGTCATTTTTTCTGTTAAGCACGAGAACACCGGTTTTTTCCGTTTGTGCGACAAAACCTATTATGTTTGGCAGGTCATCACGGGATCTCAATTCTCCTTTCATTTTTCCTTCCTCGTTGTTATAAAACTTATAAAATAGAATAAGATCAAAATTCCAAGGAAAAGAAATTTAACATCAAAGAGTTGAATACCTATTTTAAAGTTCGGATTTCTCGTAAGGAAAAGATCTTTAAATAAAATCAAAATCAATAAACTTAAAGAGAAAACTAAAAGCATAATACCTGTAAAATAACTTCCCTTATATATTTTACCAAGCCCCGGAAAAATAACAGATAATATTTTTCTTAGAATAAAATTCTTCTTTTTTTTGATTCTAACAAAGGATTCGAATTTTCTAACTTTCAACAGATCAGAGATGGTATCATTTATTATGGCATAATCATCTTTACAGATATATTTTTCATTATATTTTATCCTATCACCTTCGGATATAGGTTTATTACAGGTATAACATCTTGATATTCTTATTCTGTGTGAAGATAAAAAGTTTAAAATGATAGATAATATAATCGTGAAGAATGAAAGTAGATTGTAGATACCTATTCTCAATCCCATCATAATAGGTGTATTCTCTATTTTTTTTCTTTTCGCAAATTCTTCCCATATGTATTTTTCAGGTAAAGGACAATCGATGACAACAGTGTTGTAAAAGTTCTCATCGGTGTTTTCAAGAAAAGAACTTATAAGTTCATAATTCAACTTATTGGCTATTTCAACATACTCGTTTGATTTCTGGAGATTCAACAATTTAAGATAAACCTGACCAAGATTATAATAGGGTTCAGCAAGATCGGGAGAAATTTCAATAGATTTATTGTAATAATCTATAGCCTTGTTGTAAAAACCTTTAAGAAACATAAGGTTACCAAGATTATTATATAATTCAGCAAAACTTTCCCCTTTCAAAAGTATTTTCGAATATTCTTCTTCAGCATTTTCAAAAAAACCACCCTTCTTGTAAAGTTTAGCTTTTGAAAAAAGAAGCGCTGTATTGAACGGTTCCTCTTCGAGTAAAGTGTTAAGCCTGTTGAAAAGTTTCGCATTCCAGTAAGAATTTTCAGCCTTTAATATCACATTTATGTTATTGTCAGGATTCAATACACCTATTATATGTGATTCGATCTTATAGATAAAAGGTATGAGAAAAGTTGGTAATAAGACTATTATCAAAAATATTTTTTCTTTTTTTTCAAAAAATGAAAATGTTATTATTGTGGCATAGAAAATCCAGAGGATTAAATTCATCTGTAAAATCAACGGTAAAAATAATATTAAAAGTGCGAGAAATATCTTTTGTTTTGGTAGCAGTTTTATTCTTATGTATCTATGAAAAAAATATAAATATTTGTCGAGGTTTTTTATCATCAATGTTATAACTATAAACAGAAAGAATATTAAAACAAAATATCTTGTGAATTTCAAAATATTGTAAATAAAAATAATTTTTGCCACATCATCCTTAAAATAATTTTTAAATTTAGCCATTGCAAAACCAATATATTCAAATCTTTTTTCTTTAATACTCAAATTGAGAATGTTGTTAACAATTTGGATGTTAAAAGGATCGAGTTTTGTTGCAAGTAAAAGATATGTTAAAGCATCATCCGTTTTTTTGTTTCGATAGCTTTCGATCGCAACAAAATTAAGATATGCTGCTATTTCAGGGAGTGATGTTGCACCTATCATATATTTAAGTTTATCAAGTTGCCCAAGTTCGTAATCCATCATTCTCTTAACAACATTGATAGAATATATCTGATATAGTCTTAAATGCAAAAGATAATCTAAATTCGAGATGTTTGAAGCCTTTTCAAAATAAAAATTGGCAGAATCATAATCTTTTTTATAATGGAATGTGAAGCCGTATGCCAGATAGATGAAGGGATTTTTCTCCCCTTCGGAAAGAACCTCTTTATATTTTTCCCTCATTATGTCAAAATCTATATCGGATACTAAACCCTCTCCTTTAAGCATATCTCCATATGCTGGTGCGATGCTGAAAGCTTCATTTTCAAGTAAAAGCACCTGTTTAAAAATATCAGTGGCTTCCTGAGAGAAAATCGAAAGACTTATAACTATAACAAAAAATAAAATTAGTCTCTTCATTTTTTGTATATCGCAAGCGGTATCAAAACAACATAAGAGAGTGAAAGTAAAACTGGAGCGATTTTAAGATCACCTTTTGAAAGTAAAATATATCCTATTATCAACAAAACTATAGCAACAAAAAAAATAATCATACTTGTTGTTGAAAATCTGATTCCCTTATTATTTTTTTTGATTTCATCCTTTTGAAGTTTCATATCTACTCCTTTTTAACAAATTTTGAGTTTTCAAATATATAGACATCAAAATTCAACCTATTCTTTTTAAAGGTCAATCTTCCAGATATGCCCTTATAATCATCAACATTTTTAACATAATCGTTTATTGATTTTCTATCCTTAATACCTTTTTTTATCATCTGTGAAATAAATTTTATCAGATCATACGATATATATACAAACCTTTCAGGTTCCTCTCCGAATCTATTATAATATTCCATTTTAAAATTCTGTCTTTCACTTGAAAAATCATCAGCCATTTTGGGGTATATAAAATAAGTCTTATTTAAGTAATCTTTTGCCATTCTCACCAGATTTTCATTATTCCACAATGAGGATCCATAGATATAACAATCTATATCACCGAATGCCAGTTGCGTTGTGAGTAAAATGGCATCCTCATAGGATGTTGGGAGATATATCGCATCAAAATTCATTTTTTTAATAAGTTTTACAGTTTCTGAAAAATCCTGTATCCCGGGAGTATAGGGTATATCAAAAATTATGTTAATTCCAACTCTTTTAGACTCCCTTTTGAAAGCATTTCCCAAACTTCTTCCAAAAGAATCATCGGGATATATCAAACCAACATTTACAATTTTTGAATCCTGTTTCATAACCTGTGCTGTAAACATAGCCTCTTCCACAAGTGTTCGGTTTAATAGAAAAATATTATCGTTCAGATTGAGTAATTCACCATCTGTAGCCGTTGGAGAGAAAACTGGAAGTATTTTGCCACTGTAGAGATAAGAGGCAACAAGTGCGGTTTCATTACTCGTTACAGGACCAATAACCGCGATATATCTCTTATCTTTGTATATAGAATCTATAAGTTGTATAGTTTTTAAAGAATTTCCTTCAGTATCAAATATTGAAATATCAAGATTTTCATTTTCATTCGCTATGGCACAACCTTTTAAAATCTGCTCACCAAACTTTGAGAGATCCCCTGTCAGTTGCAAAAGTAATGCTATTTTATACTTACTTTTTTTTACTTCCTTCAGTTTGAATATACCTTTTGAGGTTTCTTCAGATTCTGGATAATCTTTGATAAGTTTCTGTTTATATATTTCCGCTTTTTCAAGATCATTTTTTGAACTGTAAATGTTATATAAAGCGAACAATATAACAGGATTTATCACATCATCGTTGTAATTATAGTAAATGTATTCAAGTTCACTCTCGTTAAGATAACCTTTAATAAGATTTTGTATATTCTTTAGTGCATTATTTTTGTTCGTAACATTCTCTTCTGAAAATTTATACACCTGATATATCCATTTGAATGATTCAAAATAGAGTTTTTTGTTAATCAACAAATTTGCGATTTCAATTCTTATATTGTTAGTTGTTGAGTCAAATGGAAACTTTTCGGTTAGAAACTCAGAGTAAACGAGTTTTTCAGTAAAAAATTCCAATGGGGTTTTTCTTACAAAATCTACTACCAGATCCTTTGTTTTTATATTTTCAGGATATTGTGAAATAAAGATATCGATAATTTTAATACTTTCCTGAAAATTTTTATCATCAATCATTTTTTTTCCTTCAAGATACAATCTATCGATATCCTGAGAAAAAATTATAGTGTTGATAAACAAAATTAACAAAAAAATATTAAATGTTTTTAATCTCATAGGTAAACCCCATTTCGGAGCTTTTCTTCAACATTGCTGTCACTGAGCAGTATTTATTAAAAGAGAGGTCTATGGCTCTTTCTACTTTTTCCTTTTCAACATTCTTACCTTCAAAATAGTAATGAATATTTATTTTCGTATAGATTTTAGGATGTTCTGGAGCCCTTTCCGCACTTATGGAAACTTTAAATTTGGTAATATTCTGCCTCATTTTTTTTAAAATCGCCATAACATCCATACCGGTACAGCCTGCAAGTGAAACAAGGAGGAGTTCCATAGGCGCAAAATAATTTTTCATAGTTTCCGAATCAAGTGTTGAATTCATAAAAATTTCAGCATTCTCTTTTTTAGAAGAGAATAGAAGATTCTCCTTCCATTCAATTTCGATTTTTTTCATCAATTTTCTCCTTTTTGTTTAAAATATTAATATTATAATTTAATTTTTCCATAGGTTCAAGATAATCCACTATAAGGATACCATTCAAATGATCTATCTCGTGTTGAGCAACTCTTGCATAGATACCATCCAGAATTTTGACAACAGGCTGATTTTCAAGGTTTTTATATGCTATTTTAACCGATTTTTTTCTTTTGATTTCCACTACAAGATTTTCAAAGGATAGGCAACCTTCAGTCATATAATCTTCATCATCAGATTTCCATATTATTTCTGGATTGAACATAATTTCAGGTTCATTTTCAAAAGCTATTAGAATTATCCTTTTAGTTATTCCTATTTGATTTGCGGCAAGTCCTATACCATCTTCAAGAAGCATATTCTCTTTCATCAATTTTACTATATTTAAAATAGATCTATCTATAATCTTCACTTCATCAGATTTTATTCTTAAAACCGGATCGGGATATTTTCTTATTTTATTCATCATTCACCACCTTTATATTTAACTCTTTTAATTGTTTCGAAGAAACATAATCTGGAGTATTCTCCATCACTCCGACTCCATTGAGAGTTTTCGGAAACGCTATAACATCCTTTATGTTTTCTCTTTCAAGTAAGAGTGAAACAAACCTGTCTATACCCGGGGCTATTCCTCCATGTGGTGGAGCACCATATTTAAAAGCATCAAGTAGAAAACCAAATTTAGAGTAGAGTTCATCTTCACTCATACCGATAATTTTCATTATTTCCTTCTGTATGTTTCTATCATGTATTCTTATGCTTCCGGATGCAAGTTCAACACCGTTACATACAAGATCATAGGTGTCGGATCTGACTTTTAAAGGATCGGTTGAAAGCATACCTATGTGTTCCTTCTTTGGCATGGTAAACATATGATGTGCTGCAACATATCTATTCTCAATTTCATCGAATTCAAAGAGTGGAAACTCAACAACCCATAAGAAATTAAACTCTTTCTTGTTATCAAATCCTTTTAAAGATGCGAGTTTCCTTCTTAACATTCCAAGAAATTCAAGAGTTCTCTTTCTTTTACCACTCATAAAAAGAATGTGCCCTTTTTTCAAATTAAATACATTCTTTTTGAAAAATTTTGCTACTGGTCCTGTTAAAGATTCATTTTCGATTTTCAGGTATGTTAAACCCAAACCACCTGCCGATTTTATAAATAGATTCAAATCATCGATTTCCTTTCTGGTAAGATCACCCTCAAAAATTATTCCACCGGTATATTCGTTTTCGTTGAAAATTTTAAATTCACTATCTTTAACTATATCGGTGAAATCATTTATTATAAGGTCATATCTTAAATCTGGTTTATCGGTCCCATATTTTTCAACAACCTCATCGTAAGTTAAAATTTTGAATGGAACGGATAATTTTATTTTTAAAATTTCATCAAAAATTCTATAGATCATTTTTTCTATAAGAGATAGGATATCATCCCTTTCAACAAATGACATCTCTATATCAAGTTGTGTAAACTCAGGCTGTCTATCCGCTCTCTGATCCTCATCTCTGAAGCATCTCGCGATCTGAAAATATCTATCGAAACCTGCAACCATCAAAAGTTGTTTGTAAATCTGAGGAGATTGAACGAGCGCATAAAATTTCCCCTTATGTATTCTTGATGGCACAAGAAAATCTCTCGCCCCTTCGGGAGTTGATTTTGAAAGGACCGGGGTTTCCACTTCAATAAAACCTTCATCAAAAAGAAAATCCCTCATACATTTTATTATCTTTGCTCTCTGTATTATGGCTTCTTTCATAGAGTTTCTTCTTAAATCGAGATATCTATATTTTAACCTCAACTCCTCATGTGCTTTGACATCATCATCTATTTGAAATGGGAGAACTTCGGATCTGTTTAAAATGGAGAGTTCTTTTAACTCTATTTCAACTTCACCGGTTTTCATCTCCCTGTTTACCATATTGTCAGGTCTCTTCTTAACTATCCCATCAACAAGGATAACGTCTTCACTCTTTAGATCCTTAATTTTTGAAATCATTTCTTTGCTGTTTGTGAAAATCTGAACCATACCACTTCTATCCCTTAAATCTATAAATAGAATGTTTCCATGATCTCTTATCCTGTTAACCCACCCTGCGAGTTTTATCTCCCTGTTTTCAAAATCTTTGTTTACAAAACCACACATCATACTTCTTAAAGTCGTTTTATACATTTGAAATCTCCGTTTTTATTTCTTCAAGTAATATCTTTTCATCCAGTTTTATCTTTTTCTGAAAACCTGTTTCCATATTCTTCAATGTTATCTTTTCTTCGGACAACTCCTCTTCTCCAAGGATCAAAACAAGTTTTACATTTTTCTTTGAAGCGAGACTTAAAATTTTGTTTATTCTTGCTTCGTTATAAAAAATATCTGTTTTTATTCCTTTTTCTCTTAAAAAATAAACCACCTTTAAAGATCTTTCAAAGGTCTTACCACCCATATGTGCTACATAAACATCACAGGATTCTTCTCTCTTCAAATCCTTTTTGACATTTTCAGGTATGGAGAGTATCAACCTTTCGACACCTCCCGCAAATCCAACACCTGTGATATCATTTTTTAAAACATTATCCTTTTTATATCTGTATCTACCTCCACCTATAAGAGTGGACTGTGATCCCAAATTTCCACCGGTCTCTACAAATTCGAAAACATTCTTTTCATAATAATCGAGTCCCCTTACTATATAGGGATTTACATTATAGGAAAGATCGTTTTCTTTAAGAAAATCTTTAAGTTCTTCAAAATCATTTTTACAGGAAGAGCATAGGTTATCTGTTATCAAAGGAGCGTTCAAACTTACCTTTTTACAATTTTCATTTTTGCAATCAAAAATTCTCAGAGTGTTGGTATCTATTTTTCTCTGACAATCTTTGCACAGATTATCCTGATTTTTTTTAAAATAATCCTTTAAAAGATTTAAATATCCAGCCCTGCAATTTTTGCATCCAATATTGTTTATGTTCAATTCATAATCTTCGATACCAAATTGATTAAGAATCTTTTCGGCAAGGAGTATCATCTCTCCATCTCTTTCTTTCTTAAAATCTCCAAGTGATTCAGCACCGTACTGATAAAATTCTCTGAGCCTGCCTTTCTGTGGCTTTTCATGTCTGTAAACTTTTGTGAAATAGAAAAATTTTTCATATACTTTTGAATCGGCCAGACGATTTTCAAAAAGCGAAAAGATCAACGGTGCTGTCTCTTCAGGTTTTAAAACAAATCTTGGTTTATCGGATTCGATATAAAACATTTCTTTTGTGACTATATCGCTTGCAATTCCTATTGTTCTTTTAAAAAGTTCTTCTGGCTGGATTGAAGATGTTTCACAGAAAAAGTATCCATAAGTTTGAAAAATCTTTTCTATATTTTTCCTTACACTATAGAATACAAGTGAATCGTCGGGGATGATATCGTATGTCCCCTTCTCTTTTTCAATTGACATTAAAACCTCTTCTCTTCAATTTCAAATAAACATAGAGCATAAAAACTCCAAGTAGATCAGCAAAAAAATCAAACATTGAACAACTTCTGTATGATATAAAGACCTGATGAATCTCATCGAGCACACTTATTATGAGTATAAACAAAAGAACGAATTTTAAATTAAAAAAATCATCTTTTTTAAAATCCTTCTTGATAGAAAAACATACAAGAAGGGTTAAAATTAAATATTGGATAAAATGATATATTTTGTCAAGATTCAAGTATAATATTTTTTCAAGAGTCCCATCCCTTCTCATAAGATACCTTCTTATCCTGTTGAAGAAAAGAATGATAAAATTTCTACTCTTTTCATTATCGTTCAACTGGGATGACCCCATCAAAAATATGAAAATTGTCCATAGAATCGTTGGAAACCAGTAAAAGAATCTTTTAACTTTCAAAATCCTGTAATTCCTTTTTAATGAAAGATTTTATCTCTTTCTCGTTTTTTAAACTCAAAAGCTTTTGTTTAAAACTCTTGGATATGATTAACCTTTTAAGATAACTTGTAATTTCTAAATATTTTTGTCTAAAAGAATCAGGGAAAACCAGAAGGAATAAGCCATTCAATCGTTCATCGTTAAGTATCAAAGGATCATTTAAAATTCCCAGAAAGATGTTTAAGTTCTTTTCATTCTCGTTTTCAATTTTCAAAAATATAAAATCGTTAAAGGGAAGTTTTGTAAGGGATGAGTCCCTATCAAATATGATTTTTAAAAAATCATCTACCATCACTTTATCAGAATATTTCTCATTCAATAGAATCCTGACCGATTCTTTTAAATCTTTAACATTTAAAATTTTAACAAAAGTTTCAAGTTCGTCATTTTTCATAGTATATATTTTTTCCTGTCGGAAGTTGGGGTAACATCCTTTATCTTACTTTTTACAAAAGTTTCGTCAATCATAACTTTTTTTGAAGTATATTTTTCACTTTCAAACATTATATCCTCAAGAACTTTGTTCGTTATGGTTCTTAACCTTCTTGCACCAATATCTTCAAGTCTCTGGTTATACTCGTATGCTATATTTGCTATGGTTTTTATAGCATCATCGGTAAAATCAATTTCAACATTATCCACTTTTAAAAGTTCTTTATACTGTTTTAGAATAGAATTATCAGGCTCTTTGAGTATTCTTATAAAACTGTTTTTATCAAGGCTATCGAGTTCCACCCTTACAGGGAATCTGCCCTGCAATTCTGGCATCAGATCTGATACGGAACAGTTTGAAAATGCTCCGGATGCTATAAAAAGTATATGATCCGTCTTTATGGAGCCATATTTCGTCATAACGGTTGTTCCCTCAACTATTGGTAAAAGATCTCGTTGAACCCCACTTCTTGAAACATCTATCCCTGGTCCTTTATCGAGTGCTATTATCTTATCTATCTCATCTATAAAAACTATACCAAAATTTTCGACCCTTTCCTTTGCTATTTCTATAACCTTTTCCTTGTCTATTTTTTTTGATATCTCTTTATCCTTTAAAATTTCTTTTGCCTGTTTTATTTTGACTTTTCTCTTTTTTGTTTTTTTAGGAGAAAGTTCCTTCAACATATCTTGAACATTTTCCATAGATTCAAGACCGGGGATGGCAAAAACATCAAAAAAAGGCCTATCACTCTCCTGAACTGTTATTTCGACTTCCCTTTCATCAAGCGTTCCATCTTCATAAAATTTTGTGAATTTTTCTTTTGAAATTTCATCATAAGATTCTATTCCGGGAAAAACTATTTCAAGAATCTGCTTTTTAACTATATCATCAACCTCTTTTTCAAGTTCATTATACATTTCCTTGAATACCATATCATATCCAATGTTCATAAGATCTCTTATCATAGATTCAACATCCTTTCCAACATAGCCTATCTCTGTAAACTTAGTTGCTTCAACTTTTATAAAGGGTGCTTTAAGTATTGTGGATAATCTTCTTGCTATTTCAGTTTTCCCAACACCTGTTGGACCTATCATAATTATATTACTTAAAAAAATATCCTCCCTTATCTTTGAATTCACAAGTTTTCTTCTTATCCTGTTTCTAACCGCTATGGCAACCTGTTTTTTCGCTTCATCCTGACTTACAATATACTTGTCCAGTTCGTTTACAATATCTTTAGGTTTAAGATTAAACTCTTCTTTCATTTCAATATCTCTATGGTTAAATTATCGTTTGTGTATATACATATATCGGAAACTATTTTTAAAGAATTTATAACGATCTCCTCAGCAGAAAGGTTTGAATATCTCATCAAAGCTCTTGAGGCGGCATAAGCATAGGAACTTCCGCTTCCTATGGAGACTATGCCATCATCAGGTTCCACTATATCACCTTTTCCAGAGATTATCAGAGAATGCTCTTCGTCCATAACAACAAGCATAGCCTCGAGTTGTCTTAAAATTTTATCCTGTCTCCATTCCTTTGTAAGATCCGTAGATGCTTTTATAATATCTCCCTTTGCATTTATCAAATATCTTTCAAATTTATCAAAAAGTGTTAAAGCATCCGCTACAGAGCCTGCAAAACCTGCAAGAACCTTTCCATCGTAAAGTCTTTTCACCTTTTTTGCACCTTTCTTTACTATGGTCTCTCCAAATGTGACCTGTCCATCACCACCCATAACAGTTATTCCGTTTTTTCTTAATCCAAGAATCGTAGTTGAACGAAACATTATACCTCCATTTTTTCTCTGAAAAACTCTATCCTTGTGTTAAGTCTTAAAAATTTAAAATTATCAATTATTTTTTCAGAGAGATATTTTTTTATAGGATCATTGTTTTTAAAAATATAACATAGAAAAATTAAAAGTTCATTCTTTACAAGAATATTTTTACCAGGACTTATCTTCATAAAACTGTTCATGAATCTTTCTATCTTTTCAAGATTGACATCTTTAAACTCTTTTAAAATAAAACTAATACATTCAATTTCTAATTTATTTATTATATCATTTTTATTTAAATTATCAAGTTTTACCAACTCTATTCTACCCTCTACAATTTTCAATTTGATTTCATGTAAAATAACATAATCCGGTATAACATCCTTTTTATCGTACATATTTTTAAGTTGGTTCAAATAGTATCTTGATTTTTCAAAATCAAAAATGTTAAAATAGACAAATGAAAGATTGTTAAAGATAGTCCGTTTAAAAAATATGTTATCAGGTTTTTCTTCGTTTAAAAGCGTTGAAAAGATATCAAACGATGTAGAAAAATCTCCAAATTTTGAATAGAGGATGGCAAGATTCATCAAAAGGCTTTTCAAAGCATTTTTTGAGTTGGAATACCTGAAAATATCAAGAGCCCTGTTATAATTTTCAAGAGATTTTTCAAACTCCTCTATCTCATCATACATTATACCATATGACATATAAACCTTGCCAAGATCCACGTAAAAATTATATTTCCGGCATAACTTTTCGCATCTGTTAAGATAAATTTCAGATTCAGAGTATTTTTCTTGAAGTATTTTAAAATTCCCGAGTAAAAAATCATAAGTTATTTTTTCTCTCTTATCCAGTTTGTTGTAATCAAAACTTTTCGAGTATTCGATAAAACGCTTAAAATTCATATTATGATACAGATAGCCCAGATAGCACAATTTTTGTGTTATAGTTTTACATTCGTTCTCAAAAATGTTTTGATTTTTAAAATATTGGACGAGAAATTTTAAATCCTCCCTTTCATTCTTATTTTTAATCTTTTCGCAACATCTTTCCGCATTTGTAAATTCTCTCCTTGCCAGATATATTTTCCCAATAAGAGCATTTTTTTTGTCATCAAAAGTTTCAACTTTAGAAAGAAGTTTTTCGGATAGATCCAGATCACCGTAATAATAAAGATTCGAAGCATTTTTCAAATATTTTTTCATATCGTTTGAAATAAATCCTAATCTTATATTTTGAAATATTTTAAAATTTTCTGGCAACTTTAATTCTCTTTTAAATTTTTTTGCATAATAGAAATATAAAGATGGATAAGAATATCTAAAAAAATCTTTCTCTTTGAAAAGGACCTGTCGGTTTAAAAGTTTTTCTATGGTCTCTAAATCATTTTTTGATTTCACTCTCTTAGGATCTATTAAAAATCCATAATCTATTATTTTTTTGATGCAATTTTCAAAATTCGAATCATAATATAAAAGATCATCAAAAAAATCAAATATGTCTATTTCCCATATTCTATTCTTTTCCTTTAAAAATTTTAAAGTTAAAAACCTGTTTCCACATGTGAGGTCATATGCAAAGTTCAAAAGAAATATTGATTTTTCTTTAAAAGATAACTCAAACACCCTAATAAATTCTTGAAATGATAGGTTATCCATTGAGAACTCTTTATAATCTTTTGATTTCAATTTAGTTATAATATTTTTCAAATTTTGATCATTTTCATATAAAAGCGGATCATAGAAGAAACATACATTTTTTGAAGGAATGGAGGATATATCTTTTTTATATTCGATAAAATTAACATTTTTAAAATTTTTTTGCAGGATATTTTTAAAATATGTTTTACCAGATTTTACGCCACCTTTTATTAAGACATTTTTACCTGATACAAGGCAGTTTTTAACTTCTCTTTCAAACCTGAAGGGAAGTTTTATCGTTTCATCTTCATCAGGTTTATAAACTGTTACACAATTCTTTCCTTTTCCTTTTGAAAGATATAAAGCGCTGTCAGCATTTTCAAGAATCGAATGAATGTTTTCAATATCGCCATCGCTAACACCAAAAGATAATGTTAACCTTATTATGTTGTTGTTATAAACAAAGGGTGTTGTTTGGATAAAATTTTTCATATCTTCAAGTTTTTTAACAAAATTTTCCAGATCAGTAAAAGATGATATCAAAACAAACTCATCTCCCCCATATCTTATCGGGAATTCTCCCTTTTTAGTATATTTTATTAAAATATCGGAAACTTTTTTTATCATATGATCACCCGTTTGGTGACCATAAATATCGTTTATACTTTTGAAATCATCTATGTCAAAAATTGTCAATAATATTTTACCAGAGATAAAATTTTTTAAACTGTTTAAAAATCTTTTATTGAAAAGTCCTGTAAGATCATCATAATATATGAGTTCAAATCCTTTTAACGGATATTCCTCTCCCATACTATGATTATAGAAAAAATTATAAAAAAATCAAATTAAATTTCTTTCCAGTTTTTACCTTTTTTTACATTAACCTTTAAGATCTTATCAAAAGGTTTTATGTCAACCATCGCTTTTTCACAGAGTTCCATGTATCTATCAAGAGATCTTTCATCTATCTCAAATACAAGTTCATCATGTATCGTAAGAATCATCATAATATCGTTTTTATTTTTAATTTTTGAATAAACATTTTTTATAGCCATTTTCATTATGTCTGCTGCCGTTCCCTGAATCGGAGTATTAACCGCCATCCTTTCTCCGCTACTTCTTACAGTTTTGTTTGAAGACAAGATTTCTGGAATATATCTGCATCTACCAAAAAAAGTTTTTACATATCCACTCTTTTTTGCTTCCTTAATGGTTTCATCTATCCATTTTCTAACTTCAAAAAATTCTTGAAAATATCTTTTTATAAAATTTTCTGCGTCCTTTTTGGGAATGTTCAATTCCTGACTCAAACCATAGGAAGTTTTGCCATATATAACTGAAAAATTTATTATCTTAGCAAGACTTCTCATCCTCTCATCTATCAGATCATTTTCAACTCCAAAAATATGTTTTGCCGTTTCAGAATGGATATCCCTTCCCTCTTCAAAGGCTTTATTCAAATTTTTATCCTGTGAAAGAAAGGCAAGAACCCTTAACTCGATCTGTGAGTAATCCATTGAAACAAAGAAATTATTTTTATTTCTAACTATGAACCCTTCCCTTATATCTTCTGGAACATTCTGCAAGTTTGGATTTCTTGATGAAAACCTTCCGGTAGCAGCATACGATTGTTCAAAAGTTGTGTGGATTATGTCGTTATCTACCGTTAAGTTTAAAATCGGTTGAACATAACCTTTTAAAAGTTTTGAGAATTCTCTATGTTGTAATATAAGATCAATAACAGGGCTTGTCCCTCTAAGATTTAGAAGAGTCTCATAATCGGTAGAAAAACCAGTCTTCCCTTTTTTAAACGGCTTTAGATTCATTTTTTCAAAAAGGACTTCGGAAACCTGCTTTGAAGAATTTATGTTGAATCTTATTTTGGTTATCTCATAAATCCTTTTTTCTATATCCTCTATCCCTTTTACAAGTTGCTCCTCCTTATTTTTGAAAAACTCAACATCAACCTTTATACCATTCTTCTCCATCTTCACTATTGATGGTATTATGGGAAGTTCTATACTATTGTATACAGGGAAATTTAAATCATCCTTACAGTTATTTACAAATTTTTCCTTTGTTGAAAGAAATTTTTTCACAAGATCAACTATAGAGAGTGTATCAAAATTTTCTCCATACAATTCCTCAACGATTCTTTTTAAGTTAGCATTCTTTCCCTGAATCTGGCTTAAAGTGTTTATATCTAATATCTCATAATCTGAAAGATTTTCCAGAAGTTCTACAAAATCTTTAAAATTTTCAAATATTAAAATCTTATGGGTCAGTTTTTCAAAAATTTTAAAATCAAGTTTATCAAAATCGGTTTCAAATAAAAATTTTTTTGAACCAAAAAAAACTCTCTTTTCAACCTTTATAACGAATATTGAATCATCATCAAGAAGTTTCTCAAAAGAATCAGTTTTAACAATATCATCCTTCTGTTCAACTTTCTTTTCCTCGAATCTTTTCATAAGGGAGAAAATTTCATATTCTTTAAAAATCTCTTTGAGTCTTTTTTCATTCACTCTTCCAGTTTTCAGATCATCCAGATCAGCCTTTAGATTCGCATCTTTTTTCAATCTGATGAGTTCTCTATATTTTTTAAGATTCTCTACATTGTTTAAAAGTTTTTCCCTTATTTTTTCATTTTTCACAACTGAAGGATTGGTGAAAAAATTATCAAGAGAATCCATCTCTGATAATAATCTCTCCGCTGTTTTTGGTCCTATCCCTTCTATCCCCGGCACATTATCTATACTATCACCGATCAAAGAAAAATAGTCTATTATCTGTTCTTTTTTTATGTTCAATCTTTCCTGAATGCCTTTTACATCAAGTATAGGATAAAGACCGTTCTCTTTTTTTGGATAGAGAATTTTCACCTTTTGGTCTATCAATTGTCCCATATCCTTATCGCTTGTAACAAGATATATATTTCCAAAATCATCATAGAATCTTGCGGTTAGACTTGCAAGTATATCATCCGATTCATAACCTTTCTGTGAAAATATTTTTATACCAAGATTTTCAACTATTTCGTAGATAACCGGTATCTGAGTTAAAAGTTCGTCAGGTGCTTTTTCCCTCCCAGATTTGTAATCGTGATACAGTTGATGTCTGAATGTTGGTTCCTTTAAATCAATCGTGCAGGCGATATATTCAATTTTATTGGAATCCATCAATTCAAGTAAAAAATTTGAAGTTCCAAAAATTGCAGAGGTATTGATACCTTTAGAATTCCTAAGTGGATTTCTCATAAAAGCAAAAAAATTTCTATAAATAATATTTGTCAGATCAACAAGAAACAGATCTTTTTTCATATGTAAAGTTTTTCAGTTTTTATTATATCGACCACATTATTTGGTATCAGGTGATCAACCCTTATACCTTTTCTTATGTAATCTCTCAACAAAGAGGAAGAAATATCTATCAAAGGATTATCACAAAACAATGCATCTTTAAAAAACTCTTTCTCCTTTTCTGACATTTCATAACCTCTTCTAAGGATGATAAAATTTGTGTATTTTTTCAACTCATCATACCTATGCCATTTTTTTATATTTTTAGCCTCATCATCTCCAACTATAAGATAAAAATTCTCATTTTTGTGTTCTTCTTTTAATTTTTTCAGAGTATAGATCGTATAGGATGGTAAAGGCATCCTGCTCTCGATATCAGAAACGATAACATTATCTATTTTTCTGAAAGCCTCTACAACCATTCTGAGCCTTATTCCAAAAGGGGTAGAATATTCTTCCTTTAAAGGCTGTCTGTAGGTAGGTATTATTATTACCTTTTCAACATATTTTTTATCGAGTATGTACTGCACAGGGAAAATATGCCCTATGTGAACAGGATCAAACCCTCCACCATAAATTGCTATGTTCATAACATTTTAGTTATCTTCAAGATCATCTTCCGGGAATTTTTATAATATTTGCTATTCTCTTTAACCTTTGTTAAATTTTCTAACGCTCTTTTGTATTCTCCAAGGTTAAATAAAACCTTTCCAAGTGAAAAATAATATCTATCTATATATTGCGGCAAAAGATTTTCAGGGGTTATCAAACTGTAATATATTTCAGCAGCACGATATTTTTTGATTCTATTATAAAAATCACCTGTATGAAGTTTCTTCTCTTCAAGTCTTGAAACAAGTATCGAATGAAGGGAATCTATCTCATTCTTTTTCTCATCCTCATAATAGGTAGACAAAAAATCTCTCATAAAAGATATGGCGTTAATCGTAAGGGTCTGATCGAATTGGTATGAAGGCGATAATTTATAATAGGAGATACAGAGTTTATATGTCGCATCCTTTTTCAAATTATAGGTGTTATAATTTTTTACAAAATATTCAAATTCGACGATCGCTTCAGTGAACGCTTTTTTGTTGAAATAAGCATCGGCAAGATAGTATTGAGCATATTCTGTATTTCTGTTGGCTGGATAGGTAAAAATATATTTTTGGAAAAATTCAACGGCCTTATCCCATTTTCTATCATTGTAATAATCTATCGCTTTTTTATAAAGAAGATCCTCTGCTAAATCAGTTTCAACTAAACTTTCTTTTTTTGCACAGGAAGTTATTAAAATAACTACAAAAAGTAATAATAAAATTTGTTTTAAAGTTTTCATTTTTTCATCAGTATCTCTTTTAATTTTTTGTTTGCCTCTTCAAAATTTTCTCCAGCATCATACATTTTTACATCGGACAATTCTTTCACTTTATTATAATGGTATATCGCTTTTTCATAATCACCAATTTCAAAATAAATGTTTCCCACAAGAAGATGAGCATCATCAAGGAGCGATAAAGGAACAGGATCGTTTATAAAGGAGAGTAAAAGATTCAAAGATTGGTCATAATCCTTTTTCAGGTATTTATCCTTAGCGATGTTAAACTTTAATTCACCAGAAATAACCTTAAAATCCACCTCTTTGTTAGTTTTTTCACTTGAAAATTCTTCCACAGCCTTATCAGCATAAATTATTGCTGTATCGAGTTTCGATTCATTCTTGTATATATCTATCAACATTATATATGTATTCATCTTTTCAGTTGATGTCAAATTCAAAGTGATGGCATTTAAAAGCATCGTTTTTGCTTTCTGATGATCACCACCATCATAAAAATATTTTCCAAGATGATAGAATCCTATATTTATATCATAATGTGGGTCAAGTTCTATAACTTTTAACCAGTATTTTATAGAGTTTGCGGTATATCCTTTCATAAAATCTGTCATAGCGATAGTAGAATAGGATTTAATAACCTTATTTTTCAAAGAGGGATCTTTAGACAATGCGAGAAAGTAAAATGAATCCGATATGGAAAGTTTTCTTAAATCCTTATATGCTTCAGCAAGATTGAAATAATCTATTCCATTCTTTTTGCTTTTATTTTCAAGAATATTTATCACTTCATAATATTTTTTTTCAGCGAGCATCTTCTCTATCTTCTCTTCGTTACTTTTAAAACAGGATGAGAATGATAAGAGAAAAATTAGAAAAAATATCGCAAAAAAGATATATAAAAATTTTTTCATCATAGGGTTACTTTTTCAAGAAATTTTGTAATAAGTTTTTTAAGATTCTCTTCAGCCCTTCTGGCATTGTTAACTACATATTCAAAGGATACAGGTTCCATATGATCTGGAAGCCCCATATCGGTTATAACTGAAAAACCAACCACAGGAATGTTCATATGTTTTGCGACAAGAGCCTCAGGGACTGTTGACATTCCAACAGCATCAGCACCAAGGACCCTTATCATTCTGTATTCTGCACCTGTTTCAAGGCTTGGTCCCTGTATGGCAAGGTAAACACCTTTTCTTAAAGCAATTTTCACTTCAAGGGCTGATTCTTCAGCTATTTCCTGAAATTTTTTAGGATAAACTTCATATCCATCTGGAAATCTGGGTCCAAGTTCATCGAGGTTTTTACCTCTTAAAGGATGTCCAGGTAAGAAGTTTATATGATCGGTTATCAACATTATTTCACCTGCTTTGAAAAGAGGATTGACACCACCAGCAGCATTAGAAACAATAAGAAGTTTCGCACCAAGATAAAGCATTACTCTGACAGGGAAAGTTATAGTTTGAAAATCGTATCCTTCATAATAATGAAACCTTCCAGCCATCGCTATGATCCTTTTACCTGCAAGTTCTCCATATATGAGTTCACCTGCATGACTTTCCACGGTTGATATTGGAAAATCTGGTATATCTTTATATGATAATTTTGCTTTAACATTTATTATTTTGGCAAGTTCAGACATCCCGGTTCCAAGTATTATGGCAATTTCAGGATCTTTGAATCCTTTTCCTTTCAAAAATTCAGATGTCTTTTTTATTTTCTCTATCATTCTTTTCTCCTTCTTTCTTTATTTGGTTAAAAAGAGAGCCGAGGTTTACAATTTTTTCTGGTTGCTCTCTTAAAACTTTATTTATCTCGTTAATTTCTATTTTCTGTTCTACTATTTCCTGATCGAGTGCTTTGAAATAAGATTCGAGAATTCCCCTGAATCTTGATAAAAAGTTGTTTTTCAAAGTGATCAGATTTTTTATTTCATTTTTCAGATTGTTCAGTTCTGTTCTTGAAGTTTGAAGATATGTTTCAGCCTCAAGTTGAGCATTCTTTTTTATCAGTTCAGCCTCCTTCACCGCATTGGTTCTTATATCGGAAGAACTTTTTGTGGCAGCGGTAAGAGTATCCTGTAATACCTTCTCAAGATTTTTATATCTTTCTATCTCATTTGTAAGGTTTTCAACCTGCTCTTTTAATTCATAGTTTTTCTTTATCAGTTCTTCATACTGTGAAGAAACAGTATCCAGAAAACTATCAACTTCATGTATATCATATCCCTTTAAAGATCTCTTAAATTCCTGTTTTTTTATTTCAAGAGGAGTTAAATCCATTTTACCTCCTTTAAAAAATTTTATTATACACTTATCAATAAAAAAAATCAATAAGTATGAAATTTTTCGTTATGGGCAAACCTATGTGTTCATCCATATTATCTTTGTGTTCGCCCATATTAATATCAGGGCAGACACGCAGGTCTGCCCCTACGGTTTTGGGTATGCCGGTGTTTATCAAAATAAAATGGATGTGGTTTGGCATACATATAAATACATCCGGTTGGATCTCTAAAAATTTGTTACCCAATTTGTAAAACCATTTCGTAACCATTCGCCCTGCATCATTCAATATCATTTTTCCATCCACAACATCACCGAACAATATTTCACGGTTTTGCGTGCAGATGGTCACAAAATATGCCCCTCCCTGTGAATAATCGTATCTCTTCAACCGAATGGAACGACGATGATGGATCTCTGGATTGTATCTCAATTCTCCTTCTCTACAATTTTTATTTCCTCTTCTGTTAACCCATACAATTTATAAACCATCTGGTCAATTTGGCGTTCGTATTCTTTGACTTTAGCTTGCTTTGTGGAATTTTCTAAATAATCGCTGTC
>DYMB01000061.1 GCA_020721805.1 Acetofilamentum sp. | reverse complement strand
TTAGGTGTTCAAAATCCAAAGATTTTTGAGGAAACTATACGCGGAAAGTTTTTACAGTTAAAAAAAGGTGATGTTATCGTTCAATATACAGATGGTATTACTGAAGCAAAAAATATTAAGGAAGAAGAGTATGGGATTGATAGATTAATTAATATAGTAACAAGTAATAAAGATTCAAAACCTTCCGATTTAATAAAAAATTTGATTAAAGATGTAAATAATTTTTGCGGGGAAGAGCCACAATATGATGATATCGCAATAGTTGCAATTAAAGTCTAAACAATATTTTGGAGGTTGTAAATGGAAAAGGATAATAAAAAAATTGAACTTGAATTTAAAACCATTGATGATATTCCAGGAGTAAGCCTCATTAAATTATCCGGCTATGTTGACTCATATAATTCAAAATATTTTCAAGATACTATTATGAAATATATAAAAGAAGGACATAGAAATATATTGATGGATTGCGTTGGATTGTCATATTTAAGCAGTGCAGGAATAGGAAGTTTTGTTGCTCTTTCCGAAGAGTTAAAGGATAATGGGACAATAGTTCTTTTCGGTTTAAATCCAAAAGTTATGGAAGTGTTTACACTCCTCGGTTTTGATAAATTCTTCACTATTTGTAGTAATTTAAATGAAGCAACCAATAGTATAAAAGACCTGATGCATAAAGGAGAAGAATCTGTTTTAGACGATTTAGAAGAAAAGATAGTTTTCCCATTTGTATTTGAATGCAAAGTCTGTGGCAAAAAATTAAAAGCCAGCAAGCCAGGCGTCTTTAACTGCCCATTGTGTAAAACTAAAATAACAATTGATAAGGATGGAAACACCTCGTTCGAATAGGAGCAACTAAAATATGAGAAGTAAAACAATTGCAAAAAATAAATTCTATAGCAAGAGAGAAAACCTGGAAGCAATTCGTGAGTTTGTTCAAAAAAATCTTGAGAAAACTTTTTTAGAAAGTAATGATATTTTTAGATTACAATTGGCTGTTGACGAAGCATGTGCCAATATAATTTCTCATAATTATAATGATAAAGATGATAAAATAATAATTATAGAAATTAACTCAGATGATGAGAAGGTTTCTATAATAATAGAAGATGAAGGTGATAAGTTTAATCCTTTAAATATATCAGACCCAAATTTAAAGGAACATTTACAGGAATATAGAAAAGGTGGTCTGGGTATTTATCTTATACGAAAATTAGTTGATGAGATTGTTTACCACTATGTAAAAAGAAAAGGAAACAAACTTGAACTGATTAAATATAAAGATGTTTACGAATTGTGTTGAGAAAGGTTTA
>DYMB01000060.1 GCA_020721805.1 Acetofilamentum sp. | reverse complement strand
TCCAAATGGTGATGAAAAATTGTTTGGTAAACATCCAACACAAAAACCGGTCAAACTTTTAGAAAGAATTATTATCGAAAGTACAAAAGAAGATGATTCAATTTTTGATCCTTTTTCAGGTAGTTCAACTACAGGTATAGCTGCGATAAAATTGAATAGATTTTTATATAATCAAATGATAAATTTTATATAGAAATTTTATAGTTTGACTTAAATATGTTGACTTTTGTTGTTTTATAATTATCTTTATAAAGATGAATAAATCTTTTACACTTTTCAACAAGTTAGATGGGAAAACAAAGACCAACAAAAATGGGATTTTGATTTTAAATGCAGGATTTTTGATGTTCTTTTTTTTTATCTTAAATTCCTCTCCTTAATAACTAATATGATTATTAACTGGTTGGGAAATTGTTTAATTATTTGGGAGTAGATATTGAGCAAAAAAAAAAATGAAAAATTCAAAAAAGAGATTGCCAAAATTTTATTTAAAAAAATTATAATGTGTTAATGGAGGTGATGTTATGATATCAAGAAAAGTTAAGGAGAATATCTTTTCAGTAGGAGCTATAGACTGGAAAAGACGATTATTCGATTCTCTCATTCCTCTTCCAGATGGAACGAGTTATAATGCTTATTTAATAAAAGGAAGCGAAAAAACTGTATTACTGGATACAGTTGATTCTTCTATGCCAGATCTTCTTCTATCCCAACTAAAAGGTATTGATAGGATAGATTTTGTTATATCACATCATTCAGAGCAAGATCACTCAGGTGCTATACCAAATGTTTTAGAGCAATATCCTGATGCTAAAGTTATAACATCTTCAAAAGGAAAGGATTTAATAGTTAGTCATCTCTCTGTCCCAGAGGAAAAGGTAATAACTGTAGAGGATGGGGAAGAACTATCACTTGGAAATAAGACATTAAAGTTTATATATACCCCATGGGTTCATTGGCCAGAAACAATGGTTACTTATCTTAAAGAGGATCATATTCTCTTTTCCTGTGATTTTTTTGGTTCACATCTTGCTACTACAGATATATTCGTCACGGATGAATCTCTTGTATATGATGCTGCAAAAAGATATTATGCGGAAATAATGATGCCATTTCGAAATATTATTAAGAAGAATATAGAAAAATTAAACGAATACAAAATAGATATGATTGCACCCAGTCATGGTCCAGTATATGATAAACCGGAATTTATAATTAATGCATATAAAGAGTGGATATCAGATACTCCAAAGAATATTGTTGTTATGCCATATATCTCTATGCATGGAAGCACAGAAAAGATGGTTCAATATCTTATTTCAGCATTATCAAAAAGAGGTGTTAAAGTGTATCCATTTGATCTGGATGTAA
>DYMB01000017.1 GCA_020721805.1 Acetofilamentum sp. | reverse complement strand
AAAATAATTATAGTATAAATTTTAATGATGAATATTATACTGTTAATTATAAATTTGATTTTTGGGGTATTAGTTTAGGATGGGGGAAGAAATTTAATATTTGGAAAGGATTCTATGTTGAACCACGATTGCAATATAAATTTATATATACAAAGGATTTTAGAAGTGGAAGTATTGTTGGAATAATGGGTGGATTAAGTATTGGTTTCGAATTTAATTGAAAAATGTTTAATGCAAAAAGATATTTGCTTAATCATTAAGAATAGGAGGGAGTGTTGAAAAAAATAATTTTACTCTTTTATTTAATAATTTCGATAGTAATTATTTTTTCTGAGGAAGTTCGATCATTGCCAAATATTATTTTTATCCATGGTATTTCAGAAGATCCTCAACCTGATTTGGGTGAAGAGTAAATGATGAAAATGATAAATGTAATCTTTAATTTTAAACTAATCTTATTTTTTATATGATTGAAGAAATTTTTGAATATATTAAAAAGAATGGTATAGTTTCAAAAAAAGAACTGATCAAAAAGTTTCAAATAGATGATAAATTTATAGATTACCTGGTAAGTTATGCTAAAAAGAGAGGTTATAAAATAGATACTGATAAAAAAAATAACATAAAATGTTCAAAATGTCCATATAAAAATAAATTTTAGGTATTGACAATAAAAGTTTTAAAATTAAATTAAAGTAAATAAGTTATATATAAGAGATTTTTCTAAATTTTTTATAATTAAAAGGAGGTAAAAAGTATGGCTAAAGAGAGCAAAATCCAACCTATCAATGGAAAGATTCTAATTAAAAGACTTGAAGAAAAAGAGGTTAAAAAGGGTTCCATCATTATACCTGATACTGCGAAGGAAAAACCTCAACAGGGAGAGGTTGTTGCTGCGTCAAAGAAACTGGATGGAAGTGAACCGGATGTTAAACCGGGAGATATTGTTCTTTTCGGTAAATATTCTGGAACAGAAATTGAATTTGATGGAGTTGAGTATCTTATAATGGACTCAACAGATATTCTTGCTATTATAAATAAATAAATGGAGGTAATGATGACATCAAAAGAGATAATTTATAGTGATGATGCTCGTAAAAAGATTCTTGAGGGAGTAAACAAACTTGCAGATGCGGTTAAAGTTACACTTGGTCCAAAAGGAAGAAATGTTGCAATAGAGAAAAAATTTGGTGCACCAAGCATAACAAAAGATGGAGTTTCAGTTGCTAAAGAGATAGAACTTGAGGATCCATTTGAAAATATGGGTGCACAGATGGTTAAAGAAGTCGCATCAAAAACTTCGGATGTCGCAGGTGATGGAACAACAACGGCTACCGTTCTTGCTCAGGCTATATACAGAGAAGGATTAAAACATGTTACTGCTGGTAGAAACCCAATACTTGTGAAGAAAGGAATAGATAAAGCTGTTGAATCTGTTGTTGAAGAGTTAAAAAAACTTTCAAAGGAAACAAAGGATAAAAAGGAGATAGCACAGGTTGCTACGATTTCTGCAAACAACGATACTTCAATAGGTGAGATAATAGCGGATGCGATGGATAAGGCTGGAAAAGATGGAGTCATTACCGTTGAGGAAGGTAAATCTAACAAGATGGAACTTGAATTTGTTGAAGGAATGCAGTTTGATAGAGGCTATCTTTCTCCATATTTTATAACTAATGCAGAAAAAATGATAGTAGAACTCGAAAAACCATATATTTTAATAACTGATAAGAAAATTTCAAATATGAAAGAAGTTTTACCGATCCTTGAGCAGGTTGCACAGTCTGGGAAACCATTGCTTATAATTGCTGAGGATGTAGAGGGTGAACCACTTGCTACATTGGTTGTTAACAAGTTGAGAGGAACATTGAATGCATGTGCTGTTAAAGCTCCAGGTTATGGAGATAGAAGAAAAGAAATGTTACAGGATATAGCGATTGTAACAGGTGGTAGAGTGATCTCTGAAGAACAGGGAATGAAACTTGAATCTGTTCAACTCAGAGATTTAGGACAGTGTGAAAAGATTACAGTTGATAAGGAAAATACTACAATAGTTGATGGCAAAGGTAAAAAGAGTGATATAGATGCAAGAATCTCTCAAATAAAGAAACAGATACAGGAAACTACAAGTGATTATGATAAAGAAAAATTACAGGAAAGACTTGCAAAACTCGCAGGTGGAGTAGCAGTTTTAAATGTTGGTGCACCAACAGAAGTTGAAATGAAAGAGAAAAAGGCAAGAGTTGAAGATGCATTACATGCCACTAAGGCTGCTGTTGAAGAAGGTATAGTTCCTGGAGGAGGAACAGCATATCTGAGATCTATGAAATCTATAGAAAAACTTGAATTTACAACAGATGATGAAAAAATAGGTGCTGAAATTGTCAAAAAAGCACTTGAAGAACCTATAAGAATGATAGTTAAAAACGCCGGTGAAGAGGATGCTATAATAGTTTCCCAGGTAAAGAGTGCCAAGAAGTATGAAGGTTTCAATGTTATCAACGCAAAAATAGAGGATATGTTTGAAGCGGGTGTTATAGATCCTACAAAAGTTTCAAGAATAGCAATTGAAAATGCGGCTTCAATAGCATCATTACTCCTTACAACAGAATGTATGATAGCAGAGAAAAAAGAGGAAGAAAAACAGCCTATGATGCCACCAGCAGGTGGAGCATATGGCGGAGGAATGTATTAAAATTAAATAGATATATGGCGGGTTCATCCCGCCATATTTTTAAATAGAGGTTTTAAAGATGCCTAACTATGATTATAGATGTAAAAAATGTGGAAAAATCTTCAATGTTTTTCACAAAATGTCTGAAACTCCAAAAGTAAAGTGTCCTGAATGTGGTGGTTTTGCTGAAAAGATAATGAGTTATAACTCAAATATTATCTTTAAGGGTGAAGGATTCTATGTCAACGATTATAAAAAGAGTAAAAATTCTGCAATATCTACCAGTAAAACAGTTTACAATAATAATTCTGGTAATAAACATTCTAAAGAAAACTGACCCATTTTTTTTTCTTTATGTAATTGATTAAGATTTTTTCAAAAAAATTAAAATATTTTCTATATCAGAAGGATCTATCAAACCGAAAAGATCCTTTATTTTTTCAACATCATTTTTCGCTATTATCTCTTTTGATTCTTTCGAAATTATTGGTGAACTGAGCAATCTTTTTTTATCTTTTATGATCTTTTCTTTATTTTCAATTATTATTTTTGTTATCCTTTTGTATTTTTCAATATAGCCTTTATATTTGTTTTCAGAATAGATGTAAAGAATCGCTCTTAAGAAAAAATCTGGAAACATTTCTTTAAATTTTTCGAAAGGATATGATGGATCCTTTAAAAATTCATACTCTCTTTTCAAAACAGAATTCTCTTTATCTTTGTAAATGATATCTTTCAATTCCTCGGTTTGTTGAAATAAATTTTCATAAGATTTTATTCTTTCACCTTGAAGGTTTAATTTTTTAACAATATCTTTTGTTCTTATGAATGAATTATCTTGCCTTAAAAATAATCTGTTTTCAGATCTTGAAGTGAATAGTCTGTAAGGTTCGGTTAAATCTTTTTTGACGATATCATCTATCAGAACACCTATATATGTGTTGAACCTATCAAAAACTATTTGCTCCCTTTTTAAAGCGGATAACGATGCGTTAAGCCCAGCGACAAAACCCTGTGCGGCCGCCTCTTCATAGCCACTGGTTCCATTGATCTGCCCTGCAAAAAAAAGTCCTTTTATTTTTTTATGTTCAAGAGTATGTTTTATCTGTTTCCCCTTTAAAGCATCATATTCTATAGCATAGGCTGGTTGTGAAAAAATACTCTTTTCAAGTCCTTTTATAGAATGTATATATTGGTATTGAATATCTATAGGAAGAGAGGATGAAGCACCGTTAACATAGATGTTTTCATTTTCTATTCCCATAGGTTCAATGAATATTGTGTGAGAATCTCGGTTTGAAAATTTTACAACTTTATCTTCAAGTGATGGACAATATCTTGGTCCTTTTCCTGATATGTTACCAGAATAGAGTGCAGAAAAATTGAGATTATCTTTTATTATCTTATGTGTATTTACATTTGTTCTTGTTATATAACAGGAAAGAATATTTTTAACTCTTTCGGTGAGTATTGAAAACGTTCCAGCATCATTCTCTCCCTCCTGTTTTTCCATAACTTCAAAATTCACACTCTCCTTTTTTATCCTTGGACTTGTCCCTGTCTTTAACCTTATAAATTCTATTCCAAGTTTTTTCATTGAGTTTGATAAATCAATTGAATTCTTTTCGTTATATCTACCACCTTCTATCACCTGATCGCCTATAAATATTTTTCCATTTAGAAATGTTCCAGAACAGATTATCAAACTATCACAGGTTATCATTTTTTCCTTTTCAAGTATAAGACCAAAAACCTTGTCATCCTTAACAAGGATATCGATAGCGTTATCCTCTTTTATACTTACATTTTCAAAATCTGTTAAAAATTTTTTTGCATTTTCTGGATATTCTTTGGAATCTATCTGGGCTCTAAGAGACCATACAGCAGGACCCTTGCTTGAATTTAAAAGTTTAAAATGGATTCCACTTTTGTCAGTAATTAAAGGCATAGCTCCCTGTAGTGTATCAAGTTCAAAAACGAGTTGACTTTTACCGATACCACCTATTGATGGGTTACAGGATGGAAAACCGATTTTATTTTTATCGAATGTTACGAGTAAAACTTTCAGTTTAAAATATGCTGATGCTGTGGCTGCTTCAATTCCGGCATGACCACCGCCAACAACTATAACATTATAATGGGACATTTATATGGTTTCTTCTTCCTTAAAAATCTGAATGATGTCGTTTACCGTTTCAGATTTTAAAATTTTTTCCCTGAAACTTTCCTTTCTACAGATTCTTGATATTCTTGCAAGAAGATGTATATACTTGTTTTTGTTTTCTTCATTTGATGCTATAAGAAAGAATATATGGGCAGGTTTTGAATCGAAAGATTTAAAATCTATCCCTTCCCTTGAAATCCCAAATGCGAGTGCAAGGCCTGAAACCGTTTCTGTTCTGGCATGAGGAATAGCGATGTTATGTCCTATTCCAGTTGTCTCAATTTCCTCACGTTCTTTTAATTTTTGAACAAGCGTCTCTTTATCTTTTACAAGTCTGTTTTTAACAAGGATATCGGCAAGTTCAATAATGACATCTTCCTTTGTTTTGGATTTTAAATCTGGTACTATTAAATCTTTATTTAAAAGATTATAAAGATATTCCATTATCTGCCTCTTCTTTTTTTATATATCTTTTTATTATACCAAAAAAATTAAAATTATTCAATACCTTATTTTCAACCATTACGCCATCGATAACTTTTTTCGGATTTTCATAAAAAATCTTTTCCGCTATATTTTTGTTAAATCTTTTTTCTATTATTCTATAGGAACTTGAAAGTATTGGAGGCCTCATATCAACAGAATGTGCATCCGATGATATAAAATGAACTTTATTCTCTTTAAAAACTTTTATAAATTTTGGAAAAACATTTTTATTCAAAACATCATCAATGTTAAATTGGAATAGAACCCCCATCTTTGAAAGTTCGTTTAAAAGATAGAGATTATTAAAAATTTTTCTGTTCCTGAAAGGATGAACTATTATTGGTGTTATATCCATTGATGTAAAATATTTTATTATCTCTTTATAGTAAAGTGGCATATCAAGAAAAGGAAATTCAAGTAGAACATATTTTCCCTTTTTGTCTATAGTTAAATTATCTATGTTCTCCTCATATTTTTTTAAAACTTCTTTATCTATTCTAACTTCAAATCCAAGGTGCAAATTAAGATCTTTAAAAATTTTTTTTGATTCTTCTCTCAAGATTTTAAAATTTTTTATCGCATCTTCTATATTGTATTTAAACTCCTCTGCTATGTGTGGAGTCAAAACTATATCTTTTATTCCATCATTGTATGCAATTGTTAACATCCTGAGAGAAGTTTCAATATCCTTAGAACCGTCATCTATACCGAATAATGAATGGTTATGTAAATCTATCATCAACTATATTGTAATAGTAAAAAAGATTATTTCAAGAAAATTTTATAAATATTTTTTGATCAAAAAAGGGCTTGACAAAAAAAGAGTTTTGTTTATAATTAAAAAACTAAAGGAACAAAGCCCTTTAGAATTTCAAAAAAAAAATAAAATAGATCTTGACAAAATAAAAATTTTTGATAAAATTATTATCCTTTAAAATTTTGATTGTTCTTTGACATTTTGAATTTTGTGGAAAGGCATCTTATGGATTAAGATACTAAGAGTATGTGGGGAATGCCTTGGCACAGATAGGCGATGAAGGACGTAGCAGGCTGCGATAAGCCTCGGGGAGCTGCCAAGCAAGCTTAGATCCGGGGATTTCCGAATGGGGGAACCTTATACGGTAAACCCGTATAGTCCATGAATGAATTCATAGTTCATGGTCGCTAACTCAGGGAAGTGAAACATCTCAGTACCTGAAGGAAGAGAAAACAAAAGTGATTCTCTAAGTAGTGGTGAGCGAAAGGGGAAGAGCCTAAACCGAGATACATGTAAGGCTGCAACCATTGTGTATCCGGTGTAGTGGGACCTAATAGACCAATTGCAGTGAGGTCAAAAGGTTACAAATTGTTTGATTAGCAGAACTACTTGGAATAGTAGGCTATAGAAGGTGAAAGCCCGGTATGTTAAAATCAAAACAACCTTTTTTAGGTATCCCAAGTACCACGGGACACGTGAAATCTTGTGGGAATCAGGGAGGACCACCTCCTAAGGCTAAATACTCATCTGTGACCGATAGTGAACTAGTACCGTGAGGGAAAGGTGAAAAGAACCCCTGGCGGGGAGTGAAATAGAATCTGAAACCACATACTTACAATCAGTTGGAGGGCTACATTTCGGGCAACCGAAATATGCCTGACAGCGTACCTTTTGCATAATGGACCGGCGAGTTACTCTATGTTGCGAGGTTAAGTGAAAGTAATCATGGAGCCGTAGCGAAAGCGAGTCTGAATAAGGCGATAAGTAGCATGGAGTAGACCCGAAGCTGAACGAGCTATCCATGGCCAGAGTGAAATCGGGGTAACACCCGATGGAGGCTCGAACTAGTAACCCTTTAAAAGGTTTTAGATGAGCTGTGGATGGGAGTGAAAGGCTTAACAAGTTCAGTGATAGCTGGTTCTCCCCGAAATAGCTTTAGGGCTAACCTCGGATGGTCAGTATTGGGGGTAGAGCTCTGAAAAGGCAAGGGTGTCACAAGCATACCGACCCTTATCAAACTACGAATCCTAATACTCAAAATCCGGGAGTCAGGCAGTGGGGGCTAAGCTTCATTGCCGAGAGGGAAACAACCCAGACCGTCAGTTAAGGTCCCAAAATATAGGCTAAGTGGTAAAGGATGTGAAATTACCCAGACAGCCAGGATGTTGGCTTAGAAGCAGCCATACATTTAAAGAGTGCGTAATAGCTCACTGGTCGAGTGGTTTTGCGCCTAAGATTTAACGGGGCTAAAGCCTATTACCGAAACTGCGGAACAGATTTATCTGTTTGTAGGGGAGCGTTCTGTTGACGTTGAAGCGGTATCGCAAGGGGCCGTGGAGTTAACAGAAGTGAAAATGCCGGTATGAGTAGTGATAAAGCGGGCGAGAAACCCGCTCACCGAAAATCCAAGGTTTCCTGGGGAAGGTTAATCCTCCCAGGGTTAGTCGGTGCCTAAGATGAGGCCGAAAGGCGTAATCGATGGACAACAGGTTAATATTCCTGTACCGCCATTGTTTCGTTTTACCGAAGTGGGGGTGCAGAAGGGTAGACCTACCAGTTAGTGGATATACTGGACCAAGCAGGTAGGAGGAAGGAATAGGCAAATCCGTTCCTTCGTTAACTCCGAGATGTGATGGCGAGCTCATTTGAGCGAAGTGGTTAATCCCATGCTGACAAGAAAAGCCACGTAGGGAGAAATGATGGTGACCGTACCGTAAACCGACACAGGTGGATGAGGAGAAAATCCTAAGGTGCTCGAGTTATCTCTCGTTAAGGAACTCGGCAATTTACCTCCGTAACTTCGGAAAATGGAGGACCTGACTTGGTGAAGGATTTACTCCGTAAGCTAAGTTGGGGCGCAGAGAAATGGCTCATGCGACTGTTTATCAAAAACACAGGACTCTGCAAAGTCGTAAAGACTAAGTATAGGGTCTGACACCTGCCCGGTGCCGGAAGGTTAAGGGAAGAGGTTAGGTCAAGCAATTGGTCGAAGCTTTGAACCGAAGCCCCGGTAAACGGCGGCCGTAACTATAGACTTGGACCACTGTAGTTGTAAAATTTGGCTATATGCTGGAAAATCCGGTGTATCTTGAGCCTACTCGCTCTTGAAATTAGAGGGCAGTGACAATGGCTTGAGTGCGGACAATCAGCAGGAAAGACTTTTTAGGAGGTCTCCATGAAAAATGTTCCAGTAAATATCGGCTTTTATCTTGCCGGTTTCGCAGATGGAGAGGGAAGTTTTAATGTCTCGTTCAGAAAACGCGATGATTATAAACAGGGATACAAAATATCTTTATGTTTTAATGTGTCGCAGAAAGAGAAATTGATACTGACTCTCTTTAAAAAACACTTAAACTGCGGAACTTTGAGAGAGAGAAAGGATGGAGTATGGTACTATGAAGTCAATAATTTGACTGCGATCAATGAAAATGTAATACCATTCTTCAAAAGATTTAATTTTCTTTCTCAGAAGAAAAAGCGCGATTTTTCCAAATTCTGCCAGATAGCGAAGATTATCACTGATAATCAGCATTTAACAGAGGAAGGAATCAAAAAAATACTGGATATTAGGAGAGAGATGAGTGACGGCGGAAAGAGAAAATTCTCTGAAGCGGGAATCATTCATCAAAAAGAATCCTCAGAGACTACACGCCAAACGGTTGAAAAACCGATGATATAGTCCGGTCTTCATAGCGATATGAAGTTAACATAAACGAACGGTCCTAAGGTAGCGAAATTCCTTGTCGGGTAAGTTCCGACCTGCACGAAT
>DYMB01000059.1 GCA_020721805.1 Acetofilamentum sp. | reverse complement strand
TTCTTTCTCCTCAACTTTCTTAAAGTCATTGCAAGTCGAGCCCTTCGCCCAAGTGTTCCACCTTTCTTTGCGGCACTCTTTAATTTACTTGTAGAGATTTTACCACTTTTACCAACTCCTAACTGTTTCCTTAAAGCACCCTTATGCTTAATTGCCTTCTGAATCCATTTTTTATTTGCCATTTTTTTTACCTCCTTTTTTTACCCATTTTCCTCCTTTCCCACGTCTCCAGCCCGTTGATTTTACGCATATCGCATAAGCAGATATTCTATTATGTCCTTTACGTATAACTTTTTTTACACATCTTTCAAATTTTGCTGGCACTCTTACATTCTCCCTCCATATTGCTTATACCACTTATAAACATTATCTACATAATCCTGATTAAGATATTTACCTTTTTCATTTTTTTTAGCACTACCTTGATTATATGCACTTATTACATCCTTTATATTACTATATTTTTTCATAAGTTCTTTTAGTAATATGCAACCATACATTATATTATTTTGTGGATGAAATAAATCAAAAGCATTCCCCTCAAAACCCTGATTTTTTGCAACTCCATAAAGCACTTGCATTAAACCATAACTTGCATAATGTTCTTTTGTTAACTTCTCATAAGGATTTAATATTTTATTATACCAACTTTTATCGCATAATATATTATAATCAATACGATAAGCAAATATATAACCATCACTTTCCTGTTTTATAATAGCACGGATTAAAGCCTCCTCAATATTATATTCTTTTGAATACACCTCTATTGTTTTTAATACCATATTGTTAATTTCATTTACTGTTTCATTACTCATATATACTTTAATAGTTGGCATAAATAAACCTCCCACTAAAATTATTATAAAAATAATCTTTTTCATAATAATAAAATTTTGTTATTCGCAAAATCTATCCGCTTAATTTGTCCTACTACTTTATTCTTCTGGAGAATATACTGAACTTCCTTTTCATAATCAAGTTGATTTTTTTTAATCCTTTCCTCTAAATTCTTTTTTTCTTCTTTTAAAAAATCTAATTGATATGTAATACGCCCAAGATTATTTAACATTATAGTTGTTTGATTATCTAATGTTAGAAGTTTAGTTTTCTCATCTTCGCTTATTTCAACATAATTTTTCTTCATTTTCTACGCCTCCCTGTCCCTCTTTTAGGCAACTCTGATATTTTGTGTTTTCGCCAATTTTTACCAAAATGTGATTTTAACCTCTCAATATCTGTTTTTGGTCTTCCTAATCTTCTCATAATATTCCTCCTTATTTGAAAATTAATCTTTTTAAAATCAAAAGACCCAATGTAACTATAAATGAGACAGTTACAGAAATAGTGACTACTTTAATCTTTATCTTGATTATCTCTTCAGTATTATGCTCAATCTTCTTTTCCATATTATCAAATCTTTCAGTTAAATATTTTAACCGTTCAAAAATCTGCACTAAATATTCTTTCGTTGTCATATTTCCATTTGGCATATCTTATCTCCT
>DYMB01000016.1:9924-10009 GCA_020721805.1 Acetofilamentum sp. | reverse complement strand
ATCATATGTTTTTGATTGTTTCAATAAAATATAACAATGAAAATCCCATTGTCAACCATTATCCTAATTTGGCCGCCATAAGAAA
>DYMB01000016.1:0-9824 GCA_020721805.1 Acetofilamentum sp. | reverse complement strand
CAACCTTTATTTCCCCTTGTGAGAACCTCTTTGGTCTAACCTCTAAATTCTGGGCGTACAAAACTTGGAAAAAAACTAAAAATGCAAAAGTAAACAAATTTTTACACATTTTACACCTTCTATGGTTTTCAATTTTTCAACCTCTATAGTTTTACAATTTTGTCAAAAAACCTGTTGTACTCTTCATCGCCATGTTTTATCACTATTAAAGTTTTGTTTCTTGTATACTGTAATATTGTATTAATGATTTTCTCCTTGGTTTTAACATCTATGTTAGCAAGTGGTTCATCAAATATGTATACATCTGCATCTTTTAGAAGTGTCATTATTATTTCAGCCTTTTTCTTTTCACCAGCAGAAAAACTTATGGGGTCCTTGTCTAACTTATCATTCAATCCAAATTTAATTGTAAGCTCTTCAAACAATTCTTTCTTCTCTTCTTTTAAATTTTCAAAATTTACATTCTCCTTTAAAGTCTCAGGAATAAAATGAAAAGGAGTTAATGAGGCACTTATTTTGTCCAGTTTTAATGTTTTAACTTGCCCTTTATTTGGCTTAAGTAAGCCACAAATAAGGTATGCAAGTGTGGTTTTCCCAGAGCCATTTGGCCCTTGAATCAACACTTTTTCCCCTCTGTTTATTTTTAGATTTATATCATCAAATACCTTCCTTTTCCCATATGAAAAACTGAGGTCTTTAATCTCAATCTCAGGAAAGTTTAAAACTTCTCCATTTCTTTGAACTAATGCTTCGAATTCGTGTAGCCTTTCTACATCGCCTATGGATTTTGAAAGTAATGGGAATTCGCTAATTATATTTTGAGCATTATATATTACCTTCCAAAAGGCACTCATAAAGCCCATCAATCCACCTATAGTTAATTTTCCAATTAAAACCCAATAACCTGCAGAGATTAATACTATTAGTTCTCCATAAGATAAAAAGATACTGCTCAATGTTTGGAAAAAAGTGGAGGACTTAACTCTTGAGTAAAGTATATCAATAAATTCATGTAAACGATCAATAAGTTTCAATTGAGCTATATTACATAAATTAAATATCTTTACAGTTTGATGAGCTTCTGTCAATCTTCCCAGGGTCTCCTTTAAATTTGCCTCTTTTTCATTTTCCTGTTTTGACTTCTGGGTTATTTTGGTTCCAAATCTTTTTGAGATTTTGAAAAGTATAGGAACTAGTATAGAAAGGTAAATAGTCAATCTCCATGAAAGGTAAAGTGCCACAGCAAGTGCACCTAATAGGGAGATGGAATATATGGATAAATTTATCAATGTTTCGACACCAGATAAAGCAAATTTAGATGGTTCATCGTATATTCTTGACATAAAATACCCTTTGTCTTTTTTCGTAACCTCATAGTTTGGGATTTCGTAATAAGAGTTGAACATTCTGATTGTTAGATTTTCAATTATCCTGTTTTTAAGTCTTTGCAAAAGTAAAGTTTGAATCATGAAGCCAAAGCGTATTAATGTGCCCACTGCAATTACTGATAGTGATAGTCCTATAAAGAATTTAAAATTTTGTTTTATTAGCCCTTCGTCAATGAGAAACTTCATTACTAAAGGATCAAAAACAGCAAAAAGAAAATTGAGGGACAATGCTAAAGAGAAAACCAATAGAAATAATCCTTTAAAAGGGAATAGTATAGACAAAAATTTTCTCACCAGTTCCCCCTTCCTTTTAAAAGCTCATCCATCACAAAAACTTTTGGTTCTAAAGTTAGTAATCGATGTAAAAACATCCCTATTCCTGCAGAACCTGTTCCATAATCATTGCTGATTCTCATTAGTTCATCACCAAGAAATGCAATGCCCTCAGGTCTTTTGATACTAAATAACAATACGCCTTCAGCAACTTCCTCTGCTTGCCTCAGAAACTCATTGTTTTTTGTAAAATAATACATGTCAAGCAGAAATTCACCCATTCCACTTAAACCCCTGAATTGACTTGGCTGATATACATATTTTCTGTGGGCATCTTTTGCACATAATTCTGCTAATTTTAAATAGCGTGGATCTTTTAGATATCTGTAAAATCTTATTAAAACTGTACCAATCCCTGCACTACCATATTGCCAGTAGCTTGTCAAAAATTTATCATTGATAGTCCTGGGAAATGTTATATAGTCTTCTTTTTTTTCCATATAAGATAAGTCAAAATCAATCGCTTTTATGGCGAGTTCCAAGAATCTACTCTCATTAGAAAGTAAATATAGGTATAAAAGGAATAAAGCTATACCGCTTGCCCCATGAGCAAATCCTATATAAGTAGTTCCATCTACATTTGGCCACGAACAGCCTCTCTTATCCATTTGCGCTGAATTCATTAGAAAATCACCAGCCTCCAGAGATTTATTTAGATATTTATCATCTTTAGTTTTCAACCAAAAATATAAACTTGCCATTCCCCATCCTCCTACTCCATAAAATATATCAAATCCGTTGAAAAGTAATGGATGAGTATATAAGATCTCCATAACTTTTCTTGACGCTTCCTCAAATCCTATTTCGGATAATGCCCAAGATATGCCTGCAAGACCTGTATAGAGGCTGGGGGAATAATTTACATTATCTATTTTATGTTGTAAGATCCATTTCTTAACCTCCTCTTTAAGTTTTCCTTCTTTCTGCAGAAAATAGGCAATTCCTAGCGCCCCATATGCGATAGAGAGGGGATTAGTTGTAAATACCCTATAATCAGAAGGGCACAAGCTATCTTGTCTATTTAAATTCATTGTTGAATAAATATAATCCATAATACCATTAATTATAGTCTCTATATTTTCTTTATCAACACTTTTTTTATTTTTAAATTTTGGCATTTTCCAATATATGGATAATTTTGTCTGGAGCTAATCGTTTTGCCTTGTCTTTGTTCATCAATCCCAAAATAATATTTTGGATAACATGAGGTAATCCTGTATCTGTTAGTATTTCTTTGAGGAAGCGATCCTTTAGCGATTCATCAAATTTAAAGGTTTCATTAACTGGCAATATCAAACTATAAATAAGAGAGCCTAAAGCATAATAGTCGTCTTCATAACTCGGTGTTTGACCTCTTAATTTCTCAGGGGATGCAAAGCCAGATGTAAAAATTGGATAAAAATAATTATAATATTTGTCTTCTGATAAATAGGCACCTTCAAAATCTATAAACTTTATTCTTAAAGTCTCCATATTTATAATAATATTATTAGGCGATACATCCCCAATAATGATACCGTTATTATGAAAGAATGAAATTGCTCGTACTAACTGTTCAATTATTTTGGACATTTTTTCATAGAAATCTTTAATAATATCGTAAGACCAGTTTTTTCTTAGAATTAGCCCAATCCCTTCTACTGCTCTGTAGTTGGAAAGGATTACTCCATCAATATATTCCATAACTAAGAACCAATGTTCCCACTCTTGAAAGAGATCAATAACTTTGGGGACAAATCCAGTTTCTTGCATTTTATTCAATACCCGGAATTCCTTTTTTAAAATATTTATGGCATCATTTCCATTGTAATCTAAATCAACTAAAGGCCTCGCCTCTTTTATTATCATTTGGTTATTGTTTCTTAGGTCCTTAGCCTTATATACTCCTCCTTTATTCGAAAACATTATTGCTTCCTCAATCAAATAATGTTGATTCAATGTGATCTTCAATTTTTCGACTTTTTCCGGAATTTCTTCATTTTTTTCTACGGCTTCCTCAAACGGATCTTTAATTCCCTCGGGAATAAAAAAATAGGGTAATCTTTCATCAGGGATTAAATTTCCCGATGGTGTACTTATTACTGGGATCTTCTCACCAAAAATGTTAATTAAATATTTAAATTGAAAACCACCGTATCTATAAAAAACAGATTTGCTGTCTCTATAATTTTTATCTGAAAATATATAAGGACCAGAAAATTCCCTTGTCAAAATGTATATCTTTTCGATTAAACTCTTGAAAATTATTTCATCATTGGGATATATAGTGATAAATTTACCAGACGATGCCCTGTTATAGTTTTTTGAATTAACAAAACCCAATATTTTTGAATCACATATAAATTTGAACACAGTTTTTTCTTTCATTAAAAGAGGCACCACTGTTTTAAGGATTTTTTCTGCGTTGAGAATCGTTCCGGATATATGAATCTTCCACCCTTGCTGAGGCAGTTTAATTCTGGGATTATATGCAACAAACCAAATTCCTTCTTTTCTAATTTTCCATTCTTCATTCAATAATTGTTTTACTATGTTATAATATTCTAAAGTAGGGGTATAGTTACTAAGATCTTCAAAATGTTCATTATTTAAAATAAGATAGATAAAAACATCCCGTTTCAGCCTTCTTTCTATTGACATTTATAAATCCTCTTTTTTCTTTAATATTGTGTTGGGCAAGGAGAAATCCTTACCCAACACAGTGTGTCACTCGTTGACACATACACACCCAATGCTCAATAACGAAGATAACTTTATAGAACTCCCTGTAACTTCTTCGAGTTTCTGAAGTGCAAGCACTGCATTCATTTAAACCTCCTTTTTTGCTTTTGTTGTTTCTGTTAACCCTTTTTCCGCTATCAATCCCAAGATGCAAATCCATATTCTGATAATGCATTATCATTTATTATATCCGCAATTTTCGTGCCAACTTTGGAAAAATCTTAACCCTTTGAAAATCAAAGCAATTTAACTTTCTATGATTTTTATAAGTGGGAACTAAGTTTACAGCAAATTTGTAAAATTTGAAGGGAAAGATGATAAAACCTTTGTCATTGCTTATTTTCAAAGTAGCGGGAACAAAGTATACAGTAATGAAAACTAAGTTTCCAATTTTAACCTTTTTAACATCTTTGTAAGTCCTCTTCTTGATATTCCCAGCTCCTCTGCTGCCTTTGTTCTGTTTCCGTTGTGCTTTTTTAATGCCTTTTCTATCTCTTTCCTTCTGATTTCTTCTATCTTCTCTATTAGTGTCTTTGGAAGTTTATTCTCTTGATTTATTATTTCCTCTGGTAGGTCTTTTGCTTTTATTGTTTTATCTTTTTCCCGTTTCTTCTCTATTGCCAACCTCTCTATTACATTTTTAAGTTCCCTTATATTCCCTGGCCAGTTGTATCTCTTTAATTTATCTAATGCTTCCTCTGTTATCCCTATGCCATACTTCCTGTAATCTGAAAGGAAATATTCTACAAGTTCCCTCAAAAATTCTAATCTCTCCCTCAATGGAGGGGTGTATATCTCGTGAAATCTTATCCTGTAATATAAATCTTCCCTGAATATCTTCTTTTTTATCAGTTCTTTTATATCCTTGTTTGTTGCACATATAAGTTTGAAATCCACTTTCTTCCACTCTTTTGCACCTATTCTCCATACCTTCTTATCTTCTATCACCCTTAATAATTTCCCCTGCATTTCAGGAGACATGTCACCCATCTCATCAAAGAATATTGTCCCTCCATCTGCAAGTTCAAATTTCCCCGTCTTCCCTGTCCTGGCTGCTCCTGTGAATGTCCCTGGCTCATATCCAAATAGTTCTGATTCTGCAAGGTTATTAGGTAATGCTATGCAGTTTATGGGAATAAAATGCCCCTTCCTCCCTGATTGATTGTGTATTGCCCTCGCTAATATCTCCTTACCTACCCCTGTCTCTCCTGTAATAAGCACAGGATTTTTATCTTCTGCGGCAATTTGTGCCTTTCTCTTTATCTCATTTGATATTCCTATCATTGAATCTAATTGATATTCAAATGGGACATCTGTTATAAACATTCTTGGTGGTTTTGATGTCCTGAAACAGAGGATATACCCTTCCTTAAATGGTATACTCTGGAGGATGAGATGTTCATAATGCTTTCTTTCACCTTTCCATAATATCTCAACATTCTCTATTTCTTCTTCCCATATATTCTCTGGAACTATATTAGCCACATCTTCAATATTTTTACCAACAATATTCCTTACACCTAAAAATGATAGGGCACCATCTGAATGTGAGATTACAATGCCATCTTTATCCACCACAATAAAATATGTGTCTATATTATCTATTATTGTCTTTGAATAATCTTCCATAGGCGTTAAAATAAAATAATGAAAAAAATATTTTCAACCATTTTATGTAAATGGGAAAATGAGAGTTGTTTGAATTAATGCGGAATTCAGAATGCGGAGATTGTTCGCTCCCGTTGTTCGCTCACATCTTCGGTAGCCACGCCTCAATTCTTTTCCAGTCGAATTTTCGGGATCTATAATTAAAAAAATCAAACCCCCAAATCCAAACACCATAATGGGGAATAAAAAAATATAATTCATCATCTAACCCCTATGTTTTGATTGTTTCATTAAAATAACAATGAAAATCCCATTGTCAACCATTATCCTAATTTGGCCGCCATAAGAAACTTCATATCTTAAACAAATACTGGAATTTTAAAAAGATTTGATGGTTTTGCCCTTTTATTCCAAAAGGTTCATCCTCTTTTAATGTATTTATATTTGCACCAATATAGAATGATGTAAAGGGACTTAACTGATAAGTAAAGAGTGGGTAAAATCCTACGCTTTTATCATTTGTATAATAAAAAGAAATGAGCCTGAATGATAAGGCGTTAGTAAATGAATAATCTGTACTCAAGGAAAAGACCGTTGCATCAGAAATTAAACCTCTATACCTTTCTCTGTATAAAAATTGCCTTTCCGATTGAACTCTTAAACTCAACTTTTCCCACCTAAAATTTGCTGAGGTAGAAAATCCTATTTCGTAAGCAGGGATTAACTCCTTGTAATATATAATCTTAGCTGTATAAAAACTTGAATATATACCAAGCCATTTTAATGGAAATGAAGATATAGAGAAAAACAAATTGCCCAAGTTTTTGAAAAACTTATCTGAAAATCTCTTGTTATAAAAGGATTTATAAAAGATTAAACTTGTTTGTCCAAAGGAAAGATGGGTATTTGCACTCAACTGTATATCTTCCATTTTTACTTCATTTTCATAATTTATTTCTTTACTGTAGTCTGCTCCAAAGGAAATTTTGTTAAAACCAAATTTATTAATATAAAAGATAGGAAAAATGTTGATTCCACCCTCTTTTAAGTTATTTCTATCTATATATCCTACCTCTGAACGAAAAGTGGGTGATAAAGCTTTATAATATAAAGAAAGATGTAGATTTCTAAAATCAGAACTAAATTTTAATCTATGGGCAAAACCGTCAAATTTCTCGCCATCAAATCTATCTGTATATTTATCAAAATTTATCCCATACCCTGTGAATAATGTTGTATCTTCTGTCTCTTTTGTATCTGAGTAAACCCCTTGATAAGTAAGAGTGTAATGCTTTAATGCACTTATCTTTGTATCAAATCCTAAAATTCTTCCATAGCCATTATCAAACTCATCCTTTCTAACTTCTCTATCACCTATGGTAAGACCTATATAAGATTCAGGATTTAAAATATTATCCTTTATTCTCAAAAAGTTTATAAAACTCTTTTTATCACTTGAGAATGGGTAACTGAAATCCTCTAAGGGAACAATATAGAGTGTGTTTTCATCATAAGAAGATAAAAGATATAGGTCAAAGTTTGAGACCTTTCCTGTTAATTTCATTGCATATAAGGGATTGTTGACCATCCTTGTGTAGAAAACATCTATAGGTGTCTCTATAATGCTTGAACCCTCCATAAAGAATGGTCTTTTCTCAGGATAGTAAAGGGCATAAGTTGTATTAATATCTATCTGAGGTATATCTGTTTCTATATTTGAATAATCAGGATTTAATGCAAAATCAAAGGTTAAATTCGGGGAAATCTGATATTTACCTGAGCCTCCTACATTAAACTTACCCCTGTCTAAATTATATTTTTCTCCTTCCACCCATCCATTTTGTGAACCTATTAAATAGGGAATAAGAGATAATCTTTTGGCATTAAAGGATATCTCCTCTGGAATAATTAAAATTGCAGATTGAGCAAAAAGTGACGGATTGTTAAGGGAAAATTTTGGAAATGAATACATCTCTGTGCTTGTCCTTGGTCTTATTCTAACAAAAAGAATCCTCCAGTTTTGCTCTTTTTTTGCTTCAAATCTTAAAGAAGAAAAGGGTATCTGAAATTCAGCTGACCAGAAACTATCACCAATAAAGGATTTAACATCCCATTGGGTATCAAAGCCCCAATCTTCATTGTTGTTTGGAGGGGGCCCTTTTATCCCATCATATTGAACAGAAAGGGGATTTGTGCTAAACATATAACCTTCTCCACCTTTTGAATATGTCCATAAATAAAAAAACACTATATCATCCATTCCAGTTATCTGATCTCTCGGTGTTAAAGTCTTTCTTATACTCTTTACATCATCATAGCATTTAAAGACTACATATAGGTTTTTATCATCGTATCCAACAAATACATGGGTTTTAACAGGTGGAATTTTCCCCTCCTCAGGTTGAAACTCAAAAAAATCTTCAATTGGAGTAAAATCACCCCATTCATCTTTTGATACAATTCCATCAACCTTTATTTCCCCTTGTGAGAACCTCTTTGGTCTAACCTCTAAATTCTGGGCATGTAAAAGTTGAAAGAGAACAAGAAAAATTAAAGTAAACAATTTTTTATACATCTTTCACACCCATATGTTTTTTAGTTTAAGATTACCTTATTTTTTAAACTTGTCTCAAACCATTCGGCTCGAGTTAATTTTCTATTATATTCTTTATATAATCATTAAAGCAAATCCGTCAAGAAAAAAACTAAATTTTTTAATTTTTATACCGAACCCCAAAAATTTTTTCTCGTCATCGTTTCTCAGCGACAACATCTCATTTTAGCCCCAACTCATAAGTATTTTATGTTCCTTCAAAATTTAACTCACTCCACTTCTCAATACAATATACTTATTTAGATCATCTTTCCACCTCTGTTCCACCAAATGATTTTTTTCGCCTATTATCTCAAAAATATCTTGTTGATTGCTTCGTTTTATAATTTCCAATATCATTTTTTTTCCATAAATTTTTTCTATGTATTTAACTACTGTCCAAGCCCAATAATAGTAGTACACTCTATTTGAAAATATACTTTTCAATGAAGGAATCTCACCTCTCGAGACTCCTTGGAAAACTGACTTTCTAAACTCATCTTCATACAACCATTGTTTGGAAAGATACACAGCTAAGCCTTCTTCAAACCATCTTGGCACACTATCTTCCCCACCAGAGATTATACGGACAGTCATATGAGTAACCTCATGTATTATTAAACGTAGATATTCATCATGTTTATACGTATAAATAGAATCATATTCGTAAGCCTGAGGAGATAGTAGTAATAAATGTTTCCCTTTCGTCTGAGCTATTCTTGTAGAAGGTGTTTTGTCTATTTTTAGTCCAAAAACGCTACATAAAATGGAATCATAATCTTTTCTATCTTCAGCCAATATAATTTCTACCGGGGGTAATTTCTTTTTCATGTTAAAATAAGCACTGAGCTTGCATATTCCTTTCAATACCCCGGAATATGTCTCTTTGATATACATTTTGTCTCTTGGGACATACAATATTTTTATTCCATTTTTAATAAATCTAAAATATTTTCTTTTCACTATTTTTCTTCCTCTTCACCAAATTTTCTATTTTTTTTCGAGGTCAGTCATAAAAAATTATAAAAATCAAACCCCAAATCCAAGCAACATAATAGGTAATAAAAACAGATAATTTATCACCTAAACCCTATGTTTTGATTGTTTCATTAAAATAACAATGAAAATCCCATTTTCAAACAACTATTCTCAAAGTTATAAGACTGACCCTAAAAAGACCT
>DYMB01000058.1 GCA_020721805.1 Acetofilamentum sp. | reverse complement strand
AAAAAGGCTGCTGGGTCAATCATAGAGGTTTTATTTGCGGTTGATTTATGAGATGCCACTTCACTATCCAGATTAATTTTAACCTCACTTGCCCCTGCCTCTTTTAATGCCTTTTCAGCATCAGCTTTAATTGTGTCTTTAAGTGGGCAAGCGGGTGTAGTTAGAATTAAATCAAAAGAGACCTTATCTTCGTCTATCTGAATATTTCTGACCATATTTAATTGAACCAAACTCTTTCCAAGTTCAGGGTCCATAACTTTATCCAATGCTTGAAGCACTCTCTCTTTGTTCATAATGACCTCCAAAAATATTTTTCTCTTTTTATAACGCTTAATGCCATAAAATTTAAGAAATTGAGTATCTAATTATTTTTCTTTTACTATACAAATTAAACATGTCTATATAATTTACTTACATTTTTTAATATTACAAGTGCTTTTTTAATTTTTTCCTTAACTATTCAGATTAAGATTTAATAAGAAAATAACAATTCATTATGATTCAAAAGATTTTTAAAAGGAAAATAATTGACATTTTAGAGCAAGAAACTTATAATGTAAAAATAATAGAAAATAAATCTAAAATTTGCTATAAACATAAAAAGAGCCTTTAATAATGAAGACTCATAAAAAAAATATTTAATGAAATTAAAATTAGAAATAAGTTATAAAAAAGTTTGTAATATCATTTTAAAAGAGAGATCATAAAGAATATAAGTAAAAAATATAAATGATTATAAAAAAGTTCTTTTTATGGAGAGCAGGGTAGAGTCTTATAGAAGGAGGATCAGTTAGCAGAGTCGTTGAAAAAAATATAAATGGGGGTTTAGAATAAAAAACTTAGTTTTGGGAAACATATTTTATAGGATGAAAAATAAGTAAAATGAAAAAGAATCTACTCAACTATTCATTTCCTGATAATTTTTGCGTTTTAAGAGATGAAGAGAATGGAGTTGTTTTTTATAAAACCGATTCTCTTACTTTAATGGATATTTTTATAAAAAATATCCCGAAGGTATATTTGATATGATTTTTGCAGATCCCCCTTATTTTTTATCAAATGGTGGAATTACCTGTCATTCTGGTAAAATGACAAAAGTTGACAAAGGCGAGTGGGATAAATCAAAAGGTATCAAGGAAAATCATAGGTTTAACCTTTCCTGGCTTTCCAGTTGTCAAAAATTACTAAAGCCCAACGGAACCATCTGGGTATCTGGAACTCATCATATTATTTATTCTGTGGGATTTGCAATGCAACAACTCGGTATGAAAATATTAAATGACATTGCCTGGGGAAAACCTAATCCTCCACCAAATCTTTCCTGCCGTTATTTTACTCATTCAACTGAAACAATAATCTGGGCTGCAAAAAATAATAAATAAAAACATTTTTTTAATCATGAAGAAATGAAAAGGTTAAATAAAGGAAAGCAAATGAAGAGTGTATTGACAATTCCATCTCCAAATGGTGATGAAAAATTGTTTGGTAAACATCCAACACAAAAACCGGTCAAA
>DYMB01000057.1 GCA_020721805.1 Acetofilamentum sp. | reverse complement strand
TGAATTTCTATACTTTTGCAAAGAAGAAGATAATGATAATAAGTCGTGATATATATATAGTTACTACTCATCTTTTGATTTTAACCTATTATCTGCTACTTCCAAAAACTTTTTTTAATAACTCCGTAGTTCTTTTAGCTGGATTCTTTCTTATCTCTGCCTCCTCTTTTGCAAGGTAGTAAAAAATCCCGTCAAGTGTTTTGGTGAGTGCATAATCCGAGATATCTCCATTTAGATGAGTTACCAAAGGGGTTGAATTGTATCTATCTATAATTGAATTATAAACTTGGACAGCTTCAACTTCCGAAAGGCTCTGGTCTATCAATGGTTTCATAGCTTTTGAAAGATCAGGGGTCATCTTATTTTTAAAATACTTTGTTGCTGCATCATCTTCACCATTATAAATTTTCTTTACATCTTCTATGGTCATTTCAGAGATAGCTTTAAAAAAAATCTCTTTAGCTTTTGGTGTAGCTATTTCGGCTGCTCTGTTAAGCTTTGTTTCAAGATCATTTAGAGATTTAGCAAATCCAATTTTATCTAATGTTTTCTTGACTTTCATCAGGGTATTGGGAAGTGGAATATGGATTTTAGAGTCACTGTAAAAACCATTTAATGAACCTAACTTACCAACCACTGTATCTGTAGCCACATTTAAAGCTTCTTTTAATCCATCCCCAATATCTGCATTACTCAAAGAGGTGCTACCACTTTGATTACTTTTCAAGGTATTGAAAATTTGATTCCCTTTATTGAGTAAATCATTCGCAAAAAGCTCTACATTTAATAAAAAAGATAATACACTTATTATAAAAAGAAATTTTTTCATCTATATCCCTCCATATTTAAGTTTGTAATTAAGATTTGAAAATTGAAACTTTAATTGTTTTGGCACCTTTACTTATCACAATATCAAACTTTATTTTATAAAATTAATTTTTTCAGCCGAAGAATTTTTGTAATTTATTTTTTATCATAATAGAATTTTCAAATTTTAAATATTAAATAATAATTACTAACCCATTTTATTTAGGTTACTTTTTAGATTTGGATGTAAAAATTAAATTTTGAACCTGTGTAACACCCTAAAATAGAATTATGAAAAATATTCTATATTAAACCTTCTCCCATTTGGGATACACAATACTCTTTTTTTCTTTGCTAAATTCAAGAGCAATAAGATAACATTGTCTATCAATATAATTTGTATGATAACTTTTCTCCTCAATCTGCAAAAACTCTTCATTACTCGGTTTGTTAGCAACTTTAATAAAAAGAGAGGGTAATCTCACTCTCAAATAGTGAGTATAAACCAAAGGCAAGATGGGTTTATCAAAACCTGAAGTAGTGGTTGAAATAATATACTTTTATCATTTATGAACTTTCCACAGAAGAGCAGGCCAACAGTTAATCAAAGAACCAATTTGTGAATAAAAATTTTATTCAAGTAAAATCCAGATTGTCATGTGTCTTTACCAAATCTTAGGCTTAAAATCTTCAGAATTGGCAATGACCATAGCACCTTC
>DYMB01000056.1 GCA_020721805.1 Acetofilamentum sp. | reverse complement strand
TTTTAGACAATGGTTTATCGAAGAAGCAAAAGAGGAGTGGGAAGAAAAACCGCTTGGAGAAATTACAAATATTGGAATAGGAAGAACTCCGCCACGAAAAGAAGAGGAATGGTTTTCAACTGATTTAAAAGATGTAAAATGGATTTCAATTAAAGACTTGGGGAATGATGGAGCATTTATTTTTAAAACATCAGAGTATTTGACACAAGAAGCAGTTGAAAAATTCAATGTACCTGTGATTCCAAAAGATACAGTTGTTTTAAGTTTTAAGATGACGGTTGGAAGAGTCGCTATTGCTACCGAAGCAATGCTATCAAATGAGGCAATAGCACATTTTAAATTTCATGATAAAACACCAATTAGCAAAGAATATCTTTATTTGTTTCTCAAAACTTACCCTTATGATAGTTTGGGAAGTACATCTTCAATCGTTACAGCTATAAATTCAGCAATGATAAAAGAAATGATGATTTTAATTCCAGATGAAAAAACTATGATAGATTTTTCATCTATTGTAGAGCCGCAATTTAGAAAAATAAGACAAAATCAAAAACAAATCCAAACACTTGAAAACTTGCGAGATACACTTTTGCCAAAGCTTATGAGTGGGGAAGTGAGGGTGGGGATATGAGTAGTACGATTAAAGCGTCTGTTTTTGATATAGAGATTTCTAACAAAAGTCTTTTCTTGTCTGGTAAAACACTAGAAGATATTTTAAAAGATTTGGCTACAAAGCTTGATGATAAGGACTCAATTAATACTAGAGTTCTTGATATAAATGTAAATGACAAAGAAACTTCAATATGGTTTGATTCTTTTGATGATATAACAAATTTTTCAAAAGAAAATATTTTTGATAATGCAGTTTGTTTTTTATTGGCTAAAGATATGAACTATCAATTTGTTGAAAATAAAGAAAAAAAACAAATAGAAAACTCTTCTCATAATGAAAAAATAAAACCAAAAATTCCAGCTCATTGTGTATTTATAAAAAATAAAAATATTTTATTAATGGAAGAAACAAAGGATGCACCAACTGTTTCAATATTTAAAAGAGGAATCGTTAATAACCTCAAACTTACTAACAATGATTTGCATTTTAAGGCTAAATATAGAGACAATATCATTGAAAGGCTACAATCTTTTGTGGAAAATATAAAATCTATTGAAATGATAGATTTAAATATAGAAAGATATTTAAAAGAAACAGAAGATACAGATGGATATTTGCAAAACTTTTTACACAATCCAAATACCAAACTTAGTGCAAAATTACAAGTTGAATCTGACGATTGGAAAAGTAAAGTTGTAAATTTTTTCGTAGATACATTTAATAATAGATTATCAAAAGAAGTACAAAATATTAAAGTTACTTTTAAAAATGAAAAACAAAAAGATGAGATAGTAACACTTTATGAAAATTTAGTGTATTTAAAAATAGAAAAAGATGTCTATATAGAAGATATTTCATCTTTGCAGGAATTGGATAGATTGAAATATTCTAAAGAAATTTATAAAACTATGATTGAGGCGTATAATGAAA
>DYMB01000055.1 GCA_020721805.1 Acetofilamentum sp. | reverse complement strand
TTTTAGAAGATATAGGTATTAAAAGGGGCCAAATTGTATTGGATTTTGGATGCGGAGCGGGAAACTATACAATTCCAGCATCAAAGTTAGTAGGTGAAAATGGCAGAGTATATGCACAAGACAAAAACATAGAAGTTATAAATCAATTGGTAAAGAGAGCAGAATCAGAAGGTTTGGAAAATATAGTTCCAATAAATAGCCAATCAGCAGATTTAAAAATTAATCTTGAGGATGAATCCGTTGATGTAATTTTAGTTTATGATGTTTTACATTATTATAATGTTGTTGAAAGAAATAAAATATACGATGAATTTTATAGGGTATTGAAAAAAGAAGGATTACTTTCGATTTATCCAAAGCATAATAAATTTGATCAGCCCTTCTGGAATTTTGCTGATATGCGATTGGAAGATATTATAAAAGAGATTGAGGTTGCAAAATTTAATTTTAAAGGAAAATTTTATAAAAGACTCATACATGATAATTTCTATAATATGGGTTATCTTCTAAATTTTACAAAAAAATAAAAGGAGGAAAAAGAATGGATGAAAAAATATCAAAAGAAGATGTTCAAAATGCAATTGCACAGGTGAAGCATCCTGCGATTGACTCTACATTGCTTGATCTGGGGATAGTTAAGGATATATCTGTTAATGAAAAGAAAGTCACGATTACGCTGGCATTCCCCTTCCCTGATATTCCCATTAAAGATCATCTCGTAAATAGTGTAAAAAATCCTATAAAAAATCTTGGTGCGGAAGTTGAAGTAAAAATAACGGTAATGAGTCAAGATGAACTGGAAAAATTTTTGGCTATGGAGCAGAGATATTGGAAAGGAGGTATGTGATTCAATTCAATATTTAGGAGAATTACCAATGTGCGCTTATTATCCGGAATCAAAAGTTGAAGTTAAAGGGTTTACAGCAAAATATTATGATACATTAATGAATATCATAAGCTTTGGTTTGTATCCTTCCTTCATGCGAAAAGTCATTCAATTAATGGAAATCAAACCTAATGATAAAATTATGGATTTGGGGGCAGGCACTGGTAGAAATGCATGTTTAATGAGTAATTATCTTTCTTCTAACGGTGAGGTAATAGGTCTTGATGTTTCCGATGAGATGATGACTCTATTTAAAAAGAATTGTAAAGACTTACAAAATGTTAAAATCATCAATCAAAGGATTGATAAACCTTTGCCCTATGAAGGTGAGTTTGACAAGGCTTTTATCTCTTTTGTATTACATGGATTTCCACAAGAGATAAGAAGAGAAATCATCGGGAATGTCTTTAAAGGATTAAAAAAGGAAGGAGAATTTTTCATACTTGATTACAATGAATTTTCATTGAAGAGAATGCCATTCTATTTAAGAATACCTTTCAAGTTAATTGAATGTCCTTATGCATTTGATTTTATTGAAAAAGATTGGCAAAAGATATTAGCAGAAGAGGGATTCAATCATTTTGAGAAATATCTCTTCTTTGGCGGATATGTAAGACTCCTTAAAGTAGTAAAAATGTCATAAGAGGTAAGGAAAATAAGAAAGAAAAAAATAACAAAACAAT
>DYMB01000054.1 GCA_020721805.1 Acetofilamentum sp. | reverse complement strand
CAGTAATAAACTTGAATGGAAAAGATATGTAAATACAAAAAAATAACATTAGCGTTTATTCGAGGTTAAATTGCAATTATTAAATTATCTTGACAAATGGGGACATTGTAACACAACGAAGTTATTGTATTTACGAAAATCCCGAAAAACTCAATCAAAATTCCTGTTGCTTGTGGCAAGACCTATTAGCCTGACTTTGCTTACGTTTTAAAATTCAAAGATGGCAAACAGAAATTAAACTTCATTGTAGAAGCAAAAAACATTGTAAGTTATGACGGCCTTCGTGAAGAAGAAAAAGCTAAAATAAAACACGCAGAAAAATTTTTTGGCAGACAAGTAAAAATCCAATTTAAGACCCAGTTTCATAATAATAAAATAGTTGATTTAATAAAGGAGCTTTTTGGCTAAAGGAGGAGACAGAAAATGAAGCTAATATTAGCAATTTCACTAATACTATGCACAATAAACATAGCGGAGGCAGAAAATACAAAAAACATAGTAAATAAAAAGCTTGAAACAGCTACCTTTGCAGGCGGCTGTTTCTGGTGTATGCAATATGCTTTTGATAATATAAAAGGTGTTATATCAACAACGGTAGGATATACAGGTGGAACCAAAAAAAATCCTACCTACGAGGAGGTGTCTTCCGGGGCAACAGGACATGCAGAAGCTATAGAGATAATTTTTGACCCTTCACAGGTCAGTTATGAAAAACTCCTTGAGTTTTTTTGGAAAAATATAAATCCAACTCAACTAAATAAACAGTTTGCCGATGAAGGGACTCAATACCGTACGGCAATCTTCTACCACACTGAGGAGCAAAAAAAACAGGCTATAGCCTCTAAGGATAACCTTGCAAAGTCAGGAAAGTTTGATAAGCTGATTGTAACGGAGATAGTTCCTGCCTCTTTATTCTATAATGCGGAGGAGTATCATCAAAAATATTATCAAAAAAATTCACTTAGTTATAAAACATATCATTTCGGCTCAGGTAGAGAACAGTATTTGAAAAAAATCTGGGGAGGTGAGTCCAAGATAATGAATCCCGAGAACAAAAGTAAAAAATATAGTAAACCATCCGATGAAGAACTGAAGAAAAGACTAACCCCGCTTCAGTATGAGGTAAGCCGTCAATGTAGCACTGAAAAGCCTTTTAACAACGCATATTGGAATAATAAAAGAGAAGGCATATATGTTGATATAGTATCAGGAGAGCCTCTTTTTAGTTCAAAAGATAAGTTTGACTCAGGTACAGGCTGGCCAAGTTTTACAAAACCGCTTGAGCAGGAGAATATTCTAACAAAAGAAGACAGAAGCTATTCAATTATAAGGACTGAAGTAAGAAGCAAACATGGCGACTCCCATCTCGGCCATCTCTTTAATGATGGTCCAACCACTACAGGACTTCGTTATTGTATCAATTCAGCATCACTCCGCTTTATCCCAAAGGAAGATCTTGAAAAAGAAGGTTATGGGGAGTATAAGAAGTTGTTTGAAAAATAGCTCACTAAAAATGGAAATGGGATAAACTATTCTGACATATTTGCGGTTAAATGATTGTTTAAGTTTAACATTATAATATTTAAAAATCAAAA
>DYMB01000003.1 GCA_020721805.1 Acetofilamentum sp. | reverse complement strand
ACAAACACCAGATTTCGGTGTACCTCCAACATTCGCAAAACCACCTGTTGAGGAAAAAATTGCCACACCCACCTATTCTGGAAGGGTTGGTTTTCCTATTTTTGATGTTTTACTTGCAGGTTTTAATTTACCACCAGATTTTAAATCACTCCCTGATACAGTCCAAAAAGCTCATAAAGACGCGATAAAACTTGCAAGACAACTGGCAAAGGATATTTTACTTTATCATAAAGATGATGTTGAGAGAGGACTATCATCAGGTAATATAAAAGAAGTGTTAAGAGAAGAGATAGAAAAATCTTATAAGTTCTATTCGCAGAGGATTTCGCCTGAAATAGTAAATTCTACAAACTATTTTAAAGAAGCTTTAAATAAAATAATAGCAAAGGGTGAAAAGATATTTTAATATTTAAAAGCGGATCCTCCAACAAATTCTCTAAGAACTGATGTTTGTGGTATATTTTCTACTGAAATTTCTTTAAAAAACGATAGAATGAAAAGTAATCTTCTGGCATCTAAATAATATTCACTTTCTTCGTTTATCTCCAATAACAACGGTTTTGCAAAATTTTTTAAAACTGAAAGTTCATACAAAAGTGATGAATTAAAGAAAAAATCAGCGCTCTCCTGAAATGGAAAAATATTCTTTTCTTCGCCATCCCTTACATGTTGCCACATCTTTAAACTATTTTCAGCGGAATGGTTTCTAAAAAGATAATCTCTCACTATCCTTCGAATTAGTCTATTATCCGTTGTGGAAATCCTATGTGAGTTGTCAATATTTATCTGTGTCAACGCTGATATATAAATTTTCAATTTTATATCTTTGGGGATCTTTTCCGTTAATTTTTCATTTAAACCATGTATACCCTCTATGATGAGGATAGAATCTTTGGTCATTTTCAGTTTTCTTCCATAATCTGATCTTCTACCTTTCTGGAAATCAAATTTTGGAATGATCGCCTCTTCCCCGTTTACAAGTGAATTCAAATTACTGTTAAAAAGTTGTAAATCTAAAGCATCGAGTGATTCAAAATTTTTCTTTCCAGTATCATCAGGTTTAATCTTATCATTGTCAAGAAAATAGTCATCAAGAGATATACCAATTACTGATAAACCTAAAACTTTTAATTGAATCGATAACCTTTTCAAAAAAGTCGTTTTACCTGATGAGGAGGGTCCAGCGATTAGAATTATTTTTATTTTTCCTTTTTTCGAGTCGATATGGTTTGCTATTTCAACGATCTTTTTTTCATGTAAGGCTTCACAAATATGTACAAGTTCCACTATTTCATTATTTTCAATAGATTCCTTTAAATTCTCAACCGATCTCCAGCCAAGAATCTTTGCCCAGTTTTCCGACTCGTTAAAAATTGAAAAGAGTTTTTTCTGTTCATTTTTTTCTTCATCTTTTGAAAGATAAACTATAAATCCGGGAGGATAATATTTTAAATATGCACCTTCAAGTAATTTTGTAGTGTTGACAACTGGTGTAAAGAAAAACTCTTTTATGTTGTTATACTCACAAAAAAAAGCACCATCAATTTCAGAATCTTTCAACAGATTACTTCTTTTCTCATCATTTTTAAATATCTCTAAAAGTTCCTCTTTTACCTTATATCTTGAAAAAAGTTTTTCATTATTTTTTATTCTATCGTTTATTAAAAGATTTATTTTAGAAATATCATTCTCACAAAGAAGTGTTTTTGAAAAAACTTCGCAGTATAGTCCACCATTTATAGTATGTTCAACATTTAGAATCGAATCTTTAAAATTGGAAGAAATAATATCCTCCAGAAGGAGAATGAGACTATTCTGGAGAATCAATTTCCCATAAAATGAATCGTTTGATAAAGGTTTTTTTGATTCATATAAATTTGCATCCTCATTGTTTATAAACCGATTTTTTCTGATAAATGAAACTATTCTTTTTTCCATAATTTTAAAAGCTGGTGGGCGGATTTGAACCGCCGACCCGCGCTTTACGAAAGCGCTGCTCTACCACTGAGCCACACCAGCAAAAATGTTATTTTACAATTATTGAAAATCAAGTCAACAAAATTCATTTCAAGAATACCATCTTTTTTAAAAATTCTGTTTTGAGGTTAGAATAAATTTTTAAAAAATATAGACCGGATGCGAAATTTTTTAATGAGAGATCTATATGATAGGTATTCTCTCCAGCATCCAATAAAATTCTTTCATTATAAACTATTCGACCTGAAACATCGTAAAGTTTTAAATCAATATTTTTCTTATCTTTAGAATAAAATTTTATATCAATCTTTTTATCAACAATATTTTTTGAAATCGATAAAACTTTAAAATCACCCATTCCTATGGATCTCTTTTTTGTTAACAGCTCATCCAGACCAAGTCTCAGTTCAAAGAAATCAATTATTCTTTTAAGCCATCCACTCTTTGAAGACAAAGAATCCACATCAACTATGTTGCCAAATTCAAAAGAAGAAGCTATTGTTCTATACTTATCTGTTTTATATGAAACAACATATGTTGATGTCTCATTATAAAAGACTCTTTTTGAGCCATCTATGGTATCTATTATGTCAAGATAGTTTGATGTGTCATACTCAAGGTTTATTCCATCTCCTATGCTCCCATCGAGACCATAAAAAATGGAAGGTGATGTTGAACTTCCATCGTTTTTTGGATCCGTATGACATAAAAGATTGAAATTGTAACCATTCGAATATGAAGGATCCCAGTAAAAAATCTCTCCACCTTCAACATAAAGTTTTATATGACCATTTTTTAAAAGAGAATCTATCTTTAAAACTACAGGATCGGACGAAGAGATAACATTATTGTTGGGATAAGAACCGGCGATCAAAAAAATATAGTTATAATTCTTTAAAAGTTCTCTGTCTATCGTTTTTACATTGTCTCCCTTATAACCCCAACTTTTTAGAATAGAATCTATAAAGAAGGATGAAAAAGAAGAATCTGAATAATCGAGAACAAGATAATCCTTCTTGTTCAAATAGATCACCTTAATAAAAGAATCCGATAAACCAAGAGTATCCAGATATTTTACCTTTATATTAACAAAAGCAAAAGAATCGATATTTTGGACAAAACCTTTAAAAGTATCTATAACTATTGAACTTTCACCAGACAAACTATCAAAGTAAAAATAGTCTGGTGAAATTTTTACCAAACTTGTATCCAGTGAAACAAGACTAAGGTTAATTTTCCTATCCTTTTCTGATGAATAATTTTTTAGTTTTATTACAAAATTGAAAGTATCATAAGAAAAAAGATTTAAGTTTGATGAATTTATTGCTACAGAATCTATCTTTGTCTCAGGAGAGGTTATAAAAAATTTCTTTTTAAATATCAGGTTTGTATCATTGTTGAAAAATTTAAATCCGATAGAATCGTATGTGTTGTTTTTAACATCATCCTTTACTTTAAATAAAACTGAGTTATTAGATTTTGAGGTATCAGATGGAGCGATCGTATCTTTAAAATCAAGAATGTAAGAGTATAGTTTTATATTATCATCAAATGTAAAAAGTGAACAGGAAAGGGAAAATATAGTATCGGTTCCCTTGTTTTGAACAGTTAAAAAAATCTCACCTGAATCTGCAGATGTGAAATTACCATCCGGTTGATTAAAATTATAAAAATTGTCCTGGATTAAAAAATTCTCTATATAAGGATAAAAATTGGAATTAATGATCACAGTATAACTGCTATCTGGAATATAGTTATTTTTGAAAGCATAAAATTTTAAGGTATCATCAACATTCCCAACAAGATTAAAACTAACTTTTCCATCCGGATCTGTTTTACCAACAGCCATAAGGGAATCTTTTAAAATCAACGAAACTCTCACATCCTCCAATGGAAGAGATGTTGTTTTATCATAAACATAAAGATCCAGAGAATAGGTTGAAGATGGAATACTTGAAGGAAGGTCTGTATACAAAGAATCAAGGGCCGTATAGAACTCAAGTGATGGATCCCCAAAAAGATTATACTGCTCAAAATACCTTTTACCTGTTGAAGGAAAAACATTTAAAACGGAAAGTTTTGAAAGATATACAAGTTCGGAAATATTTGTATAATTTGAATCAACATAGTAATCAAAGAATCCTCTCTCCATAATATCATCTTCATCCCAGTAGGAATAAACTGATGATCCTAAAAAAGATATACTTCCACCGTCTATCTTTTTAACCCATGTTTCACCAAAACAATCATCCGAATATGCATAGTTCCCTGTTAAACATGCAAAACTTGAAACAAATGGTAACATATCACCGTTGGTTAAAGAGAGTATATCAGAATTTGAAAATGATGGACCAGCCCATAGTGTTACATCACCATGCCCGGAATATATAGCAAGTGCCCTTCCATTATTTATGGCTGTTGAAACCGGAGTCCCAGAGTTGTAATAATAGAATAAAGAATCCGTCTCAACCGAAATATTTTTTAATTTATTCATAACATAAAGATGTGTGGATTCTGCAACCTGATGAAAATTCGCATCATCAGAAGCCATAAAATAGGCTTTCTTTGTCCAGTAGTTTGTATTTTCAAAAAGTGAATATTGATATTTAATATTTTTTTCTAACATCCCTTTTAAAGATGTTGTATCCTGAACGGGAAACCTACCTATTCCAACATCCGGAAGAAAATCTGAGTCAGAAAGGGTTGAATAATACAGATCCGTTGAAGGATTATCCTGTTCCGTTCCAACATAGTTTGGAATAATATCCACATCACCAACAAGTAGAACATATTCCAGCATAACAGAAGAATTGTTATAGACATTCAATATTCCATTCTTTATCTCTTCCTTAGTTGAACCGATAGTGTCAAGAAGCAGAATGTCAACTAAAAATCCTTCCTTCTTTTTTAAATCGATAAAATCATTCAAAAAAGTTTTCATCTGTGAATTAACAACTATAAGATATTTTTTTTCAGAATACTCCTTTGAATCCAATAAATTGAACTCTTCGTTTTCAGTATTAAAAAAGATGGTATCAAAATAATAGAGTTTATTTTCTCCTCTATCATAAAGGAATGGGTTAATTTCGATTTGGAATATATAATCGTTTTTCATTTTCCCAAGAAATTTTAAATCAACAACCTTGTTGGGAAATTTTTCTAAAGAAGAATAGAATCTTTCATCTATGTAAAATTCATTCGAAGGTTTCGATTTTATAACAGGCTTCTGCAAAGGGAATATACCTTTTGAGGGAATATCAATGTTAACCTTTTTTGGTAAAGAAATTTTTATATTTTTAATTGAAAAATGTTTATTTTTCGTTTTTATAAGAAATCTATATGATGGTAATTCAGGATAACCATAGTTTGATGTTTTGAACATCCCTTTTACATTCAACTTTAAATAACCATTAAATATTTCATAATCGAATTTCTTTAATGTAAATCTATAACCATTTATTTCTTTTGCCAATATAAAATCTTTGCCTTCAAAATTATTTACAAAATAGGAAGAACCTGAAAAGAATAAAATAAATAAAAAGAATACCAACACTTTATAGATCTTTTTCATAAAATCTCCTTTTTAAAAATATAAATTATTGACTGGATATGTCAATACGGTTGACTGAAAAAGAATTTTATATTAAAAATATTAAAAAGGAGGTGAAATGAAATATATTTATCTATTTTTCCCTTTATCATTTATTTTATTTCTGGTTTCCTGTTCAATCGGATCTATATATGTTTATAACTACCAGCCAGTTTTAAAGATATCCGGGGACACAACGGAAACATCTTTTTTTGTTCAGGATCTTTCACCTGATGGATGGTATTATGGAAATGGGGTTGATTCCTTTAGCATAAAAATATTGTTATCTGAAACGAAAGATGTTGAAGCGTATCTATCCGATATAGAATGTGACCTTGTTTGCGAAACATATGGCAGTATAAAAGAGGATAGAATATCATTCCTCAAGCCACTCGAGTTGAAAAATTCAAAATCGGATACAATCATTATCTCATTAACGGTTAATGAAAATAATGCTTACTGGATAGATCTTTCAGATGGAATAAACGATAATGTTGGTAAAGGAGTTTTTATAATAAAAGCATTATATTATGACGAATTCGGCAAAAGTTATGAATCACTTCCATTCTACCTTCCAATAAAAGTAATTAAACCGTGAGGTAAAATATGAAAAAATTAATTTCAATCGTATTTTTTTTGATACTCCTCTCATCATGTTATACATTACCCGTAGCGTTAAAATATTATCAACCTGTTCTTGATATTTCCATTAAGGATACATTACAATTTATTATTCCCAAAGGTAACGATAGTATCTGGAATCATGAAGATATTGATTCAATATTTGAAGATATGATAATATTTGAAAATCAAGGACTGAACGCATATGTTACAGAAATAGACTGGAATATATACGATTATTCTTCAAGGTTAAGAGAATCATACAAAAAAATATTTTTAAAGCCTGTATTGATAAACAAATCATCAAACGATACCTTATCTATTCTATTTTATCTAAATGGAAATGATGCTTCAGAAATAGATTCGGAAGATGGTTCAACCGACAATGTGGCTTATGGAATAGTAAAAATCCAGATAAAATATTATGACGATTATGGATCGACTTACTTTTCAAATATATTTTATAAAAATGTTAAGGCTATAAGTGATAATTAAGGAGAAAAATATGAAAAATACTCTTTTTTTCTTATTCTTTATTCTAATCTTTATATCCTGTTCAATAGGTCCTGTTCCTGTTTACTATTCACAACCTGTAATCGGTTTGATAGATGATACAATAGAAGTAGTATTCCTTGTACCGGATGTAGATAATTCAGGATGGAATAGATATAATAATCAATCCGATATAGGTGCGGATACTATTTTCATTTCACCTTCAGCATTTGAAAAAACAGGCTTAAAATCTTATATAGAGAGTATAGAATATCAATTCATAGTCGATAATCAAATAATCGAAAGCGAAAAAGACGATTATCTTATACCTATCACTATAGAAGATAAGGATACTATTTCACTTCCGGAACTTATGGTGGTCGTTAATGAACCACTCGCTTACCGAATAGATATAGAAGATGGATATGCGGATAATGTTGGTAGTGGGATGATTCAGGTGATAGTATACTATTCGGATCTTAATGGAAACGATTATTACACCGTCCCGATAAGAAAAAGATTTAAGGTTTTAAAACCTGTTTAATATATTGACTTTTATATAAAGTTTTAATATTATTTTAATTAAAGGAGGTATCGGGATGAAGAAAAATATCTTATTAGTTTCAATAGTTTTGATTTTTTTATCATGCACTCTCTATATTCCAACACCAGATTTTACAATAACATTTATTGATCCCCTTGGAAATACCGTAGATAGTACAACCACAGAAGTTTTAGTTAAGACAATATCCATTGAAAATAATACATCCTATGCGGTTATTCTCGATAGAATTTCATATGATTATATCTATAATGGAACAGTGATATATGATGGGCAGGATCTCTGGAACATATATGTTTTGGTTCCACCAACAACAACAGATAAAACAAGTGGAGAAAAAACAATAGGTAAAGGCACGATAGAAAATATTTCAATTCCTTTTCCAGGAGAAGTATACAACTATATGGAAACAAGAAATATTCAGGGTGTGACTTTGAGAATATATGTAAGTGGCACGGATAATGTTAACAAAAGTAAAAGAAGTACAGAATATGTAGATTATGGAGTTGCAAGATATTAATTTTCTGGGGAGTTTAAAGACTCCCCTTTATTTTTTCAGACAGTAATCTATAATTTTCCTTCAGTTTAATATAGTCTTTATCAATTTGATTCCCTTTAAAAAAGGCATTCTTTGCGTTGTTATAAGATTCAAAAAGATTATCAAGTTGAATTGGTAAAATACCATATAATCCAGAAGAGATAAATATCCTGAATAGTTTTTCAGATAAATATCCCTCATTAAAGAAAGAAGCACCAAGATTATTATACGCAAGTGATGAATAGGGAGATAGATCGATTATCGTTTCCATCATTCTTCTCGCTCTGATACTCATTCCAAGATTTTTATATGTTAAACCTAAATTGTAAAGAACCTTTACATTCCCAGGCTCGATTTCTTTCGCTTTTTCAAGAAAATAGAGTGATTTTTCATAATCTTTTTTTGAAGCATAAAGGGCGCCTAAATTTATAAGATTAAAAATATATAAAGAATCAAGTTGAAAAGATTTTAACAGATATTTTTCACCATCGGGAATATTTCCACTTTTCATATAATATAATCCAAGGTTATTCGTTCCAACAATAGATTTTGGATTATACTTTACAACATGTGACCAGAGAGAGATTTCACTCTTAAAGTTTGGTATATAGGTTAAAGTCAAAAATAGAAATAAAATTAAAAATGGAATAAAAATATATGTTGCAAATTTTTTCGTTTTCTGAAAAATAAAATAGAAAAAGAGTATCAAAGAAAATGATGGAAGAAAAAGATATCTATCGGCAAAAAGGTTTAAAACCGGGATAAAATTCGCAACGGGAATATATGTTATAACAAAAAACATAAATGAGAATAATAAAAATTTTTCTTTTTTCAACCTGATCATCAGACTTATTATTATTATCAAAAAGATTAACGAAAATAAAAATATTTTTAGATTATTTTCAGAAACAGGAACATAATAATCAACCAGAAGCGGATATGGGATGAAAAGTTGTTTTAAATATTTTGTGAAAAGATAAGGCTGTATTTTTAATATATCAAGATAATCCGCATCCCTCAACATCCTGTTCGTTTTAAAAAAATCTCCCATCTTTGAAAAAGCTGGAATATAGAAACCGAAAATTGATCCAAAAAAAATAAGAAATATAAAAGATAAAAGAATAAAGGAAAAAATAAAAATATAAAATTTAGAATTTATCTTCCTATCAAATATTCTGTCATAGACGAAAAAGTTTAATGGCAAAATAATGGCAACCTCTTTGGAAAGAAGTGCCAATAGAAAAAAGATAAAGGATAATATGTTTTTTCCCTTTATATGTGATAAAAAGGATAACATTGAAAATATGTATAATAATAATTCCTTTTTATGGGTTATTATCATTATGTTTTCAACATGAACAGGGTGAAGGGAAAATAAAAAAACTGAAAAATATGAAAAAATTTTATTTCCTGTAAGATGGTAGATCATAAGAGCGGTTAAAAAAATCGTCATTATGTAAAGAAAAATATTTTCCAATCTGTAAAAATAAACTTTATCTTTATAAAAAAATCTGTCAAATATAAGTGAAATTTTTCTCACAGGCCTTTCGGATAATTTCACCTTAAATATCTCTGAAAGATTATCAAGTGAGGTATCCTCAAAAATTGTTGGATAATCATCAAATTGGAATGGATATTTCAAACTGAAAAAGTATGGAATAACTGAAATTATACATAAAAAGAGTAAAGTTAAATAAAACTTATCTTTTAAAATATTCAAAAAACTCTTCGGTTCTTTTTGAACTCTCTTCCCATCTTTTGATTTTCTCATCATCTATAAGTTCTCCTTTCAATTTTTGAACTATCTTTTTAATATTCTCTTCGTAGGATAGATCCAAAGACCAGTAAATAGGTCTTTCGCCATATAACTCCCTGTGAACCGGGATATCCATACAGATAACCCTCTTATTCAAATATAAAGATTCACCGACAGGTAAAGAAAAGCCTTCATCCGAAGAAAGATATATAACGAGAAAAGTTTCGTTGAATATCCTTTCAAACTCTTCAAAATCTAAAAATCCTCTATAATCGAAGTTTTTCAAACTTTTTCCTATTTCCCTGTCATCCATTCTTCCAGTGACAATTATCTTTTTATCAGGGTAAAATCTGGATATATCAGAGGCAACTTTTAATGAAAGTTTTATATTCTTTCTGGTTTTTATAGTAGATGGTATCAGTATATATTTTTCATATTGGATCGATAATTTCTTATAAGTATCAAAACCATTATAGATAACACAATATTTTTTCCTTTCAAGGTTTTTAAATCTTTTTTTATAAATCTCCATACAGTTTTTTGTTATGAATATAATTCCATCCGTTTTTTTTGAAATCACATTGTATTCGAATTTCCAGTAAATTCTCGTTAAAATGTTTTCTTTCGATTCTTTCTTTTCTGGAATAAAATCGTGTATGGTTGATACAATTTTACAGAATTTTAAAAGATTTGAATTCTGTTTTGGCAAATATAGAAGATCTATTCTATAAAACATAACGATTAATGGAAATATAAACTGTTCATAAAATATTTTTGTAAATTTGTTGAAAAAATGGAGATGAATATAGTTGAAATCATCTCTTTTAATAAGGTTTTTAGAATTAATATCGGAAATCAAAATAAAATATTCAAAATCTTTAGAAAAATTTTTTAAAATAGATCTTATATGTATATCAACACCTCCACCCTTACCAACGGAAGTTGCATCAATTAAAATTTTCATATCTTTTCCTTAAAAATATTTTAAACATTTTAAAAAAATCCAACCGTGCTTTTAAAGGTGAAAGACTCTTCTCTTTTAAAATCTGTAAAAAGATTACAACCGGTTCAACAAAGAGAAAGATTGGACAAAATAATAAAAGATTTTTAAAATTAAAATTTTTCAATACAAAGAGTAATCTATTTCTCTGTAAAAAGTATCTTTTTTTTGGAATGTTTGATGATGAATGTTTATGATAAATTTTTAACTCTTTTTCAAAAACAGGTTGAGTATTTTTTTTAACTCTTAAGGAAAGATCAACATCCTCATAATACATAAAATAATCCTTATCGAACCCTTTTATTTTTTCAAATATTTTTCTTTTTATAATGAAACATGTTCCAACCATATGTAAATATTTAACAGGTTGATTCAAATCTTTGTTCAAAATATTATAAAATAGAAATATTTTTGAACCGAAAGATTCTATTTTTTTTGTATAAAAATTTATAACAAGTGGAACAGATACATCAACATTAATTTTTTTTAAATTTTCAAAAAAATCATCAAAAAAAATAATATCATCGTTACATATTATAAGATATTCATTCTTTGCATAATTTGAAGCAAAATTTACCGCTTCCCCGTATCCGTAACCTTTTCTTGTAAAAATCTTTACTCTTTTATCTTTAAAATTAAAATTTTTTTCTCCCGTTAAAATGATCACTACATCCCCAATATCATTTTTTAGATATTTTTCAATTTCAGATTCGAAATTTTGAGAATAGATGGGAACTATAAGGGTAAACTTATCCATAATTTTTGAATTCCCTCTTTCTTCTTAAACCATTTAAAAAACCTTTTAAATAAAAATAAAAATAACCTGTTTTAAAAATGTGGAAAATAGATGACAGGATCGTTCCTGAAAGAAAGAAGAATAAACTACTAATATTCAAATCATAATTTTTATTAAAAAGAAAGACTCGGTTTCTTGCCTCCCAGAAAACTTTTTTAGCAGAATAGACTTTCATAGAATTTTTTATTTTTGTTGAGCCAGAAATTAAATGGTAACCTATAGTATCCGGTGTAAAGAGTATATTATATTTGAATTTTTTTAATCTCAATGAAAAATCAACATCTTCAAAATACATAAAGAATCTTTCGTCAAGCCCTCCAACTTCAAGAAATTTATTTTTTTTAAAATATGCTATAGACATGGAAAAAGAATCTTTTTTTTCTTTAACAAAACTCATACCATCATATTTTTTTAGATGTAAATTTTTAAAGGGTCTTACGAATCTATCTATGGAATCACCTGCCGAATCTATAAGTTGTCCGCTATAATTTAAAACAAGTGGTGTAAAAAAATGATATTCTCTATTTTCATAAAAATTTTTCAAACATCTCTCTATAAACCTTTTATCAAGATAGGTATCGTTGTTTAAAAGTAAAATTAAATCGTTTTTAGCCTGAGAGACTGCGATGTTTACGGCTTTTGCAAAACCTATATTTTTCGAAGATTTTAACAATGTTACCCTTTTTAAATTTTTTAAAAAATAATCTTCGCTTTTATCATAACTGTTATTATCAAAAAGTATAACCTCATCGTATGGAGTTGATTGTTGGTTTAAACTCTTAACCAGTCTTTCCATAAAAAGCATACCATTATAGTTTATAATTATAATACTTATATTATCTTTCAACATAAAATTTACCTTTAACAGTTTTTTTATCTATCTTTAAAATATAATAATAAAGACCAGTTTTCAAATCGCTTATATTTATTGATAGAATATCATCATTTTTGATTCCACTTTTTTCAAGAGTTTTTTTACCATCCATCGTAAAAATTAAGAATCTGTAATCTCCTTCATATTCAGAATAAATCTTTATAAAATCTTTTGCAGGATTAGGGAAAACATAACTTTTTATTGAATCCTGAACATATATTTCAAGTATAGAATCAGGTTGCCCGATATTATCAAGACTATCAACAGGCTCTATAAAGATAATATTTTTCCCAGAAGATATTTTATGTACTGTTCCAGAATTTTTTTTAAGCAAAGTTGTTGAAACTTTATCAATTTGAAAGATTTTAAAATCATCTAAATAGATATAGTACAAAGGATTATTTTTTTCGTTGAACTCTATTTTTAAATTGCCTGAATTAAGTTTTAAATAAAAACTCTTCCATCCACAGAATTCATTTTTAAAGAGTTTTACAATTTTACCATCAAGATATATTTTCAAAGTTGAATCCCCTAAAAGTCCCTTATATTTAAAAGTTAGTATATTAACCGTATCAGGCAAATATGTTTCAAAGAAAAAATTTTTTGAAAAAAGTGAATATTTCCCGGAAAATGGTTTATTATCTGAAAGATAAGATTCACCAGAAAATGTTAAAGGGAGAGTATCAAAATTTTCTTGAAAAATTTTATAGGAATTTGAATGAAAAATAGAATAATCTTTTATTCCAGAAAAATCGTAAGATTCTTTAAATTCAATAAAATAGTTGTTATCAAAACCTTTAACTAAATTTATTTCTGCAGTTGGTAAGGGGGGGAAGGTGTCCGGTATGTTAAAATAAAAAAACTGATCTTTTACTATTGAAAAATCTTTATCCAAATCAAGATTTATATAATCCTCATAAAGGTTTATAAAAGTTGAGAAATCTTGAGGGAAAAAAAGTTTTGCACCTTTATATTTTTCATCATTTGAGAAATTAAGAATCAAAGAGTTTTCAAGTTGAATCGAAACATCAAACTCATCAATTATTGAAAAATTTTTTCTTTCTTTAAAACTCAAACCTTTCAAATCTTTTACAATATTTGAACTTTTAACAGATGAGATGGAAATATTATAATTTGAATCCGAATAATGGCTAAAATATTCCTCAACAAAAACTTTTGAAATTTTTTCAATATCGGATAAAGTATCTATTTTAGGAAGGATTCTGTCATAAGGGAAACCGTTGTATGGAATTATACTTTCACTACCAACAAAATAATCAACAAAATCTTTTGCTTCATACAAAACCTCAACTGTTTGCATAAGACAGGCATCGAAAACAAGAAGATCTGTTTTTTTGAGTGTTCTGTTGTAAAGAGTTTGAAAAATTGTTTTGAACTCTTTTTGGGTTATTGAAAGAAAATCGTATGGATGGTTATCAAAAAAAATTGATTTTTCTTTACTTTTTGTAAAATCGTACCAGCCGTTACCATGATCCCATAATATCATAATTCTTAAAGAATATTCTTTTAAATAAAAAGTTGTAAAGAGATCTGAAATGTTTAAAGGATCTCCTGAATTGATATTCTCCATAACCTTTAAGGTTTCACTCTTTCCATCATAAATTTTGATCACATAAGAATAGAATGGTGTGTCAACAAAGATAAAAATATCCGTATTATTTAAAATTTTAGATGCTTCAACGATCTGTGAATAATTGTTAAGAAAACCATTGTAAAGATTGTTATCAGCACAAAAATAACCTGTTAGAAGAATTTTTGGACTTATTATCAATGGAATTAAAATTATTAAAAAAATTGGTATTCTTTTCATAAAAAGGGTGGGGTTTTAAAAACCCCACCGTTTATGTTTAAAAGTTTAGAGTCAGGGAGACTCTGTGTCCATTGATATAGTTATCGGAAAGTAATCCCATCTCAAGATAAGAATAATCTATACCTATATCTATTCCAGAGAATCCATATTTGAAACCTATCCCTGCTGTTAGATTTTCAATCTTTTCGTTCTGCGTGAGAACATCCATATTATCAAGAATATTTTTGAATTTTTCCCAGTTGAATATGTATCCAGCCCTTAGGGATAAAATTTTTGAGAGGTTGTATTCTATACCTAATCTAACATTTTCGGTTCCATCGTTAGGATTCTGGAATTCAAGAGTTGTTGTAAGGTAATTTACTGGTCCTTCAAGAAAATCGTATGCAAGACCAAAATTAAAATTCATTGGAAGTGTGTATGGATCTGTCTTATAATATATGTTCAACTCAGTTTGTCCATCAACCCATTTTGCATATTTATCTGTTAATATAGTTCCTCCTGTAAACATACCTTCTGAACCAAAGTTCCTTATGGACATACCTATTCTTAACGATTTGAAGCCTGTTTTATAAAGTGCACCACCATCAAAAGCGATCATAGTGGATGTAGCATCAACAATCTTTTCCTGTATGTATTTAACAGTTATACCGGATGTTAGTTTATCTGTAAATGCCTTTGCATAGGAAGCACCAACAACATAACTTGATGCTGAAAAATATTCACCTGTTCCATCTGGATTTTCAACCGTTGTAATCTCCATTTGGGGCATCGTCATTATTCCAGCCTGTAATCCAAACGAACCTATAATTCCCATAGGTGAAACAAATCCAATATATGAATAACTTATCTCAGCAGGATATTTAACATAGTTGAGTAATATACCAATTTTGTTCATAGTCGCTATTCCGGCAGGATTGTAATAAAGTGCTGAAGGATCATCAGCGATTGATACGAACGCTCCACCCATAGATGTTGCTTTTGAACCAACAAGAATCTTTAAAAACTGTGCACCTGTGGTTCCCTCGTTAAAAGAATAGGCAAAATTTGCTAAAAGTAAAACTGTAATGAATATGAATATTATTTTTTTCATTTTTTCCTCCTACTTGATTATAGCAAATCTGCCAATTTTTGTTTCACCGTTTGGAGTCTGAATATGATAGATGTATATTCCAGGTGCCGGTATCTGATCGTTTCTTGTCAAAAAATCCCATTCAGCATAACCTTTTGTAAGATCAAAAGGCTTATATGTTGTATTATCTTTTGTAATAGTTTGTTGAACATTGTATTCTATCGTTTCTATCAGTTCACCCGATAATGTGTATATCCTTATGGTGCATTTTTCTGGAAGATTTGTAAAAAGAATTCTTCTATAGTTATAATCAAGATCAAGTTCACTTCTCACAACATAAGGATTTGGAACAACTTTCACACTATCGAGTATCGATTTTGTAACATTTTCAAAAGTTGCTGGAGAAACGGTGAATTTATATGAAGAGTTTATAGGCGTGAATGTTTGAACAAAAGTTGAATCGTTTGGAGTAATCTTTACACGCCAGGTCTCTCCATCTTTTGGCCTTTCACTCCATATCATCGGAGAACCAGGTCTTGGTTTATTACTAAAATTAATAATGATATTTGAAAAATATAATCCTGCTTTTGCAGAGTTTGAAGATGCAGAGTTGAGATATTGAGGATTTTGTGATGGAGATGCAGTTAGAGAAATTCCAAAGTGCCAGTTATCACCAACTGTTGTTGAATCGTAAGGAATATAAATTTTATTATCAACATCATATATCGTAACGGTTAGATTTGTATCATTGGAAATTATTACTTCATGCCAGGTGATAATATACTCTTTACTGTTGTGATAAAACTGTCTTCCAGAGGCGGATATTGATAAACTCAAAATCGAATCAGGGTAAACCCCACCACTATCAACACTGATCTTTAAAATTGAATTCGATGAGTTCATCCATCCAATTGTGTCAAGTTTAAACTCGTTGATCTTGAAAACGAAACCTGAATATGGATTCCATTTTTCCTGTGTAAGAGCGATGAACTTTTCATCATCAATCCAGAGTGTATCAAGATCCATCTTATCCTGTATGATTGTATCATTATTTTTGTTTGTTATAACATAGGTATATGCTGGAAGTTGTGTGTTGAATACAGAACTATCAACAAGACCGAATGAAAGAGTAAAAGTATCATTTTTAACTTTTTCTATCAGTGTATCGAGAGCGTTTATTATTTCCATTTTTATCAGAGATGTATCAATATTGCCGGATATAAGATTAAGGCTATATGTTCCAGCAACATAGTTTGAAGTTATTGATCTTGGAACAACAGCTTTTGTCTTACCTGCACCTTCAAGAACAAGTGGCATAGCACCTATAGTGTCATTTGATGGAGTAACAGCATAACCGTTGAAATTGAGATCATATGCTCTCACTGTGTAATAATATTGTATTCCATTTGTGAGGTTTGAATCAACAAAATAGTATGGAATACCGGTATTTGTTCCAACTGTATCATAATAATACTTTTTTTCATAAATAGCGAGTGCTGGATTGTAATATATCAAAGAATCTTTTAATACCGTTGTATATTCATTTATCTTATCAAATTTACCTATCAATTCCCAGGAACCTCCTGCACCGGTTCTCGATCTGTAAAGATTGTATCCTTCAACATCATATTCTCTGTATGCGGGGTTATATATTGGTTTGGAAGGATCTGATACAAGAGTATAATATTTATCAGGTATAAGTTCCTGTGCATTATCCCAATATATGGCGACTTTTTTGTCCAGTCCAATCACATCAAAATTAACCTGCCCTGGTGCAACAGGTCCAAGCCATCCATTATCATATATCTGTTGTGCTATCAACATCTTGCTAAGCATTTCATCAGAATTTTTTGAAATAATTATCCCAATTATCACGGTTGCGGTTGAATCATATTTTAACGTGAAGGGTCCAGATGCCATCGCAAATCTCTTATCACCCTTTGCTGCAGGATCCTCTGTCTTTCCTGGATAACCACTAACACCTTGTCCCCATGTTGGGAAAGGTCTATATGATGCTTCAGGATCGTTTGGATTGAACCTTGTGTGATCGTATCCAGCAAGAACAAGATATCTTGCAATTTCAGTTGAAGGATCGGTATCTATTGTAAAATAGTTGAAGGTTGTCATTCCGATTCTTTCACCTGCTGGAATAATGAATGAACTATCATGATAAAGATCTACTGGTTCATTTGCTTTAGGTGATTCAAGATATTTGTATGCTACGATACCGGGGAAATGTGCCCAACCTGCCTCTTCATCAAGTTGAAATTGGTATCCAACATTTATTTGCATCAGGGTATCATTTACACCATTGTAATCTACCGTCATAGTATCTATGAAACCTAAAAGATCGTTTGCTGCTGTCCCAGACTCATTTCCTATATCGTTATCGGCACCTATTCCAACATAACATTTTTTAATATCCTTACCATCCTGTCTTTTGTTCTGGATCTCATATTTTAGAAATATTATATCCTCTTTTAATGGACCAACCCAGGCATATGTTGTTTGTTTAACTTCAATTTCAAGTGGTATAGATGTTTTAACGAGTCTGTAATTTATATCCATATCGTTAAACTCGGTATATGAGTCCTGCATAGATACAACAGAGTCAGCACCTGAAGAAGATTTCAAGGGCCAGGCTTGTCCATAGTTATCAGAGGTTGAAATGTATACTATATCCCATGGATTGTTGAATGGAGTTGGTCTATCAGGTGATGCATCAATTATATCACCTGGACAGAACTCTGTTGATGCTGAATTTGGATAATAACCGCATGACATTGTTGTATCAGCGGTTCCATCATCATTTTCTATTATTCCACCAACCCACACTCCAGCACCGAACACATAGGTTTCCTGTGGAAAACCTGCTGGCCAGTATAGTCCAGAATTGTTTCCAGCATAGACATCCTGTCCAAAAATAGCAAAGTTTGTGATCCAGGTTACTATCTGGTTTATATCCAACTGTCTCTGATCAAAAACTTTTCCAGTAAATCTATTTGGATCAATATAGGCTGGACGTGCAAAAATATGTGTGGTGATAAGAAGTGTGAGGAGGATAAGAACTAATGTTTTAAAATATTTGTTCATAATTTTCCTCCATATTTAGAATGAAAATTCAATGCCAACTGTTATAACCCTCGGTGCGGACCAGTTTGTCGGATCGTTAAGATAATCTTGATAGTATGCTACATATGACTGATAAGCTTCATCCTGAGAAACAACACCATTCCCATTTATATCTCTTCTCACATCATATCCTGGTTCACCTATATTGTATGCATTGAAAAGATCCTTTTTGATTGCAGCAAGTGTAGCATTTTTATCCGGAAGTCCTGTTGAAGCATAAACATTTTCAACATTTCTTATATTGAAAATATTAGCAACTGTGATATATAGATTAGGTTCAAATGAACCGAAGAGGAATCCTTTTCTAAATTTCATATCTGTGTTGAATCTCCAGGGTTTTCTTTCACTATTTGTAACACCAGTCTTTACTCCCTTTTCGTTAACAGGAGTGTATGGTTGACCCGATGCTATTGAATTATCAAAAGAGAGTGTCCAGTTATCAGCATATATAGGTAACTCTTTCGCTGGCATTCTGAAAACGAATCCTATGTTTATAGTATGTCTCTGATCAAATGAAAGATAATATGGAATCTTTGGCATCTGTATATCACCACCAGTCACAGGATCCCTTTCATAATATGTATTATAGTATCCTTCCCATGCATCTGATGCTGTTCCTTTAGCAAATGAGAGCGTGTATGAAAAATCTGTTGAGAAATATTTTGAAGATTTTGAGAAAGCAAATTCAAATCCTTTAACATTACCATATTCAACATTCATCAGAGCATAGTATGGTGCTGGAAGTGCATAAACTTTTCTTGATCCTATAAGTCCATATATATCCTTATAGTATGCTGTTACATCAAGTGCCATATCCATACCTATCTGTGTCGCTATTCCAAACTCGTATGAAACGGTTCTTTCAGCATCAAGGTTTGGTGAACCTATATTTGAATTTCCTCTCTTTGAAAGATCAACTCCAAGACCAGAGAAAAGATAATCCATCTGAGGTGTCTGGAAGAAATGACCATAATTGAAATGTAAAACTGATACTTCAGATATTGGATGTGATATGCCAAGTCTTGGTGAAACTTTATATTTTTTCTCAGCCATCCTCACAGGCCAGGTTAAAGTATCCCATACTGAATCAGGATAACCAGGATATGAATCTGGTTTGGTTATGTTTGGTTTTGGAGTTATAATTATCGTTGTATCACCTGTGATTGTATCTATTATCGTATCCTGTTCATACAATGGAAAACTTCTATTATTTGCTATATAAAAATATGGAGTATTAGCATCAAGGTAATCAAACCTTAAACCTATGTTAACAACCATTCCCTCAAACTCCATCTTATCCTGAATGTAAGCGGCAATCTGTTGTGGATAGACATGATATTGATCTGAGAATGGATTCGGATCCCAGGGTAAATATAGATCCCATAGGTAAAGTTCATATGATTTATATTCAACACCGCTTTTCATCTCATGGTATCTTCCAATCTGGCTTGTCCAATCCGCTTTAAGTGTAAGATAATTTGAATATCTAAATCCTGAAACTCCATACCAGTTTGGATAAATATACTGAGCATCTATCCACCAGCCCCATGGCGAATTATTTTTCCATTTATCAACCATTCCTGGAACATAATGGAAATTTATAGTATCGATTACACCATAAGGTTTCCAGAATTCATACCATTCTGGTATTATAACCTCTGGTGGATTTATTGTATTTCCATTTTTATCATACAAAATAGCATCAAATTCTGGACCATAATGGGTCTGGGTATAGAAATAACTACCTGTTAATGTCACAAAATTTGACTGGTTTATCATCCAGTTCATTGTTCCATTTATCTGATAACCGTCAGTATTCCTTGTAAGAAATCTTTCAAGATCATATTTTATATCATTATTAAATTGCTGGTATGATGAGTGTGAATAGAATCCACCTAAATTTATTTTTAAATTGTTTGTTGGTTTTAAAGTGAATTTTGTCTGAGCATGATATTCACTTCTTTTATGATGTGGAACAAGAATACCTAAATTATCCCAGTATGTTGGACCATACCTGTTCAACATAACAGTATCAAGAACAACCTTATTAAAATAGTAGGTTGTATCGTTTAATGAATCGAAAACTGTATCAACTCCATATTTAAAATATGGAACGGAATCCTGAGTCCAATTTAATGTTGTATATGTTGTTTCGATGTAAGCGTTTCCAAGTGTATCATATACTATATTATAATCCTCAAAATCATATGTAAAGGCGTATCCTGAGGAGGAATCGTTCTTATAGAAAAAGTTGGGTTTATCAACAAATAGTGGGGCCCAATCATTTGTAACATATACATCACCGGAAACAAAAAATCTAAAAAGATCCTTATAGATCGGACCACCAAGAGAGTATTCAAGTCTATTGTCACCATAGTTAAACTGTGATGGAAGGAATGAGTTTCCCTCATATCTTATTGTCCCCTCATATTTTTTTGAACCTTCTCTTGTTACAATGTTTAAAATTCCAGACATCGCTTCACCATATTCTGCGTTAAATCCACCAGAAATAAATTTTACTTCTGACACGGCATTTTTATTTATCGTTGCGCCAAGCCCTTTTGTTACAGGATCTATTATTGACATTCCATCAACCATATAACCAACTTCGTCGGTTCTACCACCTCTAACATGGAGTTGCGTTCCCGATCCAACAACTCCAGCATTGTTCGCAACCGCAGCCATAATGTTGTTTGAAACTGATTCGTCAAGAAGCTGTTGATTCATCGTTCTTTCCTTCTGCGTCACATTTGTTTGAATCTTTGATTCCTTCGCTTCAACAATAACAGTATCATACTCAATCGCACCCATAGAAAGTTCAAAATTAACCGTTGTATTGATATCGGCTGAAACTGAAACATTTGTCTGGGTTTGGGTTTGATAAGAGATTATCTGTGCGGTAACAGAATATACTCCAACTGGCACATTCAATATAAAATAGTATCCATCAAGATCGGTTACAGCACCGATGCCAAGTTCTGGTATTATAACATTAACACCAGGGATACCTTCCTTTGTCTGCTTGTCTATAACTCTTCCGGTTATTTTCCCTGTAACACCAGCAAAAATGTTAACCGATAAGAGTAAAACCAGAAGGAGAATAATTCCATAAAGAAAATGTTTTTTAAACATTACTACTCTCCTTTTTAAACCTTATGATCGTAAAAAAAAGGGGAAGATGACTCTTCCCCTTATGAAAGATCAATTTCCCTTATTTAATTGTAACAACTTTCTTTGTGAAGTTGTTTATACCATCGTTTACTTTAACAAAATATACACCCTGTTTGAGGTTAAGATTAAGGGTATGTGTTCCCTTTGCAAAGAATTTGTTAGTTTTGTTTATAACTCTACCTGTTACATCGTAAACTGAAATTTCAACATTCCTTGAATCGTTTATAACAAAACTTATTAAACCATTCTTTACGAATGAAGAAATGTTATATATGTTATTATTAACTTTTGAAGAAATCTCTGAACCAATAGCCCAATTTGATGTTCCAACTTCTTCCCATACAAGAGCAATATCATTGATATTAACTGGTTTATAATATATTGAATCCTGTGAATTTGAAACACCTGCTATATGTATATAACCATTAGAATCAACATATTTTTGAGTTTCAACCTCATAAAGTCCAGCATTGAGTATGAGTGTTGTCCTGTAAACTTTATCGGTTGCTGGATCAAGTTTCAACGCTTCAACAGATGTGACACCTGTTGATGTATCAACATAATCGTTATAAACTATATACATATTATCTGTTGCTTCATCATAACAAAGGTTAGCACTGTAATCGTTACCTCTCCAGGTTGCCGTACGACCCAAAGTATCAATAACAGCTGAATCATGAATATCTATATAATTAGTATGAAAATCTGTTTCACCATCAAACTTGTATCCAAACATTATCGATTGACCCTGCCATACGAATGTACGAAGGTCCCTGTCAGTAGTATCAGTATAATAATCTACAAAAAGATCTGTCACTGGAATAGCATATACCATTACACCTTTTCCATTTCTGGTGTAATATTCAGCATCCCACCAGTACCACCATGTTCCAAATCCATAACTGGCTGCATTAATCTGTCCAAGATTATCTGCCCACAATCCAGTTGCTGTATCAAGATATGCATTTACATTTATAGGATCATATGTTGAATTATTTGTTGTATCAAGTAGATAAACAAATGTATCACCATTTATAGTGTTTATATTAGGCCAGTTGCTTCCAGCAAAAAGTCCAGTATAAGCGTTCCATGTTGCACCCAAATCCTGTGTTAAAGCGTATCCTGGAATTATAGCTCCCTGATAATTAATTATATCTTTTCTTTTTTCATTTGCCCAGATCATTCCAAAAATACCATGAACATCATCACCATTACCCCATCTTATACAGGAAACATCTGGACCCGCCAATGTTGTTGTGTTTAAAGTTGCCGGGAGGTTATAAGTTCCCCATGTTGCCCCATAATCTGTTGAATAGTTGGTACCAAAACCACCAGTAGCATCATATGCTATCATAACCATTTTACTTCCATCAGGGCTAACAGCAATTGAAGGCATATAAGCAAGATAGTTTGCAGTATCAGTTACAAGAAGAGGAGATGACCATCCACCACCATTTGGTCCAAGAACATCAGTTGTAAACCAATCACCCCAATAATCAGTTGTTCTATAATTCATTATAACATAAGGATATTTCAAACTATCAGCTGCAATTTCATTATAATTTCTTGCATATGGACCTGTTCCAGAAATCAGGGTTGGTGTTGACCAGCTTGCACCACCATCAGTTGATACTGTATAGTAAACTCCATTAAAACTTGTACTATCAAAATGTCCGGTGATGACCTGAATGGTTAAACCATCCTTTGAAACAACTATACTCTGAAGTGGTGTTGGAGCAAAACCTCTCATATCTCCACCAAGTTCAAGTATAGCTTTCATCCCTGCTGCCTGTGCAATTGAATCTTTAATAGCGGATGTTTGTAGTTTCCCATCCTCTGAAAATTTTAGAGTCTGCCCTATCTTTGAGAGAGCATCTGTTGTTGGCATCGCAAAGATTGTGAATGCGAAAACAACAACGAATAGAAGAACTAAGAGTCTCTTCATTTTACCTCCTATTTAAGGTTTTTGATTTCATCGAGACCATCCCTTTTTCTTTCCTCCTTCTGTTTTTTTAATTTTAAAATTAAATTTAAAAAAAGTCAATACTTTTTTTTACACCCGAAAGGATTTGAACCTTCAACCTGCGGAACCGGAATCCGCCGCTCTATCCAGTTGAGCTACGGGTGTCATTTTTTCTTTTTATGACGCATAGCTTTTCTTCTCTTCTTTCTCTTATGTGTGGCTATCTTTTTTCTTTTTCTTTTTCTACCACAGGGCATATCTATACCTCCTTTATTTTTTTATATTCTCAACTCTCTCTTTCAATATTTTTGATGGTTTGAAAACTGGGACATACCTTTCCGGAACTTCAACCTTAGCACCAGTTTTAGGATGTCTTGCGATCCTTTCTTTTCTTTTCTTTGTTTTAAAAACTCCAAGTCCCCTTATCTCTATCCTGTCCCTATTAACAAGAGTCTGTGTAATAAGATCTATAAGTGATTCAAAACATATCTCGACATCCCTTCTCATCACTCCAGTTCTTTCTGCAATCTCATCAACAACATCAGCCTTTGTTTTTGTTTTTGCTTTATCCTTTAATTCAGCCATTCTTCCCCCTTGTTTTTAATAATGATATCTTTTATTTTTTATTAGTCAAGTTTAAAATTCTTTTCTTATCCTGTCTAAAAAATTTTTTATATTAAAAATGATAAGTGAATCTTTACACATATCCTCTGAAATTTCGGATGAAAAAATTTTATCAGAATTTATCGTTTCATCAATATTGCCAGTATTATACTCAACTTTTAAAAAATATCTATACATTTTTATATTTCCATTTTCATCATATTCATAAGGGTTTCTAAGATACTCTTTTATATTGATGTTTAAACTATCCTTTAATGGATTCTTCACAATTTTTATGTTTCCATACGAAGGAAAAATATTAAAAACCGAATAATAAAATTTTTCCTCAAAATCACCATACATTGTTTTGTTTTCAATTTCACTTAAAACCAACTGATTAAAAGGCATACTTCCCTTTTGAAAAGAGTAAATACAGTTGTTTAATAAAAAGGTTTCAATCATCAATAGTGTAGTTATTGTAAAGATACCTTTTAATCTTTTTTGTTGTTGTTTTTGGAAACTCTTCATAAACGATACCAAATTTTTTAACTCTCTTGTAATCTGCAAGATTCTCACATATCTTAAAAATCTCTTTTCCTATAATATCTTTAAGTTTTTTATAACTCTCATCCTCTGAAAGTTTTTCTTTCATTATATTCTCTATGAGTTCTGGATTTGGATAAACTACAGCACCCACCTCTTCTCTTCCATTTTTTTTACTTTTAACTGGAATCACTATAACCTCTTCTATAAGTTCACTTTCAAGAAGTCTTTCCTCTATCTCTTCAGGATAAACATTCTTACCAGCCTGAGTAACTATAATTGATTTTTTTCTTCCAGAAATATAAAGGTATCCCTCCTTATCCTTGTATCCTATATCACCAGTATAGAACCATCCATCTTTAATAACCTCATCGGTTGCGGATTGATTGTTGTAATATCCCTTCATAACTATAGGTCCTCTTATCTTCAACTCACCCTCACCATTTTCATTCTGTTGATCAACTTCAACTTCAACACCCTCTATTGGAATACCTATCGAACGATGTTTATATTTGTGTAAAGGATTGACGGAAACTACAGGCGAGGTTTCCGTAAGTCCATATCCCTGAACGAGTAGAAATCCAAAAGATTCAAACGCTTCCGCTACTTCAGGTTTTAAAGCTGCTCCACCCGATATCATCAATCTTATACTTGATAATCCAGATTTTTCCCTTAAAGATTTAAACATCGAGCTACCGAGTTTTATATTTAAAAGAAATTTTGAACCTTTCTGTAAAGTTAACATCCCGTTTACAATCGTGTTTGTTATGGGTGATTTTTTTATAGCCCTTTTTATTCCAAGAATTATCTTTTCAAAAAGAAGTGGAACGCCAAGCATTATCGTAGATTGAGAATCTTTTATATCCTCAAGGATCTCATTAGGCTTAAGCGATCTTGCATAGGTTATCGTGCAGCCATTGTAAAGTGGAAGCAAAAAACCTGCAGTCGCTTCAAAAGTATGATGGAGTGGCAATACGGATATGAACCTATCATTCTCTTTAACCTCTATAAGTTTTGCACTGTAGATTATATCATAACTTATGTTTCTATTTGTAAGCATAACCCCTTTTGATTGTCCTGTTGTTCCAGATGTAAAGATGATAACACAGGTGTCATCAATTTCACTCTTCACATCCTTATACTTTTTTAAACCGCTGTCAAGCAACCTTTTTCCTTCCTCTATAGCATTGTTGAATGAAATCTCGTGCATATGTTCCGCTTCTCCCATAGATATAACATATTTCAGATCTGGCAGAGATTCCTTTATCTCATTTATCAGATCAAGATATCTTGGAGAAACAAAGATACCTTTGGCTTTGATATAGTGTAAAATGAGTTTTATCTCCTGTTCTTTCAACATAGAATCAACTGGTATAATGTATGCACCTGTTCTTGCTATAGAAAAATATGAGAGAGCCCATTCTGGTCTGTTCTCACCCAGTATTGCAAAAGCATCTCCCATTTTTACTCCAAGATGCAAAAGATACTCGGCCAGTTTTGTCGTTATATCGTTTAACTGATCATAGGTTATAGATCTGAAGGTATAACCAGATTTTATCTGAAGTGCTATCTTACTACCAAATTTCTTCGCAGATATTTCTGGAATATCTTTGATCGAAAATAGTTCTTCCATATGATTCCTTTTTTATTTAATTAATGTCTAAAACTTCAAGTTTATAGTAATCACCATTTGTCAATTCAAGATATTTATAGATCAATCCTTTTGATATTGACCAGTAAAGATAACCATAATAATCGTTTTCCATTATTTTCACCTTAACAACATCATCAAAAGTGATCCCATTTATTTCAACTGTTGTGTCTATGGCAGAAATCTTTCTTGTTTCAGATTTATAGATCCAGCTGTTATCTATTTCGACTGGTGTTTGAAGATAGACTTCATCCTCTGTAAAACCAGAAAAGAATTCATCCTTACCATAAAAAATAAGGTTGTTATCCTTATCAACAATAAGAAACCTTGTTTGACCATCATCGTTTATCGTATAAACCTTTTTATTGGTTTTAAGGGTATAATCTGTTATTTTCCATTCAAAATTATCAGTTGTGGTTGAATTCCTCCAAGAATAATAGTAGGTTGTTTTATAATAGTAAACCGCATCCTCTTTAAGGTCGTAAGACCAATCGTATATATCGTTTTTATCTTTAACCCAGGGAAGAAGAGTACATGAGGTTATAGTTAGCAATATCAATAGAAATCCAACAATATTCTCTTTTTTTAACATTTTTACTCCTTTTTAATACATATCTTTTATCTCGCACCCTCTCTTTATTATTTCCTGTGCTATAACGAGTCTCTGGATTTGATTTGTCCCCTCATATATTTGGGTGATCTTTGCATCCCTCATCATTTTTTCTACAGGATACTCTTTCATATATCCATATCCACCAAATACTTGAACAGCATCAGTTGTAATCTCCATAGCAATATCTGAACAGAATGTTTTAACTATAGAACCAACTCTTGCGATATCTTTTCCTCCACCATCGACATATTTTGCTGAAGTATATGTAAGTGCCCTTGCTGCTTCTATTTTGATAGCCATATTCGCTATGATATTTTGAATCATCTGGAAACTTATTATCTTCTGTCCAAACTGGACTCTTTGCGATGCATATTTTACAGATTCTTCATAAGCGCCCTGTGCTATTCCAAGTGCCTGTGCACCGACTCCTATTCTTGAATAATCGAGTGTCTTCATAGCGACTTTGAATCCCATACCTTCACCACCTAGTATATTATCCTTATGGACTTTACACTCATCGAAAACAAGTTCAACAGTTGATGATCCCCTTATTCCCATTTTATTTTCATGTTTTCCAAAAGTAAAACCTTTTTCTCCCTTTTCAACTATAAACGCTGTAAGTCCCCTTATTCCCTTTTCAGGATTACTATTTGCAATTATAATATAGATATCGGCAACCTCTCCGTTTGTTATAAACTGTTTTGTTCCATTTAAATAAAAATACTCTCCCTGCTTTTTTGCAATAGTCTTTATGTTCGATGCATCACTTCCAGCATCGGATTCGGTCAGACCAAAAGCGGCTAGTCTTTTACCTTCAGCGATCTGAGGTAAATATCTTCTTTTCTGTTCTTCGCTTCCAAAAAGAATTATTGGCATAGTTCCCAAACCGGTTCCAGCATAACCGAGTGCTATTCCAGCACAAACTCTTGAAAACTCTTCAGTTGCGAGTGACATACCTGTTATTCCAAAACCCATACCTTCATACTCTTCAGGAATAAATACCCTGAAAAGATCTGATTTGGCTATATAGTTCATTATCTCATAAGGAAACTCACCTGTTTCATCGTATTGTTGTCTTACCGGTTTTATCTTTTCTTCCGCAAGCTGTCTTGCAAGATTTTTTATTTCAACAAGTTCCTCTGAAAGTAAAAGATGCATTTTACCCCCTCTTTATTTCTTATTTTGAAACCAGTTTTTCAAATAGTCAACAACCTCTTTTGTCGAACTTCCAGGTCCAAAAAGTTTTCCAACACCCATCTTCTCAAGTTCTATCATATCCTCTTTTGGAATTATTCCACCTCCAAAGAGTAATATATCTTCCCTTTTGTTATCCTTTAAAAGTTTTAATACTTTTGGGAAAATAGTCATATGTGCACCTGAAAGTATGGAAAGTCCTATAGCATCAACATCTTCCTCAATGGCGGTTCTAACTATCTTTTCTGGTGTCTGATGTAATCCCGTATAGATGACCTCCATACCTGCATCGGTCAAAGCGGATGCTACAACCTTTGCTCCCCTATCATGTCCATCAAGCCCCGGTTTTGCAACAAGAACTTTTATCCTTCTTTCCATATATCCTCCGAGATCTTAAAATCAATTTTTTGGAAAATTTTTTCAGCAATTTCATAGGGTGATAAATCTTTTTTATTTTCCATATTTTTCAACTCAATGTCAATACTTTTTATAAAAATATCTCTTAAAATATCTCTCACCTCTTTCTTTTTTCTTAAACTTTTTTTTCTTGCAATTATACCTTTTTCAATAAAAAAATTTTTCACATTCTCTATTTCAACATAAAGTTTATCTATATTTTTCCCTTCCTTAGCGCTTACACTTATAACTGGAGGTATAAAATCTTTTCCTTCCTTTTTCATCTTTAAACTTGAATTTAGATATTGAACAACCCTTTCACTCCCTTCTCTATCAGATTTGTTCACAACAAAAATATCACCTATCTCCATTATACCCGATTTCAAAGCCTGTATGGAATCGCCTGATTCTGGAACAAGCACAACTATTACCATATCTGTAACTTCCATAACATCAAGTTCGGATTGTCCGACTCCAACTGTTTCAACAAGGATAATATCGGATTTAAAAATTTCCAGAACCTGTAAAATATTTTCGGTTGATGATGATAGACCTCCAAGCGAACCTCTTGAAGCAACCGATCTTGTAAACAGATTTTCGAATTTATAGATATTATCCATTCTGAGTCTATCACCAAGTAAAGAACCACCAGTAAATGGACTTGATGGATCAACCGCGACTATTGAAGTGAAACTATAATTTTTTGCAAAATTTTCAACCAGTTTGTTCAAAAGTGAAGATTTCCCAACTCCCGGAGGACCCGTGATACCTATTCTTACAGTTGAGTCGTTCCTCTTGGTATAAAACCTTTTTAGAAATTCTATTCCATATGGATCCTCATTATCAACTAAAGTTATCATTCTGGATAGACTGTTCTTATCCCTCTTTTGAAACTTTTGAAAGATATTTTCAATATCCATTAAAACTCTATCCCTTCTCTTGCCTTTACACCTTTCTGATAGTAATGTTTCACTTCTCTCATTTCGGTAACAAGATCTGCATTCTCAATTATTCTTTTTGTCGCTCCCCTTCCTGTTAAAACAAGTTCAACCTCTTCTGGTTTATTTTTCATCAAGTTTAAAACTTCCTCCTCATCTATCATTTTAAAAAGCACCAAAATAAGAATCTCATCAAGTATGATAAGATCGTAAAGGTTTGAGAAAATGATCTCTTTACTCTTTTCAATTCCGGAGAGTGCGATCTCTATATCTTCCTTTTTCAAATCATTTGGATAAACAAAATGTGGTAAACCAAAATAAAGGAAGGTGATTCGGGGTGATAGAAAAAGATATTCACCATAATCTTTTGAATATTTTAAAAATTGTATTATGCAAACTCTTTTATTTCTCCCTAAAGCCCTTATGGCAAGCCCTAAGGCGGCTGTTGTTTTTCCCTTTCCATTTCCAGTATAAATATGTATATATCCCTTTCCCATACATACCTCTTTTTTATAATTCAAGATTAAATTTCATCAACCGAAACACCGAGTTGGGTTGAGGATTCAAGATAGGGAGAAAATTCAAGGATAAATTCCATTGCCTTCTCTTCGTTTGGTGCTTCAAAAACCAAATAAAAATCTGGTTTACCGAACATCTGCAAGAAATGTAATATCTTTATATTTTCGGGAGGAACAATTTTTTTAACAAGCTCAAGTGCTTTATCGGTATTCCCGGGTATTATTTCAAGTGTTGAAACAAAGATCATAAAACCTCTTTTAAATTTTCAACCATAGCATCTATCTCCTCTTTATTTCTTTTTTCGGTAGATGCTATAAGTAGAATATCCTTATAATCTTTTGAAAATTTTTCAAGGTTAACACCTATTAAAAAACCTCTTTTCTTCATTTTCTGATAAACATTTTTAAGATCTTTTATCTTTACCGCAAACTCGTTGAAGAAATCTTTACCTTCAAAAAGTATTTGCACATTTTTTAACTCTTTAATTCTTTTGTAAAGATAATGGGAAGAAAGCAGTGAATCCTCACTTACTTTTTTTAACCCTTTTTTACCGAGCGCGGATAGATATATTGTTGCTATCAGCATGCATAATCCTTCGTTGGTGCAGATGTTTGATGTTGCCTTCTCCCTTCTTATATGTTGCTCTCTTGTCTGTAAGGTCATAACGAAGGCGTCTTTTCCATTTTTATCAAGAGTCTTTGCTATTATCCTTCCCGGCATACTTCTTATGTATTCTTTCTTTACCGTGAATATTCCAAGAAGAGGCCCACCGAAATTCTGCGCAAGACCCAAAACCTGTCCCTCACCAACAGCGATATCAGCACCCATCGAACCGGCTGTTTTCAATACAGGTAGAGAAATCGGGTTCTGGTTTATTATATAAATCAAACCTTTTCCTTTAACTATCCCACCAAGTTTTTCTCCGTCTTCAACTACACCAAAAAAATTTGGTGTTTGAAGAAAGAATGCTGAATAAGACTCATCAACCTTTTTTTTCAATTCATCAGCATCAACCTCTCCATCCTTAAGTCCAACAGAATCTATTTCAACATCCTGTCCCTTCAAATAGGTCTTTATAACCTCAAGAATTCTTGGATTAACACCACCTGAAACAAGGATTTTATTTTTACCCTTTATTGATATAGCCATACGACACGCTTCGGCACTCGCTGTTGCACCATCATACATAGAGGCGTTTGAAACATCCATTTTATAAAGTTCACATACAAGTGATTGATACTCATATATCGACTGCAAAGTCCCCTGTGATACTTCAGGCTGATAGGGTGTGTATGCGGTATAAAACTCTGGTCTTGAAACTATATGTTTTATAACAGGTGGAATGTAATGATCGTATATTCCACATCCCATAAACGATATATAATCCTGTAGAGTCTTATTTTTCTTTTTGATCCTGTCAACCTCTTTGTAAAGTTGAAATTCGGAAATGCCATTATCAAGAGAATCGAGATCGCTTAAAAGATTCTTTGGAATATGTTTTATAAGTTGATCGAAAGAATTTAAACCAAGTTCTTTAAGTAGTTCTTTTTTTACATTCTCATCGGAAGGTATATATTTTTTCATATGTTCCTCGTTCAATGATGGTTCTCCTCACAGAATTTTTCATACTCTTTGCTATCCATAAGTTTATCAAGTTCTGAAAGATCCGAAGGTTTTATTTTAACTATCCATCCCTCATTATAGGGATCCTCATTTATTTTTGATGGTGAATTGTTAAGAGCATTATTCACCTCAACTATCTCTCCTGAAAGACCGGCAACAAGATCCGATACAGCCTTAACAGCCTCTATTGTCCCTATAACATCTCCCGCTTTTACCTGTTTATCAACCTGTGGTAATTCAACAAACGCTATATCTGATAATTCAGATTGAGCAAAATCTGTTATTCCCTCTATGGCGATTCCATTTTCAATCTTTATCCACTCATGGGTTTTTGTATACTTTAAATTATCAAGAAGTTTCATCTCTCCTCCTTTTATTTATGTGTTCCATTCTTATAGAATGGTGGCTTAACTATTAAAGCTTTTTTCATGCCCCTTATATCTATATCTATTTCCTGTCCTATCTTTGTGAAAGGTGTTTCCACATATCCAAGCCCAATATATTTTTCAACAGAAGGTGAATAGTTTCCACTTGTAACAGTTCCAACCTCTTTCCCTTCAACAAAAATCTTATAATTATGTCTTGGAATACCTTTATCTATCATTTCAAATGAAACGAGTTTTCTTTTAAGACCTTCAGTCTTCTGTTTAATCAAAGCCTCTTTCCCAATAAAATCACCTTTATCCATTTTTACACACCAGCCTATTCCAGCCTCAACTGGTGTGGTATTCTGATCTATATCGTTTCCATAGAGCATATAACGCATCTCAAGCCTTAAAGTATCCCTTGCTGCAAGTCCTATAGGTTCTATACCAAACTCTTCTCCAGCCTTAAAAACCTCATTCCAAACTTTTTCAGCATTCTCATTGTAAAAATAAAGTTCAAAACCATCCTCACCCGTATAACCTGTTCTTGAGATAACCATATCTATTCCACAAACTTTAGTTTCAGCAGAATAATAGAATGGCATATCTGATAGAGGATAATCGGTTAACTTTCCAACAACCCTCTCAGCAACTGGTCCCTGTATTGCAAGTTGTGATATATTGTCAGAAATATTTTCAACAACAACATCCTTCCATCTGTTTTTCATTATCCATTCAAAATCTTTTTCTGTGTTTGATGCGTTTACAACCAACATAATTTCATTTTTTAGATTATAAACAAGAAGATCATCGACTATACCACCATTTTCATACAACATAGTTGAATACTGGACCTGATTCGGCTGTAAAGACAAAACGGAATTAGTTGTTATATAATCCACAAACTTTTTTCTTCTTTCACCTTTTACTATTATCTCTCCCATATGTGAAACATCAAAGACTCCAACAGTTTTTCTAACTTTCTTTATCTCATCTATCACACCTTTAAATTGAACAGGCATCTGATAACCAGCAAATGGGACTATCTTGCCATTGTTTTTTATATGGAATTGATAAAAAGAAGTTTTTTTTAACAATTTTACCTCCATAAATTTAATAAAAAATTATTATACTATTAAGAACAAAATATTCAAGAGATAAAAATATTGATTTTTTAAAAAAATTGTTTATATTTTAAAAAATATGAAAATCTTCATTTTGACTTTAATAATCTTAAAAATTATTTTTAAAAATTATTTAACCATAAGACAGATAATCTATATTTACAAAAGAAAGGAAAAAATACCTGCGATTTTTCAAGATAGAATAGATATAGATAAACTAAAAAAATCTAACAGTTATAACCTTGAAAAATTGAAATTTTCCATTTTTTCTTCAAACTTTTCAGATGTGATTCTTATTCTTTTCATATTCACTCCATTGTTTGGTATATTTTCAAAATATTTTTCATCTTTAAGTTTAAATTATCTTTTAGAATCTTTACTTTTTTTCTCCTCATTGATTTTTTTAAATTTCCTTTTAACTTTACCTTTTGATTTTTATTTCAACTTCAAAATTGAAAAAAAGTTCAACTTTTCAAATTACAATTTTAAAAACTGGTCTTTTGACAAAATAAAGGAACTTTTCATCTCTTTAGTGATCGTTAACATTATAACAGGTTTTATAATTTTGATAACAGGAGAAAAATTCGTTTTCTCTCCGATAAGGATAATTTCTATCATTTTGATAACTTCAATCCTTTTGATATTTTTTCAATATATTCTCCCAATAGTGATAATACCATTTATGTATAAGATGAAAAGACTCGATGATACCATTCTTTCTGAAAATATAAAAAATCTGATTGAAAAATCTGGTTACACTTTTGATGGGGTTTATGTGATAAAAGAGAGTGAAAAGAGTTCCCACTCAAACGCTATGTTTACCGGACTTGGAAATAAAAAAAGGGTTATAATCTTTGATAATCTTTTAAAAAAATTTTCAAACGATGAGATTTTAGGAATAATAGGGCATGAGATAGGACATGGTAAGTTAAAACATGTTTTAAATTTTCTATTTATAAGCATTATCCTTTCATCGATTTTTATAATTTTGTCTTTTATAATTTTATCTAAAGATTTTTTCTATGATATTTTTAACATTCCAAATATCGCTTTCTCTGGTTTATTCCTTCTATATTTTTTAACATCCGAAATAGTTTTGTTCTTTTTCAACCCTCTGTTGAATCATATTTCCAGAAAATTTGAATATGATGCTGATAGGTTTTCCAAAAAAATTTTAAATTCTCCAGATCCACTTATAAAGAGTTTTAAAAAATTCGCTTCTGAAGAACTTGTATCCCTTCAGGTTGATCCATTCTATGAATTTTTTTATTATTCACATCCAGATCTTGAAAAGAGGATAGAGAGACTTTTAAAAGTTTAGGGACCAACATGGATCACATCTATTTTGTTTGAATAATCTTCAAACTTTTGAATATTTTCCCTTTCAGTTTTCAAAATGTTGTAATGTGTCATTTCAAGTATAGAAAAGAGTTCAAGGATTCTGGATGTTTCATTTGAAAAGAATCTTGAAATTTCCAGCTAAAAATCACTTGCTGTAAGTTTACTCTCCATAGCCTCAAAAAATATATCGCTTAAAGGTTTATTATTATCGGATATATCAACTTTTGGTAATGGTATTAAATCGTCTACAGGTAGTTTTATATCCTTTGAATAATTTTTTTATAAAAATTTTCTTATAAACTCTTTATCTGTCAAAACTTCTATCCATTCTATATGATGTTCTCTTGTCATTGGATGTTCAACTTTCCCATCGATCACTTCAAAACCTTTTTCCACTCTTTTTATAACAGGTAAATGCTTTTCAAATCCATCATCTTTAGTTTTAATTTCCTCTTTTACCATTTTTTTATTACAACAATATAATTCACCATTACCTTCTCTTAAAACCTTTATCCGGGTTTTACATATCTAACAGGTATAGATCTCTTTTTTTAAATTCATTTTCCCTCCTTTTTTTTATTATATAAAATATTGTTAGATTTATCAATTTTTATATGATATAATCTATTTTTTGTTGACAACAGTTAAAAATTTTTATATATTTTTAAGTCAAGGAGGAAAAAATGAAAGGAAAAAAACTTTTAACATTCTTGTTTCTGTTAATCATTTTTAACATCAATATTTTTTCTGCTCCATCTTTAAACATCAATTCAGGTTACATACATTCGATTGATGCTATACTTAAAGAACAGAGATTGAGTATTGGATTCCATTTATATGGTTCATCCAAAGATTTTCAGGTTTCATATATATCATCAATAGATTCGGCTGTGCATTACTGCTATGATACCTACGCTTTTGCAAGTATGCTTTATGGGGTATCATACTCATTCACAAACTGGCTTGAAGTGAATGTAGTATCATCTTTACATATTGATGGTATAGATACTCCAGAGGCAGCCGGTAGAGAGAATGAAAATAGAAACTATGGAAGTTATGGTTTTGGAGACACAAAGATAGGTTTAAAGTTAACAACAGGAGGCTTTTTTGGTTCAACAAGAAATGCGGATATCGGAGTTTATGGATTTTACAATCTTAATACCGGGGATCCTTTTGATACTTTAAAAAATAATTCCTCATCATTTTCAATAGATTATATTAAAAACTATGGTGGAATATTTAGGCATTTTACAAACGGTGGTCAGGATTTTGGTGGAAAAATTTTAATTTCATTTCTTACCGAGACTCAGGTTCCACTTGGAATAAACATAAATGGTGGTTATACAAAATTTGCAAAATTACCCTCCTCGATAACCAACCCTACAATGCTTGATTATTCTGGAACATTCTCTATAAGATTTGGTTCCTTTATACCTTTTATTGAAGTTTATGGACAAAAATATATGTTTGCAAACCTTTTTGATGAAAGATTCGTCCATAATGCAACAGGTGGTATAAGGTTTGATACACCAATAGGTCTTGTTATAGATATCGCGGCAGATTACAGGATCTCAAATTTTGTTCCAGATTTAAGACCAACATACAATTCTATTTCCGATTCAATCTATTTGAATAACGGATGGGAAGGATCACCGGACTGGAAATTCTTTTTCGGTTTAACATATTATTATGATTTCAAAAAGGAAATAGCACAGATAAAAAAGGAACTTAAAACTCTTATAACAGGTAAGATAATAGATGCAGAAAGTGGAAAACCTTTATCAGCGATTATAACATTACCAGGTTATAGTGAAACTTTGCAGATAGTAACAGATTCAACTGGAATATATTCAATAGAGGTAAAACCTGGAAGTATAAGGTTAAGAGTTGAAAGAGAGGGATTCAAATGGCAGGAAAAGGGAATAATAATAGAAAAAGGTCAAACAAAGATTCTTGATTTTGCTTTAAACAAAAAAGTGATTCCTCAGGGAACTTTAACAGGAAAGGTTGTCGATAAAACAACAGGAGAGATAATAGTTCCAAAGATCTCATTCCCTCAAACAGATATACAGTCATTTTCACCAGATCCTCAAACTGGTGTTTACAGGATCAATCTCACTCCAGGAACTTACACTATCGCTGCAACACTTGACGGCTATGTAACATATGCTCAACCTATAGTAATTGAAGCCGATAAGACACTCATTTTAAACATAGAGATGCTTAAAAAGGGTGGAAAAATAACTCTGCATGGAATCTATTTTGAATCTGGAAGAGCAACCATCCTACCAACTTCATATTCTGTTCTTGATGAAGCTGTAAAACTTTTAAGAGATAATCCAAAGGTAAGGATAGAGATTCAGGGACATACCGATTCTGTAGGTAGTGAAACATCCAACCTTTTACTCTCACAGGCAAGAGCGGAATCTGTGAGAAGTTATCTTGTTTCAAGGGGTATAGATCCTGCAAGGATAATCGCTAAAGGATTTGGCGAATCTATGCCTATTGCTGACAATGCAACAAAAGATGGTAGGGCTTTAAACAGGAGAATAGAATTTTTGATATTGGGTGAATGAGTTTAAAGATAATCTTTGAAATTTTGAATAAATCTTTTCATATTTTTGTGTTGAACAAGTAGTTGCTTAACCATAGCAACACTTGTTCCACTTCCTTTTGCTATCCTTTTTACTCTATTCTTGTTTATCAGAAGTTGTGGATTTTTTCTTTCTTTCATTGTCATAGAATTTATTATCGCTTCAACCTTTTTAATATTCTCCTCTTCCATACCGGTAAATTTTATTTTACCACCTATTCCAGGTAACATTTTAACTATATCCTGGAAGGGACCCAATTTTTTCAACTGTTTTATCTGAACAAGATAATCTTCAAAATCAAAATTACCCTCTTTTAATTTTTTTTCAATTTTTTTCGCCTCTTCTTCTTTTATGATATTTTCAGTCTTTTCAACAAGTGTAACTATATCCCCCATACCGAGTAATCTTGAAACAAACCTTTCCGGATAAAAAACTTCAATTTTATCTATATATTCACCGTTACAGATAAATTTGATAGGTTTTTTTGTGATTTTAACTATAGAGAGTGCTGCTCCACCCTTTTGATCGCCATCAAGTTTCGTCAATATAATACCAGTCAGAGAGATAGTATCATTAAAAATTTTGGCACTGTTTACAGCATCCTGTCCTGTCAAAGAATCTCCAACAAACAACTTCTCACATATATAAAAATTTTTATCTATAGACTTCAACTCATCCATAAGTTCCCCATCAATATGTAATCTACCTGCAGTATCCAGAATAACGGTATCAAAATTATTTTTTGATGCATAATCCAAAGAATCTTTTATTCTTTTATTCAAATCCATAACGGTTGTTTCAAAAAAATTTAAATTATGTTTTTCGGCTAACTTTTTCAACTGATCATATGCAGCAGGTCTTTTTATATCACAGGGAACAAGTAATGGGTTTCTATTTTTCTGCTTAAGATAAAAAGAGAGTTTTGCTGCGGTTGTTGTCTTCCCGCTTCCCTGAAGACCGACAAGTGCTATAATCGCAGGTTCCCCTTTTAAACGAAGATCCTTTTCGCCTTCTGAAAATAGTTCTACAAGTTTATCGTTAATGCTTTTTATTATCATATGTTCTGGTTTTAAAGACCTGTAGACTTCTTTTCCCAACAGATCAGTTTTTAAAGAGTTTACAAATTCATTGACAATCTTATAATTTACATCAGCTTCAAGTAAAATAAATTTTATCTCTTTTAAAGTGGATTCAAGATCCTCCTGTGTTATTTTCCCTCTATTTTTTATTCTGGAAAATATTCTTGTAAATTTTTCTGTGATATTTTCAAGCATCTTTCTTTACCCCCGCACTCTTTAAAATCTCCTCTGTAAGATCATCGTAAGAAATCCCATCATACTCAGCCTCATATGGAAGATCTGAAAGTTGGGTCATTCCCGGAATGGAATTAACCTCAAGTTCAAATATTTTCATATCCCTATCAACTATATAATCAACTCTCGCAAAAGAGGACATATTGAGATTTGCAAAAATAATCCTTGTATACTCTTTAAGTCTATCGATAATATTTTGTGGAAGTTCAGGTGGTATTATAAAATCAGTCATACCGCTTGTATATTTCGCCTCATAATCGTAAAATCTATTTTTAGGTTTTAACTGCAATGGAGTTAAAACTTTTATTTTTCCTTTGAACTCGATAACTCCAACCGTTACTTCCAATCCATTCTCAACATACTCTTCAACTATAAATTCGTTAAAATTTTTAAAACCTTCTTTAATTCTTTTTTCTAAAGAATTTGAATTTTCAACGAATGTTCCAACAGAAGATCCACCTGTATTTGGTTTTACTATAACTTTTCCTTTAAAATTGGTTTCAACTATTTTTTTGTGATCATTATATGTCTTTTTATTCAATAATATAGATTTCAATACAGGTATTCCAAAAGATTTTACTGTTTGCTGATTTAAATATTTGTTTATAGTTATAGCAGAAGGTATTACCCCTGAACCGGTGTAGGGAATTTTGAAATATTCAAAAAAAGATTGGACAAGCCCATCCTCTCCGGGTCTTCCATGCATTATGTTGAAAACCTTATCAACCTTCTGAATTTTTTGAAAAAAATTCTTATCGTATTCTATTCCAACAACATCATAACCTTTCCTTTTTAAAGCATCAATAACTCTATTTGCGGATCTTTTTGAAACTTCACTCTCAATTGAAGGACCACCAAAAAGAACGCCAATCTTTTCAACCATTTATGATCTCCTTTAATAGTTTAACTTTTTTTTCGAATTCAATCTTATAATCTTTTGGATTTTTATCAAGTTTAATAACATTAACATAATTTTCATAATAAGGATCGTCAAGATCAACTTTTGCAGTTATAAAATATATTTTTTTCTTAAATCTTATGCCGAGTTTAACAATTTCACCATTTATTTTCCCATTAAAAGTTTGATTATCAAATTTACCCTCATTTAAAACTATAAGATCATTTTTTTTGATCATTTCCTTCAATTTCAAAATTTTTTCAAGATATGAAAAATTATCCAGAAGTTTCCCATTTAAAAATTTCACGGCAAAACCCAAGCCACCACCACTTCCAAGATATCTTTTTGAAGAAACCTTATATTCTTTTGCAACACGATCAAAAATTTTTCTATAAAGGATAATATTCTTTTTTTCAACACCCTTTTGTTCAAGATAAAAAGAAGCACCATAGGGACCATCAAGACTGGATCTCACATCACAGATACCATAAAGATTATCGATTGAAATAGATTTCTTATCTTTTTCAATTTTTATGGGTATGTTGCTCTTTGAAAATTTTTTAACCTTATAGTTCAACTCTTCAAATATTCCACATCCCAGATCAAAAGTTGTTGTTCCGCCTATACCAATAACTATTTTTTTATACTTTTTATAAGTTTTTTTCAAAATTATACCTATACCCGCACTTGTTCTTTTTTCAGGAGATCTCTCAATATCCTTTATCCTTGAAAAACCTATTATCCTGGCGCTTTCAAGAAAGAGCGTATCTTTATGCTCAATAGCCTTAACTTTAATCTTTTTTTCTTCAGGTGATAAAGTTAAAAAATATTTTATTTTTGAATCAGGGTAAACATATCTTATAAGATTCAAAAAACCATCCCCACCATCAGATATTGGAACTATTTTAAAATTATTTTCTTTAAAAAATTTACCATATACTTCTAAAACCTGATCGTTTGAAATCGTATTTTTAAAAGAATTTGCAAAAAAGATTACTCTCATTTTAACAACTTTTGCAGATAAGATATATTTCCATAAAGATCGTAAACCTTTACGATTATGTTTAAAGGCTCATTACCATCCCATTTTATCTTTACCTTAAAACTCTCCTCTCTATTATCATAGATCTGATCGACAGGTAAAATTTCATAGAATTCATTTCCATTTAAAGAGATTTCAGCTTTGTTTATAAAGGAATGTTGATCTATAGCATAAAATTTTAAAACATTTTTCTCAAAGATATCATCTTTCACAACAGGTGGAGTGTTGTCTATTAAAAACTCTTCAGAAATAAACTCGGTTTGATGTGGATAGAGATTATCAAGAGAATCTGATGCAACCAATTTCAATCGATATTTTTCAGTTGGTAGGAAATCATAGTTTAAAATATAGTTGCTATCCTCAAAGGATCTACTAACAGGATAAAAATAGTGACTATCAAGCAAATACAAAGAATAGGAGATCCTATCCATATCAGGGTCAAATGCTTCCCATTTTACGAAGATTCTCTTTTCATCTATCTTTACAATGTTTTCGTTTGAAAACTCCGGATAAAGGTTTTTCTTTTTTATACTGCTAACCTTAACATTCTGTAAATTAACATTATCTGGAAAGATCATCGGAGGATAGATTTTTATTCTTTTAATTTTAGGTTTTCTGTTCTCTCCACTAAAATAGATTTCAACTTTTTTTAAAAAATCATTTTCATCATCAAATATGACTTTATACTGAAAGAATCTTGATGCCGGGAGGTTTGAATTGTATCCGGATAGGACCGGATAAAAACTTGTCCAGGTTTCATCAACATTTACAGAATTCCCAAACCTGAAATAAAATTTTTCTTTCCCGGAAAATTGAGAGTAGATGGAGGTTATTTTACACAGGGAATTCAAATCCAACACGGTTGAAAAAAATTCAATCTTACCTTTTGATTTTCCCAGTGTAAAAAATTGATTCTTTTCGGTTGTAAAAAGTATGCTATCAAAATAGGTTAAAACTGATGTTATAAAATCGTATTCGAAATTTCCACCAAAATAAAGATCTTCAAAATCAAAATAATAGTATTTCAAAGGAGAGGATAAAAACAAAACTATACCATCGAAAACTTTTACACTTTTTGAAATAAAGGAATCAAAAGTATAAAGTGTATCTATAAGATTTTTATCGATCTTTATTATATAAGAATTGTAGTCATCTTCAGCCGGGTTTGTTGATCTGCTCAGATTTGTGTTTAAAATAATATAATATTGACCATTATGTGAATAGAAGTCTAAAATCTCACTATTTTTAAAACTTATTATGTTTTCTATTTTTCCATCATTAAATCTAAAAAATTTACCATCACCTTCTGTTGAAAAAAATATGTTTTTATCCAGTCTCTTTATTTTTATTATATTTCTATCATCAACCTTTAACATTTTTTCAACATTTTTATCTTTAAATTTATATATCTCATTATCTATAAGGATAAAAATCTGACCATCTATCTTTTCAAAACCATTTATAACAGAATTTTTCTTTTTAAATATTGTATCCACTCTCTTGGTTAAATCAAATTTCAAGATTATCCCATCAGGTTCAACTGATGCGAGAAAACTATTTTTGTCAACCTGTATAAGATTTCTGACCATCTCTCCCCGATTTAACTTAATTATGGTATCATTTTTGGTAAGATTTATTATATAACAGTTCTCTCCTGTTCCCACGATAATTTTATCCTCAAAAGAAAGCATAGAATAAATCGGATCAAGAATATCGTATTTGGTCGGTTTTAATGAGAATCCTCTTTTTATTTTTTCATTTGAGATAAGGATCCCATCCTTTGCTTTCAAATTATAAATATTGTTTGATGGTTCATCTATAATTTTCCCCGTCTCGATACCATAAAGATTAAAAAAGAGAAAAGTAAAAAATATAAAGATCATCGTTAAATTCTTCTTCATTTTACCTCCACAATTTCAAAACTATACTTTTATCACCCTTAACAACAAAATCTGTAAAAATTTTTTTTTCAGAAATAACATTTTCATCCAAAAATGTTTTACCCATTTTGATCTGTTCCTTAATAAAAGTTCCAGGATAATTTTTAAATTTAAAGTCATTATCTTTAAAGCCTCTATTGAAAGATAGAATTTCTACATTTAAACTGTTTTTTCTTTTTATGTTTTCAAAGAAGAGTTTGAGTTCTTCAAAAGAAAAAAACTCATCCTGTTCTATCATAATAGGGAATAAATCGTCAGCGCCACCTGAAACTCTCAAAGTTAAAGAATCCTCTTTAAAGTTATCAGGTATTTTTACGCCAACTTCATGGATGATTTCTTTTTCATTCTTCCCTTCAAGAATAATCTTCAATTTTATCTCTTCTCCGGGAAAATAATATTTTTTATCAGTCTTTATATCGATTATTGAAAAATTTAGATCCTCTTCGTTAATGTCGGTTTTTATGATCACAAAATCAAGTTTTAAATCTTTTGAAACATTCAATATATAGTTTCTTATAATGTTTGTAAGATCGAAAAATAGAGATGGCATTATCTCTGGACCTGAAAACATATTTTCATAAACTATATCCTTTTTTTGAGCGAATTTAAAATCAAAATAATATTTAACGGAGAGGTTTCCAGAAGATTTATAATTTTTTGAAATCGCAGAAAGAAAAAGGAAGGGTAGATAGGATGAAACGATATCTTTATCGTTTACTATAGAAAAATTATAAACATTATCATCCATAAGAATTTTGACCTTTATCATATCAACCTTTTTTTCCAGATTAGCAAGCACCCCATATGTTCTATCCTGTGTTGCCACTCCAACATTATCTTCAAGTGGAAAACCCATTTTAAAAGAAAGATCATTTTTGGGAAGGACAGTATATATATAGGCTTCAGAGACCGGGTAATTCACCTCTCCTTTCAATGTGAAAGGATGCCCCAAAGAATAGACATTTTCCTTTTCAACATATGTTACAGTTCCTATAGCGGAAATGTCAAAATCTCCATCAACCAGTTTTATAGCGATGGCTTTTCCTGGTGAAAGTTCAGACTTTTTTTCATTTTTAATCTTTAAATTCGTAGCAGTTGTTATTATAGAATTTTGGGGGAAAATTTTTAAATTGTTACCAAGTTTGATCATATCCTCATTTAAACCAGAAACCATCAAGGGAAGCGATATTTCTTTAAGATGGTATTTTGTCTCTTTATTCAAATCCTGATAATTCTTCAACTGAAGAATCTTATCTATCGGTGTAACACCTCCGACAGGTTCTTTTAAATTATCCCATGTATAACTCAAACTACCTGCAAGTTTCCCATCAAAATATACTGGACTTCCACTCATCCCCTGGGCTATACCAGTTTTTTCAATGTTTTCACCGAAACATTTTACCATTATCATCTCCATAGATGAATCCCTTGCTATGTCTATTATTTCAACTCCAAAGGAATCTATCTCGGTTTTATGAAAAACCGTTTTACAATAACCCTTCATCCCTATCTTTAAATCTTTTACATCTATAAATTCTTCGCAAAATATCATTAAGAAGAAGGAGAAGATAAAAATAAAAGTTATCTTTTTCATTAAACTCCCTTTATAAATTTTATAAGTTCAACATTTCCAAAATTTTTTAAACTATCCTCAATCTTAAACGATTCTTTAAGCATTTCAATGCTTGTTTGATATTCACCATTCTTATCAACAAAAACTTCAAATATAGTATCACCCTTTTCGACCATCTCTCCAAGTTTTTTATAAACTCTTATACCTGCTTTATGATCTATCCCATCCTCCTTTTTGAACCTTCCAGCTTTGAGATGTATCAGTGATAAACCGATTCTATAGGTATCAAAAAAAGTGATATAACCTTTTTTGTTCGATTTTACATTTATTGAAGTTTGATAAAAGAGATCCTCTTTTTTCAATTTATCCGTTTTTCCTTTTTGAGCGGAAACAATTTTTAAAAAGTTTTCATAGGCATACCCTTTTTCTATAGTATCTTTAAACTTTTTTCTTCTTTCATCACAGTTCGAACCGATTTGATTTCTTTCCATTAAAAGAACCGATATGGCTTCAAGCAATTTATAAACATCATTTTTTATATTTCCTTTTAAAATTTCAAGAGATTCGAAAATTTCGCATCCGTTCCCAGCATACTCTCCAAGCACCTGATTCATATCAGAAATAATATAAACCATTTTTTTCCCCATCGATTCACCTATTGCAAACATTTTGTCTGCAAGAATCTTCGCATCGGAAAACTCTTTCATAAAGGCACCGTTTCCACATTTCACATCAAGTATAAGAGAATCTATACCCTCTGCGAGTTTTTTGCTCATAATGGATGCGGTTATCAACGGTATCGATTCAACTGTTGCTGTTACATCCCTTAAAGAATAAAGAAATTTATCGGCTGGAACAAAATTTTCTGTCTGTCCGCCAAATCCTCCACCAATATCCTTTACAAGTTTATACATCTTTTCTTTTGTTAAATAAACATCCATACCTTCTATCGATTCGAGTTTATCGAGAGTACCACCCGTATGTCCCAAGCCTCTTCCCGATACCATCGGTATCTTAAATCCAAGCGAAACAAGAATCGGTAACAAAGGTATTGAAACCTTATCACCAACTCCACCCGTTGAATGTTTATCAACCTTTATACCTTCAACATTTGAAAAATCAAAACTTTCACCCGATTCTATCATTATTTGAGTTAAATATTTCGTTTCGGGTTCTGAAAAACCTTTTAAAAATCCAGCCATCAAAAATGCTGATACCTGATAATCAGGTATTTTACCTTTTACATAGTTATCTATGAAATATTTTAATTCATCATAGGACAATTCAAAACTATCCCTTTTTTTCCTAATTATTTCCATTGGATTCATAATACTCCCTCATTATTTTTACAGAACTTGAACTACCTATCCTCAAAGCACCAGCATCTAACATTAAAAGAGTTGTTTTCAGATCCCTTATACCACCACTCGCTTTAATCATAATTTTTCCTTTTGAAATATCTTTGAAAAGTTTTATATCCTCAACCGTTGCACCAGAGGTTGAAAATCCTGTTGATGTTTTGATAAAGTCAGCATTTCCTTCCATTAAAAGTTTTACAACGAGTTTTTTTTCTTCAAGGTTAAGAAGGGAAGTCTCAACTATGACTTTTAAAATCCTATCACCACAAACATTTTTTATTCTTCTTATCTCCTCTGTTATAAATTCATATTTTTTTGATTTCATATAGCCTATGTTCATAACCATATCTATCTCATCCGCACCCAACTTCAAAGATCTTTCAGTTTCAAAAATTTTTGTTTCAGTATCGTTCGCACCAAAAGGAAATCCAACAACAGCACAAACCTTTATATTACTCCCTTTTAACAAACTTTTTGCAAAACTCACATATGACTGGTTCACGCAAACCGAATAGAAACTATAATTTATCGACTCTTCGCATAATCTTTTTATATCATCGAAAGTCGCTTCAGGTTTTAAAAATGTGTGATCAAAATATAAATTTAAATTTTTCATCTTGATACCCCCTCAACCTTCACTATATTACCATTAAGAAAATACCACATATTATAGTAATTTTCCCTTTCCAAATATTCAACTATCAACGAACCATTATATTTTTCATCATACTTTAAATTTTTTGTTCTAAAAATTACCGCGGGTTTTTTCTGATCAACCGGATTTATCAGAACCTTTCCAAATCTAAAAAAATCTGTTTCATTCTGTGGATATATACCTGTTTTCTCATAAAAATCCTTCATTATGTTTTTAGCCTTGTTTACATTAAAAGCCATCTCTTTTTCAACATCCTTCTCTATACTCAATCCATCTATATGTAAAAAAAATGGATGGTAGGAATCAACATATTCTCCCTCCAATCCATACTCTCTACTCTTAAAAACAATTACCCCCTTGTTATTTTCAGAAACATATACGGAATAGATATCTATCACTTTTGAATCTATCTTCAACCTTAAAACATCATTCTGTTTAAGGATGCTGTTATATGAATATGTTCCATATTCATTCTTTTTCTTTTCATATTCAATCTTCAAATCGGTTTTCAAACCGTTGGAAAAAACTAAATTATCTTCATCCAGTGAACCGGAATATCTCACAAAAGAAATTTTATCGTTAAACTTAAAATTTTCACCAAATTTTTGATAAAAGATATTTTCAACATCTTTCAAATCCGTATAATCATTCTTTTCTCTATCGAGTTTTAAATATAGAATCAGTTTATTGTTTTCTAAAGAAACTATTTTGATCTCGGAAAAAAAGTTGCCCATAATATCGGTTTCATAATAGAAACCAAAATATTTCCCATCATCAGAAAATCCAATTATAACAGGGTCCGCAAATGAAAGTATAAACAAAATTATTGAAAAGAATAAAGTAAAAAATTTCATTTTATTCTCCTTATTACAATTTTTCCAGATATGTTTTCAAGAAGAACTTCCTGGGGAGGAAACCCTGATGAAATTTCAATATGGGAAGGATCGACTTCAAACTGGTTAAAGACAGCATCTATGGAATATATTTTACCTTTATAGAATAAATTGTTCCATGCATGGTAATAGAATTCTCCCTCTGAAAAAACTATTCCGGAAACTATGTTAACCTTTATACCCTTTGCTACCATAAATGACGCAAAGAGTTGGGAATGCTCTGTGCAGTCTCCATACGATCTTTTAAATATCTCGCCAGGAGAGATCAGTCCAGAAAAGATGGTTTTTTTTAATTTTTTATTTACAAATTTAAGCACATTCTTTATATATTTTAAAGTATCCCCTTTGCTTTCTTGAAAAATTTTTTCAGCGTTCAAAATTATCTGTGAATCTGGTAATATGAAGAGAGTATCTTTGATACCTTCAAAAGCCCATTTCCTGAATGAATTTCTAAAAACCTCGAGAGTATCCTTTTTATGTTCCTGCCTTTGGTTGGAAAGGTTTTTTTTTTCTATACCATTAATGATATATTTTGCGTAATTTTCTTTTCTTATATTTCTAAAATTTCCTTCCGCTTTTATTTTAAAATAGTCAAGTATGTTAAAATAACTTTTAACCTCCTTAACAGAATCGGTCAACACCATCTCTATTTTCTCTTTTGAAATAGATTTAACCACATTGTTGTTCCTATCAAACCATACACGAAATTCTGAATTTTTAGATTTAAAACTATATTCAAAAACTTCAATTTTTTTGTTTTTTATTTTAAGAGTATCGTTTCTTAAAAATTTTACATCAAAAGGTTCAAGCTCAACGGTAAGCGGATTTAAAATATAAAATTTTTCATTTAAAAAATTTTTATCGATAGATTCAATATTGAAAAGAATTCTTTTATTCTTCGCTTCCAGATTGTAAATTTTTTCCAGACCAGTTATATTGGTTTTTATTGTCAGATTACCATTTCGAGTGAACCCATTAAGATATAAGTTTAAATTTTCATTTTTAACCATTATAAAGAATTTTTTGATTTTCCACTCTCTATCATAGAATGATGTTGAATTTGTAACCACCTCTATATCGTTAGAGTATACTTTAAACTTAATTTTGCTCTCTTCTTCAACCTTAAAAAAAGAATCCTGTAAAGTTTTGTTTTGAGTATAATAACCTATCCTCTCTTCTTTAAAAAAGATATCCATCATTCTTTTTTGTGGAAAAATTTTTATAACAAAAAATAAAGATAAGATTATAAATATTTTTTTCATCTTTTTACGATTTTTATGTTTTTAAAATAGTTTCTATTATTCTCCATATCAAATATTTCGATTGATAGCAGATAAACTCCCAAAGGTATATTCTTTTTTATTTCAACTTTTAAACTGTTGAAATCCTTTCTAACAACATTTCTGTTTGCAAAAATAAGATTTCCATACTCATCGATAATTCTGTATATTATAAATCCAGATGAGTTCGATGTGAAAGTTATATAAAAACTATTCTCAAATGGATTCGGATAAACATAAATTTCTTTAGTTGGGTTATCCTTTGGATGTTTTAAAAAAACTTTTTTTTCGTATCTTTTTAGAAGATTATCGTAAAGCACGACTCTAAGTGTTTCTAAGAAACTGTATGCTGTATCAACAAAAAGATCCAGTTTAAAGGTATCTTTATATAAAACGAATGAATTTAAATTTCTTTTATAATCGGATGTAAAATATACCACAGGTTTGTATTCATCAAGATTTGAAGTATATAATCCATTTTTAGAGTAAAATTCCACGGTGAGTTTATATTCATCGGGGCACACGATGGTATCATATACTTTGACCCCATTGATGTAAAGATTGATATTTGATTGGGAAAGAACATCCTCTCTCTTTTTAACATAATATACCCTTTTTATCTTTGAATGGATTAAAGTATCATCTTCATAAACTGATGTTATATTCATAAAAGGTTGATATTTTTTGTTTGAAAAAGTATCGGGTAGATATATGTTGAAAAGATTTTCCTTTGAAAGATCTTTAATCTTATAGGATACTCCATCGGTTTTGGTATAATAAAAATAAGAATAGGGATAAATATGAGTATAATCGTGTGAATCGGTATAGAAAGGCTGATAAATATCTATAAAAATTTCATCATTTTTTTCGTTTTGAGATTTGAAACCTATTTTGTTGTATGAACCGAGGTTTAATGTTTCGGGTGACAATATTTCAACATCGTATGCATATTTTTTAATGACCATCGATGGATCTCCAAAAATTTGATGTGATGTGTATATATTGTTATTTGCGTTTATCATAGAAAGATAGTATTCACCAAGTGTTTTATAACCACCATAGAGGAAAAGATCATGTGCAAAAGAATTGTAAAGTATGTTTTGATTTTCACCCGCACCGGTTGCTCTTGTTGCAGCGATGGTTGCTGAAAATCCGGAATAAGGTAAGATCTGGAAATCACCTGCAATACATCCATAATCGTTATCAAACTGTCCAGCCTGACAGGTTCCAAAAAGAAAAACAGGATATTTGAAAATGTTGTCGAAAAGATCTATATCCGTAGGATATTCAAGTATATGCTCATGGGTCAAAGAGTAGTATGAACCATGACCGTAAAAAAAACCAAAGTTTACACCATCGGATAAGATATCCCTTAACACGAATCTTACATCCCTTTTAAATCCGGGATTGTATGGCCAGTGATCGGTTTTTTCAAGATCACCCCTATAATCCGTAAGATAAAGTTTTTTAACTGCAAAGATATTTCCAAGAAGATTTGAAAGTTCCTCACTCATACTTAAAAAGAGAATATCGTTATAATCACTCGTTAATCTTGAACTGTATTCATCATCGGAAATTACAAGGGCTTTATTCTTTATATCCACTGGAGTTTTTGTTTCGTAATCTATTATTTTTTTAAGAGCAGGATAGACTTGATCTTGATTTAAAACCGTAATTCTTCCAGGTATTATGTCAATATAGTTGTCAGGTGTTAAAAGTGAAAACCACCTATCGGTGCATTCCGATCTGTAGGTTGTTAAAAGATCCAGTTTGTAAACCCCATATCCGGTTTCATACGCTGGAACTATGTTTCTGTTTTCATATGTATTCTTTCGGTTTTTATAATCGTATGAACCCGAACCAAGTAAAATTAAATATTTAGGGAAATTCAGCCATCTTTTTTGTGCAAAGTAAAGAAAAGATTTTATGGAAGCAAAATGTCTCATACCGAAAGAGAAAAGATCATCTATCCTTTCAAATTCAAAGACCTTTACCTTTACATTTTGCATTTTCCTGTGCAAAACATAAGAATTGGTAGCATTTTTAAAACCTTTTTTTGTAATAATTAAAACATCACATCCCTCATAAAAATCTGCTATATCAGTGCAATCAACATATTCCATCCTGTCAACCTTTTTCAACCGAGTTGAAATGAATGTTTCCGAGTTTGGATAGAGTTTAAAAATTCTCTTTTCATTTTTCCCTACACTGGCAAAATAATCACCATAAGGGGTTTTTTGATAGAGAAAAAATCCTTTTTTATCTGAATATAAAACTAAATCTTTATCCTCACTCTTGTTTTCTATCTTTACTTCTTCAGCCTGATTCAGGTTGATAGTGTGATCTATTTGAACGGAACATAGGTAAAAAGTTTTATTCCTGTTATCGGTATTCAAAGGTATTATTCTTAAACTATTATTCTCTTCAAGATTAAAAACATTGAATGAAAATTCTTTGGGTAGTGTCGTATAAGCTCCCCTTGAGGATGCCCTTCCAACTATTATTCCATTCAACTCAATATCTATATCAAATGTGTCATTATAATCTGTTTGAAAAAAGAAAGAGACGGTTAAAATACCAGTTTTTGAACTTATTCCATCCAATTTAAAATTCCATATGTAATCTGAAATCGTTGAGTCTTTTTTAAGTTCAAAACTCCTCCATGCCCATCCGAAACCTGCCATAAGTGGATTTATCGAATCGTATCTAAAAATTTTTACAAGTTCTGTGATGGAATCACCACCTGAATTTAAAAATGTAAATTCTTTAATTTTAACCTGTTCATCTTTGTTGAATGTTAAAATATATTGGTTGTAATCTGTAAAAGGATTATTGTAGAGATCTATGGATGAATAAAAATTTTTCCCTTTCCCTTTTATCGATCTCCCATAGAAAATAAAATATTCGCCCTTTTCGAAACGGTTATCATCATCTCCAAAAAAAATAAAAGGTTCAGGTTTTGGATCTTTAAAGTAAAACATATCTGGAGTATCAGCGGGTAAAAAAAGATCTCTTCTTGAAAAGAGAGAAATCTCTTTGGGATCTATCAACTCGGGATTGTATCCCGCATTTTTAAGATCATCATACTCTATCCTGTAAAGAGCATCTTCAAGTATTTCAAGTTTCAAATAGTATTTTATCTTCAATTCTTCAAATTTAGGATAGTGAAAAGCGGTTGAAAAAAAATTCGAGTTAACAGATGAAGGTGTCAATGGGTTTGCTTCTTCTTCTTTTTCAAGTTTTTTTTCAAATTTTACTTCTATTTTAAATTTTGAATAAAAGTAAAGGTCCTCTTTATCGCATGCATAAACAGGATAAATTTTCAAATGCAGTATTCTCTGTCTTGATGCATAAACAAACTCTTTTTTATAAATAGCGTTGGTTTTTTTATAATCGAAATTACCATAAAAATTTTTTCCTTTTTCTTTACCTTCAAAAACAACTTTTACATCAACTTTACCATCCGGTACATTAATATAGATATTCTTTACTATGTGATCATCCTCTTTTTCAAAATCTAAAAGATCGGAGATTTTTTCTTTGGGATAATATTCTACTATAACACTTTGTTCATCATTATAACTTAATACTCTACTTTCAAGAAGAATAGAAAAGAATGCCAAAAAAAGGAAAAATTTAATTTTCATCAAGTTTCTTTGCTTTCTCAAGAACCATTATTGGTATATTGTTTTTTATTTCAAAATAGATCTTGTCCTTTTTGCATATCAAAATATCTTTAAGTTCATCATATATAAGTTCACCTTTACATTTAGGACAGACAAGGATATCGAGTAGTTTTTTTTCTATCATTCAACCTCCTTAAAATATAAATTTTTAAAATCGAATGGAAATTCATTTACGCTTAGAATGAACGAAACAAATTTTTCATTAACATCCCTTATCTTTAAAATTTTATCAACTGTGGTATATTTTGCAAAAAAAGCAAATTTTCCAAGTTTGCAAACAAGTTGACGATCATCGCTAAGTTCAATGTTATAAAAAAGAATATCACAACTTCCATTATGTCTTTCAATATAAATATCGTTTCTTTTGGCAACGGTTAAAATTTTTTCCTTGATTTTAACCGTATTCCTCACATCAAAATTCAAATAGACTATACCTGAGGTATCATCTAACGCTAAAACATAATCAAAAGTATAAAACGAGAGTGAATCCTCTTTTAACATATTCAAATCGAAATTCACTCTTTTTAAATCAGAATTCAAATAAAGAATACCATCTGTTATTTTCCCTATATCGAATTCAAGAATCCTTTTTTTTAACATTTCCAGATTTTCTGGAGGACCTCCAACCAACCTGCCGGAATTATAATATTCGTTTAGAATTTTGAAAGTTTTTATATTATCTTTTTCTATTGAAACAAAAAAATTATCATTGTTTTCAATTTGAAATGTTATTCTCTTTTGTTTTGGATAATAGGTAAGAAATCCATTTTGAAGATAATTCACAGGATCGAATATCGTTGTATTTATTTTGACCTTGAAAATATATTTTTTTTCATCGTATGAGAAAAATTGTAAAGAGTTTCTATCAAAAATATTTTCAATAAAATCTATCACATCAAAAAATTCAATCTCATCTTTCTTAAAATCCTTTATTCTTATCCATTCAACACCTGTAAAAATATGATCGAGATTTTTCTTTTCGTTTAAAATTTTAAAATATCCCTTAACCGAAAATCTGTTCAAGGGATCCTTTTGACCGGTTAAATTTATCTTCACGGGATCATTTTCAATTTTAATTTCATACAGATAGGTTGAAAAAAAAAATAGTTCTATATCCCGTTGTGCTTTGAAAGGATCGTATCCTGTTTTCTGGATACTGTAGTTTTTTACACATGATGTTAAAAGAGAAAAGACTATAAGCGGAATAAAAATGTTTTTCATAATTCAAATCTTTTAGGAAAAAGTTCACCGAATCTATATTCCCTTTTTTCTTTATTTGAAACGATGATCACTTTAAAATCATCATCAACAAACTCAGCCATAACCTGTAAACATGCGCCACAGGGAAAGGGAAGTGTATCCGAATCAGCATATATATATATTTCTTTAAATTTCCTCTCACCGGATGTTATCGCATTAAAAAAAGCGTTTCTTTCAGCACATATGGTTAAAGAATAAGAAGCATTTTCAACATTCACACCATAATATTCTTTCCCATCCTCAGAGAAGAGTATCGATGAAACACGATAATGTGAATAGGTCGAATAACTTTTCTCTGCAAGTTTTTTCAATCTATCTATTATTTTTTTAGAACCGTCCATATTATTATTTTATCTACCATAAAAAATATTTCAATAAAAATTATTTAAGATATTGACAAAAATCTTTTAAGGATTTAAATTTATAATGGAAGCAGGTTTAAAATTGTCTTAAATACTACACACTTCAAAAAGACAATCCTGCTTCCTTTTTTTTATTCCACTAAAACGAATTTAAAATTTTTCAAATATTTGTTTAAGATTTTATCTATTTGATGACTTTTCAATTCCTCGATCTTTTTAATAAACTTTAAATCATAGTTGTAATCGTTAAAGAGCAGATAATTGTAAGCAAGTGAATATGCTATTTTCATAGTATTCTCTTTTTCAAGGTAAAAGGATGTCTGAAAAAGGTTTTTCATATCATCTATCTCTTCCTGTTTTATACCGGAATTTTTAAAATTATCCACTTCCAGTTTAAAGAGTTTCAAAGCAGAATCGGGATAATCAGTACTAACATAGAATACACCATAGTTTGAAAGTTTATTTGAAGCTCCCACATAAGCGGAATAGGTCAACCCATGCTTTGTTCTCAATGTTTCGTAAACCCTTTTAGAAAGAATAGATAATCCTATTCTAACCGGAATATAATCTTCATCGTTAACAGACGATATGATAAATTTACAACCAAGATATTTTGTCTGTAATCCCTCTTTTGAGTATTTTATTATCGTATCTTTTTCGCTCAAATGGAAACCTTTTAAAATTCTCTTTTTTTCCTCTTTTCCATTTATGAAACCAAAATATTGTCTAATTATCTTTTCCGTTTGTTCAAAAGGTAACCCTGAAATAACACTTATTATTACCCTTCTCTTTGAAAGGATCTTATTTAAATGTTCATAAAGATCATCGGGTTTAAGATTCATCACGGTTTCCTCATAACCATCCGGATCTGAAGAATAAGGATGACCATTGAAAAAATATTCGTTGATCTTTAAATATAAGAACTCATCGGGATCATCCTTTTTTGATTTTATCTCATCCATCATTTTTATTTTTTCCTTCTCAAGCAAAGTTTCCGAAAAATCTGGATTTTTAAAATTATCGGCAAATATTTTTATGACATCCTCAAAGTATCTGTTAACCGTCATAAAAGAAAACGATGAATAATCATAGGAGTTCTCATAGGAGATAGAAATAAAATATTTATCCTTCAAATCATTCATTGTTGAAGGATCATAACTCTTTCCACCATTCTCTATCATTCTGAATATCAATTTTTCTATTCCAGACTTACTCTTATCATAGTTGAAACTTCCACCATCTATAAAAATCGACATGGCTGAAAAATCGTTTTCTGGTGCATAATAATAGAGTAGTTCAAGATTTTTAGAAATACTTATTTTTTTTACCTCGGAAAAAAGTGTTGAAAAAATAAGGATGACAAAAAGAATAGACAATATTTTTTTCATTTTTCTCCCCCAATTAAAGAAAGGTTTTTAAAGTTTGTTGAATCGGTAAGGATCACCTCAACATGATTCTTACCAACAAGATAATCAGCGGCAACTTTTTTCAAATCACTGGAATTAACCTGTTTTATCCTTTCATTATATTTTTGAAAACTCTCGACACCACCAACACACCACCAATAACCGAGAGTTAAGGCATAGGAACGGGATGATTCAAGTCTTTTGTACATCTGCACCTCCGCATTCTCCCTTGCTCTTTCAAGTAGTTTTTCATCAAAATAGTTTTCATCGATAAGATCTTTTAGATGTTTGAATATCGTCTCTCTTACCTTTGGTAAATTCTCTCCTTTCAGATCAACATAAAAGGAAAATTCGGCACCATCCTTTAAACCTGAATAACCAACATAATAGTCATAGACAAGTCCACTTTCAACAAGATCTTTATACAGTTTAGAAGATTTCATCGAAAGATAATCGGATAGAAGATCCATAGCATAGGTTTCAACTCTATCGGGATTAAAATCGGGTACTCTAAACGAGAGAGAGTATTCTGAAGTGGAAACTTTATCAACTATAAAAAATGTTTTATTTGAATCAAGAGGTGGATGTTTGGGAAAATCGAAAACTGGATCATCCCCCTTCTCCCATCTGTTAAAATATTTTTTAACAAGATTTTTAGTTTCTTTGAAATCTATATCACCAACTATCACCAGGGCACAGTTGTTTGGTATATAATACCTGTTTTTAATTTGATACATCTGTTCTCTTGTTGCACCCATTATTATATTTTTTGTCCCTATGGTATTTTTTCTATAAAAATATTTTTCATAAAGAAGCGAATCTATGGTTTGATAAAATCTATAAATAGGATTTGAAAAATCCCTGTTGAATTCGTTTAAAACAACTTTACGTTCTTTTTCCAATTCAATCGAATCGAATAAAGGATCGATAATGGCATATGACATAAATTCCAGCCCTTCGTTTAGATTCTTCGATGGGAGGGTGAAAAAATATCTCACAGATTCGTTTGATGTCATTCCATTGTAAATTATTCCAAGTTCCCTTATCCTTTTATTATATTCTTCCTGAGTTTTCCATTTTACATTTCCTTTAAAAAACATATGTTCATAAAGATGTGATAAACCACAATTTTCAGGTATTTGAGTGTATGAACCATTTTTTGCAGCTATCTGTATAGTTACGATCGGTTGAGTCTTGGTTTTTACCATCAATATTTCAAGTCCATTGTCCAATTTAAAACTTTCAAACTCTCTTTTATAAAGGCTCTCCGAACTGTAAACAAATAAGGATAAAAAAAATAAAAGTAAAAGATAATTAAGTCTTTTCATTCTTTCTCCTTTTTAAAATTTTGTTTATCAAAAACAAACATTATCCCACCAACGAAACTATATATTATCGAAACTAAAAAAAAGGTCAGGGATAAAGAGACTATCTCTTCTTTAGATGTGAGTTTAAAAAAATTTATATAAGCCCACTCCCTTAAGCCGAGCCCATTGATCGTTAAAGGGATCATCGAGATTATCGATATGAATGGAACATATATTATTTCATCGATCAATCTCACCGAAAGATTCTGTGATATTACTATAAGATGGTTAGTGAAAACAAAAACTATTTGTATCAAAGATGAAAGAAAGAGATTGAACAGAAGATCCCTTTTTCTATCTTTAATTATTCTCAACGAGTTCAAAAGTGAATTTACACTTTTTCCAATTTTCAAAATTTTTATTTTAGAAAAAAAAGAGTAAACAAAATAAAATACTCTATCATTCATAATTACTATTAGAAATATTGCCGAAAGAATAATGCCTGTTAAAGATACATATAAAAAATATTTTGTTATACCATATTTGAAAAAGAAAATAGGCACAAGGGATATATATAATATTATACCAAGCAAACCAATCCATCTTTCAATTATGATAGAGGAGATAACATCGGATATCCTCTTCTGATCGGCAACAACATATGCTCCCCTCACAAAATCCATTCCAACCGTCGATGGAAGAAAATTGTTAAAAAAGAAGGCTATATTGTAGATTTTAAAAGATTTTAGCAAGGAAATTTTAAAACCATAGATTTTTAAAATAAGTTGCCATCTCAAAGCAATGATAAAAGATACAAAACCTATAGTTGAAACAGAAAGAAAAAGATAAAAAATTTTAGATTTTTTTATGATATTGTATATGGAAGTTATGTCAGTATTTTTAAATATGAAAAAAAGTATAAGAATAGTTATCGACAGTCTAAGAAAATGATAAAAGATTTTTCTCATCGTTTAAATATAACCCACAAGCAATTTTTGTCAAGTTTCTATGCATTAAAATGAGATTTTTAAGGATAGATAAAAACTGAAAAGATCTTTATAATTTTTTATAATACCAAAATCTGTCTTTATATTCTTCTTTATGGAAAAGTTAACACCGTAAACAAGCCCTTTTTGGTTTTGATAGAACTTGATAGGATAAGTGTTGAAAAATGAATACTCATATAACCAGATACGATCCTGTTCAACAACATTAAAAAGATAGATATAGGTATTAAAATCCAGTTTTGGAGTGTTAATATAAAAATCAATCTTTTGGTAATTCGATGTGTTGTAATTTAAATAAAAGGTAAACTTTATTGAAAATGTGTGATAAAGGCTTTTATAAAATTCCTGTTTTATCGAATTTTTGTTATAATCAGGTAGATAAAAAGTTAAGGTTGTTTTAAAATATTTTGATAATTTAAAAATAATATCATCTTCTGTTTTTCGATCACCATCATTAAAAAATTGAAAATTATTTTCTATCTTTAATTTTTTAAAATTTGAGTTAACGAAGAAACCATAAAAATGTTTTTTTTCAATATAACCGGAATGAAAATTGATAAAATTGTTGTTAAAAGTTAACCCCGCCGATACGGATATTTCCTCATCACTCTTCTTGAAATAGGAACTTACAACATATCCCCTGTTAGGTAGGGAAATTCCAAAATCATACGATATGTTATCGGTCTTGCCAAAAAATGAGAAAATTATATTTTTATCATAATCAAGAAAATTAAAATTTTTTGAATAATCTGATAGAAAGGATGCAAAATTAAAAATTTCATTTTTTGAATTCAATATGAAACCGATTCCACTCTCTCTCAAATTATCTTTTCTTGAAATTGATAATGAATCATCATGTATGTTATATGTTAATATACTGCTAACATTTTGAGTTGAATCGAGAATGCAATCATAGTAAATATTGGAAACGAATGGGACAAAAATCAAATTGTTGAAAAAAAGAAAATATAAAATTCCAAAATATGAAGGGTATTCATTATATGAAAGATCAAGTTCGATCCTGTTTGAAAAAAAAGTTTTAGAGAGCGCATCACCAAAAATGTTCCAGTTTGAAAAAATATTTCTTCCAGTTTTTATTCTATAATTTCCAACAATTAAATTTTGATAGTGAAATCCGAATTTATAGTTATCGATATAGGATCTTTCATCAACATCCTTTTCAATTAAAAAAAAGGATTTAAAATTTCTAAAATAAAGAGTTGAATTCAAAAAACTCTTATTTTCAGACGAAAATAAAGAATCTAATAAAATACCTGTATTAAAATCAAACAATTTTTTTCTTTGAAGATATCTTGTCTCGATAATTTTTGAAACGATCTCATTTCCAGTTATTTTAAAGATATCCTGAAAGGTTATGGGTTCTTTTGAAAACATCAAGTTTTCAATTTTTTCCATCTCATCAAAAAGCAAAAAATCTTTCAGATCATCAAGAATATAGGTTAGAGAATCCGTTATACTCATCGATCTATCTATTTCCAAATCCTGTGAAAAAATTAAACTTGTGAAAAGAATTAAAATACTAAAAAGAAAGAATATTCTCACCTTCCACTAACTCCCATAGAAAGAATGAGGCAAGAGTTTTACCATCAATAATATCCTGCTCTAAAAGAAATCTTTTAAGATCCTCAACTTTGACCTTTACTATTTCTATATTCTCATCAAAATCTTTTTCATTCTCCTTTTTTACAAGTTCCCTTGCAATAAAAACATGCAAAATCTCATTGACATATCCAGGAGATGATGCGATGGATTTGAGTTTTTTAAGATTATTTGAGAAAAAACCTATCTCCTCGCTTAACTCCCTGTTGGCGGCATCGTAAGGATTCTCACTATCTTCAAGTTTTCCTGCCGGTAATTCTATAAGATAACTTTTTAAAGGATACCTGTACTGTTTAACAAAATAAATGGACCCTTCCTTCTCATCGTATGGTATCACAACTACCGAGCCATTATGTAAAACCACCTCTCTTACAGTTTCCCTTCCAGATTCAAGAATCACCTCATCCCTTAAAAGAGTGATGATTTTACCCTCATAGATCAATCTGCTCTGCTTAGTTTTTTCCATTTACTCCCCCAAAAATGTTTTCATTTTCAACTTTTCTATACTCTTTTTCCCTATCCCGGGTAAACTCTCAATTTCCTCATAGGATTTGATTTTCCCATTTAAAAGTCTATAAATGTAAATTCTTCTTAGGATAGTTTTACTGAAACCTTCCATTGAAAGTATTTCCTCATAAAATGCGTTGTTAAGATCTATTTTACCTTCAACATAAAAATCTTTCAACTTCTTTTTTTTCAACCTTATATCAAATTCTACCGGAACAACTTTAATCTTTTTAAGTTTAACATTTCTATTTTCCCTATAATAAGATATTCTCACATCGTTTGATACAGGTAAATTGGGATGTAAAAAAGTTGAATAATCTACAAAAAACGGATGCCTGACCAATTCGATTCCACAAAAGATTCTACCTTCACTATCCAGCGAGAAATCAATAATAAAATCTTTATTCAACCTGTATTCGATCTTTCCGTTAACTATTAATTTATTCTCAAAGACCACCTGAAGACTCATATCAAAACTATTTTTCATATAACCGAGAATGAGCAGCGATGAATTATTACTCTTTTTAAGAATAAACGATGTCATTAGATGGAAATTCTTTTCGAAAATCTGGGAAGAAAGAATTAAACCACCATCAAATCTCTTTTCATCATCAACATAATGTGTAAAAACAAAAAATGGTAAAACACCTATATTCACATCATAGATGTTATACACAACTTTAGCCCCAAAGGTGTATTTTTTAAAAATAGTGTTTAAATCGTTTGCCACGATATGGCCAAAAGAAAAATCTTTATAATTGTATTTTGAAATCGAATAAAAGGTTGTTAGATCATTTAAAAGAAAACGGTTTGAAATACCGAAGGTAATATGATCAATATGATTATTTTTACCAACTGGAGATATATCATAAAATTGATTACAAAAATCAAGATCCGTTGAAAAAAAAGTCGAAGAGCATAATTTAAAAGAGTAGAAGATAGATAAAAGAAAAAATATATTAAATTTTTTCCCGCCCATAAAAATATTTTAAATATTTAAGTATAAAAGTAAAGAGAAATTTTAGTTTAACTTGACTGATACTCTTTTTTTTTGTAAAATTAAAATTATGAGATCGATTTTTCTATTTTTATCTTTACTTTTAACTATATCCTGTGTGAAAAATAATAGATCGATTATAAAAAAAGAGTTTACGATAATTCAAACATCCGAAATAAAGAGGATCTCATTTGACGATTTTATAAAAAAGATCTCTTCTTATGATATAATAATTTTTGGTGAAAAACATGATGATGCTTATACACATAATCTTGAATTTTTAACTTTCAACAAACTGGTTAAAAAGAATAAAAAAGTTGCATTATCACTTGAAATGTTTGAAACCGATGTGCAGCATATTATGGATTCATTTCTTTTAAACCACATAACTGAAGAAGAATTTTTAAAACGATCTCGTCCCTGGCCAAATTATGATAACGATTACAGAAGAATAGTTTTACTTGCCAAAGAAAATAGACTTTCCGTTATAGCATCGAACATTCCGAGAAAATTTGCTTCGATAGTATCCAAAGAGGGAAAGGATTCACTCTTAAAGATAGAAAATATAAAAAATTTTATTTTTGAGCCTGCTAACGATATGACCTCTTACAAGGAAAAATTTTTTCAATTTATGAGTCAGATTCTTCCCCAATCACCTATGGGTCATCTAAACGATGAGAAGACTTTTCTTGCACAACTTTTCAAAGATGCAACGATGGCTGGATCGATAAAAAATTTTCTATTAAAAAATAAAGATTATAAGGTTTACCATCTGTGTGGTGAATTTCATTCAAACCATCATCTTGGAATATATACCCAGTTGAAAGCGATTTTACCAGAAAAAAAGATTGTAACCATCGCTGTTGTCGATTCTCAAAATTTTGATCCCACCCAGGCTGATTTTCTTTTTATAAGATGAACGATCCTGTCAATATAAAGATCGAAAAGATAATTTCCGATGGAAGAGGATTGGGAAGGTATAACGGTAAAGTCTTTTTTATAAAATATGTGATTCCTGATGAGGTTGTTCAGGTAAAAGAGGTTAACGAAAAAAAGAATTTTTCTGAAGGTGAAATAGTCTCCATTCTTAAGCCATCGGGTCTGAGGGTTCAACCAGTGTGTAAATATTTTGGTGTGTGTGGCGGTTGTTCTTTCCAGCATATTGATTACAGGTATCATAAAATAATTAAAGTGGAAATTCTTAAAGAACTTTTGAGGATGAATTCTAAAATCAATTACGATGAAAACATTGAATTCATAGAATCAAAACCATACCATTACAGAAACAAAATCACTCTCAGAGTCACTATGGATGGACTCGGGCTTATAAAAGAAAAATCAAATGAATTCGTTCATATAGACTCCTGTTCTATAGTAAACGAAAAGATAAACAGTATAATAACTCATTTAAACAGAATAAATCTTTTCGATCATTCTATCAATAAAATAACCATTAAAACTTCTATGGCAAACAAAACACTTTTAACTCTATACTCTGATTTGACAAGCGCTGACAATATATCCCTTAACTTTCAAAATATTGATGTTGATAATATCATACTATTTCTTAAAAATAAAAAACCGTTGTATTTAAAGGGTAAAGGGGAACTTGTAAATCTTATTTTTGATAATATTTTTTATTTCTCACATAACAATTTTTTTCAGGTAAACGATTATGTTGCTTTAAAACTTTATTCCTATTTAAGTGAAAAGATAACAAAGGGTGATAACTTCCTTGACCTTTATTCTGGATTGGGAATCTATTCAATGATATTCAGTCCTTTATTCAAAAAAGTCTATTCGATTGAATCAAATGGATCCTCAGTATATTTTCAAAGAAAAAATTTAAAGGAAAATAAAATAAACAATATCAATGTTATTAAAAGAACGATAGATAAAACTTTTAAATTAGAGGATGATCTCTTCTTCGATCTTGTGATACTCGATCCTCCAAGAGAAGGTATTGATGGGATCTTTTTGAGATCACTTCTGGAAAAAATAAATAGACAGATTATCTATATCTCATGTGATCCCTCAACTCTAACAAGAGATATCAACATAATAAAAGAAAAATTTTTCATCAAAGATATAAAGATATTCGATATGTTCCCCCAAACCAGACATTTTGAAACTGTCGTTATTTTTGAGAAATTCTAACCTTTGAAAGAAGTTGAACCGCACTAAAAGTTGAGTAGGTTGTTATCTTATCCAATTTAAAGACCATATCGTAGGCTGGACCGTGATCTGGTGACACTCTTAAAAATGGAAGTCCACAGGTTATATTGACACCATCTTCGAAAGATAACATTTTAAAAGGGATCAGAACCTGATCATGATAGGTTCCAACAAAAACATCATAACTTTTCAGATTATTTTCATTAAAAGCTGAATCTGCCGGCATCGGACCATCGATTTTATAATTTTTGTTAAGATTTTTAACTATCCTTTTTAATTTGATATCGGATAAACCAAGTAGTTTTCCATCTGAACAGTGAGGGTTAACACATAAAAATAAAAATTTTGGAGTTGTTTTGAAAAAATTTTTGAAAAATTTATAAACATTATCTATCTGTTTTTCTATTTTTTCATCAAAAAGTTTTTTTTCAACTTCTTTTAAACAGATATGTTTGGTTAAAGGTAAAACTGCTATTTTTTTTGAATAGAGTAACATTGTTAATTTTTTGTTGAACTCTTTTTCAAAAAAATCTGTATGCCCGGTAAAACCTTTTTCAATTTTGGAGATCTCCTCTTTGTTTACAGGCATCGTTAACAACCCTGCATAATTTCTATGATCAATTTTCATTTTCCTTATAGAAAATTTAAAAGAATCAAAGGAGAGTAGCGTCGAACTCATCGTTGGCTCTCCGGGAACTATCTTTTTAAAACTAGCACTAAAATAATCGAATGTTAGATTGTAGGGCAAATTTTTTATTTTGAAATATTTTAAATTTTCTTTAAAAACATTTTCTGGGGCGGATATTTCAAATATCGTATCTTTGTATTTTTTTGCAGCACTATAGATCAAAAAAGAGTTTATTCCAGAAATATCCCCTACCGAAACAAGTATCTTTTTCATTCGGAATATATCATAATAAAGGAATTGCTCTTTTCTTTGTTTACGATTTTTTCAATCTCTTCTTCGATTCTCTTATTTTCAAGAAAAGATGCGATAAAATCTTTAACTTCCTCGTATGGACTTATATCACCGCCAGTCTTATTTTTAACCAAAAAAATCTCATACCCGAAATCACCTTTAACAACATTTGAAATTTCATTTTCTTTAAGATTTGCCAATATATCTTTTAAATTTTCTGACAACATCTCAAAATAGACTTTTCCAATAAATCCACCTTTATCTTTCGTTGAAATATCATCGGAAAACTTTTCTGCAGCGTTCTCAAAGGAAATTTTATTGTTCAATATATCTTTCCTTATATCTTTAGCCCTGTTATAGGTTGCCAGAGAATCCTCTCTCGTTAAAGGCATCTTTAAAAATATTTGTTTGAAATTTATCGAATCATCATTTGAACTTAAAACCTTTATTATATGTAATCCATTCCTTGATTGGGTAAAAAGAACGGTATCAGAATTTTTGTTTTGAAAAAGGAAACTACCAAGTTCGATTGAAAGATCGGAATATTTTTTATACCCGACATTTCCACCATTCTTTGCGTAAATATCTTCAGAATAATCTCTGGCAAGTTGTGAAAAATCCTTTCCATTTTTCAGTTCAAAAACTATGGATTCAAATTTTTGTAAAAGATCCATAAATCTTAAAGAATCCGGTTTAATAACAAAAGAAATATGAAAAATATCAGCGGATGGTTTTACTATAAAAGAATCTTTATTCTCCTCATAAAATTTTTTTATCTGGTTTTCATTCACATAAATTTTTGTCATACTTTTAGCGAGTATCTGCCTTTTTAAATAGATATTTTTAGCCTGCTGCAAATAATTTTCTTTTAAATCTTTCAACATAACCCCATTCTGCTTCAAATAGGTTTCAAACTCAACACTATCTTTAAAATTAGATTTAAGATCAAAAATTCTTTTTTCAACCTCTTTCAAAAGAATCGATGTATCTATATTCAAACTTTCCCTATCGGCGATTATCTCAAGTATCTTATCGTTTATCAGTTTATTTATCAGATTTTCTTTAAGCGAATCGAGGAGATTTTTATTTTGGGAAAAATTCTGTTCAAGCGATTTTAATTTTTCCTTATATTCTGACTCAAGTATCAAAGAATCGTTAATCTGAATAAAAATTCTATCCGCCCATATGAATTGAGCGGATAGACAAAAAATAAATAAAAATAAAACAAGAAATTTAATTTTCAATTTTATATTCTATTTTTGCTTTTTCTCTTAATCGCTGTGTATAGGATTGAATATAGGACTTTGATTTTTCAGAATAAAGAAGATTCATTAAAAGTCCCTTTATTGTGTTTTCATTAAGGTTGGATGGTTTATAATCTAAAAGTTTAACTATGTAGTAGGAACCATTAGCCTCAACAAAAGGAAGAGAGATGTCGCCCTTGTTTTTCAGTGAAAAAGCGACAGAATCGACATTAACAAAACCAACACTCGCCAGTTGTTTGAAGGTAAACCAATTATCTATGACACCACCTTTTGAACCGGTCTGTTTATCAAGGGAAACTTCCCTTGCGACGGTTTCAAATCCCTTTTTCCCACTCTTTATAACATTGTAAATAGAATCAGCATAAACTTTGTTAGGTGGTAAAGCTATTATACCTATTTTAACATTTCTATCAAAATAAGGTTTATTTACAAGATAGTATGCATTCAATTCTTCATCAGTTGGAGCGGGAAGATCTTTTATTTTCTTTTCCATATATTTACTCGCTATGGTTATTATTTCCTGTAATCTTAATTGATTCATCAAGGTCGTATCCTCATCGATTTTATTTTCTAACGCTTCCCGATAGATCAAAATGTTATCTATTAATTCATCAAGAATAACTTTTTTATTCTCTTCAGGTATGGGCTGTCCTTGACTTATGAGAGTCAACAATCCTTCGTAAATATTTATACCGTTAACTGTTGCAAGAATTTTACCTGAATTTATGAAATTCGTTGAAGATTCTTTCCGCATATTTCCAATTACAACATACCCGAGCAAAATTACAACTATAAGTGAAAGGACAAGAATCGTAATTACCTTTACATCTTTTTTCATTTTTACTCCTTATTTGAAATTATATTGTTCATAACCTCTTCAAAAACTTTTTGATTTATAAAAATTTTTATGTTCTTTTTCTCTTTCTCTATCTCATCATTATAGATACTATCGGTTTTAAATTTCATATATTCATTTTTTAACTCTCTGCTTATAAAATTTTCATTGAGATCTTTTGGTTTTGGTGGAATTAAGTTCACCACATAGATTAAGTTGTAACCTTTAGAATTCTGAAATATTTCCGAAATCTTCCCTTTACCAGTTTCAACTGCTTTTTTGTAATATCCTATTGTATCATCATCTTCGAATATAAAGTAATCAGGCTTTGAAAATTCTTTTGGTTTTATTGTAGAGTAGATTTTTGAAAAATGTTTAAAATCTTTTTTTAATTTTAAAGAGTCTTTTATAATCACTATTTTTGCAAGATCATTATTTGAAATTATATAAATGTGTGCCTGACCTTTTTCCATAAATTTATCCAGATTATTTTTATAAAAAGTTATTAAAAGAGAATCATCGATTGGAATAGAATTCATTATATCCTTTCTAACTTTCTGATCACAGATGATAGCCATTTTCAATTCGCTTTCTTTGTTGAAAGATGAAGAGAGATTTCCACCATACCTTTTACCCTTGTTGTATACCGTCATAAAGAATATCATCCTATCTATATGATTTTTTAAAGCTTCAGCACTGAAAAATGGAACCTTCCCAAAACCACCATTCAAACTCTCTCTTATAATATCATCTATATTCCATTTTCCAAAAATTGATGTGGCAAGAATAAGATTTCTTTCATCCTTTAAGGAATCCAGAAGAACATTTCCAGATGGATCGTATTTTAAAGATTGAATCAGTTTGTTTATATTTTCAATATTTATATTTATCTGTGCCATTTTTTTCAATTCTTTTTCAGATTTTGATGCCTGTTCGGTAACCTTTTTCCTTTTCAACATGTTTTCAATAGACTTTATTTCATTTTTATAATTGGATGTATCCTTTCTTTCCCTTTTTAAGACTCTGATTATGTGATATCCAAAAACCGTTTTTACAGGTTTTCCTATAACATTGACAGTCTGATTGAAACAAGCATCCTCAAAAGGCTTAGCCATAACGCCACCTGAGAATTCTCTTAGCATTCCCTCATTGTTTTTATTGTTAGTATCAAGTGAATATAAGGCAGCGAGTTCTCCGAATCTTTCAGGTCTTTTTTTCAAAATTTCATACAAAGAATCGGCAAGTTTTTTATTTTCAACAAGTATATGCTGAGCCCAGATGGTTGTTTTACTTCTAAGATAAGTTTGCCATAACTCTTTTTCACTTATTTTAACCTTTTTCAAAACATCGTTATTATAAACAAGTCCTATTAACCTTTGATTTTCAGATTGAATTTTTTGGGTTAAAAGATCCTCTGAAAGTAAATTATTTTTTTCAAGATAATTGTAAACTATCATCTGGTTAACAAGTCCATTAAATGTTTCCAAAGCCTTCTTTCTGTTTTCTTCTTCACTACTGTTGGGAATAAGGGAAAATAATCTTTTAAAACTGCTTTCGTAAATTATCTTACCATCAACCTTAGCCAGAACTCTATCTTTGGTTTGAAAGCCACAATTTATTGTGATTAAAATCGATAACAATAATAAAGGTAAAAAATATTTTTTACATACTTTCATCAAACCTCCTTATACTTAATTTTTTAAGTATATATTAAATTATAATTTTTTCAAGTATCCATAAGCATATTCAAACGGTTCGGTCCCTTTTTTAAGTTTTATAACTATTGTGAACGATGGGTCATAAAATATCTCAAAAGTTTCCTTTATTGGGGATATATATCTTCTTAAACTTTTAAAATCCTTTTCCACCGTAAAACCAGCATAAAATTCCACCAGAAGTTTTTCTGAAACATATTCGATTTTTGAAATTTTATTTTTTTTACATAATATTTTCATTTCCCTTAATTTGAAAAGATTTTCCACATCATAGTATATTCCCCCATAAATATCTTTTATCTGACTCTTTTTCTTTTCAACCATCTCTAAAGAATCTATTGAATTTATCTGATGATAAAGTTTTATCTTTGCATTTCTGGAGAGTTCATATTTTTCTGATATGTATGCGTTAAAAGGTATAATAATGGTAGGCTCTATCAGATCTGTCTTTTTATTACCTTTTATCTCCCCTATGGCTTCATTGAGAAGTTTAAAATACAATGAGTATCCCACATTTCCTATGAATCCATGTTGTTCCGTTCCAAGAATTTTTCCTGCTCCCCTTATCTCAATATCCTTTAAAGCAAGTGATAATCCTGCTCCGAGTGATGGGTATGATGAAAATATTGAAAGCCTTTTTCTGGAATTCTCATTTAAAAACTCTTTTGATGGAATTATAAGATAGCAAAAGCCTTCCCTTTCCGATCTTCCGATTCTTCCTCTGAGTTGATGTAATTCTGCGAGCCCAAATTTTTCAGCATTGTTTATAAATATGGTGTTAACATTTGGATTATCTATACCAGATTCAACTATAGATGTTGAAAGCAAAAGGTCAAACTCTTTTCTTTTGAATCTATGCATCATCGTGTCAATAAATTTTGATGGCATCTTTGCATGAAGTGTTATTATTTTAATTTCTGGAACAAGTTTTGAGAGATGGTGTTCAACGGTTTTTATATTCTCGATTCTATTGTTTATAAAATATACCTGCCCTCCCCTATCCACTTCCTTTAGAATCCCATATCTTATCTTTTCTTCATCCCATACCATTATGGAAGTTTTTATATTCTTTCTTCCAAAAGGAGGTGTATTTATACTGCTTATATCTCTTATACCCATCAAAGAGATCTCAAGAGTTCTCGGTATAGGTGTGGCGGATAAAGATAAGACATCTATGTTTTTTTTGATAACCTTTAACCTTTCCTTCTGTTTTACCCCAAATTTATGTTCCTCATCTATTATCAATAGACCCAGATCCTTGAATTCGACATTTTTTGACAGTAGAGCATGTGTCCCTATGATTATATCTATCCTTCCTTTTTTTAATTCCTCTTTTAAGATCTTTTTCTCTTTTTCACTCTTAAACCTACTTATAACCTCAACCCTTACCCCAAAATCTTTTAATCTCTCAAAAAATGTTTCAAAATGTTGTTGCGCAAGAACGGTTGTTGGTGCAAGAACTGCGACCTGTTTATCGGAAAGAACAGCCTTGAACGCTGCTCTTAAAGCCACCTCTGTTTTACCATACCCGACTTCTCCCACAACAAGTCTATCCATGGGTTTTGAATCTTCCATATCCTTTTTTATTTCTTCAATGACCCTTAACTGGTCTTCAGTCTCCTCAAATTCAAATTTCTCTTCAAGTTCAATCTGCAAAAGATCATCCTTTTTAAACTGGAAACCTTTTATAAGATCCCTTTCAGCATAGAGTCTTAAGAGTTCTCTGGCAATATTTTTTATAGAATTTTTTATTCTCTCCTTTTCCCTTGCAAAAGAGTTTGATTTTAAAGAAGATAATTTTATTTTATCCTTTTTGTCTCCAACATACTTATCAACAAGATAGATCTGATCCACCGGAACAAAAAGTTTATCGTTATCAGCATAAACTATCTTTATACAATCAGTTTTTTTCCCATTATACTCAATACTCTCTATTCCAGAAAATATTCCGATACCATAATTTTGATGAACAACAGGATCACCATTTTCAAGTTGATCCAATTCTTCAAGAAGCAAGGGGTTCAATTTTAATCCCGGTACTTGAATTGTTCTTGATCTGTTGAAAAGTTCAAAATCGTTTATATATATCTCTTTGCTTATATGTGAGATAAAACCTTTATAAATGTTAAACTCATAATAATCGAATTTTCCTTCGCTTAGTTTTTCTATCCTATCCTTTTCATATTTTGAAGAACAGAATATTTTTAAATTGTAATCAGAATAATTGTTCTCATAAAATGTTTTAAAATTTGAATATCCCAAAAATTTTTCAGGTATAGGTTCGAATTTCTTAAAATCAGGTTCAAGATTTAAAATATCATTTGAAAAATCTATGATTTCAAACTCTGAAAAGAATTCTTTAAAATTTTTTTCTTCAACAATTTTCAGATCGTATGCCGGAGGAATGTATATCATATCAACTTTTTGTATGCTTAACTGACTTTCAAGATTGAATATCCTTATAGATTGTACTGTATCATCTTCAAATTCTATCCTGTAAGGCTGATCTGAATAGGGGAAAATATCCAAAATAAAACCTCTTAAAGCATATTCACCATTTTCAAGAACATTATCAACCCTTTCATATTTTGATCTTTCCAATTTTTCAAGTAGATCTTCAATATCTATTCTTTCTCCCTTTTTTATAAATATTTCATTCTTTTTTATATAATCTTCTTCAGGATAAAAGAATTTTTCTATTTTTTTTTGGGTTACTATATTTTTTTTTAACCTTTTTAAGGTGAAAAGTTTTTGAAAAAAATTGTCATCACTTCCACTATCGAGAAAACCAATCTTTTCATTTATAAAATTTTCGATATGATCGAAAAAATATTTTGATTCTTCATAATTATCCAATAAAATTAAAAAACTTTTATCAACATTTAAAATTCTATTTATCACAACAAAAGGAAAAACTTCGGGAATAATTCTTTTGTCATTTAAATTTTCAAAGAGTTTTAAGAATTCATATTTAGATGTTGACATAGGATTCTCTTTCAATTATGCTATTATAAATGGGTAAATTTTATCATTCAATACTCTTTATCTTCTTTTTATATTCCTGTTCGTTGAGTCCTTCTCTTGAAAAAGCAACCATCACATATCTTGGTTTCGATTTTTCAAAAAAAATTATAAATGCCGAACCATCTTTAAACGATATAATAACCATTCTCGATTATAATCCTTCTTTACAAACAATACAACGGGATGGTAATATTTATTTTTTAACTACCGGGATCTCAAAAAATCAGTATATAACAGATCTTGGAGAGATTCCATTTAATTTTATAGATAGAGTTTCATCGACTCTATTCTACGATTCTATCAGTCCTCCGATAATAGCGGGTCATATTTATATTATAAAATGTAAAGATGGATTTGTAAAAGTATTTATTCATTCCTTTGGTGGAGAAAACCTTTTACAGTTAAAAGTAAATTTAATATATGAATTTTCTGAAGATTCTGTATTTTAAATCAACATATGTTTGGATACTTTTCAGCTACTTTTTCAAAACCAATTTTAACAGCTTTTATGTTCATCTCCACAAAATTTTTGGGGACATTCTTTTCAACCGATTTTAAAATACTCTCCTCTGAAAAATATTTAGTCATCTGCGTAATTATTCCAACGGAGATCATATTTGAAAAGAGTTCAGAGTTTGCGAGTTGTTTTGAAAGTTCAGATATTGGGAAAGGATAAATTCTTTTATCCAGTTGATCATAATTTTTCACATAGAAACTGTCTATGATCATCTTTCCATCCTCTTTCAACTCTTTTGAATATTTATCGTATGCCTCCTGTGAAAGAGAGAGGAGTATGTCTGCAGCAGATATTTCAAGTGTATAGATGTCACCTTCATCAATTATAACATCGGCTTTTGAAAGCTCTCCTCTTGCAGCCGCACCATATATCTGTGATTGAAGAACATTATAGTTAGAAAAAATTCCTGCCGCTTCCGCTATAACCTTTGCAGCAAGAATTATTCCCTGCCCTCCACTACCCGCCAATCTTATTTCCGCTCTCCTCATACATTGCTCCTTTTTGCTTTAAGAATAACATTTTTTTCATAAGATTCGACATATTCTTCTCTATTTTCATTTAAAAATATCCCTATTGGAAATTTTCCATTTCTCTCCTCTTCGCTCATCTCTTCCCATTTTTTTATAGAAACAGCCCTTTCCGCAACAAAATCAAGCATCTGATATGGCTCTTTCATTTTATTTCTTCTTCCAAACTGTGTTGGGCATGTTCCCATAACCTCAACGACTGAAAAGCCCTTATGGGATATAGCTTTTTCTATAACATTATCAAGAAGTGCTATATGAAAAGCATCCGCCCTTGCTACAAAACTTGCGCCAGCCCCTATGGCTAATTTTACTATATCAAAGGATGGTTCCATATTTCCATATGGCGAGGTTGAAGCAAAATAATTCTGTGGAGTTGTTGGAGAGTATTGACCACCAGTCATCCCATAAATATTGTTGTTAAAAATAATAGCTGTTATATCTATATTTCTTCTACATGCATGTATGAAATGGTTGCCCCCGATCGCCACGGCATCACCATCTCCCATAACATCTATCACAACGAGTTCCGGTTTCGCCATCTTTATACCGGTTGCAAAGGTAAGTGATCTACCATGTGTTGTGTGTAATGTATTCATATCAAGATAACCCGGTGTTCTACCAGAACAACCTATTCCAGAAAGAACAGCTATTTTATTTTTATCCAATTTTAACTTCTCTATCGACCTGAGCATTGAACCAACTATTATTCCGTGTGCACAACCTGGACACCATATATGTGGAAGTTTTTCGGTTCTTAAATAATTGAATATATTTTCGTTATACATTCATTACCTCCCGAATTTTAGAAAATATCTCTGTTGGGGATATCAATTCACCGTTGGCTTTTCCAAGAAATTCAACTTTTGTTTTCACCCCTTTTACTGCTCTTTCAACTTCACCAACGATTTGTCCCATATTCATCTCAACAGCAAGGAAATTCTTACTTTTTTTTGAAAGTTCTTTTATCCTTTTATAGTTGAAGGGCCACAAGGTTATTGGTCTGAAAAGTCCAACCTTTATATTATCCTTTCTTGCATCCTTTATAGCCCTCATCGCACTTCTTGCAACAGAACCATAAGCTACAACTATTATATCTGCATCTTCAACCATTCTTTCCTCATAAAATTCAAAATTTTTGAAATTCTTTAAAATCTTGTCTTGCAGCCTCTGTTGTAATTTTTGAACTATTTCATGATTGGTCGTTGGAAAACCTGTTTGATCATGGGTAAGACCGGTTATATGAAATCTGTAGCCCTCACCATATGGTGCAAGTGGCGGGACGAGTCCATGCTTGGTATCGAAAGGTTTATACCCTTCAGGTTTCTCGGAAGGTTTCATCCTATCTATAATCTTATATTTTTCAACCTCGTTTATTACAACTTTTTCTCTCATATGAGCGATTATCTCATCAGTAAGAAGTATAACTGGTGTTCTATACATTTCAGAGTAGTTAAACGCTTTTATGGTAAATTCAAAAGTTTCCTGTACCGAAGAGGGAACAAAAGCGATAATTTGATGATCACCATGGGTTCCCCATCTTGCCTGCATAACATCCCCCTGTGATGGATAGGTTGGCATTCCAGTGGATGGTCCACCTCTCATAGCGTTAACGATAACAATAGGTATTTCTCCCATTATTGCGAATCCTATATGTTCCTGCTTTAAAGAAAATCCGGGTCCACTTGTCGCTGTCATAGATTTTACACCAGTTAAAGATGCTCCTATGGCGGCACCAATTCCTCCTATTTCATCCTCCATCTGTATAAACTTACCACCCACTTTTGGTAACTCTTTTGCCATACCCTCTGCTATTTCAGATGATGGGGTAATGGGATATCCCGCATAGAATCTGCATCCTGCTATTATAGCGGCTTTAACAACCGCATCGTTACCTGACATCAATTCTATAATTGACATTTTTCTCCCCTTTTTGAATTCTTTTTTTGTAAACATCTATGGCAACTATAAGAGGAAAATCCTCAATCTGTGCTTTAAACATTGCTTCACTCTTGAAACTTTTAAAAAGAACAGGCTCTAAAGATTTTATCCTGCTACCATATAGACTACCAAGCCCTCCAAATGCTAAAAAATAGATTTTACCATATGCTTTATGGATATCAATATCCCTTTCTCCTTTCCCTATGGTTCCAAGAATCTGATTTTCAAAGAGAAATTTTAAAAATTTATCCATCCTTTTTGAGGTTGTAGGACCAGCAGAAAAAAAACCATAAATATTTTTTTGGGTTGGTCCTGAATGGTATATTATCTTATCCTTTAAAAATTTAGGAAAAATATTTTCATCTTCCATTTTTTTTAAAACCCTATCCCTTGCCAAAAAAATTTCACCTGAAAGAAGAACCGTCTCTCCGACTTTCAATTTTTTTATCTTATCCAATTCAAAAGTATTTATAGATTTCATAAATATAAAACCCCGACTCTCTCTTGATAACAATTGAATGAAACCGTTAATGGAAGTGTTGCTATGTGTCTTTCTTCAACTATCACCCTGCAATCCAAAACGGTCTCTCCAAAATTTAAACCTAAATAACCTATTTTAATATTTTTAGTTTTTTTCAAAACCAAATCCCTTATCCTTTTTTCCACAAGTTTTCTGTTATATGAAAATTTACCGGTCAAGGCTTTCTTGGAAAGAAAGGTTGAATCCAGAGCACTTTTGCCTATTCCAACTCCAAGTATGTATGGGGGACAACCTCTATCTTTTGCCTCTAAGACACTTTTAAATACATTTTCTGATATTTCATCTAAAGATAAAGAGGGATTGAGAGTGAACATTCTGGTAAGGTTTTCACTACCTCCACCTTTTGCCATAACTACAATTTTTAAATTTTTTCTTTTACTTTGAAAAATATAAACCGATACATTATTGTTATATCTTCCTTTCCAATCCACGATAGAGTATCTGAAACCAAAATCTTCAGTCTTCTCATTTATCCTTTTGTTTAACTCTTCCTCTAAATTAAAATCGAGAGAAAATTTTTGTGGGGTTTCAATAAAAACAGTTATATGGCCTGTATCCTGACATAAGGGAGTTTTATTCTTTTTTGATAATTTTATATTCTCTTTAAAACTATCCATAAACAATTTTTGTGTTTCGTTCAGTGGTTTTTCTTTTAACATCCTTTTTAAAACAAATCTTGATGGGTTTATATTTATATCCTGATAAAGTTGACAGATGGGATCAACGATACTCTTTGTTATCTTTTTCAATGAAAATTACCTATCAAGTTAAGATTTATACTCTTTTTCTTCTTCAGAGCAAGCATGAACCTGAATAGCAAAATCTGGACATCTCAATTCACATAGATGACATCCTATGCAATCTTCGGGTCTTGCAGCAAATACTTTTCTATCCTCTCCAATTTCAAGTACCTTTTTAGGACAATAATGAACACAAAGAGAACAACCTTTACAAAGATTTTTAAAAATTTTATGTTTATATTTTTTTTTCATAAAACCTCTTTTACTAATAATTGATTTTAACAATTTAAGTTTTCAAGTCAAGAAGTACTGTTTTTTAATTAAATATCATTATTTATAATTCTCTTTTAAATCAAAATGTGGAATAACAATATAAGCATGAGTATTTACAGGTATTATAGGTTCCTATATCCTTACTCTTAATACATCCACACCATTTTCTTTGCCCTTTATCTTTTAATTTTTTTAGATCTATACTTTCAGAACCTTTACTTTCATCGTATCCGATAAAATCCATCAGGTTTTGATTCTTTTTAAATAATTTTATCATCAAAAAAGGATCTATACATCTGTTTCTTTCTATTCCAACATCCTTCAGATCTATCTCTTCGGCACATACTCCAACCTCAAGGTTGTATTCTTTTGAGATATCAAAAATTTTTTTTGCAAGGTATAATTTATCATCTATTCTTATTTCATTTAGTATGATCCCTTTTTTTTTAAATTTTATGATGGTTTTTCTATACAAATCAATATAACTGAAGACAAGTTTGTTAGTATAAGGAGATATTTTTCTGGCTATTTTTTCTACTCTTTCAACGAGCATTTCTCTTGAAATTTGTTTTGTGATTATCAAAGGATCGAATCTCCATATAATCTTTTCTCTTCCAACAGTGTCGGATAATCTTTTAAAGATTTCAATCCTTTTTTTCAAACTTTTAAGTCCAGGTTCAAAACCTTCCTTTTCGTAGTCGTTAAGGGTAAAATGAAAATAATAATCTATGTTCTTTTTTTCAATAAATTTAAGATATGGAATCAAAGGTAGAGGATCTTTACTCCAGAAAACGATAAGGGAAGTTTTATTAAAAGAGAGATAAAATTTATCACCGTTGAAAGGGTTTTTCCATATAATATATCCTTTTTCAAGAGATTTCAAAAACCAATCCGTATAAAAAGCTGGAATATCAGTTACCCTGCTTGCCGAAACTATAACTGGAAAAATCTTTTTAAAACCTAAAGACTCTTTCAAAAATTCTCCATTTTTTTTATTATATCATATATTTTATACTTGATAAAGTTATAAGGTTATCTATAATTGTTTTATGCAGATATTCTTTTCAACGATGAGTACCATTTTGGGGCTTCTGGTTATAGGTTTTGTTGGATTTATAATAGTTTATAAAAAAATCGTCGATCAGAGGATCTTCTCCTTTCTTTCGATACTCTCACTTGAAATTTCATTGCCTGCAATGATTTTTAGTGATCTGGTTTTAAAATTTGATCCGGTGGTTCAAAAAAATTGGTTTCTTTTTCCTTTATGGTGGCTTTTAACAACTATTTTTTTACTCATTCTTTCCTATATTTTTAAATTTCTATCACCTGTTGAGCATAGAAAGGAATTTTTCGTATCACTTCTTTTTCAAAATGGAATTTTTTTCCCTTTAGCGATTTTCTCCACCATAGGTAAATTTGAAACATATAAAGTGGATTTATTTCTTTTTACTATATTTTATGCGGCTTTTCTCTTTAACACTTTTTCATTTTTTTTCACAGGCAATTTAAAAAATATAGATAGAGCCAAAACATTTCATCCAGTTTTCATAGCAACATTGTTAGCAATCATAATGAAGTTAACATCTTTTTCAGTATATATACCCAAATTTATAATATCGGCATTTTTGATGCTTGGAGTGATGACTATTCCACTTTTGATACTTATTCTTGGTGGTAACATATATATCGATTTAAAAAATACAAAAGAGATCTACTTTAAAACTGTAACTATTTTTGTGATAGTAAAAAATTTTATATTCCCTTTGTTAACCCTATTGATATTATGGATTTTAAAGATTGGTGAGAATATTTCTATCATAATACTTCTACAGAGTGCTGTTCCTCCTATAACCGCTCTACCTATACTTGTTGAAAGAAATAATGGGAACAAAATTATATCCAATCAGATAATATTCTTTTCTTTTCTTGTTTCACCGTTTTCGATAGCTTTTTTTATATTCCTTTTTTATCGTATCTTTCAATTCTGATCTTTTAATTTTATTCCAGTATCCATCAAGTTCTTTTAAAGATAGATTTTCAAAATTTTTACCATCCTTTTTAAGAAATCCTTCCATCATTTTAAATCTTTTTATAAATTTTAAAATGGATCTTCTCAAAGCTATTTCAGAATCAACATTAAATTTAGATGCGATATGAACGAGTGTAAAAAAAATATCACCTATTTCCTCTTCAATCTCATTTATATTTTTTGATCTTTTAAGTTCATCTATCTCCTCTTGAAGTTTTTTATAAACATCATCAATATTTTCCCATTCAAACTTTTTTGATGATGCTTTTTTTTGAACCTTATGTGCAAGAATCATTGAAGGCATATTTAATGATAAAATATCCATAATAGATTCGGTTTTTTTCTCATCTTTTTTTATCTCAACCCAGTTTCTCAACACATCAAACTCATCTTTTACTTTTTTGTTTGAAAAGATATGTGGATGCCTTCTTATCAATTTATTTTGCAGATTCTTTAAAACATCTTCGATATAGAATTCTTTCTTTTCCTCCGCTATCACAGAATGCAAAAAAACCTGAAGTAGAAGATCTCCGAGTTCATCCTTCAATTTTTCAGAATCCTGTGATTCTATCGCATCAACAAGTTCATAAGATTCCTCGACAACGAATCCCTTCAAACTTCTATGGGTCTGTTTTTTATCCCAGGGACATTTTTTTCTCAGTTCTCTTACTATTTTTAAAGTTTTTAAAAATTCTTTTTCAGTCATTATTGTTCTCTTTGAGTTTTTTCTTCTTATAATCTTCTATGGCGGCTTTTATCCCATCCTCTGCGAGAACAGAACAATGTGTTTTTATGGCAGGCAAACCCCCAAGTTCGTTAACAACATCCTTGTTTGTTATTTTTAAAGCTTCTTCAATAGTTTTTCCTTTTATAAGATCAGTGGTGATCGATGATGATGCTATCGCTGCAACACATCCAAAAGTTTCAAATTTTACATCCACTATCACATTATCTTTAACCTTTATGTATATTATCATCTCATCACCACATTGAGGATTCCCAACTCTGCCAAATCCATCCGGATTTTCCATTTTTCCATAATTATGTGGATTTCTAAAATGCTCCATAACAGTTTTTGAGTACATAAAAACTCCTTACTATACTTTATATGGGGAAATTTTTCTAATTCTTTCTACAACTTCTTTTAACTTTTCTATCGTATACTTTATCTCTTCTTCAGTATTATACTTGCTCAAAGAAAATCTTATGGAACCATGGCTGATGGAATCTTCTCTTCCCATTGCCATTATCACATGGCTCGGTTCAAGACTACCGGATGTGCATGCCGAACCTGTTGAAACACTTATTTTAAAATCGTTAAGTGAAAATAGTATCGATTCTCCCTCTATACCTTTAAAAGAATAATTTAAGGTATTGAAAACACTATTTTTTGGTGTATTTAAAACAAGACCATCTATATTTTTTTCTATCCCTTCTTTTAGCATCATCTTCAGTTTATAGATATGTTTTTTATGTTCTTCAAATTCATCATATGCTATTTCCAGTGCCTCCGCTATTCCAACCATATAGGGAACATTTTCCGTTGAAGGTCTTAAATTCTTTTCATGATGACCACCATGGAATAATGGTATCGGATTTATCCCTGTTCTTTTGTAAAGTATTCCAACACCTTTTGGTGCATGAAACTTATGCCCTGATAAAGACAACATATCAACATTCAATTTTTTAACATCGAGTGAAAGCTTTCCAGCAGCCTGAACAGCATCGGTATGAAAATATATCCCCTTTTCTCTGGCTATCTTTCCTATCTCCTCTATAGGCTGTATAGCACCCGTTTCATTATTCGCATACATTATCGAAATAAGTATGGTATCGGGTCTTATAAGAGATTTCAAATGATCAATATCAACTATTCCATCAGAATCGACTTTAACAAGCGAGTACTCGAAACCTTCTTTTTTCCCTAAATATTCTACACTGTTTAAAACAGCATGATGCTCTATCGATGAAGTTATTATGTGCTTTCCTTTTTTTTGATACCTTCTCGCTACACCTTTTATAGCAATATTGTCTGATTCCGTTCCAGAACCGGTAAAAAATATTTCCTGATCAGAACAGTTTAAAATTTTAGAAATCTTTTTCCTCGCATCCTCAACAGCGTTTTTTGCCTCAAACCCGAGATCATAAAGTGATGATGGATTTCCATAAAACTTTGTAAAATATATTTCCATCTTTTTTACAACTCTATCATCGACTCTTGTTGTAGCATTGTTATCAAGATAAACTATTCTTTTTTCCATCTATCCCCCTTCTATAAAATCTTTTAAGGTTATGTCTTTAAGAACATCGTTTAACCTCTCATTCAACATCCTCATACTATTATCAATTATACAACCTTTTATACACTTTTTTGAATTATAACATTGGATAAAACCATCTTTATCTCCCATAAAAGAAAAGATCTCCTTTAAAGTTAGTTTTTCCGGATCAACATTCAACCTGTAACCCCCATTTGGACCCATTTCGCTTGAAATGTACCCCGCTTTTAATATTTCGATAATAGTTTTCTTTGTAAAAGGTTTTGAAAAATGTATAATATCAACAAGGTGATTCAAAGATAACTTTTCTTTTTTATTTCTCCCGAGTGCTGTTAAAATGGCTATAGAACATTCTATCTCTTTTTTTATCTTCATATTATACCTTTTTAGTATAATATAATCGATGATGGGTTAAAAGTCAAATCTTCTATTTAAAAAGTGCATAGAATACGATATTCGTTCCAATCTCAAATGCCTCTTTTCTTTTATATTCGGGATCATTATATTTTTCAGGATATGTCCATCCATCGGATATGTTTGTGTTGTAAAGAAATAGGACTCCGATCTTTTCGTTAACAAATACAGCATATATTTCGGGTGGTCCATCATAGTGTTCATGCATTTTTGGAAATTTATTTAATTTAAAATATGTTTTTAAAAGTTCGCATTCTTCATCAAGAGGAAGTTTTATAAGTTCCCTTTCCGGGAAAAGATCGGACAAAAACCTTCTTATATCTCTATCAAAGCCATAATCATCATCTATCAACAAAAATCCACCATTTAAAATATACTCTCTTAAATTCTCTTTTTCCCTTTTATCATATTTTAATCCACCATGACCAGTCATAAACAAGAATGGAAAATCGTGGATCCTCTTGTCTGACATTTCTAAAACTATTTCGTTTGTATCCATACTGAGGGTTGTATTCGAGTTAACATATTTTGCAAGTAATTTCAGATTTTCAGGATCATTATACCAATCCCCACCTTCATATTTTAACCTGACCGGACTAAAATCGAAAGCGTTTATATCAATCGAGTTGATAATCGTTAAAACTATGATGATCAGTCTAAAAATTTCCAGGATAATCCTCCTTTTACAATGTATACCCTATCATCAAGAATAAATCTTATACCCAGAAAAGTCGAAACATCAACAATTTTAAAATTCACAAAAGTTTCCAGCTCTCTATCACTGGTATAAAAAAAAGTTAAATTAAGGTTGAGATTATTTTTAAAATAAGAACTTTTGATAACATTCTTCAAATAATATTCTAAAGTATCATCATAAACAAAATAGGATTCAAAATCGAAATGTTTTGAGAGATAATTGAAACTCAATGAAGGTGAAAATTTATTCTTATAAAAAGGCATCAGATCCATATACAGGTTTTCATCAATATATTTTAAACCGGCAGCAAAATTATAATCTTTTTGCAAGAACGAATAGTCAAGATTTGAATAGGCTGAAAGTGAAGGTGAAAATCTTTGAAGTATTCCACTTGAAACTTCAAAAGAGTTGTTTTCATATGATAACTCTAAAACAAAGTTTGTTAGATTAAAAAAATTATGATACCTTGCAAAAGTTGTATTTTCAAAATCCTTTTTTGAAAAATTATAGTTTTCTTTTGAATAAAGGAAAAAATTTTTCGAGTAAAAGAAAAATTTTGAAATTATCTTTTCAAAGAAATCTGTTCCAACCCTTATTGAAGCAAGATCGTTAGAGTAACCCATTAGAATATTTTTTCCCACATTGTTTAGGAAAAATTCAGTTTGAATTTTTTTATATTTGAACAGTATCTGATTTTCATAATTTGAACTTTCAGAGTTTGGTAGTATATCAAAAAAGGAAAAACCTTTTATGTGATATAAACCATCATTTTTAAAGAGCGATGAAAATAAATTTGTAGAAGATTTTGATGAAATAAGATTGATATCATAGTCAAGTAAAGAATAGCCACGGATATCATAGTAAACCATTTTTTTATCCCTATGTGCATAGATGTTTCCAATTTTAAAATCATAAAATGGAAAAGATAGGATAAAATCTTCACTATAGAAAATATTACCGGAAACATTTAACATCTCAAAATCATAAAATGTGTTAACACTTTTTTTTATCAGAAAAAAGGGGTATCTCTCAAATGAAATTTTATCAAACATATATGAATCTTCTTTGAAAGAAAAAATAATAAGAGGAGAAATGAAAAAAAGAAAAAATAAAAATTTTTTCATAAACTATTTTAAGAAATTAACGATATCTTCTGAAGTTATCTTCTTAAACAACCTGACAAATAGTCTTATCGGAAAACCAACAACATTAAAAAAGTCTCCATCTATTCTTTTTATAAATATGGATGCCTCATCCTGAACAGCGTATGCTCCAGCCTTATCAAGATATGATGCCTTTTCAAGATACCATTCTAATTCTTTTAAGGAAAATTTTTTTAAAAAAACAAGAGTTTTGGAATAACCGGAAACTATTCTATCTTTGTAAACAAGTGTTAGTCCAGTATATACAAGATGTTTTTTACCGGATAATTTTTTTAAAATAGAGATGGCATCACTTCTATCTTTTGGTTTTCCAATTATCTCCTTCCCCAAATATACTATGGTATCAGCACCAACAACAAGATCGTTCTTTTTTCTTTTTATGGATAAAGCTTTATTCTTTGAACATCTTAAAACAAATTCTGCCGGTTTTTTAAAATCAAAATGGCTTTCATCATGATAATGTCTTACAATTTTAAATTCGAGTCCAATTTTTTTTAAAAGTTGAATCCTTCTTTCAGAACTGGAGGCAAGGACTATTCTGATATCATTTTTTTTCTTCATCTATCTTTCGCAATATTCTGCAGGGATTTCCCGCTGCTATTACATTAGGTGGAACATCTTTCGTAACAACGGATCCGGCTCCGATTATACTGTTTTCACCTATTACCACATTCGAAAGAATAACCGAGTTCGTCCCGATCGATGATCCTTTTTTTACAAGTGTCTTTTCCACTTTCCAATCATTCTCGGTTTGAAGTTGAGCATCTTTATTGGTTGCTCTGGGATACTTATCGTTTATGAACATAACACCGTGTCCTATAAAAACATTATCCTCTATCTCAACTCCCTCACAGATGAAAGAATGGGAAGATATTTTACAATTTTTTCCAACCTTTACATTCTTTTGAATTTCAACAAAGGCTCCTATTTTAGTATTATCACCTATGCTGCATCCATAAAGATTTGTAAACTGATAAATCTTAACATTTTTTCCAAGTTTTACATCAACCGAAATGGCTTTAAAATCTTTCTCTTTATCCATTTTTTTCTCCGGCAACAAAAAAAGGGGGGAAGTGAAACTTCCCCCCAACATTTAGATCCCTTCTACTTCACGGCGTTTTTTAATTTTGCGCCCGCTTTGAAATGTGGAACCCTTTTTGCTTTAATCTTTATAACTTCCTTTGTCTGTGGATTGATCCCCTTACGAGCTTTTCTGTTTTTAACAGAGAAGGTTCCAAAACCGATGAGTGTTACAGGTTTGTTTTTCTTCAATGAATTTGTGATCCCTTCAACCATTGCATCGATTGCTTCATTTGCCGCTTTTTTCGAGATTCCAGCTTTCTTTGTGATCGATTCGATCAATTCCTTTTTGTTCATCCTTTTTCCTCCTTTTTAAGGTTTACTTTTTTAGTTTATATCTTTTTATCATATTTGTCAAGGGATAATCTTATAAAATCCTTATCTGTAAAGGTTTTAGGGAAGTAGGGGTCCAAAGAATCCTTTATCGATGGATATCTCGGGAATATCTTTGATTAAAATTTGGAAATCATATTTTATAATACCGGAATATGATGAGACTTTGAAATTCGCCTCCCAGCAATGTAAAGATCTTTTCAAAGAAGTTGAAAACCAAACAAACCGTTTTGATTTAACATCATACAGAGTTGAAAAATTTACATCAAGATTCTCACCGATAAAAAAATTAAGGCTACTGTTTACACTGTTCGTTTTGATACTATCATTTCTCTCCAGCACATAACCAAGGTTCAACAACATTTTTCTATGCTCGTTGAAAGGATTTGGGGTTTCAGAGGATAAAGTGAGAATATAATTTTCATTTAGCTTTTTTGTGTAGGGATCGAGCAAAAAATTAAAAGAAGCATTTATCTTTTTTTCTGGAAACAAATGATTTGAAAAACTGATAAAAGAAAGAGAATCTTTATTCAGATCATAATTGAAGTTAACATTATTTCTTAAAAGAACCAACTTTTCTAATTCGCTCTTACCTTCGAAAATATTTGTGAAATTGATCGTTATCTTTTCTTCACTTTTTATGGAGTCTCTGGAAGAAAAATAGGTATAAAATATTTTTTTACTTTTTTCGAAATCGATTTCAGGGATAAAAGTATGTCTCAACTTTTCAAAGAATCCCAAAGAAAAGATTGATATTCCATACAGTTGGGTATTAAATTTTACACCATATTTTTCATCTATAACATTTTTATTAAAAAATGAATCGGAATAAAAATTTATCGCATAGGAAGGGAAAATATTAAGATAATAGAAAAATTTATAAAAACTATCAAAACTGTTCACAACTCTTAGATTCAAATTTTTCTTTTCAAGAATAGAATCCCTGAACAAACTGTTAACGGTTGAATGTGAATGTTGATAGTTTATACCGTTTGGGATAAAAAAAATATTGTTTAAAAAACTAACTTTTTTAAAATAACCTGAATATAAAGGCAAAACCATACTAACGGTTCTATTACTAAAATTTTCTTTTCTTTCAAAATTAAGATAAAGATTGTAGAGTTTAAAATTTTTTTGTAAAGAAACAAAAGATGTTGCTTCCCTTTTCAGATCGAGAACAAGAGTATCGGAATAATCGGTAGTAGTTGATATATCAGAGACAAAATCGATTTTACTCTTTAAAATTATATCGTAAAAAATTTTGTGAGAATAATCACCTTTTATAGACCATCTTCTTTTTGAATTATTTTCAAAAATATAATTTCCATTCATATTAAAAAAAAGAATCGGATCGTAAAGAACCCTCAATTCGTAACCTAAAAGGTACCCTCTTTTTTGAATCAAATCTAAAGAAAAAGTCATATCAGAATAATCGTTTGTTGCCCAGAAATATGAAAGTTGTTTTAAATAAAACCCATCAAAACTCGTATATCCGAATTTTGGCATTAAAAAACCACTTTTTCTTGTATTCGCTATCGGAAACATAAAAATTGGAAGACCAAAAACTGGGACCTCTCTAATAAAAAGGATAACTGGATAAATTACCACTCTATCATTTCTATAGATTAAGGTTTTTAAAGAATAAAACCAATAATGGGGCTCTTCATTTTTACAGGTTGTAAACATACCGTTCTGGACACTAAAAAAATTTTCATCCCTTATAAATATTTTTTTTCCTTTTAAAGATATCTTTTCCACATTGGTTTTACCATTGAAAACATATCCATTCTTCTTTTCATAATCATAACTTAAAGAATCGGCTTTGAAGTCAAATTCATCAAAGATCATTTCCGCTTTTCCAAAAGCAAACAATCTGGAAGAATCTGGAAATATGAGAAAAGAATCCGCTTTTATTTGAAAAGAATCGCCCTTTATCGAAGCGGACCTAACAAGTTTTATACTCTTTTCGAAATTGTTGAAAACTATCTTTTGCGCATCATATTCTATTATACTCTTTTCTTGAGAAAATAAGAAAATAAAAATAAAAAAAAAGAAGAATACTATCTTTTCAACAATTTTCATTCTTTTCTAAAAAGAGAAGTGAGAATATGAGTATAACTATACCTATCGAGATGAATGAATCCGCTACATTAAAAATAGCGAATCTCCATGTTTTTGTTCCAAGATTTATAAAATCAACAACCTCTTTGGTTTTTATTCTATCAAAATTATTTCCAAAAGCACCACTGATTATCATAGACAAAGCAATTATCTTTATGGTAGAAAATTTTGTTTTTAAAAAGTAGAAAAGAAGAATAAACAACGCAAGAAGGTTCATAATCAACATTATCCAATAATTACCTATTCTTATGGAAAAAGCGAAATTAGGGTTTAAAACATAAGTCAACCTGAAAAACCATCCAAAAACATCTATACTCTGACCTATCTCCATATTTTTAGCAACCAAAATTTTTGTCAATCTGTCAAAAAATAAAATGAAAAGAATTATCGGAAATCCAAGTTTAAATTTTTTTTGAAAATCAACAATTTTAAATCTCTCCATCATCATTCCTTTTCGGAACATTTCAAACAAAGTCTTGTGAAGGGTAAAGCTTTCAACCTTTTCAAAGGTATCTCTTTACCACACATCTGACATATTCCATAGGTGCCATTCTGCAATCTCATCAGAGCTTCATCTATCTCCCTTATTTCGTTCATAAGATCATTTATATTTATCGATGTGGTTTCCATAGATGCGGCATCCGTTCCCAGATCAGCTGAATGATAAGGATAGGTTGATGCTTCCGATGAAATGTATTCGTTAGAATTAAACTTTTTTTGATAATCTTTTAAAATCTCTTGTTTTTCCTGTTTCAGTTTTATAAGTTCCTTTTCAATGGCATTTTTTGTTTTCTTATCCATATTATTCCTCCATCTTAATAGCTTCATAACATTTATCACAGATCTGTGGATGATCTGGATGTTTTCCAACGGAATCAAGATGCAACCAGCATCTCAAACATTTTTCTTCGGTTGCTTTTTCAGATTTCATTTTAAAAATAAAAGTATCTTTCTGGAATATCTCACCATCATTATCTTTAATTTTAACATTTGAAACTATAAAGAGTTGTGAAAGTATCCCTTCATATTTTTCAAGAATATTTTTTGCACCATCATTTTCACCACTGATGATAAGGTTGGCTTCAATAGATTTACCAATAATGTTTTGAGATCTCAAATTTTCAAGTTGTAGAAGAACATTTTCCCTGATAGAGGTAAGAATTTCAAAATCTTTCAAAATATTTTCATCTTCAAATTTATATATTTCATCTGAAAGTATCTCAAGATGAATGGAATCTTTTTTATCTTTTTTATTGAAATAACGGTATGCCTGTTCAACTGTAAAAGGTATTATAGGGGCTAAGAGTTTTAGCATATCATCAAGAAGAATATTGAGAGTGAATAAACCTGAAACTCTATGTGTTGAATTTTTAGGATATGTATACAATCTATCCTTTAATATATCCAGATAGAAAGATGATAGATCATTTGTAATGAAAGAATAAAGTTCTTTAAAGACCTTATGAAACTCATATCTATCATAACTTTTGATAATCCTTTTTCTTATCCGAACATAGTCTGCAAGTATGTATCTATCTATAGGGTTCATTTTTTCGGTTTCGATAACAAAATTTGAAGGATCGGCGTTGGCAAGATTTCCAAGCATAAATCTTATAGTGTTTCTAATTTTAAAATAGACTTCTTTGGAACCGTTTAATAGTTCTTCTCCAAATGGTGCATCTGAAGTATAATCTATTGAGAAAAACCATAATCTTATTATCTCGGCTCCATATTTTTTACATATAGTTTCAGGAGAAAAAACATTTCCAAGCGATTTTGACATTTTTTTCATATTTTTATCAAGTATCAAACCATGTGTCAAAACCTCTCTATAAGGTGCTTTATCATCTGTAGCGGTTGAGACTATCAAAGAAACCTGAAACCAACCCCTATGTTGATCAACAGCCTCAAGATAAAGATCTGATGGCCATCTTAGTTCCTTTCTTTTTTTAACCACAGCAGAATGACTTAAAGATGAATCAAACCATACATCAAATATATCTGTCTCTTTTTCAAATTCAGTAGAACCACATTTTTCACATTTTAAATCTTTTACAAAATAGTTTACATCCTCTTTAAACCATATATCGGATCCTTCCTTTAAAACTATATCCCTTATCCGGTCTATGGTTTCCTTCTTAATATGTGGAGTTGAACATTTTTTGCAGTAAAAAACAGGTATAGGGACTCCCCAACTCCTTTGCCTTGAAAGACACCAATCTGGTCTGGTTTTTACCATATTGTATATTCTATCCTTTGACCAATCTGGAATCCATTTTGTTTTATCTATCTCTTCAAGCAACTTTTCTCTTAAACCATTTTTCTCTACATCAAGAAACCATTGCTCGGTCGCTCTGAATATGAGTTCACTTTTACATCTCCAGCAGACCGGATAAGAATGCATAATGGTTTCATTGTGGATAAGAGCCCCTTCATCCTGTAGATCTCTAATAATATGATCGTTTGCTTCAAAAACATTCATATTTCCATATTTTTCAACTTCAGGATAGTATCTACCTTCTTTGTTAACAGGACAGACTATATCGAGTCCATTTTTAATACCTGCCTGATAATCATCATACCCATGTCCCGGAGCGATATGAACTATTCCGGTTCCTATATCCGTAGTCACAAAATCTGCAAAAATAACCTTTCCAATTTTAGATTTGTATATCGGATGGAGATATTTCTTTTCTACATATTTTTCAGGACCATTCTCCTCGATAATTTTAAATTTCTCATCTTTCAATTTCTCTTTTACTGAATTGGAAAGTTTCTTCATAATTATGAGTCTTCCATAAGATGATTCAACCTCAACATATTTTTCTTCTGGATGTAATGCAATGGCAACATTTGCTGGAAGTGTCCAAGGGGTTGTTGTCCATATTAGAAAATATTTATCCTCATCTTCAACTTTGAATTTTACAAAAATGGAAGGAGATTCTTTATCCTCATATTCTATCTCATTACCTGCAAGAGCTGTTTGGCATTTCATACACCAATGTATCGGTCTCAATCCCCTGTATATATAACCCTTTTCAACCAGTTTTCCAAAATTATCAATCACATCAGCCTCATAATCTGATGACATAGTTATGTAAGGATGTTCCCAATCTCCAAATAGACCAAGTCTTTTAAATTCACCTCTCTGTTTATCAACATATTTTGATGCATAATCTCGACATTTTTCTCTCAATTCTAAAACTGTCGTTTCTTTTATTTTTGGTCCAAGTTCTTTTGTGACATTATGCTCTATAGGCATACCATGGCAATCCCATCCGGGAACATAAGGGACTCTATACCCTTTTAAATTTTTATATTTGATAATAAAATCTTTCAAAATTTTATTGAAGGCTGTTCCTATATGTATATGACCATTAGCATATGGAGGTCCATCATGTAAAACATAAAGTTCCTTATCCTTTCTTTCATTTAAAATTCTATCGTATATATCTATAACATCCCAGTATTTTAAAATTTCCTCTTCCAAAACTGGAAGATTAGCCTTCATTGGAAAATCTGTTTCGGGAAGATTCAAACTCTTCTTGTAATCCATTATTCCTCCGTGTTGAAAAATCTATCACCAGCATCGCCAAGTCCTGGTATTATGTAGCCATTCTCATTAAGTTTCTCATCAACAGCAACCGTATAGATATCTACATCCTTGTTGTATTCTTCGACAAGTTTTAATCCTTCGGGGGCTGATATGATACTTATTATCGCATCAGGTTTTGCATTGTAACCTGAAAGTATTTCCATCGTTTTAACTATTGAACCACCTGTGGCAAGCATAGGATCAAGAATAAAAATGTCAAAATTGGATAGATTTTTTGGAAGGTTCACATAGTATGTTATAGGTTTTAAAATATGCTCATCCCTTTTTAGACCGATCATACCAACATGTGTGTTTGAAAAAAATTTTCTTATAAGTGATACCATACCCATACCGGCTCTAAGGATTGGAACTAAAAGTATTTCCTTTTTAATAAAATCACCATCTATTTGTTTGAATGGGGTATCTATTTTAACTTTTTTTAAATCTAAATTCTTTGTTGCCTCAATAAAGAGTAATAGTGAAAGTTCCTCAAGATTTTTTGCAAAGATATCCGAACTAGTATTTTTACTCCTCAAAATGGATAATTTTTCAAGCCCAAGAGGATGTTTTAATTTATGAATTGTCATCTTAACTCCTTTTTTTCATTTACAATTTTTAAATAAGGAATTACCTTTTTGTTTTCAGGAAATCTTTTTAAAAGATCTTCCCAATATTTTTTAGCCTCTTTTAACTTTTTTTGATTGAAATATATAAGTCCGATATAAAAATATGCGTCTTCCATATCACTGTTTAACTCTATGCTTTTTTTCAAATAAAGCAAAGAATTTGCATATTTTTTCATTTCATAATAGACTTTTCCAATTTTCAACTTGATATCAGGATACTTCTTTGAAATCGAGTCTGCCTTTTTGAAAACTTCAAGGGCATTGTTGTAATCTTTTATCTCAAAATAAAGTTCTCCAAGTTGTAGTAAGAGTTTTATAATTTTTTCCTTTTTACCAAATCCAGTATTTCCAAGTTTTTTTTCAAGAATGGAAGCTTTTTCAAATTCTTCCCTGGCAAGTTTATAACTTCCCATTTCATTATAGGTTAAAGCAAGATTAAGATGTGCCTCTATATAATTAGGATTCAATTTCAGTGCCTCTTTAAACTGTTTTACAGATTCTTCAAGATTGTTAAGAAAATTGTATGATAAACCAAGGTAGTTTCTAACATCTGGCCAATCAGGATGCTCTTTCAAAACATTTAAAAATATAAACAATGCTTTTTTATATTCCCCTTTTTGAAGCATATCATTTCCTTCCTTAACCAGATCCCTTAAATTTTTCATAATATACCCCTTTAAAATTTAGTTTATTAGTTTAACATAAAACACTTTTAAAATCAATATTTTATCTTTTAAAGGTAAGAATATTGAAAAACTTGAAAGATCTTTTTTTGTGGATATAATAATAGTATGTTTTTTCATGAATTAAATATAGAAACAAAAAGTTCTGAAGAGATAATAGATATAACCGAAGAGATTTATAATATTGTAAGACTTTCAAATATTGAGCAGGGTATAGTCCATATTTTTGTTCCACATGCTACTGCTGGAATAATTATAAATGAGAGTGCGGATCCGAACATAAAAAAAGATTTTTTGAACTATTTAAACAAAATTATACCTAAGAATGGTTCCTATCTTCATAACAGGATAGATAATAATGGTGCTGCACACATAAAGAGTAGTCTTGTTGGATCTGGGATAACCATTCCTCTCAAAGATAAAAGAGTTTTACTTGGAACATGGCAATCCATAATGTTTTGTGAATTTGATGGTCCAAGAAAAAATAGAAAGATAATCGTTCAAATAATATGATTTAATAAAAAAGGGGTTTTAAAACCCCCTTTTTTATTTAGGAAATTTTCAAATTTATACAAGGTCCGATCTATCAACATATTTTGTATGTAAAAGTTTATGTGCAAGTTCCGAATAAGGTTCTTTAAGAAAATCTTTATATACTTTTTGAACCATTGGGTTCTGGTGTGATGCTCTAAACTGTAACATCTCTCTATCCTCTTTATAAAGACCTTCTGCTCTTCTTGCCCTTGCGGCGTATTCGGATGCATACGGTTGTCCACCACCTCCAACACATCCGCCTGGACATGCCATTATCTCTATGAAGTGATATTCGGATTCTCCTTTTTCTTTGAGTTGTTTAGCAACCTTTGTTAAAAGATTTCTTGCATTGGATAATCCATGTGCAACCGCAACTTTCAATTGGACCTTTTTACCAAGTTTTTTTACTGGAACTTCAAGAACACCCTCTTTTACACCTTCCATTCCTCTGACTATCTTTATATCATAATCTTTCAGTTCTTCACCGGAAAGGATAAAATAAGCGGTTCTTATAGCCGCTTCCATAACTCCGCCTGTGGCACCAAAAATTGTTGCGGCACCCGTATAGAATCCCATCAACTCATCAGCGGGTTCATCAGATAAATTCTTGAAGTCTATTCCCGATTGTCTTATCATCTTTGCGAACTCTCTCGTTGTAAGAACATAATCAACATCCTTATATCCACTTGCATTCATTTCAGGTCTATCAGCTTCATACTTTTTTGCGGTACATGGCATTATGGAAACTGAAACTATATTTTTTGGATCTATGTTTGAAACCTTGGCATAATATGTTTTTGAAAGTGCTCCGAACATCTGCTGTGGAGATTTCGAGGATGAAACATGTTCTTTTATGTCAGCAAAAAATGTTTCCATAAATTTTATCCATCCAGGTGAACAGGAAGTGATAACTGGCAAATGTTTTCCAAAATTACCGGTTTCAAAAGCTTCGTATATTTTATGGACAACTTCTGTTCCCTCTTCCATAATTGTTAGATCGGCGGTAAAGTTGGTATCAAAGACTTTATCGAATCCCATCCTTCTCAATACAGCATGCATTTTACCAGCTGTTACTTCACCCTCTTTAAACCCAAACTCTTCACCTATCGCTACTCTAACAGCAGGTGCTTCTTGAACCACAACATGCTTTTTAGGATCATTTATGGCTGCCCAGACATCATCTATATTTGACTTTTCATAAAGTGCTCCAACCGGACAAACAACAACACACTGCCCGCAGTTTGTGCATACACTTTCAGATAAAGGCATATCCATAAAAGGTGCCACTTTTGTTTCGTATCCTCTATTTATAAAGTCTATGGCAAAAACTGACTGTACTTCCTGACATACCTCTATACATCTTCCACAAAGTATACATTTGTTTGGATCCCTTATTATGACTCCCTTATCATCAAGTGGAAGATCCCTATCAAACCTTTCAAACGGTAATTCATAAACACCAAGTTTTTCTGCAAGAGATTGCAATTCACAATTTTGATTTTTGAAACATTCAAGGCAATCGTTTGGATGGTTTGAAAGTATAAGTTGAAGAAGAGTCTTTCTTGCATCGATAACCTGTTTTGTGGCTGTATTGATTCTCATCTTATCACTAACCGGAGTGCAACAGGATCTTTTCAGTGTTGGGCTATTCTCCACCTCCACCACACATATACCGCAGTTTCCTGTTGGTGTTAGGTCTTTATAATAACAGAGAGTTGGAATATCAACATTTATCTTTTTAGCAGCATCAAGTATCGTGGTTCCCTCTGGAACCTTTACTTCAAAACCATCGATATAAACCGTTAATTCTTTAACCATTCTTCTCTCCTTATTTATTTAATATTTTTTTTACATCATCTTCAAGATATTTGCTGAAACTATTTATTGGTATATATGGTGACTGTCCAAGAGGGCAGAAAGATGTGAGTTTCATAACATATGATAAATTTTTCATCTTTTCCCAATCTCTTATGGTCGCTTTACCATTTAGAATATTTTTAGACATTATGGAAAGTTGCTTTGTCCCTATTCTGCATGGTGAACATTTTCCACACGACTCATGTTTGAAAAATTGGAGTATAGAATCGAGTGTTTCATAGGTATTCCTTTCTTCGGAAAGAACCAATATTGCACCGGATCCAAGAAGAGCGGAATATTCTCCCAAAGAATCAAAATCCATCTTAACATCAATTTGTTTTTGGGATAAGAAAGCACCTGCAGCTCCACCTATCAAGGCAGCTTTAAATTTTTTGCCCTCTTTCAAACCACCACCAAATTTGAAAATTATATCTTTGAGAGTTGTTCCCATTGGTACTTCTATAAGCCCGGGATAAAGAATATCTCCCATAAGTGTATAAATTTTTGTTCCTGGACATTTTGGGATACCAATTTTTTTATACCATTCGCTTCCCCTGTTGATTATTTCTGGAACATTCGTAAGAGTTTCAACATTGTTAACAACTGATGGCTTATCTTTGAAACCCCTAACTCCTGGAAATGGTGGTTTATTTCTTGGATTGCCTCTTTTACCTTCCATAGATTCTATCAGGGAAGTTTCCTCTCCGCAAACATATGCACCAGCTCCCTTTTTAACCTCAATATCGAATGAAAAATCTGACTTTAAAATATTTTTGCCAAGGAAATTATACTCTTTGCATTTATTTATTGCCTTTTCAATCCTTTTTATTGAAAGAGCATATTCTCCTCTAATGTATATATAACCTTTTGAAGCACCTATAGCATATCCTGCTATTATCATTCCTTCAATCAATCTGAAGGGAAGACCTTCCATTATCAATCTATCCTTAAAAGTTCCCGGTTCTCCCTCATCCGCATTGCAAATAATATATTTTTCTCCTTTTAATGGCGCAGTAAAAGACCATTTCAACCCTGTTGGAAAACCAGCTCCTCCTCTTCCTCTGAGTCCAGATTCTTTAACCTGATCTATCACATCCTCTGGCTTCATTTTAAGCAAAGATTTTTCTAAAGCTTCAAATCCACCAATTGTTATATATTCATCGATATTTTCAGGATCTATTTCTCCCACTCCTTTTAAAACTATTCTTTCCTCTTTTGGTCTTTCAAACAAACTACCATCTTTTTTAACCACTTCACCTTCAAAAAGAAGATCTTTTAATATTTTTCCTTTAATAAGATGTTCTTTAACTATCCTATCAACATCATCTTTTTTAACATTAACATAAGAAACACCTTCGGGATAAACTACAAGCACAACTCCCTTATCTGATATACCGAGGTTTCCAGTCTTTGTAACCATTATTTCATTTTCAAGACCATTTTTTTCTATTTCTTTTTTTAACTTCTCATAAACCCCTGTAGATTCTGCAAGAAGAGATTTGGGATCCATCGAAATAAAAATATGACTTCTAAATATTTTAGTCATTTTTCTTCTCCCTGTAACTGGTTAAAATTTCATCAATTTTTTCGGGTGTTAAATTCCCATACATTTGATCATCAACCATCATCGCTGGAGCAACAGAACATAGACCAAGGCATGAGGATGTTTCAAGTGTAAACATGTTATCACTCGTTGTCTTTCCATCTTTAATTCCAAGAACCTTTTTAAGATAGTTGAAAATGTTATCACTTCCCATCAACTGACAGGGAGGTGAAACACATACTCTTAAAATGTGATTACCACGCTTTTTCACTGAAAACATGGTGTAGAATGTTGCCACTCCCATCACCTCTGATCTACTCAAATTAAGGTATTTTGAAACTGCAATCAGATCCTCCTCTGAAAGATATTTCTCCTCTTTTGAATCCTGTATCTTGTGTAAAATATACAGGAGATTTTCACGAGTCGGTTCATACTTTTTCATTATACTTTCTCTGTCCATAAATCCTCCATAATTTAGTTTTTGTTTTTATAACTAAAGATCCGTTTTACATTTTTTCCTTTTATTGGATTTGATTTTTTGCTTTTTTTATTTGAAATATTTTCAAAAATTTGAAATTTCATCTTTTTTTCTATTCTATATAGAAAAGAATTTTTGATGTTATCTTTTTTTAACTTGAATAACAGATTGTTCTTAAAAGTGTATCCACAATTTAAAATAGAAACTACATTATTAACATTGTACATTTTTCTTTCCATAAACCAATTAGATAGAAAAAACTCGCAACTTTTTAACAATCTTTCCTTTAACAAAATTTTCTGCTGTTATTCTTTTAACTTTTTGAGGGGTTAAATAGCCATATGTTACCATTTTTTCCCCTATATAATAAATATCTGTCAGTGGATCTATATCACGCGGTTCCCTATAACCTGATCGTGTAAAAATCCCATCACTTAATTTCATTTTTTTTAGATCGTAAATTAAACCACTATAAAAATCTTTTAGAATAAAAGATATTCCATTTGTCTCCATACAAACAACCGTTTTTATTCTCGCTTTATCAATTTTAACTTTAGTTTCTTTTTCCTTTATTTTTTTAAATCCTCTAATTTCATAAAATCTCCTGATTTCTTATATTAAGTAAGATATTTATAAAGATTTTTATTATTTATTAATATAAATTTTGCCTGATAGGATTTAATATTTAAAAAATTTTGATGATCAAAAAAAATTGTTTTCATTTTTATAGACAATTCGGATTGACTCTTTAGATTATTTTGTATCATCAATCTTTTTTCTCCCTATAGATGGCACTCTATCATATTTTCTTTAAGAGCCTTTTTAAAAATTTCAAATCCTCTATTTTCAATGCTTCCATCATATTCAAAAGTTATAAACCTTTTTCCAATCTCTTCTATAAAGTAAGAATCCAAAGAAGAGATTATCCTATATTTTTCCTTATAAAAATCTATATTTTCAACCACCTTGATCCAATCGACTTTTGAGTTTGAGGTGATGAATTCAAAGTTGGATATAGTTAAAAAATCTGTTTTATCGATTCTGGATGCGAAAGCCAATCCATCGAAACTATGTATAAGAGATACAGTTTCCTCAACGGAAAGATTAGAGGAAACATTTAAAAAATATGGGAATTCATAAAGAATTTCATCATATATATCCATCACGACCTCTTTTCCCATACTTTCTGGCTGATTCTTTATTTTAGGTAAACTCTTTTCAAACAGATCATAAAATTTTTCTATAACCTGTAGATTCTCAAAATAGCCCAGAATATGAACCTTTTCTTTTGTTTCTATCTCTATGCTGGGAATTACTTCAATATCATAAGCATCCGCTACCTCCATAACACTCTTTATATTATGTATCGCATTGTGATCGGTTATAGATATAATATCGAGTCTCATCAGTTTTGATATGTTCGAAATTTTTATAGGTGTCATATACAAATCTGCGAATGGAGAAAAACATGTATGTATATTAAGATCACATCTGTGTTTCATCTTAATCTCAACTCATAAAATATTTTTTCAGGTTCAAAAAACATCTTTTTGTTAAAATACTTTTCATTTTTTGATAAAAAAGGATCATATATGGTTACTTTCATTTTTTTTATTGTAACAAAGGGGATTAAAACTCTATAATAAGAATTTTCTAAGATATAAATAATCTTTGAAAGTGTACAATTTAAACAGTTTATAGAAAACCTTTTAAATATTCCAATATCTATGAATGTTTCTTCATTTCTAAAAGATTTTTTATTGCTATTACTTATATTCTCGGGAGGACATCTCATCATGCAAGGACCGCATTCCTCACATTTTTTCTCACTTAATTTTTTATAATGAAAAGATTTATTCTTATCTATTTTTCCCTCTCCTTGCACTAAGATATAATCCTGTTTAAACAAAAACTCTTTGTTGTTTTAGATAATCGATTTTCTTCAACATTTTATTTCTTTTTTTAATATTAAATATTATATTTTTCTAAAATATTTAAGTCAACCTTAAAATTGAAAAATTTTTCAAATCAATTTTTTAAGTTCATATTTAATAAACCGTTTGTATCCGAGTATATTTAAAAAATCTTTTTTTCTAAATCTTTTTAAATCTTCTTTTTCATAATCAGGATTATATTCATATAAAAATTCTATTATCTTACTTGAATTTTTTTCTATTGAGCAATAATTTTTTACAAAATTGTAAGCCTTAACTGAAATTTGATCAAAAATTTGATTTTTCTCATCTATCAATTTGAAAAAATTTAAAAGAGAGGTTTCAAAATCGTTTATGTTTAAAGGATATACTGAATCGGAAGGAATATCTTCAAAAGATTTCTCACGGAATATGGAAACAGGGATACCAAAACCAAGAAACTTTATAAGATTACCCGACATTTCACCTTTAACAGGATATCTTATATTTATCGCATAATCACAACCCTTCATAAGTTTCAAAAAATCGTTGTCATCGACATTTCTAAAAATCTCATAACTGTTGGGTGGAAGATTATTTTTAACTATCTCTTCAAGATTTATATCAACATCCTCTCCGACAAACCTTAAAATTATTTTATTTTTCGAGACTTTTATAAAATCTTTGAAAACAGAAACGGTTCTATCCAAAAGTTTATCCTTTGACATAAAACCAAAAATTCCTATAATAAATTTATCCTTATCTTTTTTTCTTTCCACTCTTTCAGCCCATGGACAAATATGGAATATCTTTAAAACTTTTGCCTTACCGTTTATACTTTCAACAATTTTTTTCCCATAATTGGAATGAACTATAAAATATCTGTTGGACAAGACTATATGTTTTAGAAGCGGGAAATCCACAAACATATCCCTATCTTTACCAAAAGAATAAAAAACTTTTTTCACATCATCCAACGAATACCTATCATTCAAAAGAGCTCTTATATAGTAAAACTGATCCTTTTCAACAATACTTTTATAATAAACCAGATCGTGAAGATTAAGATCGTGCAGAAAAATGATCCCACTCTCTTTTAAAGCAAGATTGTAAGAGTTCAAATGCACAGGATGATTCCCTATAGAGTAAACAAGGACATCAAAATCTTTTATGTTTTTTTTAAAGGATAAAAAGTTCTTTTGTTTATTTGGAGAAATCTTTTTAACATCGACCATTTCAGTTTTGTTAAGATAATCTACTAAAAGATCCGAATAAACTGAAATTCCGTTTTTTATTGGAGGAAAGGGACTTATCCATCCAACGCTTAGCTTTTCATCTTTTATCATCGTTTTTGATTATAGATCAAAACAACTTATTTTCAATACTGGTAAAGGTTATTTTCCCAGAATAGGATAAGATTTTTTCCTTTTTCTTACTAGTTTTATCTGGGGGAAGAATATATCCTCACTCTTTAATTTACTCAACAATTTCTTTCCTTTTTTTGTTAAGATAAGATATTTCTTTCTACCATCCATTGATGATCTCTCTTTTTTCAACAATTCTTTTTTTTCAAGTGATCTAAGAATTATTGTAGTTCTCGATTTTGAAACAAGGATCTCTTTTGTAAGTTGATTGATCGTATATGGTTTTTCACTCAAAAAACATATTATCATAACCTCATTAAGAGTTAAACCTGTTCTTTTCTTTAGGTTATCGTTAAAAACAAAAATCTCTCTAAAAATTTTTTTCAGATCACATATTCTTTTCATAAAATTTTAAAAATAGTTAACAATGTTAACTATACTACATTTTTGCAATGTAAACTTCTTATCTATTTATAATAGTTTTTGTAGATTTTTTTCATTGTTATGGAGTATTAAAATCTTTATTTTTTTATTGACAAAAAAAAAATTTTTACTATAGTAAAAAAAAATAGGAGTTTTATGAAACTTAATTTTTCCAATTATTTAAAATCTTTTTTTCTACTCTTTTTAATTTATATCGCCTTAACCTTCCCGTTGGATTTACAGGAAATTTTAACAGGTATATTAATATTCTTTTTGATAATGATACTATTTTACAATTTTTCCAGTTTTTTTTCATCTACAACTTCTATTTTCAAATTTATATTTTATCTTTTATCTTACCTTTTTTTTCTACTACTTGAGATAATCAAAGCCAATCTTAATGTTGCAAAGATAGTTCTTTCACCTAAAATTAATATCAACTCCGCCATACTAAAATGTAAAACAAACTTAAAATCTGATTTTGGAAAATCTATTCTCGCAAATTCGATAACACTCACTCCCGGTACCCTTTCCGTTGATGTAAAGGGTGATGATCTATTTATTCATTGTATGGATACAAAAATTAAATCCGAAGATGAAGCATATCAGCAGATCATAAAACCATTTGAACAAAGGATAAAAAGGTTCGCTTTATGAAAACATTTTATATTTTATGGTTTTTTATACTTGGATTCTCCGTTCTATTGATATTTATACGTTTTTTAAAAGGACCAACATTACAGGATAGAGTGATAGCTCTTGATATGTTTACAACGGTCTCCACATCTTTTCTTGTTATGTTATCTTTATTTTTAGAAAATTCTTATTTTCTGGATGTTTCACTTGTATATTCTATTATATCCTTCATCTCTGTCATCGCAATTTCAAAATATTTAGAAGGGAAGGTAAAATGATGAAAATCGTTGGAATATTTTTAGTGTTTGTTGGAACAATTTTTTCTTTTCTGGGATCTTTAGGACTGATAAGAATGAAAGATATATATAACAGATTACAAACATCAACAAAGGCAACAACACTTGGTTCATTCTCTACGATAATAGGTATTGGAATTTTGAACCCTTCATGCATATACAAAGCAGTAATTATTGCATTTTTTATACTCTTTACCGCTCCGATCGCTTCGCACTCTCTGGCAAACGCTACACATAAAACAGGTATCGGATTAAAGGAAGACGAATTTGATGCTCTTTCATTAACAGAAAGGGAGAAAAAATGATATTTTATATATTTTTGATCATTTTTATTCTATCCATTTTGAGTGCTATCATTTCAATAACTGTGAAAGATATACTTTTCAGTGTCCTTTCACTTGGCTTCCTCAGTTTGTTAGCATCGATTCTTTTCCTTCTAATGAATGCACCCGATGTTGCCATAACAGAAGCAGCAGTAGGTGCAGCGTTAACAACGGTAATATATCTCTTCGGAATCAGGAGAACCGAAAGGGAGGATAAATGAAAGAAACAGATTTCAATGTTGGGAAATTCTTTGCTTTTCTTTTTCTATTTATAATTTTTATTTTTATGCTCTTTCCTCTCTTCGAACAAGGAAATGGTCTTAAAATTGAGAAAGAAATTAAAGATTTAAGAAATAGAGTCTCCTTCGCATATTCAACAAAATCTGTTACAGATATTACAAAGACTTTAAAAGAATCTGGTGATTATTCAAAATATAGGGAAATTTACAATCAAGAAAGGAATGATATAAGATTTAAAGAAAGTGCTAATCTGGAAAATGGAAGTGCAAACATCGTCACATCAATAGTTCTTGATTATAGAGGGTTTGACACTCTTGGTGAACTTATAGTCCTTTTTATATCGATAATCGGTTTAACGATAATTCTTTCAAATTTAAATTTTGTTCCCTTTAATCCTCCCACCTTTTTACAAAAAACAGGTGTTTTGTTTTTAACACCTTTTATCATGCTCACTTCAATCTATATTTCTCTACATGGACACTTAACCCCTGGCGGAGGATTCCCTGCTGGTTCAATTATCGCTACTTTATCTTTATTTTTAATGATAGGATACAAATTCTCATACAAATTAAAATTTTTAAATTTTATCGAATCTACTTCTGGATTTTTAGTCTTTTTTTTAGCCCTTTTAGGATTGTTCATCACTGGTTCTTTCCTTGGAAACTATTTACCAACAGGAATAGTTGGAAAACTCTTCAGTTCATATCTGATCTTAATTCTTTACTCTCTGGTATCGATAAAAGTTGGTGCTGAACTTTCGGTAGCGATTAAAACTCTTTACGATGGAGAAAATAATGATAGATAATAGAATTTTATACATTTTTTCAACCATACTTTTTCTTATTGGTATCTTTGGTGCGATAACCAATAAAAATCTTATAAAGATACTCGTCTCTATCAGTGTAGTTGAGACCGCTTCCAACATTTTTTTGGTTTCAATAGGTTATATAAAAAATTCAAAACCTCCAATACTCGATGCCAATATGGGAAAAATTTCAGTATCCAATTTAAACATATCGGATCCATTACCACACGCACTTGTTCTAACAGCAATAGTTATAGGAGTTGGAACAACAGCAGTTGGAATTGGATTATGTATAAGATTGTTTCAATATTATAGAACTTTAAACATAAATAGGATGGGAGACAAAGATGAATTATAATACCACGGTACTGCTTATAATAATACCTATTTTATCATCCTTCCTTGTATATATGCCTGTTGGTTTAATAAAAAAATCTTTCAAAATCATTTTTCTTGCCACTATTCTATTTAATCTATTATTTTCGTTAAAAATCTTTTCCGTAGTTTTAAAATATGGAAATCTTATTACAATAATAGGCAATTATCATCCTCCTTTTGGAATAAATCTTGTTTCAAGTTTCTTCTCGATTCTTTTTTTAATAGCGTTATATATAGTATTTCTAATTTCTGCAATAATTTTCATCTTTAAAAATGATACAAAAAATAACCAGCAAAAGATATCTTCTGTTTTACTTTTGTATCTTGCCTCTTTTTCTGAAATAATACTTACCGGAGATCTTTTCAACCTTTTTGTATTTTTTGAAATCTTTTCAATATCCAACATAATCATAATATCCCTGAAAAATGAAAAATTTTCTTTAAAGGGTAGTATAAAATATCTGTTAATTTCATCCATAGGTTCCGCTCTTTTACTTTTCGCTATAGGTTATATATATGCGATTCTTGGAACCTTGAATCTTGCTGAAATTGCTTTGAATTTTGAAAAAATATCCTTCTTTTCGAAATGTTTCATAATATTCTTTCTTATGGGCTCAATTCTCTCTGAACTGGAAGTCTTTCCTTTCAATTTGTGGATTTCCGATTCCTATGCTGGTGCAAAAAATTTTGTGAATATACTTTTGAGTGGAATAAGTTGTGTTGTATCTTTATACATATTTATCAGAATGTTTTTTACAATTTTCAACTATCCATCAATATCTTTATATTCTTATAATTTTCCCTTGGATATAAAACTTTTACTTTTAACATTCTTTTCCCTATCCATCATCGTTAACCAACTTGTCGCTTTAACTTCCAAAAATATTAAAAGGATACTTGCATTCTCTTCAGCAGCAACCATTTCAACTATACTTTTCGCTTTAACTTCTGGAACAAAGAGTGGATTTTCATCAGCGATCCTTCTCATTATAAGTACGATAATATCAAAGCCTTTACTATTTTTATCATCACATCAGATAACAAAGGGAAAGATGGAAAAAAATTTAGATTCATTTAAAAATGGCATAAACAGAAAGAGATATTTTTCAATTCTCTTTATAGTTTCCGCTATATTTTTTACAGGTTTCCCTCTAACACCCGCTTTTTTTGGGAAACTTATGCTATTTTACACTTATGCTTCGAAACTCAATTATTATACATATTTTATTATAGTTATAATCTTTTCCATTACGGTTGAATTTTTCTACTATTTCAGAATGATTCATAAACTTTTTATAAAAGATGAGACCGAACGGGAAAATAAAAATATAAAAAATAATCTTTCAATTTCATATTTTGTTTCAGGTTTAACGATGATATCCATTTTGATCATATTTTTTATTTTCCCTAACATATATGAAAAGGTGATAACAAAAATGAGCGAAGAGATTTTTAATCAAAAAGAGTATATTCAAACAATATTAAAATTAGGAGAGAAATGATGATTATCGGTTTACTTTTTTATGGTATTATTCTTTCCTTTCTGGCACTTTTTGTAAGGAAAAAATATAATTTTTTAAGGTGGATAATTTTTTCATTTTACATTTTTTTAACTTTATTTTTGACAATAACAATAGGTAAAGATTCAACATATTTTGAGACATTTAACCTGATCTCTATCCTTAACTTTGATCTGTCTTTAAATTTTAGAATAACACCCTTAGGATGGTTATTTACACTCTTTACAACATTACTCTTATTCTTAACTTCCATCTTTTCGATCGTGAAAAATAAAAATGAGGATGCTGAGAGATTGATAAATTTTTTCTGGTTTATTCTTATCATATCAAATACAGGGTTATTTTTGGCAGATGATCTTTTCACATTATTTATCTTCTGGGAGTTGATTGGAATTTCCTCTTATTTTGTTATCTCTCCGGGGTGGGTAAGTTCTTTCAGGGCTGTAAACTATTATTTTATTTTTTCCATAATATGCAGTTTTTTCATGTTTTCTGGAATAATGATCCTTTATGAAGGAACGGGTACATTTTCAATTCAGAAAAATGTTTTATATTTTATATCACTTTTTGAAAACTCTCCTTTAAATGCAATTTTCGTAGCGATAAGTTTAATAATAGGTTTCTTTGTAAAATCAGCACTCTTTCCATTTCACATATGGCCTGCACAGGCACATGCTAAAGCACCCGATGATTTTTCGTCGGTTCTATCAGGTATAATAATTAAATATGGGTTATACAGGACGATACTATTCTTCATCCCACTCTTTCTTTTCATAAAAGAATATCCTGTAAACCATATTATGGTAAATAATATTCCTTTGTTCTCACATATTCTTGCCTGGTCTGGTGCCATAACCTCTATAATAGCAACTTTTCTTGCTATAGAATCGAATGATATGAAAAAACTCGCAGCATATTCAACGGTTGCAAATATGGGTTATATAACAACAGCACTCTTTTCTTTATCATCATTTGGAATTGCAGGCGCTATCTTTCATACAATAAACCATGCGATATTTAAGACAGCAATATTTTTATCGATTGCTGCTGTAAAATATAGAACACATGAAACACAGATGCATAAACTTGGTGGAATGGCATACAAAATGCCGGTCACCTTTTTAACTTTCCTTCTTGCAATAATATCTGCGGCGGGTATACCACCACTTAACGGTTATGTTTCAAAATGGATGATCTATCAGGGTCTTTTATCTTCAAAGTTTCCATTTTTAACTCTGGCGATTTTTCTTTCCTCAACTGGAGCATTTATGTACCTTTTCAGGGCTTTACATTCAATATTTCTTGGCCAACTTCCTGAAAAATTTGATAATGTAAAAGAGGTACCATTTCTTATGCAGATTCCAATGTATATTTTAATGTTTTTGATGGTAAGCATTGGAATATTCCCACAATTTGTTATAAACCTTATAAACTCAGTTTTAACTTCATACAATATCTCTAATATTAACATAAAAAATAGTATGATATTTTCCCCTCTCTCTGGAATAGATTCAGTAAAGGTTTTTCTTGCCTTTACAGGTTCCTTCATCCTTGCTTTTATACTCTATCTTATTGGAAAACCAAGAAAACATGTTCAACCTCTCGATACTTATACAGCCGGGCAGGATCCTGCCGATTTTAATTTAACAAGGGAACTATATCATTTTGCTTACAAATTCTATGGACCTTTTGAACATATGTTTGATTCTTTCAGAACCGATACAAAAGAGTTTTATGACTCTATAGAAAGAAAGATTAACGAAATAGGTGGTTATTTTAGAGATTTTCAGTCTGGAAGTATAAGAGGAACGATATATACCTTTATGTTAAGTTTTGTTTTGATAATTATCTACTGGTGGTTATTATGATGAACAACTATATTGTTAGATTTTTGATAGGATCGTTAACTTCCATAATACTTGGTCTTCTTTATATGGGTATTGGAAGAAAATTTATTGCGAGGATTAGAAGATGTTATGCTGGTCCATTTTATCAATCCTTTATAGATGTTATTAAACTTTTTTCAAAACACTCCATTTCCCATCACTGGATAATGGATTTTGGAATAATGATGGGATTTTCTGGAATAATAGCAACAGTTATATTTTTACCCATAGGAAATTTTTATGTTTTCCCAGATATGAAGGGAAATCTTATAATAATTATGTATTTTATGACTATAGGATATCTCGGAATGGCGATGGGAGTATCAGCATCTGGTAATCCAAATTCCCCTATAGGTATAGGAAGAGCACTTGCTTTGATGATAGGATATGAGATCCCATTCGCTTTAGCCGTTATACTCTTAATTTTTGCAAATGGATCATCTTTGCTTTACAACATCATTCAAACACAACAAGGCTCGATATACAATTGGAACCTTTTAAAATATCCTTTTGCTTTCATAGGAACCATAATAGCATTGCAGGGAATGCTTGGAGAACAACCATTTGATGCGATGATTGCGCCTGCTGAGATCGCTTCAGGTCCAATGGTTGAACTTTCAGGTAAATTCCTTGGTTTTGGTTTTCTTCAACATGCATCACAGATATTTCTTGAAACTGGAATTATAACTGCAATGTTTTTGGGCGGTGGGACAATAATAGGATTTTTTACAAAACAACTTTTTCTTTATCTTTTAACCCTTTCCATCGCTTCAGTTTTTCCAAGATTTAGGTTTGAAGATGGCGTGAAATTTTTCTGGACTATACCAACATCTTTTGTGCTTTTCCAATTGATATTGTTTTTAATCAAGAGGTGAAAATGGAACTTTATTCAACAAAAAAATTAAAAGATGAAGGATTCGAACAGATCTTAAATTTTTTTAGAAAAAAATCTTTATGGATGTTACATTATTGTACAGGATGTGGAGCTGTTGAATTACCTCCAACAATGACTTCAAGATGGGACATGGAAAGATTTGGAATGGGTCCAATGGCTACCCCAAGGCAGGCGGATCTTCTTCTTATAACAGGTTATTTATCATTAAAATCTTTAAAAAGAGTTATATACACTTATGAACAGATGCAGAATCCAAAATGGGTTATAGCACTTGGTTCTTGTCCGATTAATGGTGGAATCTATTATGATTCCTATTCTGTGATAAATAGGCTTGCTCTCTATATTCCAGTTGATCTATCAATTGAAGGTTGCATGCCAAGGCCTGAAGCCATAATAGAAGGATTTATAAAATTGATGAAACAGATTGAAAATGGTGAGGCTGTTGGTTATAAAAAATATCAAGAAAACTACAAATGGTATAAACAGAACCAGGATAGTGTTCTTAAAAGGGAATTTCCTGTACTGTCCGGGGAGGAAAAGTGAATCAGAAAGAATTGATCGAATATATTAAAAATAATTTTAAAGGAATAGAAAATATAAAGAGTATAGATGAAAAACAGTTTTCAATAACAGTTCAAAAGGAACGTATAATTAATATTCTTTCGTTTTTGAAACTTTCCAATTTCAAAGAACTTGCTTTGATAACCGCTGTGGATTGGATAAAGGAAGAAAAAATTGAAGTTGTATATATTCTTTTTTCATATGAATATGAACAACAGTTGATTGTAAAAACTTATATAGATAGACAGGAACCCAGCATAGAATCGATAAAAAATTTATGGGAGATCGCTACTATGTATGAAAGGGATGTTCATGAGTTTTTTGGAATAGATTTTATTGGAAATGATGATAAAAGACCGCTCATATTGCATAACTGGAAGGATATCCCACCTTTAAGAAAAGATTTCGATTCTTTGAAATATTCAAACACTATTTTTGGAAAATTCAAAAAGGATAAAGAATGAGTGAAATATTAACATACCTTGGGAAAGATGAAGAGTATGAAGTTTACGAACTATTTTTTGGACCAAATCATCCAGGAATGAGTGGAAATTTTTCCTATATTCTAACAGTTGATGGTCATACTATAAAAAAGGTCTCTCCAGATCCTGGATTGTTGCACAGGGGTTTTGAAAAACTCGTAGAAAGAAGATTGTGGTTGCAGAATATAGCCCTTATTCCAAGAATATGTGTTCCTGAACCTGATATAAACGAAATGGTCTATTCAACAGCCATTGAAAAACTTTGCCATATAGATGTTCCTTTAAGAGCAAGTTATATAAGAACCATAGTTTTAGAGATGGCAAGACTTAGTGCCTTTCTTTTTGGTTTTGGTGGTATTGGTGGTACAACCGGTTTATACACCGCATCATACTGGTCTATAAGTGATAGAGATTACCTTCTTGACCTTTTCGAATGGTTAACCGGTGCAAGAGTTTACCATATGTATATACTTCCAGGAGGAGTTAGAAGGGATCTTCCAAACGGATGGACAGAAAAATTAAAAGAAACCATAGATTATTTACAAAAAAGATTAAACGAATATGATAGATTGATATATAATAACCCACTTGTGATAAAAAGATTAAAAGGTCTTGGAAAGATAGAAAAGGAACTTGCTATAGAATATGGAATAACAGGTCCAAATTTAAAAGCAACAGGTGTAAAATATGATATAAGAAAGATGGTGCCTTATGCAGCATACGATAAAATAGATTTTGATATTCCATCTCAGAATGAAGGTGATGGACTGGCAAGAGCAATCCAGAGAAGAGAAGAATTTCAACTAAGTCTTGATATAATAAGAAAAGCTTTAAAGGATATTCCTGATGGACCTGTAAGAGCAAATATGCCAAATCCTTTAAAATTCAAAGTCCCAAAAGGAGAAGTATATGTTAAGATTGAATCGGCAAGAGGAGAACATGCTTACTATATAGTCTCCGATGGTGGTGATAAACCATACAGGATGGCAGTTAGAGGTGGATCTTATACAGCAGGTCTTATTCTTGCACAAAAGGTTTTGGTTGGTTGCAGGATAGAGGATGTTGCCTTGTGGATGGCTACAATGGATATATGTCCACCAGATTTTGATAGATAGGAGAAAAAATGGATTATAAAAAGAAATCTTTTTTTGCACCTTTCAATTCATTGAAATATCTTTTGAAAGATCCGGTAACTATTAGATACCCAAAAGAAAATAAAAAAACCTATCCAGAAGTTGAGGGAGTATCACCTCAATATCGTGGAAGGCATTTTAACGATCTTGAAAAATGTATAGGTTGTGGAACATGTGAAGATATATGTCCAACAGGTGCAATACAGATGGTAGAGTTTGATGATGTTAAAGAAAAGAATGGAGCAACTAAAAAAAGACCCGTTATAGATTATGGAAGATGCTGTTTCTGTGGGTTTTGCGTTGATGTTTGCACAACATCTTCTCTTGGTATGTCAAGGGAATATGTAAACAACTTTCCCACTCCACCTGAAGCGACAGAGGATACTCAGGGAGAAATTATTTCAAAATATTTTATAATAAGACCCGATTTGAACTTTTCCAAGAATCAGGGGTGGATAACAGATAACAATTATTCCTGGCTTGAATTGAAGAGGGTTGTGATGGGTATTTTTAACCCTGAAGAAAGGAGTAATTCATTTCTTGAAATTGTAAAAGGATATACAAAAGAGGAAGCTATTCTTGAAGCCAGAAGATGCGTTGCCTGTGGTCTTTGTAAGGATGCATGTCCAATCCATATGGATATACCAGAATACATTATGGCAATATTTAACGATGATGTTAAAGAATCGGTAAAAGAGATATATAAAACGAATCCTTTACCTGAAGTCTGCGGAAGGGTTTGCACGCACAAGTGTGAATCCGTATGTTCTCTGGGTCATAGAGGCGAACCTGTCGCGATAAGATGGTTAAAAAGATACGCTGTCGACTCTTTACCACTTGAAGAGTATAAAAATGTGATTGCAAATAAACCTATAAAACAAGCAGGAAAAAGTGTAGCGATTATAGGAGGCGGACCTGCAGGATTATCGGCTGCATACTTTTTATCTTTTATGGGATACAGGATCACAATATTTGAAAAAGAAGCAAAAGCGGGTGGTATCGCGCGATATGGAATACCAGCATACAGACTACCGGAAGATGCTCTAAATAAGGATATAGATTTTATAAAATCTTTAGGCGTTGAGATAAAAACCAATACAAATATTGATAAAAATATGTTTGAAAAAATATACAAAGAGTATGATGCTATAATAATCTCAACAGGTTTCGATCTCCCAAGATCTACAAACCTCTCAAGAAATGGTATGGAAAATGTTGTTGGTGCATTACCATTTTTACACGATGTAAGAGAATTCCTTTCAAATAAAATCAGCGATGTAAAAATCACGGATAATGTTCTTGTGATAGGCGGTGGAAATGTTGCTTTTGATTGTTCGAGAAGTGTTGCAAGATTACAGAAGATGAAATTTGGGAAAGTAAAGGTTACACAGGTCTGTCTTGAGACTCCAGATATAATTCCAGCAGATAAAGAGGAGATCGAGGAGAGCGCGGAAGAAGGGGTTACCTTAATATATGGAATGGGTCCAAAAGAGATTATACTTGATGATAAGGGTAACATAAAGGGACTTGATTTTATGAAATGTGAGTCAGTTTTTGATGAAAATATGAGATTCAACCCTAAGTTTAACGAGAATGAAAGACTCATATGTGAAGCAACTATGATAATAGAAGCGATAGGTCAAGCACCAGATTATTCATTTATTCCAGAAGAATACAGGTCAAAGATGAAATTCGAAAGAGGTAAAATAGTACTCGATGAAAACTATTCAACAGGAATTGAAAAGATTTTTGCTGCTGGAGATATAGTAAAAGGACCCGATATAGTTAACGGTATAGCAACAGGTTTGAATGCAGCAAAAGGGGTAGACAAACTTTTTAATTAAAACAAACTATAACCTCTTTTTAAAACCTATATTCTCATCAAATATTTCTTGAAAAATTCTATCAAGTAGATCTTCAAAGACTTTTTTAATCCCATCTTCAAAAAAGAGTGGTCTTTTTTCTTTGTTCTCATTTATAATAACATCAAAATATTTTTGTGGATATCTTAAAGAATATATACGCATTCCAAGTTTACCATTATAAAATTTATCATTTTCACTATATTTTAAATATCCATAAAAAAGTAGTTGAAAAATTTTCGAAAACCCATCTGGATCATTTTTTAAAGAATAAAAGAAATTTTCAGGATCGTACAGAATCTCTTTTTTGATAACAAGTTTCCTTTCTTCAACATAGCCCGATTTATAATCACATATCCTCACAACACCATTCTCCTCCTCCATCCTGTCATATATCCCTTTTAGATTTAAACTATAATTTTTAAATGGAAATACTTTATAAATTTTTTTTTCAAGTTCCAGAATTTTTATCCTGTTTTCTCTGATTCTAAAGAGATCACTCTTTAAATATTCATCTATAATTTTTTTTATAACTTCCCTAATCAATAAAGGTTTTCCAGAATGTGTATCGTAAATATGATTCTCAACAAAAACATCATCTATTATTTTGTTAACATCTATATTTTTTATCAGTTCTTTGTTTTCTTTAAAATATATTTGATCATGGTTTACTCTATAAAATAGTTCAAGAATTTTGTGTATTATAGTTCCAATGATATCAAGTCCAACATTCCCGATCCTGCTTTCATCCTCTATTTCAAGAACAAAATCATAGTAAAAAGCAACCGGATCCATAAAATATTTTAAAATACCTGTCGGAGTAAATCTTTTATTTTTCAAAATTTCAATCATTTCGGGTGTTTTTTCAATCTCTTTCAATACCATATGAGTTTCAACATTGTACTCCTTATTGATAAATTCGACATCTATATTTTCAAAAATACCACCAGTTCTATTTTCATACATTATCTGCTCTATAAATCTACTTCTTTCAATATTATTTTTATCCTCTCCGATAGAATAACATATATAAAATTCTTCACTCTTAAATAGTAGAGAGTAAAAATAGTAGGAGAATAAAATATCATTTTCCCTATATGTTGATAGATTCCAGTATTTTCTAAGATCGTATGGAATAAAACTTTTTTCATTTTTACCTTTTGGTATTATCCCTTCGTTTACAGAAAGAATTACAGTCTTTTTGAAATCTAAACATCTCGTCTCAAGTAATCCCATTATCTGAAAATTTTCAAGTGGATCTCCAGAGTAGGGGATATTTTCAGTTTTTATTATTCTTCTTAACAGTATTTCGAGTTCACCTATGGTGTTTAATTCAATATCCCTGTAGGTTTCAAAAAAAGTTTTCAACCTTTTAAAAATTTGTATTATTCTTATTCCGTTAACTTCATCGACTGGAGTTTTTTCCCCCTTACCCTCTCTTAAAATTTTAGTAAAAAGAAAAATAAGATTTTCAATAATCTCTTCACAGGGTAAGAGTTTTCCATCATCATACCAGTTTAAAAGTTTTTCAAGAAAATTGTTCTCAACATCTTCTTTGGGATCAAAAAATATTCTCCCTTTTTTAACAGAATCTTTAAGACGCTCTTTCTCATCATCCTTTAAAAAATATCTTATATATTTTGAATCAAGAATATCCAAAAAATCCTTATAGTAAAAACCCTTATCAGTCTTTTGTGAATGTAATTTAAAAATATCATAAAGAAATTTTACATCAGGTGTCTGATCAAGTGGAAAGCCCATCGTTATATTTATTCTATCTATTGCAGCTGGGACTCCTGAAATTGCAGGAATCAAAAGATCTTCATCACCCAGAACAAGAGTAGAAAAATAGTCATTTTTATCAAAAATATCCTTAAAAATATTTATCTGAGAAACCGGAAGTGAGAATTCTGATATGAAAATTTTTTTGTTTAAAGAAACATCAATAATTTGAGAGTTATCGGGCCATTTTTTAAGATACCCTTTTATAAAGTTTGTTGATTCAAAATCTTTATACAAAAGTTTTTTTTGAATATCAAAAAATATTTTCACATTCGTGTTATTTATAAGATTGGATATGATAACCTCTTCAGATGGAGTAAAGATACCAAAACCTGCAATAAAAACATTCTTATATTTTTTAAATTCTTTTGATCTTTCACTCGCTCTCCTGTATATTCTTCCCCTGTAACCGGTCTTTCTTTTATCGAGTTCATCGTTCAATCCAGTATAGATCTTTTCAAAAATTTTCATCATCTCAATATATTGCCTATCAGGATTTTCATACTTAAATATCAGTTCAATATCCTTCAACTTTTTTTGATCTATCAGATAAAGATCTATATCGTTAAAATCTTTTATAATGATATCAAAGATTTCATAAAAATCTTTAAACGGTCTTATATTATTTTTTTCTTCAATTCTATATATCTTATAACCTATTCCCGTTAAAATAAGTGGATCTTCGGGTCTTAAACCTGAAATAGAGATAACGAATTCTTCCATTGTCTGGATTTCAGGTAATATGATGTTTATTTTCTTTTTTTTAAATTCTTCCTTTAAAAAGATAACACTTCTTTTGGAAGGAAGAATTATTAAAGAATCCTCTATATCATCTTCCTTAAGAATATGTTCTATAATGGATTCAAGAAATTTCATCTTTAACCTCTAGGATATCAAAATTCTGAAGATATATTATATATCCTTTAACATTAACATTCTGGCTAAAAAAGATCATATATTCTCTTACCTGTGAAACATCATTTTTTTTCTTTAATCCAGATTTATAGTCAACTATATAACAAAAATCTTTTTCAAATATAACCCTATCGGGCCTTAAAATTTTTCCATTGAAACAGATTTCCCTTTCATTGTAAACTTTCAATCCAGGCTGAAAGAATTTTGCAATTTTTTTGTCATTAAAAAATTCTTCCAGTATATTTTTATAATACTCTCTTTCCTCTATGTCTAAAAGTCCTTCAACCAATGCAAGATCTAAAGAGTTATCCACATCATCCTTTGTATATATCCTTGAAAGGATCTTATGTACAACTTCCCCATTTCTTATACTCATATTTTCTCTGTTCAATATACTTTTAAAAGATCTATCTATAAAAAGATCCTTTTCATGTGAACAGAGTTCCAATTTACCTAATGTAGAGTAAACAACTTTTGTTTCTTTTTTATCTCCTTCAGTTTCTTTCCATTCGGTTTTTTTTCCTTTTTTATAATTGAAGAGATCGTTTATCCCAGTCATTTTTTTCAACCTAGAAGATATGAGTTTCGAAACCGTTTCATCATTTTTATTTTTTGGGGGACTCTCACAAAAAACATACAATTCTTTTTTTGCTCTTGTGAAAGCAACATATAAAAGATTCAAATCATCATAAAAAATTCTTTTCTTTTCATCCTTCTTTTTATTGAAAAGATCGTTTCGATTATAGATAAATTCAAAATTTTTTTTGATATCGGAGTATGATATCGCCATCTTTTGATTGTAAATTTCATCTATAAAAAAGGAATCTTTCAATTTTTTTTTATCATTCCAGTTAGCAAAGGGTATAATAACTATATCATATCCAAGGCCTTTTGATTTATGTATGGTTGATATTGTTATCGCGTTCTGGTTTGATGGAGAGGCTATCTTCATCTGATCTTTATATTCATCATAATAATCCAGAAAATCTTTGATCCCTCCCTCTTTACCCATCAAAAAAGCCTCATCTAAGAGCTTTAATATATGGGATATGGAAGTTGAATAATCTATAGAGAGAGGATTCATAATATATTCAATAACCCTTGTCACAATTTCGTAAGGTGTAATAAAATTTATAGATTTTTTTATCCTTTTTTCATAGTTTTCGTAAACCTCTTCCCCCCATAATTTTTTTAATATCTCTTCATAGTCCATCTCTTTTTTTTGAATTTTTCCAAGAAATAATTTTTCGGCTTCTTTAAAGTTGGAACTCTGTAGATTCATATCCTTAAAAGCATAGATCGTATCGGTAAAATCTTTTAACGAACCTGACAGGATAAATTTTATTAAGGAGATAATAAAAAAAACATAAGGATTATCCTTTATGAACAATGTATCGGAAGAGATTATTTTTAAATTTTCCTCTCCCAATTTTTTACCTGTTAAAATCTGAGCGATTCTATTTCCCTCATCACCGGTTCTTACAAGAATCGCTATAGATTTTTGTTTATATCCTCTTTTTAGAAGATCTTGGATTATTCCCAGTATCTTGTTTTCCTCATCCTCTTTAAGCATTTCATCCTTTAAACTTCCATCTATGATATTGATCTCTACATAGCCTTCCTCTATATTCTCAGCTTTTTGTTCTTCATAGTTTCCGTTTATAAATTTTATCTCCTTAAAAAATTCGTTGTAAAATTCAACCAGTGTCTTAGAACTTCTCCAGTTATATTCAAGATTTTTTACTTCAACATCATTTTTTTTTTCAAATTCTCTTATTATTTTGGTTGAGCCTCCTCTGAATCTATATATAGCCTGTTTATCATCACCAACCATTATGCAATTAAACCCTTCGGATACTCCATTCTCTATAAGTGGTTTTAAATTGTTCCATTGTTTTATCGATGTATCCTGAAATTCATCTATCAAAAATTTTTTATATTTTTCTCCCATCAAAAAATACACAAAGGGAATATCGGTTTCATCTTTAAAAAGTGATTTAACTTTTGAGTTTAACTCATCGATAAAGATTATATCTTTTCTCTTCTGATAATCATTTAAAAGTTTATCAACTCTTTCATAAAGTATGTTGGAATAAATATTTTTCAAATAGATTTTTTTCTCTAAATACTCAGATAAATTCAAATGTAAAAATTTTTTAAAATTGTTTAATTCCTCGAAAAGTTCTTTAAGTTTAATTTCAAAATTGTCTTGTTTCAATTCTTCTAATCTTTCATAGTTAATATATTGTTTCAGAAAATTATCCCAATCAAAACTGTTGTTATAAAAATCTATAAAACTCTCTTTTTCAAGTATATAATCGATTTCATCATTATTTTTCCTGTCCACAAAATTTTTTATAAATGAGATAAGATTTTTGCTTTTATTTTTATAAAATTCGTTTCCCGGTTCTATTCTATTTGAAATTTCTTTTATCCTTTTACAGTAACTGGGAAAATCTTCTTTAAAACTTTTTACCTTTCCGATCGCCTCTTTAACATTCTTAAGCCAATCATTTTCCCGCACATCTATTTTAAGATCAAAATTTTTTTCCTTATCCCTTATCGAAAAGACTGTGCTTAAAACCTCATCTTCCACATATAAAGATTTCCCTTCTTCCACTCTATACAAAAGATAGTTTAGAAAAATATTTTTAAGTTTTTCCCCATCCTCATCTTCGTTGGAAATCTTTGATATCAAATCTTCGATATAAAGTTCCATAACATTTTTAACATTAAAACCTATCCGATAAGATGGGGAAATATTCAATTCATCTGAAAATATCTTTACCAGTCTATTGGAGAAAGAATCTATCGTCATAACTGAAAAATCAGAAAAACCGTTTCCCTCTTTCGCATAAAGAATTCTCTCCAAAACACTTCTACTAAGATCGGTTATTTTATCCTCATCTATATCAAGAATTGAAGATATCTGTTTTTTGAAATTTTTATTTTCGTCCCCTGTAAGAGATTTTAAAAGATTGAGTATTCTATTTTTCATTTCTGATGCTGCTTTATTGGTAAAGGTTATCGCTAAAACATTCTTTATTTTATCGGGATGTTTTAAAATAAAACTCACATATTCACTTGATATCTTATAGGTTTTACCAGAACCGGCGGATGCTTTTATAAGGATATATTTGTTTTTAAGTTCGTTCATTGTAAGATTTTAGAATATTGAAAAAAAATGTCAACGAAAATATAATAAGATTTAAAGGAACTTTCAATCGTTGACAAAATTTTAAGAAAGAGTAATATTTAAAATTATGGATATAGAGAGATTAAAAAAGATATCAAAAAAAGCAAGAATAGATATTTTAAAAATGGTTTACAACGCTTCATCTGGTCATATCGGAGGCTCTTTTTCCGCTATAGATATAATGGTTTATCTTTATTTTCAAAAAATGAATTATTCTAAAGATAATTATGATAAGCCCGACAGGGATAGATTCATTCTTTCAAAGGGGCATGCCTCAGCAGCCTTATACACCTGTCTTGCTTATAAAGGTATAATAAGTGAAAATGAACTTTTAAGTTTTAGAAAAATCAATTCCATACTTCAGGGACATCCTTCCAGAAAACTAACACCTGGAGTTGAAACATCAACAGGTTCTCTCGGACAGGGATTATCTTTTGCAAACGGTGTCGCTATTGGATTAAAGTTAAAAAATATTCCATCGAAAGTTTTTGTTATGATAGGTGATGGCGAAATAAACGAGGGTCAGATATGGGAAGCGTTGATGAGTTCCATAAGATATAAACTTGATAATCTCCGTATCATACTCGATTACAACCATTTACAAATTGATGGGAAAATAGAGGATATAAAGGATCCTAGACCAACAAAAGAAAAATTCGAATCTTTTGGTTTTGCTACATTTGAAATGGATGGGCATGATTTTAAAGAAATAGATAAAACTTTCACTTCAGCGGATAAAATAAAGAAAAAACCTGTATTCATTATTGCCAATACTATAAAAGGAAAAGGTGTTTCCTTTATGGAAAATAATGTTGATTTTCATGGAAATCCACCAAACAAAGAAGAGTTTGAAAAAGCTTTAATGGAACTTTCAAATGTTTAAAAAAAAATCATCTTTGAGAGCCGTTTACGGAAAAGAACTGGTTAATCTTGGGAAAAAGTATGATGATATTGTTGTTTTAGATGCCGATCTTGCAAAATCCACTAAAACTGAATTTTTCAAAAAGGAATTTCCTGAAAGATTTTTTGATATGGGTATATCGGAAGCTGATATGGTCGTTACAGCGGCAGGTCTTGCTTCTGTAGGATTTAAACCTTTCTGTTCATCTTTTGCAGTATTTCTAACTGGAAGAGTTTACGATCAGATAAGAAATTCCATAGCCTATCCTTCCTGGAATGTTAAATTGATCTCAACACATGCAGGAATCTCAGTAGGAGAAGATGGGGCAAGTCATCAAATGCTTGAAGATATAGCAATTACAAGAGTAATCCCAAAAATCACAATCCTTTCTCCCTCAGATCCAAATATGGTTTCAAACCTTATGGAAAAAATATACCATTACGAATCCTATCTATATATGCGTTTACCAAGAAATGATGTTTATGAAATTTATAAAAAAGATCAGGATTTTGAAATAGGTGGTTCTTATATACATAAAATAGGAAAAGATATAACGATAGTTGCAACAGGACAACTCGTTTCATATTCTCTTATGGCTATGCTGGAACTTGAAAAAGAAGGAATAGATACAGGTGTTGTTGATATGTACACTTTAAAGCCACTTGATACAAAGACTCTTGATAGTATAATCGATATTTCAAAGGGGATACTCGTTTGCGAGGAACATTCCTTAATTGGTGGACTCTTCGGTTCCATCGCAGAATATGTTGTAAGAAACCATCCACTCCCTATAGAATCGGTTTCAGTAAATGACACCTTTGGTGAATCAGGTAAAGTTGAAGAACTTTTTGAAAAATATGGATTGAGTAAAGAATCTATAATGAAAAAGGGGAAAATTCTTTATGATAGAATTTAGAAATGTTTCAAAATATTATAAAAATGACTGGCTCGCTTTAAATAGAATAAATTTGAAGTTTGACAAAGGACAATTCTATTATCTTATCGGTAGAAGTGGTGCTGGAAAATCAACACTTTTAAAAATGATCTATATGGAAATTTTCCCTTCCGAAGGAGAAATCATTGTTGAAAATTTTAGTAGTAAAACAATCAAACAAAATGAAATTCCACTTTTAAGAAAAAGAATAGGTGTGATCTTTCAAGATTTTAAACTTTTGAAAGATAGAAATGTTTATGATAATGTTGCCTTTGCTTTGCAGGTAACAGGTGAAAAATACCAGAACATCAGAAAAAAGACTCTCGAAGCATTATCCCTTGTAAAAATATCACATAAAAGAAATTCTTTTCCCTATCAACTTTCAGGAGGGGAGCAACAAAAAGTTGCCATCGCAAGAGCACTGGTAAAGGAACCATTCATTCTTATCGCAGATGAACCAACAGGTAATGTTGATCCGGAAGGTACCAGAGAGATAATGGATATCCTTTTTGATATCAATACAAAAGGAACAGCTATCCTTATGGCAACCCATGATTATTCCTTGATAAAAAAATCTATAGGAAAGATAATCGGTTTAAGAGAAGGGAAAATAGTTAATCCAGAGGATATTTTTAAATTGGATTTTTCAGGGGGGAGTAAAGAATGATCTATATTTTACAGGAGACTTTTAAAGGATTTTTTAAAAACAAATCGATGAACCTCATAACCATAGGCATCATCACAATTTCAATATTTATTTTTGGACTCTTCATCATAGGGACGGTAAACCTTTTAAATGTAATAACTAATGCTGAAGATAGAGTCAAAATGGTTGCATACCTGAAAGAGGATATTACAGAAGAACAGATAAAGAATTTAGAAAATAAAATTTCAACCATACTTGGAGTTCAAACAACAGAATATATATCAAAAGAACAGGCACTTGAAGATTTTAAAAAAGATTTAAAAGAGAATTCCAATTTACTTTCAGCATTCGAAACCAATCCATTACCACCATCCATTAAAATCAATATCAGTATGGCTTTTAAAACACCTGAAAATTTAAAAGAGATCTCTGAAAAAATAAAAATTTTTGATGGTATAGATGATGTTGACTACGGTGCCGAATGGATAAATGAACTGGATAGAATGGTAAAGATTCTCTTTCTTATTGATGTGATTTTGGGAATAATAATCGTTTTTGCATCAATCTTTATAGTCTTCAATACGATAAGATTAACCGTTCTTTCAAGAAAGGAGCAGATAGATATAATGGATATAATCGGTGCCACTGAAACTTATATAGAAACGCCTTATATAATAGAAGGTACCATTTATGGATTTTTTGGATCTTTCCTTTCAACGATAATTCTTTACATACTTGTTGAGTTCATCTCAAAAAAGATTCCCAATATAATCTTTATGAACAAAAATGCTCTATTCTTCTTTCTCTTTTTTGGAACACTTTTAGGTTTAATCGGATCCATTCTTTCAGTAAAACAATGTATCTTTGAGATAAGGGAGATAAAGAAGGACGATAATTTAAAAAGAACATTAAAAAAAAGATCAGCGTGAAAATATAGTTAAAGAACTTTTCCTATAGATTAGCAGTTCATTCCCAGTTTTTAGATAATCCTTATCCGATGGATAAACTTTTAAAGTCCAATCTTTAATTTTGGGTTTTCCAGATTTGATAAACTCATTAAATCTTCTTCTTAAAATAAGTATGGCTTCTTCATTACCCCAATAAAAGACCCTCTTTTTAAGAACAACAGCTATTCCACTTCCCCTGTTTCTTATAAAAATACCATAATAAACATCAGTTTTTGAAGTTTCATTCGGATAATAGGTGATAAAATTTTCATCATTGATGGATAGATAGAAAAGAAAATCTTTTATCTGATCATCATCCAGATGTTCAAGTTTATCGGTTAATTCAAAATCTATGCTTGATTTTTCATCTATTATATTTTTTAAACTTTTCAAACTTTTTTCATAATAAGAATAGTGAGATATGATTGAAAAATTTCCCTTTAGAGGGAAAAAATGAACCTGGGAAATTGGTTTGCCCATCATTCTTCCCTTTTCATCCTTTTTTAAATCAACCAAAACTTGAAATCCTCTTGTTGAAAGAGGTGCAACGATTTTCCCTCCAGTTTTTAACTGATCTATCCAGAACCTTGTAATATCAGCCACTCCACAAAAAACAACTATGTTATCAAAAGGCGCAAAATCATTTAAACCAAAACCTCCATCCACATTCTCTATATGCACATTTTTCAGATCAAATTTTTCAACATTCCTTTTTAAAATTTCATAAACAATTTGATTCAGTTCGGTAGAGAAGATAAAACCTTTATCGTTTATTGATGAAAGCAATGATGTTGAATACCCTGTTCCAGGACCTATTTCAAGAACCTTATCTTTTTCTTTTAAGTTCAACAATCTGATCATATAGAAAATCAAAGATGGGCTGGAAATTGATGAAACCGTTTCCTCATCTATAAAAAAATTTATTGGGGTATCATTATAAATTTTTTTTAAAAGATTAAAATCTGATAGAATTTTATTAACATCCAATCTGATCCTTTTGCCATCCTCCACGATACAAACATTGTCAATAAAATCCAACCTGTTATACTTCTGAAAAATTTCAATATCTTTTGGGTTAAGTTTTCCAACAATTTTTTCAATTTTTTCTATAACCATTCTGTTCAATTCAACAAAATCTTTATTATCCATTTCAATTCCTTGAATAAACTTTTATACCTATATCCGAAAATTCATTTTTTTTATACTTCAAATACGCATAACCTGCAGTTAAAGCTGCATTATCAGTGCAATACTCGAAATTGGGGATATAAATTTCACATCCCTTTCCTTTAAAAAGATTGATAAACCTATTCCTTAAATATGAATTGGCTGATACCCCACCGGCAATGGAAACAGATCTTATCATTCTCTTTTTGTTATCAATAAAATATTTTTTCATAACAGATAAAAGCTGATCAACTACAGCTTTCTGTATTGAAGCTGCTATATTATGTATGTTTTTTTCAATAAAATCTTTATCTTTTGATCTCAAATAATAAAGGACAGAAGTTTTTAATCCGCTGAATGAAAAATTATAATCGCTAACTCTGGCAACTGGAAACTTAAAAAAATTTTGATCACCCTCTTTAGAATATTTTTCTATCATTGGTCCACCTGGATAACCAAGATTTAAAAGTTTCGCACATTTATCAAACGCCTCTCCGGCTGCATCATCAAGAGTCTTACCAACAGGTTCAAGAGAAAAATCCTCTTTTACTAAAAAAAGGGATGTATGCCCACCAGAAACAACCAAAGAGATCATTGGAAATTCTAAGTTTCCATAAGTCAAAACATTACCATATATATGCCCGATCACATGATCAGTTATTATAAGTTTCTTCGAGTATCTTAACCCGAGAGCCTGTGCAAAGGATACCCCAACCATCAAAGATCCAACAAGACCGGGACCATTTACAACAGAAATTACATCTATATCATCAACTTTTACTTTTGCCATCTTTATAGCATCAGAAAATACATTAAATATAAAATTAACATGTTCCCTTGAGGATAAATCTGGAACAACTCCACCATAGTTTGAATGTATTGCCTGTGTTTTAACAACATTTGATAAGACTTTTACTCCATTTTCAACTATCGCAACGGATGTTTCATCACATGAAGTTTCAATTCCAAGAATAAGAGTCATTCGACAACAATTCTCACTTCAAAAGGTTCAATACTTATTACCTTCAAAAACTCTATTACCGGTGGGTTCAACCTTAAAGAATACTCTCCTTTTTTGTTTACACTTGCAAGATCAAGTGTTAGTGTTAACTCACCTGGTAGAATCTTTTCAAGAATAGAAACAGGACCTTCAACTTTTATATTTGCGTTAAGACTATCAGGTAAGATATGAAATCTTTTATCACGGTTAACAAAAAGAACCGGAATATTTTTAAAAATTTTTGTCACTTTTTTTTCTACAAATATTTTTAAAGTAACATTATTCGTTTCATAATCAACAAAATTGATCTTTTTTATCTTCACGGTAGTAATTTTGCTTTTGTTTACCTTCAAAAGATCCACCCCTTCAGTCTCAACAAAATCAATATTTTTCAATAGTATAGAGGGACCAGATATTTCTAGCATTTGAGGAGTCACTTCGATATCTTTATAAAATGATAATTTTGCATTAAGAAAATTATTGAATACAGGTTTGACTATAACTTTTTTAAATTCTTTATCATCTATAAAATATTTCAAGACTCTTCTATTTTTAAATTTTATTGGGTTCAGATTAACCTGTTTTGGAACGATTATATTATCAAAATTCAAAACTTCATTCTTCTCCCCATTACTTTCCTCTTCCACCTTTATTTCATAGAGTGGGATCTTTTTTAAAAGTTTCAACAATAAAAAATCTTTTCTTTTACCTTCAAAATCTACATATATAGTATCAGAATACTCCATATATGAAGATTTTTTTTCATTATTAAAAAATATCACCTTGGACTGAACAGGTAATTCAAAAATTAAATTTTCTTCTAAAAAAGAATAAAACCATATAAAAATACCAAGAATAAGCGCAATAACCTTTAAAAATAAATTGTTTTTAAAAAAGTCGATATGCATAAAAGAATAATACTATAAAATGATTATAAGTCAATAAATGTTAAAAAAATATTTTTCTAAGTTATTATTATTTTATCATTTAAAAGGTAAAAAAGTTTTTTCATAAATTTTGATTTTTTTTAAATATCGTTATTTTAAATAGTTACAAAAAAAATGTTGAATATTTAAATTTTATTCATATAATTTTAAAAAAGGAGTTTTTATGAACAATAACATTAATGAACTCTTTGAAAATGTTTATGACAATCTTAAAAATCACCTTATAAATTATCAAAAGGAAAAATGGAATCTTTTAACAAATGCAACCAGTGAAAACAAAAAAAGAATTTTAAGCAGTGTTAGTGATTTAAACAACTATTTTTTATCCGATAGCAATTATCTTGAACTTATCGGTTTATATAAAAAGTTTCCCAAAAAATTTAACGATGAACAAAAAAGAACATTTGAAAATATAAAGAGAATCAATTTTTTAATAAAATCTACTCCCCAACAGGAAAATTATTATGATGAACTTATCATTGTCATAATGGAACTTATAAACACCAGAATAAATTTTAACAATAAGGAAACAACCACAAGTCATCTTGCCGATCTTTCCGAACATGCCGTTTCTCTTCATGACATAAAAAAGATTCAAACACATTTCTTCAAACCGATAGAAAATTTCAAAGATAAGATTAAAAACATTTTATATCTAAGAAACCAATATGCTAAAAGTAAAAATTATAACAATTACTATGAATTCTTTCTAAAAGTAAACAACTTAAAGGATGAAATGATAAGAAAACATATAAAGGAACTTGATTCTCTTACATGTGAAGAATATAAAAAATTGAAAACTAATCTGGAGGAAGAAGTTTCAAAAAAATTAAAATTGCAAGCTCAAAATGTTCCTTCCTATATATATGGTGATCCCTTTTTTAGAACATATCCTGTTCACCTTGATGAGAATGTAAATACGATGTTTAAGGGAAAAGATATCGCCTATACGGCAAAAAAATTCTTTGAAATTATGGGATATGATCTAAATGATATTTTTGAAATATCCGATCTATACATAAGACCGGGTAAGTATCAGTATCCTTTCATAGTTGATATAGATGAAAACGATATTAGATTCTCAATAAACACAAAATCGAATTTTCGTGGAACATATTGGGCATTAAGAACTCTTTCAAAAGTAATTTACATAAGAGAAATCTCAAAAAATAAAAACTTTTTTTTAAAAGGTGAATATAAAAGGGAAAAAATTGAAGCGTTCAGTATCCTTGTCACAAATTTTGCTTTTACATCTGGTATCATTTCAAAAATTTTAGCGCAGTATGAAGATGAGGATGAGGAAAATATTCCTATAGATATTTCAAATTATACAGTTAAAAACAATCTTATTTTAATAAGATTTTTGTTGACTCTTTCAAATTTTGAAATCAATATAGATGAAAGTTATAAAAAAAATTCTTTAACCGATCTGTGGACAAAAAGTGTAAAAAAGTTTCAATTCATCAATCCTGAAAATATTTATTATCAGGATGGTTGGGTACTACTTGATTCGATCATAATAGATCCTTTTTCATCAGTATTCGAAATGGAAGGATTTTTACTTTCCAAAAAATTGGAAGAAAAACTTGATTTTAAAAATATTAAACAGAAAGATTTTGTAAAAAACCTTTTTGAAATTATCGAAAAGATGTGAAAAAAATTATTTTTTATCTTTTTTTATTATTTCTTTTTATCTATCTTTTATCCGATACATTTTTTATCTATCCTTTTAATTCAAATCTTTTCCCAGAAGGTGAAAAAATTTTGTATTCAAGTTATAACGGATTCTCATTAGATTTTGATTCCATTTCAAATATTTATTTTTTTGTGGTTTTCGATCTATCCTTTAATTCAAAAATTTTTTTTTCTCCTTCCAGTATCGATTACCAGCACAAAAAAATATTTTTCAATTTAAAAAATGATTCTCAAATATATTTTTATGAATTATTCGACCTTCCTTCTGAAACCATAATAACTGAGAAAAATCTTGCCAGAATCTCTTTTTTAAACGATCTGAAAGCTTTAAACTTTATCATAAGCAGGTATTTTCAATTTAATGGATTTACAAACGATTATGAGATTTCTTCACATAATTCCAATGACAAAAATATGTTGAATATTTTGTTTAATATACAAGAATTTTATGAAAAAAAAGATTTTGAATCTCTAAAGATACTTTTTGAAAAATTGAAAAGAAAATATCCTGAAAATAGAGATTTTTATCAACTTTATATTCTTTCCCTTATGGATTGTTCAAACTTTTCTAGAGCCAGTTTTTTTCTTGATTCCTATTTTAAAAAATTTGAAGATGATACTTTCTATTATTCTTTGAAAGGAAATATTTACGCAATTATGGGAAATCTTAAAAAAGCGGAGCAGATTTTAAAGACTGGTAGAAAAAAATATCCAGACTCTTTTGTTCTTTTAAACGATCTGTTGAATGTTTATTCGATAACCGATTCCATAAAATTTACTGATTTTAAAAATTATCTTAATTTAAAGTTGAAAAAAGAATAAAATTCTTATTGACATAAATTTGTAAAACTTTACAATTAAAGTTAAAAGTTTTTGGGTAATAAATGGTAAAATTTAAATTTTGGGGAGTTAGGGGATCGGTTCCATCCCCGGGAAAAGAGACCAACTATTATGGTGGTAATACAACCTGTATATCCATTGAAGACAATAGGACATTTTTAATAGTTGATGCAGGCACAGGTATAAGGAACATCAATTTTTACCTTAAGGAAAAGAGATTAAAAAAAATCTATATTATTTTAACACACTACCATTGGGACCATCTTCAGGGCTTACCATTTTTTTCCCCCATATTTAACCCTGATATAAAGATTGAAATCTATGGCAAAAAAAATGTTTCCGAAGTTCTTTCGTTCCAGATGCAACAACCTTACTTTCCAGCAGATTATAAAAATTTACCTTCAAAAATAGAGCATAAGAATATTCCTCAAAATTTTTACATTGAAAATATTTTTGTTGAAACCATCGAGAATAATCATCCTTCTGGATGTGTTGGATTAAAGTTCACGTTCAAAAACAAAAAAATCGTTTTCATCACCGATAATGAAATAATGGATGATAAAGAAGGTATAACGACAAAAAAAGAATTTGCCGAATTTATAAAAGGTTCAGAAATTCTTATCCATGATGCCCAATACACTTCAAAGGAAATTGAAATAAAGAGGGGATGGGGTCATTCAACATTTGATGATGTTTTGGGACTTGCAAAGATGAGTGATTCAAAGAATATAATTTTTACTCATCATGATCCTATGAGAAGGGATAACGACTTAAAAAAGATACTTAATAATTTAAGAAGAAAAAATCCACATCTAAACTTAAAAATAGCAAAAGAAGGTATGGAAATAAAATTTAACGGTAGATGAAAATAAAAAATAATATTACACTCCCTATTCTTATTATTGCTCTGTTTGTTAACACTTTTGGTATAATAAATATTTTTTTTCTTTCAAACGATGGAATCATATATAAGGAAAAAAATGGATTTAACTATGTTGAATTTGTGCAACCTTTTGGACCAGCATATTTTTCAAACATCCAGCCAGGTGATAGGATAATAAGCATTCAAGAAAAGGTTCCAAAATCCTTATACGATTTAAAGGGAAATCTGGTAGAAAAAGCAGGTGCCGGACACATTTTGATATATACTCTTTTAAGAGAAAAAAAGGTTTTAAACATTCCTTTAAAACTTGGTTACTATTATTCGAGAAGTTTTGTTTTAATTGAAATGATAACTCTATGGTTGATAATCTTCACTTCGTTTCTATTTTATTATTTTTTCAAAGAGCACAGAAATCTTGTTACTTTTGTTATAATTTTCTACTCACTACTTTCAATATCACATATATGTTCACTGGTCTCTTTCACCACATTTCAAATATATATTTTTTTGATAATCTCATTGTCCTTTCTTCCAGCGATCCTGCTCCATTTCGTACTCTTTTTAAGAAAGACGAATAATACTAAATACCTTATCCTAATCTATGCCACAGCATCATTTATTATGCTCCTGTGGCTTTTCCCATATATGAATTTTGCCTTCAGTTTAAAATCATCATCTTACAAGATACTGATGAATGTAGTAAAGATAACTCAAATTTTTATCGTTTTACAACTTTTTTGGGGAATTATTTTATTATTGTTCACTATAACAAAAAATTTAAAAAATATGAATTTTAATATTCTCACAACAATGTCGATTCTTTTTCTTCTTGGATTTTCTCCTTACATTTTTATATACGCTCTTCCTGTAATTTTTGGCAAAAAGGAGATTTTACCTGTAAACCTTTGTTTGAGTTTTTCTACTATTCCACTCATAGGTGCTATATTCTATAAATTGGTTTTTAAAAATGAAAAAAATTAATTTTATCATTTTTGTAACTTTAATTTTTATTCTTGAAATTTTCGCGACCTATAAAGTATTTCTTATCTCAAACGATAAAGCATTCTATGAAACAAAAAACGATACATTATTTTTTAAATATATAACCCCGAAAAGTAACATTTACAAAAGTGGCATAATGATCAAAGATAAACTCTTATATGTAAATAGAATACAAATAAAAAATAAGCATTTTCTTCACAATAAGGTTTTCGATGTCGTAAAACCAAACACATATGTTGAATACATAATTAAAAGTGGAGAAAAGTTAAAAACTTTTCAAATAAAACTTGAAAGAAGATTTAAAATTATAGAAATTCTTTTTTCATTATTGATAGCTATTTTTTTCCTTCTTTTCTCTTTAACGATCTATCTCTCTTTCCCTTTAACCAGGACCGTAAAATCTCTTCTTGGGATATTTTTGTCCATATCTTTAATGTCAGTATTCATCAATGTTCCATTCTCCAATTTATTCCTTTATTCTTTATTTATCATAATATGTTTTATAAGTCAATTTTTACTTTTCATATTTACAAAAAATTTTTTAATAAACTACAGGTATTCTTTTTTTTCATATCTGGTTTTGTTCCTATTTTCAACATCCTCTTTACTATGGTTGTTTTCATATGTAAAATTTACTTTGAGTTTGAATCCTGAAGATCATCGGTCTCTCACCTTTTTTCTTAAAATCTTCCATGTGACCACTTCCATAAATATGATCCATTCTATACTCTTTATTTTAATTAAAATTTTTAAACTTTATCAAAAAAACGCTCCAAAAGAATATTTTATAACTTCATTCATATTTGTTTTTCTTCTTCTCTTATATCCACTCTTTTACACTTTTCCATTCGTTTTAAGACATCATGAACTCATACCTTTTTATTTTTTCTTTCTTTTTTACCTGATCAATTTGGTTCTCTTGATAAAGTTCAAACAAATCTTAATAAAAGTCTTTTTATAAAGAATTATGAGAAAAAATTCAATATATTACATAATCATTTTATCTTTCTTGATGTTGACAATATTTATCTTTTTTTCAACCATTCTTTACATCGATGTAAAGAATGATATAAGAAACGATTTTTATATGGAAACTCAAGATCTTTTGAATAATTTTATCAAACTGATCGATTTAAATTTTTCTTCAATTATAAACGAAAATAATCATCTTGAAAATTTCAAAATCACCGAAAATAATCCTTATTCAGATATAATTCTTTCCGGAGATAAACTCTATCTTAAAAGTGGCGAAAATTTTTACCTGGTTTCTGAAAATTTGAAAAATTTTGTTATAAAAAATTTTTTTTCTAAAGAATCTTCAGAACAAAATTTTTTAATTATTTTACATCCTGATAGTATTCTTGATGAAATAAAATACCAACTTGAGTATTACCACAGGTTGAATTCACATTATGGTTTTTTTGAAACCAGACAATATCTTGTAGGTTATATGAAACATATTTCTGATAAAAATTTTTCCTTTACGATGCTATCAATACATTCAAAAGATTTGGTCTTCAAAAATATAAATAACATATTTTCACTTTTTCTTTCGATCTATATTTTTATAATTTTCTTCATCTTTATTTTTCTAGCATTTTATATTAACGCTTTTTACAATGTTATAAAAATTGAAGAGGAAGCAAAAAAGAACCTTGAACTCTTTAAAATAAACAGAACATTGATTCTCGAAAAATTCAGTCAATCCATCGTTCATAACATTAACAATCCTTTAACGAGTGTTCTTGGATATATACAGATCCTGATAAAGAAAAGACCCGAACTTGTTGAACAGTTCAAACTGAACAGGGTTATAGAGAATCTTCTTTTCGTAACGGATCAGATGAAAATGCTTTTAAACAAAAAGGATGAATCCGAGAATATTAACATAAATGTAAACCAATTTATAAAAGAGGAATTGAAATTCCTTGAAGAAACCTTAATACAAAAAAATATATATTTCAAATTTCTCGAAGGAAAAAATTTGCCATCTTTAAAAATAGCGATTGGCGATTTTAAAATGATATTCGAAAATATTGTTGATAATGCCATAGACGCTATGGAGTTTTCAGAAATAAAAAATCTGACAATAAGAACATATTTTCAGAATCGAATTTTATCCATAGAAATAGAGGATAGTGGGGTGGGTATATCCGAGGAAGTAAAAGATAAAATTTTTGATTTGTATTTTACAACAAAAAATACTGAAAATTTTAAGAGTAAAGGATATGGTACTGGAATTGGACTTTATTCGGTAAAAAAGATGGTTGAATATTATAATGGTAAGATTAAATTCATCTCCATCCCTAAAAAGGGAACAACATTTATCATTTCATTTTCTATCGACTAAAATAGAATAAAAATTCTCCATTTTCCACTATCAGAGTATCAAGATTGTTGTCAACATTGACAAATTTCCCTTCAAAATTTCCACTCAACTGGTTAAAAAATGAATCTGGAACATTTTCTAAAAAAATTTTCCCATTTCCACTGAAAAATGAGCATATGTATACTTTTTTTTCATTTTTGAAATTTACAGTTATAGATGTTTGATAATCGTGAGGGATATAAATAATTTTATATTCATTCGTTATGGGAAAAACCATAATGGCATTTATATTTTGTTCTTTGTTTTCTCCATAAAGGTAATAATAGCCTTCATCCATTTCACCTTTACATTCATTTTCCAAAAGTAAACTATCCTGTGATGTTTCAATTCTTATGTATTGATAATTTCCAGTTGAAAAGAAGGTACAGGAGTTAAAACTGGAAATAAAAAGTAACAGAATTAGAACTGTAATTATTATACAAGTTGGTTGATTTTTTATTGATATATTCATATTTTAAATTATAAACATTCTTCGATAAACTGTAAACAAGAATAATCGCCATTCCAAAAACTCTGTCCTTTCTTATTTCAACATCTCCAGTTTGAAAGAGCGTATCAGAATCAAGATGTATTATCGGGTTAAAAGATATATTTTTAAATTTTGATGAAAAAACCATTTTTGAATTCTTGTTGAACTGGAAAGTTATTTTGCCTATCAATCCATCAAGTTTATTATAATAATACTCATCACTAAAAGTTTCATCGATATAATAATAAACATTCTTTGTGGTTGTTTTAATAAAATTGTATGAGAAGGAAAATCCTATCGAATTGAAAAGATTAAAACTGAACAGGGGTTTAAAATTTATAAGAAAAATATCGCTTAACTTTTTGTATCCTGTTTTAAAGTTCAAATGTATCGAAGAGTTAAAAGGAAAATATATTATATTTTTGTTTTCTAATTCAAAAAATGTTGAAGAAAAAGTTGGTGTCAAAGGATAATCTTTATAATAAATATCAAACGAATTTTTAAAAGTATAGATAAAATTAAAATTTTTTTTAAAATCAATAAAGATTCCAGGAACTATAACATTCTTTTTAAAACTGTTACTGTTTATATAAAATAATTGATATGAATAGAGTCCAGAATAAATTTTTTCATCTATCCGATCATTTAAAACAAACTGAAACAAAAGATCGGATGGAAAAGTAGTATAATAATTGTTTACAATAGGGGTATTTATCCCGGCATTGAAAAAAAGATCGTATCTGTTAAAATTTTTTTTAAAATTGTATTCAAAAGATACAAGTAGATCATAAATCTTATCACTTGAATTAAAAAGATTATCAGTCATTTCAAAACTTATCTTACCAGCAAAAGATAAAAGAGAAAACGTAACCATTAAAATCACAATTAAAACTCTCATCTTTTTCCCCTTTCGGAATATGGTTTAACATTGATTTTACGATATTTTATATCAACAATATTTTTTGATTCCCTTTCATCGTTTATTCCATCCCCATCCTCATCAGAGAATCTTTCATCGTTTTTAAACTCCCTGATACTTCTCTCAACCCTATCATCCATATTATCTTTATTAATATCTCTAAACTCTTCTATTATTATTCCCATCTCTTCTATAACTTTTCCATACGACAATCCATCATAAAAGCCTTTTTTATATTTATGACCTGTTATATCGTTAACAAAATTTAAATCCCTATCTATAACTGGAAGATAATTTGAGAAAACAATCTTATCGTTGATGCCATCTCCATCTTCATCTGTAAAAATATCGTTTATTCCATCATCATCCTCATCCTCAAATATAATATCTATTAATTTATCAGCATTCAGATCGCTAACTCCATCTCCATTTTTATCAAAATAAAGATCGTTTACTCCATCTTTATCATCATCTTTATAACCGTATACAAATCCTGAATTTTCAACAGGTCCAGAAGCGTTAAGAGGTAAAACAAAATAAAACAATAAAAAAAATATAGACTGGAAAAGTAGATACTTTTCCAGTCTTCTTTTATCATTTAAAAAGGGAGTAATAAGGGATCTATCTTTTATTCTCTCCATCTTTTTCATTATCATCATTATCACCGTTATGATATCCTTCTTCATAGTTTCCTTCATATTCTCCATCCTGATCTTTTTGATGGTTTCTTGATTGATTCTGATTTCTCTCCTCTTCTCCTTCACCATCCCCATCACATATTCCATCACCATCCTCATCTACAAAATTCTTTTCACGATTTTTATATTCATTTCTTTCTTCACTCTTTTCTCTATTTTGTATCTGATTCTGCTTAACCGAACTATTTTCATTATTCTGTTCTTTGTTATTGTTTTGTTCCATATTCTTTGTCTGACTTTTATTCATTTCCTTTTCCTGATTTAATTCCTCCTGGGATGCATCCTGGTTCTGATTATCTTCTTTGTTTTGGTTTTGCTCCATATTCTCAGTTTGACCTTTATTCATTTCCTTTTCCTGATTTAATTCCTCCTGTTGAGTTAACTTTTGGTTCTCGTTTGTAATTTCGTCAGCATAAACAAAAAAGAATAGTGATAATACGAGAAAGATTGAAATGATTAAACTTACTTTTTTCATCTTTACCTCCTTTTTTAGAAAATAAGGAGCAAATTCTATACCAAATTTTAAGTGATATTATTTTTGAACTTAAAAAAATTCAAAAATAAAAATTTACAAAATTGTTAAAATTTTTACAATTTTGAATCATTCTTTTGAACTGCTTACTAGAATTAAACCAGTGATTATCAAAAATAGTGCTAAATAAAAATTTATTTTAGGAAAAGTTTTAAATATAAGCATCTCTCCTGTTATAGTAAAGAGGGGTATAGTGTAGATAAAAGAGTTAACAAGTCTTTCATCAAACTCTTTTAAAGCTTTATTCCATAGAATATATGCAAGCAAAGAGCATATTATTCCAAGGTATAGAATCGATAGTAAAGTGTAAAGGTTCAAATTATTGAAACAGATGTTTCCTTTTTCAAGAATCACAAAGGGAATAAAAAATATAGTTCCATAAAAGGTCATCTCTTTTGTTATATACAATATAGAATATTTTGAACTTTTCGATTTTGTTATATAGGTGTAGATCACCCAGGAAAATACCGGGATAAACATCATCAGATCACCCTTTTTATTTATATGTTTTATGGCAGAAAAACCAAAAATAAGAATATAGATACCTATAAAACTCAATATTATCCCGGTGGATAATTTTAAAGAAAAATTTTTTTTATATATAATTTTATCAAAAATCATTGTAAAAACTGGTATAGTTGAAACAATAAGTGCTCCGTTGGATGGAGTGGTATATT
>DYMB01000053.1 GCA_020721805.1 Acetofilamentum sp. | reverse complement strand
TACGGATATTAGCTCGAAGCGTCTGAGAAAAAAATTGAAAAAATTCTTGATTTTTCTTTCTTATTTTTGTATAGTATTTAAGACAAAAGATGGTAAAAATGGATTTTAGCATACAATTTTTACAAATATGAAAAAGATAAAAGCACCTGAAATATTAACTACTAAACAACTGGCTGGATATCTACAAATGGATGAAGCAACTGTCTATCGCCTCGCAAGAAAAAGAAAAATACCTGCCATCAAAATCTTGGGTCAGTGGCGGTTTTTATAATAATCAGGTAATTTAAAGGTTCTCTTACCACTTTTTCTCAAAACTATCAAAATCCTTAATAGGAGCAACAAATTTTGAATCTCTTATAAGTTCAAACCTCTTTTTGGCACTTTCTATCTTAATTTTTTCTTCGGGTTTCAATTCATAAATATTATTAGTTCCTTTGGTTTCAACCACAAAGTAAATTTTTTCGGAAGTTACACCATTCTTAACTTTTTCTATTATAATAGCCCAGTCTGGCGTGTAATTCCCCGCTGGTGTTTCTATTGAATACCAGTCAGGGAGTTTTATAAATAACTTTATGCGGGAGTCTTTATCAAGTGCCTTAGCAAATTCTTCTTCTATATTTGATTCTTTAATTATCCCATCATAAATTGATTTTTGTACTTTTAATACATACTTACCATAACTTGCCACTTCCTCTCTTAAAAGACCAACATCATAACTATCTTCCAGATTAGTATATTTGATATCTGCTACTTCAAATTCTCTTTTATAATTTTTAATAACTTCTACAGCTCTTTCTGCATATTTTTGAGGATTTACAAAGAAAAGATTAAGATTGTTAGCCCCATTTAATATTCTAAATATCGTTTTTTTAGTTAAATTAGTTTTTCTTTCAATGAATGTTATAAGATTGGGAAAGTTAGTTATCTTCTTTTTTTCCGATACTTCTCTAATAAATTCTTCCTCAATATCTTCGGATTTTATTTTATCCACTCTAACTTTTTTAATACTTATTTCTGGTACTCTTATCTCAATTTTTTGTATTTCTTGAATACATTGCTCTATGAATTTACCATTGTCTAAATTCACGATATATTTTGCCTTCGGGGATACTCTATTCCATAAATTTTTAAATAAATCTCCTTGAATTACCTCGTCCTTGCGCTTTATTTTTATCCTTTGTCTTCTTTCTTCAACAGGGGGTGCTTCTTCGCCAACTTCTTCTCGGTATTCTATCTGTAATCTTTCTAAATATTCCCTATAACTTTCATTTGTAATCACAGTCAATAAATTTATATCTCTATCCTGAATTCTATCCCCATATTGTGAAACAGGCAATCTTAAACCTCTACCAATTTCCTGTCTCTTTTTAATTTCTGAAGAAGAATATGCAAGCGTGCAAATATTAAATACATTTGGATTATCCCAGCCCTCTCTTAATGCAGAATGAGAAAAAATAAATTCAACAGGTTCTTCCAATGAAAGTAATCTTTCCTTGTCCTTCATAATCAAATCGTATGCTGATTCATCTTCTTCTATACTTTTATCCCTTTTCATCTTTGAAAAATAGCCACTATGAACTTTCTTTACATCTAAATTTGAAAATTCCTTAAATTCATTATTAATGAGTTTGTTAAAC
>DYMB01000052.1 GCA_020721805.1 Acetofilamentum sp. | reverse complement strand
TTTCGTCACTCAAACGAACTGCTTTGTTTTTTATAATAGGGTACATCCCCCAACTATTTAGGCTCATTTTGTTTTATCCAGAAGCTTGACCACAACATTCTTTGACAAACTATTGTCTGAGTAGTCTTTTAATTTTAAATAGTTCTCTTCGATCTGGTCATTTCTACTATAAAAAGATACAGTATTTCCGCCACAAACTATATTATTTAAAATTTTCCATTCTCCAATTTTTGTATAATTATTCAATGTTGTATTTTCAAACCAAGTATCATAAACAATTACAAGTGAAACATTTTTATTTCTTAACAAACTGTTTATAACCTCATTTGTATAAGTACCATTTTTTTTGTGCTTAATTACCTCATAGTTACCCAATCCAACCAAATCAAGAAGATGAATATTTGTAAAATATGTGATAGCACCAATATCGTTTGCTCCAATACTACATGTATTACATTTTTGATGTAAAAAATCTGCCATTTGTATTTGTTGTTCATATATATTTTTACTACCAAAAATGGGAGAATATAACGAGCCGATTATCCGTTTTCCATATATTAAGAAAAAAAATAATAGCAATATATATGCCCATTTTACATTTACGTCATAAACACTATATAAATAGATTAAAATATTAATCATTCCGAAAACCATTAAATAAGCTTCATATCTATAAAGCCAACCTATGCTAGCAAATGCCAAATGAGCAAATAGGGTCAGAATAAAAATAGTTGATAATAAAAATATTTGTTTGTTTTTTAATAGAAAACTTTTTATTAAAATAAATATATTTAAAATAAATAGACCAATAATGTGAGGTTGTAAAAAATTACTGAAGAATTTTTTAATGGCTGTTTTAATAAAAAACATCAATCCACCCGTATCACCAATAACACTCTTCGCCATGATTGAGCTAGGAACAAAGCCTAAATTCAAGACTATTTTACACCACAATCCAAAAAGCACAATAAAAGTAAAGCTTGAAAAAACCATACCTAAAGAAAGTTTCCAATTTTTAAAATAAAATAAAACAACAAGAGCGACTATTACAACCAACGCTAAATCTTCATATCGCACAAATGCAACAAATGGCACAATAATAAGAAGATTTATTTTTGCTTTTAGTAGATTGGGATTATTACTATAGGATAAAAATGCATCTATGAACAATATCACTAAAAAGATTTGCAAGGAATGTTCCATTCCACCAAAGGAGAGTGCAAGAAATGATGCAAACAAAACAATAGTAATCCCAAAAAGATAGTGGAGTTCTTGTCTGGTGTAGTTTTTAATTATTTTAAAGACAAGCCGTAAGCTCAATATTTGAAATACTATATTGAGAAAGAATGGAATATAGATAAAAACCTTTGCACCAAGTAAAAGATAAAATGGCGACAAGACTATAACCCAAAGCGGGGACGATGATGCAGAAGCATATGTTTCACCATCAACACTCCATATTCCGTGATCTACGAAGTGTTTGACTGTTGACATGTGGATATATGGGTCATCCAATGCATAAGTAAAATGACCTTGTGTTAAAAACAATGAGAATACCAAGCTGGCAATTGTTAAAAAAAGTAAAAAGCCACTTGATATAAGAAAATCTTTATTTTGAAATTTATACATTTTATTTAAT
>DYMB01000051.1 GCA_020721805.1 Acetofilamentum sp. | reverse complement strand
TGACTAAAATCCCTTAAATAAGGGAATCTTGGTGTTTAGTTCGGGAATGTCCGATCCATCTTACAGTGCTTGCCTATATCAAGCCAGAAAAACTAAGGTTAAACTATAAAATGAATCACTTTGCTATCAAAGAAAAAATATACATCGAAGCTCTTAGAGCTTCATATGAAAAAGTGAATGAGTTAATGGCTGGGTAGAAAGGTAACATTTGGAGAAAATGTGTGGAGATTGGATTATCGTAACATCAGTAAAAGAGTATATTGAGTTTTACAATAACAAAAGATTTCATGAATCACTTGAGTATAAAAAACCTATGAGCGTTTATTATGAGAGTTTAAAATTGAATGATAAAAACTACACTAATATAGGAGAAAGTGTAGCATAAAGCAACAGGTACTTTAGGGAATAAGATTTTTCAAAAAGTTGTATTGACATTTTGGGGTATTATATTAATTGCATAAATTTTTGAATTAGTTTGTACGGTCAAATAAGTAACAAAGGCCACAATGAATAGAATAGAGATGAAAGGACCGAAGCTTATAAGCCTCACTATATAAGAATCATTACATAAATTTTTCATTATAAAGTCCAATTTTACAAATTGTTTTGTGATGAAAAATTCATAAATAGTATCTTTTCAATCATATAGGATATTATCTTAAAAACAACTAAAGAGAATATTGTGCAGGAGCATAATCAAAGAGATATAGACCCCTTTGATTTATGCGGTGTAAGTAAATTATTTCGATTGATTGTAAAAGTAGTTTGTAGCTTCGACAAATCCATCTACGCTACCGCAGTCAAATCTTTTACCCTTGAATTTGTAAGCTATTACGTTGCCAATTGAAGCTTGTGTCATAAGTGTATCAGTGATTTGTATCTCTCCACCTTTTCCAGGTTTGGTATCTCTGATAATATCAAAAATATCAGGAGTGAGTATATATCTTCCTATGATAGCAAGATTTGTAAGAGCATCTTTTGGGTTAGGTTTTTCTACCATATTGTGTACTCTATAGATGCCGTCTTCTATTTGTGTTCCGTCTATGATACCGTACTTTTTGGTTTCGCTTGGATTTACCTCTTCTATAGCTACGATAGAACATTTGTATTTGTCGTATAGTTTTACCATTTGTGCTAGTACTCCATCATCAGAGCCGTTGTCACATAAATCATCTGCCAATATAACCGCAAAAGGTTCATTTCCTATCAAAGGCTCACCCGTCAAAATAGCATGCCCTAGACCTTTCATCTGAATTTGTCTTGTATAGCTAAACGTACACTTACTAATAACTTCTCTTATACCTATAAGATAGTTTTCTTTGTCGGTACCCTTTATTTGGTCTTCTATTTCGTAGTTGATATCAAAGTGATCTTCTATGGCTTTTTTGCTTCTTCCGGTTACGATAGCCATAGTACTCATCCCTGCATTCATAGCCTCTTCTACGCCATATTGCATAAGCGGTTTTGTAAGTATCGGTAACATCTCTTTTGGAACAGCTTTTGTAGCAGGTAAAAATCTTGTCCCGTAACCTGCTACCGGGAATAAACACTTTCTAATCAAAACATACTCCTGTTTAATTTTGCGAATTATATTATGTTATGGCTTTAAAAATATTTTACTGACCTTACGATAATCAAAAAAAACACAAATATCTTAAATTGTTTCAAAT
>DYMB01000050.1 GCA_020721805.1 Acetofilamentum sp. | reverse complement strand
TTTTTTTATTTTTCTTAATTTTTTTAGGATTTCTCATTTATAATTTTATAGAAGAGAATAAAAAGGCAAACATTACGAACATTGAGAGCAAAAATTATAGTGAGAATAGTGTTCTGCGAAATTTCTCTGAAATAAATGTAAAAAACGAAAACATAACTAAAAATGAAACCGAAAACAAAATCTCAAACATTGGAAAAAATGTTTCAAATTTAACAAAGAAACATTATACTTCAACATATTGTTTTTCAGTTCTTTCTTCAAAGAAAAAGTCGTGGGAGGATATTTGGTTGTATGACGAGTATATTCCCCCAGTGTATTATTATGGAAATAATTCTTATTTTTCATGGGTGGATTTTCATTTTTCATACTTTCCATTGGAGCATTACCTGTTTGATGGCTATTACACCTTTGATCGTGGATGTGGATGTAGTGCAATGATTCCGGTTGAAATTAAAAATGAAGAAAATTTAAAAATATATGGAATCAATATTATTAATATACCTGAAGGGCATTGTAAGTGTGATCTTGCAATAGGATTGAATGGAATGATGGGTTTTAAAAATACAAAGTCAAATATAGGAAATCTTTATTTTATGGATGTTGGTTATTGGATGGGATCGCGACCATCTCAACCCACTATGTGGAAAAAATATAGTTCTGTGCCAGATATCAATAAAAATAAAATATCTGATTTTTCATTTGAATGGGAATTTGATGAAAAAGAAAAGAAAAAGATTTTAAAATATTTTGAATTATGGGGGTTGGAAGGAAAAGAAAAAATATTTAAAAGTAAAGATAACAAAAGTTTAATCATAGGCGACAGATTTATTCTTGATTTGGATAAAAATTTTGCCACTTTAAAGGTGTCCCTACATCATGAAGATTTAATTGGAAATTACATTAACAATACTGATGAAATATTAAAATTTTTGGAATCCGTTGATAGTGGAAAATATAAGGAATATTTAACTAATCCTCAAACCGAATGGTTGAATGAGAGTATGTTGTTTGTAAAAACAGATATGTTAAGATTTATAATTGAAGTTGAAAAAGATAAAATTATGCTAAAGAAATTTAAGAATGTTTATAGATTCCCTGTGAAAAAAGAAGGTAACAAAACAAAAATTTATGCAGAAATGAATATAGAAACATATATCAATGAATACATTAATGAATATTGTGAAAAAATAGAGGACATTTGCTTTTACTCAGAAGATAATAAAGGCAAAATTGGATTCGGAACCGAAGAATTATATTGGGAATTAAATGAAAACACAAGTGATAAAAACATAAGTGATAAAGAAAAAGTTTCATTTGAGGCAGGAGAAAATGCAAAATTTATTCCATTTGACATCATTAAAAAAGGTGATGAAGTCAGAGTTTTTGCATTACTAACTTTTTGTGAGCCTTCTTTATTATATGAAAATAATTGTAATAATGTAACAAAAAATTATACTTTAAGTATAAGTTTTCCTTCCGAAAATAATTACAAAAAAATTAACTTAACTATATTGAAAATTTTACCCGAAGAAACATATTATTACTATCATGGCAATCGTTTTTACCCTGAAAGTGAAAATTTAAAAGACCTAGAAGGAGTTGAAATAAGAAACATAAAAAGGATTGAGGAAATTGAGAGAATAATCAACATAACTATTTAGAGGATGCAAA
>DYMB01000002.1:121601-132106 GCA_020721805.1 Acetofilamentum sp. | reverse complement strand
TCAACAACTTTTGTTGATAAGGATGTTTCATATGGAAAACATTCATACAGGGTTGGATACAAAAGAGGAGATGCCACAATATTTTCTGATGCTACGAGTGTCTTTGTTAAAAAACTTCTCACATCACTTTCAGTTTACACCAATCAGAAAGAAAAAAGAGTCTCTGTGAAATTTTCAAACGGTGAAAAGCAAAAAGTTTCAATTGAAATATTTGATATGTTGGGAAGAAAAGTTAAGACTTTGTATGATGGAATCCTTTCTGAAGGTTTATACAATTACACGGTTGATGATTTGAACAAAGGTGTCTGGTTTGTTAGAGTTCAAACTTCAACTGAAAAAATATCTGAAAGGTTTGTGATATTTAAGTGAATCGACTTTTGAAATAAGGATAAAAAACCGGGGGAAACCCCGGTTTTTTTATGTTGAAATTTTTTATTTTTAATTTATAATCTTTTTGAATATGAGATTTCTTGTTAAATATTTTTTCTTTTATATATCAACTCTATCCGTTATAGGCTCTCCTATTTTTAATGAGGTGATGTTCAATGTTTTAGGGAATGAGTCCCAACCCAACTCACCTGGTGATAGGAATGAGTTTATAGAACTTTATAATTCTTCAGATGATACGATAAAGATTCTTGATTACTATTTTTTCGATGGAAATTCAAAAGATTATATAACTTTATATCCGGATAGTTTAAAATATCCAGGTGGAATAGTTGGAGAATCACTTGTTCCTCCAAAAAAATATATAGTTATACTTGATCCAGAATATTCAACTATTGGAGATTCGATAAATTATATGATATATAAAATCCCTGATTCCTGTTATGTTTTCACCATCTCAAACACAACTTTTGGTACATCTGGTATAACATCAACAACATCGTTTACACTTTTTGATAAAAATGGGAATTTTGTGGATTCTTATGGGACCCCATCTGATGATGATTTTTTCCCTTACCAGACTCAGGATGGCTATTCACTTGAAAAGAAAAATCCATCTTTTCCCGATGGAAAAAATTATTATTCTGAATCAAAAGATCCTGAAGGTAACACTATAGGGAGGAAGAATTCAGTTTATATTTCAGGAGGAGTTATCGATTCCTTTAAAATCTTTGAAAAAAATTTTGAAATCTTTTTTTCCGGTGATTATCTTAACGATAAATTGATAGTGGAATATGAAAGTTTTACAGATACATTTTCAATAGAAAGTGAAAGAATATCTTTTGAACTTCCATCATTAGAAAGAGCTTTCAATTTCTGGACTCTTGGCGAAAAGAAAAAAAGAACATTTTTTTATGGAGGTGATTTCAATCCCGGTTCTGTATCTTTTAATGAGTTTATGGTAAAAGATTTTGAATGGCTTGAACTTTACAATCCATACAGCATAGATTTTTATTTTGATAATCTTATTCTTTCAACTTTAAACGATTCTATTATCTTAAGTAATGGTATAATATTTAAGGATTCTTATCTTGTGATAACGAGTGATTCTCAAACTTTAAAAACGAATTATCCTTTTTTAAAGATGAATATTCTTCAACAGAATCTTTTTTCTCTACCTGATAGACTTGATACTTTTGTATTGAGGTATAATGGTAAGACTATCGATTCTGTAATCAGAGGATTTGAAAATAAAAATTGTTCAATAGAGAGAATAAACTACAATTTCAAAGGTTATGAAAAAAGTAACTGGGATAACTCGATATATTTTTTAGGTGCAACACCCTCTTTTAAAAATTCTTTGTATCTTTCAATTGATAAAGTTGATTCAATTTACATAGAACCAAAAATAGTTGATTTTAACAATCCTATATTGTATATACACTATAAAACAGATATGCCAAGATCTTTGCTGAATGTTAAAATTTTTGATCAGGTTGGAACATATTGTTATTCACCATATATTGATTATTATATAACCTCAGATGGTGTAATGATGATAAAAAATTTAAAATATATTTTAAAGAATGGAGTTTATATTTTGAATCTTTCCATAAAAACGGATGAAAATATATTAATCAAAAATTTTATTTTTTGTGTTAGATAAAAAAGTGTTGACATAAATCTCAGGTGATATATATTCCAATTTTATGAAAAATGATGATATATATTTTATGGGTATCGCTTTAAGAGAAGCAAAAAAGGCTTTCTCAAAAGGTGAAGTTCCCATAGGTTCGGTTATCGTTAAAGATAAAAAAATAATATCAAAAGCTTTCAATCTTGTTGAAAAGAAAAAATCTCAAATATACCATGCTGAGATTTTATCAATTTTGAAAGCACAAAGAAAATTGAATGATTGGAGACTGAACGGTTGTACAATATATGTAACCGTTGAACCCTGCCTGATGTGTATATCAGCGATAAAGTTGTCCCGTATTTCAAAACTCGTTTTTGGATGTAGAGATAAAAAGTTTGGTGGAGTTTTTTCTCTTCTTGATATTGAAAAAATTAAAACAAACCATAAAATAGAGATTGTTGAAGGAATACTTGAAGAAGAGTCAAAGACCCTTTTAAAAGAGTTTTTTAAAAGAGTTAGAAAAAATGGAGAGGTGGTCGAGTTGGTTTAAGGCACCGCACTCGAAATGCGGAGTATCCGGAAGGGTACCCCGGGTTCGAATCCCGGCCTCTCCGCCAATTTTCATTTTAGAAAATATTGACTTCAAAATAAAAAAGATAAAAATCAAAAAAATTTAATTCAATATTTTGACTTAAGTTTGGTCAAATAAAAGAACCTTAAAAAACTGGCACCTATCAAATAAAATAATACTAAAATTTTAAACTCTTTATTTTTTTTTAAATTTTGTTAAAATCTTTCTTTAAAAGGAGTTTTTATGAATCTAAAAAATATGAACGATGAAGTGAAAAAAGCATTTTTGATAATAACCCTTTTCGGATTGATAAGTTTGTTTGGTGATATAATCTATGAAGGCGCGAGGGGAGTAAACGGTCCATATTTGAAATTGTTAGGTTCAAATGCCGCATTGATAGGTTTAATTGTAGGTGTTGCTGAATTTTTGGGTTATGGATTGAGATTCGTTTCAGGTTACTTTTCAGATAAAACAAAAAGCCATTGGACATTCCTCATTATAGGATATTTTATGCTAATTTCTGTTCCGCTTCTATCAATTTCAAATACATGGAAGATCGCTGCAATTTTTATAGTTTTAGAAAGGTTGGGTAAAGCGTTAAGAAGTCCTGCGAGAGATACACTTGTATCATTTGCAACAAAAAAAATAGGTACCGGAATTGGTTTTGGAATATCAGAATTTTTTGATCAAATAGGTGCAACGGTAGGACCTTTGATTTTTACCATTTATTTTTTGTCAAGAGGTTCCGGGGAAAAGATTCTTTCAGATTATCAGAACGCTTATAAAATAATGTTAATTCCATTTTTAATACTTATAAGTTTGATAGTTTTTGTCTATTTCATCTATAAAAAGAATGGCAGTGAAGATAAAAAAAGTATTACAGGAGAAGGGCTTTCAAAGGTTTTCTGGATTTATTCTATTTTTACCTTTTTGACCACTTTTGGTTTTATCAATTTTGCTCTTATGGGCTTCCATATGAAAAGTTCAAGAATAGTATCTGATAATTATATCCCATTCTTTTATGCTGTGGCAATGGTAGTAGATGCCATTTTTGCAATAATAATTGGTAAACTTTATGATAACCTGAAAAATAAAAATAAAAAAGAGGATTCAGGACTATTGCTTCTTATTATGATACCGATAATTACAATATTCATTATTCCACTGGCATTTTCCTATAATGTAAGTTTAATTTTTTTATCTGTTATTTTATGGGGTATAGTTATGGGAGCACATGAAACGATAATGAAAGCAGCCATTGCTGATATTACATCAATAAAAAAAAGGGGAACTGGATACGGGGTATTCAATTTTATATATGGGTTGTCATTCTTTTTGGGAAGTAGTTTTGTTGGCATTTTATATGAGTTCTCAAAAGGTATAATGTTAATTACTTTGATAATATTCCAGTTTTTATCTATATTTGCATTCTACATTCTAAAGAAGAATCTATCATAATTATTATTGACAGAAAATTATTTTTAAATATAATCAAAAACCAAATGGAGGATTAGTCTAACTGGTAAGGCAGCGGATTTGAAATCCGCCGGGTGATGAGCCCTTGGGGGTTCGAGTCCCTCATCCTCCGTTTTTATAGATAAAAATATATGCTTGACAAAAAAAAATATTAGTATATAATAAAAAAAATGAAAAAGTATTTTGAATGTAAAAATTTTTCGGAAGTGTTTAATGTTTCTTATCTTGGTTGAGGGAACTAAATATCTCCAGTAAAAAACAGTTATAAGATGATGTTAAAATTAGGCGATTTCCCATATATTAAATCAATTAAAGAAAAAAGGAGAACAAATGAAGATTTATGTAGGTAATCTTTCTTTTTCATTGAATGAAGAAGAACTCAAAAAAGAATTTGAAGTGTTTGGAGAGGTAAGCTCAGTTTCAATCATAAGGGACAGAGATACAAACAGATCAAAAGGTTTCGGATTTGTTGAGATGGCTGATGAAGAGGCACAGAAAGCGATCAACGAATTGAACGGAAAAGAAGTCGCAGGTAGAAAGATAGTTGTAAATCAGGCAAAGCCAAGAGAAGAGGGCTTTAGAAGACCAAGAGGAAATAGTTTAAGAAGAGGTAGATGATAAAAGGGAAAAATCGCCTAATATTACTTCTTTTGAACTATTGACATAAGGTTTTTTAAGTATATAATTTTTAAACAAAAGGAGGTTTTATGAAGAAATTGATCTTATCAGCCATTGTACTAGTTTTTTTACTTTTTGTTTTTTCAGGATGCACTGATACTCAGTTAAAAAGCGATGTAGAGAAATTAAAAGAGGATGTTGTAAAACTTCAAGAGACCGTAACGACAATGCAGATTATGGTTGATTCATTGAATTTAAAATTACACCCAAAACAGGAAACCGTTCCAACAGCCGGAGCACCAACAAATAAAACTAATGAGCCGGTTAAAATTGCACCACCCAAAACAAAATAAGGAGGATGTATGAAAAAATTATTAGTCATATTCTTTACGGTTGCATTGATTTTTGCAGGATGCTCAATAATTCAACCACCAGTTGTAGATCATTCGAATACAGTTGAATATTATTCAAACATTACAGTTTACGATTTTGATCAGACCGGTCCATCAGGATTCTATATTTCGAATAAGGAAACAGGGCAGGGTGAGGCTATATCCGTTACCAATAATGGTGAAGTTATAGATTTCTACTATAATGATAGAGACTATAGTTCAGGTGCATATTTTGTTTCCGCTGATGGTGACTCTCAAGTTTATTACTGGGGTTCTGGAAATGATCCAAAGACAACCTATTTTGAAGTTATATCTGATACTTCAGTAACAACCGCACCTGCAACAATGACTGGAATTTCAGTTGTTGTCAATGCTGATGCCTGGTATTGGGTAAAGTTTGAAAGTGGAGATTATGCAAAACTTCATATTACAGAGTATACATCACCATACGATTTTGTTAAATTCGAATACTGGTATCAAACAGATGGAACAAGGTATTTTGGAGTTGAAGAATAAATTCTTTACTTATATAAAAAAGAGGGTTTTAAAACCCTCTTTTTTTTTACTGATCTTATTTTTTGGCTGTAGTCTTAAAAATGATTATATCCCTGATGTAAAAGTATATTCAAATTTAATTGTTTATAATAACAATTTTAAATCTTTCTCCTCAATTTCAATTTTGGATACCACTATTATAATAGATACTATTAGTTTATCAACCGATATCATCATCTCTTCATTTGCATCAAATTCAATTACATTCTTATCACCATCAAAAGATACAATATTATCAAAAGGAAATAAAAAAATAACAGGTTTTTATAGCACAGGTAAAGAAAAATACAATACTCCACCCCAGGAAGGATATTTTGATATGGAAATACCTATGAAAGAGAATTGGTATTTTATTAAGACCTTTGATAATAGATATTTAAGAGTTTATGTTAAAGAAGTTTGTCAGGAAAGTCTTCTTTTCGATCTGGAACTTTTAAATGATACTTCTTTGATATTTCAATGAAAATATTCTTTAAATTTTTTGTAATTTTTCTATTTTCAATTTTATTTTCCGAAAAGGTTTCATACAAAATAATTAAAAATAACAAAGAGATAGGAATTTCAACACTTTTTATAGATAAAAAAATGATAATTGAAAGAAATATTTTTTTTGACGGATTTTCCAGAGAATACAACTATATTAAAACTGATTTAAATAATGGTAATTTTAAATTGTTTAAATATTATGCCGATCAGATAAATCCAGATTTTATATTTTTCGAAAATGGGTTCTTAACTAAAAAAATTTTTTATCAGAAAAGAATATATAATTTAAAAAAAATACAAACTTTTGGATTAGAAAATATTTTGAGTTTATCCTATTTTTTAGATTTTAAAGGTAGATATTTTGATTTTAACAAAAATATCTATCTTGATCTGAATGGTTTTGAAAACAAAAATTTAAAAATATATAAATCTGATAAAATGTTTCCTGATTCAATAAAATATTATGATATAACATTTACCAGAAGTGAGAAAGTTATAAAAGTCGAGAATCCTTATATGATAAAACTGGATAAAATTTTTACAAAAGAAAATTTTTTAAAAAAATCTGAAAAAGAAAAATTTGATTTGAAAAATTCCTATCTTGAAATCTCATACAACGAAAATTGTGATACAATAGTTTTGATAACTCCTTTTTCATTTCTATCGGATATATATGGTAACATATCTTTTTCTATGATGTGGTTTACAACTCTACAATTTTCTGAAAATATTCATTATCCCACAGCAATATTCAAAATAAAACATAAAAAAATAAACGAAAAAATTTTAAAAGAAGCGATAAATGAGGTGATAGAATTTTTGAAAAGAAGATACAATATTATGTATCTTCTTTCGTTCAACTCTCAATTTCTATTTTACAATTTAAGTTCTTTTAAAAAAGTTATACTGATAAATCCTCCGCTTGAAGATCTATCAAAATGGTCAGAAAAAATTTTTAAAGAGATTTCAAAAAGAGGGGATTTCCTTTTTAAGAATTATGAAAAATATATTGAAATGGAGAATATCGATAAAAGTTTATCATACTCTAAGATAAAAACTTATTATGATAAAATTTATAACCCAATTTTTATCTTTTCCAGAGATATCCTTTCAAGTGAAGAAAATGAAAGAGTAGAATCATTAAAAGGTAAAATTTTTATGATAAAAAATGTTGACAGAACTTTAAAATCATATAATAATAATATTGAAAATGGAGTCTACATAAATTCCAAAATTTTTGATCTTTTGAATCAAATATTATAAAAAAGGAGAAGATATGATAACAAAACCTTATGAAAACAACAAAATAAATTTGTTTAAAACTTCTGAAGAACAGAAACTGATGAAGGATGCGATCAAAAAAGTTGAATCACAGTTTGGCAAGGAATATCCAATAATAATTGATGGTAAAGAGATATACAATGCCGAAAAGATAAAATCAACAAATCCATCAAAACCTTCAGAGGTGGTTGGTCTTGTGAGTAAGTCAAACAAAGATCAGGCGAACAAAGCGATCGAGGCTGCTTATAAAAATTTTGCATTGTGGTCAAAAGAGAGTCAGGCTAAAAGATCAGCGATTCTTTTAAGAGCAGCGGAGATAATGAGACAAAGAAAAATGGAACTCTCAGCAACTATGGTTGTTGAAATAGGTAAAAATTGGGTTGAAGCCGATGCTGATGTTGCTGAAGCCATAGATTTTCTTGAATACTATGCAAGGGAAGGGCTAAGATATTCTCAGGAAACTCCTCTCATGAAAATAAATGGAGAGGATAATCACCAGTTCTATATACCACTTGGTGTTGGTGTTGTTATACCACCATGGAATTTCCCTGTTGCGATTACAACTGGTATGACAAGTGCAGCACTTGTAACAGGAAACACTGTTGTTTTGAAACCAGCCTCCGATACACCCGTCTTAGGATATAAAATTTTTGAAGTTTTTAAAGAATCTGGTTTACCGGATGGTGTCTTGAATTTTGTTCCGGGTAGTGGTGGCGAAGTTGGAGATACTCTTGTGGATCATCCACTCACAAGGTTTATTTCTTTTACAGGTTCTATGGAAACAGGAATGAGAATATACGAAAGAGCATCAAAGGTCAATCCTGGACAGAAATGGTTAAAAAGAGTTGTTGCTGAAATGGGTGGTAAAGATTACATAATAGTTGATGAGGATGCCGATCTTGAAAGCGCAGCCAATGGAATAGTTCAGGGTGCTTTTGGTTTTCAAGGTCAAAAATGTTCAGCCTGTTCAAGAGCGATAATAGATGCGAAAGTTTATGACGAGATGATAGAATTGATCAAGGAAAGAACCGAAAAGATAAAAGTCGTCGATACAAGGGAGTTCCCTATTCCGGAAGTTCATTATTATAATATGGGACCCGTTTCAAGTAATTTTTCAAAAGAAAAGATAATGAGTTATATCCAGATAGGTAAAAAAGAGGGTAGATTGATCACCGGTGGAAAAACGATAGATAACAATGGTGGATATTTCATTCAACCAACCGTTTTCGCTGACATAAAACCGCTATCAAAACTTGAACAGGAAGAGATCTTTGGTCCTGTGCTTTCCATAATAAAATCTGAATCATTTGAAAAATCGATTGAAATAGCAAATGATACCGTATACGGTTTAACAGGTTCTGTTTATACTAGAGATAGAAAAAAACTTAACCTGGCTGTTGATGAACTGTTAACGGGAAATCTTTATCTTAATCGTGGTTGCACAGGTGCACTCGTTGGTGTTCATCCTTTTGGCGGGTTCAATCTTTCTGGCACAGATTCAAAAGCGGGTGGACCAGATTATCTTCTTTTATTCTTGCAGGCAAAAGTATATAGCGAAAAGGTTTAGTTTTTTAAAGGGGGATAAATTCCCCCTTTTTATGTTGACTGATCTCTCCTTATCAAATATAATAAAAAAAATGTGGAAAATCTTCATAAAAATTTTAATATTATTATTTTTTATACCACAATTCAGTTCAGAATATATTTCCCAGAAAATTTTTGATATAGGTTCCTCTTTAAAAAATTATAATTCGAACATTTTTTTAACTGAAATTGGATTTTTTTATGATGATGATTTTAAAACTCCTTTTAAAATCTTCACTTCAAATGTAAAAAAATGCTTAAGGACAGATTCATTTTTTGTGATCCTCTATGAGAATAATTTCCTTGAAATATATTCACTTGATTCCATACCTTTTCTTCTTTATTCAGATTATGTTGATTCTGAGATAAAATCGATTTTTGCTTCACAAAATTATATAATTTTAAATGTTAGTAACATTTTAAATTATCTTTATTCATTTCAAAATGGGAATCTGTTAAAAATTAAGAACTTTAACATAGCCAACATAAATGATTTTTATTCCAACAAAGATAAGTTGTTTTTTGTTACCAACGAATCAAAGATGATAAGGTTTGGGGAAGTAATAGATACTCTTTTTTACAATAAGAATTTTTTAACAAACGATAATACCACACCACTATTCTTCAACAGATTCAACACGATAATCACCACAACAAATGAAAAAAATCTTTTATTTATGAGGATTGAAAATGATTCTTTGAAACCATTATACAATGCACCCGATAACAGAATATATGAAAAATGTTTTGATGTTGATTCTTTTCTTGTTCTGAAAAATGCTGATTTGTTATTCACAAGAATAGTTGTAGATTCCTTCCTTACATTTTCAGTTGATTCTTTTGAGTTTAAAGATGATCCGGTTGATCTGTTTTTAGAAAATAATACCCTTTTTATAAACACAGCTTTTAGGATCTTAAAATATCCACTTGTGGAGAAAAACTTGATCGCAGGTCAGAAATTCACAAAAGATCTTAAAGGCATCCTAAACAATGGCAACCTTACAGGTTTTTATTCTAATGATTCATTCTACACTTTTATCGATGATTCCCTGGTAAGCGTTAAAAATAAAAATAGACAACTTTTTCAAAATCAGGAGATTCTCGTAAACTATTATCAAATAATTTTTGGTGAAAATGATTCCTTTTCAGAATTCGGTATAGATTTTGTTGTAAAAGGTGTGAAAAATTATAAAAATGGGTTTTTTGTTCTGGACAACAACCTTAATCTAAAATATTTTGATAAGGAATATTATGGATTAAAAAATCTATTTACTTCAAATTATGATTTTACGGATCTGAAAAGAGAAGATGATTCGTTCTTTTTGGTTTCTGTACAAAATGGTATATTTATAACCGATATTTCTGGAAAAGTTTTAAAAACTTGGATTGATGGCTCATTTTATAATAGAATAGTTTCCTACAAGGATACTTTAGTTTTGATAAGTGATTTTAACAGTTTAAAATTTTTTTATAGAGACTTAAGTTTGATCAAAACTTTTAACATCTCTGAATTTAAAAA
>DYMB01000002.1:43898-121501 GCA_020721805.1 Acetofilamentum sp. | reverse complement strand
TTTTTTATAGAGACTTAAGTTTGATCAAAACTTTTAACATCTCTGAATTTAAAAATATAAAAAGTTTGAACGATACAGGTATAATTGTTGTCACAAAGGATTCATTGATATAATATAGAAATAATTTCGAAAAATTGAATCTTAAGTTTTTTGATTTAAAAAATGTAAAAGATGTTATTTTAAAAGATTCTAATAAAATGTACCTTCTTTTGCGAAATGGAGCGGTTTTGATTTTTGAATTGGATTTTGTAAACACAAAAGAGAAAAATGAGAAACCAGATAATACAAGGTATACTTTAAAAAATAAAAAATTGTGGTATGATATAAAAGGTAGAAAAATATTTGGTCCGGTAAATAGAAAAATTATATTTCAAGAAGATATTGAAGGTAAAAGAAAAATTTAAAATTCAAGTGAGGTAGATATGATTGAAAAATTTATAAAAATGCTTGTTGATATAGATTCTCCATCAGGATTTTCTTCAGATATAATAAATTTTATTGAATCAAAGGTTAAGGAAAAAGGATATAAAACATCTGTAACCAAAAAAGGGGCTTTAAAAGTTTACACCGGTGATAAACCTTTATATGCCTTATCTTCACATATTGATACACTTGGAGGGATGGTAAAGGAGATAAATTATGATGGCACATTGAAGATAACACAGATAGGTGGGTATCCAAACAATTCCTTTGAGGGCTCTTATTGTAGAATTAGAAATATTGAAGGTAAAGTTTTTACAGGGACCTATCTTATAAAAAATCCCTCAACTCATGTCAACAGGGATGTTTCAAAAAATGAAAGAACAACAGAGAATATGATCGTGAGAATAGATGAAGAAGTTAAGAGTAAAGAGGATGTTCTAAAATTGAATATAAACATAGGTGATTTCATATTTTTTGATCCAAAATTTGAATTTACATCGTCAGGATTCGTTAAAACTAGATTTTTAGATGATAAAGCGTGTGCTGCAATTTTTCTTGATATCCTTTTAAACGAAGAAAAAATATTAAAAGGTAAACCTTTATTATTTTATTTTTCAAACTATGAGGAGGTTGGGCATGGCGCTTCAACGGGTTTCGATGATACAGTTGAAGAATTGATAGTTGCTGATATGGGCGTAGTTGGTGAAGGTGTTGAGGGTGATGAATATTCCGTTTCGATATGTGCTAAGGATTCAACGGGTCCATACGATTTTCAATTGAAAACTGAACTGGTTGAAATATGTAAAGAAAATAATATACCTTTTAAAATAGATATTTTCCCATATTATGGTTCCGATGGTTCTGCCGCCTTACGTGCTGGTTATGATATTAAAGTCGGGCTCATAGGACCAGGAGTTTCAGCATCACATGGGGTTGAAAGAACCCATATAAAGGGATTGAAAGCCACAAAAGATCTCATAATGGGATACATAAAAAGAAAATGAGCAATTTACTTTTGATATCTCTAATTTATTTTTCCTTTATATTTTCCATAATAATTCTATATAACTCCTTTTATTTTTTATTACCTTTAACTCTGATTTTGATAATTCTATCTTCCTTCCTTTTATTAAAATCAAATCTAAAAGATATTTTAAAAATAAAAAAAATTTTTCAACTCTCTATAAAAAATATTGACATAATTTTAACAATAATTTTTCGAAATTTTTATTATGTTTTTGAGCAACTCTCTTTTAGAAGTTATGAAAACCAGTTGAGGGAGATTGAAATAGATTTAGAAACCGATGATGATTTTATAAATAATTTTATTCTTTTTCTTTTCAATTTCGATGTTTGTGTAAAAAATGGTTATCTTACAACAAGGCATATTATAATTAAAAGAAAGGACGATAATTTTTTGAAATCTTATAAGACTTATTATAAAAGGATTATTAAAAACCTATGATTTTTATTTTGCTCTTAGTTTTGATGGTTACAAATGTTCTAATCCTATCAATAGCAAAATCACATGAAAAACAATTTTTTTCAATATTGAATATCTTTTTTTTGATATCTTTTTTGCTGCTGAAAGAAAATATAAACCATAAAGTTACTGGAATGGATTTTTTATTTTCCATCACTTTTATTTTTATTTTTTTGATAATCGTTAAATTTATCTTTGATTATTATAAAGAGATATAAATGTTTTACATCTGGATAATTTTTATTTTTATTTTTACCATCACAACCTTATCAAATAAAAAAGATTTCAAAAAGAAAATTTATATTTTTCTTCTGATTATTTTTTCCATCTTTATTCTGTTTTCATCTATCTACTATGCTTTTTTAAAGATTTTGACTCTTTCTCTTTTATCAATTTTTTTATTCCTTATTATACCGATTTTAATATTTTACATTATAAATTTTAAAAATGATGATTATAGAAGGCAAAATGGCGATGAAGAATGAATTGATAATTTTGTCCGTTTCAATTCTGATCATAACCATCAGTTTTCTTTTTATTAGAAAAAATTTTTTTATCAAATTTATTCTTTTAAATCTTTTCTATTCACTATTTTTTTATTTTTCTGGATATCTTACGATTGCTTTTATTTTCTTAATTGTAAACACATTTTTTATTTCATTTTTTTTATACGATGTTGAAAATTTAAAAAAAGAACAAGATAAATGGAGAGAATAAAAATGGAAATTGAACTTATCTTCATCAAATATATTTTTTGGATAAATTTGGTCTTCAATCTATTTTTCCTATTTAAAACTGAAAATGTCAGGAAAACATTCTTATATCTGTTTCTATTTTTCCCAAATATAATCGTTTTAATGATCACTTCAAATTTAAATTTAAATATTATCCAGTTTACATCATTTATACTTCTTAATTCTTTAATTGTAATAGTTTTAATCGCAATTTTAAAAATCAATTTAAGTGATGGAAATTTTGACAGAGACTATAGGCCAAGACATTATGATTGAATTACCGGTATTTTTAATTATCTTTATTACTATTTTGATTTTACTTTTGGTAAAAAAATTTAATCTTATATATTCATTTTATTTTTTTATCTTTTCAATTATTTTAATTATTCTTTATGATTCTTTTTATCTTTTTTCCGGTTACAATCTATCATCTTCCACAACCACTTTATACGGTAAAGAATTTTTATTTGAAAATACCAACTTTACATTAATTTCAAACATACTCATTTTACTTTTTTATCTCATAACCGTTGTCCTTGAAAAAGAATTTTTTTTGGATGATGAAAGAGAGGAAAGGTTAATCATTTTACTTTTTTATATTTCTCCATTTTTATCATCGGCGATAATAAAAACAATTGATATATTCATTTACACTCTATTATCTTTTATTCTCACTTCAATCTTTTTGTATCTGTATTCAAGAAACGGAGTAAAACAGGAAATTGCCAATATAAAAGGATCATTTATCGTTTATCTGATCTTTTTACTATCATTCATTTCCGTTGTCTTTTATTTCAATTTTTTTCATTCAACGAGAATCCTTGTAGAATTTCAATCAACATTTTATAACCATCGTTTCGTTTATTTCCTGCTTCCTCAAATCATACTCTTTTTATTTATCTTTCCATCCAACATATTTATTTTTGATATCATAATGTTTTCAGATAAAAAACTGATTTTATTCTTTACACTTCTTATAACTTTTCCCTCTTTACTTTTCCTTTTAAAATTTTTTGTCACAGCACCATCCATATGTATAGACTTTATTTTTTATCTTTCCCTCATCTCTTATATTATTTCAAGTATAATACTCCTTTTGAAGGATAATGCCGATATCTATAAGGTATTTTTAATCTTCACCTTAGTAAACGAAATTCTTTTTCTAATAGTATTCGAATTCAAGTTCAAAATCTTTGATGAAACTGGATTTCTTTTTTATTATCTCGTTTTATTTTTCTTTATGATATATTCGATCTCCAACCTCGATTATTCGAAAAATTTAAAAGATTCGTTTGTAACGAAACCTTACCTATCTATGATCTTTTTTATGTGTAGTTTTCTTTTAACAACCTTACCGGTTTCTTTTATTTTTTTCTATCAATATAGGTTTCTTTCAAAATTGTTGGAAACTTCCAAATTCTTATTTTGGTTATATCTTGTGATACTCGTGATAAAGACTTTTGCAATTCTTAGATTCAGTTTAAGACTTCTTGTAACAGATACGAAAAATAAAAATAATTTTTTCTCCATCTTACAGAAAAATCGTTCAAGAGATCTTGTAATTTTAATAGTATTTATAATTTTCATTTTCACATTCTATATAAATGTTATTTTGAATAGAAAAAACTATTTAAAGGATTATGAAAATCTTAAAATTTCCAAAAATGAGTATATAATTTTAAAGCGGTGAGATATGGGCTATATTTTCTTTTCTTCATCCATAGTAAGTTTATTGTTGATCTATGTAGCTGGTAATCTACATAAGGTTCTTAGAAATTTTATTTGCTTCAGTTATTATCTGTTTTCATTTATTTATTTCATATCCATTGATTCTTCGACTTTAACTCTTAAACTTTTTGGAACAGGCTCTTTGAACCTGCTTTTTCAAAAAAATGATTTTTCTCTTCCGTTTTTAATCATAAACCATATCATTTTCTTTTTCATATTTTTAAGGGAGACCATAAGAAAACCGAGAGAAAGTGAAAGTAGTTATTATATGAATATTGTTCTAGTATTTATTTTACTTAATGTTATATTCGTTTCCTCTGATCTTATTACAGTTTACATTTTCTACGAATTGTTATCTCTTCTCCTCGTTATTATGATAACTATAAATCTGAATGAATTAAAAAACAGTGAAACCATACTCTATATGAACCTTATCGGTTCATTCATTCTTCTTTCAATTATAGTGATAATAACTTCAAAAAAGATATTTTTTAACTATCCTTCCTTATTTTATATAATACTTTATATTTCGGTTTCACTAAGATCCTTTATATTACCCATAAGCGTTTTTTTCAAAAGGGAGATCTCTAAAGCCGATTTTAATTTTCTTTCCATTGTGACCCTTTCAATTTTTCTTTCAGGTTTTTTCATAATGCTTTTCCTTTATAAAATTTTTCTTTCAAATGAAACAGTTTTACCTTTATATTCAAAGTTTTTTCTTTACTCATTTTTAATTTTAACTTTCCTGTATTTCTCATTCGAATCGGTAATGGCTACCAATCTTAAAAGAATTCTTTTAAATCTTTACGGTGTTCTTTTTTCCTTCAACCTTTTAATCTTTCTATACATTTCAAATTTTAATTTTTCCTTTATTTTAAACAATCTAACATTTTTTATACCGGTAACATTACTCTTCATATTTTTTGATTTTATAGAAGAGGATTTTGGAATAAGTGAAATAATTTTTACCGGGCATCTTTTAAAAATCAAACCGGTAATTTCAATAGGGATAATATCAGCATTTTTAAGTTTAACATTTCTTTTCCCTTCATTCGGATTTCATCTTTTTAAAGATATTTTATTTGATTTAAGTTTCAACTCTTTTCCGCTCTTTCTTGTTGTTATCCTGTATCAATTGTTCATTTTAATTCTAATTTTGAAAATTTTCTATTATCTTTTCTTCGAAAAAAATCAAACATCGATCCAAAAAAAAATTGATAAAAAAGAAATTTTTTTATTGATCCTGTATGTGCCATTTATTATCGCTTTAAATTTCACAGAAATACTTTTATTCGTATATTCAGTTGAACCAGTTATATTTTATATAATATTCTTTTTATCTTTTATAATTTTTTTACTCATTTTTTCAAAGATAAACGAAAAAAATTTCCATATCGATTTAAAAACAAATAATCGACAAGAATATTTTTTCCTTCAAAATAGGAAGAGTTCATTTAATGGGGATCGTATAAATCCTGATAACTTTATTTATAACGGAGAGAAAAAACTTGTAAACCTTTCTGAGAAATTTGATATTTTCACATTTTTTACTTTTTTTAGAAACATTCTTGATGATCTCTCAAGAACAATTTTAAAATTATACCAGAGGAGTTTTACGGCTTCGATGTTCATATTTTTTATTTTTTTTATTATTTTTATTTTTTACTTTTTGAACAGGTTTAAACTATGAAGGAATTACTACTAAATTTAATCTTTCTATATTTTTTAAACTTTACCGTTTTACCTTTAATAGAGGAATATTTAAATTATAAACTTTCCGAAAGAAATCCTTCAGATATCCTCTGGAGGACAATATTAAAAAAATTTAAAAATATTTCAATTTCAATCTCTATTTTCCTTTTGGATTTAATTTTTTTACTTATTCTTTTTATCTTTTCATTCAGCGGAAAACCACCGGGAATACTGAATATTCTCATACCCATTTTTTTGTTAATTTTTGTAAGGTTTTTTTTAAATTTATCTATAGTTCAGTTTTATTCACATAACAAACTTATAAAAGAAACTATACTTATAATCTACTCATTTTTGATTCTTATCTTAGCAGTTTACACATCATATCATCTTTCGGCAAGTCATTATATTTTCACTAACTCTTTTTTGGTTCTGACAATTTTTCCTCTTCTTTTTTACATCAACGGTTTAAAATTAAACAAAAGTGAAATTTTCTATGGCACAGAGGGAGGAACTATGATTCTGGCATCTTTGAATGGTTATCTGATCTTTCTTTTTAACTTTTTAACGATTTTACATTTTTTTAATAAAAGTTTAACACTTTTTTATATTTCGATTTATATATTTATTTTAAGAATTGTTTTTTACATTTTGAACCTTATCTTTATAAGGTTCTCTGAAAAGATTAACTTTTTAATTTTTTCTATATCTTTGATATTTATATCGATTTTGAATATAATAATTAAATATGGGTATAAATAAAAAATTTTTCAAATACAAAATTATCGGCTCTGGTTGCTGCTTGAACTCGTTGATCTCTTTTCAATCATACGGTGAAGATAATTTAAAAATCCTGGCTGAAAGAACAAACTCTTTTGATGATGCCGATATGATAATCGTTTACGGTTGTATTCAAAACGAATTCTTTGAATTTCTGGAAAAAAATGCTTTAACACTCGATAAAAAGTTTGTGTACTTCGGAAACTTTACTTTCGTGGATAAAGATATACAAGAAAAAATACTTGAAAGGTTTGATTATTTTCTTATAGGTTGTCCTCCGTCAGTTGAAGAAATTTCAAATTTTTTTGAAGAGGTTTATTATGACTCCGATTTTTTACACTGATTCTTATTTTTTGGTAAATGATATCAAAAAACTGATAGCCAAAGATATTGTCGAGACAAACGATTCAATATATATTAAATCCCCGCAAAAGGAATTTTTGACATATATACTTGATTTTCTTTACAACAAATGGAGTTATAAGTTTCTTTCGATGATCGTTTCAATCGATGAAAAAGATTTTTATATACTTAAATATATAATAAGTTCAACTCTAATTTTTAAAAGTATAATAGTTGAAATAGTTATACCCAAAGATGATCCAGTTTTCACAACTGTTTCGATGATCTATCCTGTTGCGGTTATTTTTGAAAGAGAATTGAACAAAAAATATGGTATAATTTTCGAAGGCAATGTTGAGACAAAAGATCTTATTACAAAATATTTAAATTCATCAGGAGAAAAGTTTTGAAAAAAACATTCCCTCTTATAAAAAATCATCTTGATCCTTTTATTGCGCTTGGTAATGTTTCTATAGAAATTGATTTAAAAAATATATCTTTTGAAACTATAACTATAAATTTGGATTTTGAAAAGAAAAATTTAAATAAAATTTTTGCAGGAAAAAACTTCGAAACAGCGATGGTCCTGATTCCAAAATTATCCTTTGTTCAACCACACCATTTTGAAGAACTTTTCTCACTAGCCTGTGAGGATATATTCCAAATAGATGTCCCACTCAAAGCAAAAATTTTTAGAACGATTTTGATGGAAATTGAAAGGATATCAGCACATCTTTTGTTTCTTTACTCTATAAGTGAAACTTTAGGTTTTCAGGTTTTTAAAAATTGGGTTTTAAACGACAGGGAGGAGATACTTCAACTCATAAGAAATTTTATCCATAATGCAAACGAGTTATCCAATTTTATAATCCCCGGAGGTGTTCTTAACGATGTTTTACAAAACCAGATAGATATTTTAACAAATTTTTGGGAAAATTATTTCAACAAAAGAATTCAGGATTATGAAAAATTCTTTTTTAACAATATTATACTTTCTTCGAAAACTTCCGGATTGGGCATTTTCGATAAAGAGGAAATAAAAAAGAATAAAGCGACAGGCATCATTTTAAGAAGTTCCGGAGTAAATTTCGATATAAGAAAAAATAGTCCCTATGAAATTTATGATAAAATAGATTTTCAACCGGTTCTTTTCGATCGTTCAGATGTTTATAACAGAATAAAATCTTTAAACTTTGAAATTAAAAATTCTATAGATATTATCAACCAATCCATTGATATGCTAAAAAAAGTTAACGATGAAAAATTTCTCGTAGATAATGTTTTTAACAGGGATTATAGAAAGACATTTTCATTCAAAAGGATTGAAGGAGTTAACGGGGAACTCTGCATATATCTTGAAATTAAAGATAATCTGATCAAGCATTTAAAATTTGTTTCATCATCCTTTGTAAACTCCAATTTAACCATAAACAATATAAAAGATTCAACTTCAACTTCTGATATATTGACTATCTATACATCGTTATTCATAGTTCCAATGGAGGTTTTTATTTGATGGATCCCGTTGCCTTTTTTGAAACTTTATTTCAACTCAAATATCTTGTAAGGGAGAAGAAAAATTATAAATTTCTTTCCATCAAAAGAATCAAAGATGTTCCCTCGCTTGATATGAAAAAATGTAATCTATGTAAAAAATGTGTAACATCCTGTCCTTCGAAAGCTTTATCTATGGATAATGGCATATTTGATTTTGATCTATCAAGGTGCATAAACTGTTTTCTTTGTATAAAAATATGTCCAACGAACGCTCTCAAACAGGTTACCGTTAATAAAGTTTCATTTAAAAATAAAAATCTATTAAAAGAATATTCAAAAAAAATTTTTTTTAAAAAGGAGAAAAGATGATAATCAAAATTAGAGACAAAATCCCTCAAATTCCATACTATCTTTCAGAAGATGCTGTTCTAATAGGTGATATAAGGTGTGGGGAGAATTCTTCAGTTTGGTTTAAATCAGTTTTGAGAGGAGATATCAACTATATCAGTATTGGAAAATTCTCAAATATTCAGGATATGTGTGTCTGTCATGTAACCGACGAACTTCCATGTATTGTTGGTGATTATGTTACGGTTGGTCACAATGCTGTATTACACGGTTGTGAGATAGAAGATTATGTTTTGGTCGGAATGGGAAGCATTGTTCTTGATGGAGCAAAGATAGGAAGGGGGAGTATAATAGCTGCTGGAACCGTTGTTAAAGAAAATATGATCATAGAGCCTTTTTCACTTGTCGCCGGGGTTCCCGGAGTTGTAAAGAAAAGACTTAACCAGAATGTGATTGAAGAATTAAAAAAACATGCAGAATCCTATTTCGAGTATGCAAAGGATTTAAAGGAAAATTCAAAAAGTGGAAATTATTGACAAGATAATTTTTAAATATATAATTTTATTGTGGGTAGATGATGGCTACAAGTACTTACTTGAGGAAAGTCCGAACTCCACAGGGCTGGATGCTGGGTAACACCCAGAGAGTGAAAACTCATGGAAAGTGCAACAGAAAATCTACCGCCTGAGAAATCAGGTAAGGGTGAAAAGGTGAGGTAAAAGCTCACCATCGGTTCAGGTGACTGGGCCGATTGGCAAACCCCATCCGGAGCAAGATCGAACAGAGGTAGGCTTGCCCGGCCATAAAACCTCGGGTAGATCGCTGGAAATGGTTGGTAACAACCATTCAAGATAGATTGCCATCAAACAGAATTCGGCTTACCGTCTACCCACATATTATAAAAGGAATAATATTGGAAAAAGTCAGTGTTGATGAGTTGAAAAACTATTTAGGTAAAGAAGTTCAATTACATGGTTGGGTTTACAATACCCGTTCAAGCGGAAAAATCTCATTTTTACTTTTTAGAGATGGAACAGGTATCGTTCAGGCAATCCTATATCATCCGGATCATAGAGAAGAACTTGTAAAAAGATTTGAAGAGTTAAACCAGGAAACAAGTATTGTTTTGGTTGGAAAAGTAAGAGAGGATAAAAGATCTCCGTTGGGGATAGAACTCGATATAGTAGATTTTAACATAATTTCAAAATCTATAGATTATCCGATTTCACCCAAAGAGCATGGCGTCGATTTTTTACAATCAAATAGACATCTATGGCTCAGATCAAAAAAACAATCATCTATAATGAGGATAAGAAGTGATGTTGTTTTCTTTGCAAGGGAATTTTTCAACAATAGAAAGTTTTTGTGTATAGATGCACCAATATTTACACCATCAGCGTGTGAGGGAACAACAACGCTTTTCGAGGTTGACTATTTTAACGATAAAAAAGTTTATCTCTCACAATCAGGTCAACTTTACATGGAAGCTGCCGCTCTCGCATATGGAAAGGTATACTGTTTTGGGCCAGCCTTCAGAGCCGAAAAATCAAAAACAAGAAGACATCTCACGGAATTCTGGCAGATAGAGCCAGAGGTCGCTTTTTTTGATATAGATGATGATATGGAACTTGCCGAGGATCTGGTTATATACCTTGTCCAAAAAATTCTTGAAAGAAGAACAGATGATCTTAAAATTCTTGAAAGGGATATAAAACCACTTGAAAATATAAAAAAACCTTTTTATCGAATAACATACGAAGATGCTATAAAAATTTTAAACAAAAAGGGTATAGAGATAAAATTCGGTGATGATTTTGGTGCACCGGATGAGGCAGCCATTTCATTTGAGTTTGATAGACCCGTTTTTGTCCATAGATATCCGACACAGATAAAAGCATTCTATATGAAGAAAGATAAAGATAGAGAGGATCTCGCTTTAGGTTTTGATATGATAGCAGGGGAAGGATATGGAGAAACAATTGGTGGTGGACAGAGAGAAGATGATTATGATACACTCTTAAAAAGAATAAATGAGAACAATTTACCTGTAGAAAATTTCAAATGGTATCTTGATCTTAGAAAATATGGTTCTGTTCCACATTCTGGTTTTGGATTGGGCATAGAAAGATTTGTGCAATGGATAACAAAAACACAACATATAAGAGAGGTTATACCCTTTGCGAGAACACTTGACAGAACAGAACCTTAAACATTTAAAAAAGGAGGATATTGTGAAAAAAATTTTTCTTTTCCTTTTTACCTTGTTAATGTTTTATAACATCTTCGCTTTAAAGATAAACGAATTTATAGTAACACCAACCAGTGCTGAAAAAATAGAACTTTACAATGATGACACAACCAATGTAGATCTTTCAGGTTATAAACTTTATGTTATCGGTGCATCTTCCACTTCAAGTACAACCTTCAAACCAGATACTATAGGTGTTGGTGTCTATAAAGCATTTGCTCTTGACACAACAAATTTTGTTAGTTCAATAGGACTTCCAAACGATGGCGCGATAATAGTTATCAAAGATTCATTAAACAATCTTATAGATTCTGTTGGATATGGGGATCTTGGCCCAGCACCCGCACCAATTTACAATTTTTCATGTGCAAGAGTCTCTTCAACAGGTGATAATGCTGATGATTTTAATATGGATTTTACTCCAACAATGGGTAGTGCAAATGATTGTTCAGCAAACCAATTGGGAACAGGTTCAGTCTTTATAAATGAAGTCTATCCTTCAGATTCAAATGACAATTCTACAGCGGTAGTTGAATTCATTGAGCTTTATAACAATTCAGACACTCCGGTTGATATTTCAAACTGGGTTATAGTCTGTGATGATGATTATTATATACCTTCTTCAACAACGATTTCTGCATATGGATATTTTGTTTTACTTGACACATCTTTTCCAACATATTTTCATCTTGATGCAAGCAGGGACAATGTTTACCTTTACAACAATACTGGTAACAGAATAGATCAGGTTGGATGGCACAATATTCCAGTTGATTCATCCTTCTCTGTTATTCCAAATGGAAGGAGAACATTCTTTAAAGGTTACAACGAGATAACATCTGTGGATTTCAAAATTGATAAACCTACTCAAGGTGCTTATAACAACATTGAAACAAATATAATTTCAAAGAATGATAATTCTATCAAAGTCTATCCACTTATGAATGTTGGTATAAGAGTTCAAGCGAATACTGACTATGATTCAAAATTGTTTATTATAGATATTTCAGGGAGGATTTTATACACTTCATTTCTAAAAGATCTTCTTTTTACAGCAAAAAGTGGTACCTATTTTGTTAAGATTCAAAAGAGTGATGGGAAATATTTTGTTTATAAGGTAGATGTGGTTAAATAAGGAGGTAATGATGAAAAAATTTTTACTTATTTTATTTTCCATTTTTATTTTTATTCTACTCTTCCCAAGACCAGTGCTTTTTATAAATGAATTTTATTATGATTCTCCATCAACCGATACAAATTCTTTCCTGGAAATAAAGGGTATACCTGGAACATTGTTGGATTCTGTAAAGGTTATACTTGTAAATGGAAATGGTGGAGCAATTTATGGAACTATAGATTTATCTGGTAAAACGATTCCTTCTGATAGTTATTTTGTTATAGCACAGAATGCTGGAGTTGAAAACCCAGATACCATAACAAATACAATAAACATGCAAAATGGGCCAAGTGATAATATTCTTATCGCTTACGATTCGATCGGATCTGCTTCAAGAGTTGTTCTTGATGCTGTTTGTTATGGTTTGCCTAATAATGCCGATTCGGTATTTCGTGGTGAAGTTTGGCCAACCTATGATGTAACATCGTCAACTGGTTTTTATGCTATAATGGCAAGATATGAGGATCCCTTTGTTTTAGATCACAATAACAACTATCTGGATTTTGCACATTATATGGTAAGAAACCCCGGGCTTCCAAATAAACCTTTGATATTGAAATCTATAGTTGATATTCAAAATACTGTCGATTCTTTTTCACTATATAAGGATTCCACTGTAAAGATAACAGATACATGTGTTGTAACCGCTGCCTTCTCAGATCAATATTATGTATCTTCAAAAACAGGTCCAGGAGAATGGGATGGAGTCAATGTATATAAAGATATTTCCTATCATTACTCTCCATACAATGTTGGTGATACTATTATATTTTACCATGGGTTTGTAAAAGAATATTACAACAAAACTGAGATAATAAGTGCTGGAACAGAACTTTACAAAGCAGGTGATGGAACATCTCCTCAACCATATTCAGTTTCCTTGGATAGGATTGGAGAAACCTTTGAAGGTGTTCTTATAAAAGTCGGTCCAGTTGAGGTAATAAGTGATACCAGTAGTAATGTATGGTTGGTCTCCGATGGTGTTGATACACTCAAGGTAAGCACAAGTCTTGCTTCCTATACTATCCCATCGATAGGTTCTACTGTAAACATAACAGGTATACTTGATTACACAAATGGTTCTTACAAACTACAACCAAGGAATGATAGCGATATAGAGATTTTAGCAATTGTAAGTGGAACGGTCTCGCTTGATGATACAACAGATTATTCTGGAATAACTGCTAAAATTTTCGACGGGTCATATTCTGATTCGATTATCACCGATTCTACTGGGAACTATAGTTTTGCAGTGGCTCCTGGGACATACAATCTAACTTTTGAAAAGACTTATTATCAAAAAGATTCTTTAAATTTTAATCTTTCAACTGATACCATAATCAACTCAACTCTAACAAGGTTAAAAGGTGATATAACAGGTAAAGTTTCTCTAAGTGATTCTCCATCCGATCTTTCAAATTCCATAGTATCACTTATCTCTTCAACTCTTATCGTTGATACAACCGATAACACTGGAAATTATTCCTTTAGCAACATTTCATACGGTTATGAATATAAATTGAAGTTTGAACATGATGGTTATCAGTCTGATTCCGTTACATTCTTACTTTCCGGTCCTTACAATTATGATGTAACATTGACAAAACTCGCGGGGATAGATGAAAACCTTTTACCTGAAAAGATAATAATAGAAAATAATGATGGAATGGTCTCATTCATCTATAACAAAGAAGTTGATTCACCAACATCGATAGAGATATATGATTTGACTGGAAGAAATATACTTTATAAAGAGATAACCTCATCAAAGGGTATTTATAGAATAGCATTATCTGATAACCTTTCAAAGGGTGTATATTTTATACAGGTTAACGGTGATCTGAAACCTTTTATCAAAAAATTTGTTATCATAAAATAGTTTCAAAAAGGCGGGGCTTCTCCCGCCTTTTAAATCCATATATTTTTACAAATTATTGACTTTTATCCATTTATTTGATATATTACTTATTTATTCCTAATTTTTTAAGGAGGTTTTTGATGAATAACAAAATAAATCCACAAAATGTTCTTGAAACATTGTCTAAATATATGCTTGTTGATGGCTTTGATCTTGTTTTTGATAATGATAGATCTCATGGATCCTATCTTTACGATTCAAAACATAAAAAAGAATATCTTGATTTTTTTACTTTTTTTGCTTCATCACCAATAGGTTTCAACCATCCTAAAATGAATAACGATGAATTCATAAAAAAGATTGGAAAAATTGCTATCCATAAGCCATCCAATTCAGATGTTTACACTATCCAGATGGCTGAATTTGTCGATACCTTTGCTCGTATAGCAAAACCTGATTTTATGAAATATCTTTTTTTCATTTCCGGAGGAGCACTCGCCGTTGAAAATGGCTTGAAAACAGCTTTTGATTGGAAGATAAGAAAAAATTTAAAAAAAGGGAAAGGTGAAATAGGAACAAAAGTTATACATTTTAAACATGCTTTTCACGGTAGAAGTGGTTATACACTTTCACTTACGAATACTTTCGATCCAAATAAAACAAAATATTTCCCCAAATTCAATTGGCCAAGGGTCGATAGCCCAGCTTTGAATTTTCCGATAGATGAAAAGGAAATACAAAGAGTTGAAAAAGAAGAAGAGAAAACGATCAAACAGATAAAAGATATTATTGCCAAAGATAAGGATGATATCGCAGCTTTAATCATCGAGCCAATTCAAGCTGAAGGTGGAGATAGACATTTTAGAAAAGAGTTTTTTATCAAATTAAGAGAAATTACACTTGAAAGTGATATAATGTTTATTCTTGATGAAATTCAAACTGGAATGGGACTAACTGGAAAATTATGGGCATTTGAACATTTTGATATAAAACCTGATATGATCGTTTTTGGTAAAAAAGCACAAATATGTGGAATAATGTGTAGCGAAAGGGTTGATGAGGTCGAAAAGAATGTTTTTAAGGAATCATCAAGGATCAACTCAACCTGGGGTGGCAATTTGATAGATATGGTCAGATCCTCAATAATTTTACAGATAATAGATGAAGAAAGACTTGTTGAAAATGCAAAAAATGTAGGAGAGTTTTTGATAGAAGGTTTAAAAGAGATAAAGAGTGGCAGCATATCAAACATCAGAGGTAGAGGATTGATGATCGCCTTTGATCTTAAAGACACTCAAAAAAGAGATAAAATGTTTGAAACACTCTTCAAAAATGGACTCTTTTCAATAAAATGTGGAGAGAAAAGTATAAGATTCAGACCACCGTTAAACCTTTCAAATGATGATGCTAAAAAAGGAATCAGTATCGTCGAAAAATCTCTAAAGGAGTTATGATAAAATGAAAGCTGTCAGAAAATTAAAAAGAGATAAGGGGGCAGAACTCGTAGAAATAAAGATACCAGAAATTTCTTCTGATGAGATACTTATCAAGGTTCTTGCAACAAGTATATGTGGAACGGATGTTCATATATACAAATGGGATGCCTGGTCTCAGTCAAGGATAAAGAATATACCTCAAACTTTAGGACATGAGGTTTGTGGTGAGGTTGTTGAAATAGGCTCATCTGTAAAAAAAGTAAAAGTTGGAGATTTGATTTCGTCGGAAACACACATTCCCTGCAAAAAATGCTTAAACTGTTTGACCGGTAATGAACATATTTGTACAAACGGATCAATACTCGGTGTTGATAGGGATGGTGTTTTTTCAGAGTATGCTGTTATTCCAGAATCTGTAGCATGGGTAAACGATAAGAGACTACCACCAGAAATCGCATCCATTCAGGAACCTCTCGGAAATGCAACCTATGCCGTTTTAGGTGAGGATTATAATATATATGGTAAAAGAATTGCGATATTCGGTGATGGTCCAATAGCACTCTTTGCGATAGGTGTCGCAAGATGTGCGGGTGCTTCAAAAATTTTCCATATCGGTGTTTTTGATTTTAACATGGAAATAGGCAAAAAAATGGGAGCAGATTTTTCTTTAAAAGCAACAGATGATATGGATAGGGTAGCATTTATAAAAGATAACACTGATGGTTATGGAGTGGATATAGTTGTAGAGATGGCTGGAGCGAGTCAGGCTGTTGAAGAAGGGTTAAACTCTTTGAGAAAGGGTGGTAGATTTTCAGCCTTTGGAATAACACCTGAACAAAAACTTCAGATAGACTATAACAATCAGATCGTTTTTAAAGGAATCCAGATCCATGGTATTTCTGGTAGAAAGATGTTTGATACCTGGGTAAGGGTAAAGAATATGCTCTCATCAAAAAAACTTGATATTAGACCTGTAATAACTCACCTTTTCTCTCTTGATGATTTTGAAAAAGGTTTTGAAGAGATGATGAAAATACCAAGAACCTCAGCCAAGATAGTGCTCTTTCCAGACAAAAATCTTTTGAATGAGAGGTTGAAAGAGTTTAAAAAGTAAAAGGAGTTTTATATGTATGGTAAAATTAAAGAGAATTTACAAAAGGAAATTCAAAAAATAAGAGAGGATAATCTATACAAAGAGGAAAGAATCATCACATCAAAACAGGGTGTTGAAATAAGTTTGAATGATGGGAGAAGAGTATTAAATTTCTGTGCAAACAACTATCTCGGTCTTGCTGGAAGTGAACAACTTATAAAGATAGCAAAAAAGGGAATTGAAAAATATGGCTATGGGTTGAGTTCCGTAAGGTTTATCTGTGGAACGATGGATATTCACAAAAAACTTGAAGATAAAATTTCCGAATTTTTACAAAAGGAAGATACTATTCTTTATGCAGCCTGTTTTGATGCAAACGGTGGTGTTTTTGAGCCTCTTTTAAACGAAAATGATGCTTTGATTTCTGATAGGTTGAATCATGCCTCTATAATTGATGGGACAAGGTTGTGTAAAGCTCAGCGTTTCGTCTATGAACATTCAAATATGGAACAACTCGAAGAGGTATTAAAAAATACACAGAAGTTAAGGTACAGATTGATAGCAACTGACGGTGTTTTCTCTATGGATGGCGATATAGCGAAACTGGATAAAATAGTTGAACTCGCTGAAAAATATGATGCACTGGTTATGGTCGATGATTCCCATGCGACAGGTTTCATAGGTAAGACTGGAAGGGGAACGATAGAATATATGAATGTTATCGATAGAATTGATATAGTTACTTCAACCCTTGGTAAGGCTTTAGGTGGTGCTATGGGTGGTTTTATATCTGGAAGAAAAGAGATAATTGAAATTTTAAGACAAAGATCAAGACCTTATCTTTTTTCAAATTCACTTTCACCTGTTATAGTTTACACAGCATATGAGATATTTAATATGCTCTCTGAAACAACATCACTTCGTGATAAACTCGAAGAGAACACAAAATATTTCAGAAAACGTATGAGTGAATCTGGTTTCGATATAAAACCCGGAATACATCCTATAGTCCCAATAATGTTTTCAAAATTTGAGAACGACGCACAATTATCACAAATTTTCGCAAAAGAATTGCTAAACGAGGGCATATATGTTATAGGCTTCTTTTACCCGGTTGTTCCAAAAGGGACATCAAGGATTAGAGTTCAAATTTCAGCAGCACATGAAAAGAAACATCTTGATAAAGCTATAGATGCTTTTGTAAAAGTTGGTAAAAAATATAAAGTTATTTAATTATGAGAATGAAAAATTTTTTATTTAACAGTTTAAAAGAGATCCCAAAGGATGCCCAGATACCAAGTCATAAACTGATGTTGAGGGCTTGCTTTATAAGGCAGAACGCTTCTGGAATATATTCTTATCTTCCACTCGGATTGATGGTTATAGAAAATATAAGAAAGATTATAAAAGAGGAGATGGATAGAATAGGAGGTCAGGAACTTCTTCTTCCAGTTTTGACACCAAAAGAGGTTTGGGAAGAGAGTGGTAGATGGAATGATTTTGGTGAGGAGATGTTTAGAGTAAAAGATAGAAAAGGAAGAGATTTCGCAATGTCTCCTACACATGAAGAGATTATAACAGATCTTGCAAGAAAAGAGATAAAATCTTATAGGGATCTTCCTCAGATATGGTATCAGATCCAAACAAAGTTCAGGGATGAACCAAGACCAAAAAGCGGATTGTTAAGGGTTAGACAGTTTGAGATGAAAGATTCATACTCTCTTGATAAGGATTATGATGGTTTAAACATTTCCTACGAAAAACACAGGGAAGCATACATCCGTATATTCAAAAGGTGTGGATTAAATTTTGTTATAGTCGATGCAGCGAGTGGGCTGATGGGTGGTAAAAAATCACAGGAGTTTATGGCATTTTCTGAAAATGGAGAGGACAATATCGTCATATGTAATAGTTGCAATAAAGCTTTCAATACTGAAGTGGCAAGACCATATCTTGAAGTTTTTGATGATGAGGATGGAATGCTGGAAGATATCCATACACCTGTTGAAGGCACCATAGAAAATATAAGTCAATTTCTAAATGTTGAAAAGAATAAACTTTTTAAATCGATTCTGATAATAGTTAAGAGTAATCCGGTCTTTTTACTTGTTCCCGGTGATAGGGATGTTGATGATAATAAACTTGAACTTATTTTCAAAGAGCCTTTTAGATACGCTACAGATGAAGAGATTGAAAAGTATTGCAACGCTCCTAAAGGTTACATTTCCCCTGTCAATCTTTCATACCCGGTATTTGCGGATTTATCTTTAAAGAATAGAAAGGGAATGATCTCGGGAGCCAACAGAAAAGATTATCATTTTAAAAATATCAACATAGAGAGAGATATTAAAAATGTAAAATTCGTTGATCTTATAAAAATAAAAGAGTTTGACAGGTGTGAAGTTTGCAAAGGACCTCTTGAAATCAAAAAAAGCATAGAGATAGGGCATATTTTTCAACTTGGGACAAAATATTCTGAATCTATGAAGGCTGAGTTTATAGATAGTTCTGGAGAAAGGAAACCTATCGTTATGGGTTCCTATGGCATAGGACTTGGAAGAATAGCATCAACAATTTTAGAACAGAACAACGATAAGGATGGTATGATCTGGCCTATAACCGTAGCTCCATTCAAGATAATAATAATTCCCATTAATATTAGCGATGAGAAGATCTATAATCAATCTGAAAATCTCTATAAAAAATTTTCACACTATGATGCTATAATAGATGATAGGGATATTTCTCCAGGAAACAAATTTAAAGATGCCGATCTTATTGGAATACCTTTTAAAGTGATATATGGAAACAGGTTTCTTAAAGATGGTGTTGTAGAGATAGTTAGAAGAAGGGATGGTGAAAGATTCAATGTTGATAAAGAACAGGTTTATGATAAAATAAAAAAATTGATAGAAGAAGAAATGGAGAGATATAATGTTTGAAGAAAAAGAAGAAAAAGTTAAAAATCTTATTGAAAGATTACTAAAAAGGGAAGATTATCTTGAGAAAAAAATTGTACTCAAAAAACTCTTTATTTCTAAAAATGCCAGTCCTCTTATAAGAATTTATCTTGATAAGGAAGGTGGTATAAATTTAAAGGATCTTGAAGAGTTTCATAAAGAGTTTGAAATTTTACTGGATGTTGAAAAAATCTTTAACAAAAATTATACTCTTGAAGTATCATCTCCCGGAGAGGAAAAAGATAGGAGGTAAAGTGAACAAGGAACAGGATAGAGAAATCATTGAAGCGATAAAAGAGATAAGTGTGGTAAAAAATATTGATAAAAGTACACTCATTAAAATAGTTGAGGAAGCTTTAAAAGTTGCCGTAATGAAAAATTTTGGTGAGGAAGGGAGATACAAGGTTTCTATGAACGAAGCCACTGGAGAGATCAAAATTGAAAGGGGACTAACAATAGTTGAAAATGTCGAAGAACCAAATCTTGAAATAAGTTATCAGGAAGCGTTAGATGCTGTGCCTGATAAATATAAAAATCTGATAAAACTCGGTGGAGTATTCTATGAGGAACTTAATCTTGATAATATAGGAAGAAACGCCATAAATAAAATGAAACAGATGATAGTTTCCAGGGTACTTCAGGAAGAAAGGGAATCGATATTTAACGAATATACAACAAAAATAGATACACTTGTTAACGGTCACATTAAAAAGATAGATAGAAGATTCGTTTATATCAATCTATCAAGAATAGATGCAAAAATGCCAATAGAGGAAGGTATTCCAGGTGAAAAATATAGACAGGGCAAGTTGCTTAAAGCCATAATAATAGAGGTGAAAAAGAATAAAAATAATAACAAAGATCCAGAAATTATTCTATCAAGAAAATCGGACAAATTTTTACAAAAACTTTTAGAATTTGAAGTACCTGAAATTGAGGAAGGTTCAGTTATAATAAAAGGTATTGCAAGGGTTCCTGGAGTAAGAGCAAAGATATCCATTATGTCGGTTGATGACAAAATAGATCCTGTTGGAGCATGTGTGGGAGTTAAAGGATCAAGGATCCATACAATAATAAAAGAATTGAACAATGAACATATAGATATAATTCAATGGTCATCTGACCCAACATTGTATGCACAAAGGGTCATATCTCCCGGTATTGTTTTAAGAGCTTTTAAAAATGAAGAGATGAAAACTATGAAACTTGTTGTAAAGGATGATACTCATGCAAAAGCTATCGGTAAGGATGGAGTAAATGTTGAGTTGGCTTCAAGACTTACAGGATGGAAGTTACAGGTAATATCTGAAAATGAATTTAAAGAGGAAGTTGAAAAAAATCAGAATATCAATCCTATATATCTTTTAAGGGATATAACTGAAAATCAAAAGGAAAAACTTGTTTCCGCTGGTTATAAAAATGTTGAAGAGATAATTGAAAAGGGTGTTGATGAACTTGAAAAGATTCAAGGACTTGGTCATAAAACTGCAGAAAAAATAATGAAAAGTGCTCAACAGTATCTTAAAGATAGGGAGAAAAATAATGGCGAGTAAGAAAAAACAAAGTTTGACTGTATCAGAAATAGCAAAACAGATAAAAGTTAAAGTCGATACTATACTTGAATATCTTAACGAGACTTCAGATTTGAAAAAGGTCGATAAAGATACTCTTATTGAACCAAACCTTGTTGATGAAATAAAAAACACTTTTAAAGAAAAAGCAAAAAAAATAGTAAAAAATAAAACTAAAAAATCGAATGAAAAAAAGGAAGAGGTAAAAAAGAAAAAAGTTTCAAAGCGTGTAAGTAAAAAACCTTTAACAGAAGAAAAGAAAAAGAAAGTTGTAAAAAAAGTAAAAGAGGAACAAACTGAAGAAAAAGAAGAAACGAAAGATGAAATGCAATCCTCGGTTTCCCAACAGAAAAGAAAAATAAAGTTTTCACATTACGAAGATTCAAACGAAGATGAGAAAAGCGAAGAGATTCCAGTGATAGAAAAAAAAGAAGAAGAGAACGAAGCTGAGGAAGAGAGAGAGATTCCTGTTGAAGAAAAGAAATCGGTTGAAGTGGAAAATATCTTAAATATTGAAGAGAAGAAAAAATTTGAATCTAAAAGAAATGAAGAGGAGAACAAAAAGGATTCAAAAATATTTGATGTTAAAATGATGGAAGAAATTAAAATAGAAAGAAAAGAGGAAGAGACAGCCGAGACTGCCAAACCTACCGAAAAAAGATTTGAACAATTTGAAAAAAGAGAAAAAAAAGATTTTAAATATAAAAACAATGGATATTTTACAAAAAATAGATTTGAAGAAGTTAGGCCTGTTTTAGACAAGGATAAAAAATTTATAAACTCAGAAGAGATAACAAAGGGTAAAAAGGGAAAAAAGAAAAAAATAATAGATGAAAAGATAGTTGAAAAATTTATTCAACAAACTATAAAGGCGATAAAAGCTGGAGAATTATCACATAGGAAAAAATACAAAGAGAAACAAAAAGATGTTACACAAAATGAAGAGACAAAGAAAATTTCCATTTCAGATTTTATAGTTGTTTCAGAACTCGCGGAGAGGATCAATGTTGATCCAGTTGAAATGATCGAAAAGGGTATTGAACTTGGCTTGATGGTAACAATAAATCAAAGAATCGATTTTGAAACCGCATCAGTACTTCTTATGGAATTTGGTTATGAAGTAGAAAAAATCAGCTCTAAAATCGAAGCAAAAAAAGATGAGGAAAAGGAAGAGGATAAAACAGAGTATGAACTTTATAAAAGGCCACCAGTGATAACCATAATGGGACATGTTGATCATGGTAAAACAACACTTATAGATTATCTTAGAAATTCAAGGATAGCCGATTCTGAACATGGTAAGATAACACAGGATCTGGGAGCATACACTGTTCAAACAAAACATGGTCTGATAACTTTTCTCGATACACCAGGACACGAAGCTTTTACTGCTATGCGTGCAAGAGGGGCACAGATAACCGATATAGCACTCATAGTTGTTTCCGCAATAGATGGTGTTCAACCACAAACTATTGAAGCGATAAATCATGCTAAACTTGCGAATGTTCCATTTATTATAGTTATAAATAAAATAGATCTTCCTGATGCTGATATAGGAAAAGTAAAAAGAGAACTTTTAAATATTAATGTCGTGCTTGAAGAGTTTGGCGGAAATGTTCCTTCCGTTGCAATCTCTGCAAAAACTGGTAAAAATGTTAATGAACTTCTTGAAACTATAGCATTTCACTCAGAGATACTTGATTTGAAGGCACCAGTTGAAGGTCCTGTTAAAGGAACCGTTATTGAAATAAAACAGGCAAAAGGGCTTGGTTCCATATTCAACTGTATCATTCAAAAGGGAACATTGAAAAAAGATGCTTATTTTGTCGTCGGGAAAGTATTTGGTAAGGTTCGTAAAATATTGAATGAATTTAAAGAAGAGATTCAAAATGCTACTCCGGGAATACCGGTTATGGTTGTTGGTGCGAATGAACTACCTGAGGTTGGAGATATTCTAACAACCGTTGAAAATGAAAAGATCGCAAAAGAGATGGCAAGAGAAAGATATTTTGCATACAAGGAACAACTTTTGAAAAAAAGAGAGATAACTTCACTTGACGGGTTTGAGAAACAACTTGAAATAATGAAGAAAAAAGAGTTGAATATGATCATAAAAGGAAAATCTTATGGTTCCATAGAAGCACTCGCTGATTCTTTGCAGATGCTCTCAAATGAGGATGCCATTGTTAATGTGATTTTAAAGGATGTTGGAATAGTTACAGAAAACGATGTCAACGCTGCCATAGCTTCAAAAGGAATGATAATAGCTTTTGATACATCAATAGATCCAAACGCTAAATCGAAAGCAAAAACCGAAGGAATAATAATAAAACAGTATAATATAATCTATGATGTTATAGATGATATTAAAAATGCTATAAAATCTTTTAAAGAGGTTATCTACGAAAACAGGATCATAGGAACCGCAGAGGTTAGAGAGATTTTTAAAATATCAAAAGTTGGCACCATCGCAGGTCTTTATGTGCTTGATGGTAAAATAGTGAGAAATGGCGCAATAAATGTATTGAGAAATGGTTCTGATCTTGGACTTTATCCGATAAAATCTTTAAAAAGATTCAAAGATGATGTTAAAGAAGTCGAATCCGGATACGAATGTGCTCTTCTTCTGGATGGATTCGATGATGTTCAGAAGGATGATATTTTTAAATGTATCATTAAGGTTGAAAAAACATATTGATGAGAATAACTTCTTTAAAAGTAGAATTGTTTTTAAAAGAATCTCAATCTTTGAAAGATAAACGAAGAGTTGTTAAATCACTTATAGAAAGGATAAAAAATAGATATAATGTTTCAATCTCGCAGATAGATAATGATGATTCTTTGAAAAAAAGTATAATAGGTATAGTTATAGTCTCAAATGATGCGAAATTTAACGATCAACAGTTGAAAGAGGTTTTAAACTTTATTGAATCTAATCCTTTAGTGTTAATAGTAAAAAGTGAGTTGAGTGTATGGTGAGCGAAAGAAGACACAAAAGAATTGAATCCGAGATTTTAAAGGTTGTAGCCAATTCTCTGGAATATGTAAAGGATCCAAAATTAAAACTTATAACATTCACACGAGTCGAATTAACTGATGATCTTAAATATGCAACCATTTTCTACATTTCACATAAAAGAAAGGATTATATTTCAGTTCATCTTGAAAAAGCAAAAGGATTTTTCAGAGGGCATATAAGTGAGATGTTAAATATAAGAAAAACCCCCCAGATAGAATTCAAATATGATGAAGGTATTGAATATCAGTTAAGGATGGAAAATATTTTGAGGAAGTTAAAAGATGAAGAAAATAGTTGATACCATAAAAAGATCGAAAAGAATTCTTATAGTTTCACATAAAAGACCAGATGGGGATTCGATAGGCTCTCAGATAGGACTTTTGCTTGGTTTGAAAAGATTAAAAAAAAATGTTTACTGCGTGAACGAGGATCCCGTTCCAGAAATTTTTCAATTTCTTAATGGACAGCAGTTTATATCAACACCGCCATCAACAACTAAAAAATTTGATCTGTTAATAACTTTGGATATCTCAAACATAGAAAGGGTAGGGGAAAAAACTGAAAAATTCATAAATGAAATTATAAAAAAAAATGAAAATATTATTTTGATCAACATCGACCACCACGATTCAAACGAAAATTTTGGCACATACAATTACATTGAAAAATATACCAGTTCGACAGCGGAGATTGTTTTAAAATTATTTAAAAAGTTAAATTTAAAATTAAACAGAGATATTTCAAACGCTCTCTATACTGGAATAATAACTGATACTGGAAATTTTAAATTTAAAAATACAAATTCTGATACTTTTAAATTTGCAGCACAACTTTTTGAAAATGGTGCTGAAATTCAGAAAATATCTAAAGAAGTTTTTATGTCAAGACCTATCTCCAAAGTAAAACTCATATCAAGGGTTATAGATAGAATGAAGTTTATAGAAGACAAAGTTTACTCTTATATTAAATTTAAAGATTTTGAAGAGTTGAAAGCGAAATTGGAATACACTGATGGTATTGTTAACGAGTTGTTGTATCTTAAAAATGTCAATTTTGCAACCCTTTTGATAGAGGAAGAAAAACTTGTTAGAATTTCTTTCAGGAGCAAAGTTGAAAAGTATAACGCGAATATTTTTGCCAGAAGGTTTGAAGGTGGAGGGCACTATTATGCTGCCGGTGGAAGATCCAACCTTTCTCTTGAAGAAACTGTTAAGAAGGTTGAAAAAGAGCTATATTCCCTATGAAAAAGTTGGTCGTTCTTGTAGGAGCAAGACCTCAATTTATTAAACATGCACCTCTTGATAAAGTTTTAAAAAAAAATTTTGATGTCGTTTTAGTGCATTCCGGGCAACATTATGATTTTAATATGTCAAAAATATTCTTTAACTCTTTTGGTCTTTCAGAACCCGATCACAATTTAAATGTTGGTTCTGGAACACATTCAAATCAAACCAATAAAATGATGGTGGAGTTTGAAAAAATACTTCTCGAAGAAAAACCATCGGGTGTTATCGTTTATGGTGATACCAATACAACACTTGCTGGTGCAATCGCAACAACCAAATTGAATATTCCACTTGTTCATATAGAAGCCGGATTGAGAAGCCACAATATGAATATGCCTGAAGAGATAAACAGAATGGTAACCGATAGGATTTCGGATATCCTTTTTTGCCCATCAAAAATAGCAGTTGAAAATTTAAAAAATGAGGGAATAAAATCATTTTTTTCAGGTGATGTTATGTATGATGCCTTTCTTCTATTTAAAAAAGGTGTTGAGAAAAGAGTCGATAAAAGATTTAAAAAAATTATTCAAGATAAAGAATTCGCACTCCTCACGATACACAGAGAATCAAACACAAAAAAGAATGTACTAAAAAGAATCTTAAAAAATGTTTCAAATCTTAATATGAGAGTGATTTTCCCAGTTCATCCAAGGACGAAAAAGATTCTTAAAACTTTTAAAATCAACAGAAATATTGAACCCATCGATCCTGTTGGCTATTTTGAAACAATATACCTTTTGAAAAAATGTTCTATAGTTTTAACTGATTCTGGTGGTTTACAGAAGGAAGCATATTTCGCAAGAAAATTTTGCGTTACCCTGAGAAGCGAAACTGAATGGGTAGAAACCGTCAGGAATGGTTATAATATACTTCTTCCATATGGTGAAAAACTTGATGAAAATATTTTTAAAAGGTTTAAACCACAAAAATATAAATATTTCTATGGTAATGGAAAAGCATCACAATATATAAATTTTAAATTGAAGGAGTTGTTATGAAAATAAAAAACGCTTTGATATCACTCTATAATAAGGAAGACATAGAGGAACTTTTAAAAACTTTAAAAAAATATTCTGTTAACATTTATGCAACAACTTCAACATATAAACATATAAAGAACTTAGGATACGATGTGAAACCTACAGAAGATATAACAGGAATATCTGAAATTTTGAATGGAAGAATAAAAACTTTAAACACCGATCTTTTTGCAGGAATTCTGGCAAGAAAAGATAAGGATGATCTTTCTAAAATAAAAGTTCTTTTTGATCTCGTGGTGGTCGATCTTTATCCTTTTGAGGAAAGTTTTAAAAATTCAAACGATCCTTTAAAAGATATAGATGAACTTATTGAAAAGATAGATATAGGTGGTATATCGTTGATAAGGGCCGCTGCAAAGAATTTCAAATATGTTGGTATCATCGTTGATAAAAATGATTACAGGATCATTTCAGAACATATCGATGAGAATAACGGAGAGATCACATCAGAGACTTTGTCGCTTCTCGCACAGAAAGCTTTTAACAGAACCGTTGAATATGATTCAACCATATTTAGATTTTTCAGTATTATAAATTCAAATCAGAATATTTTACCAAAAACTTTAAATATCGTTTTAAAAAAGAAAAGTGATCTAAGATATGGGGAGAATCCGCATCAAAAAGGTGCTTTATACTATGTTGAAGGTTCACATAACACCATTTCGGATCTTAAAATATTACAGGGCAAAGAGATGTCATTCAACAATTATCTTGATCTGGATACAGCGATAAACATAGTTTATTCTTTCGATCAACCTGCCTGTTCAATAATAAAACATTCCAACCCCTGTGGAGTTGGAAGAGGAGAAAATATTTCCGAAGCTTTTGAATACGCTCATATTTCTGATCCAAAATCCGCTTTTGGTGGAATAATAGCTTTGAACCGTGAATGTGATACTCAAACAGCAGAGATGATTTCACCATTATTTATGGAAGTTGTATATGCTCCATCCTTTTCACCCGAAGCTCTTGAGATTCTTTCAAAAAAGAAAAATCTGAGATTGGTTGAAGGTATTGTTGAGATAAAACCAGAACTTGAAATAAAATCTTTGATCGGTTCTTTCCTTGTTCAAAACAGAGATAATCAAAAGGAGAATCATTCACTTTTTAATGTTGTAACAAAAAAAGAGCCAACTTTGAAAGAATGGGAATCTATAGAATTCGCATGGAAAGTCGTAAAATATGTAAAATCTAACGCTATAGTTGTCGCAACTGCAAATAGAACTATGGGAATTTCCGGTGGTCAAACTTCAAGGGTAGATGCTGTTGAGATCGCTCTTAAAAAGAGTGGTGGAATGGCTGCATACACTGGAGGATCAGCCCTCGCATCTGATGGTTTCTTTCCATTCAGGGATTCTATAGATTTGATAGCGAAGGCTGGAATTTATGCTATAATACAACCTGGTGGTTCAATAAAGGACAAAGAGGTTATTCAAGCATGTGATGAAAATGAAATATCGATGGTTTTTACTAACATAAGACATTTTAAACATTGAGGTTTTATGCTCTTAAAAAGAGTTAAAAGAAAATTAAAAATAGGTCTTGTTCTTGGCTCAGGTTCAGCCAAGGGAATTGCACATATAGGGGTTTTAAAAGTTCTTGAACAATTAAAAATAAGACCAGATATTATAACCGGGACATCAATAGGATCACTCATAGGTGCTATGTATGCTTCTGGTTATCTTGCGAAGGATATTGAGGATATAGCGATTACTATAGATAAGGATGAAATAAAAAAACTATTCAAAATAACTTTTGATGGTGCTGGACTAGTTAATGGAGAGATACTCAATAGATATATCGATTCTATACTACCGATAACAACATTCGAAAATTTAAAGATAAAATTTGGTTGTGTTGCCTGTAATATACTCAATGGCAGAGAGTTTTTGTTCACAAAAGGTTTTTTAAGGGATGCCATAAGAGCATCCATTTCAATACCAGGTATTCTCACACCAAAAAAAATAAACGATCTTGCGTTTGTTGATGGTGGTCTTGTTAACCCTGTTCCAGTATCTTTATGCAGAAAACTTGGTGCCGATGTGATCATCGCTGTAAATGTTTTGAATGTGCCAGTTTTAAAATCAAAATCTTTAGATTTTCCAGAAGAGAAAATAGAAGAGGATGGAATCAGATCGAACGAATCCATAAATGAAAAAATTAAACATTTTTTAAAACAGGAAATAAAAATTGTTGAAGGCAAGGCAAAAGCCGTTGGGACACTTCTCAATTTGAATGAACAACTCAACATAATAGATATACTTTCCCAGACATTTTTGGTAGCCGAATCTAATCTTGCAAAATTTAGATTGGGAATAGATAAACCCGATTTTTTAATACAACCTGATATGAGTTCAATAAAACATTTTGATTATTACAGATCAAGAGAAGCAATATTACTGGGCGAAAAGGAAATGTGGAAATTCGTTACTGAAAAAAAACTTATTGAAAGAATAAAAAATTATGAAAAGGATAGAAGATTTTTACAATGATGGATGTTTTCTTTGTGGTAACATGTGTGGTGTAAAAAGAATATCCGGTGAAAAAGGAAAATGTAATTCGGATGATACAATCTATATAGCATCAAGAAATCTACACTTTGGTGAAGAACCACCGATTTCAGGATATGATGGATCTGGAACGATATTCTTTTCAAACTGTTCATTAAAATGTAGATATTGTCAAAATTATCCAATTTCCCAATTTGGAGTTGGAAAACCTTACGATCAGGATAGATTGATCAATATCATTCTTGAACTTCAGAAAAAAAAAGCGAAAAATATAAATTTAGTTACCCCAACACATTATTCATACCATATATACAGAGTTATCAAGAAACTTAAGGATGGTCTTCTTAATATCCCGGTTGTATGGAATACCTCATCTTATGAAAATCCAGAAATAGTCGATTTTTTAGATGATGTTGTTGATATCTATCTTGCTGATATAAGATATTCAAAGAATAGTGATGCTGAAAAATATTCTTCGGTAAAAAAATATACGGATATCGCTTTTCAAAATGTGATAAAATTTTTCAAACAAAAGGGAAATCTACAGATAGATGAATATGGATATGCAACGAAGGGGCTACTCGTTAGAATACTGGTTCTGCCTGGAATGGTTGAAAACGCAAAAGATATTATAAAATTCTGTTATGATAATTTTGGTAGGGAAATTTATCTATCTCTAATGTCGCAGTATACTCCCTATTATAAAGCACTCGATGACCCAAATTTAAAAAGAAGAGTTAAATTTGAAGAATATCAAGATGTTGTCGATTATGCGAAAAAACTTGGACTTGAAAACTGTTTCATCCAGGAAATTGAAGATGTGGAGGAAAGATGCTTATAGAAATCGTGAACAAACAGGATGAATATGATGCACTCGGTTTTATAGTTTTAAAACTTTTGAATAGATACAGGATGAATATAAACAGAGTAAGAACATCTACACTTTACTATTTGGATGGAAACTTGGAGATCGATTTTTTGAAAGAACTGTTGGTCGATTCTATAACAGACGATCTTTTCGTTTATCCTGAACTTCCTTTTAAAAATGTTTTTTATATTGATATATATTATAAGGATAAAGTTCTGGATTCTTCAGGAGAGACTTTAAAAGAATATCTTTTGATATCCAATTTCAAAGTTGAAAGAGTAAAGAGTATAAGAAGGTTTTATCTTTTTTCTGAAAAACCTATCGATGAAAGTAGAATAGTTGAAATTTTTAAAAACAGATACTTCAATCCGTTGATCGAGGAAATCGGGAAATTTGAAATAAAGGAAAGAAAGAATAGATCACTAAAAAATTTTGAAATCAAATATATAGATCTTGATGGCGATCTTGAAAAATTATCAAAGGATATGGTTCTTTCATTGAATCTTAATGAGATGAAAATAATAAAAGATTATTTCTATAACAGATTGAAAAGAAAACCAACCGATGTTGAACTTGAAACTATAGCACAGACCTGGTCTGAACATTGTGTTCATAAAACTTTCAAATCACCATTTAAGTATAAAAATAAAAAATTTAAAAACCTTTTCAAAGAAACCATAATGAAAGCAAGTTATGAGATAAAGCATCCCGATACGGTTTCATTGTTTTCTGATAATGCTGGAATAGTTAAATTTGATGATTATCATAACATTTGTTTTAAAGTTGAAACACATAACCATCCATCAGCACTTGAACCTTATGGAGGTGCTGGAACGGGAATAGGTGGGGTTATAAGAGATATAATCGGAACCGGTCTTTCTGCAAAACCCATAGCCAATACAGATGTTTTTTGTGTTGGAAATGTTGACAAACCTGTTGATGAAAATGAAAAAATTATTCCACCCGATGAAATACTTAAAGGGGTTGTTGAAGGTGTTAGGGATTATGGGAATAGAATGGGTATTCCAACGATAAATGGAGCTGTTTGTTATCATGGTAGATTTTCAGGTAACCCATTGGTATTCGCAGGTTCGATAGGTATAATGAAATCAAAAAATAGTTTCAAAAAAGTTCAAAAAAATGATTATATAGTTTTGATAGGTGGCAAAACTGGAAGAGATGGTATCCATGGGGCAACATTCTCATCAGCATCACTTACAGAAGAATCACAGGAGATTTCCTCTGGAGCGGTTCAGATAGGTAATCCTATAGAAGAGAAGAAAATGCTTGATGCCATAATGGAAATGGAAGGTTTGTTCAACGCCATAACAGATTGTGGCGCTGGGGGATTATCTTCCGCTATAGGGGAGATGGGAGAGGAAACAGGTGCTTTGGTCTTTCTTGATAGAGTTCCTTTAAAATATGAAGGTTTAACATATTCCGACATATGGATCTCGGAAAGTCAGGAAAGAATGGTTCTTGCTGTTGGAGAAAAAAATTTTGAAAGTGTAAAAAGGATCGCTAAAAAATATGATACAACAATATCACATATTGGATATTTTAAAGGAGAAAAATTAGAACTATTTTTTTATGATGAAAAAGTATTATCACTTGATATGGATTTTTTACATAGAGGCGTTCCACTCTATGAAAAGAAAGCAAAACCCTACAAAAACTTTAAAGAGAAAAAAAGAAAAGAAAAATACAAATTCTCACTTGACGAGGCTGTATATGCTGTGTTGTCTGCAAATGATGTTAGATCAAAAGAGTGGATAGTAAGACAATACGACCATGAGGTCCAATCACAGACTCTTCTAAAGCCACTCGGGGGGATTACCGGAAATGCACCAAACGATGCTTCAGTTATATATCCTCTTCATTCAAAAGAGAAGTGCATAGTTGTTGGATGTGGTATCAATCCAAGATATGGCGAATTGAATGTAAAACAGATGACTTACTCGGTTATAGATGAAGCGTTGAGAAATGTTTTATCAATAGGTGGTGATATTGAACATACATTCTTGCTTGATAATTTTTGTTTCGGAGATACATCCAATCCATTTACACTCGGTTCGATCGTTGAATCAGCGGTTGCCTGCTATGAGTATACACGACTCTTAAAAACACCTTTCATATCAGGTAAGGATTCCTTAAACAACTATTTCATTTCATCGGATAAAATAATAGAAATCCCTCCAACGCTTCTTATATCCGCATTGTCGGTAACTGATATAACAAACATCAGGTCTTCATATTTTAAAGCAACCCAAAAACCTTCCTCTATTTTTATAGCGGGTAAAAAGACTCAAGATGAACTCGCAGGATCCATTCTTTACACAAAAATGAAAATATCTGATGGATTCATTCCAAAAGTTGATATAAAAGAATCGTCATCAATCCACAAAAAGATAGATATTCTTAACAAAAGAAAACTTTTGATTTCTGCTCATGATCTTTCCGATGGTGGACTTTTCGTTTCACTTTTTGAATCCTCTCTGGGGAACAATGTTGGTGTTGAAATCATTGTGGAAGATGATAGAGATCTTATAGATTTTCTTTTTTCTGAAACTCAGACAAGATATCTTGTTCAGATTTATGATGAAGATGAAGAGTGTGCTAAAAGTATAATGGGGGAAAAATATTTAAAAAAGATAGGAAAACCAATAGATAAACCTTTGATAAGAATAAAACAGGGGAAAAAATCTTTCGAATATCCTTTAAAAAAACTTTTCAGATATTACAGGTGAAATTATGAACAAGTTTAAAACGCTCGTTTTAAAAGCAAGTGGAACCAATTGTGAGATCGAAACATCTTTCATATTGGAAAATGTTGGGTTCAAACCAGAAATAATCACTATAAATGAACTTCTTTTAGAAGAAAAGAAGATTGAAAAATACTCTTTTATAGTTATACCCGGTGGATTCTCTTATGGTGATTATACCGGAAGTGGAAGAATAGTTTCATCGATAATCAGACATCATCTTTTTAATAGACTCCAAAATCATATTTCAAATGGTAAGTTGATTTTGGGAATATGCAATGGATTTCAAATACTTGTGAAATCCGGATTGCTTCCAAACATTGAAGGTTTATGGAAACAGGAGGTCAGTTTAATTTTCAACGATTCATTTCACTATGAGGATAGATGGGTAAAGTTAAAGGTGAATCAGAACACCATATTTACAAAAAATTTTCCTGAGTTCATCTATCTTCCGGTTGCCCATGGAGAGGGGAAATTGGTGCATAATTTCAAAAAAAATATTCTTGACAGAATAGGTGTTTTTTATTATGTTGATAAAAATGGAAATAAAACTATGAAATATCCATCAAATCCAAATGGCTCTTTTGATTCTTTAGCTGGAATAATAGATAATACAGGAAAAATACTTGGAATGATGCCGCATCCTGAAAGATTCAGAGATGGAAGACAATTTTACTTTGATAAAAAAATTGATCCTTTTGGAATTCTTATTTTTGAAAATGTATACAGATATATTAAGGAGGAATTATGAAGAGTTCTATATTCAGAATGTATGATGTTAGAGGTATAGCGGAGACGGATTTGAACAGTGCTGATGTATACCTTGTAGGTAAGGCTTTTGCAACATATATAAAAAGAAGGGGAGGGAAAAAGGTCGTTGCTGGAATGGATGTAAGATTGTCTGGACCAAGAATAAAGGAATCTTTCATAAACGGTCTCCTTGATACAGGGCTGGATGTTATAGATGTTGGTATCGTTACAACTCCGATGCTCTATTATTCACAATATTATTTCAAAGCTGATGGTGGAATAATGGTTACAGGTTCACACAATCCTATAGAGTTTAACGGCTTAAAAATGGTTGATCCCGATGTTACAATATATGGAGAAGTTATTCAAAATTTTTATAAGATGATTTTAAACAAAGATTTTGAAAAAGGAAAAGGGAAACTTACAAACGAAATTATAGATGATGCCTATGTACGGATGTGTGTTGAAAAAGTGAAGATAGATAAAAAAATGAGAATACTCGTCGATCCTGGTAATGGAACCGCAGGCCCAATAGCGAAAAAGATTTTTGATAGACTCAACATAAGAGCGGATTTTATAAATTATGATAGAGATGGCAATTTCCCAAACCATCTTCCGGATCCAACCGTTATGGAGTTTATAAAAGAATTAAGGGAAAAGACTCTAAAGGGTGGCTATGATATTGGCATAGGATATGATGGGGATTGTGATAGAATAGGAATAGTTGATGAAAATGGAGAAGTTGTTTTTGGAGATCAGATACTTGGTATACTCGCAAAAGATATGCTTTCAAGAAATCCAAAACAGAAGGTCATATTCGATGTTAAATGTTCACAGGGACTTGAGGAGTTTATTCTAAAAGAGGGAGGAATTCCCATAATGTATAAAACAGGCCATTCACTTTTAAAAAGAAAGATGAAGGATGAAAAAGCACTTCTTGCTGGAGAAATGTCAGGGCATATGTTTTTTGCAGAAAACTTTTTTGGTTTCGATGATGGACTCTATGCTTCTTTGCTAATATTGAGAATAATGTCTCAAACAAATAAAAAGATATCCGAATTAAAAAAACAGATGCCATATTACATATCGACACCAGAGATAAGGGTTGATACGACAGATGAGGATAAATTTAAAATAGTTGATGAAATTGTTAAACATTATAAAGAAAACGGTTACAGGGTTATAGATATCGATGGCGCAAGAGTCTATTTTGATAACGGATGGGCACTTATAAGAGCATCCAACACTCAACCAATACTCGTTTTAAGGTTTGAAGCAAAAACTGAGAATGATTTAAAAAAGATAAGAGAAGAAGTAAAAAAGGTTTTATCAAAATATAAAACAGTTGATTTGAAAAATGTATAAGATAATAGGTATCATTGGAGGTTCTGCTATTGATGATGAACTCTTCAAAGAGAGTGTTGAAATAGGGAAAATGCTTGCTGAATTCAAACTGCCGATTATTTGTGGTGGTGGTGAAGGTGTTATGAAAGCGGTTTCAAAAGGTGTAAAGGAAGTTGGTGGACTGACAATAGGAATACTCCCTTACGATAAAAAATACGCAAACGAATATATAGATATACCAATATCGACAGGTATTGGATTCGCGAGAAACTTTATAATAGTGAACTCCTCCGATATAATAGTTGCAATAGATGGGAAATATGGGACTTTAACAGAGATAGGTTATGCTTTACAGTTTAACAAACCTATAATATCATATAAATCTAATTATGCAAAAAGTTTAAAAATAGTTGAAGCAAAAGATATAAGCGAAATAAAAAAATTTATAAAACTTAATTTAGATTTATGAAAACTTTTGAAATTATCGTTAAAGGTTATGTTCAGGGAGTTGGGTTTAGATACTTTGTTCAAAAGGAAGCAAAGAGTATCGGAATAAAAGGATATGTGAAGAACCTTGAGAATGGTGATGTTCTGATTATCGCACAGGGTGAAAATTATCAACTTGAAGAGTTTGTGAAAAATGTTAAAACAAAACACCATTATGCAACGGTAAAAGAAATGTTGATAAAAGATATAGAATCTTCTGATTATGATGGTTTTACAATTAAATTTTAAGGAGGATTTAAATGGATTTAAAAAATCTTATAAGGGACATTCCAGATTTTCCTGTTAAAGGCATAATCTTTAAGGATGTTACACCTGTAATCCTTGACCCTTATGCTTTCAAAAAATCTATAGATCTTATGGGTAAAAATTTTGATTTTTCCAGAATCGACAAAATTGCCGGAATAGAATCGAGAGGTTTTATTTTTGGTATTGCACTTGCAAACAAGTATAACAAAGGTTTTGTCCCGATAAGAAAAAAGGGGAAACTACCATATAAAACTTTTGAAGAAACATATAAACTCGAATATGGGAATGCAACGATAGAGATGCACATCGATGCTGTAAATAAGGATGAGAATATACTCCTTGTTGATGATCTTCTTGCAACTGGAGGAACAATGAATGCTGCTGCAAAACTGGTTGAAAAAAGTGGTGGTAAAGTTTATGGGATAACATTTTTAATAGAACTGGATTTCTTAAATGGAAGGAAAAAACTTGAAAATTACACAATATCAAGTATAATTCACTTTTAAAAAATGCCCCTGTAGCTCAGTGGATAGAGCATCTGTTTCCTAAACAGAGGGCCACAAGTTCGATTCTTGTCAGGGGCAATAAAAAGGAGATATTATGGCAATAGTAAAAAAAGTAAAAGTAACAAAAAAAGAGTTAAAAAGGGATAGATTCGTAGAATCAGTTTTAAATCTCTATAATTGGGGAAAGGCTCGGTGGAGATATCTTTTTATCGGGTTTTCAGTTTTAATACTTGCAATAATTATAATTCTATCCTTCAAATCGACTTTCAATGCTAAAGAAAAAAATTCTCAACTTGAAATGACTGGAGCACTTGATATATATGTTTCTGGAGATTTCAAACAGGCAGTTGAGTTGTTTACAAACATAAAACAAACTTATTATGGCACAAACGCTTCAAAAATGTCAAATTACTATATAGGAATGTGTAATTTAAATATCGCCACTATGCAAAAAAATCCAGAAGAGAACTATAACAATGCTATAAAGAGTTTTAAACAGTTTTTGAAATTCAAAATAGGTATGGATGAAATAAGATCTGCGGCATATATAGGAATAGCAAAATCTTTTGAGGGTTTAAATCAAATTGATTCAGCCTTTGTTTACTACAATTATGCGATAGAAAAATTGCCAACAAACGCTTATACTCCAGAAGCATATCTTGGACTTGCAAGATACTATGAAGCAAAATATCAGGTTGAAGAGGCTCTTAATACTTATGAAAAAATAATCTATCTTTTTAAAAATACAACTTATTCACAACAAGCATATGTTCAAAAAAATCTTTTAGAAGGTGCAATAGATCCTTTAACTCAGATTTACAACAAAGAAGAGAAAAAAGGGGCTAACAATAAATAATTTCATTATACCAGTCCAATTTATGTATATATATGCAATACCCGATAATATATATTATGTAAAGTTGTATACTAATAAAATAGATAGTTTGTTAACCTTATATTTAAAAAAATATCTTTATGCTATTTATTTTGATGCTATTTTTTTTTATAAATCTTTTAAAAATTTTAAAATATCAACTTGTGGATAATTTTTCTATTTCAATCAAATTTTTTTGTAAATTTAAAATTTTAATAACTTAAAATGTTTAAAGGTTGTGGATAAATGGTGAATTTTTTCTCCCTATCAAGTTGTTCTGATGGAAACTCTTTTATTTTATACTCTCAACCAGATAATCTAATTCTTATAGATGCAGGTATATCATTCAAAAAGACTTCAAAACTTTTAAAGGATAAATTTTTAGATATAAATAATGTAAAAGCAATAATTATAACACATTTTCATAGAGACCATTTTAATGGTCTTGATTCTATAATCAAAAGATTACCAAATGTAAGGATCTATTTTAACATTCTTTATAAAAAACTTTATACAAACTATACAAACAAAACATTTTTTCAATATTTAGAAAAATTTAATATCTTAGATTTTGAAATCTTACCATTTTTTATAGAACATGATATGGTAAATGCTGGATTTAAAATAATTTACAAAGATAAAAAGATTGGTTTTCTTTCTGATATGGGAAGTTTCGATGATAAAATAATAAACCTACTTTCAGATATCAATCTACTTATAATAGAATCAAACCACTCGATTGAACTTCTTTATAACTCATTTTATCCAGTTGAACTAAAAAAAAGAATAGATTCAACTAAAGGACACCTTTCAAATGAGGATACTTTAAAAGTGATACTTAAACTTTATAATCCAAATCTTAAGTATATATTTTTACATCATTTAAGTAAAAGAACAAATTCTATGAAAAATGTTGAAGAAGAGGTTGTTAACAGATTAAATTTCAATAATTTAAAGTTTATAATCGCTCCTTACGATTACCCTTCTGAGACTTTAACTTTTTAAATTACTTATAGATATTCCAAACATAATAAAGTAAAAAAGCATAATCAAAGGATATATCTTTATACCGTAAATACTTACTAGAACTTCCAGAATGTCCACCAGTCAATTCCATTTTTAAAAGCAATGGGTTATTATCAAGTTTATTTTCTCTCATTTTAGCGACCCATTTTAATGGTTCCCAGAACATAACTCTTGCATCAAATAGCGATGATTTAACAAGTATTGGTGGATAATTATCTTCTTTTATGTTATCATAAGGGCTATATTTAAGCATATAGTTGAAATATTCTTTTTCTTTAGGATTTCCCCATTCTTCAAATTCTCCTGTAGTTAATGGTAAGGATGTGTCAAGCATTGTATTTAAAAGATCAACGAATGGAACAGAAAGAATAGCGCCGCCAAAAATCTCTGGTTTCCTGTTAAGTGCATTTCCTATCAAAAGTCCTCCAGCGCTTGCGCTTTCAATAGCAAGTTTATTAGGTGAAGTATAATTATTTTTTATAAGATATTCAGCGCACGAAATAAAATCTGTAAAAGTGTTTATTTTATTTAAAAGTTTTCCATCAAGATACCATTTTCTTCCTTTTTCACTCCCACCCCTTACATGTGCTATCGCATAGATGACTCCCCTGTCAAGTAAAGATAATCTAATCTTTGAAAAATAGGGGTCTTGAGGAAAACCATATGAACCATAACCTGTCAACAAACATGGCATATTTTCCTTTTTAAGTTTTTTGTTATAAACAAGTGATAATGGAACAAGTTCGCCATCTGATGCTTGAACAAGAATATACTCTGTTTGATAGTTATCTTTATTATACCCTTTTATCTTATCAACTTTTTTGACAACACCTTTCAAAGACCATACATCTATATCTATTATTTGGGAAGGAGTTTTTAAAGAATTGTAGGATACCCTGAAACTATCCCTTTTAAATGATATGTTTGATAAAGGGTAAAATATACAATTTGTCTCTTCAAAGTCATAATATTTTGACTCTTCGGTGTTTAAATAAAAGAATTTTAATTTTTTGCTTCCATTTACTCTTTCATAGATTGAAATAAATTTTTCAAAACAATCAAAACCCTCTATCATAAGTGTATCATTACCTTTTACAATAGTATTCGAATTTTCAATGGTAGAATCTATCCTGAACCTTTTAAAATCAAAATTTATACATTCTTTGTTTGTTAAATAATAAAAATATTTTCCACTTTGATCAAAAGAATATTCTATTCCTTCCTCTCTCTTTACAAGGAGATTCAATTTCAACTCTCTATCACTGCTCTGTAAATAATAATATTCACTCGTTTTTGAACTTGAAATCGAAAGGAAAATATAATCAAGATTTTTAGATTTATATATATAGACTGAAAACTTTTCATCAGGTTCCTCGTAAAGCAATGTATCCTTTTTCATTATCATATCAAAGAAATGTAAAGCATAAGATCTTGAGATCTCATTTTGAACAGTATAGAAGAATCCATCGTTATACTTATTAAAAGCGAAAGATGTTATGTTTGTTATTTGGGGTAAATCGAGTAATTTTTTAGTTTCAATATCAAGAATCTTTAAAGTGTATACTTCGTTCCCAAGAGTATCAGTTGAATAAGATAGAAGTTTATGATCTGAGGAAACTTCCAGCAGGTTTATATCAAAGAATTGATGACCTTTTGCGATTTGATTAACATCAAGAATAACTTCTTCCTTTTCATTCTTCCTGTTTTTCTTTCTGCAAAATATTTGATAATTTTTCCCCTTCAGATCCTTATAGTAGTATAGAAAAGAATCTCTTCTTTCAGGTAAGGATATCTCATTTTTATCAACCCTTTTTAAAATTTCATTGTATAATTTTTCCTGTAATTTTTTTGTCTTTAACATCATCCTATCAGTATATTCATTCTCTTCTTTGATATAATCGATTACCCTCTTATCATCAATATTTCTAAAATAATGATAGTTATCAAGAATAGTCGTATCGTGTATAGAAGTATAATATGCTTCCTTTATGGCAATCGGTGGTTTTAAAATTTTAAGTTCTTTTGAAAATATTAAAATAAAAGTAAATAAAAGAATAAAAAATAAAAATTTTTTCTTCCTAAACATATTTTTCTCCTTTTAATTTTATATTATAAACTTTTATTTTTTACAGTCAATTGTGAATTTTGAAATTGATTGTATCTATTTTTTAAATTATTTTGTTTTTTTTAAGAGTCAGAATCATCATTAAAATCTAAATTCTTTATTATTTTTGCAGGATTTCCAGCGATCACGCATTTACCCTCTGGAAAACTTTCTGTAACTATTGAACCAGCACCAACAACAGTTTTTTTACCAATAACCACCCCTGGAAGAATAACTGAATTCATTCCAATCCAGCAATCATCACCAATTATTATATCTTTTCCGGGTGAATGCTTATTTGGATCATATAAATCATGGTTTGTTGTAATTATACCAGTATTTGGAGCAATCCAGACATTTTTCCCTATGATTATTTTAGCATCATCCCAGGCTTGAAAATATGAACCGTTCATTTGAAAAATATTTATCTGATCTGGATCAAAAAGAATATTTTTATAATTTATTACAGTGCAAAATGGTGAGATTGGGAAATTTACTGTTACATTTTTGTGTAAAAAGATTCTACCCATAAAATCTTTTACAACCCAGGACCATCCGGGTGCATAGATTATAGATGGCTTTTTAAACCATTTTGATTTTAAATATTTTCTGTCATAAATAATAAAAGATACTGAAATGCCAATTAAAAAAATAATAAAATAATAAAAAAAACCGATAATTTTTTTCATTAAGCACTCCCCTTTTCTTTATAATCGTTCAATTTGTTCCATAAGGTAAATAATTCTTTTTTATAAAAGAAAAAGAAATAGAATAAACCAAATAGTATAGAAAGAAAGATAAATATCAAGTATTGATTAAACCTGAATTTTAAAAGAAAAATTTTAAGAACAAAAAGTATAACAGTGAAAGATAGAGTATTAAAAATTACTATAAAAATTCTTTTCCATTCAAAAATTTTTGAAAATTTAATTTTTAATATATCAAGAGAATAATAGACCTGTAAAAAGGCTGCTACAATAGAACATAAAAAGGTTGATATAGCGGGTCCAACAAAACCAAAAATTTTTACGAATAATATGTTTAAAATCAGATTCAATATCAGTGAAAGAAAAGAAGTATACAGGATAAAACTTGTTTTTCCAGAGGCGTTGAGTATTATCCCAAAATAGGTGAACCTTAAAAATAGAATCAATGAATATATCCTGAAAATGGTAACCGACTCGATATATTTTGATGAGTATAAGATGGTGATCAATTCAGGTGCAAAGACAAAAAATAGTGAGATAAAAAATGAAACAATGATCAGAGAGATACGATTCGACATATTCCAGAGTTCTAAAACTTTATCATAATTTTTATCTTTTATCTCTTTTACGATTATGGGTAATAAAATGGAAACGATTGAAAATGAAATTATCGTAACAGGCATCTCTTTTGAACCATTTGTGTAAATGGCGAGTCTTTCTGTATCAAAAAACCTGCCTATCACAAATTTATCAAGTTCTATATTTATCGTTGATAGAGTCGATGCAAGACCAAGGGGAATTGAAAATTTTAGAATAGATTTGATCAGATAAAAATTTAATCGGAATTTAAATCTTATAATTTTAAAATAAATATAAAAGATAAAAATAACTGATAAAATCATTTCAACAAAAATATATTGTATCAAAAAATGACCAAAGTTTAGTTTAAAAATATAACTTGAAAAAACAACCAGAAGAAGTAGTAAAGAGAGTATAATTCTAAATACCATAAGTGAATATATTCTGTTTGAAACTATAAGAATATTATCAAAACTCTCTTTACTAATTATACAGAAAGGTAAAAATATAAAAGCGTAAGAGTAAAATAAAAGATTTCTATTATCAAAATATTTAGAAATATAGGGAGTGAAAAATAATAAAATTATGCCGATAAAAAATGAAATTATAAAAATTGTTGAAAATAAAACTGATAAAAAATCTTCCTTTTCCTTTTGACTTTCAGATTTAGAAAAAAAATAATTAACACTCGATGATAGTCCTAAACTCAGGACAACCGTAGAGAGATTTGTTGTAATTAAAATCTGGGAAAATGTCCCATAATCGTATAAGGATAGAAATCTTGTTAATATCATAAAAAAAAGAATCATTATAGTTAAATTAAAAAGTCTAACTATAGTAAGAATCAAGGAGTTTAATCCTATTTTAATCTTCATATTTTTAGATTTTTGTTATTTTTTTGTGCAGTCTTTTCTATCAATTCAACCTCTTTTAAAAATCTTTCTTCCAGAGATAGAAATCTTTCAAGAGCGGTCTTTCTGGCATTTTCTTTTATCCTTTTAATATCTATCTTTCCATAAATAATTTTTTTTATATTCTCTACAAATCCCTCCTCATCATCAACAAGAAAGCCATTATAACCATCAACTATGAATTCATCAAGTCCTTTATTTTTAAATGATATAACAACCGAACCTGAAGATAAAATCTCATAAAAAACATTTCCCAGATTTGAATGATCAGCAACAAGTATATTTGCTAATGATTTCTGTGAAATCAACCTCATTTGATTTTGAACAACCTCCTTTTCAAATATCACATTATTTTCTATACTGTATTCTTTTGCTTTTTTTTGTAAATTGTTGTAATGTTCAATTGAAGTTAAATTTCCAGTAAAGATCAAATATACATTTTTTATATTTTTATCAAATAGTAACTTAAGTATTTTCAACGCCCTATCCTGTCTTTTCCAATCAACATATCTTGCAGGATAGTACAAAAAATTTTCTGGCAATTTTATATTGATTTTTTCATCTTTTGGTAGATTTAGATCTATTCCAGTTTTCCAGAAATAAAATTTAGTCTTTTTATTTCCCCACATTTTAAACAGATCATCACAATTACTACCATCATCGGTTGCAAGTAAAAAATTGGCTCCAACTTTAAAGGATAAATATTCTAAAGGATGTTTCATTATCGCTTTCAAATTACCATATTTTTTTATATCATTATAACAAAAAGTAAAATCTCCAAACAATCTTATACCTGATGGTATCTTATATATTTTTGAAAGAACCTGTCCTGCGAATCCTTCATAACTCTTACAATATATAAAATCATATTTCTTGACTTTAAGAGCCTTTGAAGTGTAATAAAAAAGTTGTATCAATCTGAATATCTGTCTTAAGAATCTCATAAATCTATATTCTTTATATGGAGCATAAATATTGGCTAAAATATTTTTTTCATTAAACCAATCAACAGTTATCTTATATTTTTCTTTAAAGTTTGAAATGAAAACAAAATCAACCTGATGTCCTTTTTTTACAAGATATTTCCAGGGATAATAGAACCCTGGCAGCCCTGTTATTTGTTCTTCTTTTTTACCTTTCAATAGATCCTTTAAAGGAATCGTTAAACCTGTTACATATAATATTTTCATATTTCTTTCCTGACCAATTTATTATCTTTTGATAATAAACCAAATAAAATTATAAAAATTGAAACAAATTTATACCTGTGTCTTAAGGCTGAACCTGTATTTCCGACACCTGAACCAAAGATTATTGCTGTTATCAATATTACCAGAATAAGGCTAATAATGTATTCCTTTTCTAAATAAAAACTTTTGTTTTTTATAAGAAAATAGAAAATTTCTATTATTATAATTAAATATAAAAAAGCATCAAGGAAAAAAGTAATAAGATCAAAAATGTTTCTCCAATCGAATGGTAAAGGTGAAATATAAAAATAGATAAATTTAATCGGTCCAAATAAAAACAATAGTAATGGTGAATCTATTCTTAAATTTCTCAAATATGCTGAACCACCAAGTCGTAAATTTATAGTATTATAATAATCCCCTATCTGTTCTATTCCATTAAATTTCATCAAGAAAATATCGGAAAATCTAAAATATATTATAAAGAAAACAAATATAAAGAATCCAAAAGTCATTATGGTTCTCTTTGTAAAATAAAATTTCTTTCTTTCGGATGAATAAAATAAAAATGGAAAAATAAATCCAAATAGAAGTGATAACATACCTGAATGAAAGAGAGATGCTAACAAAATTGTTATAACATTATAAAATAAAAATCTGTTCTTTCCATTTTTAAACCATAATGTAAAATAATAGAGTGATAGAGTCGTTAAAAATGAAATAATACTCTCTCTTAAAAAAATTCCAGACATTATCAATGAATTTGGAAATAAAGAGATTATCAAAATAGAATAAAATTTATTTTTTTCACTTATATTCAAAAGATCAAATATTTTTTTTGTCAGAATGATCATATTTAATCCAAAAAGAACATTTAAATATTGACCTACCATTCTTTGTGGTCCAATTAGATAGAATAATATCCCATTTATAAAAGAATAGATACCACCTCTTGTAAAAAAATCTGTAAAAGATTCATAATTTGATATTTGAATCGCATAATAATAATAACCTTCAGAATCAGCCCCTGAATTGGGTAAACTGAAGATATTTTTAAAATAGATATCCCAGAAGATTACAAAAACTCTTAAAATAAAACCTAAAATAAAAATATATTTAAATTTAGTTTTAAACTGTAGAAGGATTAAGAGTGATAATGAAAAATCTATCAAAACAAAGAATAAAGAAGCGAATTCAAAATCACCTATTAAAGGTTTAAAGAGAGAAGTTAAAATAATCAGTATAAAAAATAGAATCCAGATTTTTCTCATTTTTTTGTTATCAGTTCCTCATAAAACTTTTCAAGCCATCTGGTATTTTCTAAAACATCATACCCTGCTTTTGTTAATTCATCAATCCTATCTTTCCTTTCATAATCAAGTGAATTTAATATATATTTTGCCCAGTATTCTGCACCCATTTCAAGAGGTAAGAAATCAACAAGTTCGGTTATTCTTACCTCTTTTGTAATCCTATCAGAGACTATAGATTTTAACCCATTTGCTTGAGATTCTACTAAAACTATTCCTAATCCTTCGTATAGAGAAGGGAAGACAAAAATATCAAAAGAGTTTAAAATTCTGTTAACATCATTTCTTACACCTAAAAATATTACTTTTTTTTCTAAATTTAAATTTTTCACCTTTCTTCTTATCCTTCTTTCCATATCACCCTTTCCAACCAAAATCAAGATTGAATCCTTTTTTAATTTTTGAAATTCATAAAAAATATCTATTAAAAAAGAATGATTTTTGGGATAAAAAATACTACCAACATGTCCTATCACTATTTTACCTTCTAAATTTAACTCTTTTCTCAATTTGTTTCTTAACATAGGATCAAATATAAATTTTTTAACATCTATACTGTTATTAAAAAGAAAAAAACTTTTATCTTTGAATAAGAATTCACCAGCCTTCTTTGAGCAGGCAAATTTTATACAATCACAATTTTTTATATCTTTAACCATTAAACTTCTTATCAACCCTGTAATGTTATAACCGACAGAGGCATTGTGGGAATGGACAATATATTTAATATTTTTATCTTTTAAAACTTTAAAAATCAATGAAGATATAGTATAGTAATGGTTATGGACTATCTTCCAGTTATTTTCATTTTTCTGGAAAATATTTTTTAAAATTTTAATGTAAAAGAAATGATTGAAAATATTATATCTTGGGGCCCTTATAATCCTACCACCCAGTGAAAGAATCTCTTCATCGTATGCACATTTTTCGTTAGTATGAACAAGAAAATCAAATTGAATCTTTTTTCTATCAATATTTCTATAAATCTCCATCATCAAGGTCTCAGAGCCACCTCTATCCATTCTTCCGAAAACCTGTAAAACTCTTATCATATTAAACCTCAAGTTGAACCATATAAGATTAATTGTTAATCTATCTGCATTATTTTCAATAAACTTTTATTGACTTTTTTAACATCAAACTTTTCAACACAAAGTTCGTAAGAATTTTTACCAAGTATTTGAATCTTATCTTCATTTTTTATAAACCATTCCATTTTTTCAACAAGTTTATCAACATCGTTTAAGGGAACAAAGAATCCATTATACCCTTCCTTCAAGGTTTCTCTACATCCGGGAACATCTGTAACTATTATGGGTCTTGCACAGGCCATCGCTTCAAGAACAGTCCTTGGAACCCCTTCCCTGTATGAAGTTAAAACATAAACTGATGATTCTTTATAAAAATCTATAACATTTTCAGTCTCACCAAAAAGTTCAACAACACCATTTTCAATAAATTTCATAATCTCTTTTTCTGGTATAGCATCCGGCATATTTTCAATTTTTCCAAGAAGTATGCATTCTATTTGTGGATATTCTCTTTTAATCTTTTCACAGGCATAAAGGTATTGCATAACCCCTTTACTCTTTAAAAGTCTTGATAGCATGAAAAAAGTTATTTTTTCTGGATAAGGTAATGGTTTGAATTTTTCAAGATTGACTCCTGCTCCGTTAACAACAAAAGATTTTTCTTTTTTAGTTATCCCTGACATCGTAAAGAGTTTTAAATCATCATCGTTAAGAAAAATTATTTTTTTTGATAATTTAAACGCTAATTTGTAAAGATATCTTATAATAACATTCAAGATTTTTGCTTTTATACTCTTTGAAATAAAGATGAATCCTAAACCTTCAACCATTGAATAAAAATTTTTAACACCCGATATTCTGGTAGATATTGAACCGTAAACTATAGGTTTTACAGTATAGGCTAGTATTAAATCTGGCTTTATCTCTTTGATATATTTTGTTAAATTCAAAATATAGTTTAAATCATCAAAAAAGTTTAAACCATGTTTGGATAATTTTATTACCCTGTAAGAAACATTCAACTCTTCAATCTTTTCTATGTTTGTTAAATCTGGTATTGAAACAAAGACCTGAAATCCCTTTTTTTGCAGATCCTTTATAAGATCCCCTCTGAAATTGTATACGGTTCTATTTTTAGGTGAAATTAAAAGAATTCTTTTCATAACATTTTTTTTAGATTTTTAAATATTAAATTTAACAACCTGTCATTTATCTTTTCCGATACAAAACTGTTATGGGGTGTTATATAAACATTTTTATAATCCCACAGAGGATCATCTTCAAAAAGTGGTTCATTTTCAAAAACATCAAGATATACTCCTTTAAATTTACCCCTTTGCAAAATTTTTTTAAGATCTTCATCTTTTATAATTGCACCTCTTGAAACATTTATAATTAAGGAATCATTTTTCATCAGATCCATTTTTTTTATATCTATTAACCCTTTTGTCTTTTTTGTTAAAGGTAAAGTTAAGATTAAAATATTTATCTGGTTTAAAAAAATATCAATTTTTTGTGAAGAGAAGAATTTATCAACATTTTTATCTGCACTTTTTTTAATATCACATACATATATTTTTACGCCAAAAGGTTTCAACCTTCTTGCTATCTCTTTACCTATATTACCATAACCAATAATACCTGCGACTTTATCAGTCAACTCTTCAATATCCCTTATTTTTTCCCACCTATGCTCTTTTTGTATTTTTTCGAATTCTCTGACATTTTTGTATATCTCGAGTATCCTCATTATAACCCATTCTGAAATAGGTATAGCATAAACATTTTTTGCTGTGAAGATCTTTATTCCCATTCTTTTTATTTTTTCGTTCGGTAATCTATCAATTCCAGCACTCGTTAGTTGAATAAACTTTAAATGTTTAAATTTTGATATATCATTCTTGATAAAAAGATTGTTACATACAACCCCATCTACCTTTAAATACTCTTCTGGGACATTTTTCTTCTCATCTTTATGGTAAAATATCTTAAAACCAAGTTTTTCAACTCTTTCTTTAAAATTTTCATCAAAATTTAATGCTCCGGTTAATAAAATTCTTTTCATCAGAATGGTATGGAAGTGTTAAGGGTGAAATAAATGTTAGCCATAAATTTTCTCAGCCTTGTTTCATTTAAGTTGACATTTCTCAATTTCATATTATAGAGTTCTTCATTTAAATATTTTGTTAAATGAAGATGAATCCTATCATCGATCCTATCCTTAATATCAGTTCTCAATAACATATCAAGAAGTTTTCTGTTATTATAAGGTATTGTTATATCAAAAGAGAATTTCATAACTCCAATATTTAGTCCGCATTTTCCACCATGCATCATCTCCCAAACAAAAAGATCGGTCTCATCATAATTGAATAGATGTTCCTTTAATTCTGTTTTTTTAATGTAATCTTTGAAATGTTTATCTGTTTCATACAATAGTTTTCTATCAAGTAAAAATATTTTATACAATGAAGAATAATCTCTTGGCTTTAAACTTTTATGAAATTTTTTTCTACCAAAATATTTATAAGCGTAACCTCTGAAAGTTTCGGCGATCCAATTTTTTACTTCAACATCATAATCAAAATTTTTCATCAGATAGATCTTTTTCCTTATATCGTTATCTTTATTTTCTCCGATCTCCCCTTCATTATGTATCAATATCATTTTATAAATTTCAAAATCCTCTATTTCTTCGTTTCTTTCCGGAACATCGTATATGGTATGTTTTATATTAAACTTTGATGATTTTTTTTTGGCAACTTCAGTATCAACTTTTTCCCTGAACATTGAAATATAACTGAAAACTGAATACTTATCATACATACCGTTTGCTGCAGCAAGTGTTGTCTGGCTATCCAATCCACCTGTCAGAGAAATCGCCGGTTTTCCCCATTTTTTCAATATCAATTTCATATTATTTCTCATTATTTCTGCAGCATCTTTAATAAGATTTCCATATTCAGTTTTATCTTTAACATATTCGAGAGGTTTTACAGGATAAAACCTTCCAATTTTGAATTCTTTATTTTTGTAATCAACATAAGTGTTGGGGATCAGTCTTTTAAACTCTTCAAAAGGTGTCAGATCACCGGGTAGATAGTTCCCCATCATATATTTATACCATCTATAATTTATAAGTTTATCAACATATTCGATACTTTTTAAATCAAGAAGATCGTTTACAAGTTGAATATGTGAAGAGATAAAAATATCTTCTTTATATTTACCATAACAGGCATACTGCATCCCGGATGCATCAGTTAAAAATCTTATCCTCTCCTTTTCTATAAAACCTGTAATAAATATTCCAGTTAGTTGATCTATTCTATTGAAATATTCTTTTTCACCTATTTCTTCACCCTCTGATATATATTTTAAAATATTGTTTTCGTTATGTTCCATAATAAATGGATTATAAGCGTGTCCTATTAAGAAAAAAATTTTTCCATTGATTTCATAAGAGAATAAATTAACTTTATCATATATCCAAAAATTGTAATCATTTATCTTTTTGAGTTGAAAATTTGAGTAAAGGGGAAATCTATCACTTTGAGGTTTTATATCTTTTGTTGTTATAAGAAACCCTTTGATGAACAAAAATTTCTGTAAATCTTTTCTCTCATCAAGAACTTTTTTTATTTCAATATTCATCTTAACCCCTTTTAATAATTTTCTTCACAATTTCTTTCATCTTTTCATTGTTAGTTTTAAAAAAATCCTTATCTATATTTTGAACTATCTTTTCATATTCTCTTATTTTTTTTAGTTCATCTGAAAATCTTTTTTCAAAATCTAAAATATTTTTGTAATCTTTAAAATTACAGAAACTTCTTGATAGTATAGCCATAGAGGATCCGAGTCTATAATGTTCTGCAAGAATATATTCGGCTGGAAGGAGTCCACCGCCTAGTGTCGCTATTCCACCAAATCCAAATTCTTTAGAGATTGATCTTATCTTGACAGAGATCTCATCTACCAAACCGTAAGCGAGCGGTTCGAACATAAACTTAAATCCATAATCTATCGATAGATCATTTAATCCGATGTAATAATAATCAACTTCTTTTATCTTTATCAAACTTTTTAGTAAATCAACAGAACCTTTTGTTTCCAGAAGAAGAATTCTCTTAATTTTTCCGTATGTAAAATTTAAAAACTTTTCAACTTCAAACATAGTTTTAAAATATGGTAACATTATAATATCGGCACCATTATCAATAACCTCTTTTATCTCATTTTCACTTCCATTATGTATAGGATTTATTCTTACGAGTAATTTTGATAAGGTTAAAACTTTTCTTATTTTTTTTACATCATCTATTTTATGATTTGAAATTAGACTATCCTTCCCTTTCTGTCTTTCAGATTTTCCAAGAAACTCAAGATCCACAAAAATCCATTCAACACCATTTTTCTGGGCTATAAGCGCTACATCAGTATTGTTTGTGATATAAAGAAATCTTAATGCCATTTAATTTTTTTTAACAGTTTCTTCTGTATTTAAATTATTTTTTGTCAATAGAACATTTTTAAAGGTTAAAATCAAAATTTTAAAATCAAGAAGCAATTTCAAATTATCAACATAAAATATATCATATTCAAACCTTTTATTCCAGTCTATCTCTTTTCTTCCATTGATCTGAGCGAGTCCGGTTATACCCGGTTTGACAAGAAACCTTTTTTTCTGCATCTCTGTATATTCTTCATATTTGAATGGATGATATGTTAGAACAGGTCTTGGACCTATAAAGGACATTTCACCCTTTAAGATATTGAACAACTGTGGAATCTCATCAAGTGATGTTAACCTTAAAAATTTACCAACTTTTGTAACTCTTTTATCATTTTTAAATTCATAAATACCCATCTTTTCCGCACCAATAAACATTGTTCTGAATTTTATCATTTTAAAAACTTTTCCATCCTTACCGATCCTATCCTGTAAAAAGAGGATAGGTCTTTTTGTATCAAGATATATTAAAAATGAAATTATAATAAATAAAGGCATTAAAAGAATTATCAATATCAACGAAAAAAGTATATCAAGAATATTTTTAATCTTATAATACATATTTTAGAATATATTAAAATGCTCTCTAAATGTCAACAATAAAATAAATAGTTGACATAAACTAAAGGATAAGGATAATATTAAAAAAATAGTTATGGAAATATACCAACAGGCAAGACTCGCCATAGTTTGCAAAAAAATATATTATGATGATATAAAAAGAAAACAAATTTATAAAAAAAGAACTTTTAAAACATTATCCACAAAAAGATTACCACAGGTTATATGTTGGAGAGATAGAAACTTTTCTGTTAAAAAAAGACTGAAAATATCAGATGAACTCTTCCCTCAACTATTGAAATATCCCTGTTCAAAGCATAATAAATGGTTGTTTGATAATTTTCATTTTTTGCGATCAAAAATATCCCATAGGATAAAAGATTTCTGTAAGAATTGTAAATATTTATATTCTCTATGTTATAAAATATAAAATCTAAAAAAAGACCGGGGAAAAATTGTTTTGTAAGATAACCGATTTTAAATTCACCGTAGATAAAATTATAAACCTGAGTGAAATCTTCCGGATAACCTTTAATATTCTTATTACCACCTATAAAGATTTTCATATAATCTTTCAAAGAATCGGAAAAGTTGAGATATGAATCAAAAGTGAACGAATAGCCAATTTTACGGTAAAAATTTTTAAACTCGCCTTTCTCTATAAGACTTGTCCAGTTATTTGTTAAATTTTTAAAATTATAAAAAATTTTGCTTGATGAAAGCAAGTTTTTACTTTTATATTCAAGACCTCCACTTATGTAGTTTTCCTTCAAATCCGTTGAATCGGATTTGATGTAATTTACATTTTTTTGCCCATATCCTGTTGTAAGAGTCAATTTATCTGTAAAAAATATTTTAAATCCAAAATTAAAATTCTCTATGTTATATGTCGTATCAATAGATTGAAAACTCAAATTTCCAAAGATTCCAGTTGGTAAAGAAAACAAATATGGGTATTCAAAATATACATCAAGAAATGAATTGTATCCTTTTATTCTTTGATAATCTATAGAATAAGTATCAAAATTTCCAAAAGGGCTCTTTAAAAGAATATTTAAAAATCCATTGATTTTAAAAGTGTCAAGTGAACTTGAAAGAATTCCAGAAACTGAAGACATTTTACCCTGTATTATATTGGTCTTTATTACCACGGAGGTGTCTGAATATTTGCAAACATCAAAAATCGTATCAACAAAAATTCCATCATGAATATCAAGTTCTTTCAATTTCTTTTTAATATACTTTTCATTAAAAATTTTATTTTTTAACCTTAAAGAACCGTTTAGAAAGGAGTTCTTAACATTTGAAACATTTTCTATATGATCAACAAAATATTTCCCATTTTCCTTTATTCTTATAAAATATAGATCGGCGTCTCCCCTCATTAAAACTGAATCCACTTCTAACGATATAAAAGGAAATCCATTCTCAAGGTAAATTTTAATGACCGAATCTATTCCATCTTTAACATTAAAATTGTTAAATATGGAATCAATTATTTGATCTGAAACAAAATTGTTACCATAAAAATAAACCCTGCTTAATGATGGTAAAAGCAGGGTAAATTTAAAAACAGAAAGAAGGAAAATAAATATTTTACTGAGGTGTAACAGTTGTATTGATCTCCTTTTCAAAATAGAAAGATTTTTTGATAATAGGTATAGTTATTGAATCAATATAAGTAAATTCAATATGGCAGGAGTATTCTTCTTTTACAACATTCAGATCATCATAGGTTAAATTAACTCCCTTTTTGTTAAGTTTTTCAAGAACTTTTTCTTTAACGATATATTCATCGTTTCTTATTTCACCATAAAGAACTCTAGTTATCTCTTCTTTGATTTGATAGTTTTTAATCTCCATAACCATATACTGCCATCCGCTATAACCCAAAAGTCCAACGATCAAAATAAAAATGGTGAGCTTAATCAAACCAAAAATTTTATCAACCATTTACCACCTCCCATTTTACCAATTTCATTTCGCGTTTATTTTACCACCTTGTTGGATCGATATCCTTTTTTCTTTTTTCTATATTTTCAAGACCTGTCTGTGCTTCTTTTAAATATTTACCTTTAAGATCTATAATCTTTTTGAAATATGAACTTGATTTCTCAAGTAATTTAAGAGCTTCCTGATAATTTTCATCACTTTTTTTTGCGTTAAAAGGATCAACTTTCAAAAAATATGATTGAGCCATAAGAAGCAAGGCGTTGACATCATTTGGACTTTTTGCAAGTGCCTTTTCAAGATAACCTATAGCCTTATCATAATTTTTTATTTCAATATACATCTGACCAAGGTAAAGATATGGAACGATTGAATATGGCATAAGTGAAATCATCTTAGAATAGTTTTTTTCTGCCTGGTTGTAATCCTTAAGCCCCTGATATGCTCTTGCAAGTCCAAGGTATGTGTTAACTATCGTTGAATCAAGTTGGTTAACTTTATTGTAAGTTTCTATAGATTTTTGATATTGTTTCGTTTCGAGGTATGCTTCAGCAAGATTTGAAAGGGGCTCTACGAATGTTGGATGTGCTTCTGAAATTTTTTTCAAAAGATCTACTGCCTTTTGATACTCCTCTATCTTTATAAGTGCTTTTGCATATGAGTATGCCGCTTTTAGATTCTCGGGATCAAAAGTGCACGCTTTCTCATAACATTTCAATTTTGTTAACTCTTTTTTTGAAGGAGAAATGTATTCATATATCTGTGCAAGTCCAAAATATGCTTTTGAGTTCATCGAATCGACAGAAAGAGCGTCAAAATAAAATTTCTCAGCATCATTATATTTTTTCATTTTTGAATAAAGATTTCCAAGGTTAACATATCCTTCAGCATTTTTGGAAAAATTTGTGATCATAAAATTATAAAGTGATTCTGCTCTGGTATAATCCATTTTACCTTCAAAACTTAATCCAAGTCCGTTATACGCTTCTATAAAATCTAAACTTTCCTCTATAGATTTTTGAAAATTTCTGATAGCGGAATCATAGATTTTATTTTTCAAATATTCTTTTCCAAAATCAAAGTATTTTACGGCTTCAGAAACATTTTCAGTTGTTGTTTCAATCTTTGGCGTTGATTGAGTTGTAGCCTGACAACTTAAAATCAATACAAGTATCACTATAAAGATAATTAAACTTTTTCTACCCATTTTAAAATCTCCTTATTTACCTACTGGTTTATTTGAATTTTCATCTTTTAAAACAGTTGTATCAACATGTTGAATAGGGGGTCTGCAAAAAACTATAGTTTTGTTTGAATCTTTTGCTCTTCCATAAGCAAAATAGTTTTTTTTAGGATCGTTTGTCTGATAATATATTTTTTTATCAGCAAAAACATGTTCGACCATTTCAACCCATTTGTCAACATCCTGTCCTTCGGCATTTTTTGTTATAAAATAAGGTCTGATTTTCTCTTCAAAATCTTCCTGTGTGGAAGGATAAGATTCATGTTCAACATAGTATTGTTCCATAAGGTTTGTCAATTTTGTCATCGTTCTCTGTGCATCCTTTATAGAAGCAAAATCTATAAATGTGCCTTTATTTTTAGAACAGGAAATGATTGATACAAATATGATCAAAAAAATCAATGTAAGCGACCAAAACCTTCTCATCTATTTAACCTCCTGTTTAAAATGGAGCTAACGGGAGTCGAACCCGTGACCTTTTGACTGCCAGTCAAACGCGCTCCCAACTGCGCTATAGCCCCACTAATTTTTGTTATTTTAAAACATAGATCTAAAAATGTCAATATTTTATAATCTTTAATCAGTTTTCTAAAGACGAAATTTTTTCTATCCTTTTTAAATGTCTTCCACCTTCAAAAGTCTGCTCTGTAAAGAGTTTTACAATTTTGCAGAGATCTTTATTTTCAACAACCTTTGCACCAAGAACAAGGATGTTGGCATCATTATGTTTCCTTGCTAGTAAAGCATACTCTTCATCGATAACATATGCTGCTCTTATCCCTTTTATTTTATTAGCAGATATAGACATTCCGATCCCTGTATAACAGATCAGAATCCCAAAATCAGCCCTTTTTTGTAAAATATCATCTGCAACGAGTTTAGCATAATCAGGATAATCTGTAGATTCTTCAGAAAAAGTGCCTCTATCTATAAACTCAAAATCATCACACTTCTTTATCTTCTCTTTTATTTTAAAGCCTCTATGATCACTACCTATAGAAATTTTCATCATAAACCTCTATTTTTTTAACATCATCATTGCAAGAACGAGTGACCAGTATTTTATTTCAGCGGTATCACCTCTTGATGTTAGAACAACGGGAACGAGTGTACCAACCAGTATCGCTGCAAGATCCGCTTTTGCAAGTTTTGTTAAAGATTTATATAAAACATTTCCAGCATCTATCTCTGGAGCAACAACTATATCAGCATCCGCACCTACAGGACTATGGAATTTTTTTTCTTCACACGCTTCCTTTGAAACAGCAAGATCTAAAGCCATTGGTCCTTCCACTATCGCATCACCAAAGACACCCCTATCACCCATCTTTGCAATTATCGCTGCATCAACCGAAGAAGGCATCTTTAAATTCACAGTTTCCGCTGCCGCGAGTATGGCAACCTTTGGTTTCTGTATATCAAGGTTTATGGCAAGTTCAATCGCATTTTTAACTATCTTGACTTTTTCTTCAAGCGTTGGCATTATGTTTATGGCAACATCCGTTACTATTAGAAATTTGTGATATGTTGGAAGAGAGAAGACAGATATGTGTGAAACAAGTGAACCCGGTTTTACTATACCATTATCCTTACTTAAAATAGGTTTCATAAAATTTGAAGTTGTAATCGATCCTTTAAGAATAACATCTGCCTTTTTTTCCTTGACAAGAGATACCGCTATTTTTGCAGATTGAACTTCATCAGCAGAATCTATAATCTCATATTCGTTTTTGTAATCAACCTTCTTAAGAAGTTCCTCAATCTTTTCCTTTTTTCCTATAAATATTGGATAAGCGAAACCCTTTTTTGCCGCTTCAACTGCTGCATCTATCGCTGAGTCTATCGTTGCGTTAACAATGGCAACCTTTGCTTTGATTTTTCTTTCTTTCAATTTTTCTTCGAAAATTTTAAAATTATTCATCTTTGTTCTCCCCTTTTTCCTCAACAAACTCGATTAAAATACCATCTGATGATTTTGGATGCATAAATGCTATTGGATTGCCCTCGGCACCCATTCTTGGTTTCTGATCTATCATCTTGTAACCTTTTTTGATATACTCTTCTATTGTTTTCTGTAAATCATCAACAGAAAAGGCGATATGGTGCAAAGCGTTCCCTCTGTTGTCAACAAACTGTGCTATCGATGTGTCCATATCCGTTGGTTGTATTATCTCAAAAAGCACTCCACCTATGTTAAACATAGCAACCTTTACTTTTTGATCTGAAACCTCAACTTCCATATCACATTTTTTGTTAAAAATTTCTTCAAAAATCTTTTTACTTTTTGAAAGATCGGAAACTGCGATTGAAATGTGATTGAATTTTTTAATCATTATCGAATAACCCCCATTTATTTTTCATTACATTTATTATCTCTCCCATAGTGGCTTTATTTTCAACCGCTTCTAAAACATATGGAAAGAGATTTTCATCCGTATCACAAACCTGTGAAATCTTTTCAAGTATCTTTTTTACTTGTTCGTTATCTCTTTTCTGTCTGAAATTTTTTAAAATTTCCTTCCTTTTCAACTCAACCGATTCATCTATCTTCATAAGGTTTGTCTTTATTTCCTCTTCGATTGTAAACCTGTTGAGTCCAACTATTATTTTTTCCCCCGATTCCACATCTTTCTGAAAGCTGTAAGAAGAGTTATGTATCTCATTTTTAAAATAACCTGATTCAACACACTTGACAGCACCTCCCATCTTCTCTATTTTTCCAAGATATTCCCAGACCAGTTTTTCTATCTCGTCTGTTAAACTTTCTATGTAATAACTTCCTCCAAGTGGATCCGCTACATCGCATACTCCACTTTCATATGCAATTATTTGCTGTGTTCTTAAAGCGATTCTAACAGATTCCTCTGTTGGTAATGCGAGTGCTTCATCATACGAATTGGTGTGGAGTGATTGGGTTCCTCCCAAAACAGAGGAGAGTGCCTGTAATGCAACCCTTACTATGTTGTTGGCAGGTTGCTGAGCTGTCAACATTGAACCTGCTGTCTGAGTATGAAATCTTAACATCATACTCTTTGGATTCTTAGATTTAAACTTCTCTTTCATTATTTTTGCCCATATCCTTCTTGCAGCTCTGAATTTTGCAATCTCCTCAAAGAAATTGTTGTGAGCGTTGAAGAAGAAGGATAACCTTGGTGCGAATTGATCAACGGCAAGTCCTTTTTTCATAGCATATTCAACATATGCTATCGCGTCAGCGAATGTGAAAGCGAGTTCTTGAACAGCGGTTGAACCAGCCTCCCTTATATGATAACCAGATATTGAAATTGTATTCCATTTGGGAAGATTTTTTGAACAGAACTCAAATATGTCAGCCGTTAATCTCATCGATGGTTCAGGTGGAAAAATATAGTTTCCCCTTGCAGTATATTCTTTCAATATATCGTTCTGTATGGTACCTGAAAGTTTATCCATTCCAACACCACTTTTTTTTGCCACGATGATATACATAGCAAGTATTATCATAGAGGAAGCGTTAATGGTCATTGAGGTTGAAACCTTATCAAGAGGAATACCGTCGAAAAGAAGAGCCATATCGTCTATAGTTGAAATGGCAACTCCAACTTTTCCAACCTCACCGTTTGATAAAGGATCGTCAGAATCGAGTCCAAGTTGTGTTGGTAGATCGAAGGCTACTGATAACCCTGTTTGACCATTTTCAAGAAGATATTTGAATCTCTTGTTTGTCTCCTCGGCAGTGCCGAATCCAGCATATTGCCTCATTGTCCACGGTTTTCCTCTATACATCGTGGAATAAACACCTCTTGTGAATGGATATTCGCCAGGTTTTCCAAGTTCAGGTTCCTTTTTCAAATCATCATTGAAATAACAACTTTTAAGTTCTATACCGGATGAATTAAATTTTTTATCTTCCATACATCCTCAGAGTTTATTATTTTAATTCTATTTATTTAAATAAAATTGTCAATAAAAGATTTAAAGTTTTATATTACCTTTTTCATCTATGAACATTTTTAAAGAGGCTGGTTCATCTGGAAGGCCAGGCATAGTCATTATATTTCCAAGATAAACAACGAGAAATCCAGCACCGCTTGAAATCTTAATATCCTTTATCTCAATATTAAAGTTTTTGGGTCTTCCAAGCATCTTTTCGTTATCAGAAAGTGAATACTGCGTTTTGGCGATACATATGGGGAGATTGTTGAATCCCAACTCATCTATAAAACTTATTTTCTCTTTTACCTTCCTGTTTATAACGATACCATAGGCTCCATAGATATTGTATGCTATCTTTTTAATCTTTTCTTCAACAGGATCCGTAAGTTCATAAGCATATCTTACCTCTTGAGAATTTTTTTCGATATTTTTTGAAATATAATCAGCAAGGGAAAGTGCACCTTTATAACCTTTGTTGAAAACATCGATGGTAAAAATTTCGCAACCTTTCTCTCTTACAAGATCTTCAAGAAGTTTTATCTCCTCAGGATCATCATCTGTGAATCTGTTAAGAGCGACTACGGTTTTTATGTTGAAATATTTCATATTTTCTATATGTTTTTCAAGATTGGAGAAACCGTTTTTAACAGCATCAAAATTTCTTTCATTCATATTTTTAACTTTAACTCCTCCATGATGTTTAATAGCACGGAGTGTTGCAACGATAACTACAAAATCTGGTGGATTCATCTTTTTGTTTCTACCAACTATATCGATAAATTTTTCGCCACCGAGATCACTTCCAAATCCTGCTTCAACAACAACATAATCTGATAGTCTTAAAGCGAGATCTATCGAAGTGATGGAACAGGTTCCATGTGCTATATTAGCAAAAGGTCCAGTGTGAACAAAAGCAGGATTGTTGTTTAAAGTCTGAACAAGATTTGGATTGAGAGCATCCTTTAAAAGTATTGTCATCGCTTCCTGTGCACCAACATCGGAAGAAAAGACAGGTTTATTTTCAATAGAAATACCTATTAGGATCTTTGATAACCTTTCCTTGAGTTCTTTAAGATCATAGGATAAACCGAGAATAGCCATAACCTCTGATGCTGCTGTTATTTCGAATTTCGATTCCCTTATCTGTCCACTATCATCACCGACTCCTATTATTACCTTCCTTAAAGATCTATCGTTCATATCCAGTACCCTATGGAAAAATATATCCCTCGGTTGAAAATGGGATAAATTTTTCCTTGAATAAGCGTTATCGATCATCGCTGCTAAAAGGTTATGTGCAGAAGTAACAGCGTGTATATCACCGGTGAAATGGAGATTTATCTGCGTTGATGGTTCGATCTTTGCCAATCCACCTCCTGTGGCTCCACCTTTTACACCGAAAACAGGACCAAGAGATGGTTCTCTTAAACAAACGATAGATTTTTTATTCAAATAATTTAAAGCATCCGATAATCCTATAGATACCGTTGTCTTACCCTCACCATACGGTGTGGGATTCATCGCTGTAACAAGAATCATTTTTCCAAATTTTTTCCTTTTTTCTCTCTCTTTAAGATCTATTTTAGCGATATATTTTCCATAAAGGATCATATTTTCATTTTCAATATTTAAACTGTCACATATTTCCTCAATTCTTTTTAACATTGATTACTCCTTCTTGATTTTTAAGGTTAATTTTATCCTATAAATCCTATTTTTTCAAGGTAGATTTAGATTGAAAAAAAAATGTAAAATATTATAATATTTGAAAAACTTTAGGAGGAATAATGGTAAACAATATTTCTTTAAACGATTTAAAAATTATAAACTATAAAAATTTGTATCGTAACCTTCCCCCATCAAAACTTGTTACAATCGCTTTGCAGAAGAATGAAGGTATTTTAACAAATACAGGTGCTTTTGTTGTTAATACTGGTAAATATAATGGAAGAAGTCCAGATGATAGATTCATAGTTGATACTGAATCCGTTCATAACGATATAGCATGGGGAAAGATAAATAAACCTATCACAGTTGAAGTTTACAACAAACTTTTTGATAAGATGAGAGCATATCTTCAAGGAAAAGATCTTTTCATTTTTGATGGTTTTGTCGGTGCCGATAAAAAATATGGATACTCTTTAAGGGTCATAACTGAACTAGCCAATCAGGCTTTAGCTTCATCTTCACTTTTTATTAGACCAAATGAAGAAAAATTAAAAAATTTCAAACCTGACATAAATATTTTATCTCTACCAAATTTCAAAGCTATTCCCCAGATAGATAAAACAAATTCAGAATGTTTTATAATAATAAACTATGATACTATGACTGTTCTTATAGGTGGAACGCAATATTTCGGTGAAGTAAAAAAATCAGTATTCACGATGATGAATTATCTTTTACCTAAAAAAGGTGTTTTCCCTATGCATTGTTCAGCAAATACCGATGAAAAGGGAAACTCAGCAATATTCTTTGGACTTTCCGGAACAGGTAAAACAACACTTTCCGCTGATATTGAAAGAAAACTCATCGGTGATGATGAACATGGATGGGGAGATGATGGAGTTTTCAATTTTGAAGGTGGCTGTTATGCAAAAACGATAAACTTAAAAAGAGAAACCGAACCTCAGATTTACGATTCTTTAAAATTTGGTGCAGTTCTTGAAAATGTTGTTGTAAATGAGAATGGAGAACCAGACTATGCAGATGGTTCTCTAACCGAAAACACGAGAGCAGCATATCCAATACATTTTATACCCAATGCTAATCCTGAAGGAAAATGTTCACACCCAAAATATATCATATTCCTCACAGCGGATGCTTTCGGCGTTCTTCCACCGGTCTCTTTACTTTCAGTTGAAGAAGCGATGTTCCATTTTGTTTCCGGATATACGAGTAAACTCGCTGGAACCGAAAGAGGAATAGTCGAACCACAGACAACATTCTCAGCCTGTTTTGGAGCACCTTTTATGCCTTTGAGTCCCGATAAATATGCAAAAATGTTGAAAGAAAAAATTTTAAAGCACAAAACAAAAGTTTATCTTCTAAACACCGGATGGACTGGTGGCCCTTACGGAATTGGAAAAAGATTTAATCTTACTTATACAAGAAGAATGGTAAAGGCGATCCTTACTGATGAATTTTCAAAAATTAAGTTTGTAAAGGAAGAATTTTTTGGATTGATGATCCCTTTGGAATGCCCTGATGTGCCAAAGGAAGTTTTAAATCCAATAAATACATGGAAAAATAAAGAAGATTATAAAAGAGCCGCCTTAAGTTTAAAAACAAAATTCGAAGAGAATTTTAAAAAGATGAACATATCGCTTTAATCTGTCGATGTATATTATTCTTTCCATTATAATCGCCCTTCTGATAATTTTAATATTTTTCAGAAGGGTTTCCTTTAAAAGGTTTTTTCTTATATGTCTTATTTATCTTCTTGCCTTCTCTTTCCTTTTTGTCGCAAAATTCAAGCTATACAATACATTTGTTGTGATTTCCAATGAAAAGGAAAATTTTATCAAACTCAACGATCAAAGAAAATATGATATAATAAAAAATTTTTTTTCTTCCATTCTCCCCTTTTTCATTTCAGATGAAAAAGAAAAGAATGATATTTTTATAAGTTCAAATACAAAGACATTTAACCTGAAAGGGAATCTTGATGCGGGTATTGATACTATATTTCATAAAGATTCTTTTAACTTTATATTTTTGAGAAACTATACAAAAAGCGATACAATATTTATTGTTAAAATTTTTTTAAAAGAAAAAATTTATGATTTTAAGTTCAGGAATGATACTATGATAACCATAAAGGATAAAAGAAGCGTTGACTCTGTTAAAATTCTTACAAATGATCAGAATCCTTACAACAATTCTTATACAGATAAAAAAAAATTAACGATTTTACTTGTTGATGATAGATTTTCAAAAGAATTACAAAAAATATCGCTGAAAATATCGGGACTCTATGATTCGGTGGAATTCAACACCGGCTTTTTACGAAAAGATAAAATCGTATCTATGAAAAAAGATTACGATTGCGTTATCTATCTTGGGAAAAGAAATATATCGTTACAGGAAAACTTTTTTAAAATCAAACAGAAAAAATTGAATATAGATTTTTTTAAAAAAACTGATTCAATAATGGATATTATTAAAAATCAAAATATGAGAATCAAAAACCCTTTCGCTTCTAAAAATAGTTATAAAACAAATTGGTTTGAAAGAATGAAACTTTTTTTTCAGACCTATCCTCTTGTCCTTCCCTTGTTCTTAATATTCTTTACACTTCTCTCAACACTATTTTAAAAAAATGATCTTTTTTCTTTCAAGAGTATTACCGTTATAATCTTTTACAACGATGAATTTTATTCCAGAACTTTTTAAGTTTAACGGTATTTTATAAACATTTTTTGGAAATAGTCCAGAAGAGCAAATACTCTCCCTTCTTCCATATATATCATAAATTTCTATAGAATATATCCCATTTTTATGAACAGTAAAATAAAAACAATTTTTTGAAAAGAGAGAAAAGTTTATGCTAACTTTTTTATCAAATGTCATAGTAAGATCAATCTCTTTATTTTTCAACTTTGGTTTATCGGTTGTGAATTTGATCGATACTTTGGAATGTATTAAGCTGGAATCATCCGGGTCAAAAAATGAATCACCTGTAAAAGAAAGAAAAGTTCCGTCGTAAAATTGTATTCCAGTTATAAAAAATGATGGATCCGCAACATCTATAAAATGGACAGTTACAGAAGTAGTTTCTATGGAAAGAACAAAAGTATTATATAGATAATCTGGAGAAATAACCCTGTTAAAATAGATTAAATATGAAAAATTCGTAGTATCAAAATATGTAAAAATGTTATTTGAAGTCTCACTCCTTTTTGAATAACTATCATAAAAAAATGATGGCCTGAAATCGTTCCAGGCAAAAACGATGGTGTTCATCATCTTTAAATATTCGGATGGTAAATTTGTTGGCGTAAAAAGAGAATTATCAAGTTTGCTGAAAGATAAAAGACCATTCGTGTTAAAGAATAATGTATCCCTGTTGATACCAAAAAATTTAAATTTGAAAGGAAGTTTTAAGGAAATAGTCGTATCATCTTTAACATAGAGTTGTTTGAACGGTATCGAATCAAGATTATAGTTTTTAAAGACAGGAGCGTTAGTAAGGTAATCCATTTTATTTGAATATATGTATATATTTTTTACTGGACCATAGTATTGAGGTTTATTTATATAGATGAAGGGAATGTAAAGATAAAATTCCTTAGTCCAATCACCAACTTGCAAAATTACAGTTATTAAAGACTTTTGCGAAAGGGTAAGATTCGAAAAAACATCAACGCCAAAAGTATATGAAGAGTTTCCAGATATTGAAGGTATTGTAAACTCGGGATTTGAAATAAAAAGATCATTTGAGATTATTTTAACCTTTAAATCTTTAACCTGAAGTATAGATATGTTATCTATATTGAAAAATATTTTCGAATTAACATTTTTCGGTATCCCATATAAGGTATCATCATTAAAGATAGTATTTATGTAATTCAAAGAAAAATCTAGAGGCGTTATAGTTATAGGAATCTTATATAATAGTGTGTCATTACTTGAAACTGTATAAACTGAACAGATCTGACTGGTGAGTGAATCAGAAAATCCGTTAACCTTCAATGTAAGTCCCTTGTAAAACAAGAAAGTTGATTCAGAATTTAAAGGTGGTAGGTATAAGGTATCGGTAATTATATCAAAACCTGTTGAATTGGCTTTAAAAAATACTTTAGATGAGTCAGAATTTTGATTACCAAAATTTTTAAAAACAAGATCAAAATATAGAGTATCCAAATAATAGTTTGAAAGGTAATAATCTTTTATTGTGACATATGGTCCATCACCGATTATAAAGATCGTATCAGAAAAGAGTTTTCTTCCCTCGATGAAGGTAAAAAATTTTAAACTGTCTTTTATGATATCGGTTGTATTAAGAAAGACAAAAGAAGGTAAAGAAACAAATTTAGAATCAACGAGAGAGTCGCTAAATTTGAAAATCGAAGTGAAAATTGGAGAATCAAGATTACCATCATATTGAATTTTTACATTAAAAGAATCAGTGTAGGGTATGAATATATCATAGTCAAATGTAAAGTTATTTAAAAATCTGTTCCCGAAAAATCTTTCAGGTGTGGAAAAATAGTTGTATCTTTCAAAATACCCTTTAGTTAAACTTAAATCTCCATAATTGTTGAAAAATGAAACTTTCGCTTGATTGAATTTATCAAAAATGTAACCAAAATTTTTTAAAGAATCGATAAAAAATCTTTGAAGGACATCATCTTCATCCCAGTAAGTTTCATCAGATGCTCCTGTAAAAGATAATCCCCCTTTATCCAGAGCGGATAACCACGAATGCCCAAAAAAGTCTTCATAAGTATAATTACCCGTATAACATGCAAATGAAAAAATATTAGGATAGATTTTATTTTCAAGTTTTTCTATATCGGTTTGATAAAAATATGGACCAGCCCATTGATATGTTCCACCATGTCCGGAATATACAACGATATCCTTTCCCCTGTTTATCGATGTGTCAATTCTTGTTCCAGTTTGATAGTAACCAAAGAGTGAGTCGGTTAAAATATTTACATTTCTAAAAACATTCATAGAATATATGTGTGTGGATTCAACAAGAGTATGATATCCGCCATCATCAGTTGCGATAAAATAGGATGAGGGCATTCTATACAACTGATCATTTTTTGATAAATAGATGGATTTCTCAAAATAGTTTTTACATGAGATAGAATCGACAAATGGTAATCTGGAAGTTATGATATCAGGAAAATAGTCAAGAGTATCGATAAGGGAATAATAAAGGTCTGTAGCAGGACTGCTTTCACCGTTTCCATACTCAAATGGTATATATGAACTTCCACCGATTAAGAGTAAAAAAGAGAATGGATTGGTCGTGTAAAGATTTTTAATAAAATTTTTTATTTCTGAAGAGGTCGTTCCTATACTATTTAAATCTTTAAATATAGGTTCATATCCCCTGACAAGGTAATAATTTTTAATAGTTGAAGTATCATTTAAAATTGATGGAGAGTATATTATCAGAATCTTTCTGTTCGTTGTTTTATCACTCTTTTTTATCCTATAATCCACATCAAGATGTTTTACAAGAAGAAGGTTTTTGGAAGGTATATAATCAAAAGGATAAATCTCCAGTATACCCCTGTTAAATGAAAAATCTTTTCCAACTATTCTTGTATTTGAATTATAAATTTTTTCATCAGGTTTCAATACCAACAAGTATTTTGAATTTTTGCTTACAGGAAATTTTAAAGGGATCAATCTCTTTGAAAGATATATCGTATCCTCTGCTATCAGTTTGATTTTTAACACTTTATCAACATCTGTTCTTCTTATAACAGGGATCTGTGGAAAACCGGGATTTTTTGAAATCAACTGATGATCACAGATTATTTTTACATAATCACCTTCATCTTTCAAATAAAAATCAGGTATAAATTCTTTCGATTCGGAAAAAAAAGGAATCAGAAAAAGTAAAATTAGAAATCTGAACCGAAAGATATATGAAAATAGGTTTTTTCTGATATTCTCCATAAATCTGTATTTTTTGCTATATCCAATTTTAAGTTCGTGATCCAGAGGTTCATCCTTATTCCAACACCAAAGCCAAGTTTTAGATCATCAAGGATCAGATCGGATGTGATCAACCTTAAATCTTTAAAACTATTCTTTGCGAATCCAGCATCAACAAAGAACACTCCTCTTATATTGTAAATTCCCAGATTAAGAAAGGAAAATTTTATAACATCTATCAAAGGGAATCTCAACTCGTTGTTTGTGTAAGAGACTATTTTCCCAAAATATTGGTAATCGGGATATCCCCTTATTGTCCCTGCTCCACCAAGATATGTTAAAGACGGATATGGACCAAAATTTTGTATCATATAAAATTTGGATGCGAATTGAGTTCTGGGAGTAAGAACAAAATATTTTCTTAAATCTAAAGAATAGAAACCACCGTTATAAAGTAAATTTGAACTATCGCTAAAAATATCAAATGAAAAACCCATATCGATCCTTGCCAGTTCACCGTTTACCGGTCCATATTCTCCCCATATACCGTTATCGTAAACAAAAGATACTATATGGTTTGTGAAAAATGATGAATAGATGTTGCTAACAACAACCGTATCGATATAGTATTTTGTAAAATCGAGTGAATATTTAAAAAGACTATTTTCAAAATCAATTCTTTTATACCTGTCAAGAGGATACCTTAAAAGTATTCCGCCACCGTTTAAAGATTGTGTAATCTTTGTATAAAAATCGTAAAAATAATCTTCCTTCAAATTAAAATAAATAAACCCAAAATCAAGCCTGTTTTTTAAATACCAGTATTGAAAATCTAAATAACCTGTTCCAGACATAGATAATCTCTGCATTTGAAGATATATCCTGTTATCTCCCATTATATCACTTATTCCGATATCAAGAAGTCCCAGAAATCCTGAAATCGGTGAATAGGAAAGGGCTCCAGCCACCCAGTCCAGAGAAAAAGTTGGCGGAAGTTTTCTGGAATCGATCGTTTTGTCAGTTTTTTCAAAAAGAACACTTTTTAAAACATAATCGTTGAACCTGTTAGAATCGGGTATTGAATATTCTTTTTCAAGTGGATTTGAAAGTATCAAAAGATCCATTGAAAAACTTTTAAAATGGGAAAAAACCATTTTTGATAGATCGGTGCTTATCGTTGGATTGAAAGCGCCGGTTACAGAGTTTGTTAATCTTGAAAGATTTTTAGAATTCAAATTATAGATGAAAACATCCGAAACATAATCGATAAATGATGAAAAAAGTATGATCGAATCGTTTACCGGATAAAATCTCTTTTCAAAATTAAAATTTGTTTCGATCGATTCTAATCTTTCCTCAGTCAGATCATATCTGTATAGATGATATTCACCATATTCCCACTTTTCACCTGTATGGTTCCTGTCACTCAAAAAAATTATAGTTGAATCGTTCAAAAAATATGGCGAAATATCGTCATAGATGTCGGATGTTATTCTTCTCTCTCTTTTGGTTTCAATTTCATAGATATAGATATCATCTTTTCCATTTTTCTGTTTTGTATAAACGATCCTTTTATTTTTTGAATCTATCGCAGGTGAATATACACCGTCAGCATCAAATTTTATTCTTTTAAAAATCTTATTTTTTTCAACATCATATATTATAACTATTTCATCCTTACCCGATCTCAAAGAGAATAAAAGATACTTACTATCTTTTGACCAGTTTAAATTACCGTAATCAAGGTGAAAAGATTCAAATGTTCTGACAAAATTTCTTGGAAGTATCTTTTTTTTATTTTCTGGTTTATAAACTGGTAAAATGTATATATCAAAATAACCATATCTTTCGCTTATGAAAGCAACATAATTACCGTCTGGCGATATTGAAGGTGATACATTATAATTAGATGTTTTCAAAAAGTCCCCAAGTAGAGATCTCGCATCTATGATTTCAAGATCCCTATCAGTCAAAAGAGGATAATATCTTTTTTTAAGATAATTGTTGAAATCAGCATCAAATTTTGAAAGATCTATTCCACATTTTCTTTCAAGCGATTTGTAAAAGGATTTGGTATATTTTAAATCTTTATAAATCTCTACTATTTTTTCTCTTCCATACCTTTCGGAAATGTATTTTAAAACCATCTGCCCAGCTTTGTAAATATAAAATCCACCATAATAAGATGAGAGACTAACAAGGTTTATATATCTATCGTTCAAGATAGCATCTCTCATATACATATCACACTCTTTGTCAAACTCTACCGAGTAAAACTCAGCTGAGCCTTCTATAAACCATAAAGGTATATCATAGAAAACTGAACTTATTATCGCTGATGTTCCACTCCCTCCATAAAGAACTTGAAATTGTAATGCATGAACAAGTTCATGATTTATCACATGCCTTAAATCAGCGTATGAACCTGTAAAAGGTAGAACAACCCTATTTTTAACGGATTCAGTGAATCCCCCGATAAATTCATCGAGTACCTCAACTGTTATGTTTGTTTCTTCGAAATCTTTATGCGAATTGAACAAAACAATTGGAATCTTTTGAGTGATGTTAACTTTAAATTCTTCCTGCAAACTGGTTATGGAAGATTCGGCTACCGTTGCAACAAAATCAAAAAGGGATTCAGCACCCTGATAATAGTAGATGTTAAAATGTTTTGTGCTACCAACCTTCCATTGATAATCTTTATATTGTATCTTGTTTTTCCCAAAATTTGTCGTTTGAGTATAAGAGAGCAAAAAAAATGAAAGAATGATAAAAGAAGAAAATTTTTTCATAATATTTTCCCTATAATATAACCGATTAAAATCCCTGTAAGTAAAATGAGTGTAAAAGATCTGGATTTGACAATTTCAACTCTGTATCCTTTTTTCAGCGCGAAAAAACTTATAGCATAGGTAAATGCGTTCAAAAGAATTATAAAAGGGATCGAAATAACTTTGACGATAATGGGGCCCACGAATGGTATCAGTGCAACGAGAGCAAGCAATTCTGTGAAAAAATGTGTTATCATTCCAACTATCAAAATAACAAGTGTGGCTATCGGTTTGTTAAGGTTGAATTTGAAAACCAAAAATACCAACAAAACTATCGCTACAAAAACAAGGATGATAGTTTTATTTTTATGAAAATATTCTTTAAAAAATTTAGTTTTTTCACTCTTTGATTTTAAAAACAAAAGTTTAAAATATTTAAAAACACCTGTGTTATCAAGTGTATCATAGATCATCGTATAAAAATTTTTCAAAAAATTTAGTAAGAATTTTTTCAAAAATTAACTCCAATTTTTAAATTTATCCTGTCAAGTTGTCCTTCGGTTTTCAAATGAATATTCCTCAAGTCTTTTGAAACAAAAAAAGTGTTCACTGCACCAGCGATATGGTTCATAGCTACAAAAAACAAGGTATAATAAGAAAATTGTTTAAACTCTCTCTGTCTTTTTCTCATATCAGAATAAATCATTCTTATGGAATCTGATGGAAATTCCCATCCGAGAGAATCTGAAACTATGTTTTCGTTGATATATTCCATTTGCTTTTCATAATCGTCTGGATAATAGGCTCTTGCCTGTGATATTATTTTCGTATTGTAATCTTTATAGGAATTATAAAATTCCATCTTTGTTAAAAGTTTATCAGGATAATTTGAAACATTTGTTGAAATCGAGTATGAAGCAAAATTCAAAGCATCCTCCCCTGTTTTAACCGATGAATAAGAAAGATAAACGAAGGCTGGAACAAGAACAGTTTCAAAAACGATATAGGGTAAACTGTTAAGTTTTCTATCAAGTTCCCACAAGCCATATCCTGGAAGGATAAAAGATTTTCCAGTATCTTTAATTATATCCTTGTTAAATTCACTAAAAACAAATAAAGGGAGCAAAAGGAAAATTATCAAAAGTTTTTTAATCATTTAACTACTCCAAAATTAAAGTTTACGGATTGAGAATTCTCTCCATCACTGATAAACAATTTTAAAATATAAAATCCAGGTGCAAGATATTCAAGATCAAGTTCATGCTCATTGGTTCCATAGAGGGCTTTAAACTCTTCGGATTTAAACTTTAAGTTTTTGTTGATATCGAATATCATATAATAAAAATTCTGTCCACTGCGAGTTGTAAATCTTAACTTTGCTTTTTCTTTCACAGGATTCGGATAAATATAATTATCACCAGTCTGATCCACAAGCAGATCCAAAGAAACCTTTTTGGAAATATAAGGGAAATATCTGTTGTTTGAATTATTATAGTTTAAACTCTCCCAGTTTAATTTATTAACTCTTGATTTTATTGAAAATGCGATTATCGTTGAATCAGCGGATGCTACGATATCAATCAAAGAATCATTATCCAAATCGCATACGAGTGGCGTTGAATTTGAAAATTGACCCGTAGATAGGGGGAATCCGGAAATCTGATTTTTAAATGAATAGGGAATAAGTAATCCATCAAAAGTATGAATCATTATTTCGTTTGTCCCATCATCATCAAGATCCACCGATAGTGGAGATGATTGTATGGGGTTATTAAACCTTTTTGGAAAACCGTTAAGAATGTTTCCATTTAGATCTAAAAGATAAAGGTTATTTTCGTTTGTAAGAGCTATTTCAAAGATTCCATCCGCATTGAAATCAACCGGAACAGGTGAAGAATAAAAATTGGTTTTAGGAAGTTTTCTTGATACTTTTATACTTCCATCATCAGAAGAAACCACAAAGAATGTCCCATCGCCTCTTATAAAAATAACCTCTATAGAAGAATCACCATCCATATCGAGTGCGATAGGTGAAGATGTTGTTGGATATGGATTTTCGGTATGAGTGTTATAAAGTTCTTTAAATGAAAAATCAAAGAATCTTAAGACTCCATCGAAACCAAGAGTTATGATCTTATCTTTAAGTACTACAGGTAATGACCAGGAAGAAGAGTTCAAGAAGAGAGAATCACTTTTAAAAAGCCCATTTAATGTATCATATTCAAAAATGTAAAGGAACATACTTTCACTCGTTAACAGAATTTCATCATAACCATCGTTATCGAGATCGTATAAAACGGGTGATGCTACAACAGGTCCTTTAACTTTTACGGGGGAATTTTGAACAGGTATAAAATATCCCCTATCATTCAATGTGTCGGTTCTTAAAAGATAAAGGTTTCCATCATAATCGTTAAAACAGATCTCATCTCCAAAAAAGGGTGCGATATTGCCTATGGCTATGGTTGAATATGACGATGAATTTACATTATAGGTCGCTACGATCCCTGAAGCGTTAGATAAAGGCTTACCATCTTTATCAATTGCATAAACTTCACCATTTTCAGTTTGAAGTATGATATACTTTTTATCATCTTTTTTTAACAATTTTGGACTATTAACATCCGGTGATGTTCTTAAGGAAAATGGGAAACCTTTTCTTCTATAATCAAATAAAACTGAGAATTCCATTACAGTATCTGATAAAGAGATATCATAAATGTAAATATGTGTTTTACCTGAATTGTTTGCATCCGTGTTTGGATAAGTTTTAGGTGTAAACTGGTTCGAGACTCCACCTTTTCTGAAAAGGTCATCGTAAGTCCCATAAAAACTCTTTTCCCAATCAACAACCTCATTAAAATATAGTTCAAAATCTTGCACTCTGTCAGCTTCTTCCATATCCACACCAAGAATTTGACCGTTGTTTATCATATTGTAACCTGAATCGTTTGCGATTATTTTTTCATCTATATGGTAGATCGCCAAGCCACCAGAATCGAGTGGACAGGGTAATGAAATATCATAATCTTCGATCTTAACAAGAACTCCATCCTTCCATACTCTGAAACCGTTAGAATCGAGTCTATCTGAAATAGTATCCTTTGAAACATAAGCGAATCTATTTTCAACAAGAAAATATTCGTGAGAATTTAATGGAATTTTAAAAAATTTAAAAGATGTATCCTCGTTGGAACCTAAAAACTTTATTCTTAACCCTGTTGTATCATTATAGATAGTTTTGGTTTGATTGAAATATATCCAGTTATGATAATCATTATTTGGTTTGGTATTAAACCTTGAAATACTGTTATACCCTCCTTGATGTGGAGGAACAAGACCTGCAAGGTTCCAGTTCCCCGTTCCCTGAAGATTCCATCCACCCATCCCCATCCTTTTTGAGGATGTATCATAAAGATCATATACCCCGAGTTGATGGGCAAACTCATGGTCAAGCCCACCCTGTATAAAGGCTATTCCTCCATCCTGCATCGCTGTCTCAGAATATATAACACCATCTTCAAAACTTTTACCTCCTACAGTTATAGGTTGTCCAAAAATATAGGATGCCCCTTGAATGTAAACAGCAGGTAAATCAAATGGAGAATCAAAATTGTAATCTGTTTGCCACATACTTCCAGCATGGAATATTACAACAGCATCAAATTTAGAAAAATCTATCCCGCCATTTATTTCAGCCTCTTTCAAAGCATCCCTTAAAAGATAAAACAACCCATAAACCATATTCAAGGTATCACCATAAAATTGCATCTGATGTTTTAAAGTATAACAAGTGTAAAGACCTTTTGGAAAAATCTCGAAATCTATATATAGTTTTCCTCTTGAATCATCAAGATAATAGTTTCTTAAAGCCTCCATCTGTCTATAAAAGTATAGTGAATCATGTGGAACCTTATAGTAAATATTTACATTTGTGTCCAGAATAGTATCGGCTCCTTTTATCACTGTATCAATTATAAAAATACTATCAGTTGATCTTCTAAGATCCATCTTTCCATTTCCGGTAGTAAGCGATGTGGTATCTTCAAGAAACTCTACTTTTAACACAAGAACTTTTATAGTATCCTGCCCTTTTTTTTCAAAATCAACAATTTTTCTTTTTGAAGGTTGGAAAAAAAGAGAATTTGAACTCTTCAGTTTATATGTTTTTTTCGCAGCGCTTTCGAAAAATTTTATATTTTTAAGATAATAGTTTTTATAAAAGTTCAGGTCAGTTTTCTCAGCGGGCCATATTGTTACGAAACTTAAAGTCAAAAAAAATAAAAATATCTTTTTCAAACAACCTCCATTTATACAAATATATCTTTATATGGACAATTGTCAATAGAAAGAAGGTTGACACCTTAAAAAGAAAGTTTAAAATTTAAAAAAAAGGAGAAGTATGGAAAAACTTATAAAAATTTTTATGGCACTTTCAGAAGAGTTGAGCATAAGGATAGTAAAACTTCTAACAAAAAAAATGTGCACTATATTTGAACTTGTCGAGATATTCGATGAACCTGAAAACAGGTTAGAGGAAATATTGAACAGGTTGATACAATCAGGCATCGTATCAAAGGTGAATGATGGAAAATACGAAGTCTATTTTGTTAAAAATACAGGTTCCATTTTTGATAAATTTGCAAAAGATATAGTTCAACTTCTTTCAGGCTATTTTAATTCGGACCCATTAATATTGAAGGATTATCAGAAGGCAAGAAGCATAAATAGAGATGAGTTGTTCAAAAAAAAGAGATTCTAATTTGAAAGGATAAAACCTTTTATTTTCTTTTCAAATAAATTCTCTATTTTAAAATACAAAGATGATAGGTATTTTTTATGAATCTCCTCATTTTTTTTCAGAGCGAGTCGATAAGCATTAATTTTTGAACCGTTCTGGAATCTCGATACAAAAAAAGAGTTAACAAAAATGGTTAAAAAGTAATCTCTTTTAAGTAGATAATCTTTTGAAAATTCTACCCTTTCGATTGAAAAATTATCTGGGGATTTTATAAACGCATAGACAAAAAGTAAAGTTGATAACAGGTTTAAGGATAAATCCCTGAGTCCATCAATAGGATAACCTGCATAAAACTCCCCTGCTCCCGGTAAAAATGAAGATAGCAAAAAAGCGTGATCCGGATTTTTTAATTTTACCTTTTTGTATTCATTTATTTGAGATTTGATAGAATCATCAATAAAATTCAAAATGGAATCAACATCGCCATTAACCGCATTTTTTAAAAACTCAAGTAAAATGGTAAGCGTATCCATACCATTTTCAGTGTAATCCTCTATCTCAAGAAGAGAAGAAGCGACATCTCCATTTTTGAAATTTATAAAAGATCTTATCAAAGATTCGTATAGAAAATATTTTTCATCCACATCATAGTTTAAAAGTTCATCAAGATATTTTACCGCGAAAGTATCATAACCTGAAAGCGAATAAATTGAGGCGATTTTTATACAGTATTCTGCATTTTTTATATTTTTAGTTTCGAAAAAATATCTTTTATATTCTTCCACTGCCCTGAAATAATCTTCCTCATTTAAAAACTCTTTATAAAAATAGGAGTTTTCAGAAAGAATAATAAGGCTGAAAAAGAATATCAGAATAGTTATTTTTGATTTCATTTAAATAGACTCCAACTTTTTTTTCAAAATATATTTTTGCTGAATTGTAGGAACCATAAAGTTCTCCAGCATAAAAAATTGATGCCAGTGAAACCGTTACGATAAAATTTGTTCTGTTTTCATTTACAAATTTATAATATAAAGCGCCAACAAGGGGTGTTGCTATGGTAAAAAAAGAAAAAACTCCATCTCCTCCCCTTTCAGAGTAAAATCTTCCACTACCCGGTAGAATGGCTGATAAGAATAAGGCAAGGTATGGATTCTTCTTTTTTATTTTAAAATATTTTTGTGCTATCTCTTTTATTTCGGAATCAGTATTTTCAAAATCCTCCAACTTTGCTTTGTTGAAAAAGAGTTTTGAGAGAAGAAAATATTTTCTATTCTCTTCATAGGTTAAGTTTTCATTTAAAATCTTTTGGAAATTTTTTTGTAAAAATAAAGTCAAAAAATAATTTTTTTCATATTCTGGAGAAATATTTTTTATCTTTGAGAAACTTTCTTCTGCTTTGTTAAAATCGTTCATAAAAAAATAAGATACACCTATAAGATTCGTTATCTTTTCCTTTTCTTTTGTGTCATCAGTATTAAAAAATTGTCGCTTGAGTTCTGTTATACACCTGTAGTAATCTTTATCTTCAAACAAAAATTTAGCAAAATCATAATCGTTGGGCAAAACTTTAATAAAAAGAAAAATAAAGAAAATGAAAATAAAATATCTTTTCATGTTATATCCTTATTTATGGATTATCAAGAACTTTATATCCTCTATTTTCGATAAAAACGATAGTATCGTAAAAAATGTATGCATAAGTTTTTGCTGAAAGATTGCATCTTTGTAATCTGTCTATACCCTTTATAAATCCCATCACTATCCCATATTTTCTTATTGATTTAAACATATAGTTTGAACAGGATGGAGAAAAATTACAAACCTCTCCCTGACCTGGAGAGATGAATTTCTGGTAAACTCTCAGTCCAAGAAGAGGAATGATGTTCAATGAGTTATCAACCAGATTCTTATCATATTTTTCATCATAATAGATTTTCTGAGTATCACCTTTTTCAAATGGGACTTCAACCATAAAATTACTCAGAAGCATTGTACTTAAGATTAAATTTATCAATAAACTCATTTACATTCTCCTCCTTGATCGAAAAGCCAGCAGCCTGTTTGTGCCCTCCATAATTTTCAAAATAGTCTTTGAAAAACTTTAAGATATTCAACCAATTGAATCTCTTTCCATTGAATCTACATTCACCTGATAATGTTTTTCCCCTTTTTCCTATAACACAAACAGGTTTGTCAAGTTTTTTTGAGAGTATGGATGCGGTCATTCCTATATATTTATATTCTATATCTTTTTTCAATAAAACTATAATCTTTTTATTTTCAAAATTTTTATCTTCAAACATTTTAATATTTTTTTCAAGATTCTTTTGGAAAATTATACTCTTTTTCCGACTCTTTTTTAAATACTCATAAAAAGTAGAATCGAATTTTTCAGAAATAAAAAATTCCACAATAGGATTTTTTAGACCTTCGGTCTTTGAGTTACCAAAAAGTCCACATATGTTATCATTATCAAAATGAACTTCTTTCAGATAAGGGAGATTATATAAAATTCCATCAAGGTATCGCATAAAATATTCATTCAATCCACCAATTTTAACCTTATCACAGAATGTCCCGATCGCTGTTAGCGAAAGGCTTAAAGGATCATTGAAAAAACTTTCAATAAAGTTATCATAGACTTTAAATTTTTTCAATAGAAAAAGAGAGAAAATAAATGAAACACCACAACCTGAAAGATTCTTAAATTTTTTAGATGAAAGAAGATGTGTATTTATGTATGGAACATCTTTTATCAGTTTTTTATATGGTATATGATGATCGGTTACCACAATATTTTTTTTGTTCTTCTTTATCATTTCGATTTGTGAAGAATTGACTGAACCACAATCTACGGTAACAAATGTATCGTAATCTTTTTTTAAAAAATATGAAAGTTTCTTCTCGGTCAAACCTATTCCATCCAATTCTCTCGAGGGTATAAAATATTCAACTTTTTTATTTATCTTCTTTAAACTTCTTAAAAGAACTATAGTCGCTGTTATACCATCTGAATCCTCATCTCCCCAGACAAGGATCTTTTTTGCCTTTTTTATTATATGATAACTTTTTGAAAAACAACCATCGGAAAAATCTTTCTTATCTATTTTAAACATACTTTTATATCGCCAAACTGTAGATTTTGTTCAATGTATAAAATTCCTTTAAGGGAAAGGTCAAGTATCGTTATAAAGGTTAAAACTATTTCAAACATATTATCATATTGCTTGATATAATCAAAAAAAATAAACTCCTTTTTATTTTTCAGAAATGAAATTATTTCCCTTGTTTTTTCAAGGATGCTCTTTTTTACCCTTGGATCACGATAATTTTTCAAAGATTCACCTTTTTTTAAGAGCGGTATAAAAACCTCCATAAGATCAACAAGCGAGTGCGGGCTTTCATCATCGGTTTCTATTTTAGTTTCATATATTATACTTCTTGAAAAAAGTTTCATAGATTCGTTCTCTATATTTCTTAAAATTTCGGAGACTTTTTTAAACTTCTGGTATTCTAAAAGTTTATCCACCAGAGGTTTTCTTGGATCATCTATCTCTTCACCATCGATCTGGGACATTGGTAAAAGCATATCGGATTTTATTTTTATCAGGGTCGCTGCCATAACGATGTAATCACTTGCGACATCAATATCCAATTCTTTCATCCTATCAAGTATTTCAAGATATTGAAGCGTGATCTTTTGTATTGGAATATCATAGATGTTGATTTCATTTTTTTTGATGAGGTATAAAAGAAGATCGAGTGGCCCTTCAAATTGATCGAGTCTTACATTCAAAAAATCGGTGCTCAACATTTTAAAAACTCAACCTCATTCCTATAGATTGTGAAATTCCAAGTTCTCCCCAGAATTTACTTGACCATAGAATTGAAATGTTATTGTAACCTATAAGAAATCCAGCTGTCAAAGCAGATGTGAGATCTGTAGCATATCCAAGTTGAAGTTCAGATCTATCCGAGGAGATTCCAAGAATCAAATCAAGTTTCAGTGGTGAAAATATATTCTTTTTATCCATCTTTTTTTCCGGGAATTTATTATCTTCTAAAGTCTTCGTTTGTATCTGGGTTTGAGATTTTTCTTTACTCTCCATATCAAGAAAATCAGAATATGATGTATAATTTTGGTTATCAGTTTTATCGGTTGTTAGAGTATCAAGTTTGGTTGAATCGATATTTGATGAGTCCTGTAATTCTTGTAACTGAACGGTTGTAAGGGTATCGATTTTTATTGAATCAACAACGGATGTATCCTGTGGTTCCTCTAACTGAACGGTTGGTAGAGTATCAAGTTTTGTTGAATCGATAGTTGATGTGTCCTGTAATTC
>DYMB01000002.1:0-43798 GCA_020721805.1 Acetofilamentum sp. | reverse complement strand
GTTGAATCGATAGTTGATGTGTCCTGTAATTCTTTTAACTGTTCATAGGTTAAGTTGATTTTCATACTATCAGATAAAGAATTCGTTGGACTTTCATTCTTATTGGGTTCATCCTTTAAAATATTGTTATCCGGATTTTCAACTGTGGGTTCAACGGTTGGTTTTACAACTGAAAATTTCAAGGCAAAAGAATAAAAATATTTTCTATCAAGAATCTTCCCAACATCAAAATTCACGGAAAATGGCATATCATCTTTAGATACGGATAATCCAACAATAAACTTTGCAGGTGTTGGAGAAATTTTTTCAAAATCGTATCCCGCACCAAGATTCAATATTTGACACCCTATGTTTAAAAAATCTTTATAGACTTTTTCATAGATGATTCCAAAACTTAAAGAAGAGATTAAAACATTGTAATCGAGAACATTCTCCATACCAAAGTTTATTCCTGCACCAAACCTTAAATTATCTTTCATTTTGAAAGATTTTGAATATTCCAGAAGAAGATCCGATGAAAAAAATTCCCCAAGATCGGTGTTTAAAGAATCCCTTCTCTCCATACTTCCAGAATTAAAATATTTCAACATAACCTGCGAACCTGAAAAAGTATATCCCAAGATACCAAAATGTGAAGAAACAAGAAATGGCATATATGCAAAAAAGAAAGAATTTTTATTTTCCAGATTTAACGATGCGGGATTTATAAGATCACCTGTTCTTCCAACTATTGATGCTGAAGTGGTTGAATATGCTAGACTCAGTGGATCAACCGGAACATTCATAAATGAAAATCCAAGATCACCGGTGTAAAAGACGGGATATATAAAAATTATAAAGGAAAAAATCAAAAAGAGAGTTAAAAAATATTTTTTCATTTTTCCTCCGAATTTAAAAATGCTAAGGCTTCTTCTACAAAACTCTTCGCTCCAATATAGAGAGGAACCCTCTGGTGCAACTCTTCCGGTTTCAAAGAAAGAATATCATTCTTTCCATCACTTGCAAGTCCACCAGCATTTTTTGAAATCAATGCGAGAGGATTAGCCTCATACATAAGTCTTAACTTTCCTTTTGGTTTTTCAGGATTTTTATAGTCTAAAGGATAAAAGAATATTCCACCATAGATAAGGTTTCTATGAAAATCGGAAACAAGTGAACCTATATATCTCAGAGAAAATGGTTTTTCATTATTTTTAAGATGATCCACATATTTCTTTACATTTTTGTCCCAGTATTTAAAGTTCCCTTCGTTGACAGAATAGTATCTTTTAGGTGGTTCCGGATATTTTATATCTGGATGTGAAAGCAAAAATTCTCCAAGTGAGGGATCGAGTGTGAATCCATGAACACCCTCTCCGGTAGTTAAAACGAGCATTGTTGATGAACCATAGATGATATAACCTGCCGCGACCTGTTCTTCACCCTTTTTCAAAAAATCCTTTTCACTACATTCCCCTTCATTTGAAAGTTTGTAAATCGAAAATATGGTTCCTATACTTACATTGACATCAATGTTGGATGAACCATCGAGGGGATCAAAAATCACACAATATTTTGCTTTAGTATGTTTCTCAAATAATACGGCATCAGCCATCTCCTCTGATGCACAACCTCCAACGGTTTCATTTCTTGAAAGAATGTTAACAAGTGTTGAGTTTGAAAATTCATCAAGTTTTTGAACCTGCTCCCCCTGTATATTCTCTTTTCCGGTAAGTCCCAGTATCTCAATAAGTCCAGCTTTGTTAACTTCACTTGAGATTATTTTACCTGCCAGTGCTATATCAAGTATGAGTAATGTAAAATCACCTTTTGCATAAGGAAATTTTTTTTGTTCATTTAAAATAAAATGTTGCAATTGGAGATTTCCATTCATATCTCCTCCTATAAGTTTTTAATAATTTTTTCTATTTCAAAGGGATCGTCAGTTTCAAAATCAGCCTTCAATTTTTCCATATCTTTAAAATTATATATTTCCTTTTTAAAAAGAATACTTTTAATACCACTATCTATCGCTCCCTTAATATCAGTTTTGGGAATATCACCAATATGAACAACTTCTCCTGGTTGACAATCAAAATATTTCAAAAGTAATTCAAAAACTTTTTTATCAGGTTTTGCAACACCTATTTCATCAGAAAAAATAAAAAGCGAAAAATATTTGAAAATATCAACTTTTTTTAAAACTCTTCGTAAATATTTACCTGGCGTAAAACCGGTATCAGAGATCAAAGCCAGTTTATAATCGTTGCTAAGATTTTTTATAAGTCTATCCATATTATCAACAAATGATACTTCCCTGTTTAAAAATGAGGTTTCCATAAATTTTACAACCTCATCAAAAAATTCTTCAGGATAATCTTCGATTGAAAGATATGATAAAAAAGTTCTCATTGATGAGCGGGTTGTTGGGGTAAAACCTTTTTCTAACCAATGGTGGTTAAAAAAAATATTCCAGGTATCATCTATACTTTTTAAAAATTTATCCCTATCTAAAAAATATCCGTATTTTGAAAAAATAAAAGATAATCCATTATATCTGTATTCTTTATGATTTTTTGTATCCCTATCGGAAAGAATAGTGTTCCATAGATCAAAAGAGACGACCTTTATCATCAATTATCCTTAAAACCATCTGATCTGGATTTTGCATATTTAATCATTTTGTTGACGGTTCTATAAACATGGGTTTCAATATTTTTCAGTCTTTTGTTTCCATCATTCTCATTTTTTATTACCACAAGTAATTTGAGTTCATTATTTTCAATAAGATTTATATTGCTCTGAGCAAAACCATAATATACACTGTATTTATCAACAAGTTTAAAAGAACATAAAGCATGGAAATATGATTTTTTTATCAAAAAATAAAAACCTACAAAATATGCTATGTCTGAATCCGAATCTGTTAAAGAGCCAAATAATCTTAAAAGGTTAACATATTTATCAGCATCCTTCTTCAAATACATATATTCCATCAATTTTACTATAAGATCTTTATCACGCAAATTTGATTTCAAACTATAAAGATAAATTTCCATTATCTCTTTATTGTTTTGGTTTATAACAGCCTTTTTCAGTTTATAAAATAAGTCTATTTTTTCCATAATATTATTTTAAATCAAAATGTTTAAAAGTCAAGAATTTCAAAAAATGAAAGTTTTAACCTTTTTCTATAGATTGAATTTGAACTCTATTATATCCCCATCTTTTACCAAATAATCTTTACCTTCAAGCCTTAAAACACCATTCTTTGAACAATCTTTAATGCTATTGTATTTTTTAAAATCTTCGAAAGAGACTACCTGTGCTTTGATAAAACCTTTCTCGAAATCTGAATGGATCTTTCCAGCAGCTTTAAGGGCTGTGGTTTTATTTTTTATTGTCCAACCCTTAACCTCATCCTCACCAACCGTTAAAAAAGTTATAAGATCCAATTTTTTGTAAAATTTGGAAATCACATTATCTATTGCAAAAGTATCTATCTTCATCTCTGTTGCGAACTCTTTTTTCGATTCTTCATCAAGTTCGTTCAACTCCTTCTCTTCTAAAGCGGAAACTATAAAATATTCTCTTTGATTTTTTTCAAGATAATCGATAAGATCCTGCGGTAAACTTCTTTCAAGTGAATCGGTGTTTATAACTATTATCTCCTCTTTTGCAGTTATTAGTGAAAAATTTTTTATTATCTTTTCTTCTTCGGGAGAAAATTTAAATTCTGAAAGCCTTCTACCGTCTGAAAGAATATTCTTAAACTTTTCTAAAGAAGTCAATTCAGCAGTTTCAATCAGGGAGAGTCTATATTTTGCATTTTTCAACTTTTCATATCTTCTTTCAACTATTTCAAGATCGGTCAATATTGTATGATCGTCAAGTTCAGTCAACTCCTTCAAAGGTGAAATATCTTGAAAATATGGAGGATAAACCTCGTTTTCAAAAAATCTTATAACTTTTAAAATTCCATCACTCTCTTTTAGTTTTGTAAAATATTCCAGATCTATTCCCTTTTCCTCTTTTTCAAGAGGTGGGTTATAATCAATAAAATCTATAACTGGATAAGTTGTCTTTTTTGGATTAAAAATTTTTGAAAGATAATCTATCCTTGAATCTTTTACCTTAACAGATGAAACAAAAAATCTTTCTTTTAAATTATCACTTAGATTTTTATTGCTTAATAATTGAAAAATTGTTGTTTTACCAGATTTCGGTAATCCTAATATTCCGATTTTCATAATAAATAAAAAGGGGCTTATTTGCCCCTTTTAAACTCCAGCCAGTCTTTTAAGTTTTTCCCATCTCTTATTAATAATTTCTTGAATCAGTTCTATGTCTTTTTCTTTAAGATGTCTGAATCTTCCTTGTTTTAAAAGGTATTCATTTACCGGTTTTAATTCTTTTTTGGGTGATGGCATATTTATTGTGTAATTTTCGCCATTCTCTATTTCATAGAGTGGGAAAATACCACTTTCAACTGCCATTCTTCCCAATTTTATAGTATCCTCTGGATTTGTTTTCCATCCTGGAGGACATGGGGCGAGTATATGGAAGAATTTAAAACCTCTTTTTTTAACCGCTTTTTCAAGTTTCTTTGTAAAATCTTCTGGATATGAAACCGATACGGTTGCCTGATACGGAACATTATGAGCAGCAACGATAGCATCAAGATCCTTTTTACTCTCAAGTTTTGGAAAGGTGGTTGGTGTTGTTGTTGTCCATGCTCCTTTTGGAGTTGCAGAGGATCTTTGGATACCTGTATTCATATATGCTTCATTATCATACACAAAATAAAATATATCATCATTTCTTTCGGCAGCACCGGACAAAGCCTGCAATCCGATATCAAAAGTTCCACCATCTCCTGCCCATGCAACACTATGTATATACTCTTTTTCGACCTTTTTTGTTCCAGCCTTTATGCCAGCTGCGGTTATGGCAGCGGTTTCAAATGCCGTATGAAAAAGAGGAACCTTAACTGCAGAATAAGGGAATGGACCATCTATTACTGACCAACAGCAGGCTGGAATTGTCAAAATAGTATTCTCACCAAGTGTTTTTAAAACAATTCTCATAGCCAAAGCACCACCACAACCCTGACATGCAAGATGACCAGGGTTTATTAACTCTTTTTCTGGTATTGAATATTTCATATTTTCACCTCCATCCACTTAACCTCTGCTGGCTCACTCTTTTGGGCATCTTCAAAAAGTTTTTTTATCGTATCAACAGTAATATCTCTACCACCCAAACCAGCTATATAACCATAAACTTTAGGTTTAACTGGTTCATTGTAAAGTGCAGATTTAACTTCTTGATATACTATTCCACCATTTCCTGGTGAAAGGTTACGGTCAAGAACTATCACTTTTTTAGAATTTTTTAGATTCTTTTTTACATCGTCAAAAGGAAATGGTCTAAAGAATCTTATTCTCAACAGCCCTACCTTTTTACCCTCTTTTCTTAACTCATCGATGACTTCTTTTGCTGTTGAAGCAGCGGTTGCTATAGCAACAAGAATAGTATCAGCATCTTCACATTTATATGTTTCAACCAAGCCATACTCTCTACCAAACAAATCTTTAAATTCTTTGTGTGCTTCTTTTATAACATCAATCGAATCTTCCATCGCCTTTTGAATTTTATACCTTAATTCCATATACCAATCTGCTGTTGTTAATCCACCAAAAGTATGTGGATTCTTTATATCGAGTTTAAATTCTGGATTGTATGGTTTTAAATATCTATCAGCATCCTTTTGATCTATCAGGTTAACATTTTCTGATGTGTGTGAGAGAAAAAACGCATCCAGAACTATCATCACTGGTAAAGATACTTTTTTATTCTCAGCAACCTTGTATGCTATCAAAACAGAATCATAAACTTCCTGGTTACTTGAAGCATAAATCTGTAACCATCCAGTATCTCTTTGAGAAAGTGAATCGGTCTGTTCTGACCAGATTGTCCAGGGTGGTGCCATAGATCTGTTTATGTTTCCCATAACTATTGGGAGTCTTGCTCCCACAGCCCAATGTAACATTTCATGCATAAGTGCAAGTCCCTGCGAACTTGTTGCTGTAAAGGCTCTTGCTCCAGCAGCGGAAGCACCAATAGATGCTGCCATTGCAGAATGTTCAGATTCAACCTTTATGAATTCTGCATCGAGTGTTCCATCAGCACACATCTCTGAAAGAAGTTCAACCACCTGAGTCTGGGGTGTTATAGGATAAGCAGCAACAACCTGAACTCTTGAGGTAACAGCACCATATGATAAAGCATGATTTCCCATTATAACTTTTTGTTCACTCATTTTTCCTCCTCAATCATCTTTATAGCCTTAACAGGGCATTCAGCAGCACATATTCCACAACCTTTGCAAAAAACATAATCTATTTCAGCCTTTCCTTGCGCATCCTCTTTGATCGACATATCAGGGCAAAATTTCCAGCATATTCCACAAGCGATACATTTATCTTTATCCACAACAGGCCTTTCGTTTCTCCAAGAACCTGTTTCGTTGAATTCGGTTGTTCCTAGTGACATAGCATTTGGTGGTAGATCATCCGCTTTTTCAAAAATTATCTTTTTGCCTATCTTTTTTATCATAAACTCTCCTTTTTACATTAAAGTAGAATTATAAGCTTCAATAGCCGCCTGTGCATTCTCTTCAGGTTTAATCGGTACCTCCTTTTTTATAGCTTCCACTATCGATTCAATTTTTACAAATCCAGTTGCTTTTGCAAATCCTCCAAGAATAGCAGTATTAACAATAGGTGATGCTGATGAACCCAGTCTGTATTTCAAAGCGATTCCAGTAGCATCAACTGTTGCTATTTTGCTATTTTTTACTTTAAGGTTTAATTCATCGGGTCTTTTTTTAGTATTTATCACTATGAAGCCTCCATCCTTCAACCCTTCCGTTATATCTATTGCACCGAGTAGTGTCGGTTCAAGAACTATAAGATGCTGTGGTTCATAAATTTTTGAACGGATATTTATTTTACCTTCGGAAACCCTTATGAAAGCGGTGACAGGTGCCCCTCTTCTTTCAACTCCAAATTCAGGGAAAGCCTGAACATATTTACCTTCCATCGCAAAAGCGTATGCGAGTATCTTGGAAGCTATAACCCCTCCCTGTCCTCCTCTTCCGTGAACTCTTATTTCAAGCATTTTTCCTCCTATTGAACTTTATTTATACTCTTTCGCATTCTCTTCACCCGTTAGCACTCTCAGTCCACCAAAAGCAAGCGCCTGCATCTCATTTTCGCCGGGATAAATTTTTACAGGTGCTATAAATTTTACCATCTCCTCTATCCAACCTACAAACATTTTATCATAGGCAAGTCCACCTGTTATAACGATTTCGTCAACATCTCCATGAAGCACCGCCGCCATCATTCCAACCCATTTGCCTATATTGTAAGCCATTGCGTGATATATTCTTTCAAATTTTTTATTTCCAGCCTTCACCTCATCTTCCACTCTTCTCATATCGTTCGTTCCGAGATGTGCAACTATCCCTGCTTTACCGGCAAGTCGCTTTTTAAAATCTTTCTCCTCCATCTTTGTTTCAACTATAAATTTGTACAAACCCCAAGAAGGTATTGAACCAGCCCTTTCTGGAGCTAATGGGCCATCACCGTTCAAAGCGTTGTTAACATCGACAATTTTTCCCTTTCTGTGAGCCCCTATGGAAATCCCTCCTCCGAGGTGAACAACTATAAGATTCAATTCATCATACTTCTTCCCAAGATCGGAAGCTGCCTTTCTTGCTGTAGCCTTTTGGTTTAAAGCATGGAAAATCGATACCCTCTGAATTTCAGGGAAACCGGTTATCCTTGCTATGTCATCCATCTCATCAACAACAACCGGATCAACGATATAAGATGGCTTACCGCTCTCCTTTTCAAATTCATGTGCGATCATACCACCAAGGTTTGAGGCATGTTCCCCAAGCGGAGAATGTTTTAAATCATCGATCATTTTCTGGTTTACCCTGTATGTCCCAGACGGTATCGGTTTCAAGAGGCCTCCTCTACCAACAAAACAGTCAAAACTCTTAAGATTAAAACCGTTCTCCTTTAAAGATTCTTCTATTGCTGCTCTTCTGAAATCATATTGATCCACTATATGTTTGTATTTTGAGATCTCACTTTCCGGGTGTGAGATATTTTTTTTAAAAATTTCCTTCTCATCTTCGTATACTGCTATTTTGGTTGATGTTGAACCTGGATTGATTGTTAATATCTTAAACATAGAACTCCTTTTTTAAATTTTTAAATTTTATATTATCATTTTAAGAATAAAAAGTCAACCTTCAAAATTATAATCTTTGTATTAACTTTTTTTCAAAATCTCCCTAACAAACTCTGCACCATAATCAAAAAAATATTTGTCAAATCTTTTTGTCAAATGTTTTCTTGGATTTGCCTCTTTAAACTCTTTTAAAGGATAAATGTTATCTATATTCTTTCCATCAAGTATCATTTTAACCTTATCCATATCTCTTTATACCATTTTTTCTAACCATATAATTTCAGGTGAATTGAGTTTTTGAATATCTCTTTTATCATATGTGAACTAAGAAAGAATAATAAAAACTATCAGTTCGTACCATCTTCTTGCTCATTCTTTTTTAATCTTAATCATTATTTTCTTATAGACTTTTAATGTAAGTTCCTATCATCACTGTTGGGAATATCCCATTCAGGTTTTATAAAATCTGTCAACTCCATAAGGTTCTTTTCATAAAGAAATTATCCAGATCTTGTATATTGAGCAAAACAAAAAAATTTTTATTCTTGCGAATATGTAAAATAAAGATTTATATTCTTTGAAATTTTATACCTTATATTATATTGCAAATTTTCTTCAAGAGTTATAAACTGATTCTTTTAATTTTTTCATCTTTCTCCACCGCAAAACTTGTAAGTGGAAGTGAATCGTTTTCAATTAAAAAATTGTGTTTGGGATATATATGGTGTTTCAAGGTTATTGTAAAGAATATCTCTTAAATCGTTCAGGTAAAAGAAGAAAAAAACTATAGATGAATCTTCAATCATCTCTTTAAAAAGAAGATATTCCTGATCGATTCCATAACCAACGATTCCAAAATTTTTCATTTCACATTTTAAGTCATTCGATAACAAACTTGTTATCAACCTATCATTGCTCAAATTAAAACCCCAGAGGAATGAATTAATATACGCAAAATTTTCTTTTTATTTTTCTTAAAAGAAATCTTGAAAAAAGTTCAAGCACAAAAAATTATGAAGATATAAAAAAATATTATTAAGAAACTTCATATGTTGACAATTATAATCTACCATATATAATTTTCAATAAAAATGGAAGGTTGTAGATGAAAAAAATTTTATCCGTTACTATCGCACTTTTTTTATCGACTTTTATTTTTGCACAAAATAACCTGCTATTTGATTTTGTATTTTCAAAACCAGCCAACACAACATCATATTTTGGAACTCTTGGCTTATCCTATGGATATGAAATCGAAGATATTTTCGAAGTTAAACATTTAAACTTAAGACCAAAAATTGGTATATCGATGGGAACAGGTATCGTGAATGAAAACATAGGAATATTCAATGTCGAATCCGAATTTATCTATTCTATGGTCATTCCCGACATCTCAATATATTATTACCTTTATGAATTGAAAGAAACGGTAAAAAAAGGTTTAATATTCTATGGAGGATTTGGACTACTTGTTCCCTTCAAAATGGTTTCATACAGTAATGATAGCTTTGATGATGAATACAAGAATGATTTTCCATCTCCATCTTTGAAGTTAGGATTACTTTTAAAGAAAAAATTTTTGCTTGAATTTAATCTATCCTCAGCATCATCTTTATCTTTTGGTTTTAAATTTTGATGTCGGGCAAAAGAATAATATTAAAATTCATATTTCTGATTTTTATCCCACTTTATATACATTCTACCCAATTTACAGATTTTTTTTTAAACATTCTTGATTCACTTGAAATATATGTGGAAAAGAATGATTCTTTAAAATCTTTAAAATTTTTTTATGTTCTCAAAGATTTCGATTCAACAAGGTATGAACCGTATTATTTAATGGGAAAATATTATTATAATAAATCTGATTATAAAAAAGCAAAAGAGTTTTTCAATAAAACTGTATCATTATACCAAAATGAAGATATAACATACCTTTACATCAAAATGCTTCTTCTCACCGATGATACGACTTTTTTAAAAACTCTCAATAATGCTTTAATTAAATATCCTGCAAGTTTAAAGATTTTAAAATTAAAACTTCTCTTTTTTGATAAAAACAATATGATAGATTCATTTCCATCCATCACCGATAAAATAATTGTAATCGATGCTAATGATTATGAAGCATACTTTGCTATGGCAAAATATTATCTATCAAAAAAAAACTATAACCTTGCACAAAATTATTTTGAAAAACTTCAAAAGAAGAATTCTATAGATAAAGAATATTTTCTTATTGGTGGAGAAATATACAATGGTTTAAACGATTATGATAAAAGTATAAAATATTTTGATAAACTCTTTAATACCGAATATGATTATATCTCTTATATAAGGAATCTTGACAATTATTTTTTTAAATCAAATGATGATTCTTTTAAAATTTTAATTTCTAAAGCATTGGATAGATATCCCGATTCGACAGAATTTTATAAAAAATTTTTCTCCTACATAGTTACAAAAAAAGAGTATCAACTTTTATCTTCCCTTGATGAAAAGATTGAAAAAAACAATCTTTTTCAAGTGGATCTTTTTGAAAATATGGGAAAAGAATTTTTTAAAATTGACTCTTACGAATTTTCAAAAAAATATTTTAAAACGATATTTCAAAAAGATAAAAATTATTTTTCAAAGGAAGCTGTCCAAACTTTCATATTAACCGAAGATTATGATCTCTCTGAAAAAATAATATCCAATATGAATTTGAAAACTTTCTTAGATTCAACTTTCTTTTATAAATTTAAAGGGATAATAAAATACAATAATTCACAACTGGATTCCGCAGAAACCTATTTCGAAAAATTGTTTATTATAAACGATACCGATACGACCAACATAAAACTTCTTGCACTTATTTTCAGTAAAAATAAAGAATATACAAAATTAAACGATCTTATAGAATCTATAAAGGAAAAATTCCCAGAATTGTCTGAGAGGTTGAAGGGGAAATATATTCAATGACCTTTAAAATATTTTTACAGTATAAGAAGTTATCTGATCTTTATATTTAGCTTTTATGCAAAATATCCCTTTATTTATGGCTTTTATTTTTACAAATTTTTTCTCTTTTTTTTCGACAAGAATAATTTTCTCTTCCTCAAACTCCCAGTCAACATCAAGTGATGAAAATTTTTTTAGAACCTTTTGATTATCATCATAAGCAACAACATTGTATATCGCTGTTTCACCAACCGAAAGTTCAGGTGGACCGTTTATACCGATCATCGAATAATTTATATTATTCTCTATCTGTCTTTTTGCACAGTTGAAAAAAAGAATGGATAAAAGTAAAATAATAATTTTTTTCCCGAACATCTTCACCCCCCTTTTTTTTATTTTACAACAATAAAAAAATTTTTCAACATAAAATAAAAAATTTTTCCCTATTGAATTTTGAACAAAAAAATATATAATACCAAAAAAACTGGGAGTTTTTATGTGTTTAGTTTTAAGTAGGTCAATTTTAAACCCTTTAACTTCTGATTATGGAGGTATGAAAGAATGCAAGCCTTAGGTAAACACATTCTTGCTGAGTTCTATAAATGTGACTCAGCTATTCTTAACGATGTTGCTCTTATAGAACAACTGATGGTTGAAGCAGCAAAAAGAGCAAGAGCAACAGTGATTTCAAGTTCTTTTCATCACTTTTCACCTTTTGGAGTTAGCGGAGTAGTCGTAATCGCAGAATCCCATCTTTCAATCCACACATGGCCTGAATACGGATACGCATCCATTGATATTTACACATGTGGGAACACTCTCGATCCCTGGATTTCATTCAAATACCTTGTAAAAAAATTAAAAGCGAAAGATACTTCCATGATGGAAGTAAAAAGAGGACTTTTTGATGTGGATGGTGTTTTGAAACATAAAACTGACCAAAAAACATCTGAAACAATAGGAGTTTAAATGAATTTTGTCAACCCCAAAAGATTCTTCATCGTTTCAGGGAATTCTGAAGGATTTTCAAAATTGAATTCTTTCGATTGTGCTCTTTTGAACGCAAAAATAGGAAATATGAATCTGATAAAAATTTCCTCTATAATTCCCCCATTCTGTCATCCTGTAAAATTCATTAAAATTCCACAAGGAAGTTTCATTCCGGTTGCATACGCATCCATAACATCAGATATGACAGGTCAATATATATCCGCTGGAGTTGCAGCGGCAAAACCAACCGATGATTCTTTGCCCGGTGTAATTATGGAATATTCTTCCAACGGAAGGAAAAAAGAGATAGAGGAAATAGTGAGAAGCATGGCTGAAGAAGCGATGAGAGTCAGAAACATAACAAGTTATAACATTTTAAGCAAATCTTGTGAACATCGTGTCAAAAGAATAGGAACAGCTTTCGCAGCCGTTGTTTTATGGGAGTGATGATGAAAGAGTTTAACAATTCTGGTCAAACACAACTCTGGTTTACAGAATATCATACACCCAACAGCGGAATAACCTTTAAAGTTAAAGAAACACTTTATCGAAAAAAAACCAAATATCAGGATCTGGTTATAATCGATACCTACGAGTTCGGTAAAGTGATGTTGCTCGATGGACTTGTTATGCTCACGGATAGAGATGAGTTTGTATATCACGAGATGATAACACATGTTCCCATAAATATTAACCCAAAGATTGAAAATGTTCTGATCATAGGTGGCGGAGATTGTGGCACTCTAAGAGAGGTTTCAAGGTATAAACATATAAAAAATATAAAAATGGTTGAGATCGACAAAGATGTTATCACTTCCTCAAAAAAATTTTTCCCAAATTTAACAAAAACTTTTTCGAAAAATTATAAAATAATTGTTGGTGATGGTATCGATTTTGTTTTTAAGACAAAAGAGATATTTGATCTGATAATAATAGATTCATCCGACCCCATAGGCCCAGGCGAGGGATTGTTTACAGAAAAATTTTACAGGAAATGCTATGAAATTTTAAATGAAAATGGAATTTTAACACTACAAGCTGAATCGCCCTATTTCTACAAAGACTCGGTTAAAACGATATACAATAGGCTTAAAAAAGTTTTTTTGAATGTAAAACCTTATCTCGCTTTCATTCCAACATATCCTTCTGGTATGTGGAATTTCTTTCTATGTTTGAAAGAAGAAACCTCACTTGATGTAAAAAATAAAAATCTTATAAAAAGTTTTCAAAATGTTTTGAAGTATTATAACCATCAGATACACACAGGCTCATTTTCACTACCAAATTTTGTAAAAAAGATGTATGGTATATAATTTCCTTGAATCTTCCACCGACAAAAAAAATTCAGAAATAGTTATCGTTGGATATCCTTATGATTCAACATCTTCATTCAGATCCGGTTCGAGAAATGGACCGATGGCTTTGAGATTATTCTCCTGGAATCTGGAAACATTCTCCAACTATCAAAAGGAGGATATTCACACAAAAAATTATTTTGATATGGGTGATGTTGAACTACCTTATGGAGATATAAAAAGAACCAACAAAATAATATATGAGAATACAAAAAAACTTTTAAAAAATAAAAAGAAAATAATTTCGCTCGGTGGAGAACATTCTATAACATATCCAATAATAAAAGCGTTCAACCAGTTTTATGATGATTTTATTTTAATAGTTTTTGATGCACATGCCGATTTAAGAAAAGATTATATGGGAGTTAAATTTTCACATGCCTGTGTTATAAGGAACTGTGCTGAAATCATTGGCACAAAAAGAATATGCCAACTTGGAATAAGATCCTTCACATCAGAGGAATATGAATTCTCAAAAAATCTTTTGTATTTTTCAGAGGATCTGGAATCTTTCAACTTTGATCTTATAAAGTCAAAAAAAATATATATTTCAATAGACCTTGATCTTCTTGATCCTTCCAATATTCCTGGTACAGGCACTCCGGAGGCTGGAGGATTCACTTTCAAAGAATTTATTCATTTTCTTTTGAAATTTAAAACATTCGATATAGTGGGAGTTGATGTCGTAGAACTATCACCCGATCACGATCCTTCTGGAATATCAGCAGCAGCAGCAGCAAAACTTGTAAGGGAAATCATTCTATTTCTTTAAATTTTTCCTGTTTATCAATTCATATACGCCAAGATATAAAACGAGCAATGAAAAATTGTAAAAAAAATCTTCAACAGGAATGGTTCCAAATCTTATGTTCAATATGGAATTTTTCGAATATAAAAGAACAGGTATACCTGTAAGAAGAGAGTTGAAAATTAGAAAGAATAACATCGTTAAAAAAAGGTATAGATAAAAATGTATACTTTTCAGTAAAAAATTAAAACATAAATAGAGCATCAGACAGGTAAAACTGGTAACTAAAAGGACAGTTGAAGTGTATGGTGTAAAAATAAAATATAATCCTGAGAAAAAGAATAGCGGTGAAAGAATGAGAAAAACAATTCTATAACGATTTGAAATATAGGTATCGAAGACAAAATATCTTAGTGATTCAAAAAGAAAAAGAGAGGCAAATGGAACCGTTACAAAAAATAATATTTCCTCATAGGGAAGCCCGAAAAATTTTACACCATTGACATAGGATGGGTTGAAACTCCAATCTCCCCTGCCCGTAGCAAAAACATCCCATATTATAAAAGGTATTCCTACAACAATGAAAGATAAAAAAAATGAAGATAACTTTTGTAAAGTGTACCTATAAAGAATGATAGAAAATATGAGAGGGAAACTCACTATGACAAGGTTTATCATCAAATATTTACTCATTAAACAACCTTAAAATTTAAATCTTTTTTCAATTTAAAAAGTATCAGCAAAATTTTTCAAACTCGTATAGATTATCCTTCTTATCCTTGGCTTAACTTTGATTTTGTAAACGATCAGCGGATCATCAAATATTCTTTTAGCTGTGTATTTATACATATCGGATGCGGTTTTAACTGGAACAAGAAGATATTTAGGGATATATCTGTATCCTTTTTCAGCAAGAGCCTGCCAGTTAAAATATCTTTTGAGTTCATCTCTCAAAAAATCTTTGAATCCTTTTTCATTTTCTTTGACTTCGTTAAAATCAAGTGAATCAAGTCCATATTTTTTTAAAATATTTACAGGGAGATATATCCTTCCAAGAAGATTATCATCTTTTATATCCCTTATGAAATTGATGTACTGCATCGCTTTCCCAAGATTTTTTGCATAATAATATCCTTTTGGATCTATTCCCATTATTCTACACATCATCATACCAATGACCTCAGCGGATCCATATATGTATTCTATGGTTTCATCAAGATCTTTGTAAACCTTTTTTTCTAAATCCATCTCCATAGATTTAAAAAAAGCATCAATCCATTCATCTTTAATCGTTAACTCATTTTTTAATTCAACAAAAGAATCAACCACTATATCATTCGCTTTCCCCGTTTTGAGAGCATCATAATAATCTTTTTTAAATTTATAAAAACCTGTAACATTCTGAGGGATCGAATCGACGAAATTATCCGCTTTTCTAACAAAGGCGTAAAGAACAAAGACCCTGCTTCTTACCGCTATAGGAAAGAATAGACTTGAATAAAAATATGTTTTTGACCCTTTTTTGAAGGTATCATAAATGATATTATCTTTTATGAACATCTGTAACTATCCTCGATACTATTTCCCCTGCTATTGTAACCATTGGCACACCTATTCCAGGATGTGTGTAATGACCGACATAATAAAGATTTTTTAATTTTTTACTTTTAAAAGGTAATTTGAACAACGCTGTTTGGAAATTAGCATGTGAAAGACCGAGTGCTGTTCCAAAATAAGAATTATAATCAGAAATAAAATCGTTTATAGAATATGTTCTTGTAAAGATAATTTTATTTTTTAAATCGAAATTGGTAAGTTTTGAAATCTTTTCAACGATCAGATCAAAGAAGATTTTTCTTATTTTTTCATTATCTTCAATTCCCGAGGCAATAGGAACGAGAACAAAAAGGTTCTCTTTTCCTTCTGGCGCTCTTTCTTTATCAGTTTTTGATGTTACCGAAATATAGAATGAAGGATTCTCAGGCATAATTTTTTGTTTAAAAATTGAATCAAAATGTTTTTTCCAATCTTTTGCAAGGTAAAGATTATGATGTTTCAAGTCTCTTATTTTTTCATCAACCCCTAAAAACAATAAGAATGAAGATGGACTCATTATCTTTTTTTCCCGGGAAATGTTATCATAACTTCTGTAATCTTCATCAAGAAGTTCCATTTCAGTATAATATTCATCAGCGTTAGAGGTCAGAATATCACAATCGTATGACCCATTTTTGGTTTTGACTGCTATCGCCTTACCATTCTTTGCAACTATTTTAATCACAGGATTCTCTTTTTGAACTTCACAACCTACTCTTTGGCAATTTTTTCATAAGCATCGGCTATCTTTGAAAAACCTCCCTGTGGATAATAGACCACAAGGTTAAAATCAACATGGCTCATTATCGAATAAAAAGCTGGCGTGTTGTAAGGGGATGAACCGAGAAAAACTGTTGTATATTCTATTATCTGCCTCAATTTTTGATCTTTAAAATATTTTTTCACATAATCATCCATATAGTTAAAATTTTTCAGCCCCTAAATGATTAGATTTATATCCACAAGATTTTTGGGGAATCATAACTTTTATACAGAATCGGTTCTATAAGATTATCCTGATAGGCTGCATTCTTTAAGTATTCATCAAGTTTTTTAGTACTACCCTTTTCAATTTTTTCAAACACATTATATATCCCTTCGATTTCAGACGGGATGTCAACAATATCACCATCCTCAAAAAATAATCTATAATTAGGATTCAATCTCTCGAGTTTATAATAATCGGATAAATTCCTATCCATCTTTTTAAAATATCTTTCAAAGATTTCTGGCATCAAATACCAGGATGGACCCTTATCGAAAAGAAAACCATCCACATTATATGTGGATGCCCTGCCTCCGATCTGTGAATTTTTTTCAAACAATTTTACAGAATATCCTGCTTTTGCAAGAAATGAGGCAACCGTTAATCCACCAAAACCACCACCAATGATTATAACTTTTTTCATTTTTCACCTTGAATAGTTAATTCCTATTGAGATACTTTTGAAATCATAGGATTTTTTTACAAAATTAAAAAACACAAAAATTCCAGATGAGAATTCATAAACTAACGCAAAATTTAAATCATCCGATAAAAGTTTACAGAGTATATTTAAATTTTTTGTTTTATAATCTAAAAATAACGAAGGATAGAAGGATAAATTTTTATATATAAAATAGGAATCTATATAATAGTTATATCCAAAATTAAAGTCAAATCCAACATTGAAATCGATATTGTTTTTTGAACTCTTTTTTACAAAAGAAAATATTGCCGAAGGCTTATAATAGGATGTAAAACTATTTTCAAAATTTAAAATTGGAAAAAGATCGGTAAAAGAAAAGAGGAGATCAAAATTTTTAAAACCTTTTTTAAAATATAAAGAATTTTTCATAAGAATGGAATTGTCCACATAGTTCATATATTCAAAATCAATGTTTCCCATAAATTTTGAATTATCCATTGTTTTACCATAAAAGAAATTGAAAGTGTATTTGGAAAGATTCTCAGTTTTATAAACATATGGATAATTTATTGGAGAAATTTCGTTCAAACTATCAATTAGTTGTGTGTAATCGATATTCCCATAGTTTGTGAATTTAAAACCTACTCCTTTGATATCATTCCTGTTATAAAGATAGATAATGTTAAAAGAATTTGAAAGTAATGATGAAGTAATGTTGAAACTCAAGCCTTTTGGGAAATAATCATAATATCTAAAGGTATAATCAGAATTAGGTTGAACAAATAAAGAAAAAATGTTAAGACTGATAAAAATCAAAATTAGAAATAAAAATATATGTTTATTCATTATTTTTTAAAACATCGAATTTTGATGAAAAATTCCCAATTTCATATTCTTTCAACTTTAATTTTATGCTCTTCAAAGTATCATCATAGAAAATCACATTTACAGGTATACCATTCAATAGGTTATTGAATATAAGATCCACCTCTATATCAAGGAAATTTTTTAAAATTTTATCATAGTTTTTTAGCGTTCTCATCTCCTCATAACTTTTCTTTGTTATATAAACTATAAAAAACTTATTTGAATCATAATCGAATCTATAAACACTGATTTCCTGATTTGATATAACGGTATCTTTCAAAAAAATAAAAGATTTACTTTCTGAATTTTTCTTAACATCTTTAAATGTAAAATATTCAAAAAAAGATAAAGATATATAATTCAGATTCCCTGTTTTTTCATTATAGACATAAAGTGTATCATTATTATCAAAGATGAAGAATAGAGTATTATCAGTTTCAAGTAAAACTTTATTTTTTGATGTAATAAAATCAAAATTGGAAACCGTTGAATCATTATTTTCATAAAATGTCAACTCATACTTTAAGTTTAAATCAGCAAAAATGTTTAAACATTGAAAAACGATAAAAATAGAACAAATAAATTTACTCGATTTCACAAAGTTTTTGATTTTTAACAACCCTTTCTCCTTCTTTTACATAAATCTTTTTTATCTCTCCTTCGATTTTTGAATATATTCTATTCCTCATTTTCATAGCCTCAAGAATCATAATTACGGTTCCGCTGGATATGTTCTCCTTTTCCTTAACAAAAATTTTTGTTATAACCCCGGGGATCGGAGCGGTTATCTGATAAGGATTATCAAGATTAGTATCCACAGGTAATTGTGAATTTTCTGGAACTTTTGTTTTATAGGTATCGAAATCGACCGAAATTATTTTTTCTTTTTTTTCCATATTACACCGGCATATTTGAATGTTTTTTGAAGGGTAAAGTCTCTTTTTTTGTTTCGGTTATCTGAAATGCTTTTACAAGCATATCCCTTATCTCTGAAGGATTGATAACCGAATCTATATACCCTTTTGACGCTGCAACGAAAGGATTGGCGAATTTTTCTATATATTCCTGTATCTTCAACTGTCTTGTTCTCTCTTTATCTTCACTCTCATCAATTTCCTTTTTAAAAATTATGTTTGCAGCTCCCTCAGGTCCCATAACAGCGATTTCCGCTGTTGGGAGGGCAAAAACAAGATCGGCACCAAGATGTTTTGAACACATCGCTATATATCCTCCGCCATACGCTTTTCTCAATATCAAAGTTATTTTTGGAACCGTCGCTTCAGAAAAAGCATAAAGCAATTTTGCACCATGCCTTATCACACCAGCATATTCCTGATCAACCCCGGGTAGATAACCTGGCATATCAACAAGAGTGAGTAAGGGTATATTGAAAGCATCACAGAATCTAACGAATCTTGATGCTTTATCTGATGAATTAACATCGAGAACACCAGCAAGAACATCAGGTTGATTGGCGACTATTCCTATGCTCTTACCATCAAGTCTTGCAAAACCTATAACAATATTCTGTGCCCATCCAGATTGTACTTCAAAAAAATCGGAATCATCTACAATGCTATAGATGACATCTTTGATATCGTAAGGCTCTTTGGAATCATGTGGGATTATATCTTCGATAGGTTTATCGACTTTTGGTTCTTTAGGTTCAATCGATTTTGGCTTCTCATTGCAGTTGTCAGGTATAAAGGAGAGTAATTTTTGAATCTGATAGAAAGTTTCATATTCGTTTGAGGCAAAAAAATGAATGTTTCCAGTCTTTGTATAGTGGGTATAAGCGCCACCGAGTTCTTCCATCGATATATCCTCGCCGATAACGGTTTTTATAACCTGGGGACCTGTTATAAACATTTTTGAGAGATCGTTAACCATAAAAACAAAATCCATCAATGCTGGTGAATAAACTGCACCACCCGCACAAGGTCCAAGGATAACCGAAATCTGTGGGATCACTCCTGATAATCTGGCATTCCTAACAAATATGTTTCCATAACCGGCAAGGGCTGAAACACCCTCTTGAATTCTTGCTCCACCTGAATCGTTAAGCCCTATCAAAGGGACTCCCATCTTTGCAGCGAGATCCATAATCTTTGTTATCTTCAAAGCATGCATCTCACCGAGAGAACCCCCGGCAACAGTGAAATCCTGAGCGAATATACAAACTTTTCTTCCATTTATCTTACCATAACCTGTTATCACACCATCTCCTGCAAGAGATTTTTTTGATAATCCAAAATCTTTTGCACTGTGTTCAACGAAAAGATCGGTTTCAACAAAACTATCCTTATCAAGTAGCATCTCGATTCTATCTCTTGCAAAAAGTTTTCCACTTTGAATTTGTTTTTCTAAAGCCTGTTCTCCACCACCCTCAAGCAATATTTTTTTCTTGTTAAACCATTTGACCATCTTTTCAATAAATTTCATAAAAACTCCTCTTTAAGATTAAAATTATACAATTACATATATACAAGTCAAGTTTCACATTTTATTGTGATTGAAAATTATTTTTTAACAGATATACTTTAAAATAAAAGAGGTTTTTATTTTATGGAGAACTATATAAATTTTGTGAAAATGTATCCACTTCAATCTTCCTTTATCCAGTTTGCCATACTCGGATTTTTTGGCGAATTTATTTCATTTCTTTACTCCTTTTCTTTATCAACTTTAACAAATATATTTTTTGGACCACAGATGATGTTATTTCACAGATTTGAAGAGAATATCATAATGGCAAAAAAAGATTTTAAAGGTATTGAATTTTCAATTCTTTCACTCCTGTGGTTCTGGATCTCTGCACATACCATAACATTTTTACTTCCAAAAGATTTTCAGATGGGTATGTCTGTATTATGGTCTGTTGTTTTTGGAATAATTTTAAGCGTAAAAAGGTAAATTTAACCTATAAAAAGTTTTTTAAACTCTTTTTTTCTTACAATAAGATAAAATGATGATATGGTTGTCACCAACCCCAAAAAAATTAAAGTTTTGTGTATACCGATAATATTCTCCTTTGCAAGAAATCCTACGATTATACTTCCAATTGGAGCGGAACCAAGAAAAGCCATATTGTAAAAACTCATTATCCTTCCTCTTTTGTTATCATCAACAAGAAGTTGAATTAAAGTGTTTCCTATGGAAACCTGCGATACCATGCCAAACCCGATTATCAAAAGAAGAAAGGCTGCCCATAATGTCGTTTTTGTAAAGGAAAGTAAAATTAGTGGTATTCCAAACATTGCACCTGCAAAAAAGAATTGTTTTGTAAGAAATGATATATTCTTTATAGATGCTATCATCAACGCACCACCAAGAGCACCTATTCCAATAAAAGAGAGTAAAAAACCAAAAATACCTCCATCTTTTTTTAAAACATTTTTCACATAAACAGGTAGAATCGTATAATAACTCATTCCGAAAATCGAGATTATTATAACTATGAAAAGAATTGTCAGAATAGCTTTGTTTTTAAAAATATAATCAACTCCTTCTTTAAATTCCAGTTTAAAATCAATGGAGTTCAGTTTAGTCTTTTTTCTGATTTTTAATCTCATAAAATAAAGAGCGATGAGCACCGTAAAAAAACTTATACCGTTTATAACAAAACATACTCCTTCGTTCCATTTTGCAAGTACGATTCCAGCCAGACTTGGCCCGATGAGTCTTGCACCGTTAAACATCGCACTGTTCAGAGCGATGGCGTTTGGAAGATCATTTTTTTCTTCAACTATATCAAAAATAATAGCCTGTCTCGTTGGACCATCGATAGCATTCATTAAACCATTATAGAATAAGAGTAAAAGTATTATCCCATAATTTATACTCCCATTATCCTTAAAGTAAAAAAATGCAAGTAAAAATGCAGAGATCATCATATTTATCTGTGTAAAATAAAGTATTTTTTTTCTATCGAGTTTATCAGCGATAACACCACTTATAGGGGTGATCAAAAAGTTGGGACTCATTCCAACAAAAGAGGTTAAACCGAGAAGAAACGGAGAATCTGTAATTCTATAAACAAGCCAGGGGGCAGCTATTTGCTGCATCCAGGTTCCTATAAGAGAAAGCCCCTGTCCAAAAAAAAATAATCTAAAGTTGTAATACTTAAAAGATCTGAAAGTATTCTTTAAGTTAAACATTTTATTTTCTCCCTAGAGAGCATCGTTGTCTATATAATATTCAAATTTTAAGTTTTTTAAATTATCAAGTAATTTTTTTATATTTTTGAAATTTTCATAGAATATAAAAATTTCAGTTCGATAGTATCTATTTATCCTTTCTATATAATAAAAACCGGGTGGAAAGATCTTTATATCCCTATAAATGTTTTTTTCAACAAGTATACTGTAAATCTTTTTTATATTATTCCAGCAATCATCTCTATCCTTGTTCCTATGAGAAATTTTTAGCATCCTTTTGAATGGAGGAAAATCTCTTTCCCTTCTTCTTTTTAATTCGTCCTCAAGAAACATAGTATAATTAAGATTTTTGATCATTTTCAAAAATTTTTCATTGGTTATGGAACTCTCTATGATTATTTTTCCCTGTTTATCCCTTCTGCCGGCTCTACCTGATGTCTGAACAAGTAATTGCATAAATCTTTCAACACTTCTTATGTCTGGAAGGTTTATCGACGAATCAAAATTCAGTATAAGGACAGTTGAAACATTTGGAACATCATAACCTTTTGAAACCATCTGTGTTCCTATGAGTATATCTATTTTATGCTGGATAAAATCTTCTATGATCTTTTTCCTTGCTCCCTTTTTCGTGGTAATATCGATATCAAATCTTTCAATAACCTTATTCTTGAAAATTTTTTTAAAAATTGATTCAACCATTTCCGTTCCCCATATCCCTGCTGGAACTATCTTCCCACCACACAGTGGACATTTCGAATCAAGAGGTTTTCTATCACCACAATAATGACAGATAAAAGAGTTGAAAGACTTATGGTAAGAATAAGAAACAGCACAGTTATCACATTTAAAAAATTCGCCACAAACCGAACATCTGTAAAGGTTGAGATAACCTCTTCTGTTCAAAAAAACTATAACCTGTTCGTTCTCTTCTAAAGAATTTAAAATCAGATCTATAGAATTTTTTGAAATGTTTTTATATCCAGTTTCCGTATATATGATTTGAACATCCGGCTTTTCAGAGTTATAATATTTTTGGTTTAAAGTTAACAGTTCATACTTTCCTTTTAAAACATTGTTATATGTTTCAAGGGAAGGCGTTGCTGAAACGAGTAAAACTGTAGAGTTAAAAAGTTTGCCAAGATATATGGCAGAATCTCTCGCATTATAGAATGGAGCCATATCATATTGTTTGAATGAAACATCCTGTTCTTCATCAACTATTATAACTCCGGGATCTGAAAATGGTAAAAAGATAGAGGATCTTGTCCCTATCACTATTCTTCTATTGTTTGAAAGGATTTCTTTAAAGATAAAATTGAATTCCCCTTTAGATAGTTCGGAATGAACTTTAACCATATTAGTTGAACCAAAAAGTTCAGAAAGTATACTGTAGGATTGTTCGACCAAACCTATTTCAGGTAAAAGTAGGAGAATATTTTTTTGAGTTTTTTCTATCACATAACTTATAAGTTTTATATAAACTTCAGTTTTTCCGGTTGCTGGTTGACCATATAATAGAAAAGTTTTAAACTGATCTGCATCAACTGATTCTTTCAATTTCAAATAAGCATCTTCCTGTTCTTCGGTTAATCTTTTTTCAACATATGAAGGTTTTCTATATGGAAAAATATCCTCTTTTAAAATATTTTCATCAATCATTCTATCCACATCAATTTTTATCAACTTTTCTATTTCACTCTTAGAAAGAGATCTTTTTTGAGTTTCGTAATAAAGTTCGGTAAACTCTCTTTTTCTACTAACACAAACATATTTTGCCGGTATCTTTGTTTTATCTGGAAGTAAATTTTTTAAAATGAGTCCTTTCGAGGTAAAATAATATTCTGAGATCCACTCAATAAAATTTAAAATTTTTTCAGGGATCGGAATTTCAAAAATCTTTCTTTCAACATATTTAAGTTTTTCAACTTCGCTCGAATCAACAACAACATCCACGATACCATAGAACATTTTGCCTCTGAAATTTACCTCAACTATATTACCTTTCGTTAACTCAAGTTCATCTGGTATCAGATAGTCAAAACTTCTTTCAAGTGCAACCGGAAGAATAACTTTTGCTACTTTCATTTTGAAAAAATCAGAAAGAAAAATGATTTAGGTAAAATGACAAAAAGGTTGAAACCATATAGGATGAAAAAGTAAAAGAAAAATATATTAAAAAAAAGTGAGAATATTATTAAAATATGTGATATCAGAATGTAGTTTTCAAGATCGGTTTGTTTTGTGAAAAAAGCATCCTTTATGGTTGATATAAAAAATTGATTAAAGAAAAATCCTGAAAAAAAATATAAAAAATTAACATACCTCTCTTTAAAGAAAATTGTTAGAATGATAAAAAATAACGAAAATAATGGAATGGTATAAGGTGATAACGCTACTATTGGAGTTATCTTTTCAGTTTTGATCATTCCACCTCTGGTGGAAGAGGCTTTAAATGAATATATATTTTTAAATGTTATAAGAGCAAAAAACATATGCGTCAACTCATGCTGGAAAGTTTCGAAAAAGAGTATATTATATTTAAACTTTTTATTGAAAAATCTTATTAAAAGATATAAAAAAAAACCAAAAATAAAATTATAATGTCCGATGTTTAAATAGAATGAAAAATCTTTATTAAAGAATATAAAAATGAAAATAAAAACCGAATATATTAAAATAGACGAATAAATAAAAAAGGATAATATCATTTTTGAAGAAGTGCCTTCGCATGTTTCAGTGCTGTTTCATACGATTCACCACTACCAAGTAATCTTGCTATTTCTTTTACCCTTTCATCGCTGTCCAATTCCTTAACGGTTATACTCTTTGCTTCCTTTTTCACAAGTATATGGTTTTGTGCTTTTGCGGCGATCTGTGGAAGATGTGTTATAGTTATAACCTGTTTATATTTGGATATGTTTTTCATAAGATTTGCAACCGCTGTTGCCGTATCACCACTTATACCTATATCTATCTCATCAAAGATCATCGTCATTACAGGGTCATTCTTTCTCAAAAAATCTTTTATACTCAACATAATTCTTGAAATCTCTCCGCCAGAAACCACTTTTCTTAAAGGTTGTGGTTCTTTTTTGAATCTGTTGATAATAAAAAACTCTATATCATCATAACCATTTTGATTTAGATTTTCAGGGTTATAATCTATATTTATCACCAGATTGGTATCCTTCATATTTAACAAAGCAAGAGTTGAATCAACACTTTCCTTAAATTTTTTAGAAGATTCTTCTCTTCTATTATGAAGTTTTAAACCTATATCCTTAAGTTGCATTTTAAGTTCCATTATGATACTTTCACTTTCAGTTAACTGATCCTGAGGATAGTTTAAAAGTTGTAATTTTGAAACAATCTCCTTTTTAAAATTTTTTAACATGTTCAAATCCATCGCATACTTTTTTTTAACTTCCTGAAGTTTATTATACTTATTTCTTAGTTCTTCAAGTTGTTCAGGATCATAATAAAGTTCGTTTCCATAAGTGTAAAGTTCATTGTAAAGATCGCTTAGATTTTCTATTATGAGATCAAGATTCTGGCACAATTTTCCAATTTTAGAACTTTTATCGCTAAATTTGGTTAAATTCTTTTTAAGGTTATTCAACAGGAGGTTTAAATTTAGATCATCGGAATCTATCATATTTAAAGATAAATCTATAACCTCTTTTATATTCTCAAAATTTTCCATTTCGGTCAGCTGCTCATATATCGCAGTTTCATCTATGTTCTCTATATCCATTTTTTCAAGTTCTTCAAGTGCGAACTCAAGGTAATCCTTTTCTTTTGAATAATCGATTAACATTTTTTTAAGTTGCTCATATTTTTCAACTTCAGCGTTGTATTCTTTTAACCTGTAAAGAAACTCGGATAGTATCTCTTCATTTTGAGATATTCTGTCTATTATTTTAATGTGATTTTCCTTTTTCAAAAGCAACTGATGATCGTATTGTCCATGTAAATCGAAGAGTAAACTTCCTATCTTTTTTAAAGTTGTCTGTGTGATTATGTTATCGTTGAGATAGATTGTTGTTCTGTTTGATGGTTTAATGACTTTTCTTACAATAAGTTCATCCTCTACATATATATCTATACTTTTCAACTCTTCTGATATTTCATCGGAAATTTTAAAAATACCTGTTATATGCCCATCCTTTTTTTCATTCTTTAAAAAGATCTCACTTTTTTCACCGATCAGCGAAAGAAGTGTGTTGACAAGCAATGTTTTTCCTGCGCCGGTTTCACCGGTTATAACATTGAAACCTTCTTTAAACTCTATCTGAGTGTCCTGAAAAAATGAGAGATTCTCAATTATGAGTTGTTTCATCATAATCTAGGATCCTTTCCAAGGTGAAATTTTTCTTTTAAAATATCGAAAAGGTCAAAATCTTTAAATTTTACCATCTTTACCTTTTTCTTATAATTTGAGAGAATAACCTGATAATTTTCTTTTACTTCAACTATATGTTGAGAATCGGCAGATACTATAGCATTTTTTGATACAGGTATCAGTTTAATTTTAGATGATACTTTTACTATTATTGGTCTTTGAACTAAAAGATGTGGACATATGGGAGTTATGATAAAAGCGTTGAGTTCAGGTGAAACTATTGGTCCCCCCGCTGCAAGCGAATAGGCTGTTGAACCTGTTGGAGTAGAAATTATAACTCCATCCGCTGATATCGTTGCAATTTCCTTTTCATCTATGAGCACCATTATTTTTATCATCCTGTGAATATCTCCGGATTTCATAACTATATCGTTTACTCCTATCAGTTCTTCGCCATCTATTTTTGAATATAATAAATTCAACTTTTGAATTCTATAATCTTTCTCTTTTATCATAGTGAGTCTTTTTTCAAACTCTTTTTCACGAATATTTGATAGGAAACCGAGTGAGCCAAGGTTAACGCCCATAAGGGGAAGAGAATATTTCAAAGCTTTCTTTGCTGTCGCGATCATCGTCCCATCACCACCAAAAGATAAAGCAAAAGAATCTTTTAAATCAAGTTTTAAACTGTTTAATTCATCTATATGAAAAACTTCAACTGAATTTTTTTTACACCATCTTCTTAATCTTTTGATTATATCAAAAGATTTTATTTTATTGGCGTTATAAGAATAAAAAATTTTTTTCATTTTCTTTTGAAGAAAACTACCCTTTTTGTCCTCGCAAGATCCTTTATAAATTTTATGTCCTTATACTTTTCAGATTCCCTCAGTATCCTTCCAACCTGATAACTCTGGTCATAACCTATCTCCATTAAACATATCCCATTTTTATTTAAATATTTGTAAGATTCATATATTATTCTTTTGATCAGTTTCAAACCATCCTCACCACCATCAATCGATATCTGTGGTTCAAATAGTTTTATCTCTTCGGGTAGAGTTGATAAAACTTTTTGGGGTATATATGGGGGATTTGTTAAAATCATATCGAATTTGAATTTTTTGTTGAAACAGGAAAACAGATCACACTGGAAGAATGTTATAAATTTATCAACTTTGTTTAAAATAGCATTTTCCTTTGCAACATATAATGCACCTCTTGAGATATCAACCGCATAATATTTAAGGTTTGGAGAATATTTTGCCAGTGAAATGATTATATTCCCACTTCCAGTCCCAAGATCAAGGATCTTTTTACATTTTTCTTTGTTTTCAAGCGAATAGTTTATTGCAAACTCAACAAGTGTTTCAGTTTCAGGTCTGGGTATTAGAACATTTTTGTTCAATTTAAAAGGAAGTCCCATAAATTCAGTTTTCCCAATTATATATTGAACAGGTTCATGTTTTATTCTTCTTCTTATAAGTGTTCTGAAAAGATTCTGTTCTATTTTTGTAAGTTTTTTTGTATAATTTTCATAAAGATAAATTCTATCACCATTCATACAATGGGACATTATAAGTTCAGCGTTTAATTTTGGTTCTTTTATCTTATTTTTTTTGAGCAGTAGAATCGATTCTAAGATAAGTTCTTTTGGGGTTATTTTATACTCTCTCATAAAATTCTCTTAACTTTAACTTTATATCCTCTTCTTTCAATGGTTCGATAAGAATATCAAGATTACCATCAAGTATCTCTTCAAGTCTATATACTGTCAGGTTTATTCTGTGATCCGTAACCCTTCTTTCAGGGAAATTGTATGTTCTTATCCTTTCGGATCTATCACCACTACCAACAAGATTTTTTCTGTCAGAAGCTATTTTTTCCTGTTGTTCCTTCATTATTTTTTCATATAACCTTGCTTTTAGAATTCTCATAGCCTTTTCTCTGTTTTTATGTTGACTTCTTTCATCCTGACAAACAACGACCAGGTTGGTTGGAAGATGTGTTATCCTTACGGCTGTAGCGACCTTGTTAACATTTTGTCCTCCAGCACCTGAGGAATGAAAAATATCTATCCTTAAATCCTTTTCGTTGATCTCGAGTTCAACATCTTCCACTTCAGGTAAAACCGCAACAGTTACAGCAGAAGTATGTATCCTTCCATTTGCTTCGGTTTCAGGGATCCTCTGAACTCTGTGAACACCACTTTCAAATTTAAATGTTTTATAAGCATCCTTACCTTTTAAAGCGAAAATAATTTCCTTGTATCCACCGAGTTCGGTCGGATGAAAATCTATAAGTTCAAAAACAAAGCCTTTACTTTCAGCATATCTTTTATACATCCTGTAAAGATCCGCCGAAAATAAGGCTGCTTCTTCTCCACCTGTTCCAGCCCTTATCTCAAATATTATATTTTTTTCATCATCCTGATCCTTCGGAAGTAGAAGTATCTTTAATTCCTCCTCAATCGTGATCAATCTTGCGTTTATATTTTTTATCTCTTCGTTTATCATCTCTCTGATTTCCTGATCTTTTTCAGATTTCAAAAGTTCCTGATTCTCCATCAACTGATCAAGGATTTTAAAATAATCGTTTGTTTTTTGAACAAGCGAACCCATCTCAGAATATTTTTTAGAGATCTCTTTATATTTTTTGTTGTTTGAGATAATCTGATTATCCGATAACATCTTTTCAAGTTCTTTATATTCTTTCAATTTTAATTCGAGTGCTTCCTTTAACAATTCTTCACTCCTTTGAACTGTATTTTAACGCTTCCTTTAATGAATTTATGGCAACCTCTATCATATCATCAGTTGGTTCTTTTGTTGTTATATACTGAAATAGTATACCTGGCAGAATCAGAATTTTCACAAAAATATTTTTTGAAAATTTTTCTGCAAGAAAAAGTAATTCATATGAAATGGTTGCTATGAGAGGCAAAAAGATTATATGGTTTATAAATCTGTTAACAGGTGTATTGGTAATCTTTAAAAGAGAAAAGACGATGGTATCTATCACAGAATAAAATATTATAGCAAAGGCAAGTGTTATGAATAAAAAACTTGTCCCGCACCGTGGATGTTTGGTTGAATATTTTTTAACATTCTCTGTTATTAAATCCTCGCCATTTTCATATGTAAAAACTGTCTTGTGTTCAGCACCATGATACATAAAAATTCTTTTGACATCTTTTATTTGTGAGATTATAAAAAGATAGATTATGAAAAAAAATAATCTAATAGACCCGATTAAAATGTTAAAATAAAGTTGATTGTTGAGTTTTAAAAACTGGACAAGTTGAATAGGTAAAAACATAAAAATAAAAAAACCAACAAAAAGTGCTATCAGAACAGTTAAAATATTATCAAAAAAAACTTTTTTCTCATTCTTTTTATTCTTTTCCTCTGAATCCTCATAGTATATATCAGCACTTTTGTTTAGACTTTCAAATCCAATTTTTAAAGTTTCAAAAAATGTTATTATGCCTCTTAAAGGGAAAAAATTGAATTTTTTATTTTTATCTATAAATTTTTTGAATGGTTTCGATTCGGTAATAATCTCTCCATTCTTTTTTCTTACACTTATAGCGTAACCTGAATCGGTCATCATCAATATCCCTTCAATGAGTGCCTGTCCACCTGCTTTTCTTTTATTCTCCATATTTCTCCTTTAATGAAACATATTTTAAATACTCTTCAAGATTTTTTAAATTGGTGATCACTATTTTATCGTTATAAGTTTTAATGAGATTAGATTTTTCAAGATTTTCAATTATCTTTTTTAATTTCTCAATACCTATACCAACTATTGGAGCTATCACATCAAGGTTAAAATCCATACTTATAAGATAAGAACCATCCTCCTGTTTTATGCCTTCATCCTGAGTCTTTGTTATCAGGAAGGCTATGAACCTTTTTTCATCACCTTTTATCATAAGAAACTTTATCTGTTCATCAGCCCTTCTTAATCTTTTTGAAAGTTCAGTTATTATATATTCAATCAGGGGTTCTTCACCTATTTTTTTTCTGAATGCTGCTTTATCGAATGTTATGAGTTCAACATCGGTTTCAGCGATTGCGGTCGCAGATCTTGGGCTTCCATCTATCAAAGCCATCTCTCCAAAAAAATCCCCATCTGAAAGAAGAGCAAGAGTTTTATAATCTTCACCAATTTTTTGAACAATTTTTATCTTGCCTGATTTTATAAGGTACATTTCATCGGCAGCCTCACCTTCCTTGAAAAGGATTTCACCCACCTTTAGAGTTCTTTCTATTTTATCAATTTCTCCCATAATTCTCTCCTTATTTGATTTTTAAAATTTTTGGTAGTTTTCTTTTAAAACTACTCTTTTTATAAGCACTGATAACTTTTTGTATCGACTCAGGTTTTATATTATACTTTTTTGCGATATCTTCTTTTTTCATCTTTTTATCAAAGTAAAGATAGGAAATCACATCAATTGTTTCATAATCTATACCCATTTCCCCTTCGTCCGTTTGCCCTTCCCAGAGATCAGCGGATGGTATTTTTTCTATTATGCTTTCAGGTATCTTTAAAAATTTTGCGATCTGAAAAATCTGCGTTTTATAAAATGAACCGATGGGATTCAACGAAGACGCAAGATCTCCAAACAATGTTCCATAACCCATTATTATTTCAGATCTGTTACTGGTCCCAATCACAAGAGCATCGTTTTCAAGTGCCTTATCAAATAGTATGGACATCCTCTCCCTTGCACATTTGTTTCCTATTCTGAGTTTCAACTTATTATCGTTTTTCACATTTGAAAAATATGAATCTATCCTCTCAGTTATCGGAATAATTTCATAATTTAGATTGAACTTAGATGTTAAAAGTTTCACATCCCTGTGGGAAATTTCAAGGGTTGTTTTATATGGCATAAATATAGGCTTAATATTTTCAAGGGGAAAAGTTTTAACAAGTAACGCAAGAACAACAGAAGAATCTATACCACCTGATATCCCGATAACACTCTTTTTAAACCCTCTTTTTGAAAATTCTTTTTTTAACTCTTTGCATAAAGTATCTATAATGAGTTGCCAGTTTTTATTCACTATAAGTTTTAAAATTTTATCCTTTTCCATAGTTTTCTATTTTAATATATATAAGGTTTTAGTCAATATAATAAATCCTGAATAAAAATTATTTGAGATTTAAGAGAACCATTCCGACAAAAAGAAAAATCAAAATTATCATCTGATTTGAATCAAGTTTTTTTCCAGAAAAAAATGTCTGTCAGAATACCACCACCAACTATTCCACTACCAAGCAATGGATAAGCGATAGATGCAGATATAAATTCTAAAGATTTTAAAAAGAAAAAGGACATTAAATAGTTTGGTATTCCAACGATTATACCATATAAAATATTCTTATAGTTTAGCCTTTTCTTTACAAAAAAAATCGTAACAAGGTTTACAAGAAACGCCGAAAGGAAAAGAAAGAAAAGAAATAAGGATGGTGAACTTTTCCCATACACATCAAATATCTTCAAATCTGTATCCGAAAGAGCGAAGATGAAAAAAAGTGAAAAAATCAAAAAAATGTTTAAACTTTTTTTTACATATCCAAGTAAAATAAAACCCATAGTTAAAAAGACAAGATCTATCATAAAACTTGTTCTTATCTTTTCTTTAAAAAAGATTATTGAAACGATCGTGGGGACAGGGAGTGAAATTCTCATTACTGAGATACTGAAGGATATACCATTATTCTTTATGTTTCTATCATAGATAAAAAAACTGATAAAAAACAAAAAACCGATAATAAAAGCAAGAAGAGAGTCAAAAAAATTTATTTCAAAATTCTGGATCCCGTTTTGAAAAAATCCCAGAAAGGATGCGGTAAGATAGTTAAAAAGGAGTATAAAAAGTATAAAAGAATTCTTGTCCTTTTGAAAAACTTTAAAAAAGTTAGCTATGGATACCGATGAAAGAATACTTAAAAACAGATAAAACATTGAGTTTAGAGTTTATTCTGGTAATTAAAATATTTTTTTAATCTTTCTGAAAATTTTTCGTTGAATTCTTTTAAACTTTTTTCAAATCCTTTAAAAAATAAGGTTATGTCTGAATTGAAATTTCTATAAAAATCATCAAATTTATATTTGAAAAGATTAAAATAATAGCTTGTTCTTGGTTTTCCTTTTAAAAAATTTATCGTATCTAAATTGTTTCTTGAGTTTTTTGAAATTATCAATATTTTTGTTTTACCATCAGGATCGACAAGATAATATTCAGGATCAATATCATGAAGTGAGAAATCATCAATATCAATTTCAACAAGGTGGTTTGACTCAAAACTATGGATACTCTTCACATAACCTATAGAATCGTTTTCAAAAATTACAGCAGATTTTGGTGAAAGGTTACCTATACTATCAAAATTGATCTGAACTTTTTGTAAATAACATCCTTGAAAAAAAAGTAGGAAAATGAAAATAAATATTTTAGATCTCTTCAAGATTTTTATTTTCATCTTCGTTTTTTAAATCAAGTATACTTTTAAAACTTTTCTCAGTTTTTTCATAATTTTTTTGAAGGATTTCAAAGGCGTTGTTGAGTTCTTTCAATTTTTTTTCAAAATTTCCAATGCTTGACGAATACTCTTCAAGATTTTTGTTCAGTTTTTCCACATTCTTAATAATATCCTTTGAAATCTCAACAAACTTATACTGTTTTAAACCAGCAAGAATAACATTTAAAAATGCAAAAAAAGTTGAGGGTCCAGCGAGAAGAATTTTTTTCTTTAAAAGTGTTTCAAAAAGATCATTCTTTTCGCCATCAGGTAAGGATTGTTGAATAGCCTCTATGTATATAGAATCAGAAGGTATAAACATTATCGCAAAATCTGTAGTGTTCTCATCCTGTTTTATATATTTTGAACTTATGGAGTCCCCTATCCCCTTCAACTGTTTTATAAATCTTTTAAAATATTCTTTTTTGTTATTTTCATCTTTTTCATCATAATATCTTTTATACTCTTCAACGGGAAACTTTGAGTCTATCGGAATTAAAAGTTCTTTATATTTTATGACGAGATCCACTTTGGTTTTGTTTGAAAAAGTATACTGTTCTTGATACATATAATTTGGTAGGATCTCGGATACGAGTTCAGTTAAAATAACCTCTCCATATCCTCCTCTGAGTTTAGGTCTATCAAAAAAATATTTCAAATCTTTTGAAATTTCATTTGCAAATTTCTGTTCATTTTTTAACTGTATAAGTGCATCGTTGAGACTGTTTATTATTTTGTATGTTTCAAAAGTATTCGTTGAGATTAAATCTTTTGTCCTTTCAAGTTTTTCTATATTTTGATTTAAAGAGTTTATAATGTTGTCGCTGTTGACTTTATCACTTTGATTTATTCTATTGAGAATTTTTAATTCAAAAAATTTAAAAGATATAAAATTTATCGTTAAAAATATTATTAGGGCTAAAATTAAAATTAAAATTTCCATATGTAAATTATAATGGATTTTTTTCTATATACAAGTATAATAGAAAAAAAAGGAGTTGGTATGGAAAGAAGAATAGATAAATTAAACTGGAGAGACATAAAAAAATTAAAAAGCAATACCGATATAGCGATATTACCTGTTGGAACACTTGAAGCACATTCGATAACATCAAACGGAACCGATACTGTAATACCTGAATACATTTCTGAAAAACTTGCGTCCAAAATAAATGCTCTCATATATCCACCGCTGCATTATTCGATAACATCATCACTTCTGCCATATCCCGGCACAGTTACATTATCTGACGAAACTTTTGAGGCACTTATTTTAGATATCGCAAAATCTATCAAGAAGGATAAATTCAAGTTTTTAATAATTATGAATGGACATGGTGGAAACAATAAAAGTTTATCAACCCTGAAGAAAAAAATTTTTCTTGAAACCGGGATCTTCGTTTTGATTATTCACTGGTGGGTTATAGGTTATCCAATTTGCAATAAAATTTTTGGCAAAGAGGGTGGACATGGTGGAATAGATGAAACAGCGATGATCTCCATAATAGATCCAAAGCAGATTAACAGCGAATACATAGAAGATAAAGATCTTTACAATATATCGATAGATGGATTCGAATCGATACCATCACCAGCATCAACGATACTCTACTCTGAAAATGGTGGAAAGATAGACCTGGATGGAAAGAAATGCAAAAAATATTCAGATGAACTTCTTGAAAGAATAGAAAAAATAATAAAAGATAGTTTAGAAAAGATCGGAACACAATTTTTATAAAGTATTGATTTAAGCACAAGAATTGTAAATTTACAAATTTTTATATATAAATTGATTCTGGTTTAAATCATAAACAAGAAGGAAAAAAAATGAAAAAATTACTTGTCATTTTACTACTCTTGCTTCTTTCACTTCCTGTGCTACCAGCCCTAGAGGATGGTTCGGGGCTTATAGGTATACCAACTGCAAATGTTATAGGTAATGGATTAGAGGTAAGAATCCTTACATCTTTTGCAACAAAAAGTATGGTAAGTTATCCAGCTGACTTCGATATCGTTTTGGGTGGATGTTTTAACAAGAATATAGAGTTATATCTTAAGACATATACACTTAAAGATTATGCACTTGATTTTAAGTATCTGATTTTAAAAGGTGAAGGCAAAAAACCCTCTTTTGCAGCAGGTATAAGAAATATAACCTATAGAAAGTATATCTCACCTGTTGGCGGAAGTGAAGAGACTGCATTTCCAGATGATAGTGATTATGTTAAAGTAGGAGGAAGACCACCAGAAATTGGTTCCATCTATGGGGTAATAAGTTTTAAACCACATTCACTTATAGAGATGAGTTTTGGCTTAGGAAGGGGTGAATTTGTAGGGTATGGTCCACATAGTCATTGGTTTAACACAGATATGTTTTTCAGTACTAATCATCCATGGGGCACCTTTGGATTATTTATGGGAGCTAAAATAGAACTTAAACCATATTTGTTTTTAATGGCTGATTTTGATGGAAGAAATGCCAATATTGGTTTGAGATACGATTCTCCAATGTTTCAGGCAAATATTGCATGGGAAAGGGTAGAACAAACCATTGGAAGTTCCCCTACAAGAATAGGTGTCGAACTTTCTTATAAATTCTCTCTTGCCCAACAATCCAGGACTGTTATTTTTAATGTAAAGGATAAAGAAACAAAAAAACCACTTGAAGCAAATATTATATTTCCTGATAATAAAATACATCCATTAATGACTGACTCAACAGGAAAAACTTCAATCGCATTAACTCCTGGAAAATACAATGTAAATATAGTAAAGGATGGATATAAGACCGAAAGTCTTCCATTTACATTAAACAAAAATGGAGAACTTTCTGTGCCTGTTAGCCTGAATAAAGTTCAAAATGAAGTTTCAAATACAACAGAAGTTTCCAATCCAAAAGGGATATTTAGAGGAATGGTAATAAATGCCCAAACAGCGAATCCTGTTTCCGCAAAGATTTATATTATGGAACTGAAGGATAAACCTGCGATTCTATCTGATATTAATACAGGGGATTTTATGGATACACTCCCAGCAGGTAATTTTACTGTAAAGGTGGAAGCGGATGGGTATATAACGCAAACATTCCCTTGCGAAATCAAGAACAAGGGTATATTCGTTAAAGTAATAAAGATTTATCAAAAACTTGTTGAAAATAAAAAGATTACCTTAAGAGGAATAAATTTTGAAACTGCTAAAGCTACGATTCTTCCTGCATCCTATCCTATGCTGGATGAGGCGGTTCAACTTCTTAAGGTAAATCCTGATGTGAAGGTTGAAATTGCAGGCCATACAGATAGTGTTGGGCGTGCAAGTTCTAACTTCAGACTTTCAGATGCAAGGGCAAATGCTGTTAGAAATTATCTTGTTGAACATGGTATTGAGCCATCAAGACTTATTGCAAAGGGATATGGTGAAACAAAACCAATAGCAACAAATGCAACAAAGGAAGGAAGAGCAAAAAACAGAAGAATTGAATTTATTATAATCAAATAGGAGGTTATGATGAGGTTAAGATATTTATTATTTTTTTTACTCTTTATATCTACTCTATTTTTAGCCAATGCAGAAGAAGTAGCAGTTATATTAAAAGTAAAAGAGACAGCATTGTTGAAAAGGGATAAAGAAATCTTTTTACTTAAAAAAGATGATAGAATTCAGACCGGAGATAAAATAATAGTGGAAGATAAGGGAATGGTTATTATGAAATTCCTTGATGAAAAGTCTATTGTAAGTATAAAAGAGAATACCATAATGGAAGTAAAACAAGGCGGTAACGAGAAAAAGGTTTCACTTCTTTTTGGAGAGATTTTACCTTTAATTAAAGGTGATATTTTTTCAGTAGAAACACCTAATTCAGTTGCTGCTGTAAAAGGGACAGATTTCTCGGTATCTTTTTTCTTTGATACTACAAAGGTCGCTGTAAATGAAGGTATTGTAGAATTAAGTAACGATAAGGGCTCTATAAGTCTAAAAAAAGATGAAATAGGGATTTCAGTTGCAGGAAGCATCCCTGAAAAGCTGCTTAGAGAGATGACTATTGACATTGAAATTAAAACAAAGTAAGGCATCAGAAGGTTTAACTATAAAGTTTTAAGTAAAATGAACAAGTTTTTTTATCGTTTCTTTTTTGCTTTTGTATATCTTTTTTTCGCTTGTTAAAATATTTATTTTAATATTTTTTTTCAAAAGTGAAGACCCCATCCCAGTCCTCTGGTGGTGGGGTTTTTTGCAATTCCTCAATTCTTTCTATCATACTTTGTGACACTCCATCTTTATATTCCTGTACCAATTGTGAAAATACCACCTTTGCCTTTATCCATTCTTTATTTCTATAATATTCTAATCCAATTTCATATTTATCCTTTAATGTCTTATCAACAGGTTCATAGATAGAAATAGGAATCTTTTTACCTATAACTCGAATTTTATCAACCTCCCTGCATATAATTTTTTCAAATACTTCTTTATATGTATTCTCACCCATTAAAATATTTGTTTTATATAATTTATTTATCCCCTCTAATCTTGAAGCAAGATTTACTGTATCCCCAATAACAGTGTAATTCATTCTTTGACTTGAGCCTAAATTTCCTGCAATAGCCTCTCCTGTATTTATACCAATACGAGTTCTGAAAAGTGGAATTTCTTTAGATTTTATCATCTTATCGATCTCTTCCTGCATTTTCAATGCACATAAAACTGCCCTTTCTGCATCATCTTTATGAGAAAGTGGAAGTCCAAATACTGCCATTATTGCATCACCTTCAAATTTATCAATCATACCCCCGTAGTTAATAATAATATGTGTTAATCTCTCAAAATATATATTCAAAATTTCTACTAATTTTTCGGGTGGTGTTTTTTCAGAAAATGTGGTAAATTTCTCTATATCAGAAAATAGAACGGTAACTTTTTTCGTTTCTCCACCAAGTTTAATAATATCAGGATTTTTTAGTATTGTTTGCACAATATCCTTTGAAACATATTTCCCAAATATAGATGTTATCCACTCTTTCTCCTTTCTCGTCTTTACAAATCTCTCAATCATCCCAACACTATATCCAACAATTGATACAATAATCAGAGGTACCAATTGAATGTACAAACCTTTTATAAATATAAATAATGATAAAAATATTATAAGGATGATAATGCTGAATAAAGAAAATAATGAAAGATAAATCCTATCATAATTAAAAAAGGCAAATATAATAGCAAGCAGGAGCAGAAATAAAATATTAAAGTATCCTTGAATTTCTTTCATCCGCCTGCCTTCAATAAGGTTTGCAAGCGCTGTTGCATGTAGTTCAACCCCAGGCATCAATTTTTTTTCTCCTTTATAGTTAAAAAATGGAGTCTGGTATAAATCGTGTAACTCTTCTATACTTGATCCAACCAGCACGATTTTATTGTAAAAAACACTATCTTGCAGGAGTTCATCAAAGGCATTCACATCATCCGGAGTATCTTCTATACCCATCACACGAAAATCTTTATCATCAACAACCGTCCAAAAGGAGTAATATGGGAATCTCTTTGCTGGTCCGTAGAAATCCATAGTTATTGTATTTGAAATAGGTAAATTTTCACTTCTGTTCAATTGAGAGAATGCGGTAAGAGCAACAGAATTATAAACACTATCATTGAAGGATATTCTCAAAGGATACCTCCTGATAACCCCATCCATATCATATAGTTTATTTAACATTCCTACATTAGCATATTTTCTAAAAGGTTCGATGGGATATATTATAGTAGGAATAATCCCCGTCCTTATTGCGGCGCCAAGAATTACTTTACCAAAATCTTTTATAGCACCAGCGAATATAGTATCATCCAAAGGCGAATCAGGGACATCAAATTCAATATCAAAAACTACCATCTTTGCCCCCGCCTTTTTTAGATTTTTTAAAAATCCAGCATAGATACTTCTATGCCATGGGAATCGCATTTCTAATGCATCATAAGAGGCATCATCTATATCTACAATTACAATTTCAGAAGGGGGTATTCTTTCACCTTTAAGAATAGATCTGATATCCTTTGATTTTAGTTCAAGATATTGTGTTAGTTTTATATTGGATATAAATAAAGAGATAAAAAATATTGAAAGAATGAGAATAATTCTTTTCATTTATATATGAAAGAATTTATAAAATATATTATTTAGAACACTATGTGTGTGAACAGCGATTAGAATTCTCCACATTTTCACTATTTAGAATACCATAATTATTAAGAGGCCGTATCAAACCCACTAGTTCTTGATTTATTTATTTTTTAGTCTACTTAATTTTAGGTAAATGTCAATAATGCTTTTGGTCGTTAGAAAGTTAAGCACAATGATTACAAATCTATCGAAAAATTCCCCCACAATTTGAATTTTTATTCTATTTATACACTTTCTCTAATTTCTATTACTTAAAATTATTAGTAATGAATACACCATGTTTTTTACCTTTTTCAGGTGAATCTATCTAATATTTATTAACGCAGGGAGACAAATCATATTAGAAGACTTAATCTGGTATTACATTCATTATGTATGCTGGATGCCTTCCCTTGTTTGCTCATTCAAAATAGAACTTATGAGGTGTAAAACTTTTGATTTTTCCTTCTACACCATTTATCCATACTCTTAAATCTTCCTTTTTCAAAAGAGGCAAAACCGTATCCACTATTGCTGGAAGAAAGAATATATGCCACATATCATCAAAATACCATGCCTTAAACTCATATAGTTCAAAATTACCACCGATATTTGGATTTATTTCTACATCGATCTTTAATTCATTCGCCATAATCCAACACTCAAGGGCTCTTCTTCCATATGTTGCATCATCAACAAAAGATCTTAGGAGTCTACATCTCAAATGATTGAGAGTAAAATTTCAATCTTCATCTGCTTTTAAAATTATTTCATTTCAACTAATCATTTAAGCATTGCCCATCATACTTTGTAGTATCGAACTTTATGAATACTTTTTGTCCACAGGTTTTTTCTCTTAAAAATTGAATGGCCTCTCCATTCCTTTCTGGATTCTTTTTTACAACAAATAACCTGATTTTCAATCCATTATCTAAAATCAAAATTTCTGGTGAGATTATTTCCTTAACAGTATAATATGTTTCCCTTTCGGAATGAGAATTGTCTATTTTAGAGCCAAACCTTAATTTCTTAGGGTCAACTTTTTTATCAAATATTAAAGTATCTTTGAAGATGTAAGGCAATCTTTTAATCTCTTCTTTAAAGTCTATTCACATATCTACCTGCTTGATTACCTCAAGTCTAACATTTTGAAAAATAGTACTTTGTTTTAGTCCAAGTTTTTCCTTTATGATAGGTAAAAAATCCTCGTTTATTTCATATCCCATTGAGTTTCTACTCAGATTCTTAGCCGCCAAAGAGGTAGTTCCTCTTCCAAGAAATGGGTCAAGCACAGTATCCCCAACAAAACTGAACATTTTAATAAGTCGATTTGGCAATTCTTAAGGAAACATTGCAAGGAGTTTATCCTGTTTTTCGCCGGGAAAATTCCAATACCCAGTGAAATATTGGTTCCATTCTTCATCAGTCAATTTTGATTTTTCTTTTATTTCCTTGTTAACCTTTGGAGGATTGCCATATTTCTTTAATATTAATATAAATTCATAATCCACTTTAATAATCCCACTTCTTGGATAAGGAAAGGAGCCCATCACAGTTGCCACACCGGTTGTATGACATGTGCTGACTTTCTGCCAGATGATAGCACCAATATAATCAAAACCTGCATTTTTGCAGAACTTGATTATCTCTGTTCTTATCGGAATGACCTTATACCTTCCATAATATATATTATTTCAATATTCCCTTCACAATCAAGTCTACAGCCTCTTCCTCATTCAACCCTCTTGCCATAAGTGTTTCCATTTCCTTTTTATCTATTCTTCCAATTGATGCTTCGTGTGTGATTTTTGCAAGTGAATTTTTTACGCTGATGTTCGGCGTGGAATATGCAACAGCATTTTCGCCATAAACTATCTCCTGACAATCTGTATGCCCCCGTGTATATGGGGCATTTCCCTGCACTTCTCCCAGTACATTTCCATAAGACTTATCCTTTAAGACAACCCTACTCTTTGCTAAACCGCTTGCGTATTCACCATTTAATAAAAGGGCTTCTCTTATCTCAATCCTATCATTCTCTTTCCCATATACCTTGGTGTCTAATTCACATATACTTTTCTTTAACTGTTCTACTTCGTAATCAATTTTTAACAGACCAACCCGCCCAACAACAAGTTTAAATTCCTCCTTCAATCTACCGCCATTTTCTATTCTCCCTCTTAATTTTGGGTATGTTTCGACACCGCCTTCTTTGGAATGATAATGAGTCTCTGTATATTCCATTTCAGCACCATCCTCTATGTGAACCTTGCTATCCATAATATGAATGATATGTTTTGCATTTGGAAAAGAGCAGTGGGAGATAAATTTTACCTTTGATTTTTTTCCGACAAAGAATTCTGATTTTATCACTTGCTTTCCTTCTCTTGGAAGCATGCCGAAACAAAGATGGACAGGGAGGGGTTTAACGATTCCCTCTTTTATGTAAACCTTTAGTGATACTCCATCCTTAATCTTTTTTGTTTCTATTTTAATTCCCTCTGTCTCATTCTTTGCCAATACTCTATCTTGATTTATTACAAGACTATCATATTTACTGTCCATTAAAGGAGAAGCATCATCACCCGTTTTCTCATAGGTTTTTACCAGATATTCAAATTCTTTTGAGTAATCTATGTTCATTTTAACAACTCCTCATCTATTTGCCCTATATGGTTGCAAATCTTACAATTTTGTTTGAAAAATTTTATCACCTCTTCTGTTTCCCCTTCCTTTAAAACTTTCCCATCACATAAAAGGGAAACCTTGTCTCCGATCTTTGCCATCTCTTCATTATGTGTTATCAATAATGTAGCAGTTCCCATCTTTTTGAACTTCCTTATCACATTTATAATGGCGTGGATGGATGCCATATCAATACCAGAATCAGGTTCATCAAGAATTACAACCTTTGGTCTTATAGAAAAAACAGAGGCAAGTTCTATCCGTTTTCTTTCCCCACCACTTAATTTCTCATCTACTACCCTATTTAGATACAGGTTTGGGGCAAGTCCAACAAATTTTAGGAAATTTTCTACATCATTTTTAGATGCACCGATACTTAAATATTCCCTTACCGTTATACCTTCAAATCTTGCTGGAGACTGCCATGCAAGTGTAATTCCCCTTTTTGCCCTTTCTGTAAGAGAAATGTTTGTTATATCCTTTCCCTCAAAGAATATCCCACCATTACTGGGGTTATAACCTTCAAGCCCCATAATAATAGCGGCAAGTGTGGTTTTTCCTGTGCCATTGACACCAATTATGGAACGAATCTCTCCCTTTTCAATAGAGAGATTTACACCTTTTAGTATCTCCTTATCCCCTACTTTGGAATGGAGATTTTTCACCTCAAGTATAACATTTTGGTGGTATCCAGTATTCATTTACTCATTCCTATCAGATGGTTTTGAAACATTCGATACAATCTTTCTTTCAATGCGTTCAACATTCGCATCATAAAAATCAATCGTAGGTATTTTTTTTAAATCTTCCTTTGCAATTGTTATTTCATAGGTAAACTTTTTATTAAATTGCTCTAATATTTTCGAAGCAGACTCATTCTGATAACCGTTGATGATGCGTTTCTTTGCTCTTTCTGCAATATTCACCTGTTGTTTAGACCTTGCTGTAACTGCGGATAAACAACACATCCTTTCCTTCTTAACTTGTTTTGTTAATTTTACAGCAACTTTATACCCGACCTGGCCAACCAAGGCAGCACCATCACAAACAAGAATAATATCAAGATTCTCTTTCTCTTTGTGAGATACTGCAATATTTTGCAAATTTTCTTTACCAATTTTTATCTTCTTTAATCTAGACCTTTGTTGTATAATATAAACCCTGCATCCACTTTGTCAAGCCCTTAATTAGTTAGAGTAAGACTGATCGATGTGAAGTGATATCCTGTTGTCCGCAGTAAGTTCTATAAAAGTGATAAAGACTCTGATATTTCATACTGTGCGGATAATCTTCATTGTAAAACTCAATGAAATTCTTAAATGACTTTTCAAACTCAAACAGATTATCATACTCTCTTCTCCAGAACAGATGTTCCTTCATTGTCCTCATAAACCGTTTTGTCTTGGCGTTTCCCTTAAGGTTATTCTAAAATATAAATATCTTTTCTATTCCCAATAGAGCCGTGTGTTTTATAAACTTTAATGATGTAGTCTGACAACCGTTGTAAGATACCAGTCGCAGTCTCTGTTCGCTATCCCTTATCCTCTCAGGATACTCCCTGTTAACAGACTTTTCATGGTTTTTCGAGGTCAGTCATTGAAATTATAAAAACCAAACCCCAAATCCAAGCAACATAATGGGGAATAAAAAAATATAATTCATCATCTAAACCCTATGTTTTGATTCTTTCAATAAAATACAATGAAAATCCTATTTTCAAATAACTATTCTCAAAGTTATAAGACTGACCCCAAAAAGACCTACA
>DYMB01000049.1 GCA_020721805.1 Acetofilamentum sp. | reverse complement strand
TTTTCTATCATCTCATTTATAATTTTTCCCAAACTTGCCAGTATCTCAACTTTTGATTCTTCTGGTGCTTTAACTGTTAAATTACCATTAGAAATTTGTCTTAATACTTCAAAGTTTTCTGACAATCCTAATGCAAGTTCCATTGATGTTTCTTCTAATTCAACTTCTTTCGCTTTTAGTTCTTCCTTATCTGTTTTAATTTTAACTTTTAATTTTCTACTGATTAATATTGCAAATACTGATAAAATTAAAAAGACCAATGTGATTACAATAAAAATTACTTGTCTTTGAATTTGAAATATCTTTATCTGTTTATTTAGTATCTCTTTTTGTAAATCAATTTTTTCCTCAACTTTACGTGCTAATGGAACTAAAATCATCTCAAAATCTTTATCTTTACCTTTAACTTTAACTAAGCCCATAAATTTGTTATAATAAATACTAATCTCTGGTATTTCTATTTCTAATTGCTTACAGATTGCATTAGCAGATTTTATTGATTCAGTAACTTTCTCAATCCATTTAACTGTTTCTCGAATAATATAATTCTTTTCGTAACGTCGAGCTTGAAGATACTCTATCATACATTTTTCACATAAATCTTTTTTGCTTAATACAATCTCTGTGCTTCGAATATTAAAAAAATTGTAACCCAATAAAAATAGTATAGATATTGTAATAGCAATAATGATAATAAATAATTGGTTTTCTGAATTTAGTTTTAATACTTTCATAGGTTCTACCTCTATAGTATTATCTCCATAAATTCTGGCAAATTTTACCAGAATTTTGTTACTATACAAATAAATTTTTATAAGAATAGGCGCTAAAGAGATAAGCAGGATAAGGGGATAATTATTAAAATTTATTTACTTTATCTCAAATATCCTGTTATTCCCTTTTTTACACTCTTGCTGTAGTGAACTGTTACCTTAAAATTGTATTTTAATCTTTTTTACATTATTTCCTTCATCAACTACTTCAATAACAGTTTTCTTCATTCTATCACACCAGGTTTTAATATCCTTCTCCAATGAGGGGCAATCTCCGAGCACTTCTAGAATATCGCCTGCTGGAATTCCTGGTGCTTTAGCCGCCAATTTTAAGACTGGCTGCGGACATTTTAACCCTTTTACATCCAATACTTGAACTGCCATAAAACTTTACCTCCTTAATTTGGATTGTATAATTCACGGATTACATCTCCCGATTTATTTTTAAGTAATCCTCTCTTCATTCATAATAAATAGACTATAAATTTTGTGATTAGTTAGAAGGAAAATGTTATCGTCGCATCTTTTATTTCATTTAAAAAAGTTGTAACGCCTACTATTTCAACGCCGTCTCTAAAATTTTCCTTTTTCAAATCTTTTGCTTCTAATGCAAGTTCGCAAACATAGATTTTCCCACCTAAGTTTCTGATGCCATTGTAAAGTTCGACTGGGTCCGGGAGTCCTTTAGCTCCTTTTAAAGATTCTAACTTTCCTTTCACCATAGCTGGAGAACCAGCAGGCGCATAAAATAAAATTACATCGTCTCCTAATGCTGCAGCAGAAGAACCTATAATAAGAGGCGGAAAAATATTCGGCGCCTCGGAACCATTACAAGTTATTACTACCTTGGCCATAAAACTTTACCTCCTTATTCTTGATTTGATTAGCCTTAATATTTTTTTACTGTTTCTCCAAAATTAGCAGAGAAATCTGTTTTAAATAAATGCTAATCAGGCTGTCGACTTTTTAATTTTCAGCCTTGAAAATTTATACTA
>DYMB01000048.1 GCA_020721805.1 Acetofilamentum sp. | reverse complement strand
AACCTGCCTTTTTTAATAAATACAAGAAGTTCATTTTCATTATGTTTTTTTGCCACTTTTACTCGCAGTGGGAATTTATCTAATGAATGAATAAGGTCAGGATGCTTTTCTTTTATTTTTATAAATTCCTGAATCAACTTTGTATAAAAACTTGCCTCTTCCAATTCTTCCGGGTTTTGCTGAATTCTTTCATAAAGTTTTGCAGGTGAAGGCTCTTCATCAATATCAAATATTTTTGCATCTTCTCCAAGTGTGTTATGAATCAAAAACATCTTGTTAGAAGCGATCTCACGAGACTTTACCAGTTCTGCACCTATTTCTGTTGGAAAGAAATTTACTATATAAAGTTCATCAAATACCTTTTTACTGATACGGTTTATTCTTCCCACACGCTGGATAACGCGCACAGGATTCCAGGGAATATCATAATTTATAATCATTCCTGCACGATTTAAATTAAAACCTTCAGAAATTTTATCGGAAGAAAGTAAGATATCATATTTATTCTCCTGCTCAGAGTAAGATGCGTCAAAGTTTTTATAAATTGCATCCAAATTATTGGCGGATAAATCACCTACAACGGTTAAAACTCTATTTTCAAAAATATTTTCAAGAAATGGTTCAAGATATTTTACCGTGTCAATATATTCTGAAAAAATAACAACTTTTCTTTTAGGGTCTTTTTCAAAATGTTCTTTCAAGTTTTTGATTAAGCATTCTGTTTTAGGGTCATTTTTAACCAATTCTAATTTATTTAATGTATCAAGAATTTCGTCAAACATTTTTAAATCAGATCCTATGTCATTGAGAAATTCATCTTTATATTTAAAATCTGATAATTCATATATTTTATGATTTTTTGGATAGCTACCTTCTGTTATCTTCTCTACATATTCTTTTAGGTATAGTTCTATTTCGTCTAAATCTTTATCATAGATTCTTTCAAGTAATCCTCTGTCAAGAATATATTTTTTAGTTTTATCTATAAATTTCAATACTGAATCGGTGATATGTTTGAAATTTTTTAGACTCTGTTCAAATGAACCAAAGGAACTTTCAAATCTTTTAACAAGTAGTCGACGCATAAAATCATATAGGTTACGTTGTTGAATAAACTCAAAATTTTCTTTTTGTGATAATTTTTCTTCTTTGATTTTTTCTCTTTCTGTTTCATATTCAAAAGGGCGGTAAATTGCTCCTTTAAATTTTCCTCCCTCATCAGGGTCAGCAAAATAATTTTTTATCACAGTATCGTAAAATTTAGATTGTTCTTTTGTTAATTCGAAAAACCATTCTTTTGGGTCTGCTACTTTTGAAAGATTTTTCACTTCATCTTTATAAAACGGATTACTCTGCAGGTCCAATCTATTTCGGCGGATTGTAACTGGTTCAATAACATCCCTTATTTGTTTGGCAAGATATTTTGATCTTTGTTTAATGTTTTCTAATGCTTTAGGTAAGATAAATTCTTCACCAAAAAGTGCTTTGTAATGATCGCGAGCTTTATCTCGTCTTTTTTTATCAGGTGAATTGTAATATTTTTTTATATAAGCAAGACGGTCAAAAACACTTCCAAATGTCTTGAATATATCAACTAAGTTATTTTCCAAAGTAATGGTGGATTTTTTGGGTGTGATAAACAATTTAAGCAATGTTAAAATATCTGCCGGGTGATTATTAAACGGTGTTGCGGTAAGAAGGATAACCTGTTTATTTCTACAAATATTTTTTAAATATTCATAACTCTGTGTATCCTGATTTCTGAATCTGTGTGC
>DYMB01000010.1 GCA_020721805.1 Acetofilamentum sp. | reverse complement strand
TTTTTTTGCCTAATTTAATTCCCTGATTATTTCCTATAATTTGCTAACATTAAATTGTTTTACTATAATCATAGTATATGATAACAAATAAAAGTTAAAAACCAAGGAAAAAAAATGCTTGTAATGTTCTATCTCGTAGGACAAAGATAAAAAATTCAATTTAATATTTAAAATCGGCTGGCGAGTCCTTTTAAATTCCCTATAGAATACCAATTGGCAGTCTCTTTCGGATAAAATTCCTGTCAAAACCCAAAAAGTGAAAATTGGCGGAGAGGCCGGGATTTGAACCCGGGGTAGCGGTATTACCACTACAACGGATTAGCAATCCGCCGCCTTCGACCACTCGGCCACCTCTCCAAAATTTTATTTGAAGTATATATATTTTTTATTATAAGTCAATTAAAAATAAAGTTCAAACTCATAAGGATGAGGCCTCTTCTCTATATCGAGTGCTTCCTTCTCTTTATAATCTATATAACCTTTTATAAGATCCTTATTAAAAACATCACCTTCAAGAAGGTAATCATAATCTTTTTTCAACTCTTCAAGTGCCCCAAGCAGATTTGTTGGACAGGAATCTATTTTCTCAACAATGTTTTTATCCATCTTTTCCAGGTCGCCCTCAAATGGGCCAAAATTATTTTCCTTCAAAGATATTTTTTTCTTTATTCCATCAAGACCAGCCATAAGCATTGCGGTTGTAGCAAGATAAGGATTAGATGTTGCATCAGGTGGTCTGAACTCTATTCTTTTTTCATTTTCACTGGTTGCATATTTTGGTATCCTTATCGCTGCTGATCTGTTTGCAAGTGAGTAGAAAAGTTTTATCGGTGCTTCAAAACCTTTAACAAGCCTTTTATAAGAATTTGTCGAAGGGTTAGTGAATGCGAGAAGAGATTTCCCATGTTTTAAAAGACCACCCACATAATATTCACCAATTTTGGAAAGTCCTCCATATCCATTACCAAAAAAGAGGTTCTTACCATTTTTGAAAAGATGTTGATGAAAATGCATTCCATTACCAGGCATACCAAACAATGGCTTTGGCATAAATGTGGCGGATAACTCGTTTTGATAACATATGTTTTTTATAAAATATTTAATTATCTGGATATTATCACCACTTTTTAAAATGCCATATCTTTTGATTTCAATCTCATTCTGGGCTAAACCAACTTCGTGGTGATGGTAGATCAAATCTATTCCATAATCCATAATAGTCTTTGAGATCTCACCTCTTATTCTTGTGAATTTATCCTTTGGCGGTATGGCATGGTAGCCAGATTTTTCACCAATAAACTCTCCAGTATCGTTAACAAAAGATCCATCAAAACCAAGTCTTCCTTCATAAGACTCGATTTTATATTCTGAAACATTTTTTGTATTGTTAACTATAACCCTATCAAAAATATAGAATTCGAATTCAGGTCCAAAAAGTATTTCATCAGCAATACCCTCCTTTTTCATATAGTTTTGAGCCTTTAAGGCTATACCTCTTGGATCCCTTAAATAATCACCTTTCGTATCAGCCTCTTTTATATAACAGAAAAAGGATAAAGTTGGTTCGGGGAAAAATGGATCCTGAAATGCTGTATTTTCATCAGGGAATAAAAGCATATCACCACCTTCAACACCTTTAAAACCAGCACAACTGGAAGAATCAAAACCAACGCCATTTTTTCTGATATCTTCAAGATTTTTAAATGGTAAAGTTATATGATGAAAATTGCCAATAAGATCGGTAAATTTTAAATCTATCCATTCATAATTTTTATCATATATTTTTTTATCCATAAAACCTCCACATATTTTTTAAATTATTATACAATTTTAATTTTTCTTTACAACTATTTTTTATTTTTATATCTAAAAGGAACTAAAAGATTCTCTATTCTAAATTTTAAAGATTGCTGCAAATACATTAAAACAAATTTTGTTGACTTTCCCTTACTCTCCTTTACAAAAGTTAAGGGTATTTCAGTTGTAAACCTTAAAAAACCGGTTAACGCAAAAAGTATCTGTTCACCTGTTAAATTCAATTTAAATATCTCCATAGGTTTCGGTATTAAAATACTTGAAAAAAACATTGAAAATACCATCGCGATGCCTGCAATCGTTGCCTGAATTGCAGTATATATCTGTCGTTTATTATCAGGTGCAATTGATAGGACAAAATTGGTTGCAACTATGTTTGCCCCAGACCACATTAAACCTGATGTAAAGGCTTCAAAATATATTATCCATTTTATATTCTCTTTTGCGAATAACCAGACCATTGGATTTAAACTGCCAAGCAGGATAGCAAACCTCATAGCACTCTTATTCCCAAATCTATCTATAAAAATTCCCCATGGTTTTAAAAAATATAATGCGGAAATTGTGCTTATAGTTCCATATATTTGAACTTCAAATAAAGACATTTTTAGATTCTTTATCATAAATGGTGCCCAGAAAGGTGCTCCAACACCAACCGCTACCATCCACCATATATTATATATCAAAAATTTTACGAAATTTTTATCCTTAAAAGGTTGTAAAAAATATTCTTTAAAACTCTCCCTTTCAATCTCTTTTTCTTTCTCAGGTTGCTGATTTAAAACTTTAACTCCGATAATTCCAAAAATAGTTGCTACCAAAAATATCATTGCAAAGATAAGTTCGTTACCTCTATTTTTGATATTTAAAAAATTTTTAAGAAACTTTAAATCATCCCGGGTCAAAAAATCATAAAGAAGAGAGAAAAAATAACCTGTAGCAAGTCCAACTATCATAAGCAATTGGGATCTTTTGGAAAAGAATCTTCCCCTTATTTCAATTGGAATCATATCAGATATCCAGGCGATCCACATATTTCCGCTTATCGCCTGTAAAATATTGCTTACAAAAAATAATACAAGAAATATGAATATCGTGTATTTTGGTAAAAAGAAAAAAGGAATAAATCCGATAAAAAATGTTAAAAATCTTCCCCAGAAAGCAAACCAGACGACCAATGATTTTCTTGACTTTAACTCTTTAGTTAACATCACCCCAACAAGTTGGAATACTTGCGAAAGTTGTCCAATAGAAGAATACAAACCGAAATGGAGTGGTGAACTGTTTAAAAAAACAAGAAATTTTGTAATAAAAATACTACCCGGAGCAGCAAGAGTGGAATATATCTGTGCCAGACTTCCATCAATATAAGAAATCTTAACCGTCTTTTTTAAAACAGGATCTTTTAGATATTTTTCCATAAATCAAAAGTATATATTTTTTAGATTTTGTCAAGTTCATAATTGATTTTTTTTAATTATATGTTAATATAAAAAGTTATGGAATCAATAATCATTTATTTTTCATACCATAGAGGTAATACAAGTAAAATCGCTCATATTATCGCCAGAGAATTACACAGCGATCTGGTAAAATTTAGAGATATTTATGTAAAAGAACTATTATTATACGATATAATTGGACTCGGTTCTGGAATTTACAACGGTAAACCACATAGATCCTTATATAATTTAATTGATAAACTTGACGATAGATTTAAAGATAAATACTTTTTTTTATTTTGCACCAGCAGAAAAAATAAAAAAAGTTATCTTACAGAACTTTCAGAAAAAATAAAATCTAAAGGTTTTAATTATTTGGGCAAATTTCAAACTTTTGGCGAATATGACAAAGGCATATTTAAACTTTTTGGAGGTATAAACAGAGGAAGACCCAACATTCAGGATTTTGATGATGCTGTCAAATTTACAAAGAAAATAAAAGAGGGTTTAAATGAAAAACTGGAAAACGATTGATATAGTATCAGGACTCTTCATATCAATTTTACTTGTCTCAAACATAGTATCAACAAAACTCGTTACATTCTATAAATTCACATTTGATGGAGGGACATTTCTTTTCCCTCTTTCATATATTTTTGGAGATATCCTTACAGAAGTTTATGGGTACTCTTCTGCTAGAAGAATAATCTGGATAGGTTTTATCTGTGCACTTATTATGAGTATCAACATATATGTTGTGGGTAAAATCCCTGCTTCACCAGAATGGAATTTTCAGGAATCCTATGATATAATTCTTGGAATAACCCCAAGGATAGTTCTTGCAAGTTTGATAGCATACCTTATCGGAAACTTTTCAAATTCATTCATTCTCGCAAAACTGAAACTTTTTACAAAAGGTAAATTTTTATTTGCAAGAACCATATCTTCAACTATAGTTGGTGAGTTTCTTGATTCCTCTTTTTTCGTTTTGATAGCCTTTTATGGATTTTATAGGGGAAGGGTTCTTTTAGCCATAGCAATTTCCAACTACATATTTAAGACACTCGTAGAAATAATATTTACACCCCTAACCTATGCTATAGTGAATCTTTTAAAAAGGATAGAAGGGGTCGACTGGTTTGACACAAAGACAAATTTCAATCCCTTTGCTTTCAAAGATAAGATTTCATCTACCGACTGAATAATATTCGAATCCAAGATTTTTCATTATTTCCGGATCATAAACATTTCTTCCATCAAAGAAATATTTATCTTGCATAAGATTTTTTATTTTTTTAAGATCAACATTTTTGAATATTTCCCATTCAGTTACAAGAATGACCACATCAGCCTGACTCACACAATCGTATACATCCTTTGAATACAAAATACTGTTACCAAAGACTTTTTTTACATTTTCCATCGCTTTTGGGTCAAAAACTTTTATCTCACATTTTTTCTTCATAAGAAATTTTATCAATTTTAACGATGGAGCCTCTCTTATATCATCGGTGTTTGGTTTAAAAGATAAGCCAAGTATCGATACCCTTTTCTTTGACAATTTAACTTTACTTTCAATCTTCTCAACGAACCTTTTTACCCTCAGTTCATTCACTTTTTTCACTTCTTTTAAAATACCAAAATCATACCTTAAACTTTTTGATGTATAAATTAGAGAACCTATATCTTTTGGAAAACAGGAGCCACCATATCCTATACCGGCATTTAAAAATTCTTTCCCTATCCTTCTATCAAGACCTATACCTTCAGCTATTTCAGTTATATCAGCATCTGTCAGTTCCGCTATATCCGCTATAGAGTTTATGAAAGAAATTTTCATACCAAGAAAAGAGTTTGAAGCATACTTTATCAATTCTGCACTTTTCAACTTCGTGATCTTTATTACACTATTCATCTCCTGATACAATTCAACTATCCTTGTAGCAGCCTTTACAGATTTTGCACCGATAATTATCCTGTCCGGATGCAATGTATCATTTATAGCAGCCCCTTCCCTTAAAAATTCTGGATTGGAAACAATATCAAAAGGAATATTTTTTTTCATATTCTTTTTTATTATTTTTTCAACAAGATCTCCAGTGCCCACCGGAACAGTCGACTTGTTGACTATAATTTTGTAAGAGTTTATATATTTACCTATATCCCTTGCAACATTTTTAACACTTGAAAGATCCGTTTCCCAATCTTTTTTTGGCATTGTATCAACTGCGATAAATATTATCTCTGAGTTTTCAACAGCCTCCTTTATCGAAACAGTATAGTAGAGTCTTCCCTCTCTATAATTTTTATTTGCCATCTCTTCAAGACCGGGTTCATATATTGGCATTATTCCGTTTTTTAGTTTTTCGATCTTTTCCTCATTTTTATCCATACAGATAACATCGTGTCCAAGGTTTGCAAATACAACGCCTGTAACAAGTCCAACATACCCTGTTCCAATTACAGAGATTTTCATATAACTCCTTATCTAAAAATTATATCCCAATTATAAGGTATCTTTTCAGTATTGAAAGGTAACCTCAACTCATCAGGATTTTCCCTATTATACGGTTCACTTATCGTTGAGACAACTATACTTTCATTTTCAGTTATGTTCTTCCATCCATGGTAAACACCGGGTGGAATCACGACAAGTTTAGGTGAATGATCACCGATAAAAATTTCCATAAGTTCTTCATATGTTTTTGACTCTTTTCTCATATCAAAAAGCACCAGTTTTATCATACCCTTAACACAACAAACAAAATCGGTTTGTATTTTATGACAATGCCATGCCTTTACAACACCGGGATAATTGGTTGTCATATAAACCTGTCCAAACTTGGTGAAAAAAGGATCGTCAACCCTTAGAATTTCCATCACCCTTCCCCTTTCATCACAGTTAAACTTCAATTCTTTTAAAATTACTCCATCTATCATCTCTCCTCCTAATTTTTTTCAACTATATTCGATGCTATCTTGTAAAGATGAAAATTTATTCTCTCATAATCGTTAAGAATATCCAGATGCAAAGTTGAAGTCTCAATGGATTCCTTATATCCTTCCTTCAATCTTTTAAGATGTTTATTTTGAAGATCAAGCAAAATGTTTAAAACATATTCTCTTCTTTTTAAAACTTCAGATGAAAGATTTTTATCGTTGAGTGTAAAAGCCTCAAGTGTTAAATTAAAGGTTTTTAAGACTTCATTATAAAACTCTTTAATCTCATCAACTCCACTATCTGAAAAATATAGATTTTCATTTATCTTTTTTTTCAATGAAAGCATCAGATTTTTACTCAGCACATCCCCTATATGTTCCAGTTCATCCACAACAAAGATCAAATTTCTTGCTTTTTTTGAAATATTTTCGGAAACCTCCTCTTCATATATTGATAATAAAAATAGAGATATCTCCTTTTCATAATCATCAACCTGATTATCAAGGGCTATCGTTTCGGATAAGAGTTTTGAATCGTTAGTTTTAAAAATAACGATACTATTTTCAAGCATCTTTCCAACAGTCTCAAACATTTTTAAAATCTCCCTCTGTGCTCTTCCCATAGCAACAATGGGATTTTTAACAATACTCTCTCTTATAATTTTTTTCTGGTCAACGGTTAATTTTTCGAGTTTCAAAAATTTAGAAAAATAATTTATCAAGGGAAGAACTATTATAATTATAAAGGAGAAAAGTATGTTATAGTAAAGATGGAGATTGGCGATATCCCTTTCTTTATGAAGAGTATAACCTGCAAACTTTTCAAGTTGAAACATCAGGATTATAAAAACAATTGAAGTTATTATTCTGGAAATGATGTTGATATTGTTCAAATATTTTGCCTTGTTACCACTGTGTAAAGCGGCAAAGAATGGTGTTAAGGAAGTACCAAGATTTGCAGCACTCACCATAATAACAGCCGATTTAAAACTCACACTTCCGGTTGCAAACAAACTTATCACAAACGCTACTGTAACAGCGGACGAATGGACAAGAAAAGTCAAAATCATAAAGAAGATAAAAAGAATCCATAGATTATTCTCTAAAAGAAAGACGAATCTGAGAAAGAAATCAGTATTCTTTATTGGGGTAATGGAGTTAGCCATATACTGGATCGCCAGAAATATGAAACCAAAACCCATGATTATCAAACCGTGATAGTTTAAACTCTTTACCTGATCGTTAATATAAAAACCTATTATTATTAAAAGTAAAGAGAAAAAAGAGATGTTAAAGGTTATTATCTGCACTATTATCGATGTGCCTATGGCTGAACCTGCAAACATATAAATCGCACCGGGAATTGAAATCAAACCTTCCGAAACAAAGGAGAGAACCATTATCGAAAAAAGTGTTGATGACTGCATCATCAGGGTTAAAATTATACCTGATAAAAAACCTTTAATATTCGAGCCGGATAGATTCCAGAGAATCTCTTTTAACCTATAACCAGAGATTCTTGAGATTCCTTTTGAAGTGAATCTTAAACCAAGCATAAAAAGAACAAGTCCAAAAAAGAGTTTTAAAACTATTTCAAAAATGGAAAATGCTTCTTCCACCTTAAAATAAAAATCGAGTTTTTTATTTTTTTTAGAATCAAGAATTTCAACATGATGGCTACCTATTCCAACATTTGAGGGATTAATAATAACTCTGAAAATTTTCAAACTATCAGGGGTTATCATAACGGTATCTTTACCGTTTCCCCAAAAAACATAATAACAGGAATCGCCATCCGAAAAAAATTTTAACTGAAAATTTTTTTGGTTTAGTGTAACCACTTTACCGTTATTTGAAATATCGTTTCCCTCTGGATCTTTTAAATAATCTATATTCTGTTGAAATGAAATCAAAAATGAAAATAGGAATAAAAAAATTAGAAAAATTTTCTTAAACATTTTTAAAATCATCTTTTTCAAAAAATTTATATTCACCGGGTTTCAAACCTTTAATCGAAAGGTTGCCTATTGAAATTCTTTCCAGTGTTATCACAGGATGTCCAAGAGATTTTAAAATATCTTTTATTTCATGTTGTTTACCATGTTTGAGAAGAATTTCTACGATAGATTTGTCTGAAGATTCATCATAATGTATCGTTTTGATTCCATCGAGTTTTAGAAATCTTTCCTCAACCTTTATACCCTTAAGAAGAGTTTTTATCTGATTTTCAGTTAAAATACCAAAAATTTTTGCTCTGTATATTTTGTTAATCTGATTTTTTGGATGTGTTAAATTGTTAATAAAATCTCCATCATCGGTTAAAATTAAAGCACCTTCCGTATCAAAATCGAGTCTTCCCGCTGGTTTTAATTTTTGTAAACTCTTAGGTAAAAAATCCATAACTGTTCTTCTTTTCTTTTCATCGTTTCTGGTCGTTATACAATTTTTTGGTTTGTATAAAAGAATATATTCAAATTTGTTTTTCTTATTTTTTAATTTTACTCCATCGATTTCAATATCATCCTCTTGTTCGACCATCAAGCCAAGTTTTGCCACCTTACCATTTACAAGAACTCTGAACTCCTTTATGAGTTCATCAACCCTTCTTCTTGATAAACCGGTCAAAGACGAAATGTACCTATTGATCCTTGTTTTCAAACAGTTCCTCCTGTTTGGAAGTATCAACTTCCAGATCTTCTATAGAAGGTAATTCCTTCAAACTTGAAATTTTAAAATATGATAGAAATTTTTTCGTGGTATGGTATAATGATGGTTTTCCAGGGAGATCCGCGTTACCCCTTCTTACGATCAACTCCCTTTCAAGTAAAGTTTTAAATACACCATCGCAGTTTACTCCCCTTATTTCTTCAACCTCCTGTTTTGTTATTGGTTGTTTATACGCTATTATGGCAAGTGTTTCCAAAGCGGGGGTTGAAAGTCTGGGTATTTTTTTGTTTCCAAAAAAGTTTTCAAGTATATCAGCATATTGAGGTTTGGTTACGAGTTGATAACCATTTGCGACTTCAACTATCATTATACCCGAATCTAAAGATGAGTATTTTTCTTTTAAAAATTCAATAACCTGAAAAAGCAGTGTTTTTTCTATACCCAATGCTTTAACGAGTTCATCTTTATCTATAGGTTCGGAAGAAGAGAATAGTATCGCTTCAACCTGTGGTATAATTCTATCCATCAAAATCCTCCATAAGTCTTATCCTATTGTTAAAATCTTTTTGCACGATCCCTTTCATTTCAAGAAGTGTAATTATCGACAGAATCTTACTCTTGTCAAATATATTCTCTTTTAGTATATCTTCAAGATTACCATATTTTTTAACAAGTTCAATAACCTTTTTTTCCTCAGGTTCAAGATGAACATTTATTTTTAAAGAAACATTTCCAATTTCACCACTTGATATACCTGGAAGGATATCCATTTTATATAAAGGTATCGCACCTTTAAAAATAGCAAAATTAGGTGCGAATGAGAGTTTGTTATCCGTATCACCGGGCAAGGCAAAAATCTGCTTTTTAAGTTTTAAAGAGAATAAAAATGTTGATAAAGTTCCACTTTTAACCGCACCCTGAATAATTATCATTATGTCTGAAAGAAATGCGATCATAAAATTTCTTTTGATAAAATTGTGTTTGTATGGTTTTATGAATGGAGAATATTCTGAAAGAAGAAGCCCTTTTTCAAACAACCTATTTTTAAGTTCAATATTCGATGAAGGATAATTGATGGCAAAGCCACACGGAATTACAGCTATGCTACCTATTCCATTTTCAAGTGAAGTTTTATGAACATATGTGTCTACTCCCTGTGCGAATCCGCTTACTGTGACAACATCCTTATCCCTATAACCATCGATAATTCTTTTTACACTTTTTAAACCATAGTTATCAGGTTTTCTCGTTCCAACCATACCTATTTTGAATCTCTTCAAATAATCTTTGTTTCCTTTTAAAAAAATGTATTCAGGGAGTAAAGTATTCTTTTTTAAAAAATATTTTTCAGTTTCAATTATCTCAATATTTTCCTTTTCAATGAATTTTAAACTCTTTTCAAAAACTGAATGGTTTAAATTGTATAGTTTCAACTGATAGTCAAGGTATTTTAAAAAATTTTCATTAAACATATTCTTTCATATTATTCAAAATTATATTCTCTATCCCTCCAGTATCACCATTTATCAAAGATGAAAAAGTGTAGTCAACTTCCTGAAACATCTCACCAACATCTATTTTTTTATCAAATGGTAAAAGATCTTTTTTGTTGAAAAGCACTATCCTTTTTTTCTTCAATAATCTTCTATCATATTTTTCAAGTTCATTTAACAATATCCTGTAGGTTTTTTCATAGTCTGTCGAAACATCTATTACAAAAACAAGAATGTTGACTCTACTTATATGTTTCAAAAATTTGTTTCCAAGTCCTTTACCTTCAGAAGCCCCTTCAATTATTCCGGGTATATCTGCGATCCTTATTATTTTTATTCCATTCGTTAAAATACCAAGATTTGGTTCAAGAGTTGTAAAAGGATAATCCGCTATTTTAGGATTCGATTTAGTCACAACCTTCAAAAATGTTGATTTCCCTGCATTTGGTAAGCCCACAAGACCAACATCGGCGATCAGTCTGAGTTCAAGTACCACTTCATATTCTTCTCCTTCCTTTCCCTTTTCAAACCTTCTTGGAGTTTGGTTTACAGAACTTTTAAAATGAACATTTCCTCTACCACCTCTTCCACCCTTCAGAAAAATTATTTCACCATCTATAAGTTCATTTAACTCGTTGCCTTCTTTATCAAGGATTACGGTCCCAGGTGGAACATCTATTATAATATCTTTTCCATCTCTTCCATGTCTTTTCTGGGACATTCCATTCTGTCCATCTTCCGCTTTGAAATGGTGTTTATATCTTAAATGGTTTAAAGTGAAAAGGTTTCTGTTGACACGAAAAATAACATTACCTCCCCTTCCACCATCTCCTCCATCGGGTCCACCTTTTGGAACAAATTTTTCCCTTCTAAAAGAACAACTTCCATCACCCCCTTTCCCTGAACGAAGAAAGAGTGTTACTCTATCAAGATATTTACTCTTCATATATTTTCTTTGAGAAATTTTTCTATTCTATCTATTCCCTTTTCAATTTCGTGCATAGAGGCTGCATAGGAAATCCTGACAAAACCTTCTGCACCAAAAGCACCTCCGGGTATCACTGCCACTTTATAATCCTCAAGTAATTTTGTACAAATATCTTCTGAAGTTTTAAACTTTTTACCCAGAAAATTTCTAAAATCAACAAAAAGATAGAATGCTCCCTGAGGGGAAACATATTTTAAACCATCTATCCTTTCAATCTTTTTCATCAAAAATTCTCTTCTTTTTTTAAATTCATCTGTCATCCTGATAACTATATTGTTATCAAGTTTCAAAGCGGCAACGGCAGCCTTCTGGGATATTGACGATGTGCATGATGTCGAATGTGTTTGAACCATCAAAGCTTTTTCTATAAGTTTTTTTTCACCTCCAACATAACCTATTCTCCATCCTGTCATTGCATAAGTTTTTGACAAACCGTTTACCGTAAAAGTAAGATCTTTTATCCTTTCATTAAATGATGCGATCGAATAATGTTTGTTGGGAGTATAGATTATCTTTTCATAAATTTCATCAGAGATGCAGTAAATATTATTCTCAACGATAAGGTCTGAAAGTTCTCTCAACTCCTTTTCAGTATAAACTATTCCTGTTGGATTGTTTGGAGAATTTATTATTATCATTCTCGTTCTTTTATTTATACTACCTTTAATTCTTTCTATATTTATACGAAAATCATCAAGCGAGGTATCAACGACAACTGGAGTGGCACCTGTCATCTTTACCATTTCAATGTATGAAACCCAGTATGGGGCAAGCAATATAACTTCAGTATCCTCATCACATAACGCCTGTAATATGTTATAGATGGACTGTTTTGCACCGGTTGAGACTATTATATTTTCAGGTTTATACTCAATGTTGTTATCAATTTTAAACTTTTCACAAACGAGTTCAAGTAACTCATTCGTCCCTCTTACGGGGGTATAACCTGTAAAACCTTCCTTTATAGCCTCAATGGCTTTTTTCTTGATATCATCTGGTGTATCAAAATCAGGTTCACCTGCGGCAAGTATGGCAACATCTATGTTTTTACTCTTCATATTTTTTGCAAGAGATGTTATTTTTAATGTGGATGAATCTCCAACATTGGCAAACCTTTTTGAAATCTTCATAGCATATACTCCTTATTAAAATTTTGAATAAATATTTTAAAATATTAAAATAATAAGTCAATAACCATCTATGATCTTTTGGGATTTTTAAATGGGCCCACTAGGGTTCGAACCTAGGACCTGATGATTATGAGTCATCCGCTCTAACCAGCTGAGCTATGGGCCCAAGATGTTTTGATTATATATTTTTTTTTATTCTTGTCAATATTTGAAAATATTTTTTATGATTTACTTGAATATTATATAAAACTAACTATAATAAATTTTGTTATGAGTTATATTGTAAACTTTTTAGACCTTTTTGTAGTATTATTATTTTTTTTTATCCTGATTTTTATTTCATATTTTTCTTCAAAAAATGTTTCGGGAAGTGAGTCTTTCCTTATAAATGATAGAAAAACTGGACTCTTTCTCTTCATATCGACAAATGTCGCAACATGGTATGGTGGAATACTTGGTGTTGGAGAATTCACTTACAATTATGGCATTATAAACTGGGTCACACAGGGATTACCATACTATTTTTTTGCAATACTCTTTGCATTACTTTTCGCATCAAAGGTTAGAGAAGCATCACTTTACACCCTACCTGAAAAGATGGATAAAGAATATGGGAGAAAAGTATCCATTTTAACTTCCATAATCGTTTTAATACTTTCATCTCCAGCCCCATATATTCTTATGTTGGGAATAATAGTTTCAAACTTTTTTTCCATAAATTTTTTCATCTCAACTCTGCTTTCCGTTATATTGATCTTGCCCTTTATAATAAAGGGTGGTTTTGTAACCGATTTAAAAACCGATCTTTTTCAATTTTTTATAATGTATGCCGGGTTTATACTCCTTTTCATCTTTTCCTTAAAAAATATAGGTGGAATATCGATTCTTCAAAAAAATTTACCTTCTTCACATCTTTCCCCAACAGGTGGTTTAAGCCCATTTTATATAGTCGTTTGGTATTTTATAGCGGCATGGACCTTCGTCGATCCAGGATTTCACCAGAGATGCTATAGTGCAAAAAATGGAAACATAGCGAAAAAGGGGATTCTTATCTCTGTTCTCTTATGGATAATTTTCGATTTCCTTACAACCATAACTGCACTCTATGCAAAAGTTTACAATCCTGATTTAAAAACTCCACAATGGGCATATTTCTCTCTTGCAAGTGATATAATGCCTCAAGGGATAAGAGGTATTTTTTATTCATCTATACTTGCAACTGTAATCTCCACCTTAAACTCTTATTTTGTTATAAGTGGAACAACTTTTTCTATAGATATAGTAAAAAAAATAAACCCTAAAATAAATGTAAAAAAATGGACCAGCATAGGGATACTCCTTTCCGGGATATTTGGGATCTTTCTTGCTTTTCTTTTTCCATCAGTTGTCCAGTTATGGTATATAATAGGTTCGATTTCAATACCAGGTTTAATATTTCCACTTATCGGTGCATATTATAAAAAATTTAAAGTAAAAAATAATATAGTATTCTTTGAAATAATATTTGGGTTTTCAACAACAATCTTATGGATCCTCATTAGAAAAATATTTTCTACAAATGAAATAATATCAATGATAGAACCGATGTTTATAGGTCTTATCAGTGGATCCATTATTCATTTTTATGGGATGGTAAAAAATGCGAAGAAGAAAATTAACAATTATTGAGGAAATATTTAATTCTATCACACATGGTGTGGGGTTTTTTCTAAGTATCACAGGACTTGTTCTTGCGATAATCTTTTCGGTAAAAATAAAAAATTTATACGCGATTATTTCTTCAACCATTTACGGTTCAACTCTAATAATACTTTACATAAGTTCCACACTCTACCATTCTTTCCCTGAAGGAAAAGTGAAAAGTATCTTCAAATTCTTTGATCATGTTTCCATATACCTTTTGATAGCTGGAACATATACCCCATTTGCATTGCTACCTTTAAGAAACTCTTGTGGGTGGTATATATTAATTTTCATATGGGGTCTTGCAATAATGGGAATAATTTTTAAAATCTTTTTTATAAACAAAACAGATCTTATTTCAACCTTTATATATATTTTTATGGGATGGATCATCGTTTTCGTAATAAAAGAGTTATATATAACGATTCCAAAAATATCTTTTATTTTTCTTGTAATTGGAGGGATCTCCTATACGGTCGGAACGATCTTTTACATCATAGATAAAATCTTTTTTTTCCATATAGTGTGGCATCTTTTCGTCCTCGCAGGTTCTATAACACATTTTTTTTCAATTTTTTTATATATAAAAAATTTAAAATGAGGTAATTATGAAATCAAAAAAAGAGATGGAACTTGAAAAAGTTATAATTTCAAAACTTGAAAATAAAAGTTTGCTGGCTGCAAAAATTCTTTTTATGGATAAAGAGGTGGAATTTTTGATGAACCATTCAAACAATGTTTCAATAAAAAGGCTTGGATTTAACGATCATGGACCCGTTCATATGAAAAGAGCCTGTTTAAACTCTCTGATAATGTTTGAACTTCTAACCCAGGCAAAAATAAAATTCAACCTTGAAAAGGAAGGTGTAGGAAGTGCTGAAGATAGCAGGGTCTCTGTAATAATAGCATCACTTTTACACGATATAGGAATGAGTGTAAGCAGGGAAAATCATGAAATTTACTCATCGATTCTTGGAATAAACATAATTGATAGAACACTTAAATCGATTTATCAAGATGATCTTGAAAAAATAGTTATCGTAAGATCAACCATACTTGAAGGTATAATAGGCCATATGGCGACAAAAATCATAAACTCACTTGAGGCTGGATTGGTTTTAATCGGCGATGGATGTGATATGGAAAAAGGCAGAGCAAGGATCACCTCAATGATTCAAAGAAAACCGCGAGTTGGAGATATGCACAAATATTCAGCATCAGCCATTCAAACTGTAAAAATAGAGAAGGGGAATGTTAAACCTATCAGGATAACCGTTTTAATGAGAGAATCGGTTGGTTTCTTTCAGATAGAGGAGGTTTTATTTCCAAAAATCATATCAAGCCCTGTAAAAGAATATATAGAACTTTTCGCTGGTGTTATAGGAGAAGAATTGTTACAATATTTATAATTAAATCTTGACATTTCTTTTTTACAAGTTAAATTAAAAGTATGGAATTAAAAATAGATAAACTCAACAAAAACAATCTTGGACTCGGTTTTTCCTGTACTAAAGAAAATGGATTATGGGGTTCAAAATTTCATCAAAAAAGTGTAGATTTTATTTTGAACAACTTTGACTACAAATTCTATGTTTATGGTGTAACCATAGATAACATCTCCGCTGGACATGTTATAATACTTGATGCAAAAGGACCTTTTTCTCCTATTGAAAGCAAAGAGGGAGTCTTTTTAAAATGTATTTACCTACTTGAACAGCACAGAAAAAAGGGTATAGGTATTCTAATTCTAAAAGAGATAGAAGAAAATATGAAAGAACTTGGGAAAAAGGTTATCTTTACACATTCCGTTGGTAATTCCGAATGGATGAATAAAGAATTCTTTATAAGAAATGGATTCAAAGAGGTTCCATCTGGAGATGAACTGATAAAAATACTTTATAAGCCCTTCGAAACGGAAATAAACTATAAAATAAACGATATCTCTTTACAAAATAATATAACCAGAACAAACACTATTTTTATAAAATATAATCCCTTATGCCCCTTAGAAAATGCAAAATATGCCAAATTCAAAGAACTCGTTAACAAAAATTTTGAAGAGATCGAAATTGAAGAAGATTATGGATTTGTAAATGGAACAAACTCCGGAGTATACTTTAACAACATACCGATACTTTTCAATGAAAATAAGGAAAAAGAAACACTCGAAATAATTAAATCTTTGATTTTGGAAATTTAAATCACTACGATAAAATATCCCTCAGAATCAAATTTAAAATCAAAAATCCTTTATCTGTCACATACAACCTCTTGTTTTCAACTGCCAGATATCCTTCATTTATGTAATTTTCAAGGTATTTTGTGTTTACTTTGGACAACAGATCATCATCATATGAAATCCCGCCAGTTTTTCTTAATCCAAGCATAAGATATTCGGTCTTTCTTTTTTCATCATCGATTAGCTCCTTGAAAAATCCTTTTTTATAATCGGTTATATAAGAAAAAATATCATCCGTATTTTTATATCTAAAGAGTCTATCATAGGATGCAGAAGAGACCCCATAACCGATATATATGGAATCAAGATCCCAGTAGGCCATATTATGAATCGAATGAAAACCTTCTCTTGCAAAATTTGATACTTCATACCTTTTAAATCCCATACTTTTTAAATCATGAAGTATTTTATAATACTCTTCTGTAATATCATCCGATTCCACATCAAACGAATATAAAGCTGAACCTTTCTCAAGAGAAAGTATATATGCTGAAACATGTTTTATTGGAAAATTTTTTAAAGGTAAAAGATCGAGTTTAAAATTCTTTATCCCATATAAAAAGTCAACGGAAAGATTGTCGCTTTCTTTGAAGAATGAGAGTGCTTTAAAGATTATATCACTGTTGGCTCTCCTGCCAAGAAATTTTAACAGTTTATCATCAAAGGATTGAACACCAATTGAGAATCTATTAAAACCCATCTCCTTATAAATTAGAATTTTCTCTTCAGTTGTAGATTCGGGATTCATCTCTATGGTAACTTCTTTCAAACCTTTAAGATCATAATTCTGGTTTAAAAATATGAGCGTTTCTTTTATAAAATCAGTTTTTACAGAAGTTGGTGTGCCACCACCAAAATAGATCGTGTCGACTTTATCAAAAAATTTTTCTCTTTTATAAATTTCCAGAAATAGAGTGTCAAAATATTTTTTTACAACGGATGAATCATAGTTGCTTGAAACAAAACTGCAATACTTACATTTACTCACGCAAAAAGGTATATGCACATAGATGCCTTTATTCATTAAGGATCCTTTTAATTTTCTTCATATTTATTTTGTTAAATGAGAAAAGATCATACTCAAGCAAAATTTCAAACTTTTCGTTTAAAATTAATATCAGTGTTGATTTTTCAAATTTAAAAAAGAAAACTTCTCCCTTTAAAAAGTTATTCTTTTTTATTAAAAGTATGTAGTTTTTCATCATATCCAATTTTTCATCTGAATAGGAGAAAAGGTATGAACCATCTTTGAAAATCAAATAATTTTTCAACTTTCCAATATATTTAAAAGAGTTTATCAGATCTATATCATTTTTCTCGTCCTGTATATTAAAAACTATTTTACCTCTTTTTAAATTCAAAAAAATTTTTTCACATTTTTCAATATCTTTAAGATCTTTAAAAGAAGCATTCACTATCTCGCCATAATGGAACTCAAGAAAACATGTTGTATCATCCTTTAAAAAAATTTTCCCACTCTTTTTATAATCTTTAAACTGTTCGATTCTTTTTTTTAAATTGAGATTTTCCAGATCGAGTATCAGAATCATCTTTTTTAATTTTCAAACAAAATTATACCCTTCAGATTATCGATACCAATAAAACCAAAATTTCTTGAATCGTATGAAAACCTGTAGTTATCACCTATAACAAAAATCGAATCTTTTGGAACAACAAAAGAATCTTTTTTACCAATACCATCTATGAATATCAAAGTATCACCTGGTATTCCGATACACCTTTTTAAAAGTTTTTTCCCCTTAAACTGAACAATGATGGTTTTATTCTTCAAAAAAGAAAAATTATCATAACTTTTTATCAGATTCAAAAATTCCAGTGATTTTGCAGGAATAGACAGGGTTATATCCCCACTTTTATATGTGGAAAGCATAGAATTTCCTTTAATGATAACGGGTGAAACTATCAAACTCTTCATCAGAAAGAGTAATATTATGGATACTATCAGAGAAAAGAGAAGATCCTCAATTTTCATCTTCATCTATCCTTAAAGCGGAAAGGAACGCTTCTTGTGGTATCTCAACTTTTCCAAGCATCTTCATCCGCTTTTTCCCTTCCTTCTGTTTTTCAAGCAATTTTCTTTTTCTTGTAATATCACCACCATAACATTTTGCAAGAACATCTTTTCTAACGGGTTTAACTATAGATTTAGCTATAACCTTACTACCAATCGCTGCCTGTATGGATACCTCAAACTGTTGTCTATGTATTGCATTTTTTAACTTTTGAGTCAACCTTGTTCCAACATTGTATGCTTTCTCTCTGGGAACTATACTGGAAAGAGCATCTATCCTATCTGAGTTGATAAGTATATCAAGCCTGACGAGATCTGATTCTTTATAATCAAGGAACTGATAATCCATCGAAGCATATCCTCTTGTTAGTGTTTTTAACCTATCAAAAAAATCGAATATCACTTCAGCCATAGGCATATGGTATTTCAAAAAAACCCTTTTGTTTGTAATATATTCCATATTTTTTTGAACTCCCCTTCTTTCCATAACAAGTTGCATTATGGAACCGATATAATCCGGTGGGGTAAAAATATCAACTTCAAGATATGGCTCAAAAATCTTTTCGTTTCTTGTTATATCAGGCAATTTTGCAGGATTATCGATCAATATTTCTTCAGCCTTAACATTTAACAATTTATAAACAACATTTGGTATGGTTGCTATCAATTCTATATTAAATTCCGTTTCAAGTCTTTCCTGAACTATCTTCATATGAAGCATACCAAGGAAACCACATCTGAAACCGTACCCGAGAGCTTCAGAGTTTTCCTGAGTAAAAGTAAAAGCTGCATCGTTCAATTTAAGTTTTTTTAAAGAATCTTTCAATTTTTCATAATCATCACTGCTTGAAGGATAAAAACCTGAATAAACCATAGGTTTAACCTCTTTATAACCCTTCAATGGAACCACATCAACACCTTTGAGAGTTATCGTATCTCCTATATGTATCTCTTCGATATTTTTTATATTACAAACAACATAACCAACATCACCGCTTATAAGTTTTTCCACAGGTTTCATCTTAGGTATAAAAATTCCCAACTCACTAACCTCATAGACATTATTTGTGGATAGAAAAGTTATCTGATCGCCTTTTTTGATTTCTCCATCGAAAACTCTTATAAAAGATATAGCACCCCTGTAATTATCATATGTTGAGTCAAATATCAAAGCCTTCAAAGGTTTCAAAAGATCAATTTTTGGGGAAGGGAATCTATCAATTATCGCATCTATCAAGTCATCTATTCCGGTTCCATCCTTAGCGGATATAAGTAAAATATCGTTTTCTTCACATCCAAGAAGTTCTACTATCTCTTTACCGGAAAGTTCAACATCGGCTGCGGGAAGATCTATCTTGTTTAAAACAGGAATCACGGGAAGATTGTTGTTTAGAGCCTCATTCAAATGACTTATCGACTGAGCCTCAACTCCCTGCGTAGCATCAACAAGTAGAATTGCACCTTCACATGCTGCAAGTGATCTTGAAACTTCGTATGAAAAATCAACATGTCCCGGAGTATCTATAAGATTGAACTGAACATCATTCCCCTTCCATTTAAAATTTATTCTTACATGATGAGCTTTTACAGTTATCCCATGCTCTCTTTCAACGGTCATCGAATCGAGAACCTGTTCTTTAAAATCCCTTTTATCAAAATTTTCAGATAGTTCTAAAAATCTATCCGATAAGGTACTTTTACCATGGTCTATATGTGCTATGATGGAAAAGTTTCTTGTAATTTTCATAGGTTTTATATATTATCATTTTTTTATCCATTGTAAAGAGTAAATGACTATTGATTTTTATGTTTAAAAAAATTATAATTATTTTGTTGACAAAAAATAGATGATTTTTATAATTATAGAAAATGGGAGTTTAAATGGAAGAAAGAAAAAAAACATTGTTGATCGTTGATGATGATCTCTTTCTTGTAGATATAATGGCTTTTACTTTAAAACAGAATGGTTTTGAAATAATAAAAGCACATAATGGACAGGAAGCCATAGATACGATAAACAATGAGCATGTGGATCTTGTGCTTACCGATATAATGATGCCTATTATGGATGGATTTGAACTTGCCGCAAATTTAAGAAAGAACGAAAATACAAAAAATCTACCTATAATTTTTCTTACCGCAAAATCGAATCTTGAAGATAAAAATAAAGGGTTTAACATCGGGATAAACGACTATGTTGTTAAACCTTTTAATTTAAAAGATTTGGTTTCAAGGATAAATAAAGCATTAAATCCTGAGCAAAAATGATTCTTGAGCAGGAAAACGATCCCAAAATATTATTATCCAAAATTTTAAATTCAGATATAGTCAGTCTGTTCGATTTAAGTTTTATTCTATCAGTGGTAAATAGAATAATCGGATCACAAACTTCAGGCATATTTTTAAAAATGGGAGAAAGACTCATCTATATAGCTGCGTATGGCAAAAATGATGCAAACCTTCTTTACCAATCATTATTTGAGAACGAGTCTGTAGAAGGATACATTTTCCAAAACAACGATGTTATAATCTCTAAATCTGTTGAATTCCAATCTTTCAAACCAAACTCATCATCAGCATTGAGTATCATGCCCATAACCATAGTGGGAACACCTCTTTTGTCTGCTGGAAAACCTATAGGTGGAATAATCGGATTTAACAGGGAAAAGAATACTCTATTTACAGATGAAGATTTAAAAGTGTTAAAATCTCTTTCTTTAAAAATAGGTGACTATGTTGAAGAAAACAGGAATCGAATACCATTTATAGAAAAAAAATTATTTCTAATAAACAAGAGTATAATACAAAATTTTCCATTTCCATTCTTTCTTGTTAACACAACGGGTAAAATTGAAAATTTTTCAGAAAAAACGAAAGAACTTTTAAAGACCGGCGACCTGAACGGTGAGAATATTTTAAACACCATCACGATAACGAAGATTACAGGTGAACAGATAAATTTAAAAGAGATATTTGAAGATATAGTTACCAAAACAACAGAGAAAACGATACATAACATAAGGGTAAACAACGATTCAAAAAGTATATACAACCTCACAATAAAATATATTAATCCTGAAAAAATGATCCATTATGTGCTATTTTATTTTGTAAACACTGAGGATTTGAACTATGAAAAACAGAAGATAATCACAAATATCTCACACGAACTCAGAACCCCTATGACAGCGATACTCGGTTCCATCCAGATACTCTTATCTGATTTCGATTCAAATGAAATAACCCCTACACAGAGAGAGTTTTTAATTATTCTGAAAAATGAAACCGAAAGGCTTTCCACGATATTTTCAACAATCGTAGATTTCAAAGAATCATCAGAAATCCTTGGGCTCAAAGAGGAGGAAATAAACATCTCGGATCTTCTTATCCAGATAGGGAATATATTCACAATGAAAATTTTAAAAAAGGATATATTTTTTAAAATAACAAACTTTGAAAATGATGTTTTCATAAGAGGTGATCCTGATGCGATAAAACATATATTTCATCAAATAATCGATAACGCAATAAAATTTTCGCCTGATGGCGGTAAGATCGAAATAATATATGAAGGGACAAAACTCGTTGAAAATAAATGGAAAAAAATAATTAGCATAGAAGATGAGGGATCGGGTATTCCAAAGGAAATAAAATCAAAAATTTTCGAATCATTCGAAAGGCATGATGAAAAGGTTCACTCAAAAATAGGCACGGGGCTTGGGTTGAGTATAGTCAAAGAGATCCTTGAAACTATGGGAGGATACATAGAAATAAAGGATAGAGAACCAAAAGGAACTAAAGTAACCCTAATAATCTAAAGGAGGAATTATGAAAATCTTATCCTATCTTTTGATCAACACTGAAGCGGGAAAAGCTTTAACAGTCTTAAAAGAATTGAAAAATTTAAAAGAAGTTGAAAATGCACATGTTGTAACCGGTTTGCATGATATCATAGCTCTTGTTAACGCTGATTCGACAAAACATCTTGCTGATGAAATAGTCAACAAGATTCAGAAGATAGATGGTATCCAGAGAACTGTGACCTGTATTGTGGTAAACGGAGATTAAATAAAGAGCCTCTTTAGAAAGAGGCTTTTTTTACTTGAAAAATTTTACCGAATATATACAATTATCAGGTTATGAAAAATTTAAAAGAAAATATTGATAATTTTTTAAAAGAATTCAACGAGGATATAAAAGATTTGAATTCTTTGGAAAGATTGAAAGAGATTGAAATAAAATATATTGGTAAGAAGAGTAAACTTCATTCTTTGTTAAAAATTATCGGGCAGTTGAACACCACGGAAGAGAAAAAGGAAGCAGGGAATTTAATCAACAATCTGAAAGTAAACATCGAAACACAAATAAACAATTTGAAAGAAACTTTCCAGAGTAAAGAAATAGAAGAAAAATTAAAACAGAATTCCGTTGATTTCACAAAACCTGTTTTTGTTGAAAGAAAAGGTTCATTACATCCAATAACTTTAATCAAAAGGGATGTTGATAGAATTTTAACCGGGATGGGTTTTTCACTCGTCAGTGGTCCCGAAATGGAATCAGAATACTACAATTTTGAAGCTTTAAATATTCCATCAACTCACCCTGCAAGAGATATGCAGGATACTTTTTTTCTTTTGAATGAAATGATTCTGAGAACACACACATCAAGCTGTCAATCTAGAACACTTGAAAAATATAAACCTCCTTTGAGAATATTCGCTCCAGGTAAATGTTTTAGATACGAATCCATAGACGCATCACATGAAACAGCTTTTTATCAAGTGGAAGGTTTACTCGTTGATCAAAACATAACCATAGCGAATCTTATCGGAACAATGAAAACTCTACTTTCTGAAATATTCACCGAATCCGATGTAGAAGTTAGATTACGCCCCGGTTATTTCCCCTTCGTTGAACCTGGTTTTGAACTTGATATAAAATGTATAATTTGCCATGGTAAGGGCTGTTCAACCTGTAAAAATACTGGATGGCTCGAACTCGTTCCATGTGGAATGGTTCATCCAAATGTTTTAAAATATGCGAAAATAGATCCAGAAAAATATAATGGATTCGCTTTCGGTCTGGGTCTTACAAGACTTGCAATGATGAGATATAAAATTAACGATATAAGATACTTTAACAGTGGAGATTTAAGGTTTTTAAAACAGTTCAGATAAATTATGAAGATATCATTAAAATGGTTAAACGATTTTGTAAAAATAGACGATGTGCCTGCTGAAGAACTCGCAAGATTGTTAACTTTGAAAACCGCGGAAACTGAAGGAATATATTCAAAAGAGAAATATTTTTCAAAAATTTTTACCTGTAGGATCATCAAAGCCGAAAAGATCAGTGAAAAATATTTTAAGTGCAGGGTTATTTCAGATAAAGAATATACTGTAATAAGTGGTGCACCAAATACAAAAGTTGGTCTTATCACTTTTCATGTAAAACCTACCGGAATGATAGATGGGGTAACGATAGCCACCAAATCGATAAATGGAGAGATCTCTGAAGGAATGCTTCTGTCAGGTAGAGAGCTCGGGATAAACAGCGATCATTCTGGTTTGTTCAAATTACCAGAGGATACAAAAATCGGTGTCGATATAGGAACCTTCACTGATTTTTATGACAATGTTATAGAGATAGATAACAAATCCTTAACACATAGACCAGATCTATGGGGAATCTATGGTTTTTCAAGAGAGATAAAAGCAATACTCGGAAGAGAAAAAAATAACCCTGAACTTTTCGACCCGCAAACGATAATGGACCTACCACCATTTCCAGTTGAAATAGATGATAGAGAAAAATGTTATAGATATGTTGGAGTTAAAGTTGATAATATAAAAATAGAACAATCACCTTTAAATATTCAGATAAGGCTTGCGAATACGGACCATGTCCCAAGAAATCTTATAGTGGATCTGACAAACTATGTTATGACTGAAATTGGTCAACCACTTCATACCTTCGATGGCGATATCATCAAAAAAATTGTTGTTGACTCTATGAAAGAGGAAACAAATTTTACTACACTCGATAAAGTCGAAAGAAGACTTCCAGCGGGAATTTTAATGATTAAAAATCTAAACACTCCAATTGCTATCGCTGGAATAATGGGCGGAGGGAATTCGGATATCAAGAACGATTCAAAATCTTTATTCCTTGAAAGTGCCAATTTCGATGCTTCTCATATAAGAAGGATGAGCACAAAACTTGGTTTGAGGACGGATTCGAGTTCAAGATTTGAAAAATCTCTTGACCCTGAAAATGCTCTTACCGGTGCTTTGAGATATCTATCCCTTTTGAAAAATTTCCAGAAGGATATTAAAATATCTTCGTCCATAACAGACATAAATTATAACCCATTCAAAAAGAATACAATCGTTACCGATTACAATTATATAAAAAAAATGATCGGTATTGAAATAAAGAATGAAACCATAAAAAATATATTAACCTCCCTTGAATTCGATGTTGAAGAAGATAAAGATAGTATCAAAATTACAGCACCAACCTATAGAAGTACCAAGGACATTTCGATAAAAGAGGATATAGTCGAGGAAGTTGTCAGAATCTATGGATTCAATAATGTAAAACCTGTTCTCCCTCGACTTCATATCACCGCACCTATAAAAAATATCTTAGATGAAAAAGAAAATTCTATAAAACAGATATTGACTTATAAATATGGATTAAATGAAGTTGATTCACATCCCTGGTATGATGAAAAATTTTTGAAAAGGATAAATTTTAAACTCACAGATGAAATCCAAATAAAAAATCCCATCACTGTTGATAATAGATTTTTACAAAAATCTTTATTGCCCGTCCTGTTAAAATTTTCATTTGAAAATTTAAAATATTTTGATCAGTTTTCCCTTTATGAATTTGGCAAAATATTTTACAACAACACTGAAACTGAAAATCTTGGAATAATCATAGTTGATAAAAAAACAAAGAATCAGGATGAAAGAACCTTTTTAAAGTTAAAATTGATCGTAAACGATATTTTTGAGATTCTTACAGGTAAAGAACCTGAATACAAAACACCTTTCCAATATCAGTTGATAAATCCATCGATATCCTCGAATATATATTTTAAAAATGAAAATGGAGAATCATTTTATACAGGATATATTGGTAACATTCATCCCAGAATAAATTCTCTACTCGATAAAAAGGTTGTTATAACATTTTCTCAAATTGACTTTGAAAAAATATGTTCATATGAAAAATCTACAAAATTCAAACATTTTTCTATGTATCCTCAAACAAATCTTGATTTTTCATTGCTAAAGAATAAAAAAGAAAAATTTAACGAATTTGAAAACTCTATAAAAGAATTCAAAAATGAACTTATAAAAGATACTTTAATCTATGATATATATGAAGGTGAAAATATACCTGAAGGTTATGAATCCATAACTATAAGATTCACGATAGGAAGTGATCAGAGAACTTTAACAGGTGAAGAGATCATTTCCTTTCAGAACGATTTTATCAACTTCCTTAAAAATAAAGGTTACACTTTAAGGTAGTTAAAAATTCCAGGAAAAAATAAAAATATTGTATTTCAATTTTTTATAAAACTGATCGATTCCATCTTTCGGTGAAAAACCTATCTGCACACCAACCGGATTAAAAATCTCGGTGAAAAACATTATACCAGCGCCAAAACCATAATGATATCCATCCTTATCGAATAACCTTAACTCGTTGTAATTTTCTGAAACAGTAGTCCAATCAAAAAAGAAAGTAAAAAGGTAATTAAAATTTATTCTTCCAAGTATGGGACATTTGAATGGAATTCTTAAAAATGGATACCTTAATTCAACTGTTCCAGAGTACCTGTTGTTTGCTGTAATTATTTTTTCAGGGACAGCCCTGTTTTCAAAGTCATCTGGTTCTACAAGATTATAATAAGCCAGAGTTCCCTTCTGTAGTAAAATTTTATTTCTCAAGGCTATCGTGCCTTCAAAAAATTTCAAAAAATTTATAGAGTTGTAATCCAATCTTACCCTGTCGACAGGTGTTCCCCAAAAATTTTTCTGAAAAAGATAGTTTAACTTTAAATAACTTCCGGATGTTGGGAAAAATGGAGAGTTTTTTTTATCAATTACAACTTCAAAACCAGTTTCTAAAAATTCATCATAACCTTTTTGATCCTTGTATGAATAGGATAAAGATATGGTATCATCTTTAAAACTGATCCTGTCAAAACCAAAAATTATCTGTGGTAAAAAATCTTTAAAAATTGAATAGCCATATTTTAAATTGAATCCCTTATGAAACTCGACTATCTCGATAATATCCCTATTCTTTTGAGAATAAAAAGTTTTAAATTCAGCGGTATACTTTCTTGAATAGACTGACGGTATAGAATATGTAAAGAATATTTCCCTTACATCAAGAAATGTGAAACACAAATCCACAATATGCCTCTGTTTGAAAAGATTCCCATATGATGCCCCTAAAGTTACAGAATAAGGCTTTGTAATTGAGAATCCAAAAGATGGTAAAAAAACGAGTATCTCTTTTGTAACTATACCAACATCAACAGTATCATGCAGATTCTTTTCATTTAAAGATTCAGGTGCAATGGTTTCCACAAGACCACTATCAACTTTTAAAATTTTAAAATCGATTTCACCGAAAAGTTTTGTTTCAAAAATATTATATTTACTTTCTTCTATATCTTTAAAATCTATAATCGTATCCTTAAAAAAAGTTGTTTGCTTCATTATAAACATTTTATCTGTATATGTTCTATTTTCTACGGTTACATTTCTTAAAAACTCACCATTTAACAGAATCGATAAAAAAAATAAAAGAAAAAAAATTTTTTTCATAACTATTCTCCCTCTTTAAAATAGAATAGACCATCTATTTTTAGAAACTCAATTTTGGCTTCAAAGATGAAATCGAGTTTTAACGATATGGTGTCAGCATCTCCCATTTCAACGATTCTTCCATTTTTCAGACATATAAGATGATCTGAAATGTTGAAGGATATGCCAAGATCGTGTGTTGAGATCAAAATCAATTTTTCCTTTTTCAACTCCCTTATTATCTTTACAATAGTTTTCCTGTGCTTGTGATCTATATTTGAAAATGGTTCATCCATAACAAGTATTTTACCACCCTGATATATGGCTCTTGCAAGTTGAACAAGTTGTAATTCTCCACCGCTCAAACTATAGCAGGTTTTATTTTTAAGATGTGAAATACCAAGACTATCAAGCAGATCATCCAGCTCTTTTTCATCAAAAGAGTTTAGATTCCCCCATAGATCCATTCTTGAATACCTCCCAAGTTTAATAAAATCTCTAACTGGAAAATCGTGATGAAGATAGATATTCTGAGGTATATACGAAATCATTCTTGAGAGATCTTTTATCTTTTTAATATTTTTATTAAAGAGAAGAATCTCTCCAGTTTTAAAATCTATGATATTACATATCAGTTTAAAAAATGTAGTCTTTCCTGAACCATTTTCACCGATCACGGAATATATACCATTTCCATCTATCGAAAATTTCTCAATCTCTATAAAATCTTTGTTTCCAACATAAGAAAATTTTAAATTATTTATTTTTATCATAAATTTTCAAAATTGATTTTAACTATCAAAAAAAGTAAAGGCAATGAAAAGAGGGAAAGAACAACTCCAATTGGAATCTCGTATTGAAAAGAGTATTTACTGATAAAATCAGCCAGAAGAACAAGAGCCGCACCGATGATTATAGAATTGAAAAAAATTTCTCTATTTTTCGTCTGCCCGGAAATTTTGATAATATTTGGAATTATCATACCAACGAATCCTATCACTCCAGTAAATGAGACTATGATTGATGTCTGGAAAATCACTACCAAAAGAAGAATATAAAAATTTTTTTTCACATCAACACCACTCGTTTTAGCAATCTCTTCATTTATAGAAATCATATCCAGTTCTTTTGATTTTATCAGTATAAGAAAAATGGATAATATAAGAAAAAATCCAACAAAAAGATAAAAGTTTAAGTTTGTTCTTATAAAAGGATAATTTAAAGAACCCATCATAGAATAGAAAAGTGATGTTGAGTTGTTTTTCGAAACTATGGATAAAAGGATCACAAGTGATGAAAATAGAATGTTTGTTAAAAGTCCTGAAAGGAGAACTGTTATTTTCTTCTCACCTTTTAACGATAAAGAAAAAGACAAAGAGATCAGGGATGCGAGTATCGAGAAAATAAAAGAAAAAAGTAGTGAAACAAAAAGATTGCCTCTAAAAAATATGCTGGAAAGAGTGAAGCCAAAAAGTGCCCCACCGGATATCCCAAGAACATAAGGATCCACCAATGGATTATTGAAAATAACCTGCATCACCGAACCGGATGTTGTAAGAACAATACCTGTGAAAATACATAGAAAATATCTGAAAAATCTTAAATAAAATATCTCCCTTCTTATATCGATAACATACGATGTCATCCTGAAATTTAGATAAAAATAGGATATCAGAAAAAAAAATAACAGGTAGAAGAAAAAATTTTTATTTTTCATAATAAAAGGTCTTCAAGTAAATCTATCGACTCAAGTATTCTTGGTCCCGGTCTTGAAAATACATCTATCTGTTGATGATCAAGAAAAATGAATTTAATTTTTTTATACCCCGGCAAAATGGAATATTTATTTTTCGACTTTTTATAACCGTGCATAAAGATGATTATATCAGGTTTAAAAGATAAAACATTTTCAAATGAAAAGGTAACATACGGTTTTTCATTATAACCGATCTTCGGTAAAATAAATCCCATTCTACTCAGAATGGAACCAATATAACTTTCTTCAGTAGCGACTATAAATGGTTGTTGACTCACCTCAACAAGTATTTTCAACGAATCGTTTTGTTTTTTAATATTGTCTATTCTTTTTACTATCGTATCAATTTTAGTGGAATCAAAATCTTTATCCAGAATTTTTGTGATCTCTCTCATTCCTTCAACCACCTGTGTTATATTCTCCATCTTAACATCAAAATACCTTATCTTCTCCTCTTCCAAAAAAGTTTTTGCTTTTGGGGTTAGATTGTTTGAAAAGAAAACAATATCAGGTTTAACCGAAAGGATATCTTCAAAATTGAATTCTATAAAGGAACCAACTATTTTTATATTTTTAACTTCAGGGGGGAAATCACAATAGGATGTCCTTCCCACAATTTTGTCTCCATACGAAAGATAAAAGAGTGTTTCGGTTACATTTGGAGCAAGCGAAACTATCCTTTGTGAAAAAACAGATATATAAAAAAATAGAATCAGAAATATGTTAATATTTTTCAATTTCATCGCTAAACTCCTTTTTAAAATAACCTCTTGATGAATAGAGAGGTTCTAGCGTCACTCTCAACAAATATTTTCCCTTTTCAATTATTCTTTTTCCAAAATTGTCTTTTAAATCCCAGACTATATAATTTAGTCCTATATTTCTTTTAAGATCGGTCGTCAGTTCCCTGATAAAATTGTTATCCTTAAAAATCTTTATAGTCACCTTGCATTGTTCAGTGGTGAATAAAGATATGGTTAAGCCTTTGGTAGAATCGGTCAAAAAAGAGGGTGTAAACTCTTTTATGTATCCATCGACTCCTATCCAGTAATATTGGAAACCTGTTCTTTCAGCGATAAAAACCTGCCCGAATTTCCTATATATACTTATACCTTCAGGTTTAAAAAACTGTTTTTTACCTGTTCCCTCTCTTCCAAAACTAGTAATGTATTTCAAATCCTTATCAAATTTATGAATACAACTGTTTACGGTATCGGTAACATATATGTTGCCGTTAAGATCATAATCTATAAAGTTAAAATCAATATTTTTATAAGCGGTGATGGAATGAGAGAAAAACTCGTTGATAATATTTCCATAAAGATCAAGTTTTAAAAGTCTTGTTCTTGCAGATGATACAACTATAAACTTTTCATCAATGTTAAGAGAACCTTTTCTTGGATCAACAACCGCTACGGTGTGCGGTTTTACAATATTTTCGAATATCATAAAAGGAGTCATTTTGTCATTTAGCACAACGATCCTGTCATTTCTTTCATCACATATATAAAGGTTCTTTTTCCCATCATAATCTATCCCTTTAGGTAGATTCAAAGAGTTTGAATCAAAACCAAATGAGCCAAAAGATGATTCGAAAAATAACGAATCATCATCGTAAATAAATTTTAATATCCTGTAATTATAGGTATCTGAAACATAAACTTCACCATCAGGGGTAACCGCTATATCGGTTGGATAATATAGCGATTCCGGGGATTCGCTGTTGCCCTTACTTCCATAGATTTTCAATTCTTTCAAACCAACATTGAAAACTATTCTGTGATCGTTGAGGCCAAAAAGTGAAAGTATCGCATCATCCTTGTTCGTTGTTCTATCATCAAGTTGTTTTAACTTCAAGGCAGATATCCCCGATACCCTCTCAAAATTTACATTCTTCTTTAGAAAGATTTTTGCTATCGTAGAATTCGCTTTATAATAACCCATTGAATGTTGAAATGGAGGTATAATGAGTGTTGTTTCATCTGAAAAGATAATGTGTATAAGGATACTAAATATTATCGATGATATATAAAACTTCTTTATAAACATTTTCCCAACCATATTTTGAAACATTATCGATTCTAAAACTTTTCAAATTTTCATTCTCGCTAAGTGAAATTTTTAAATTTTTTAAAAATTCATCATAATCTTTCGATATGTAAATTAGATTTTTAAATTCATCAAATTCAGGTATATATGTTGACACAATAGGTTTTCCGGTTGCAAGATATTCTCTAAGTTTTATCGGGGATGCATACCTGTTCATCGGATCGTTACTATCCCAGGGTATTATAAAACCTGAAGAATGTGATGAGTATAAAGGTAAGATGGAATAATCTTTTTCCCCAAGAAAAAAGATATTTTCTTCATTTTTAAAATCCTCAAATTTAAAATCAAAAATCTTTCCTATAAAAATAAATAAAAAATCTTTTGCATTTCTCGCAAGAAATTTTAAAAGTTGATAATCGACCTTTTTATAATCGATCGAACCCCAGTATGTAAAAACGGGTTTGTCAGTTTTCGGAAAATCATCCGGTAAATTTTCAAAATGTTTTTTGAAATGTTTTAAATCGACTCCATGTTTTAACCTGAACACTTTAGCCTTGAATTCTTTTTTCTTCTCTTCATACATCATCTTACCGGGAGTCAAAATTACGGATGCTCTTTCACATAATTCCCTATCAAAACTTTTAACATCTTTCCCAGAATATTTATATTCCTGAACTCTATCAACAATTTGATAAACTATTTTTTTAGTCTTTACACCTCTGATAAAAATATAACCATTTGGATTCGTTATCCAGTAAAGAACATCTTTAAAATTGAATAATCTTTCGATCAATTTTATCTGAAAAACGAGAAGTATAGTGTTTATGTTTGATAGAATTTTATTTTCCCTGAATGGTATAAAAACTGGAGTGAATACATAAAGGTTTTCTTTTTCTTTTTTAAAAAAACGTAAAGAACTGACCAGTTTATTTTTCAGTTTTCTTAAGAATCCTTTTTTCCCTCCACCTATACCAACAGGAAGAGAGTTCACATACAAGACTTTCCTTTCCTTTGAAAATTCTTTCATCAGATGATTGTAAGAATGTGGATGATGATACCACCAATCACCACCTGCAAAACAAACAACGGAAAGGTATTTCATTTTTCCTTTTGTTTAACTATATAATTACCTATCACAAGGACATCCACACAGTTGTTTAAAAGTGATCTTACAGCATCATAAGGGGTACAAAGGATCGGTTCCTCATGCATATTGAAACTTGTGTTTACGAAGAGTGGAAGTCCGGTCAATTCCTTATACCTTTTTAAAACTTCGTAATAGAGTGCATTCTGTTCATGTTTAACGGTCTGCGGCCTTGCTGTATTATCAACATGGTTTACCGCTTCGATTTTTTTTCTCCATTCCTCTTTCACATTAAAAGTTATCGTCATAAAATATGAAGGATAACTACCTTTGCTGAAATTTTCGAAAATCTTTTCTGCATCCTCATATAGACAGGAAGGAGCGAATGGCATAAATTCTGTTCTTTTCAACCTTTTGTTTAACCAATCGTTTATTCTTTTGTCTGATGGATCAAAAAGTATGGATCTGTTTCCAAGTGCTCTTGGTCCATATTCCATCCTTCCCTGAAACCATCCAACCACCACTTTATCTTTTATCATATTAGCGGTTTCGTTTACTATATCATCACTCTTTCTGAAATCAACCTTTTCTGAAAACTCTTTTAAAACTTTTGAAATATCATCATCTTTGTATTCCTGCCCATAATAAACATTGTCTATGGTAAAAGGCAAAAACTTTTTATTCTTCTTTTCAAGTTCTTTTGCCCATTTTATATAACAGGCTCCGGCGGATGTTCCTCCATCTCCCATGTTTGGATGAATGAATACTCCATCCACTCCATCGATCTCGAGTACCCTCTGATTAACCTTAACATTCGAAAAAAGGCCTCCAGCAAGAACTATATAACCTATGCCGGTGTTTTTTACATGTGGCTGAATAAACTTGACTACGAGATCTTCGGTTAATTTCTGCGCTGCGGCTGCAATATCCTCTTTTGTTTCCTTAGAACAGTATTTTTTCAAAAAATCAAGATAAAGGTTTGTAAAATTATGGCCATAGTATTTACCTTTTAAAAAATCCTTTAACTGTTTCAATCTCAACGAATCACCTTTTAGATTTCCAGCAAGTGGTGAATAAAAACTTTTCCCATCCTTGGTGATATCTATCATTTTTTTAAAAAGGGAGTAAAGTTTCTCCGGGTTGCCATATGCAGCAAGTCCGGTTATTTTACCTTCATGTCTGTTTCTTTTGAACCCTAAAAATTTTGTTATGGCAGAATAGAATCTACCAACAGAATAAATATCTTCAACCTCAAGTATCCTTTTTATTTTGCCTTCCTCTCCTATTGAAACCGTTGCGGAAAGTCCATCACCTGCTCCATCCATAGTAACGATCAAAGCATTACTCTTTCCTCCCTCATAATAGCATGATGCTGCATGACAAAGATGATGGTTGAACGCTTCAAGTGTAAAATCCACAAGCCCACATTTTTTTAAAGCATCGGTTATTGATTTCCTCGCATATTCTGATGCGAGTTTCCAATATTTTTTTTCACCTATGATCTTTCTATAAAATATTTCCCTGATGGTATCAAATTTTTTTCTATTATCTATTTCATTTGAAGGGTCTATGGTTCCACTTCTTTTTATTATAAGATCGGTATAATGGAATGGACTTCTTAGAATATCATTTTCAAATGCCAGAACCACGCTCGTTATATCCTTCCCTTCTATACCTGCTATTCTTATACATTCTTTTATAGCACCATAAGGAAAACCAAAATGAAATTTTATCCTTGAAACCCTTTCCTCCGCTACAGCCGCAACTATTCTACCATCTTTTAAAAGAGTTGCTGTCGCATCATGGCCTATATTCAACCCCAAAATATACATCTAACCTCCTTTACTTAAATATATTATTTTATCAAAAAAAGGAGTTTTATCAATATAAAAATGAAAAATTAAAATATTTTTTTGTGAATATGGCAGTAAGGTTTTTTATTATTTTTTAAATAATAATCCTGATGGTAATCCTCTGCAACAAAAAATTTCGTTACAGGTTTCAAAATTGTAGCGACTTCATAACCTTTTTTCTTCAAAGTATCAATAATCCCTGAGACAATATTCTTTTCGTTCTCGTCATTATAAAAAATTACAGACTGATACTGTTGCCCTATGTCCGGTCCCTGTCCATTCTCTTGTGTGAAATCATGAATCTCAAAAAAATATTTTACCAGTTCCTCATATGAAACTTTTAAAGGATCATATGTAACCTCAACTGTTTCGTAATGCCCTGTTTGACCTGAACATACATCTTTATATGTTGGATTTTCAACCCTGCCACCCATATATCCGCTTGTTGCGAGAATAACTCCATATTTTTGCTGAAATAACAATTCAACTCCCCAAAAACAGCCTCCAGCAAAATAGGATCTTCTTAAATTTTTTTCTGGAATAAAAAGTAATGAAATGGAATTTACACAGTACCTTAAATTCTTTTCTGTGAAACCTTCATTCTCAAAAACATGTCCAAGATGAGCATCACAATTGGCACAAACAATTTCAACTCTGATACCATCCTTATCCTGTACTCTTTTTATGGCACCTTCTATCGCATCGTCAAAACTTGGCCACCCACTATACGATTTAAATTTATCTTTGGAAAGGAAAAGGGGTGTATTGCATCTTTTACAAACATACACCCCTTTTTCAAAAAAATCATAATACTCTCCAGAGAAAGGTTTTTCAGTCCCTTTGTGTATTATAACATACTCCTCTTCTGGCGTTAATTTTCTAAAAACTTTTTTTTCGTTATCCATATCTTGTTTAAAACACCCCACACAAAAAAAAGAGAAAATAATATAAAATAACAGTATCTTCACATTTTAATCTTCAAGTTTTCCTTTATAAGAGAATACACCCATAACAAAATTGGTTTCAACAACATTTAGTGTAGGCAACAAACCTTTATATATTTGAACCCTGCCAAAAATTGTTGAATAATAACCTGGTATGGTGTCAACAAATTGAGCGATGACCTTATTTATTGTCCCTTTCGTTCCTATGCCGAGTTGTAAAAATAGATTTTCAAGATCCTTGGCTTCCTGTGCTTTTACAAAAATACCATCCGTTGAATCGGCAAGCATCATAAGATCGGGTGTATAAGCATATTCTCCAAATGCGATATTGATCAATGAAACATCTCTGGATTTTGCTTCTGAAAGAACGCTTCTTGCGGTTGAGTTTAAAAGATAACTATCATTATCACCACCATCGGTCAATGTCATCAATACTCTCTTGTAAACCGAATTATCAATATCTTTTTCCAGTTTTCTGCAACCAAGAGCCATTGCATCATAAAGAGGTGTCGCACCTGAATTTTGAAGTGAGTCGAGAGCTGAAATCAGTGCATTTTTGTTTGTTCCAACTTTAACAAAATCCTGAAGTACTCTAAAATAGTATGCGGTATCGTATCCAACAGCAAAGTCGAATATGCCAACCATCGAATTTGCTCTTTCAGTTTCAAGATACTCTATCATCTTTATAGCTGCATCCTTTCTTAACCAGTTCGGATCGGATGAAGACATACTTCCACTACCGTCAAACAACATGGCAAGTCCCATATCTCCATATTCAAGTTTGATCTGCTGAAAATCGGAGATTTTCACTGCAAGGTTTTTTAATACATTTCCACCATACTCAACTACAGAATCTATTATTATCTTTACATTTGAAGAGTTTAGATCAACAGGATTTGAATCTTGATCCAGAGCAAGAATGTTTAGCACAAATTTCCCATCACTATAAAATGATGATAGAACATATGGTGTTCCAACAACGGAGACTGATTTTACAGGTTTTATAGATATAATTGTGCAACCTATAAAAAGTAATAAAAAAAACAAAACAAAAAGATTTTTTTTCATATTACCTCCTCTTTTTTGTTTAACATTATCAATTCCACTTTAGCTTCCTTTAAAATTTCTTCTGCAAATTTATCTGGATATCCTTCGTTTATAATAACTCTTTTTATACCAGCATTGATTATCATTTTGGCACATATAAAACAGGGCTGGTTTGTCACATACATATCTGCACCGTCTATACTGACACCAAGTTTTGCTGCTTGAATTATAGCATTCTGTTCAGCATGAACCGCACGCGATATTTCCATCCGTTCTCCGGAAGGGACATTAAGTCTATCCCTTAAACAACCACCTAATTCATCACAATGTTTAACTCCCCGTGGTGGTCCATTGTATCCTGTTGATAGTATATGTCTATCTTTAACTATTATGGCACCGACCTTCCTTCTCAAACAGGTGGCTCTTGTTGCTACAAGTTTCGTTATCTCCATAAAATATTCATCCCATGATGGTCTTTTATCCATTATTTTCTCCATTACTATTTTTAATTATATCTCTTATATGTTTATTTATAATATCTCTATCGATCATTTCCAGATCCTCCTTTTTCAAAACTTTAAAATAATTTTCTAAAACATAATCCATATAAAAATAATCTTTTGTTCTAAACTTGCTGTAAAAATTTTCCAGAAGTTTCAGATCAACCTTTTTTTTAAGTAAGGTTAAAGTTTCAATATAGAGTGAGAGATTTGAAACATCATTTAAACTTTTTTCATCAAAAAATAAGGAAAGAGAATCTTGAAAATATTTTGAAAGAAGTTTTGATAAACTTTTATTGATTCTTATATTTTTTTTCTGTATAAGATTTTTAAAAACATCATAATTTTTTATTACATTATGGTTTGATATACTATCCTCATAAAGAGAAGTTATTCCATCCAGTACCTTTATGATAATATAATCGTTCACATTTTTTCCAAGAAAAGAAAACAATCTTACGATATCCTTCTTTTTTTCAAGATAATCTATATAAGAGGATAATTCGTAAGTCTTAAAATCATCATTTGAAAAAGATTCAAGATACTCAACTCTATCCTCAAAAATTTTAAAAAAGTATAACCTTTCAATATTATTTTCATTGGATAACGAAAAAAGTTTCTCTTTATCCTCATACTTTTTTAAAATCCTTAAAGCTATGGTTTTAAAATACCAATCTTTACCTTTTAGTTTATCTATCATATAATTCAGTGTTTTATCAGTATAATTTGTAAGAAGAAGAGAATCCAATCTTTTTTGGGTGGAATCTTCATAAAAATCAAGTTGTTTTATTATATCGGTAAAGGAAATATCATCTAAAGAGAAAATTTTTAAACTCAAAAAGAATATAAAAAATAACAAAAATTTATTTTTCATCTATCAAAACTCCAAGATTTGATTTTACCAGGGTCTTCAGTTCTTTCCCATTATAAAGATCTTTACCATCTTTATCGAAGAGTATACCTATTGAAAAAGTGTTTCTTGAAAAATTTCCATATCCAAGAGTATTCTCCTCCAGTGAAAAATATTTATCGTTACCTTCAAAATCGATAAGTATTCCATTCCCGTTATCGTTGCCTGCGCCAATGCTTAACCAATCGGATTTATAAACATCATCACCAAAGTAATCGAACAGAAATCCTGAAGAAAGATCATGCCCGCACCCCTGTGAAACACCCCAGGAAAGGTAAACATCGTTACCCTCTCTGTCAAAAAGAGCACCCGTAGTTAAATGTGTTCCCGCTCCCTGACTATACCTTCTTGCAGAGTATACATCACTACCGGTACTATCGTAAAGAAGTCCAAAAGCGAACCAGTAGGATGATCCCTGAACAAAATATTCTCCCTTATAAAAATCGTTTCCAGAAAGATCCAGAAGAATTCCAACACCACCGGATGCTATATCTCTGATTCCAAAACCAAAACCCTGTGAAAGATGTGAATGGTAATTTTTTTCTCTGGGATCTATCATACCATTTTCAACAAAATAACCATCATTACCCTTTAGATCAAAAATTATCCCTATACCTTTTGTGAATCCGAATCCCTGTGAAAACCCGCTTGACAGATAGGTATCGTTCCCATCATCATCAAAAAGTATACCCATACCAGAAAAACCTGAACCGATCGATGCAAACGATGAACTATATAGATCATCACCTGATTTATCTATCATAAAACCAACCCCAAAAATACCACAGCCGAGATCAAACCCTTTACCATAATATTGATCTTTACCTTTAAAATCTATTATTCCTCCTATCGATTTTAAACCCGTCGCAAGAGATCCCTCATTAACCGCAAAATAAACATCATCTCCACCAAAATCTACAATTATTACATTTGGTTTATCAATCCGGTAAACACTCTTCTCTCCAACCGAATCGATTATCACATCAACTCCAAGTTTTTTGAACAGAGTGTAATTTTCTTCAAAATATTTTAAAATACCAGTTGAATCGAGAGAAAAAATTTTTTCAACCTCATTTAGAAAGAAAACAAGATTATACTCTTTATAAAAATCTTTGCATCCGTTAAGATAAATTTCAGCCTGTGAATAATAGATAGAATCATCGATCGTTGAATCTATCAAAAAATATGGGATTCGGTAATCTCTGGAGAGTAAATCAGGTTTAAAATTTGTTGGAATTCTATAGGATTGTTTTGAAAATCTATTTTTATCAATATAATTAAAAAGAGCACTGTATTTAAATTTTTCTATAAGATATTTTATATTTTCAGAAACCAGTTCAACATTCTGTGGTTTTTTTAAAAGATCATCACACAATAAAAAATTGAATGAATCCCTTTTCAAATTCTCATAAGGTATGGAAAGGTTTTCAGTGGTAAGTGAAAGATAGGATAACGCTTCTATTATAGATTTTTCGTTGGAATGAACGAGCGATGCGAGAAAAATAAAAAATAGAAAAATTTTAACCCTCTTGTTCAAAAATCTCCTCCACCTTTTTAAAATCTGGAAGTCCTATAAATTTTATCTCTTCATCTATGATTGTTACCGGAACTATTGAAACTTCATACCTATCCATCATTTTAGAACCTTCAACGGTTGAAACATCATAGATGTTCAAAATAAAATTTTTTTTCTTTCTATACTTTATCCAGAACTCTTTAACCTCATCGGATTCTTTTGACCATTTACCGATAAGGAGCAAAACTTTTTTCATTGAAACTCCATAGTGTTCACAATAGATTTCAATTCCATAAGTTTAAAAAATTTTCTCTCTCCAGGATAAAAAATATGACAATCGATATATACGAGTTCTTTACCTGTATTCACAAGATATGTGAAGAATGGACCACCGAGATTCTCTTCATTGTTTGCATAAACTCCAGAAATGTAAAGTGCATTATACCCTTTAAATTGAGTTTCTTCCTTTTTCAATTTTACATAAGATGTATCTATATAATCACCGTAAAATTTCTCCTTTCCAATCTTGTTTTTTGTTTTAATTATAAAATTATAATTAAAATTTCTAAGGTCACTCTCTTTTATTATAGTTATAAATCTGTCTGGATATCTTGCAACAATACTATATGCTGGTTGATTTTTGTCATAGAAAGCGGTGCTGTAATCGGATGGGACTTTTATTTTGATATTCATCTTTTCAAATATCAAAGAAGATAGCCTTTTATTCTCACCTGTAAAATAAGTCATTATTTCAACACTACGATAAGAATTATCTATAAAAAATTTTTGAATTTTTTCTTTGTTCAATCTTATAGAATTTCCAATTAACGAATCATCTGTTCCGGCTATTATTAAAATGTTTTGTCCTAAAGCAAAACCATCATAAATTTTAAAGAAGGATACTTTTTCTTTTTTGATAAGTTCCATATCCTCAGAAGTGAGAAACGAATTGATCAGATTAGAGTATTCATCATTTCTATAGATGTTGGTAATAAAAACTATATTTTTATTTTTTTTATGGATATAAAGTTTTTCAAGAGTTGAATACTTTGTGTAAAAAACTGACTCTTTCACAGGGAGATCTACATCAATATAAAGAGCGTCAAGCAACTCTTTTTCAACATTTGAGTATACGACTTCACTTGCAGCGATTATTATCTCTTCAACTTTTCCAATAGCAAAATCTTTTACATTTTTTTTACTCTGACAGTTTGAGATAAAAAAAACTAAAATGATAACCAGAGAAAATTCAATCAACCTTTTCATTCGATTTCCTTTCTAAATTGATTTTAATTACTTTATCTTCATTTTTCAATAGATTCATATCATTTTTTAAAATTTTTTCTGCATCGAAAAAGGCTTCTTTCATAAGAATCATATCTTCAAAAAAATTGGCAAATTTGAATATCGGTATTCCACTCTGTTTCTTCCCCCAGAGTTCTCCCGGGCCTCTGAATTTTAAATCGTATTCTGAAATTTTAAAACCATCATTATATCTTGAAAAGACTTTCAATCTGTTTATAGCTTCCTCGGTTATATCTTCAGATGAAACAACAAAACAGAAGGATTGCCTTTCGCCTCTTCCCACCCTTCCCCTCAACTGATGCAACTGTGAGAGTCCAAATCTTTCGGCTGAAAGTATAACCATTATGGTTGCATCCTTTATATCAAGACCAACTTCGACTATAGTTGTTCCTATAAGAACATCTATCAAGCCATCTCTAAGATCCTTTAAAATCTTTTCCTGTTCTCTATAGTTAAGTTTTGAATGGATCATACCCAATCTATAACCCTTTAGATAGGTTTTTGAAAGGTTATCATAAACTTTTTTTACAGAATCGTAATCAGCCTCATCCTCACCTTCTATAGCCGGACAAACTATAAAAGTTTTCTCACCGTCCAATATTCTCTTTTTTATAAAATCGTACATTTTTTTTAATCCAGTAGAAGAAACCCATTTAGTTTTTACCACTTTCTGAATTGAAGGTCTCTGCCTTATCATAGAAAGATCCATATCACCATATAAAGCCAAATACAGAGATCTTGGAATCGGTGTTGCTGTCATAACAAGATAATCAACATCCTTTCCCTTTTCTTTAAGCGTTGACCTATGAATAACGCCAAACCTGTGTTGTTCATCCACTATAACAAGTTTCAAATTTTTAAAGACTACCTCATCTCTTATCAAAGAATGTGTCCCCACAACAAGATCGATTTTACCTTCCTTTATCCGTGAATATTTTTCTTTTTTATCTGAAATTGATGAAGTTAACAGTTCAACTCTAACACCAAGTTTCTCAACCGATTCTTTAATTTTTATATAATGTTGCTGGGCAAGTATTTCTGTAGGTGCCATCAAAGCGGATTGATAACCACTATCTATGGCAACAAGAATTGCAACGGTTGCAACAACCGTCTTCCCAACACCAACATCTCCCATAAGCAGTCTATTCATAGGTTTTGTTTCCTTCATATCTTTTATTATCTCCTCTATCGATCTTTTTTGATCATCGGTTAAAGAAAAATCAAGTGAAGAAAGAAAATTTTCAACGAGTGAACTTTTTTCAACATAATTCTTTTCAACATATTTCGAACTGTTTTCAATTTTTCTTCTTGCTACGATAAGTCCAGTATAAAAGAGTTCGCTATATTTTAACCTCTTCAATCCAAGTCTATTTTTATCCTCATTCTCTGGAAAATGAAGATTTGTAATCGATTCCTTCAAAGATAAAAAGTTTTTTTGTTTTATAAGATAATCTGGTAAATCCTCTTCTATACCATCAATGCTTTTAATAAGAGAAAAAATTATTTTTCTTAAATATTTTTGAGTGATCCCATTTTTCGTATGATATACCGGAACTATTTTCCCTGTGTTGATAAGTTCCATAAAATCATCCTGAAATATTTCAAAATCTGGATGCAGCATTTCGTAGGATCCTCTTTTAATATTTATTTTGCCACTGAAGAGTGCGATATCTCCCTTATTTATACTTTTTTTTATAAATCTGTTGTTAAACCATGTTAAAAAAAGGTAATTTTTTGCCGATGTTTCGACAACCGATTGAAATATATATTTTCCTCTCTTCGTATAAAATTCACCGAAATCGATAACCTTACCTAAAACGGTATAGTATCCACCATCAGTAAAATTTTCATCCAGCATCAATTTTCTATCTATGTATCTGAAAGGTGGATACATCAAAAGATCATATTTGGTATAGATTCCAAGCAGGTTGAGTTTCTCAGCCATTTTTGGTCCAACACCCTTTAAAAATTTTATATCAGAGAAAAGATCCCCATTATTCATATTGAGAAAAATCCAGCCTTTTTGTTTTAAATTTTAGAAAATTCATTAAAAAAAAATTCTGTGGAAGCGTTAAGAAAATTCTTTTTATGAATCCGGATTCATCAAAGACCGTTATGGAAGTATCTATTTTGCTATCCCTTCTGGTTACATTGAATATGAGTAAATTGTTCCCATCTTTGATAACAAAACCTTCGGTTCTTAACTCTCTTTCATAAAAAAATAACTTTTCTTTACCAACATAGAACCATCTTTTCCCATCCTCGAAGGGTAATACAAATCTTAACCTTTTGGGATAATAAAAAAAATCAAAAGAAAAAAAACCACCTTTTATATATCTTTTGAGTATGTATACTGAATCTTTTTCTACAAGAAGTTTTTCAAGATATTTGAAATTTTTATTTTCAAGAAAAATATAAAATGTATCAAGAACCTTTTTTGTTTCCAAAGAAAATATTTCGCCAGAGTTTTTTTCTATAAATTTGAATTTACCCTCTTTGAAAAAAGAGTTTTCGGAGAAAACGAAAATAAAAAAAAATAAAAAAAGAAAAGATAATTTTTTCACCTTTGAATTTTAAGCTTGGAAAGATAAAGTTTAAAATTTATCTTTATTTTTTTATCTTTAAATGATACGGTATCCATATCCTTCATTGATAGATAACCTTCTCCCGATTCAATTTCTGAAGAATAGAGGAAACCGTTAACTTTCAGATCGAGGGGAAAAGAATTATTCTGAATTATCTTTGCACTTGAAAATAATAAATTTACCCGATATGATCTTGTTGTATCATCAAGATATGAAATATCTATAATAGGTTTTGAAAAAAGAAATGTGTATGAGATATTTTCATTTTTTAAACTTATCATCTTACCATTATCAAAAGCAAAAAAAGTATCCGATCCTTTAGAATAATTGTTTAAAAGTAATAAAAAACCAATAGAAATTACAATAAGATTATCAAAAAAAATATCCAACCATCCTCTTGTTCTGAAAATCATTTTTATTCCAGCGATCAATAATATTAAGGAAAATATTGTTATAAAAAGCATTTTCTCCTTCCCTCCTTTATTTTACCTCAACTCTAACTGAACTGAACATAGCCATTATGTTCACAACAGACTCATTTTCTCTATCCGTTCCAAAGTGAATCTCTTTACTTCCAAAGTAAATATTTTCTTCAAAACTTTTTACATCAGCCATTATGGATGATACCACCACTTTGTACCTGTTTTCCTTTTTTAAGTAAATTTTACAATCCGAAAAAATAATATCCACTATAATTTTACCATCAAATTTTAAATCGGTAAGGTCAATATCAGTGGAAGAAAATAGAACAAGGTAATCATCTTTACCTCTTTTGATTTTACCATTTGAAAAAACAAAAAAATTTCTACCCACTAATAAAAATATGCCACCAAGAATCAGTATGATTGAAATCAATGTTCTAAAAATTGGAATGGATATATTAAAATATGTTGATAAAAAAATGGACACTCCTATAAAAAGTAATATGATACCAACAAAAATCTTATAATTTTCATTTCTTTTCATAAATACTCCTATTGTTAATTTAATATTACCATTGAAGTAAAAAATGTCAATAAAACAGGGGTTGATGTTGACAAAAAAAACGATTCATTTAAAATGTTAAAAAGGAGAAAAAATGAAATGCCTGATTTTGGGTGGAGGAAGGCAGGGTATAACATGTGGAGAATTTCTTTTTAAAAAAAATATAGATGTTACTTTCGTCGATATAGATGAAAAAAATCTTTACATGATAGAAAAACTTGGATTTAAAAAGATAAAAGAAAAGATAGATATTCCAGAAAAAATCGTCAAACTTTCTTCAGGTTATGATCTGATAATATGTGCTTTGCCAGCAAGATTTGGAAGAATGGCGCAACAGGCTGCTATACTATCTGGTAAAAATATTGTTGATCTTTCTTATTCCAAAGAGGATCCATTTGAACTCGAAGACAAAGCCATCAGTTCAGGGATAACCATAATACCGGATGCTGGAGTTGCACCCGGAATAAGTAATCTTTTTGCAGGTAGAATATACAAAAGTTTTGACAGATGTGAAAAAATCAAAATATATGTAGGAGGTATACCGGAAAAAAACATACCACCTATCGGATACACTATAACCTGGTCTCCTGAAGATTTACTATCAGAATATGAAAGAAAAGTCAAAATATTAAAAAATAAAAAAATAAAGATAGTTGAACCTCTAACTGGAATTGAAAAGGTAAAATTCAAAGGTTTTGAAGATATTGAGGGTTTCTATACCGATGGATTAAGAACATTATTGAAAACCTTAAAAAATGTTAACGACCTTGAAGAAAAAACCTTAAGGTATAAAGGACATATAGAGAAAATTAAATTTTTAAAAGATCTTGGATTTTTCAATGAAACTATAAATGAGAAAAAACCTCGAGAAGTTTTGATTGAAATTTTAAAAAATATTCAGACACGGGATATAAAGGATGTTCTTTTGTTGAGGGTTATCGGTGAAGGCAAGATTAACAGGAAAAAAAGAAAAATAATTTTTGAACTTGTTGACAGAGGAGATGACAAGCATACTGCTATGGAAAGGACCACAGGCTATTCTCTTGCCATCTTCTCATACATCCTTTTAACTGAAAATATTTTAAAAGGTATAGTCCCACCTGAAATACTGGGATTCGATCAAAAACTTTTTGAAAAGATCATCTCTCATCTAAAAGAGGTAAACATAAAGGTTAAATTCAAAAATGAAGATAGTGGGAAGTGAAAGAGTTTTATTTTTTGATAAAAATGTATCCGAAAAAAATGCTCTTTTCGATAAATTTGATTTCAACAAAAAACTATTTTTTTCCTCTGGAAGAGCTGCTTTAAAAATCATCGCAAAGTTTTTAAAAAAAAAGAGGATAAACCTTTTTTTCCCAGACTTTTACTGTGAAGAGATGTTAAATCCCTTTAAAGAAGAAAATATCAAAATATATTTTTATCATATTAAAAAAAATTTAAAAGCCGACACATCTTTTTTCAAAGAAAAAAATCTAAAACATTTTGCTATTTTTATTACAGATTATTTTGGATTCGCAGATGAACAACTGATAAAAGAATCTTTTAATAGAAAAATTTTAACAATAAGGGATATAACCCATTCTTTACTTTCAAATTTTGACTTTAAATCCTGTGATATCGTTACTGGAAGTTTAAGAAAGATTTTCCCCGTTCCAGATGGTGGATTTATTTTTACCAGTATAAAAGATATAACTAAAAAGAATCTTAAAAAAAACTCTTTTTATGTTGAAAAAATCATTTCTAAACTCTATAGGTACATATATGAAAACTATAACATAAATAAAGAATATTATGAAAAACTCTATGTTTCACACTCAACGATCGGCGAAAAGTTGATAGAAAATATACCACAAAAAATTTCTATATTTACAAAAAATTTTTTAAAATTCTATGATTTAGAATACTCTGTAAAAAGAAGAAGGGAGAATTTTCTTTATCTGCTTTCTGAAAAAAAAATTAAAAATTATGCTATTTTCAAAGATTTACCAAAAGATGTTGTCCCTCAATCTTTTCCCTTGATAATAAAAAATAGGGATAAATTAAAAGAATCATTAACAAAAGATAAGATTTTCCTTCCCATTCTATGGAGATCAAAAAATCCAATCTCAAAAAATATTATAAATATACCTGTCGATGAAGAATATTCTATCGACGATATGAAAAAAATAAAAGAAAAATTTAATTTGGAGTTGATATGAATGCAAAAAAATATGTCGTTGATGAAAATAAAAAAATAATAGATTGTTTGAAAATACTAAACGATCTTGGTGGTAAGATTCTGTTTACCTGTGATAAAGAGTTTAGAATAACGGGTAGTGTTACCGATGGGGATATAAGAAGAGCTCTCATATCGGGTTATACTTTGAATGATGCCATTGGAAAAGTTGCGAATAGGAAGTTCAAATTTATAACGCAGGATTCAAAGCATAATGCTGAATTGATGATGAAAGAGTTCAATCTGAGACATATTCCGCTTCTCGATAAAGAAAAAAGACTTATAAAGATTTTTGAAACTCAAAAAGAAACAAATTATCTTTCATCCATCGCTGTGTTGATAATGGCAGGTGGCAAAGGGACAAGACTTCTACCTTTAACAAAAAGAAAACCAAAACCTTTACTAAAAATAGGGAAAACAAGCTTAATTGAAAATATTATAGATAAACTTTTAGTTGATGGATTCAAAAAAATTTTCGTTTCGATCAACTATAAAGGTGATATGATAAAAGAAAGACTCAAAAAAAAATATCCGGAAATTTTCGATGATTCAACTTTCATAGATGAGAAACAATTTCTTGGAACCGCAGGTTCACTTCATTTTTTAAAAGATATAGAAGAAGAAACGATTCTTGTTCATAACGCTGACATTTTATGTGATGTAGATTTTCATAATGTGATCAAACATCATAGAAGTCAAAAAAATGATATAACATCGATACTCATACCCAGAAAGATCAAAATCAACTACGGAACTGTATCCATAGATAAGAGAAGAATGATCGGTATAATGGAAAAACCTGAAATCGAATTCTTCATACTTTCAGGTTTAAACATCGTTGAAAGAAAGATCGTTAAAAATTTAAAGGAAACTTTCTTAAATATGGATCTTTTTTTGGACAAAAATATAAAAAATAAAAAGAAAGTCGGATATTATTTACATACTGGATTCTGGATCGATGCTGGAACAAAAGAAAATTATGAGTTGATAAATATGATAAACGGAGGCTAAATGAAGAAAATTCTTATAACCGGTAGTTGCGGTTTCATCGGAAGTCATCTTGTTGAAAGACTATCTAAAAAATATTTTATAAAAGCCCTTGTTTTTTATAATAGTTTTGATGATATAGGAAATTTAAAATATTTAAAAAGTTTAAAAAATATAGAGATCGAAAGAGGTGATATCAGAGATTTTTCTTTACTTTACGATATAACGGAAGATGTCGATTCTATTGTAAATCTGGCAGCACTCATAACGATCCCATACTCTTTTAAGGCTGTGGATTCATATATTGAAACCAACATAAAGGGTGTTAAAAATATTCTTGAGATTACAAAACTAAGAAAGATAAAACATACTATTATTATATCAACATCTGAAGTTTACGGTTCAGCGAAATATACCCCTATGGACGAAGAACATCCTTTGAATCCTTATTCCCCTTACGCAGCAACAAAAATAGCAGCAGATCAACTTGCTAACGCATACATTAAAGCATTCGATCTACCCGTAACTATAGTAAGACCTTTCAACATCTTTGGACCAAGACAATCCTTGAGATCTGTCATACCACAGATAATAGTTCAAGCCATAAAAAATGATACAATAAAAATAGGGAATCTCTACACTAAAAGAGATTACACTTTTGTAAATGACTTAACCGACATCTTTTTAAAAATTCTTTATAATAAAAAAACTTTTCAAAAAACTTTTAACATCTGCAGTGGAAAAACATATAAAATTAAAGAGATCATCCAAATGGTTGAAAAAATATCTGGTAAAAAATTGAATGTAAAGATAGAAGAAAAAAGGATAAGAAAAAAATCGTGTGAAGTAGATTTGCTTCTTGGAGATAATACTCTGGCTAAAAAATTGATAGGATTTCAACCCAAAACAGATTTTTATGAAGGTTTGAAATTAACTTACGATTGGTTTGAAAAAAACATTAAAGAAGATAAAATTGTGGATTATCAGATATAAGTAAGTGAGAAAAACTCTCACTTACTTTTATGAAATTTCAATGGTTTTAGATTTTTCCTTCTCAGATTTTCCGATGGTAATATTCAAAAGACCATCTTTGAAAGTCGCTTTTATGTTGTTCTCATCAACTTTTTTAGGAAGAACTACCGATCTGTAAAATTTACCATACGCTCTTTCAATCCTATGGAAAGTTTTATTTTTCTCCTCTTTTTCGCTCTTCCTTTCTCCTTCAATGGTTAAAATATTATTTTCCATGGAAACATTTATATCCTCTTTTTTCATACCGGGCAACTCTACGGTTACCAAAAACTCTTTTTCATTCTCAACTACATCCATTGAAGGAATCCAGCTGGGCTCTGAAATAAAATTTTTGCCAAAAAATCTGTCATCGAAAAGAGAATCTATCTCTTTTCTGAGATCGAAAAGTTCTGAGAAAGGCGAAAATCTTTGAACATCTTTTTTCATATTATCACCTCCTTTTTTGTTTCACAATAAAATTTAATTTTTAAAATAAAAATGTCAAGGGATAGTTAAAATAAAACAGTTGGCTTTAAAAAGCCATCCGTTAAAAGATGTTTTAGAGTTTATAAATTTTAGATCAAACAAGTCCCTGATCTATCATCGCATCAGCAACTTTTTTGAAACCTGCTATATTTGCTCCGTTAACATAGTTTCCCGGTGTCCCATAATCCTTTGCGGCATCAACGCATGACTGATGGATCTTGACTATTATCTCTTTTAACCTTTTATCAACTTCCTCTCTTGTCCATTGTAATCTCATCGAATTCTGGGACATTTCAAGCCCACTTGTTGCGACTCCCCCAGCATTTGAAGCTTTTCCTGGTGAATAGAGTATTTTGTTTGTGAGGAAAACTTCAACAGCCTCGGGTGTTGATGACATATTTGAACCTTCGACAACAAATTTACAGCCATTTTTAACAAGTGTTTTGGCATCATTACCATCTATCTCATTTTGAGTGGCACAGGGTAATACGACATCAACTTTTACTTCCCATGGTCTTCTATTTTCAAAGAATTTAACTTTAAATTTATCTGCATAATCTTTCACCGTATCCCTTCCACTTGCTCTCATTTCAAGCATATAATCTATCTTTTCTCCTTTAATTCCATCCGGATCATAGATGTATCCATCTGGGCCTGAAAGGGTAACGACTTTTGCACCGAGTTGATTGGCTTTTATAGCTGCACCCCATGCAACATTTCCAAAACCACTTATAGCAACAGTCTTTCCATCCAGTGATTCACCTTTAGTTTTGAGCATCTCTTCAGCAAAATAGACAACGCCGAAACCTGTTGCTTCCGGTCTTACCAGAGAACCGCCCCAGTTTAAACCTTTGCCTGTAAGAACTCCTGTAAACTCGTTCTTGAGTTTTTTATATTGACCGAAAAGGTAGCCTATCTCTCTTGCTCCAACTCCTATATCACCCGCTGGAACATCTGTATCCGCACCTATGTGCCTGAAAAGTTCACTCATAAAGGATTGACAGAATCTCATAACTTCACCTTCACTCTTTCCTTTAAGATCAAAATCACTACCACCTTTTCCACCACCCATTGGAAGTCCTGTAAGAGAATTTTTAAAAATCTGTTCAAATCCAAGAAATTTTAATATAGAAAGTGTAACGGATGAATGAAATCTTAATCCACCTTTATAAGGTCCAAGTGCTGAATTAAATTCGATCCTATAACCTCTGTTTATTCTAACTTCACCTTTATCATCCGTCCAGGGAACTCTGAAAATAATTGTTCTTTCAGGCTCTACCAGTCTTTCAAGAATCCTATACTTTTTATATTTCGGTTCTTTATCCATAACAAGTGATAAAGATTCAAAAACTTCGGTTACCGCCTGTATAAACTCTTTTTCCCAGTAATATCTCTGCTTTACTTCATCTATAACCTGCGATACATAACTATTCATTTAATCCTCCTATTTTAAAAATAAAATGCGAAATGGTATTTTATATCTAAAAAATAAAAAGTCAATAGAGGTTTTGGTAAGTTAGTATTGATTTATTTTTAACTATTTATTATAATGTAAATGAGCGTTAAAAAAAGGAGGTATAAATGAGTGTTTATGTTAAGGAAGTTTATGATAAACTTTCAAAAAAGTATCCATGGGAAAAAGAATTTTTACAGGCAGTAAAAGAGGTCCTTGAATCACTTGAAATTCTTCTGGAAAAAGAACCTAAATACCAAAAATATGCTATTCTTGAAAGAATAGTGGAACCTGAAAGAACTATTATCTTTAGGGTTCCTTGGCTTGATGATAATGGAAAAGTTCAGGTAAATATCGGATATAGAGTTGAGTTCAATTCTGCGATAGGTCCATATAAAGGGGGGCTGAGGTTACATCCAACGGTTAATCTTGGAATTTTGAAATTTTTAGGATTTGAACAAATATTTAAAAATTCTCTTACAGGTCTTCCAATGGGTGGTGGGAAAGGTGGTAGTGATTTCGATCCAAAGGGAAAATCTGATAACGAAGTGATGAAATTCTGTCAGGCTTTTATGAATGAACTTTTCAGGCACATAGGTGCGGATACAGATGTTCCAGCGGGTGATATAGGAGTTGGAGCAAGAGAGATAGGCTACCTTTTCGGTCAATATAAAAAACTCAAGAACGAGTTTACAGGAGTTCTTACAGGCAAAGGTTTAAACTGGGGCGGTTCTCTGGTAAGACCGGAAGCAACAGGTTTCGGCGTTGTCTATTTTGCTGAAGAGATGCTGAAAATAATTAAAAAAGGTATAGAAGGTTCACGGGTGGCAATATCAGGTTCAGGTAATGTTGCGCAGTATGCTGCACAAAAGATAATAAACCTTGGCGGTAAAGTTATGACCCTTTCAGATTCCAATGGTTCAGTTTTGATAAAGAATGGTCTTGATCAGGAAAAATGGGAATTTTTGATGGATTTAAAAAATGTAAAGAGAGGAAGAATAAAAGAGATGGCAGATAAATTCAAGGATGTTGAATATTATGAGGGACAGAAACCATGGAAACTCGGGAAATTCGAAATTGCTTTACCATGTGCAACACAAAATGAACTTGACGAAAGTGATGCTAAAGAACTTGTTAAAAATGGCTGTTTATGCGTAGCGGAAGGTGCCAATATGCCTTCAACTCCAGAGGCAGTTAATGTATTCCTCGCAAACAAGATCTCTTATGCTCCAGGAAAAGCTTCAAATGCTGGTGGAGTCGCAACAAGTGGTCTCGAGATGTCTCAGAACTCAATTAGACTGAGTTGGACAAGAGAGGAAGTGGATCAAAAATTACATAACATAATGATCAACATACATAGGACATGTTATGAAACCGCAAAAGAATATAAAACACCGGGAAACTATGTTAATGGAGCAAATATAGCAGGTTTCAAAAAAGTTGCGGATGCGATGATAGATCAGGGTATAATATAAAATATAAGTTTTAGTATTTATTTTTTTAAGAGAGAGAGTTTTTAAAACTCTCTCTCTTTTTTTGAGGTATATGAGTGTTATATGTTTTCAAGTATATTTTCTACACATCTGTTAAATATTACACTTTTAACATCCATCCTATCCTTTTTACTGAAAATGTATTCGAGACCATCCTGAATATTTATTTTAATATAGTCGTTTATTTTTCTGTTAAGATTCTTTGATGTTAAAATTTTAAAAAGAAGTAAATCGCCACTGCAGGCTATTTCGGATGGAATAAAATCTATTTTTCTTTCTAAAAGTTTTTTTGAATCATCCTCGCTAAAGATCATTTTCCTGCCTTCAATTATGATCTCTGTGTTTATTTTGTCGATAATGGAATCACCAACAGAATCAGTAAAAAATATCACAACATTTGACCTTATATTTCGAAAAGTATACGAATCTATCTTTTTGTATCTTTTTTCTTCCTTTGAAATAAAACCTGACACATAATCGTTGTAAAAATCTTCTAAATCT
>DYMB01000047.1 GCA_020721805.1 Acetofilamentum sp. | reverse complement strand
AACTGATAATAAAAAATCCGTTGAACAAGAATATATTGCAGAAATTGTCAAGAAATACGCGGAGCTGAAAATGTGGGGAAGCGCTTTGCTTGGTAGAGAGGGTTGGAGTGTGGAGGTTACTCCCTCTATTAAAACAGCCGCCGCTGATTTTAAAAGCAAAAAATTATATTTTGGCACAAAATGCGAGGATATTATTGCCGATCCAAATGCAGAAATAGAGGAGCTAAACAGGCTTTTTGTTTTTTCACACGAATTAATGCATTTTGCTCAAGCGTTGGAAGCGCCGAAAGAATATTTAGCAACTTTTGATATTGCCGAAGAAAAAGCCAAAGAATTTTCCCAAAAATATAAGGTGGATTATAGCGCTTTACAAAAAAGTTTTAAAGAATTTTTCAATATTTTTTTAGACATTGACGATAATGGAAAAGTGGTCAGACGCAACAAAAGGTTGCAAAAAGATTTGGGACAAGAAACAATCCGCGGACTTTATAAAAAACTATTTCCAGAAAATAATTTAACTGACAGACCGTTAAATGAACAATATATGTATGGCATTATTATAAAAGCAATGGACAAGGATAGGGAGGTAGTATTGTCTCCCGAGATAAGCGCCTTGTTAGATAATAAATTTCAATATTTAGGAAAAAACTATCAGTCACTGATGGAGTTTATAACAAATGAAATATATAACCCTGATATTCCTTTTAAAAAATCGCTTTTTAGAATTAAGATAATATTGCAACCTCAGTTTGAAAAGTTATTGAAAAAAGATTTAGAAGCCGGTAATTATCGCCCCCCTCAAGGCGAAGAAGGACTTGACGGAGGAATTGGAGAAGAGACTATAAAAGATTTTATAAAAGGAGTTTTAAAAGAAAGAATGAGCACCAGTGATAGAGCTGAGGAGCAAATGAGAAAAGATTTTGAAAAAAAAGCCAAACAGGACGGATTTTCAGAAAGGGATATAAGGGAAATGGAAAGAGTGATGCGCAACGTAGATAATGTCTGGACACAAATGATTGATTTATGGGAAAAGTTTTTTTCTGTATCAAAGTCATATATTGACAAGGAAGAGGGGTATTTTTATTCGGGGAAAACTTTTTCAATTGAAAAATTTATTCGCGATTTTCCAAAATTTATTGAAGATCCCGGAAGCGTGAAGTTATTTAAAAGAAATATTGCCACCGAAGAAAAAGAAGATTGGAAACCTAAAAAAGTGTCTTTGCTTTTTTCTATCGATTTATCTAGCAGTATGGATGATTCCAAAAGGCAGGCAGTCCAAGAAGCTTATTACTGCATTGCCAAAAGTTTTATTCAATTTCAACGCAATCAAATAATTAAAAGCGACAATAAAAAATCACCAGTAGAGGTCTATATCAGAAATATCGGTTTTGGTAGCAGTACGCAAGATCTTTTAGAATTAACAAGCAAAGAAAAAGAAAACCGCATCATAAATCCCAGCGATAAAACTTTGGACAAAAGAATATGGAAAAGTATTTTAGATATAGGAACAATAGATTTAGGTGGCAATAACGATCCGACTTATTTGTTTAAATTAAAAGAGGAAACAGTGAAGTCGAAAAAAACTTTAGCGGACAACGAAGAGGTAATGATTATTATAGAATTAACCGCCGGAGATCCGGACGCGAATGTTAAAAATGAAGGTAAAAAAGTGGTTAAAGAATTAAATGAAATAAAAAATGTTTTTTGTCGCGCTATCAGGATTGGTGGATCAAGTAATGATTTTGAAGAAATATGGGGAGACAGAGGCGAAACGTTGCCC
>DYMB01000046.1 GCA_020721805.1 Acetofilamentum sp. | reverse complement strand
TGCTAAAACAGGACAGAATATTTCAAAATATAATGTGACTTTTTTAAAAACAAAAATAAAGGAAAGACTTCATAAATTAAGTATAACTTCTTTTAGAGAATATTTTGATAAGTTAATCATAGACAATGTGGTTGACGCTGAATTAGATGAGTTATTTTATATTATAGTAAATCGTGAAAGTGATTTCTTTCGATATCCTGAACAGTGTGAATTTTTTAACAAGTATGTTTTGCCAGAGTTGATCGAATCTGCTTATAGAAAAAATGAGCATAATATTAAAATATTATCAGTAGGTATTGCATTGGGACAAGAGCCATATTCTATTGCTATGATTTTAGAAGAGAATAAGGAATTACTTAACGGACTAAATGTTACAATAGATGCAGTGGATGTTGTCCAAAAAAACATAGAGTTTGCAAAGAGAGGGGAATATGATGAGAGTATGCTTAGATATTTTTTACGATATAATGATGAACATTTCAAAGAGTTTTTTAACAAATATTTTATTTCATTAAATGGTAATAGATTATATAAAATAAATGAAAATTTAAAAGAATATATTAATTTTAGAAAAGGTGATATAACAAAGAATAATATATTAGAAAAATATGATATAATTTTTTGCAGGAATGTTATAATATATTTTGATGATGAAAAGAAAAAAGAGGTTGTAAGAAATTTATATAAGGGCTTGAAAGATGATGGGTATTTGTTTTTAGGACATAGTGAGTTTCCTATAGGGCTACGAGAAAAATTTAAAACAATATTTCATAAAAAGAGTGTAGTGTATAAAAAGGTTTAAGGTTGAAAGTTTAAAGTTTAAGGAGAGTAAGGGTTGTAAGGGTTATAAGGGTTGTAAGGGTTATAAAGGTTATAAGGGTTGGTGAAAATGGAGTGAATTTCAAAGTAAAGTAAAAGAGGTGATTGAATATGACAGTAAAAAATAAGATTGTAAAAAAAGATGGAACACCAAAATGGAGCAAAGAAGGAACTTTAACTGAAAAACTTGAAGTGGTAGAGGATATAAATAAAAGGGCTGAAGGAAATGTTGAAACTGTTGATATAGAATCACAAGAGAAAGGCAAAGGGATAGAGTTTTTAATTTTTGAAATTGATAATACTTTATTTGGCATTGAAACTGAATTTGTATCAGAAATTTTAGAATTGCAGTATATAACTCCTGTGCCATTAACAAAGGATTTTTTTCTTGGTTTAATTAATTTAAGAAATGAGATAGTATCTGTTATTGATTTGAATAAATTTATTACTAACAGGTTTACACCTTATGACGAAAAAAATAGGATGTGTATACTAAATTTTAATAATATCCAAACCAGTGTAATTGTTAATAAAATTGAATCTATTTCTTTAATAAGCGAAAAAGATTTTATAACAAATATAGAAAATGTAAATCTCAAATATAAAGAATTTTTAAAAGGGATAGTAAAGGTAGATGAGAAAGATATTCCGGTTATAGATGTGGCAAAATTATTTTCATCGGAAGAATTTAAAAATGTGGGAAAATAGAGAAATCCCCCTCTATCCCCCTTTTAAGAAAGGGGGAAGAAAGTTCCCCCTTTATCGTAAACTTAAGGACTCTCAACTGTCACCCCTGCGTATGCAGGGGTCTCGTTAGACTTAAAATTTGCTAATTTTTAGTGTGACGATAGCAGAAAACGAGCTTTAAAGAACTATTACGAATGAAAGTTATTTGAATTTAACAAAGTTTTTACGAGATTCCCGCATTCGCGGGAATGACATGTGCCAGAATTTCCCTTAAGTTTACGATAAATGTAAATCCCCC
>DYMB01000045.1 GCA_020721805.1 Acetofilamentum sp. | reverse complement strand
TTGAAAATCCTCTGTGTCTTTGGCAAATATCAGTATGGTAACCCCTCACGCGGGTTGTCCACAGAATATTTTTCATTTACACCGGCTTTTAAAGCACTTGGGCACGATGTTATATTTTTTGACTCGTGGGATAAGTCACTCTATAATGATTTCAAAGAGCTAAATCAAAAGCTCATAGATACAGTTTTAAAAGAAAATCCTGATGTTATTTTTTCTGTTCAGCTTGGGTACGAGATATGGTTTGAGACGTGGCAATACATTAGAACAAATACATCGGTAACCATCATAAATTGGGCAACTGATGACTCATGGAAGTTTAAAGAGCATTCGAAATTTATAGCAAACTCCTTTGATTTGAATGTAACAACCTACAAATCTTTTCTAAAAGAGTATGAAAAAATCGGTGCAAATGTATTTTTAAGTGGGTGGGGTGTCCCTATGGAGTGGCTAAGAGAACCCAAAAAGGGTGTTGATTGTAGATATACCGTAAGTTTTGTAGGAAGTGCTCATGGGGATAGAAAAGAGAAGATCCAAAAACTAAAAGAGTGTGGGATTGATGTTGTTTGCTTTGGTTATGGTTGGGAAAAGGGTTCTGTGAGTGCTGAAGATATTCCAAACATTTTTAATGACTCCATTATCTCATTAAATTTTGCAAATTCTAAGGGTGAAAACCAAGTAAAAGCTCGCACATTTGAAGTATGTGGAAGTGGTGGTTTTTTGTTGACCGAGTCTGCACCAAATCTTCAAAATATCTATGATATAGAAAATGAGATAGTTATTTTTGATAATATTGATGAATGTGCCAAAAAGATAAAATATTTTTTTGAAAATTTAGATTTGCGTGATGAGATGGCAAAAAAGAGTTATAAAAGAACAATAGAAAACTATACATACAAAGAGAGAGTGAGAGCTATTTTGGAGTATGCACAAAAAATAGAAAAAAGAGAAACGCAAGAGGTGGATTTTCAAAAAGCTGTAGCATCACACACCAGAGGATTTCTCCTGTCAGGTATCAGAAATCTACTTCTCTATTTTGGGAAAATAGTTTTTGGAAAAGAGAGAGGAAAACGATTTGCAAGAAGAGTGGCGTATGAAATCTCTTGGCGGATTTTTGGTAAACAAACTTATACTGCAAAAGGATTTGTAGGGAGGATGTTTTACACTGAATAGCCCTTTAATCTCTATTATTATGCCTGCATATAATGCTGAAAAATATATTGCTGATGCAATCAATTCAGTTGTTGAGCAAACTTATCAAAATTGGGAATTGATTGTTGTAGATGATTGTTCAAGTGATGATACAGCTTTGATAATAAAAGAGTTTGCCCAAAAAGAGAGCAGAATAAAGCCTGTTTTAAGAGATATCAATAGCAAAAAACCCTCTATTGCAAAAAATACAGCTATCCCATACATTAAGGGTAAATATGTTGCTTTTCTCGATAGTGATGATGTGTGGATGCCAACAAAGATTGAAAAGCAGATCGCAATTATGGAGGGTGGTGAGTATGCTTTATGTTATACTGGTGGAATATTAATTAATCAAGATTCAAAAGAAGTAGGAGAATTTTTGCCAAGATATAAAAATGGGAATATTTTTAGATGTTTACTTTTTAGATATGAGATCAATAATCAGAGTGTAATGGTTAAGGTAGAAGTTTTTGATAAATTTAATGAAAAAATTACAATTGGAGAAGATTATAACTTATTTATGCATATAGTTTATAATAATCAAGTTTGTAATATTAAAGAAAAATTGATAAAATACAGAATTCACTCTAGTTCAATAACCAAAAATAAAACAAAAGATTTATCTGAAGGGACACTGTTTACT
>DYMB01000044.1 GCA_020721805.1 Acetofilamentum sp. | reverse complement strand
ATAGAATGAAAATAATTATAAATCAACAACTTACAAAATTATTTACAGATGAAAAAAATAACATTTTTTCTTTTATTATTTATTGCAATTGTAAGCAATAATTTTGCACAATTGACAATAACAACAGGTGCCGGAGCTAATTATTATGTTCAAAATGTGTTAGTAGGTACTGGTGTTACAGTGTCCAATATAACCACTAATACAACATCTACAACTATTGGTGAATTTTCAAATGGAAGTACTACAAATCTTGGATTGGATCACGGTGTAATTTTAGCATCGGGTGATGTAGTTAATGCTATAGGTCCTAATAATTCAGGCAGTGCTGGCAATGCCATAGGAACTGGTTCTGATCCTGATTTAGCTAACTTAATTCCTGGTTATTCAGTTTATGATGCCGCTGTTTTGGAATTTGATTTTATTCCGTTATCCAACCATGTTCAATTTCGTTATGTGTTTGGTTCAGAAGAATATCCTGAATGGGTTGGTTCTAGTTATAATGATGTTTTCGGTTTTTTTATTACAGGAACAAATCCTGGAGGAGGTAATTATGTCTCAGAAAATATTGCTCTAATTCCTGGTACTTCAATTCCTGTTACTATTGACAATGTAAATGCAGGGAATAATGCAACTTATTATGTTGATAATACAAGCGGTTCGACAATTCAGTATGACGGTTTTACAGTAGTTTTAATTGCAGAAGCTGATGTTGTACCATGCGAAACATATCATATTAAGATTGCTGTTGGAGATGCAGGTGATGAAGTTTATGATTCAGGTGTATTCTTGGAAGCAAATAGTTTTTCAACGGATGCTGTTTCAACTGGGATTTTTTATTCAAATTTAGGTATTTCAAGCAATGCGGTTGAGGGTTGTACTTATGCAACAGTTTTTTTTACATTACCTGACTTAGCAAACTCAGATATTGTAATCAATTATACAATATCAGGTAGTGCTACTAATGGGGTAGATTACAATTCGATTCCAAATTCTGTTACTATTCAAGCTGGAACAGATTCTATAGGGATAGTTATTGATCCGATTGCAGATGGAATTCCAGAAGGAGTTGAAACGGTTCAGATAATTGTTCAGACAACACCTTGTACGACAGATACTATAATTGTTGAAATTGAAGATGATAATCCGATTACTGCAGATTTTACTCATGCTAATAGTATTTGTGCAGGTGATATTTTAGATATTAATTTTACTGGAACTGCAGCAACTAATGATAATTATACGTGGAATTTTACAGGTGGAACTATTATCTCTGGTTCAGGACAAGGACCATATCAGGTTCAATATAATACGCCTGGTAATTTTCCAATTTCTGTAGATGTTATTTCATCCAATGGTTGTAACACGGCTTCTGATTCTTCTACTGTAATTGTTAATCCCGTACCTACAGCTACTTTTACTGCAGAAAGCCCTGTTTGCGAAGGGGACATTTCTAACATTGTTTATACCGGAAATGGAACAGTTAATGACACGTATGTTTGGAATTTTGGTACAAATTATACAATACAGTCGGGATCAGGACAAGGTCCTTATGAAATCTCATGGTCTAATGCCGGTGTACAAAATATCACATTGTATGTTATCAGTACTAATGGATGTGTTTCTGATACTGTTGTACATCAAGTAATGGTTGTAGATGCTAGCACACCGGGTTGTTGCATTATGCCACACCCTGATGCAGGACCAAACAATAATAATATTTGTGGATTATCATATACGATGCAAGGTTCTCAACCTGACCCAGGAAATACAGTTATTTGGTCAGTAACAAATGCACCGATGGGTGGAACAGCAAATTTCTCATCAATTAGTGATAGTACTGCAACCGTAACTGTTACTTTAGAAGGTAC
>DYMB01000015.1 GCA_020721805.1 Acetofilamentum sp. | reverse complement strand
ACCTTAAGTTATAATCATAAAATGAATTTAAAAGTTTTTGAAAAACTCCTTTTAATATGTATTGCCCCAAAATATATTGCTATTGGCTATGCCTCAAAAAAGGGTAAATTGTCAATGCATTCGAATCTTTCGCCCTATGTTGATAAAAAAAGATGCAAAGCATGTTTTAAATGTTTAAAATGGTGTAATGTTTCCGCTATCAGAAATCTTGAAGGTGTGGCTTTCATCGATCCTGCCATTTTCGTTGGTTGTGGTTTATGCCTTGAAATTTGTGAATACATGGCTATAAATATTAATTGGGAAACGAAAAGTTCACTTATGCAAAAAAAGATGGTTGAATATGCTTATGCTGCAGTAAAGGAAAAACCCGTAATTTTTGTTAACTTTTTAGTTGATATTTCACCTATTTGTGATTCTTATTCCCATAATCGATATCCAATGACAAATGACATAGGTGTTCTTTTTTCAACCGATCCTGTTAGTATAGATAGAGTATCCTATGAACTTATCTTGAAATATATTGGATACGATCCTTTTAAAAAGGAACATCCTTCAATAGATTCAACAGTTCAACTTAAATATGGCGAAGAGATTGGTCTCGGTAAAAACGATTATGAACTCTTTGAAGTTATTTAATATCTTTTTCATCTTATCTTTTTTTATTTTTATTTTTTCTTATAATTCGATTTTTGATCAATCTGAAGATGTAAAACTATTTTTCTACAAAAAAAAATTTGATGCAGAGAATATTTTTCAAACAGATATGATGGGTAAATTATCATCAATGTTCAACAGGGATGAGATTGTCAGGTCTCTTGATTCTGTCTTTTATGATAAAAGGTTGCCCAAAAATTATATAGAGGAATATTACAGATTAAAGAAAATGTTTGAGCAGAAAGAATATGACTTGATAATTGATTATAAACCCAAATACCTCAAAGGTTCTCTTAAGTATATCTATGATATTTTTCAATCTTTTTCCTATTACCAATTGCAAGATTACCATAAAACTCTTGAAATTTCAAAAAATTTTTCCAGTGATCTTTCAAAGATTTTAAAAATCGTTTCATATTACAGGTTAAATCAATTTGAGAAAGTATTATTGGAATTTGAAGACTTTAGTAATTTTACGGAGTATATCGATCTGTTTGAACTTTATGTTCATTTAAGTTTTTTAAAAAAAGATTATGAAAATACACTAAAATATTTAGATGTATTACTTGAAAAACTTTCAGGCAAAAAAGATTACAACTATTTTTTATATTTAAAGAGTCAGATACTTTTCAAAAAAGGATTCTTTAAAAAATCGTTAAGTTTATGCAAAGATATTATTCTAAGCGAAGTTAACGATTCAGTGTTGATAGGTAACGCATACTATCTGGCAGGAAAAAACTATTTTATGCTTGGTGATTATGATAACATGGAGAACTATTTGAGTGTCTTCCTTCATACCAATTTGCAGTCCGATTTTAAAAAGAATGGTATCTTTCTTGATGGTAAAGGTTTTTTTATCAAAGGTGATTACAAAAAGGCTATAAAAAAACTTGAATTTTTCATCGATGAATATCCCGAAGATGAATTGACTGTTTATGCTCAACAGATGATAACCGAATCTTACTTTTATCTTAAAAATTACAAAAAATTTAGAGAATATTTTGAAAAAAACTATCCTGATTTTATAAAGGAGAAGTTAATTTATTTAAAATATTTTTCTGATTACAAAGAAAAAATTTACAATGACAGTATATCCGCTTATATAGCCTTTATAGAAAATGAACCAAACAACCCTTTTAAAAAAAATGCATATGAGAAGATTATCGAAGAGAGTGATGATGACTCTTTAAAACTTAAATATTTAACAGAATATATTCTCGAATATTCAAAAAGTGATAAATTCTACACAATATTTGAGAATAATATTTCTTTTATTTACAAAATGTCAAATAAAAAGTTCATTTATGATTTTTTTAACTCATTGAATTTTAAAGATGAACGAAGTTGTAAACTTTTATTTTTGTTTTCAAACTATCTTTATACTGTTAAAGAGTTTAATTCTTTAATAAAGTTAGCACAAAATAATCTCGAAAAATTAATTTTTTATCGAAAGGAAATTGAATTTCTTTATATAAAATCGCTTAAAGATATCGGCAACTATGAAGCGGCAATTTTTCTTATAGATAGAAGTCTTAAAATTCAAAAAGAGATGGCGGATTCCTTGATTCTAATAAAATTTGAAATATTTTCAAAAATGGACGACATAGAAAATATGAAAAAATTTGTTGAAAAGATTCAAGTTTCGAATATATTTCTTGAGGGTGAATTAAACAGAATGCTTGCTGAAAAACTTATTGAAAAGAAAGCCTATACTGATGCTAAAACTTATCTTAAAAAGGCTTTAATCCTTTACAGTGATAATAGAAATATGGTTGCACTCACTTTGATAGAACTTTCAGATGTGGAAGAATTTTTAGGGGATAATGAAAACTCTATGATTTTTGCACAACAGGCTCTACTCTTTGCAACGGATATAAATCTTATCAACAGGATAAAAGTTAAACTTGAAAAAAGATAAAAAATTTTCATTCTATCCAATCTCACTTGGTTGTTTTAAAAATCAGGTTGATCTTGAATTTTTACTTGGAAAAATATCAAATGAAGGTCATAGGATAACCTATGATCTGGATAATGCCGATTTTGTTCTTTTGAACACATGTTCATTCATAGATGAATCAAGAATGGAGACTGAAAGGATCGCTAAAAATATATCCAGGAATAAAAGGGTAATAATGCTTGGTTGTTATGTCCAGATGTTTCAAGATAGTTGTTTTAACCTTTTTCCAAACATAGACCTTTTTTTTGGGACAGAATCTGGTCAATTCTACAAGGAAATTTTGAACTCCCTTGATGATAACAGAAAAATTTTAATTTTGAATAAAAACAAAAAGATCTTTTATTGCAATGAAAGGTTTAATCTCAACAGGTTTCATACCTACATAAAGATTTCAGAAGGGTGTTTGAGAAAATGTTCCTTCTGCAGGATCCCTCAAATAAGGGGAAAATTGAGAAGCAGAAGGTTAACTTCGATCCTTGATGAAGTTAAGATACTTTCAGAAAAAGGTTTTACGGAATTTGAACTGATAGCCGAAGATACATCCTTATATGGAATAGATCTTTATAAAAAAAGAAAGATGATGAAACTTATGGAATTGCTTGATAAAAATTTTTTTGATAAAAAGTTTAGATTGTTATATGTTTATCCGGAAAAGAATAATATTTTGGAACTGGCTAAACTAATAAAAGATTTGAAAACTTTTATAAAATATATCGATGTTCCCTTCCAGCATGTTTCAAAAAATGTCTTAAGAAGTATGAAAAGAGAGTATATGGATGTCTTTGAAATTTCAGAAAAGATAAAATCTTTTGGATTGATTTTGAGGAGTTCATTCATTATTGGGTATCCTTTTGAAACGAAGAAGGATTTTGACCTGTTGAAAGATTTCATTAAAAAGGGGTATGTGGACAAATTGGGATTATTCATTTACTCGGATGAAAATCCCAAAATCAAAGATCTTTTATCTTATAAAACTAAAATGGAGAGATATAACGATATTATAAAGATAAATCGAAAAATTGCCTATGAAAAAATGAAAATGAAAATAGGGAAATATCATAAGGCGATATTTTATCATTCCGATAAAAAGTTTTCATATGGTAGACTTATGGAAGATGCACCCGAGATAGATGATATACTTGTTTCTTTGAATTCAGATATAGAAAAGTTTAAACTTATCGATGTTTTAGTAAAGGATGTCAGAAATTTCAAATATTTATGTTAAAAAAGTTTTATTGACTTATAAAAACTTTTATAGATAATACAAAGTTATGGCTACAATAAATTATGATTTGATAATCGTTATAGATAGTAGTAAGAAGAAAAACAAGTATGATTTTTTAAACAATAAAGAGATTTTTTTCAACCATACAAAATTTAGAATAAGAATTTTAAAGAATTTTTCTTTTTCCGAAACGAAACTTGCCCAACTGGTTTACGATGGGGTAATTGTTGATGTTAAACAGTTCGAAAATGATATTGTTGAAGTATTAAAATTTTATAACAACCAGAGTGAAATTTTTATCCATAATTATATGGATAAACCAAACATAATAGATAAAAATGTTAAATATTTTGATAACCTTAATAATTTTGATAAAACCTTAATACAATTTTTCTATGAAAGAAGGTACAACACTCCGTTTTTTAATTCTCTGAAAAGACTCGCAAGGAGTAAGAAACAGAGATGGCATACTCCGGGACATTGTGGTGGAGAAGCTTTTGAAAAATATGGTGCTGTTAGGGATTTTAAAAGATTTTATAAAAATAATATTTTTTTAACCGATACCTCAGTTTCGGATACATCTTTTGGCTCTCTTCTTTCTCATAGTGGAGTATTCAAAGAGGCTGAAAAGTTGCTCTCACAAGCCTATGGGACGATGTATTCCTTTATAAATGTTCATGGTACTTCGATATCCAACAAAATAGTATTTATGACATTGCTTAACAAAGGTGATAAAGTTATAGTTGATAGGAATATTCATAAATCTATAGTTCATTCGATAATAGTTTCAGGGACTCTCCCTGTTTTTTTAAAAGTAAATTTTAACAAAGAGTTCGGAATAACTTTGCCATCAAGAAAAGATGAAATTTTAAGGAAAATAAGGGAAAACAGCGATGCTAAACTTCTTGTTTTAACTGCTCCAACTTATGACGGCTTAAGATACAATTTGCCAGAGATAGTCTCTTATGCACATAAATACAAGATAAAAGTTTTTGTTGATGAAGCATGGGGTGCTCATATGCATTTTCATCATGACTATTATCCCGATGCTTTACAGAGTGGTGCAGATTATGTTGTTCAGTCCACACACAAAATTATGGGTGGTTTTTCCCAGGCATCCGTAATACATGTAAACGATAAAGATTTTAAAGAAATGAAAAAAGATTTTTTTGAAAATTATATGTTTTTTTCTTCAACTTCGCCATTCTATCCAATAGTTGCAAGTATTGATGTATCAAGAAAGTTGCTTGCCTGTGAGGGTAAAACCATACTTGAGAAGTTGAGAAAATATTATGATTTTCTTGTATCGGAAATTGATAACATAGAAGATTTTAAAGTTTTAAGAAAATCGAGTATAAAAGATTATTTTGATGATCCACAGGATATACTTCTCGATTATACAAGAATACTCGTTAATTTTTCAAAAGGTGGAATAAGCAAAAAACAGATTTACAATTACCTTATAAGAAACAAAATTATAGTTGAAAAGATAAATTACAACAGTTTCACTCTACTTTTAGGTGTCGGTACTATGGCAAAGATGGTTGGAAATATTGTGAAAATATTGAAAGAATTTAAATATGAAAAAAGGGAAGAAATTGAAAAGAAAATACAATTCTTATGGAGCGATCTTGAATCCGAGATTCCACCCTTTGAAGCTTACCAGTCAAAAGGTGAATGGATAGATTTGAAAAATTCAAAAGGGAGAATATCTTCAAACATGCTTGTTCCCTATCCACCCGGCATACCTCTGATAATACCCGGACAAAGAATAACGGAGGAACTGATCAAAAATCTTCTTGAGATAACGTCTTCTGACGAAATTGAAATTCATGGTCTTATAAAAGGTAAAGTTAAGGTTTTAAAGTGACAAACAATAAAATAATTTTAAATGAATTTGAAGAACTTTTTGAATCTATGGGAATAGTTGTAAAGTATGACAATCTTATAAATGATGGTGGTTATTGTAAATATAAGGATAAAGAATACATCATACTTAACAGAATTTTACCTTTAAAAAGGAAACTTGAGATCTATAAAAACATTTTAAAAGAGATGATGTTAACGAAAGGTGAAATTTTCATAAAACCAATACTCAGGGAGTATATTGAAAATGATAAAAATGATTGAAAATTTTTTTCTAAAAAGACATATTAAAGTTCTCGGTTTAGATTGGAAAAGACCAGTGCAGATGTCAAATATATTTAAAGATGTAAAAAATGTTGTTATTCTATGGAATGAGGATCTTGATTCTTTAAAAAATATTTTATCGTTCGATCAAACTATAAAAAATAAATTGAACGGAGCCGTTATAACCTATCTTATCAATCCATATTATAATTTATACAAAGATCTTTTTGACCTTAAATTTTACAATTATCAAATCCCTGAATCTATCAGTTTTAATCAATTCTATGAACTGAAAAATCTTAAAAACAGTTTAAAGAATATAGATCTTTATTTTGATTTTTCCAGGATCGATTTTATGTATAGAAAGTTTATTTTAAGAGTTTTAAAACCTACCGTATCGATATCCTTTTACGATGAAAGAATCGAAGAAGATTTTACAATACTTTTTAAAGATACTTCATATGAAACACTAAATCTGTTAAAGTTGTTGAATTTCAAAATTATTGAAAAAGATTTTACACAGCACTTAAAAGAATCATTAAAAAAAATTGAAAAGAAAGATGTTTCAAACATTCTTATCGGGAAATCAAGAAATGTTTTGAATGAAAGGAAAAAATTATTGAAAAAGAATGAAAAATTTTTACATATTCAAAATCTTGAAGATGAATTAACTCCATCATCATTTAAGATGATTATGAAAGGTAATGTGTTACATTTCGCTAAGAGATATGAAGAAGATATATCATTTATTAAAAATTTTCAAAATTTAGTTGACTAAAATCAGCATATTTATATAATATTAACTTAAAAATAGGATAGAAGGAGTTTGTATGCAGGATAATGTTTTGTTGATCTTTCCTTTTATAGGAGCAGTTTTAGGTTTAATCTTTGCTTTTTTATTTTACAAAATGATGCTTTCTCACAAGACAGGTGATCAGAGGATGGAGGAGATTGCCTCTATAGTAAGAAAGGGAGCTTTCGCATATCTGAAAGAGCAGTATAAATCTGTTGGTATATTTTTCATTTTTGTTTTCATAATACTATTTATCATTTCCTTTATTTTTAAATTACAATCTTTATGGACTCCCTTTGCATTTATAAGTGGGGGATTTTTCTCCGGACTTGCAGGATTTATAGGAATGAACACTGCAACATTAGCAAGTTCAAGAACTGCACAGGCAGCAAAAAATTCATTAAACGAAGCTTTAAAGGTTGCCTTCAGATCCGGGGCGGTAATGGGTTTGGTTGTAGTTGGGCTTGCCTTACTCGATATAACAGTATGGTTTTTTATTTTAAGGTTATTTTATAAAAACGATCTTTATATTTTAACATCAACCATTATAACTTTTGGTATGGGAGCATCCTCACAGGCTTTATTCGCAAGGGTTGGTGGTGGTATTTTTACGAAAGCGGCAGATGTTGGCGCAGATATAGTTGGAAAGATAGAATCTGAAATTCCAGAGGATGATGCAAGAAATCCGGCTGTGATAGCTGATAATGTTGGTGACAATGTAGGTGATGTTGCAGGTATGGGTGCCGATCTTTATGAAAGTTATTATGGTTCAATATTTTCTTCAACTTCCCTTGCAGCTGCAGTTTCACTTTCAATTTCAGCGACAATTTCTGTTTCCTTTAAACTTGTAATTTTGCCTTTACTTATAGCATCTTTGGGAATCATCGCTTCAATTGTTGGAATCTTTTTTGTTCAAACGAAAGAGGATGCTGACCAGATACATCTGATGCAGGCTTTGAACAGAGGAATAAATATTACAACATTTTTGATCTTTGTTTTTTCTTTTGTAATTATGAAAGCTCTACTGGCAGATACCTCTTTAAACTATTTTGGTTTCTGGGGCTCACTTGTTACAGGTTTACTTGTCGGTTTTTTAATAGGAAAGGTAACCGAATTTTACACCTCATTTTCATACAAACCAACAAAGTTTGTAGCCGATCAAACAAAAACCGGAACAGCAACTGTTATACTCGCAGGTCTTGCAGAGTCTATGATTTCCACCTCTTTTGTAGTTATAATAATTTCCTCGGGTATCATTCTTTCATATCTTTTTTCATCAGGGTTTAATTTTTCTAATGTAACGATGGGGCTTTATGGAATAAGTTTATCCGCTGTCGGTATGTTATCAACTCTTGGTATTACACTTTCAACCGATGCTTATGGACCTGTTGCAGATAACGCTGGAGGAAATGCTCAGATGAGTAAACTGGATGATGTTGTCAGACACAGGACAGATGCTCTTGATTCTCTTGGAAACACAACCGCAGCAACCGGTAAAGGGTTTGCCATTGGTTCAGCTGCGTTAACCGCTCTGGCTTTTATTGCAGCTTTTTCTGAAGCGATAAGAGCATCCCTCTTAAGAATATCTCAAAATTCATCAGGTTGGGTTGATATAGGTTCAAAAATGATAAGTATTGAACAGATAAGAAATATGGATATAGTTGATATTCTTCTTGCTTATGATGTTCATCTTATGAATGTAAAGGTTCTAACTGGCATTCTCTTTGGAGCGATGATGCCATTTCTTTTTTCAGGTTTAACATTGAATGCTGTTGGAAGATCCGCTGCAAAGATGGTTAATGAGATAAGAAGACAATTCCATTCAATACCCGGCATACTTGAAGGTAAAAACAAACCTGATTATGAAAGATGTGTTTCCATTGCTGCAAAAGCCGCTGAGAAGGAGATGATTCTACCTACAATACTTGCCGTTCTTGCACCTATAACTATAGGAATTCTTATCGGAGTTCCAGGTGTATTTGGATTTCTTGCAGGTTCATTGAGCAGTGGTTTTATCCTTGCGATAATGATGGCAAATGCTGGTGGTTCATGGGATAATGCAAAAAAATATATAGAGAGTGGAGAACTTGGAGGAAAGGGTAGCGAGAATCATAAATCAGCGGTAGTTGGTGACACCGTTGGGGATCCTTTGAAGGATACGGCTGGACCATCTTTGAATATACTTATAAAACTTATGGGGATAGTCTCTATTGTCACAGCAGGATTGATGGTGACTTTTCATATATTTTAGTTCTTTATATTTTGGAGAGGTGTCCGAGTTGGTCGAAGGAGCATGATTGGAGATCATGTATAGGGGAAACTCTATCCCGGGTTCGAATCCCGGCCTCTCCGAAACTTTACAAAAGGAGGAAAAATGTTAACTTTAATCATTCTTGGTGTGATTCTGCTTATAATATTTTTAATTGTGGTTAGTATTTACAATAATCTTATAAAAGAAAGAAACCGAGTGAAAAATGCATGGTCTCAGATAGATGTTCAACTTAAAAGAAGGTATGATCTTATACCAAACCTTGTTGAAGTTGTTAAGGATTATATGTCATATGAACAGGAAACCTTAACGAAAGTTATAGAAGCACGAAATTTTGCTATGAACGCAAAAGGAATAAAGGCTCAGGCTGAAGCTGAAAATATGTTAACGGGTGCTTTAAAATCATTATTCGCTGTTGTTGAAAATTATCCACAACTTAAAGCGAACGAAAATGTTTCAAGGTTGCAGGAAGAATTAACTTCAACTGAAAATAGAATATCATATGCAAGACAGTTTTATAATGACTCTGTGATGCAGTTCAACACAATGATAGAAACTTTTCCAACAAACATTATCGCTTCTATTTTTAATTTTAGACATATGGAATTTTTTGTAACACCTGAAAATGAAAAAGAGAATGTAAAGGTTGATCTGAGATAATAGGGAGTTAAATATGGCAGCAAAGATTTGCCCCAGATGTGGTTTTTATAATAACATTTCAAGGAAAATATGTGTTTTATGTGAAACTCCACTTGATGGGATACCCGTAAAAGATTTGAGTTATAACAAGAAAGAGAATTTTTATCGATTATTAGAATCAAACAAAAGAAATTCTTTTATTTTGATATTTTCTCTTTTTATATTCTTGATCATTCTTGGTTTCATATTCGGTTATATATTTGAGATAGGATATGCTGGTCCAATAATCGCTTTGATCTTTTCAATCATAACCACTCTTTTTTCATACAACATGGGGAAAAGTATAGTTTTAAAAATTTCAGGTGCCAGAAGGGTAACAAAAAATGAGGAACCTGAATTTGTGAATGTTGTTGAGGAGATATCTATAGCTGCAGGAGTTCCAACACCTGAAACTTATGTTATAGAAAGTGATGCTTTAAACGCTTTTGCAACAGGAAAAAATCCAAAGGATGGAGCGATAGCGGTAACAAGAGGTCTTTTAGAAAAATTGAACAGAGAAGAACTTTCAGGTGTCGTTGCACATGAGATGTCTCATATAGTTAATCTGGATATAAGATTCTCCATGCTTGTTGGTGTTATAGTTGGAACCATAGTGATGATTTCCGATTGGCTTTTAAGATACCTTTTTTGGAGTGGTGGAAGAAGAAGGGAAAGAAAATCTGAGGGGAACTCCATTGGCTTGATTTTGGTTATCGTTGGACTTATCCTTGCTATAATAGCCCCAATTTTTGCAAAGTTGATTCAAATGTCAATATCAAGAAAGAGGGAACTTATGGCTGATGCCAGATCTGTAGAATTCACAAGAAATCCAGAAGGGCTTGCATCGGCACTTGAAAAGATAGCAAAATCATCCATAAAACTTGAAACCGCTTCAAGAGCAACAGCACATATGTTTATATCTAATCCTTTCAAAGATTTTTCAAAAAAATCTTCTGAACTTTTTTCAACCCATCCACCTATAGAATCAAGGATTAGAATTTTAAGAAGTATGTGATGGAAAAAGTTTTATCCGTGATTTTAAATCACAATGGCAAAAAATACTTGAATGATCTTTTATTTGCAAACATAAAATCACTTATAGAACAGAGTTATTTAAATAATGAGATTATATTTATAGATAATGCTTCTTCTGATGATTCTGTTGAATCTGTAAAAAAACATTTTCCATCCATACATATCATACAACTTCATAAAAACCATATGACTTCAGGATACAATTTTGGTATAAGATACGCTTTAAAAAACAAAATAGATTTTGTATTACTTTCAAATAACGATATAGTTTACCAGAAAGATTTTATTGAGAAAATGGTAAATTTTGCAAAAAAATATAAAGATAGTGGAATGATAACACCAAAAATTATTTTTCTGGATGATAGAAAAAAGATAAATTCTACAGGACTGGTTTTTAACTCGAAAGGATATGCTTACGATAGAGACTTTAATGAATATGAAGAGATAACAAAAAGGGAAAATGGGGAAATTACAGGTTGTTCAGGTGGTGCAATGTTTTTAAGGACAAAAGTTGTCAATAAAATTGGATATTTAGAAAAAATTTATCAGGCATATTATGAAGATGTTGATTATTCTATGAAATTGAGAAGATTTACCAATTATAAAATATATTTTAATCCAGATACAATTTGCTTTCATAAATTTTCAGGATCCTGGAAAAATAGAAAAGTAAAAGATTATTTAATGAATAGAAATAGAATATTTTTCATCATTTTACATTTTCCATTATTTTTTGTTTTCCAAGATTTGAAATATTTGATAGTTAATCAAAAAAATGAAAGTAAAGAATTAAATTATTTTATGTATATAGAAGTATTATTTAATTTACCATTGCTATTTTTGAAAAGACTCTCTTATCTTTATAAAACTAAAAAAGATTTTGATATCTCAAACTTATTTGAAAAATAGTTTAATTAATGCAAAATTTGCATTAAATTTTCAATTATCCCTTGAAATCGTGAAATAATTTCACTATAATTTTTTTTTATTGCAATAAGTTAAATTTAAATTAAATTAATAAAGGATTTAACAAAATACAATGGAACAAAAATTGTAAATAATAAAATTAGAGGAAAGGAGGATAAATGTTAAAAAAGAAAATTTTCATAGCACTTTTAACTCTCCTTATCTTTACTCTTCTTTTTTCTGAGAGTATGATAAGGTTAAAAGTTGCTACTTTTTCTACAGATTTTGAACCACCACTTTTTAAATCAATTGGACTTCAGAGAGGTGAAGTGAAAGGTGATTACGATTATTTCCTTGTTCAATTTGATCAACTTGTGAATAAAAATTTAAAAAGTGAAATTATAAAAGCAGGTGGAATAATTTACGATTATATTCCAGATAACGCTTTTATTGTAAAACTTTCCAACAAGAGTTTTGAGAATTTAAAATCAAAGAAATTTATCAAGTTTATGCAGATCTGGCAACCTGCTTACAGGATAGCACCAAATTTGATATCTGACAAACAGGAATCTTTTAAAGGTGATATTCCTGGTAGAATAAATCTTCTTGTTGCGATTTTTGGAGGAGAGAATGTTGAGAATTTTCATGCGAAACTAAGACAGATACCAGATGTTGTTATACTCGCTGGTCCAATGCCTGTAAGGATATCTGTTCCCGCTGAAAAGGCAAATGAGATAGCAAAATATCTTGCAAATCAGGTTGAAGTTTACTGGGTTGAAAGGGATTATCCTGTTGAACTTCACAATGCCTGGTCAAGATGGATTTTAAGCACATTTGATACTTTGAATATGAAGCATTCAGCAGATTCTTGGAAATCGCAGTTGACAATTTCTTCTTCAGAAGATTCTTCGAGGTTACCACTTTATGCACATGGTATTTATGGACAGGATCAGATAGTTGGAGATGATGATACAGGGATGGATTATGACAATATATATTTTAGAGATCCATCAGGGATAAAGCCGGTTTATGATATAGATAAAGATAGAGTTTGTGAATCTACTGGTTCACATAGAAAGATAGTAGCATACAATGTTCATGCTGATTCTACTGATAATGATGATTCTGGACACGGTTCACATACAACAGGTTCAATTGCAGCAGATTCTATGAATTCAGGTCTTCCAAATGTTACAGCCTATGCAAGAGTTATGGGAATGGCACCACTTGCAAGACTCGCTTTTACAGATATTGGTAATTCAAGTGATGGTCTTGTCCTTCCAACTAACTATCAGGATATCTATCAATGGGCTTATAATGCTGGAGCAAGAATCCATTCATCATCATGGGGACAATCTGCAGGAGGTTATAGTAGTTATACCTTGAATGCTCAACAACTTGATTCCTGTGCCTGGGATAAAAAAGATTTTCTTATGTTCCGTTCCGCAGGAAATTC
>DYMB01000043.1 GCA_020721805.1 Acetofilamentum sp. | reverse complement strand
AGTGGCAAAGAGATTGCAACTTTTATAGCTTTTGATTATGGAAAAGAGTGGCTTGCTTATAAACCAAATAATGAGTATAACTCTTCGAACGGAGCTTATAAATATTTTTGTTTTATAGATGATAAAAAGATGGAAGTTCTTGCAGAAACTCACCCTGTCTATAAAGCCAAAAGAAAAGAGAAATTATTAAGTGATTATGTAAACGGTGAGATTGTAAAAGCCTCGATTGATAATGAAACTATTATTGATTATTCAACAATAGAAGACGAAGATGATGACTTTGATTATGACATCGATGATAATGAAATACCATTTTAGGAAAATCAAATGACTCAAATACTCAAACGGCTGGAAATCATCAAATCAAGCATAGAGATAGAAGAACTTGAGATTATAGAACTTCAAATTGCAAAACTTCAAAAATTAGAGATAGATGAAGATGTGAAGCTTATCATCCAAAAATTAAAAGATGGCGAGTATTCTACCGCTGGGATGTTGATACAAAACTATCTTGCAAAATTTAGTGGCGTAACTGTATATATAGATGAAGAAATACAAGAGCTAAAATTTGAGTTCAAATTTTTGGAGTTCAAACTTCAAAATCTAATCGAGCAAAAAACAGAATATCTCGCTGATATTGAGGAGTTTAACAATCAATATAATCTTCGCCTTGGAGAGCTTATAAAAACTATCCTCAACCTCAAAAAAGAGATACTCTATAAACAAACCATCAAACAAGCACAGTTCAGAGAAAAATACAAAGAAAATCTTAAAACATTTCAAGAAACCAAAGATACTATTGAAGAGCTAAAAGATACTATCGCGAAACTTAAAAAAGTACTTGAAAATATAGACGAAGATGATGAAGACTATGAAGAACTAACAAAGGCATACAAAAAGCTTCAAGAAGAACTGGAAAACTTAGAAAGTGAACTAAAAAATCAGGAGGAGGAACTTCAAAAAACAAAAGAATTTATCGAAAATGAGACAATTGAAGAGGAGTATGAAGAGGCAAAAATAAATTATGATGAGTACGAAAATGAATACAAACAAAGCAAAGAAAATCTAAAAGATGTAATACAGCTCAGCGATGATGAAAAAGCAGAACTAAAAAAACTTTATAAAAAAGCAGCAAAAATGTGTCATCCAGATGTAGTGCCTGATGAACTTAAAGAAAAAGCAACACAAATGATGCAACAACTCAATGATTCTTATAGTAAACAAGATTTGGCAAAGATAAAAGCGATACTTTCAAGTCTGGAAAACGGAACTATTTTTGAGTCCACAAGTGATAAGTTAGAAGATAAAATAAAACTCCAAGAAATAATCAAAGAGTATAAACAAAATATCAAAGATTTAGAAGAAGAGATAGCTCGAATTATGGAGGATGAGACTTATAAAATTATCAACGAACTTGATGATTGGGATCTCTATTTTGAAGAGTTAAAAAGTAACCTTGAAGCTCAAAAACATGAACTTGAAGAGGAAGCTAAAAAGATTTTGGAAGAGGAAGTTTCATCTTAAAAAATGTATCAAAAAATTAATAGTTGGTAACGAAAGTCAATTTAGAGCCTAAATCTCTAACTCTATTGCCACATAAACATCATAGAAATAAACATTCCTTGATTAAAAGGATTGAGACAGTAAAGAAAAAGGGACTGTGAGACTTTTGGGGACTGTGAGAGTTGGCGATTGGCTGATTACTATTTACTGATTAGTGCTTTTCTTCATTAATACCTTCGAGGAACAAGTACCTCGAAGGAAAACAAAACAAACAAAAAAGCTGTCATTCCCGAATGTTTTTATCGGGAATCTCTTTAATTTGCAATTGTCAGACGAGGATGCATGACCTCCCATTTTAGGTAATTTCATAAACTTAAATTGCATTTGTCTTTGTGTTTTAATCTTGAAAATCCGATTAATCTGTTTAATCTGTGATTCAGA
>DYMB01000042.1 GCA_020721805.1 Acetofilamentum sp. | reverse complement strand
CATAAGTTTGCCGATGAATCCCTATGTAAGCGATGAAGAGATAGAGTATATAGTCAGGAGTCTGTAATGTTTAAAAATTTTTTACCAATACCTAAGCATTCACTAGAGTACAACAAAGGGCTTGATGGCTTGCGAGGGGTAGCGGTTTTACTTGTGCTGCTTTTTCATATATATCCCGCTTGGTTTTCTTTTGGTTATGTCGGTGTGGATATATTTTTTGTGTTGTCAGGCTATTTGATAACAGGTATTATAATATCGAAAATAGAGTTAAATACTTTTAGTTTTTTAGAATTTTATCGCAATCGCATTAGACGGATTTTTCCTGCAATGATTATTGTACTTTTGGTATCAATGGTAGCAGGTTATATATTTTTGTTTCCAAAAGAGCTTGAACTGTTTTCTAGGCATGTCAAATCATCTTTTTTATTTTATCAAAATATAACGCTAATTAATGAAGCCGGATATTGGGATGAAGCAAGTACAAAAAAGCCATTGCTTCACTTTTGGTCACTGTCCATAGAAGAACAATTTTATCTTTTTTGGCCGTTTGTATTGATGGTGTTTTCAAAAATAGGTAAAAATTGGACAGTAAAACTATTGATCTTGTTTTTAATTTTATTTTTTGTTTCACTTGCAAATTTTCAAGATCCGTTTTATGGTTCATTCTCTAGATTTTGGGAGCTTGGTTTTGGCGGATTTGCTTATGCGTTTTCGAAAAGTTCAACTTATCTAGAAAATAGAGATTTTTCTATGCCGGCAGTTATTGTTTTTGTTTTATCAATTGCTTTTGCATACAACAATATCGAATATTCACTATTTAAAACACTAACGATTGTTATAGCTACTGGATTTTTGATACTTAGTTTTAATGGCTCAAAAAATATAATTTTTAATTCAAATATTTTGCTTTTTTTTGGTCTTATAAGTTATCCGCTTTATCTTTGGCACTATGTTATCATAGGTTATCTTCATATTTTTGGGTTTGATGTGCCTAGTGTTGGAATTTGGATAGCTTTAGCATCTATTGTTTTGGCATATTTGACATATAGATTTATTGAAGTTTATGCAAGAAAGCAAACTAGTTATTATTTTTCAGGAATATTGCTATTGATAGCCTTAAGTTTAGTTTTTGTTTCAATATATGTTAAGAAAACAAGAGGACTAAATCAAAGAGAACATATGAAAAATATAGTAGGCGCAAGTTTTGATAGAGCGCCTGTAAAAGATAGTAATGCAACAGCATTGATTGAAAAAATAGTAGGGAAAAACCATAGTTTATCTCATATGAGATCAAATACCAAAGATCTAAAAGAACCATTTTTTATGATTATAGGAGATTCGCATGCTTATGGTAGTTATGATGCAATAGCAAATGAGCTAAAAAAGAAAAAGTATAAAACAATTTGTATCTCAAATGATGCTACACCGCCATTAGTTGCTACAAAATATGAAGTCGATAAAAAAATGAAAAATAAAAATAAAACAGTTTTAAAAATTATTGAAAATATTAAGCCCCAAAGAATTATTTGGATATCGCGAAATGAAATTTATGCAACAGGAGAAAAGTTTGCGATAAATCCAAAAACAAAAGAAGGTAGAAATTATAAAAAAGGTAAAAATCATAAAATAGTTCATTTTTTTGAAAATATGGAGAAAACATTTGAATATTTTAGTAAGAAAAATATATATCTATATTTTGTTTTGGAAAATCCGGAAATTGGATTTTCTCCGAAAGATTGCCTAAAAAGACCATTTTTTAAATTGCCAATAAATTCAGAATGCTCAATACCTAAAAAATTACATTTAAAAAGGCAAGAAAAATTTATATATAATGTTAACAAAATCGCTTCACAATATAAAAATATAAAGATTATAGATACTCAGAATATTTTTTGTGATAGTAATATGTGTTATGCAAAGAAAAATGGCGAGCTTTTGTATTTTGATGACAACCATTTAAACTTAATTGGAGCAAAGCTTCAGGCAAAAGAGATAGTTAGGCAGATATTTACTAATGACAAATAAACTAAAACCAAAAAGTGAATTTAGCCGTAATGTACTAACTCTCATGACAGGT
>DYMB01000009.1 GCA_020721805.1 Acetofilamentum sp. | reverse complement strand
CTCCTTTGTTTTAATACAATTATTGTATTGATTTTTTCATTCTTTTTTAAGTTCACCATCTTTTCTGCAATATTACCCTCTTTATAAATAAGACACTATAAATAAAATATTGTCAATACCCCAAGAAATTTTGGGTCAGTCTTTTAAACTGACCCCAAAGGGAAAATCATATAAAAAATAAGATTAGTTTAAAAAATAAAGAAATAGCATAGGCAAAGATTAAAGAGTAAACTATGACAAGAGAAAGGTAAAAAAAGGATTTTGTCTCCTGTTTTATAACGATCGCCGTTGCTATACAGGGAAGATATATGGTTAAAAATAGTAGAAATATAACACCTTCTTTTGGTGACCATTTTGAAGAGATAATTTCACCAAGTGAATCGGTTTTATAAAGAACACCAAGAGTTGATAGAACCGATTCTTTTGCAAAAAAACCAGTTATTAAAGCAACGCTTCTTTCCATGTCAAAACCAAGAGGTTTAAACAATGGAGTTATTTTTTCACCAAAAATCTTTATAAAACCACCTTCCTTTTCTACAGGGAAATATGATAAAAGAAAAATTATTATTGTTAATAAAAATATTATCCCTCCAACCTTTTTCAAAAAATCAAGAACTTTAAAATATGAGTTTAGAAAAAGATTTTTAAGAGTCGGTAGATGGTAATCGGGAAGTTCCATTATGAGTCCTTCACTCTTTCCCTTTATAAAAAATTTATCAAAAATGAATCCTGATATTATGGAGAATATTATGGAAAGTAAAAATAGTAAAAATATGATAAGAAAAGCAAATTTACCGAATATTATCGATCCCAGAAAGATCATAACCGTTAACCTTGCAGCACAGGGAATGAATGGAATTATAAGAATAGTTTTTATTCTATCCTTTGGAGAATCGAGAGTTCTGGTTGAAAGTATAGCTGGAACTGAACATCCAAAACCAAGAAGCATGGATATAAAAGATTTTCCATGAAGTCCTATCTTATGCATAAACCTATCCATAATAAAAACAACCCTTGCCATATAACCCGAATCCTCGAGAAATCCGATAAGAAAATACATAGTAAAAATGTATGGAATGAGTGTGATTATTGCACCTATCCCACCGATAAGTCCATCTTTAAAAAATGCTTTTAAAAACCCATCTGTAAGATTATTTTCAAAAAATAAAGAAGTTTTTTCAAGAATAAAATTTATACCATCAGAGAATATATCCCCTAAAAAGAATGTTAAAAAGAATATAAGAAAAAATGAGACCAAAAAAATTGGGATTGAGAAGAATCTATTTAAAACCGCATTATCAATTTCATCAGTTAAACTTCTTTTATCAGAAAGTTCCCTGAAACTTATCTCTCCAGTTATCCCCCTGCTTAAAGAATAAAACCAATCTATCGTCATAAAATCTTTACTTTTAAGATCTTTTGTAAGTTGCTGTAAAATATCCTTTATCGTTTTATAATCATCCTGAGTGATATTTTTATAAACAGATGAAGAATATGAAAAATCATTTTCAAGCAATTTTAAGGAATAGAATTTTGGAAAATTTTTTAAAGTGGGATATTTTGCCAAAATATTACTCACTATTTCCACATTATGATATATTCTATCTTCACTTCTAAAATATTTTATTTTGCATACTCTTTTTTCAATATTTTTTTCTATCTTTCTCTTTAACTCTTCCACTCCCTCTTCATTTTTTATGGAACCATAAACAATATCACATAAAAATATTTCGTCCATCTTCTTTTTATCTATTCTTATACCTTTTGTCGCTGCCACATCCATCTTGTTTACAAAAAGGACTATCGGTATATCGAGAAAAAAGAGTTGTAATGTTAAAAATAGAGATCTTTCAAGATTAGAAGCATCTATTATGTTTATTATAAGTGATGGATTATTTTCCAAAAGAAAATTTATACATATCTTTTCATCTATACTAATCTGTGTTAAGCCATAAATTCCAGGTAGATCTGTAATTTCAAATTTTTTATCATTAAGAGAAAATACTCCTTCCCTTTTTTCTACAGTAACTCCAGGCCAGTTTCCTATGCTCTGATTTAAACCTGTCAAAGAATTGAATAGAGAAGATTTACCACTATTAGGTTGTCCAACTATCGCAATTTTTTCATACATTGCTTTCAACCCCTATCTTCTCAGCCATCATTCTTCCTAAAATTATTTTTGTACCATTATTTTCAACTATCAATGGACCCCTTCCATCATTTTTTAAAACTTTTATTACGCTTTTTTCGGTTATCCCCATATTTTTAACTCTAACTATAAAATTACATCCTCCATTTAAAGATACAACTTTTACCATTTCACCCTCTTTTAATTGCGAAAGTTTCATCTTTTTCTCCATATAAAATTTTTTTAACCTCAGGATTAAAATTTTTCAAAATTTTTTCCATCTTGTTCTGGATCTTTTTATCAATTATATGCTCCATATCGCAAGCGATCTTTTCAGCCTTAACTGCTCTTAAATCAAAAATATTCTCAAGAAACTTCAATATGGTTGTATGTTTTTTATATATCTTTTTTGCTGTTTTTAAACCACTCTCCGTAAGATATATAAGACCATACTTTTCTTGAAAAAGTAATTTTTTCTTTTTTAAAATACTCAACGCATTAACTATTGAAGGTTTCGAAACCTTCAACTTTTTTTGTATATCGGTTACTCTACATTTACCATATTCTTTTGATACTATAAAGACTGCTTCAATATAATTCTCAAGACTCCTTGATAATTTTTTCATAACTATATAAAAGTTAGTTTATTCTAACATAGAATAATTAAAAATTTTATAAAGTCAAGAAAAATCTTGATTTTTCCAATTTTATAAAATATAATTTTTATAAAGGAGGGATTTTGGCTATTGTAGTTAATTCTCGTTTTGGTTTCAGGTATTTTGGGGACATTGAAAAAAAAATTTTTCATGATCTTTACAATGAAAAACATGATTGCAGGATTAACTCTATCATAAGTTCAAACAAGGGTGTAAGGTTTGAGCCTGACACTGAAGAACAGGCGATCAAAGAAGGTTATAAAAAATGTGAACTATGCCTGAAATAACTGTTGAAAAAACTTTTTATAATGTTATAATCCAGAAGAATGAAAGATTTATCAATTTTATTTTTTTATTTATTTTGCATTTTACCCTTATTTTCCGAAAGAATCATTTTAGAGTTCAAAGATTCCATCCCATCTACAGATTTTAAAAATATTATAAAAAAGAATTCTAAATATAAGTTTATAGTCATCGATTCAAAAATTGAAGAAGCGAAAAAACTCTTTCCAGATGCCATTAAAATTTATCCTGAACCCAGGGTGAAATCCTTTTATACTCCTAACGATACCTATTTTTCAAATCAATGGTCTTTAGGTAATAATCATTACAATTTGTCGCTTATACTTGACATGGGAATATATGGTAATAGAAATGTGAAAATAGGTATAATAGATTCGGGTTGTGCTTATGAAGATTTTTTAATACCTTCAAACGAACAACCATATGTTATATCAAACGATGGTAGTTATCATAAATACAGTGATTTTGATAATATAAATTTTGTTTCACCTTACGATTTTGTCAGTGATGAACCACATCCTAACGATATGAACGGTCATGGGACAGCGGTTACATCTGTTATAGCGAGTCATATCGATAACGGTTATGCCACAGCCGGCATAGTATCAGAACCAACCATACTCATCCTGCGAGCACTTGATTATAAAGGTGAAGGAAATTTGACAGATATAGTTGATGCGATAGATTTTGGAGTAACTAACGGTTGTAATGTTTTAAACCTATCGTTTGGGGGAGAACCCGGAGATTCTTCGGGATGGACTCTTTTGCACCAGGCGATCATCGATGCGAGAAACAAAGGAGTAGCGGTTGTATGCGCTTCAGGGAATGAAGGGGTAAGTCAACTCTCCTATCCTGCAGGTTTTGAAGAGGCTATTTCATGTGGCGCTGTGGATTTAAACTTTAATAGAACATCTTATTCACAATATGGAACCAACCTTGATTTTGTCGCTCCTGGTGGTGTGGTTTATCAGGATAACGATGGTGATGGGAACTATGATGGCGGAATTCTTGCACCAATGGTGGAACAGACAGATTCTCTTGCAAATGTTTCAAGTTTTTATCTTTATTTTCTTGAAGGAACATCATTTTCAACCCCTCATCTATCATCACTCTTCGCTTTAATGTTTTCTCTGGGTTATCAACTGGAAGATATTCTTGATATTTTTATTTCATCTGCCGTTGATCTTGGAGATCCAGGTTACGATTCAGAATATGGTTATGGTTATGTAAAACCAGAATACATATTTCAACAGGACATAATAACAAAAAACATAGATTATTCCATCCTATCAAATCTTATAACATTCTCTTTTTTTGTTAAAAACGATTCAATTGTTATAGACTCTTTCAAATTAAAAAGTTTTTTAAAAGATGAAATATTGAACTTTAAAAAGGATGGAAAAATATATACACTCGACTTTTCAGTAGATAAATCTGGATTATACACTTTAACATTATATGGAAAGAAGGATACCGTTCCATTTACAAAGGAAAAAGTTTTTGGTTTAAAAAATATTCTTGATGCTTCACCTTTTATATTCAATGGTGATTTACAGATCCTTTCCAATAAACCATTTTTAATCTTTTCGGATTCAAACACAATAAAGATAAAAACCGAAAATAGTTTGAAAATAGTAAAATATACTGACAATAGTGAAAGGTTGAGAGTCTTTTCAAACGATATTGAGATACCGTTAACAAGATTTGAAGATAGGGTTGAGTTTTTTGTTGATAAAGATTCTTATCTGAGATTCTATATTTCAGAAAAATCTTTTGATGTTTTCAAAAAATATAAAACCATAATTTTAAAAGAAAAGGATTTAAACTGGATGCAGGATGAATATTCCATTTTCGATTTTTCCGGTAGATTGATAAAGAAGGGAAAATCTTTTAAGATCTCTTTTGAAAACTTTTCAAAAGGTATCTATTTTATTAAAGGAAAAAATATATTATGGAAAATTATAAAACTCTTTTAATAATACTGATTCTATTATTCTTATCCTGTTCTCTATTTCAAAGTGAAGAAGTTTTTAACGATGGATGGACTTATGTAAAAGATAAAGACTATGCTACCGCATTAAAAAAGTTCAGGATTGATTTTAAAGATAATCCTGATTCGCTGGATATAGTTTGTGGTCTTTTTTATGTCCATTTTGTTTTTCAGATAAACGATTCAACAAAATACTATCTTAATAAATCTATTGATATTGATCCTGATAATAATAAAACTTTATTCGTTGGAGGACTCTATTATAGAGAAAAAGATTATGACTCCTGTAATTATTTTTATGAAAAATTTGTTCAAAAAAATTCTCCACTCTATGATCCATACATATTTGGAACAACCATTAAAACAAATTCCTTTCATAAAATTGGACTTTCAAGCCAGTATTACAAAGAAAATTATCAGCTTGTTTACGATGTTTTAAAAACTATAACTGATATATCGGATTCACTTGATCTGAGTTTGACAGAAAATAAACTCATTTTATTCGATTATATAAAAAATCTGGAGGAATGATGTCAAAAGTAGCAATAATTATGGGTTCTGAAAATGACAAAAATATAATGTCAGGTGCAGAAAAAATTTTACAGGATTTTCAGATAGAATATGAAACATATATAATGTCAGCCCATAGAAACCCTTTAAAGGTTCAGGAGTTTTCTAAAAATGCAAGAGAAAATGGATTCTGTGTTATAATCTGTGGTGCTGGCTATGCAGCTCATCTTGCTGGAGTAGTTGCATCCTTTACAACACTTCCGGTTCTTGCGGTACCGATAGATTCTTCTCCATTAAAGGGTTTTGATTCACTTCTGTCAACCGTTATGATGCCATCTGGAGTTCCAGTTGCAACATTTACCGTTGGAAGTACAGGCGCAAAGAATGCAGCCATTTTTGCTGTTGAATTATTATCAATTAAAGATGAAGCCTTAAAAGAAAGACTCGATTCCTTCAGAGAAGGTTTCAACAGATGATGAAGCCAGATTATAGAAAAACTATAGAATTTTTAAACCAGAATAAACTTATCGTTTTTTCAACTGATACCATAAATGGTATTGGAACAGTTTTTGATAATCTTGAGGGTTTGAAAGAGATATTTAAACTAAAAAACAGGGACAAAAATAAACCTTTTGCTCTTTTTTTTTCTAAAAAGATTCCCGTTGAAAAATTTTTTTTTACAAACAGACTCTTCTTCATTTTAAAACAAAATTTTCTTCCAGGGCAACTTACCATAATATTGAAAGCAAAAAGGATTATTCCCGATATACTTGTAAAAGAAGGTTTCGCATCTTTAAGAATTCCAAACGATAAACAGATATTAAAACTTCTTGATATTTACAAAAAACCTCTTGCCGTAACAAGTTTAAACATTTCAAATGAAGAGATAATAACGACCAAAAAGGATCTTGAAAAATATTTTGGAAAGTTTTATATTTTTAAAAAGTTAAAAAAAAACAAGACTCCTTCAACGGTTATTAAAATTTTTAAAAACGATATCCAATTTATAAGGGAAGGGGTGATAAAAAAAGAAAAGATTTTAAAAATCATAAAAAGGAGTAGTTATGCTGAAAAAAGAAAAACTTCTTGATTTTGCTGATACTATTTTAAAATTGTCGGATGCCGATATGACAACGGTTACTGTTGCGGGGACAAAAGAATCCTTAACAAGATTTTCAAACAATCAGATAACTCAAAATGTTGATTCATTGAAATATTCTTTTACAATCAGAACCGTTTACGATGGAAAAGTTGGAGTTGTTAATGGAACTTCGCTTGAAAAAAAGAATTTATCAAAATTTATTGAAAAAGCAAAGGACATAGCAAAAAATCAAACCCATAAAAAAGAAATTTTTCCATTATCTTCAAAACAGGATTACACCTTTACAAAATCTTTTGATAAAAAAACTGAAAATCTTGCTCCAGAAATAAGGGCAAAATATGTTAAGGATGCTGTAAAATTGTGTGAAAAAGAGAGACTGGAAAGTGCAGGTATATTCTCAAATGGTGCAACATGTGTGGTTATAGCCAATTCCAATGAACTTGAGGCGCATAACGAAACATCAAATGTTACCTTTTCCATAACTGTCCAGACAAAAGATTCTTCAGGATGGGCGGAACAGAATGAATTGAGTATAAATGATATGGATATTATTGGAAAAACAAAAATAGCTATAGAAAAAGCTAAAAAATCAAAAAATCCAAAAGATCTTAAACCAGGGAAATATACTGTTCTTCTTGAACCTGCTGCAGTTGCGGATCTTATATCCTTTCTTTCTTATACGACATTTAACGGTTTGATGATCTCTGAAGGAAGAAGTCCTCTTAGTGGAAAGATCGGAGAAAAAATTTCTTCCACAATGATAAACTTATATGATGATCCTTATTTTAAAGGTGTCGGTGGTTTACCATTCGATTTTGAAGGTTTTCCAAGAAAAAAATTGACATTGATAGAAAATGGTATTTTAAAGGAAATTCCAACAGATAGAAAAGTAGCAAAGATGCTTAAAATTGATAATAACGGTCATTCACTTGGACCTGATGATGAGTATGGACCACTTCCATTAAACCTTTATCTTAAAGAGGGTGATTTGAGTTTTGAAAAGATGGTGGAATCGACTCAAAATGGTTTACTCATAACACAGTTTCATTATGTAAACATGCTTAATCCGATAACAACAACTATAACAGGTATGACAAGAAATGGTATATTTTTTATAGAGGATGGTAAGGTAAAACATGGTGTTAAAAATTTAAGATTCACCCAATCAATACTCGAAGCACTTGAAAATGTTTCGATGATTTCAAACAAAGTTGTACTTCAAAGCGGTGGATTCGGTGGAGGTTTTGCTGTTCCCGGATTAAAGATAGATCATTTTAATTTCACAAGTAAAACAGAATTTTAATAGGAGGAAAGATGTTTAAACTTGGAAAACTTGCCATTGATGTTGCAAAACATTATGGGGCTGATTATGCAGATATTAGAATAATTGATACAAAAAATGAGGAAATAAATGTAAAAAATGGGAAACTCAATGTAGATTATTCAAATACTCTTGGTTTTGGAGTAAGGGTTCTTTTTAAAGGTTCGTGGGGTTTCTCTTCGAGTGATAACCTTTCAGTCTCAGAGATAAAAAAAGTTTCAAAAGAGGCTGTGATGATAGCAAAAGCAAGCAGCATGCTTCAAAAGGAAAAAGTTCAACTTGCAAGGGAAGATGTTTATCATGATCATTGGTTCACTCCAGTGTTAAAAAATCCTTTCAGAGTACCTCTTGAAAAAAAGGTTGAACTTCTCTTTAAAATCGATGAGATATTAAGAAAAAAGAGTGAAATAAAGGTTGCTTCCTCTGAAATGTCATTCCAGAATATAAGAAAATGGTTTATAAGCAGTGAGGACAGTGAAATAGTTCAAGATCTTTTAAGGAGCGGTGGAGGATATTCTGCAACCGCTGTTGGAAATAATGATATGCAAACACGATCCTATCCTGCATCTTTTGGTGGACAATACTATTCTGGTGGTTATGAAATTATTGAACAGATGGAACTTTTACAGAATGCTGAAAGGATAAGGGATGAGGCGATTGCACTCTTAAGCGCTCCACAATGTCCAAACGAGATAAAGGATATAATACTCGGTGGTGCTCAAATGGTTTTACAGATACACGAATCAGTTGGTCATGCAACTGAATTGGATAGAGTTTTAGGATATGAGGAAAACTATGCCGGAAGTTCTTTCGCAACACTGGAAAAATATAAAAAATTCAAATATGGATCAAACATTGTAAACCTTTTTGCGGATGCTACCATACCGATGGGTCTTGCAACTCAGGGATATGATGATGATGGTGTGAAAAGTCAAAGATGGGATATAGTTAAAAATGGCATACTAACAGGTTATATGACAAACAGGGAACTTGCACATAAAATCAAGGATACAAGATCAAAAGGTTGTAATAGATCACAGGGATTCTATTCCATACCAATAATTAGAATCTCAAACCTTTCTCTTGCTCCTGGAGAATGGGAACTTGAAGATCTAATAAAAGATACAAAAGATGGTATATATATGGATGTGAACAGATCTTGGTCAATAGATCAGAGAAGATTAAACTTTCAGTTTGGATGTGAAATAGGTTATGAGATAAAGAATGGAAAACTTGGAAGGATGCTTAAAAATTGTTCTTATCAGGATATCACTCCAAACTTTTGGAACAAATGTGATGCAATATGTAATGAAAATTATTGGGATCTATGGGGTGTAATAAACTGTGGAAAAGGGCAACCGGGACAGAGAGCTGAAATGTCTCACGGTTCCGCTCCAGCAAGATTCAGAAAAGTAGAGGTTGGTATAGGAAACTGATAAAAGGGGAATTTGATTTCCCCTTTTTAATTATTATTCTTGACTTTTTATAATTTTTATATTAAAATACTTTAGTGGGAAAATTTTCAAAGAAAAAAACCTTTAAAAAAGGAGGAAAGATGAAATTTAAGACACTATTTTATCTGTTTTTGGTTTTCCTGATCTCAATCGGATTGAATGCACAATTCTTCTCTTTCAGATCCCTTTCAACAGGTGGAATACTGGATGATGATCTTGAAGCGATATACTCTTTGACAGAGATGACAAACATTGAAGGATTCAACCTTTATACAAACCTTTCAAACCTTACATTAAGCGAGCAACTGATCAATGGTATTTCCCAAAATTATATGGTTGGTTTAAAAGGTTCCTTGATGGATATGTTACATTTTGGTTTGATCTCTGTTTCAAATAAGAATTCAAACACTGATTCTTCGATTACCGAAGATAGGGTTTTTCGTGATACCAACGGTGATCAGATCTATGATCTTTTCAACAAAGAAACAATCCAGGATTATTCTTCATATACATCAGAGAATAGCGATAACTATTTTGGATTTCTTTTTGGTAAGAAAGAGGGTGTAAAAGTTGGTCTTTCATATTCAAGAGATTTTTACAAATATGCTGAATCTATGCAAACCATTACAGCAGGTTTAGATTCCAATATAATCTCTTCAAGTTTGATCGCAACATACTTTGAAGATTATAATTATGATTATTTGTCAAAAAATAAGATAGATCTATTTAACTTGGCAGTTGGTTTTGCAGCAGAAAAGATGGAAATTACTGGTTCTTTTAATTTTGCTTTTCTTACAGTAAGTTCCTCATATGTAGGAAGGGATACAATTTTTAACAATTTTGCTCCTGGAAACTCTTCTATTCATAATTATGATAAATCTGATAATTATTCCAATCGAAATTATGTTTCTCCACGTTTTAATCTTGGTTTTGGTTTGAAAGGATATTATAGAATGAATGAAGATTCTCTTGAATTTTTCACAGGACTTCAAAACAACTCTTACAAACCATTTTACCTTTTTGATGATGAATACAACGCATCGGTTACTGTAACTCCTGGACTTGTTACGGATGAAATATATTCAAGTATAGATTCAGTCTCAACACTTGATTCTGCATCCGTAATAAATTATTCACTTATTTCATTGGGCATTGGTGGAAAATATGTTAAAAAGATAGAAAACGCTTATTTTGGAATAGGTCTTGCATTTTCACAATCCAAGAGTAATGAGATAGATACTATCCACTATTTATTATTATCCAGAGAGAATTATGATAATGGTGATGGTGTAACCGATATAAACGATTATACTTATACTGAAACAGGTTCTTATACACAGGAGAGTATTGAAAACAATCTTATATCAACTATAACTGTCCCGGTTGGAGTTGAATACAATTTCCTGAAAAATCTTTTTGGTAGACTTGGTGCAAGAACAACATTTAGCTGGTCAAATAATTATCAAAGTGATAGAGTTTTGGCATATTCACCTGTTATTGGTGAATATATTTATGGGGATGGTTCAAACTATCAAGTTATAATTGAAAATCCATCCCAAAGAGAAGACTCTAATACAAAATCTAAAGGTTTCAGTTATAATACACAATATACCTATGGTCTTGGATGGCAGATATCTAAAAATCTTAAACTTGATATAATGGGCTTTTCAAACCTTATAGACCTTTCAACATGGTCATTCTCCCTTAATGTAAAGTTTTAATAAGGAGGAAAAAATGAAAAAATTTATACCATTTTTAATATTTTTGCTCATTTTAACCGGTTGCACATTCAAGCCATATGAATCCGCAGATATAAACAACTCGCTTGAACTTTCAACATCAGGTAAAACCACTTTAAACTTGACAGATATTGACCCCGCTGATCATGGAACTATTCAGGATGCAGATCATTCAACAGGTGATGTAGAAGGAACCATCTATGTTTATTTTAACGATTATCTATTAAATTCTACAGTTACCGCTTCAAACTTTGTTCTTTCCGAAAACTCCGCTTCAGGAGATATATCAAATATAAATGTTGTATATGAACCCAATTTTAAAAGAGTAAAAATTACAGCGACATTCGCCGATAATGCAACATATACTTTAACAATAAAAAATGGAGTAAAATCAACATCGAATAGTTTTCTTGATGGTAATAAGAACAACATAGATGATGGAACTCCTTACGATGATATTAAATTCCAATTTGCTACTGGAACAGGCTCAGATTTTGTTGATTATGAAAACCCTATAGTTCTTGGAGTTTATCCAAATCAGGGCAATATAGATCCAGGTACAGATTTAGTTGTTCGTTATTCAGAACTTGTAGAATCATCAAAGGTTGTTAACAGCACAAAACTATACAAGATAAACGATGATGGTTCAAGAAGTGAAATTGATATAGAAATTGTTGATTATTCATATAACGCAGTTTCGCACACCTGGGATGCTACTTTCCAACCAAAGAATGGGGATCCTCTTGCTGAAAGAAGATTTTATGAACTGGCTGTAACATGCTCAACCATAACAGATTCGGCAGGCAACAAATCTTTACCATATTTTGATCAAGAATACAAATCACAGATAAAAGATTACAAATCGATCTTTTTAACAGAAAGCACATCCGGTGATGATGATACACCTCCAGAAATACAACATATCAATGTTGGATATGGCTCTCCTTTTATTACAATAAAATTCAGTGAACATATGGATATTTCAAAATTGACAACAGGTAATATTAAAGTTTATGCTAATATAAATGGAGATTACACTTATATTTCTGGTTCAATTTCAATTTCATCCGATACATCAACTGTAGAATACTCTTTAATAAATCTTGATTGGGATAATACCTCAGCAATATATCTTTTTGTATCAAAAAATATTACAGACAATTCTGATAAGAAATGGTCACTCGATAATAACGGAAACCTGATAGGTGGTGAGTCATACGATCCAACAAGAAAATCTAGATGGGATAACTATGAAAAGAGCGATGATTTTTATGAACGAATCTGGTAAATTTTTTTAGAAAAATAAAAAGGGGGTTAATAACCCCCTTTTTTTATTTTATTACAGAAATCTTTTTCTTAAATTAAAACTATCCATCAAAACAAAATATATTTTTTTTTCTAAGGTTAAAAGTTTTTAAATTTAGAATGTTTTTAACAAGTCACTTTACTTTTTTTCTTAAAGAATAATAAATCTCAAAATTTAACCCTTTATATCTGGTTATAATCAGTTACAAATTATAAGTCTTCAATCTTTTTATCGCCAAAATATATAATAAAACATAAATTAACAAAGTAAAGATAATTATAACTATCAGATGGTAAATGAAATTTGTAATACTTACAGAAATACCTTTAAAACTTTTTTCAAAATATTCTTTTACTGGAGAAGAGAGAATTGAAAGAGAAATACCAACATAAACAAGAGAACTTATAGCGGAAACTATTCCTCCGAATCCACTTGCTATTTTTGAAGGGTTTTTTTCATTGAAATCTGGAAGAATAGCACCAAAACCTGTATTTATAATGGTTATACCAAAAGAAAAAATAAAAGTTATTATGGTTGATAGTAAAACAATAAAAGGATCTATTTTCAAAAAAATATTTGTTAAAACTATTAAAAACTCTCCTAAAATAAAAATCATCAAAAAGTTGAAGATCAATTTTGACTTAAAATATTTTTCAACACTTATCGAGTTTCTTATTATAGAAAAAGTTTTTCCCTCAAGAGAAATTAGAGGATATATAAATCTCACAGATAGGGTTGCCATGATATAAGAGGCAAAACCAAAGTTAGCAAATGAAAGAATATAAGTATAAAAAGATGTTTTTACATATATCGGGCTTCTTATTATGCTCAAAAAATAAATTCCAAGTAGAATTATAAATATTAAGGATTGTCCCCATTGCGATGGATCCCTTAAAAATATGATAACATCTTTGGTTATCAAAAACAGATAAAGATTTTTTAAAACAATTTTATTTTCAAAGATTTTATTCCTTTTATTTTTTACATTCCTTTCCACAAGGTTAAACCCGATATATTTTTTTCTATATATAGAGATTAAAAACATAAGAATAACCAAAACGAAAATTATGTAGATAGATAGTAAAAAATAGTTTTTATTTGAACTTTTAGCGTTTATGTCGTTAAAAATTATCTGTAATATTATTCCACTTGGAAGATATTTAAACTGCTCTATTTCCAGAGAACTCAAATACCTGTTCACTTCATCCATACTTAAATTTTGTGGAAGATAAAAAATTTCAGGTTTTACAAAAATTATGAAAAAAATAAAAGAAAATATTATTATAACGAAAATAATTGTAACGATAAAAGTCAAAGAAAATTTTTTAAAAAGATCGGAAAGTAGAAAAATTATCAAGACCCCTATACTGGTTGAAATAAATATCATCAAAATGAAAAGAGCGATCCATTTTATTATAAAAATATTCTCCATCTGGAAGACTTTTCCAAGAGAAAAGATCAATGGAAAGGATATGATCGATGTCGCCCATGAAGAAAAAAAGCCATTATCTATAAATTTTGATAAAAATATTAACTCTATTTTCATAGGGGTTGAAAATAGAAATTCCAGTTCAGGTGTTTTAAAAAATGTTGAAATTGAAGTGATTATTGAACTTGTAAAAAGTAGAAAAAATATTGTTGTAAACAAAATGGAACTTATTCTGTAAACAAAACCTTTTCCTATATCTTCCAGACAAACAAGATAGTTAAAAATTTTAAAGAAAACAAAATAGATTCCAAGAAGAAAAGATAATATTACAAAAAGGAATGTTATCAATCTTATAAAATCTTTAAAATTTCTTATTGCAAAGGATCTTGCTATAAATTTTGCTTTTAACAAAAGTATTTCATAAACCATCTTTTGTTATCTCCAAGAACAACTCTTCAAGATTTGACTTTTTTAAATTTTCCTTTAGATTTTCTATCGAACCAAAATAAACAAGTTTACCTTTATCCATTATTCCAATTTTATTACATATCTCCTCTGCAAGAGAAAGAGTGTGTGTTGATATAAAAAGGATTCTATTGGTTTTTGAAAACTCTTTGAAAAGATCTTTTACTATTCTTGAACTTTTTGGATCAAGACCAACAAGAGGCTCATCTATAAGAAAGATATCAGGCGAATGTAAGAAACAACTTGTGATTATGATCCTCTGTTTCATCCCGTGAGAGTACTCTTCAGTTTTTAAATCCATATAATCTTTGAATTCAAGTTTTTTCGAAAATTCATCTATCCTTTTTTCTATCTCTTCTTTCTCCATTCCATACAATCTTCCAACAAAAAATAAAAACTCTCTTCCTGTTAATTTGTCGTAAAGATATGGTGTATCAGGTATATATCCAAAACTTCTTTTAAGGTTCACATCAAATTTTTTATTATCCATTCCATTTATAGAGATAGAGCCTTTCTCAAAATCGAGTAATCCTGCTATACATTTTATAGTAGTCGTTTTTCCTGCTCCATTTGGACCAATGAAACCAAAAATGTCACCACCTTTAAGTTCAAGGCTTATATCGTTAACCGCTACTTTTTTCCCATACATCTTAACAAGATTTTTTATCTTTAACGATACATTCTTTTCCACTCTTCTTAACCTCCATTTTTTTCATCTTGATTTTTCTTAACTTATTGGCAAATCTGTGTGCCTCGTTTAAAACAGATTTTATTAGAAAATATGTTCCTCCCCTTATCTCAGGTTGAATATTTTTACCATCTGGAAGAAAAATGGTTTTTGTCTTTTTAGCAAAGGATATAATTTTTATTTTTTTATTCATCTCTTTTAAAACATCACATGCAACATTGAGTTGACCAAAACCACCATCAATTATCGCCAGATCCACATCATATTTTTCAAGATATCTTTTAAAAATTTCCTTTATTGAAAGATAATCATCATTTTTTATCCAATCCAGATTATAGAATCTGTAATAACTCTTTTTTGGTTTATTATATTCAAAAAAGACAACAGCACCGCTTGTCCATCCGCCTGAAAAATGTGAAATATCAATACCTATTATTTTTTTTGGTATAATATCTAATCTCAATTGATTCTTCAACTCGATAATACTTGATGGAACATATTCTTTTTTAATAAATTTATAAAGTTCATTATCAGAATTTTCCTTCGCTATCATATAGGGTTCTCTGTCAATCGTACTATTCTCTATATTTAAAACTTTTATCTCTTTCTTTTTAAAAAACTCTATAAAATTCTCATCGTTTATCTTTTGGTCGATAATTAGAGATTTAAAATCAAAATCGTTTGTCATCTGATAATAATCAAGAAGAAGATCGACCACTATATTCTCCAAAGGCATTTTTTTGTTGAAAATAAACTTTTTGGTTATAATATCAAATATATAGTTTTCCCTTATTTTAACTATTGAAAAACTACCCTTGTTCTTATCAAACGAGAAAGAAACTATATCCCTGTTTTTAAATTTTAAAGTTAATTTTTTTCCCTTCTTCAATTCGTTTTTAATGAACTCTATACTATCCCTGACAAATGCCGCTCTTTCATATTCCTCTTTTTGGGAATATTCTTCCATCATCTTTTTTAAAAACTCCACCAATTTTTTTGTTCCGCCATTTAAAATCTCTTCTATGCTTTTAATCTTTTGTTTATAGAGCCTCTGTTCTTCCTCAAGTTGACAGACACCACAACAGTTTCCCATTTGATATTCCACACACAATCTTTTTGGATTTTTTTCTTTGCATCTTTTCAACAAAAAGATTTTACTTAAAGTTTCTATAATGTTTTTAACATAGACTCCCTTTGAAAAAGGTCCAAAAAATATTCCATCCTCTATTTTATATGAAATGGTCAGAACCGGATATTTTTCATCGGTTATTTTTATATATGGATAGGAGTTCGAATCTTTTAATTTAACATTATATTTTGGTTTGAATCTATTTATAAGTTTGAATTCCAGAAACAATGCGTTTTTCTCATCTTTCGTTAAAATATATTCAACGATTGTAACTTCATTTTTAATAAAAGGGATCTGTATCCTTTTGTCCTGTTCAAAAAAATATTGTTTTACTCTTTTTTTTATAGAATTGGCTTTTCCTATGTATAGAATCTGTCCTTCATCGTTTTTAAAAATATATACACCAGTTTCATCTGGAAGTTTTTCAAGATCTATCATAGAATTCGTTTATCTTTTCAACTACATATTCCTTTTCCTCATCCTCAAGTTCAGGGTATATCGGAAGTGATAATATTTTTTTTGAGACATTTTCACAAACGGGTAAAGAGTATTCTTTTTTCAAAATTTTTTGAACCACATTTTGCTTATGCATTGGTAAAGGATAGTAGATGACACTATCAACACCTTTTGATTTCAAATATTCTTTCAATTCATCCCTTCTTTCTGCAAGAATAGAGTATTGGTGATATATGTGATGGTATCCTTTTTTCTCCGATGGCTTCTTAACTTTATCAGTTAACATTTTATTGTAAAACTGTGCATTGATTCTTCTTTTCTCATTTATCTCTTCTATCCTTTTTAATTTCTCTAAAATCAATGCAGCCTGTATTGTATCAAGTCTTGAATTTAAACCTATATCATCGTGTATATATTTTTGACTGGAGCCATGAACCCTTAAAGATCTTATTTTTTTGTAAACATCTTCAGAATCCGTAACAACCATTCCTCCATCTCCAGCACATCCTATATTTTTTGTTGGAAAGAAACTGAATGTTCCGGTGGAACCAAAACTCCCACACTTTTTTTCTTTAATCTTTGCACCTATAGCCTGGGCACAATCTTCTATAACAACAAGATTGTATTTGTTTGCAAGATTCATAATCCTTTCCATGTTCACAGGATATCCAAAAATATGAACTGGAATTATCGCTTTGGTTTTTGTGGTTATCTTTTCTTCGATAAGATCTGTATCAATATTGAAATCTTCAAGTGAAATATCTACAAAAACGGGTATAGCCCTCAGTTGCAATATAACCTCAACGGTTGCAAAAAATGTAAAGGGTGTAGTTATAACCTCATCATTCTCTCCAACCCCACAAGCCATAAGTGATAATAAAAGTGCATCGGTTCCATTTCCAACTCCAATTCCATACTTTACCCCAACATAATCTGCGACGATTCTTTCAACATTCTTAACATCCTCTCCAAGGATAAAATCTCCTCTATCAAACACTCTTTCTACCGCTTCAATATACTCTTTTCTATATTTTTTGTACTCTCTTGATAGATCAAGCATCTTCACTTTCATTTAAAAAAACCCCCGTAAAAGTTATTTTATATCTTTTACCACAATTATGACAGGTATAATCTCTCTCTTCCTCTACAGGATATTTTATGTTTCTCATCTTGAATCCACATTCACACATATAACCTATAATTTTTGCTGGATTTCCAACAACGAGCGCATAATCTGGAACATCCCTTGTAACAACAGATCCCGCACCAACAAAAGCCCATTTCCCTATCGTTACACCACAAACTATCGTTGCATTGGCTCCTATCGAAGCTCCTCTTTTTACCTTTGTTGGTATCCAATTACCATTTTTTGGATAGAGTGCACGGGGATTCAGATCGTTTGTAAAAACCATCGATGGGCCAAGAAAAACATCATCCTCTATTTCAACCATTCCATAAACCGAAACATTGTTCTGGATCTTTACCCGATTTCCAACAACAGCTCTGTTTTCAACTGTTACGGATTGCCCAATCGTGCAATTCTTCCCAATGATCGCTCCAGACATAATATGTGAAAAATGCCAGATCCTGGTTCCTTCACCTATCTGAGCACCCTCATCAACATAAGAGGACTCATGAACAAAATATTTTCTTTCATCCATTTTTATAAATCTCCTTAAAATATTTAACCGTATTCTCTATACCTCTATCAAACGGCGTAAAATCTATTTTATAATCTTTTTTTATTAAATTACCATCAAGAAGACTCTTTATAATTTCTCCTCTCCTTTTTTCTTCAAACTTTGGTTTTATATCGTATTCTGGAAAATAGTTTTTTATTGTTTTAAAGACTTCAAGAACTGAAACACCTCTTCCTGTTCCAACATTATAAATCTTATTCTTTCCCTTTTTTATGGATAAAATATTTGCCTTTACTATATCCTTAACATAAACATAATCTCTATACATTCTTCCAAATCCATATAAAACGCACTCTCTATTATTCAACATTCTGTTTATAAAGATCGCAACAACACCGGCTTCACCTTTTGTTGATTGTTTCTCTCCATAGACATTTCCATATCTTAAAATAGTATAATCAAAACCATAGTTTTCGCTAAAAAATCTTATGTAAAATTCTCCAGCATATTTTGAAACACCATAACATGATTTTGGTTCCTTTTTGTAATTTTCATTTACAGGTTTTTTTACCTCTCCATATATTGCCCCTCCCGATGATGAAAAAATTATCTTTTTTGTTTTAAACTCTCGCATCAGATCCAAAATATTTATAGTCCCTATTATGTTAATATCAGCATCCCTTTCGGGTATAATTGTTGATACTCTGACATCTATCTGTGCAGCAAGATGAAATAAGATTTCAGGTTTTACTTTTTCAAAGACTCTTTTAAGATCTTCCTTTTTAGATATATCACATTTAAAAAATTTTGCTTTTTTATTTATATTTGATTCAACTCCCGAAGAAAGATCATCAACCACATAAACATCTTCACCCATCCCAACAAGTTTATCAACAAGATTTGAACCTATAAAACCAGCTCCACCCGTGACAAGACATCTCATATGTTTACTCCAATTTTAAAGTTTAATCCCAGAATGTTTAAATCGTTGTTTAAAATATTTTCATAATTTTTTATTTTACGATGATAAATTCGAACATCAACAAAAAATATGTTTTTCATAAATTCAATATAAAAATCAATTTCATTTTTTAAATTTATCTCTACTCTTCCAGATGGAAAGGGAGGTTGAGTCTGTGGCATCTCACTTTCCCAGGAATCATAAAGCCCTCTTGAGCCTTTTCTCAAAAGCGAAACGGAATATCCAATACTGTTTGTTTTGTTAAACATATACTTTATCAGAAAATATGAAAAATCACCATCTGTTCCAAAAAAATAGGACATAGGTCTATCATAGTAGGCATAGGAAAGCCTTTTAATTTCATGTGTTCCAGTATATGTGTTTATCATACAGTATTCGAACCCAAAAAAAATTTTTTTAAAATTCTTGGGTACATAGGTGGTAGAAAAAAGAAATCCATATTTATTTGGGACATATTTAAATTCAGGTTGGTATTGAAAATCGTCTATAAAAAGTTCCGTATAAAATGAAAAGCCCCTTAAATTGTTTAGAGAAGCATCAAAACTCCATATTATGTTATCATCGGAATATGAATTGTTTTGAACTATATAGTATAAAATAAAAGGATTCAGGTATTGCAACTGCGGAAGATTTGACATATACAACATCATCTCCTTAAAAGAAAAACTTAGATTGTATGGTAAATCTATTTTTAACCTGTGAGTTGACATAAAGGTGTTATCTGTTCTTTTTTTATCTTTTAAATAGTATGGTGTCATATAGGCACTAAAATAATAAAATTTTATAAAACCAAAATTATGTTCATAAAGGATGCCATCAAGTGGTAGCATATCCTTTGAAAAATAGATGTTATCATAAAATCCGCCTCCCCAGGATGGTTTCATCCTTCCAAATAAAATTTGATAGTTATTCTTTGAATATCCTATGAAAGTGTTGTTAAAATCACTTCCAATTTTTTCCCAATCTTTCATTCTATAAAAGGTTGAATCTCTTTCCAAAAAAGGATAAAATATATCAAATGAGATGTTATATAAAATGTTATCATCAAAATTTCTTATACTGAGGTTGGTATAACTGATAAGCGAGTCATAAAAATTTGTTGTATCCGAAAAAAATTTTTTATCTATCATTTTTTGTATATCAAAATGAAAATAAACTTTTTGTCTTTTCTTTTCATATCTTTGAATCAGGTTTTCTATAATCAAAGAATCTTCTCCGTTCATAATTTTCTTTCTTTTTATCATTTTTAACTGATATAAAAGTTTATCACTTCTTATCGGGGTAGTTTTTATATCCATATTCAAAATACCATCGTAATATAATCTCTTTATCAATTCATATTCTAAATCAGTATCAAATATCAACTCAACTGGAAAAATTTTTATAAATAAAATAGTTATTAAAATCAAAAAAATTTTTTTACCAGCCATTTCCCTTTAATATAACAGGTATAGTTTTTAAAATTATCAACATATCATAAAGCAGAGACCAGTTGTCTATATATTCTAAATCTTTTTTCATCCATTCTTCAAAATCGATTTCGTTTCTACCTGAAATTTGCCATAAACAGGTTAACCCTGGTTTGAAGGAGAGTCTTCTTCTATGCCAGAAATCATATTCTTTAACCTCGTTGACAAGTGGTGGTCGAGGACCAACAAAACTCATTTCTCCCTTTAGTATGTTGATTATCTGTGGTAACTCATCAAGACTATATTTTCTTAAAAACTTTCCAAAAGGGGTGATCCTTGGATCGTTCATTATTTTAAAAACTGGTCCCTTCATTTGGTTTTTCTGTTTTAAAAGTATTTTTTTATTCTCGGCATCCTTCTCCATCGTTCTAAATTTAAACATTTTAAATGTCCTGCCATTTAGCCCAACTCTTTCCTGCACAAAAAAAACTGGTTTGCCATTTAGCAAAAGGATAACAATTGAGATTATAAAAAAAATGGGTGATAGGAGTATCAAAAAAATTATGGCAAATATCCTGTCTAAAAAGTATTTTAATTGAAGTTTTTGATAATCTTCTCTTTTTATAGATGCCAGTTCTAAAAAGTTGAACTCTTTATATTTTTCAATGTTTAAAAAAAATTTTTTTAAATTGAATAAATGATCCAATTCAAAAAAAATATTTATTCCACTCTCAACAAGTTTTGTGACCTGCTCGGTCATCCCCTCAAAATTCTCTTTTTCGTCAATAATGACTATACCATCCACAGGTATACTCTTTATATTTTCTATCTCATTTTTATCAAAATTTTCACTCTTTATCCTTTTAACTATGGTTATTCCCCAGTCTGGATTTTTTTTTATCTTCTCTTCAAATTCTTCAAATCTTCTTCCTTCTCCTATTAAGATGATCTTTATAACATTTTTTCCTTTTCTAATATTTTTAAGTCTTATATCATAAAAAATTCTTCTTTCTATCAACAAGAATATAGTATTCAATAAAATAAACAAAACAAGAAATACCCTTGAAATTATAAAACCTTTTATTAGAAAGATAAAAGTGAAAATGAAGAGTGAAGCATAAAAATTGTTAACTATTATTTCAAAAAAATCGTTTCTAAAATATTTTTCTTTAAACGTATCATCTGAAGATTTTTTTGAGTAAAGTAAAAACCATATCAGAAGAATAAAAATAAAAATGATATTGTAATATTGGGAATTATATCTGAAATTCTCATTTTTCCAGACAATCCTGGATCTCAAAAAAAAAGATATCCAGAATGAGATTATTGTTACCAATATATCAGAGGACAGTATATAAATATTTTTTGTATTCGTTAACTTTTTAAAAACCATTCTCCTTCCTTTTTTCCCTTACACTTTTCAACATTTCCTTCAAAAAATAAACAAAGAGTAAAAATAGAGATATAAAATATACAATATAGAAACCTTTTAACGGAACAAAAAAAGTCAAAATGGAAATGGAAGCAAAAAATATGTTCAAAAGATAGATAATTAAAACAGATCTTATATGAGTTGTATCATCCTTTTTTATTATATGATGAATATGAAACCTATCTGCTGAAAAAATGTTTTTTCTTAACAAAATCCTTCTTGATACTGCAAGAACGAGATCGAGAATAGGATAAGTTATCAATATTACAAAGGAAAACCAGTTCTCTGGTATATGATACATCAAAATCATTATCAACATCGCAAAAAGTGAACCAAGAAAAAGACTCCCTGTATCACCCATAAAAATTTTTGCTGGATAAAAATTGAAAATTAAAAAACCAAAGAGTGCTCCCATAAGAGAAAGAATTATGAAAAAAACATAATTTTTTCCAATTACAAGGGAGAATATCAAAAGTGGAATAGAGAGTATTATTGAAATTCCTGTACAGAGACCATCCAAACCATCGATAAAATTGATCCCGTTAATTATCATTGCAAAAAATAATCCTGAAACAATCGTTAGTATAGTGTTTGTTAAAATTATATTTCCATATATTATAGCCATATCATTTTTATTCCATAAAAAGAACAAAAAACCTGAAAAGAGTTGAACAAAGAGTTTTAATTTTGCCGATACACCTTTAACATCGTCAAATATACCCACAAAAACAAAAAAGAGGGATACAAAAAATATTCTGAAAATTATTTTTTCAAAATAACTTATACCCATAGCATCAAGTAGAACGATTGTCCCCCATAAACTTAAAAAAATTGCTATTCCGCCAAGAGTTGGAATGTCAATGGTATGAACCTTTCTATCATTATCGGGAACATCATGAAAACCATAACTAAGTGATAACTGTTTTATTCCATTTGTTAATATTATGGATATCAAGAATGAGAAAAAAAAGATAACAACAAATAAAATCATAAGATTTTATTATACTTCATTAATATTTGTTGTCAATGTTTTACCATTTATCAAAGTGTATCATTCTTCATCGAAACTAATTGTTTAAATTTTTATCAGTTTTTATTCTTTAATTTCTTTTTTAAAATACTCTTTACTTTTCCTTGCAAGAAAAAACCCTTTAAATTCTCCATATTTTTCCCTTTGAAAAAATTTCTTGACAACTTCTATTAAAAGTATAAAATAAATTCATAAAAATCCAATATAAGAAAATGGAAAATATTAATGAAACTTTTCATCGGTTGTTATCGGAAAAAATCTCCTCTCAGGATTATGAACTCTGGCTATCCAATGTTAAAATAACCAAAATAGACGAAAAATCCATAACATTTTCCGTTCCCACCGATGTAGTAAGAGATTATATAGAAGATAAATTTTTTTATGATATAATTGAAGTTGTTAGAAATATTTTTGGAAAAGATCTGCAGGTTATGCTTGTTCCTGAAAAAAAGATAGTATCTATTCCCAACGAATTGAATCCCTTTAAAATAGAGAATATAGATTCCTATGATTCTTCCTCGCTGAATCCAAGATACACCTTTGAAGAGTTTATAGTTGGAAAATCAAATGAGTTATCCTATACAGCCTCATTATCGGTTGCAAAAAATCCGGGAGATCAATACAATCCATTATTCATATATGGGGCGAGTGGTCTTGGTAAAACACACCTTTTAAACGCTATAGGAAATTATATAAAAGCAAACCATTATAAAAAAAAAATATGTTATCTTTCCACTGAAAGATTTTTAAATGAATATATTCTCGCCATTCAGGAAAAAAGGGTACTCGAATTTAGAAACAAGTATAGGGATGCAGATGTACTTCTTATAGATGATGTTCAGTTTTTAAACAAGAGGGAAGGAACCCAGGAAGAAATTTTTCATACTTTCAACGCTCTATATGAGGCAAATAACCAGATAGTTCTTTCTTCCGATAGGCCTCCACATGAAATTCCAAACCTTGAACAGAGACTTGTAACAAGATTCCAATCAGGTTTAGTTGTTGATATACAACCTCCAGATTTTGAAACAAGACTCGCCATATTGAGAAAAAAACTTGAAAAGGATGAGATCCAGATTCCAGAAGAAATTTTAAATTACATAGCGTTGAACATTAAACATAGTGTTAGGGAATTAAACAGTGCTATACTTGGAATTCTTGCCAGAGCCTCTCTAAACAAAATGGAAATAGATATAAATCTTGCAAAAACAGTTGTTTCAAGATTGGTGAAACCTGAAAAAGAGTTTATAAGTTTCAATAAAAAATTTAATCCAAAAGAGATAAAAAAAATAGTCTCAGATTATTATAAGATTCCAGAATCTTCAATAATTGGAAATAGAAGAACAGCATCACTTGTTATACCGAGACAGGTTACCGCTTATCTTTTGAAAAAATATAGTAATCTTTCTTTAAAGGAGACTGCGGAACAGTTGGGAAAAAAAGACCATTCTACAATAATACATGCTATAAAAAAAATAGAAATCGAACTTGCTAAAAAAGACTCAAAAATAAAAGATGATATGGATAGTATAATCAGTTTATTAAATATTGATTGATTGTTTACATTTTGTTGATTTCTTTTTAGTTTTAAACAGATCTTTAAAATTGTTCTTTTCATTTAAACATATTATCAACAAAAATGTTGATTTTAAATTATTTTTTTTATATAATTTAATATACTTTTACACAATTTTTTTGCTTTATAAGAATAGGTAATATAGATAGAAATATAACTAATAATTCAGGAGGATAAATGAAATTTAAAGTTGATAGAAACGAATTTTTAAGAAACCTTGAAATCGTCTCAAGTATAGTTCCAGTAAAACCAGTATTAACTATCATTTCAAATATTTTAATAGATGTCAAAAAAGACAAATTGATGTTGTTTTCTACAGATTTCGAAATATCTCTTTTTTCTGAATGTGAATGTTCTTCCTCTGGTGAAGGTATATTTATATTGAATGCAAAGACTTTAGTTGATCTGATAAGAAGGTTACCGGACGGAGAAATAAATTTTAACTATCAAAACGATAAGGTAACTATAAAAACAAAAACTGGAGAATACACAATACTGACTTTAAAGAAAGAAGATTATGTTGATATTATAAGAATAGAAAAAGAAAAACTCTTTCCAGTTGATTCACTTCCTTTAAAATCTGCGATAGAAAATACAATATTCGCAACATCCAAAGATACTGTGAAACTTGCTATCACTGGTGTTTTAATTGAAATGAATAAAAAGACACTTACACTTGTTGCAACGGATAGCCATCGTCTTGCCTATAATACTATAAATGAATTTTTCGAGGATAATATATCTGGAACCATTATAGTTCCACCAAAGGTTTTACAGATTTTGACCGATCTTATAAATGAAAAGGAACAACTTCTTATGGGGTTTGATGATAAAAAAATAATGTTTAAAATTGGAAAAATTGAGATGTGGGCAAAATTGATAGATGGAACATATCCAGATTATAAGAGAGTTATCCCCTATGATAATAATAAAATAATGATACTAGGAAAAAATAATCTTTTAAACGCTCTAAATTCTGTTAATGTATTTGTAAATGTTAACACGAGACTGGTTAAATTTGATATTACCAAAAACAAATTAACAATGCTTGCTTATCAAAATCAACAGGGGGAAGGAAAGGAAGAATTGGATATTAATTACAACGATGAAGAACCTTTAACCATTGGTTTTAATATAAATTATCTTATGGAGATTTTAAAAAGGGTTGAGAGTGAAAAAGTAAAATTTAAAATGAAAGGTGAAATGTTTGCCGTTTTAATAGAGAATGAGGAAAGTAAGATAGGAGAAGAATCCTTTTATATAATAATGCCGTTAAGGTTAAAATAATAATTGTTTTGTTAAAAAAATCTCAATGAAAAGTTTGTATAAAAAAATAAAGAGAAAGAAAAATAATTTACTTTTTTATATTGGTTTTATAATTTTTTTTCTGACCTTTTTTTCTTTTGGTGCAGGTTTATCCATATTTTTTTATTTTCAAAAAGATCTCCCTTCAATGACGGATCTTATGTTATACAATGTTCCATCAGCAACCATTGTTTATGATGATAATAATAATGTTATAGATGAATTTTTTATAGAGAAAAGAATACCGATAAAACTGAAGGAGTTAAATCCTTATACAATAAACACTGTAATAGCACTTGAGGATCAGCATTTTAGAGATCATTGGGGTATCAATATTGGAAGAACCTTGATGGTTCTTTTAAAGAATATCTTCCTTATGAAAAAGGCGGCTGGAGCATCAACGATAACGCAACAACTTTCAAGAAACATGTTTCTTGGAATGGAAAAAACCTGGACAAGAAAAATTAAAGAAGCCCTGATAACATTAAAAATAGAGAAAAATTTTTCAAAGGATGAGATTCTTGAAATGTATTTTAATCAGATAAATTATGGTAACGGTAACTATGGGATAGAAGCAGCATCCTGGTATTATTTTGGAAAATCTTCAAGAGAGTTGACTCTTGCAGAAGCTGCGATGCTTGCTGGAATTCCTCAAATTCCCGAATATAACAATCCAAAAGATAATTACGAAAAGGCGAAAAAAAGACAAACCATATGTTTGGAAAATATGCTCAAAGAGAAGATGATCTCTAAATTTGAGTTTGAAGAAGCGATTTCAGAATCTATAGAGGTTGTTTCACAGTTAAAGGAAGAAAATTTTGCAAAATATTTTATAGAAGAGGTTAGAAAAGAAGTGATAAAAAGATTCGGGATGAATACTCTTTATAAGGGAGGATTGAAAATATATACAACTTTGAACCGTGAGATGCAAAAACATGCTGAAAAAATTTTTGAAGAAAAGATGTCTTATTATGAGAGAATATATAATTTAAAAGAGACAAAAGAAAATTTTGAAAAAAAATTTGATGGTAAAAATTTAAAAGAAGAGCAAAAAGAAATAGTAATTGATTACCTGCAGGGCGGATTTATATTGATAGATAATAAGACTGGAGAGATAAAGGTATTGATCGGCGGTAGAGATTTTAACCACTCTCAATTCAACCGTGTTTTTCAAGCAAAAAGACAACCGGGATCAATTTTTAAAATATTTCTTTATTCGGCAGCGATAGAGAATGGAATGAACCCATCAGATATAATAATAGATGCACCCGTTGTTCTTGATGATGGTTCAAAGAAAAAATATAAACCAAGAAACTATGATGAAAATTTTCTTGGACCCATACCTCTTAGAACCGCTTTAGCCTTATCCAGAAATGTTCCAGCGATAAGATTGATAAAAAATCTTGGACCTGAAATCGTTATCAATCATGCAAGAAAATTGGGTATAACATCTTCTTTGACACCAGTTTTATCTCTTGCGCTCGGAAGCAATGATGTAACATTGATTGAGATGACAAGAGCATTTTCAGTTTTTCCAAATAAAGGTGTTTTAAGGGATCTTTCTTTAATAAGGTATATACAGGATGCACACGGAAACCTGATATACTCAAATGAAAATTCTTCAAAACAGGTGATGAATGAGGATGATGCTTTTATAATAACAGATATGCTTGAAAGTGTTGTTAGAGAGGGAACAGCACACGGATTGAAATATTATAATCTGAAAACCCATATAGGTGGGAAGACTGGAACAACCGATGATTATTCTAACGCATGGTTTATAGGCTTTACAAAGGATTATACAGCGGGTATTTATGTTGGTTTCGATAATCCAAAAACTATAGCCAACAAAGCAACAGGTGCGGTTATAGCTTTACCAATCTGGGCAGAAATTTTAAAACCTTTTGTATCATATAGTGATACAACACCTTTTGATGTTCCTAAAAATATAGTTTATGTGAATGTATGTAAAGAATCCGGATTAAAAGCAACAAAATATTGTAGATACACGAGGATGGAAATTTTTAAAAAAGGAAAGGAACCTGAAAAATATTGTGAAAAACATTCTAAAGAATATAAACCTTCCGAAGAGTTCGATCTTATGGAAAATAATAAATCTTATGATTTTTAAGGAGGATAAATGAGATTTTTCACATTTTTTTTAATAATAGTTATATTGGTAATTTCATTTACTTTTTTTTATTATTACCAACAAAACTATAAACCTGCTATAGGAAGGTATAATGAACTTGTACAGGAGAATAAAACTCTAACAGAATACCTAAACAAATTGAAAGAGGAGATTATTAAAAAGGATAGTATTCTTGTTACCATTAACACCAAACAAAAAGATGGAACAGGTCCAAATCAACAAAACGATATAGAAACAAGAATACCGATACTTTCAGATGATCTTTTCAACTCAGGTGGATTCGAGTTAACCAAAAATGGAAGAGGTATTCTAAAAAAACTCTCTCAGATACTTTTAAAAAACGATGATTCGGAAATAACAATAGAGGGTCATACAGATAATGATAAAATAAGTTCAAAATGGATAAAGATCATCCCATCAAACTGGGAACTATCCGCCTTAAGAGCGATAAATGTATTAAAATTTCTTAAAGATTCTTTGAATATAAATGAAAATAGGTTATCAGCAATATCCTTTGGTTCTTCAAGACCTGTGGCAGATAATTCAACATCTGAAGGAAAAAAAGAGAATAGAAGGATAGAGATAGTAATCAAAAGAGTTATCAATATTGAAAATAAAGAGTAATCTTTACGATGGTGTTCATCTTTTTTCCGGTGGTCTCGATTCAATATTATCATACTTTATTTTAAAGGAAAAAGGATACAATCCGTTACCTGTTTTTTTTGAGACTCCATTTTTTTGTTCAGATAAAGTAAAAATTATTGCAAAAAATAATAGGATAGATCTACTGGTTATAAATATTTTTAAAGAATATATAAAAATTTTAAAGAATCCTGTATACGGTTATGGCAAAAATTTGAATCCTTGTATAGATTGTAAAGCCTTTATGATAAATGAAGCCATAGATATTGCTACCGATAACTCTTTTAAATATGTTTCAACCGGAGAGGTTTATAATCAAAGACCAATGTCGCAGACTCTTTCTGGAATGGAAAAGATAGAAAAATTGTTAAAAAGAAAAGATCTTTTAATAAGACCACTCTCACATGAAATTTTAAAAGAAAAATTTAAAGAAAATGTTTTGTTTAAAGAAAAAAAATTTTTTTCAATAAATGGAAGAAAAAGAAATCTTCAACTTGAATTGGCAAAAAAATTTAACATAAAAGATTTTTCAACACCATCTGGAGGATGTCTTTTAACTTACAGAGAATATTCACAAAAATTAAAAACTTTTTTATCTTTTAACATTGAAGAAGAAAGATACTTCTGGATGATAAAACATTGTAGAATCGTTAAATTTAAAAACTCTATCTCTTTGATTGGAAGAGATAAAACAGATAATGAAAATTTGATAAAACTCTCGTCAAAACAGGATAAGATCTATCAAATAGATGATAAAAAAGGGCCAGTTGGAATTTTTATAGGCAAAGATTTGAATGATTTTATATCTTTTAAAATGGAAATGCTAAAATATTCAAAAAGAAACCAAAACCTTCTTGAAAAAATAAAAAAATATGATGAGTTATAATAAATACGAGATAGAAAAGGTTCTGGAAAAATTTGGCTATAGAGATAAAAATAAAATAAATAAAATATCAAAATATTTAGAACTGCTGTTAAAATGGAACAGTATTGTCAATTTAATTTCAAATAACGATGGAAAAGTTTTAATAAAAAGACATCTTGAAGATTCACTCTATGCTTTAAAATTTTTAAAAGAGGAAAGATATAAAAATATTATAGACCTTGGAAGCGGCAACGGATTTCCGTCTATACCTCTCTCCATTATGCTTGAAATAAAAAATTTTACCCTCGTTGAAATAAAAACAAAAAAATACATATTTTTAAAAGAGGTAAAGGGAGAATTGGATTTAAAAAATGTTGAAATTTTAAAAACGAGAGCGGAAAGTTTAGATTTTTCCGTTTTTGATATTGTTTTATCGAGAGCATTCAAAAATATCGATCAGATCAAAAACTTGCTAAAACAAAAAAACTACGAGAAAGATGTTTTATACTGGGAAAAGGTTGGAATAGTAAAGATTACTAAAAACAAATAAAAATGTTCCACGTGGAACATTTTGCAAAAACTATTGAAAATTTTTTAAATTATGTTATATTAAATAAATTATGACGAAGATAATTTCTATTGCAAACCAGAAAGGCGGTGTTGGAAAGACTACAACGGCTGTTAATCTTGGTGCCGCTCTTGCTGTTGCAGAAAAAAAGACACTTCTTATAGATATAGATCCACAGGCTAACGCAACCTCATCTCTGGGATATTATGATAAAAATTTTCTTGGTAAGAGTATATATGATTCTCTTTTAAATAAAGTTTACATAGAGGATATAATAGTAAAAACCGAACTGGAATTTTTTGATCTTATTCCCTCCGATATATCCCTTGCTGCTACCGACATAGAGTTTGTTGAGATAGAGGAGAGGGAGAGTATGTTAAAGAAGGTTATAAGCGAAATAAAAAACAGATATGAATACATTTTGATAGATTGTCCACCATCTTTACAGATGTTGACCGTTAACGCTCTTGTGGCTTCGAATTCGATCCTTATTCCCGTGCAGGCTGAATTTTATGCTGTTGAGGGTCTTGCTAAATTGTTAAACACCATAAACAGTATAAGACAATCTTTAAACCCACTACTGGAAATTGAAGGTGTTTTAATTACTATGTACGATCAAAGGCTTACACTTGCAAAACAGGTTGCAGATGAGGTTTTAAACTATTTTAAAAGTGCAGTTTATAGAACATATATACCAAGAAATGTTAAACTCGCTGAGGCACCTTCATTTGGAAAACCCATAATCCTTTTTGATTCTTTATGTAGCGGATCAAAAGCGTATTTAGAACTTGCAAAGGAGATAATAGAAAAAAATGAAAAAGGCATTAGGGCGAGGGCTTGAGTCTATAATTGCCGGAACAGAACAGAGAGAGATTAAAAATATATCTTTATCTGTTATTAAACCCAATCCTTTCCAGCCCAGAAAGGATTTTAAAGATGAAGAGTTGAAAGATCTTGCAGAATCGATAAGGGAGAATGGTGTTTTACAACCTATAATAGTAAGAAGATCTAAAGATGGTTATGAGATTATTTCAGGTGAAAGAAGATACAGGGCATGTAAATTGTTAGGGATGAAAGATGTTCCTGCTATAGTTAAGGATGTGACAAATGATAGAATGGTAGAGTGGGCGCTGATAGAGAATGTTCAAAGAGAGGATTTGAATGTTGTTGAAGAAGCGGAAGGATACAGAGAACTTATAAATAGGTTTAACCTTACACATGAAGAGATCTCCAAAAGAATAGGAAAATCGAGAGCCCATATAACAAACATTTTAAGGGTTCTTGAGCTTGAAGAAAATATAAAAAATCTTTTGCGCGAAAAAAAACTGACTTTAGGACATGCAAAAGTTCTGCTATCCGTTAAAGAGCCTTTAAAGCGAAAACATCTGGCAGAAAGAATCCAAAAAGAGGATCTTTCGGTAAGGGATCTTGAAAATATTATTTCCGGTGGAATTGATAAAAAAGAAAAAGTTGGACATTTTGAAAAGAAAAATATTCATATAAAAGATATAGAGAATAAACTTTCCGAAAATCTTTCAAGAAAAGTTGAAATAAAATATAAGAAAGGAAAAGGAAAAATATTTATAGAATTTTATAATGATGATGATTTTAAAAAACTTATCAATTTCCTTGGATTAAAAAATTTTGATTAAGGAGTTAAAATGAAGGATGTAAAAGAGATTTTAAAAATTGTCACCGAAGCATCTGGACCATCTGGTATGGAAGAAAAAATGTTTGAAACTGTAAAGTCGCTTTTTGAGAAAGAGAAGGATATAGAGCTCTTAATGGATAAAATGGGAAACATCATAATTTTTAAAAAAGGGGATAAAAAGGGTAAAGTCGCTTTTTTTACACATAACGATGAAATAGGACTTATGGTTTCAAAAATAGATGGGGATTATTTAAGATTCACATCCGTTGGTGGTTATGATGAAAAAATTTTGTTGGGACAGGAGGTTGTTGTTTATGGAAAGAAGGTTGCAAACGGTATAATAGGTGCCACCCCTCCACATCTACAAAAATCAGGAGATTCTGAAAAGATTATAGGATTTGAGGATCTTTATATAGATCTTGCTATGAAAAATAATGAACTTATAAAATATTTCAAAATTGGAGATAGAGTTTTAATTAAGAGCAAGTTTACAGAATTAAAAAACGATTTTTATTCTGTAAAGGCTCTGGATAATAGGAGTTCCGTTGCGGTGATCCTAAACATTTTAAACCATATAAAAAATTTAAAAAATATACCAGATCTTTATTTTGTTTTGAACGCTCAAGAAGAGACAACTATGGTTGGAAGTCTTGTCGCCTCATATTCTATCAATCCAGATATAGGAATAGTCTTGGATGTCACTTTTGCAAAACAGCCTGGTGTTGAATATGGATATTCCTATGATTCTGTAGTTATAGCAAAAGGTTCCAATATATGCTCCAAACTATCCGATTTTTTACTTGAAATAGTGAAGAGAGAAAATATTAAATATGAAATCGAAGCTATCCCACGACATTCTGGAACCGATGCTTATGCGGTTCAAACTGCAAGGGAAGGAATAAAGACTTTACTTTTGTCTCTTCCAATAAGAAATATGCACACACCTGTTGAAATCGTGAACCTTAAAACTGTTGATAGAATATCAAAACTACTCGCCTTATTTCTTTCTGAGGTTGAAATTGAAGATTATGGAGAAAAGATTATAAAATAATAATGGAGTAATTATGATGTTAAAAAATTTAAGTGAAATATTTGGTCCATCTGGAAATGAAGACCAGATAAGAGATTTTATCATAGATCAGGTAAAAAATGATGTGGATTTGCTGAAGGTGGATAAAATGGGAAATGTTATAGCCTTTAAAAAGGGAACAGGTAGCAATAGAAAAAAGATTCTTATAGGTGCTCACATGGATGAGGTTGGTTTTATTATAAGATCTATAGAAGAGAATGGTATGTTAAAATTTTTGCCTGTCGGAAGCATAGATAAAAGGGTAGTTTTAGGAAAAAGGGTTATTATCGGTAAAGAAAAGATAAACGGGATAATTTCATATAAACCTATACATCTGCAAAGAAAAGATTACAAAGAGATTCCAGAAATAGAATCGCTTCTGATAGATATCGGTGCAACTGATAAAAAGGATGCAGAGAAATATGTTTCTGTCGGTGATTATGCTGTTTTTGATACTCAATTTGAAAAGAATGGGAATATAATTAAAGGAAAAGCGTTTGATGATAGACTTGGATGTTATGCTGTGATGGATATTTTAAAAGAAAGGTATTATAATGATGTTTATGGTCTGTTTTTTGTTCAGGAAGAGGTTGGACTGAGGGGTTCTAAAGTCGCAGCATACAGTGTTGAACCGGAATATGCTATTGTTCTTGAAGGGACATCAGCAGCGGATATGCCACATAAAAAAGATGAACCAGATTTTCCAAAAATGGGTGATGGAGTAGTTATAACGATAGCCGATAATTCACTTTTTGTTGATAAAAATCTTTTAAAAATGAGTATAGAGATGGCAACGGAGAAGAAGATCAAATATCAATTTAAACAACCTATGATAGGTGGAACTGATGGTGGCCAGATACATAAATCCAAAGGTGGAGTGAAAACGATAGTCTTTGCTGTTCCTTCAAGATACATACACTCTCCAGTTTCATTCGCTGATATCAAGGATTTAAATTGTATGATAGATTTAACAAAGATTCTTTTAAACAAAATAAAATAGGGGTAAAAATGAAAAATTTAGTAAGAGAATTAACATCCATAATTGGTCCCTCCTCTTATGAGGAACCTGTAGTCGATTTTATTAAGAAAACTTTAAAAAACAAAAAAGATCTTGAGATAAAAAATGATCCTTTGGGGAATTTGATAGTAAGAAAGAAGGGTAAAGGGAAAAAGATAATGCTTGATGCCCATATGGATGAAATAGGCTTTATCGTTAAACATATAGATAAAAATGGCTTTTTAAGATTTAGTGTTGTTGGTGGACTATTCCCACACAATATAATAGAAAACCATGTTCTTTTTGTTAACGGTGTTGAAGGTGTTATAAGTTACGAAGACAAAAATTTCGACTGGAAGAGTATACCAAAAATAGATGAAATGTTTATTGATATTGGTGCAACAGATAAAAAGGATGCTGAAAAAAAAGTTCATATAGGGCTTTTGGGTGGAATGAAACCTACATTCGTCGATCTTGGTGATAGAATAAGCACAAAATCACTTGATGACAGGATAGGTTGTGCCATTCTTTTAAAACTTGCTCTTGATGATTTTGAGAGTGAAAATGACATTTACTTTGTTTTTACAACACAGGAAGAGGTTGGATTGAGAGGAGCCAAAACTTCCGCCTATTCGGTTTCTCCAGATTTTGCGATAGCGGTTGATGTTACGGGAACGGGAGATACACCAGAATCTCATATATTTGAAGTGAAACTTGGAATGGGTCCGGCAATAAAGGTTCTCGATTACGGAATGGTTGTAAGAAAGCCTGTTATAGATTTTATGGTTGATGTTGCAGAAAATAATAAGATCCCATATCAACTTGAAATACTTAGGAGTGGATCAACGGATGGAATGATGATCCAGACAAACAAAGAGGGAGTTTTGACTGGGGTGGTTTCTATTCCAACAAGATATGTTCATTCTCAGGCTGAAATGTGTGATATGAACGATGTTGAAAATAGTGTAAAACTTATAAAGGAGATTTTAAAGACAGATCTTTCAAAAATAAAAGGATTTTAAGTTGAAAAAAAAGATAACGATAATTTATCTTGATTCGGAAGGAAAAACGAAAAAAGAGTTTCTCTTCTCACCACTGATTTTTAAAATCATAAGTGGAGTTTTACTTTTTTTATTGCTTGGAATAATAACCGGATTTGTTTTCTTTTCGCTTGTTTATAACGATGCATTGCAAAAAAGAAATTATGAGAGAAGGTTAAAATATGTTCAGAATGAATTGAAAAAGATTGAAAAATTAAAATCTGAGATAAAAGATTTGTATGAAAAGAATGAGAAAATAAAAGATCTTCTGGGAATAGATATTCAAAATAAAATTTTAAAATCACATACGAAAGAGATATTATCATCGAATGTTGAGACTTCAAAAATAACCAAAGATAGTTTGAATAGAAATGATGATTTTATCCCAGATATAAATCCTGTTAATGGAGAGATATCCAGGGGATACTCTAAAGAACATCCGGGCATAGATATAGCATCCGAACAGGGGATGATAGTTGTATCAACGATTATGGGAAATGTTGAAGGGATCGGTTGGGATGATGCTTTTGGTAACTATGTTTTGATCTCTAATGAAAAATTTTCAATATTCTATGGGCATCTTCAAAAAGTTTATGTTAAAAAAGGTCAAAATGTTAAAAAAGGTGAAATGGTTGGTACTGTTGGTAATACTGGAAAATCTTCAGCCCCACATCTTCATTATGAAATTAAAAAGGGTTCAACATATTATGATCCGATGCAATTTTTAAAATTTTAAAAAAGGAGTTATTGTGGAAAAGAATCAAACAGGTATAAATAATATAATAGGTGAAGGAACACAGATCTCAGGTAAAATATTTGTTCCAGGGTCAATAAGGGTTGATGGACATATAGATGGTGAAATAACCATAGGGGAGATGTTAACTGTTGGAAAGAGCGGTAATCTAAAAGGAAACATAAACACAAAGGATGCTATTATAGGTGGGGTTGTTGATGGGAAACTTTTTGTTAAAAACAAAGTTGAATTACAGAAAACGGCAAAGGTTAGTATAGATTTGGTATGCAAATATTTGGTAGTTGAAGAGGGTGTTATTTTTGATGGGACCTGTTCAATGTCCAAACAGGAGTTTCAGGATAAAATTGCAAAAAATAAAACTGAATGATTTTAAAAGATTATTCATAATCTTTTTTTTATCATTTTTTTTCTCTTCCTGTGGTAAAAAGCTACCTCCTCCTTCTTTTGATAGAATAAAACCTGATATAAAAAAAGCATATTATTTTTCTGATGGAAAGATAAAATTAGAAGCATCGGAAGAGATTTTAAAAATTGATTCAATAAAAATTAACTATCAGGATAGTTCCATTCTGGAAAATTTTCAAATTATAAAGAATTTGATACTTGTCCAATATGATCCATCGTTAAAAGTAAATAGTATAGATATATTTTCAATAACCGATTTAAACGATAATGTTAAAGATATAAATAAGATAAAAATTTTGGGTGAACCTGTTAAGGATGAAATTTGCCCTCAAATTGTTAAAACATTCTCAAAAGATAGTATCATTACATTTTTATTTTCAGAAAAAATTAAAGATATCGATTTTAGAGTTTTTCCAGATTTTTTAAAATATTCATATATTTTGAATAAAGATAAATTAACAATAACTTTCAATAATTTGAATGAAAATTTTGTTGAAATGGTTATAGATAGTTTTTCAGATTTATCAGATAACAAGAACAGAGAGAGAAGTGAAAAAAAGTTTTTTACGGAAGAGCTCTTTTTTGATTTGAATCTCAAAATAGAGAATAGAATGCCAAAAGAAATATTTTATTTATACGATGTTGAAGATCACATCATTATGGAAGAGATATCAGATGATAAAGGAAATCTGGTCTTTACAAATTTAAAACGAGGAAGATATAAAATAAAAGGAAAAGATTTTTTTCTTGATACACTTTTGCTTGAATAAAAAGGGGGAATAACCCCCTTTTTTAATAGTTTTCAACAAAAAGTTCAAAATATGCTTTTGAGTGTTTGCAAACAGGACAGTTTTCTGGGGGTTCTGATCCCTCATGGATATGTACACATTTCCTGCATTTCCAGTAAACTTTTTTTGCTTTTTTGAAAACAACCTGTTTTTTTAACATTTTCTATCAATTTCCTATATATTTTCTCGTGTTCCTTTTCAACCGAGCCTATATTTTCAAACATAATTGCAATTTCATCAAAGCCTTCTTCTCTTGCGATTTTTGCCATTTCTGGATACATTTTTATTGTTTCATATTTTTCGCCATCAGCCGCTGCGTTCAGATTTGCAAGTGTATCACCTATACCAGATAAAGCTCTAAAGTGAAGTTTGGCATGTTCTTTTTCGTTATCTGCACTCTCTTGAAATATTGTGGCTATCTGCTCGTAGCCCTCTTTTTTTGCAACAGAAGCAAAATATGAGTATTTGTTTCTTGCCATTGATTACCAAGCAAAAGCCTCCTATAAATTTTTTTCAGTCTTTGTTCACTTTAAATTCTTTTTTGTCATTTAATCTCCTTTGACCAGAGCATATGGACACTACAAAATTCTCTTACCTCTTTTACATCAGAAAGGTTAACATCAAAAATCGCTTCAGGTTTTTCGTTAGGTTTAAATTCATGTCTTAAAACTTTTTTATCGGTTAAAACTTCTACAAAGACGATATAATGTTTTTCTTCCATAGGATGTTCTACTGAACCTATCTTTACCTTTATCTTTCCATTCATATCCTCAATAACTGGAAGATGCTTTTCAACTCCAGTATCTGCTTTTTTAGACTGGAGTTTCACCATAGGTTTATTACAACAAACAAGCGAAACAATTCCTGGATTTACAACCTCAACAACATTTCCGCAAACTTCACATCTGTAAAGTTCTCTAAATTCTGTTTTCATAAATCCTCCTTATTTATTCTCTTTTGGAAAGTTCATTGTCAAGCATATATAGAGCGTTTGAGGAATCTTTTATTTTTTCAAGGAAATTAACGATTTTCAAAAAAGAATTTTCCTCTTCAACCTGTTCGTCAACATACCATTTCAATAAGGACTCTGAAGCATAATCATTCTCTTTTTTTGCAAGTTCCATAAGATCGTTTATATTTTTTGTTACAGTTAACTCATGCTGATAAGCATATTTAAAAACATCGAGTGGATTTTTAAAATCATTTTTTGGTTTCTCTATAGAAAGAAGTTCAACTTTTGAATTTCTTTCATAAAGATAGTTAAAAAATTTTATAGCATGATTATGTTCCTCTTTTGCCTGAACTTCCATCCAGTGAGCGAATCCATCAAGGTTCTCTCCTTTAAAATATGCCACCATCTGTAAATAAAGATATTCTGAAAATAGTTCTTTTTGAATCTGAAAGTTGATCTCTTTTGCCATTTTTTCACTTATCATAGATCCTCCTATTTATAGTTAAAAGTTTTTAGTTTTTCATAGAGTATAGGTATTAATTGTATGTTAACACTTTTGGATTATATACATAAAAGTCTCTCAACCTTTTCTCTTTTTTAGTAAACCGATGAAATGAATCAGAGATTTGAAAAATTTTCATCAACTCTCCTTTACGAATTCAGATTTTCCAGCACCACAGACTGGACAAACCCAGGAATCGGGTAACTCTTCGAAAGGTGTGTTTGGTGGTATACCGTTTTCTGGATCTCCAACCGATGGATCGTAGACATAACCACAAACTTCACATTTGTATTTTGCCATAGAGTCCTCCTTTTTTGAATTATCTTTTATGTTTTCCTCTTTTATATATGTAGGTGCATTTTTTTGTGTTTTACCCTTTTTGATTTCATGATAAAAAGAATATGTCATCGGTTTTGATTTGGTTTCAATCAGGAAAGAATCGACGATTTCGCCTATAAACAAAGAGTGAGTCTTCATATCAAATTTTGATATAACTTTAAATTCTAAAATTGCAACGGAATAATCTCTTACTATAGGTGCTTTAGTTTTTCCATCCTCATATTTTATTTTTTCAAACTTATTTATCTCTCTGCCGCTTTTGAATCCAAAGTTACCGATGAAGGTTAAAGGCGTTTCTTCCGAAAGGATGGAAACTGAAAAATTCTTTCCATTCTCTATAATCTGATGTGTATAATTATTTTTGTTGATACTGACTGCAACGGTTATAGGTTCCGAAGTTATTTGAAAGAGTGTATTTGCTATCTGGCCATTTATTCTATCATTATCCCTCGAACATACAAGATATACTCCATATGAGAGTTTAAAAAGTGCCTTGGCGTCCATATTACCCTCCTTTGTTACAGTTTTTACAAATTCCATAAATATAATTTTTAGTATCTAAAATTTTAAATCCTTTTTCAAGTTTTAAACTGTTATCACTTTCAGTTTTTAAATCGTATATTTTACCACATTTGATACATTTAAAATGTGAGTGTATTGAAGTGTCGATATCATAACGTATACGATTTTTTTCTATATTTAATTCTTTTAACAATCCTTTGTTTAAAAAAAGTTTTAAAGTGTTATAAACGGTTGCTTTTGAAATTGTTAAAATTTCAATTGAAAGCCCATCTATAATTTCTTCAACGGAAGGATGTGTTCTATTATTATAAAGAAATTCAAGTATTTTTATCCTTTGATATGTTGGGGATATTTTATAGTTAAGAAGAATTTTGGTTAAATCGTCTTTTTTCACTTTCATTTAAAAATAAAACCTCTCTCTCTATACCATAAAACAAGATCAAGATGAGATAAGGGAATATTGATAGATTTTGAAAATTTTCTCATACTCTCCTCAATTTCAAGATATTTTTTTTTTGAAATCGCTTTTGGTATTTCTTTAATAATAGAATAATTTTTCAAATTTTTCAATATATGTCTATCAAGAATTGCAAGATCTTCTCCATATCCTATATTTCTTAAAAAATGACTCGCTTCCTTATAGGATATTCCTTTTACATTTTTTACAAGATATTCTCTCTTTTGAAAATTGGTTTCAATACTTTTTAAATTTTCAAAAAATTTTTCTTTATAAAAGTTATAATAAAAGTTATGTATATATTTTGATTTGTTGTTTGGGAATCTTATACCATGTAAACAGTTTTTAATTTTTTCTTTATCTTTTAAAACCTCTTTTCCACCATCCTTCAATCTTTCTATCGATTCCCAACAAAGGGTTGCTTTTGATTGTGGAGTTAAAATACAAAATAATAGTTCATAAAGCAGTTGAAAATCTGTCATATTCTGACCATTTTTTTTGAATTCATCCATCCTTTTTTCTATCTCTTTTTTTATTTTTTTGTATATAACTGATATTTCAGCATGCTTTTTTTTCATTTTAGACTCGTTCTAACTTTAGAATAATATAATTTTAAAATAAAAAAAATCAAGGCACTTTTTCTGGTTGATGTGCGACTATCTTTAATTTTTCCTTTAAAATCTTTACATAAAATTTTTTCCCTTTAATAAATTGCCCATCCACCTGTGCTTTCAATTCGGTTGTAGTTTCTATTAAAATTTCCTTTATTTTTTTTAATATAACCTTTTTATCTTTATGATGTTTTTTTAATAGAACCTTTAAAAGATAATAAGGTTTTAAAATGGTTGGGACCTCTTCTATCAGGCATATGTTTAAAAAATCATCTTTTAAAGAAGCAAAGGGTGTTAAAAAGAAACCTCCTCCTATCGCTTTTCCATTTGAAACACAGGTTATATAAAACTTTTTTTTGATTTTTTTTTCATTATCGATTAAAATTTTTACTGTCGGTGGTTTATAGGTGAAGAGTTTTAAAAGAACAAAGATCAGGTATGCAAAAAGTCCTTTAAATTTTAATTTTTTTTTATCCATCTCCTCTATAACCTCACCATCAAACCCTATTCCAAGTGCATTTATTCCAATTTTATCGTTAATTGAGAAAATGTTTATTTTTGAAAATTTTTCAGTTGTTAGAATCTCTTTTAAAGAATATGTTTTTATGGATTTTACAAAATCGTTTCCGGTACCAGTACTTATAAATCTTATGGGAATATCTATAGGATAGAGACCATTTACAACCTCATTTAAGGTCCCATCACCTCCTATAACAACAATATCAGTTCTATCTTTTGTTATCCAGTCTTTTAAATTTCTTTCGGCATCATATTTATTAATGGTTTTTTTGATATTGAAATCAATTTGAAGATCATTCAAAATCTTTTCCAAACTATTTAATATTTTTATTCCCACACCCTTACCAGCAACAGGATTTAAAATGATGATGTATTTTTTCATTAAAAAGATTATAAACCCAAAAAAGTAAATATCAATAATATTTAAATAGTTAAAACTTGACAATATAGATCTATTTGTTATAATAAATTTTTTAAAAAGGAGATTTTTGTGCTTGATTCTGTTTTAAAATCGATCAAGGATGCGGAAGAAAAATCAAAAGAGTTGATCGGTATCGCCAACAAAGAAAAAGCAGAAATTTTGTCCAAAGCTGAAATGGAAGCGAAAAATATAATATCTGAAAGCAAAAAAGATGGACAAAAAATTTTAGAGAATATCATGGTAAAGGCAAAAAATGATGCCGAAAAAATGATCGTAAAACTATCAAAAGAATATGAAGAAAAACTTAAAGAGATAGAAAAAGTTTTTAAAGAAAGAAAAAATAGAGTTGTAGAAGAAACTGTTAAGGAGTTTCTCAAATAATGTCAGTTTCAAAATTAAAAAAACTTCTCCTTGTAACATACAAAACCTGTGAAAAAGATGTTCTTGATGAATTGAAAGCAAATTTTTATGTTGATGTTATGCCCTTTATTTTAAAAGATGAAAATAGGGTTGTTGAAAAGTTAAAAAGAAGTAATGAGAATATAAAGATTCTTGAAAAAACACTTGAAATTATAGATAAATATAAAGGGATTGTTAAATACTTTGAAAAACAGGGAAAGATCGTTGTAAAAAGGAGTGAATTTAAAAGTATTTCAAAAAGAACGGAAATTCTTGATAAAGCAAGAGAGATCGTTGAATCGGATTTAAGGATAGAAGATTTAAACAACAGGATTAAAAGTTTGAGAGGTGAGATCAATCATCTTTCTTTGTGGAGTTTTTATGATGGTAAAATAGAGGATCTGGGGCAGTTTCAAAACTATACGGTTCTTCTTGGGAAAATAAATATAAAAAATATAAACAGGGATGATTTTTTAGAAAAATTTAAGGATAAAAATGTTTCACTTCAAGAGGTATATGATTCTGGAGATTTTTCATACTACATTCTATGTTTTTTAAATTCCGATAAAGATGATGTTGAAGAGATACTTATTAAATCAGCGTTTGAATCCGCATCTTTTGAAAATCTAACTGGAAGCGTTGAAGAAAACATCCTATTAAAAAGAGAGAGTATAAAATATCAAGAAGAGGAAATAAAAAAAATTTATGAGAAAATTAAGATATTTATAGAAAAATATCAAAAGGATATAACAATATTTTACGAGTATTCTCTCCAACAGGAAGAGATTCTTGAAACATTTGAAAATAGTTATAAAACTGAAAAAACTTCATTTTATTCTTTATGGATAAAAAATGAAGATTTAAAACAAATTAAAACGATGGAAGAAAAATTTCGTTATATAACATTTTTTGAAATTGAACCTGATGAGGGTGAGGAGCCTCCAATAATTCTTGAAAATAAAAAACTGATAAAACCTTTTGAAATTGTTACATCAATGTTTGGACTTCCGAGATATTATGAAATAGATCCGACACCATTCATATTTGTCTTTTTTGGTTTGTTTTTTGGATTATGCATAACTGATGCTTTATATGGTCTAATTTTGGTAATTTTAACAATAATAATTATGATAAAGATTCCAAAATCAAGAGAAGGATTTGGACTTCTACTCTTTTATGGTGGTTTCTGGACTTTTGTTATGGGAGCACTTTTTTCAGGATGGTTTGGAGATTTACCCAACTATATCAATCTTGGAAAATACTCTTCTAAAATCGCATTACTCGGAGATCCTGTTAACACTTTTGAAGGAGCGATGAATTTCTTCAGGTTATCTTTACTTCTTGGAACCTTACATATTTTCTTTGGTCTATCGATTAAATTTTTTGATAACCTTTTTAGAAAAGATTATCAAACTGCATTTTTTGATGGTTTTTTCTGGATAACATATATAGGTTCAATGGTACTCTTATTTCTTGGAACCGAAATGGCAGTGAGTATGAATATTCTTTCAAAACCTATTGTTCCAGCGTCATTTACTAAAATCTTACTTTTTGTTTTTATGATATCTGCTTTTATGATAATATTATTTTCCAACAGACATGAAAAAAGTTGGATTATGAGAATATTTATGGGTATACTTAACGCGACCATAGTTGGTGGAATCTCTTCATATGTTGGAGATATTCTTTCATATATCAGATTGATGGCACTTGGATTGACGAGTGCTGGAATAGCTGTTGCGATCAATAAAATAGCATTTTCAATTTCCGGGGTTAAGATCCTTGGTCCAATTTTGACAGTGGTGGTGTTAATCTTTGGTCACATATTCAATCTTGCTATAAACCTTTTAGGTGGTTTTGTTCACACACTCAGATTACATTTTGTTGAGTTTTTTAATAAATTTTATATCGGTGGTGGTGTGGGTTTTAAAGTTTTTAAAGAGGAATACAAGTATATAACCGTAATAGAGGATTAAGGAGGAATAATGAATAGTTTAGTTTTATTACAAACTATTTTTTCACAGGTTGATACAACAAGTGTTGTAAACACAACGCAATCTGTTGCTCAAAATTCACAATGGGGATTTATATTTGCTTTGATCGGAGCAGCATTTTCCGCATTACTTGCTGGAATAGGATCGGTCTTTGGAATAAGTTATCCTGCGAAAGCCGCTGATGGTGTTCTTTCAGAATCTCCTGAAAAGTTTGGAGCATTATTTTTGCTCGTTGCATTGCCTGGTACTCAGGGTTTTTATGGTTTTGTTGGTGCATTTTTGATTCTTGGAAAATTGACCATGATTTCTACTTTAAATCAGGGATTATCACTTTTTATAGCAGCCTTACCTGTTGCCTTTGCAGGATTGATTTCAGCGATATATCAAGGTAAAACCTGTGCGGCTGGTGTCGCTCTTGTGGCAAAAAGAGCCGATCAATCTATGAAGGGTGTTATTCATGCTGCTTTGATTGAAACTTATGCTGTTTTGGGACTTCTAGTATCATTCTTCTTAATCAATGCTGTTAAACTGTAAGGGGATTTATGACACAGATAGATAATCTGTCAAAAAAAATTCTTGATGATGCACAGGTTGAGAAAGAAAAGATTTTGATAGAGGCGCAAAAAGAAAAAGAAAAGATTTTAAACAAGGCGAAAGAGGAAGCAAAAAAGATCATAGAATCTTTTAAAAATAAAGAGGAACTTGTATATAAGGAGACTTTTAATAATACTTTTCAGTATAAAGAATCATTATTAAAACAGGAATTGTTAAATAAAAAGAAAGAATCTATTGAAACTCTTCTTTCTCTTGTAAAAGATAGTTTGAAGAATCTTGATGAAAATGGTTTTAAAGAATATTTTAAAAAATCTTTGGAAATAGAGAATATTACAGGTGGAGAATTCATAATAGGTAAAAAGGAAAAAAGGGTTGATGAAAAGTATATCCTTAAGGAGTTTGAAGAAAAGTTTAAAAGATCTTCGATTGAACCAGATTTTGAAACTGGGGTAAAAATCGTTCAGGGTAAAACTGTTTATACTATATCCCCTGAAGATGAATTTGAATTTAAATATGACGATCTTTATTTGAAAGTAAACAAAAAACTGTTTGATTAGAGAGGTAATGTTTGAATCTTTTTGAAGCCGTTTTAAAGGAAAAAGAGGAATATCTTTTCAATTTTGGTGAACTCGTTGAAAGAGAGAAGGAGTTTTTAAACACCGAACAGTTTGAAAGGTTGATATCTTCCAACAATTTTGATGAGTTTTGCAAAAGTTTAAACGATACATACTATAACAGGTATGTTGATGAGATAAGGAAAAATAAGGATTTTTCATTTGTTCTTGAAAAAGAGAACCTACTTTCTATGAACTATCTTGAAAAAAATCTTACAGAAAACGATAAAAAGGTAATAAATTTCATTCTACTTGACAGGGATATCCATAACATTAAAGTTGTTGTAAAATCATCAATAATGAATAAAGATTTAAAACATCTTTTCCTACATTCGGCATATACCTATGAGGTTCTTAAAGATTTCTATGAAAATGGAAAAATGGATAACATTGAAGGAAATATAAAGGATATTCTTTCCTTCGTTTATGAACTGAAACCTGATAGAAATAACCTTAGATTTGTTGAGTTGAAACTTGAACGGTTCTTTTTTGAAAAACTTTTTGATTATATTAAAGATGTAAAATCAGATTTTTTGTTAAAAATTTTTCGTCACAGAGTAGATATGCTTAACATAAAGAATATTTACCGTGTAAAGATAGCGGGTATGAATATTAAATTTAAAGATTTCATTTACCCTGAAGGTTTCCTTTCTTTTGAATTTTTTGAAAAGTTTGAAAATGAGAATCTTGATATATTCGCTTCGGAACTTGAAAATAGTGAATATATCAGAATGATAATGGAAGGGACTTTTCTTGCTTTTTCTGAGAAGACTTTTACATCTTTTGAAAAAAATGAGGAAAAATTTGTTCTCGAATCTTTTGCGATAACCAGAGAATTTCTGTCAACACTTGAAAGAATTTTATACTTTTTTATCAGGAAAAGATTTGAAACGAGGTCTTTAAATATAATCTATACGGGTATAGTCAACAATATACCTAAAGAAAAAATAAAAAATAGGATACCACAACTATGAGCAAAGTGAAAATAGCAGCGATCGGGGAAAATGATGTTATGCTCATTTTTAAAGCGGTTGGTGTTGAAATTTTTCCAGTTGAAAAGACGGATGAGGCGATAGATGTTTTAAATAGGCTTATAAAAACAGGTTATGGTATAATATTTATTACCGAATCACTCGCTTTATCAATGGATGAACAGATAAAAAAATATATCTCTTTACCATTACCATCTATAGTTATAATACCCGGGTTAAAAGAGAGGAACCAGTATGCTCTTAAATTTTTGAGAAATTCTATAATAAAAGCTATAGGTGTTGATGTTATGAAAGAAAAATAATGGAGTTTTTATGGAGAAAAAAACGGGGAGAATTATAAAGGTTGCCGGTCCACTTGTGGTTGCAAACAATATGTTGGGTTCAAAAATGTATGATGTTGTTTTTGTATCCGATATGAAACTTATGGGTGAAATCATAGAACTAAACGAAGATACGGCATACATACAGGTTTATGAAGAGACATCCGGAATAGGTGTTGGTGAACCTGTATATCAAACAGGATACCCTTTATCAGTAGAACTTGGTCCAGGCTTGATCGAATCTATTTATGATGGGACACAGAGACCACTCGATAAGATTTATTCGCAGGTGGGGGATTTTATAACAAGGGGAATCCAGACTAATGCTCTGGATAGAAACAAAACATGGAAGTTTATACCAATTGTTAAAAAGGGTGATAAAGTATCAGAAGGAGATAAACTCGGTTATGTTCAGGAGACTTCTCTCATAAAACATTATATAATGGTTCCACCATATCTTTCTGGAGAAGTGATTGATATAAAAAGCGGTGATTTTAAAGTTGATGATGTTGTCGCAGTTTTGAAGGATAAAGATAATAAAAATCTTGAAATAAATATGATGCAAAAATGGCCTGTAAGAAAACCAAGACCATATCTTGAAAAATTACCTCCAATTCTTCCGATGTTTACAGGTCAAAGGGTTATTGATATGTTCTTTCCAATTTCAAAGGGTGGTACTGCCTGTGTCCCTGGACCTTTCGGATCCGGTAAAACTGTTATACAACATCAACTTTCCAAATGGGCTGATGCTGAGGTTATAGTTTATATTGGATGTGGTGAAAGGGGAAACGAGATGACAGATGTTTTAATAGAGTTTCCGGAACTCGTTGATCCAAAATCTGGTGAACCACTTATGAAAAGAACAGTTCTTGTAGCAAACACTTCAAATATGCCTGTTGCGGCAAGAGAAGCATCCGTCTATACTGGAATAACGATCGCCGAATATTTCAGAGATATGGGATATTCTGTAGCGTTGATGGCTGATTCCACATCAAGGTGGGCGGAAGCGATGAGGGAAATATCTGGAAGGCTTGAGGAGATGCCGGGAGAAGAAGGATACCCAGCATATCTTGCAGCAAAAATTGCCTCCTTTTATGAAAGGGCTGGAAGAGTGAAATGTCTTGCCTCTGAAGAAAGAGAGGGTGCTTTAACTGTTATAGGAGCGGTTTCTCCTCCGGGTGGTGATCTGTCCGATCCTGTTGTTCAGGCTACATTGAGAGTTGTAAAAGTATTCTGGTCACTTGAAGCACAACTGGCATACAGAAGACATTTTCCCGCTATTTCATGGTTGAACTCTTACTCACTTTATATAGATAATATTAAAGAGTATATAATTAAAAATGTTTCTGAAAACTACTTTGAACTACAGAATAAATCTATGAGAATACTTGAAGAAGAAGCTGAACTCGAAGAGATAGTGAGACTCGTTGGAATAGATGCTTTGAGTGGCAACGATAGATTGATCCTCCTTGTTGCTAAAATGATAAGAGAGGATTTTTTACATCAGAACGCTTTTCATGAAATTGACACATATTCAAGAATAGATAAACAGTATAAAATGATAAATGTGATACAATATTTTTATACTAAAGGAAAAGAATACTTACAGAAAGGTATCAACATAGTTGACATTGAGAATATGAGAGTAAGGGATAGAGTCGCCAGAATGAAGTATACTCCAATTGAAAATATTGAAAACATAGAATCCATAAAAAAAGAAATAGATGATGAATTTGATGAACTTTTAAAAAAGTTATAAAGGAGTATTGATGATAAAAGAGTATAAAGGTCTTGTAAACATAATGGGTCCATTGATACTTGTTGAAGGTGTAAGCGGAGTTAAATATGAGGAACTCGTTGAAATTGAACTACCAGATAAGAGCAAAAAGAATGGAAAAGTTCTCGAAGTAAATGGCAACAAAGCACTCGTTCAGGTTTTTGAAGGAACAACAGGAATAGATATTGAGCGAACAAAAACAAGATTCCTTGGTCATGGAATACACATTGGTGTTTCAAAGGATATGCTTGGAAAAGTTTATAATGGATTTGGAAAACCAAAAAGCGAAAAAGATAAGATCATACCGGAAGAGAATCTTGATATAAATGGTGCTCCTATAAATCCATACGCCAGAAATTATCCTAATGAATTTATTCAAACAGGTATTTCTACGATAGATGGATTGAATACTCTCGTTAGAGGACAGAAACTACCAATATTTTCAGGTAGTGGATTACCACATAACAAGATGGCCGCACAGATAGCAAGACAATCTACCGTTTTGGGGAAAGATGAACAGTTTGCTGTTGTTTTTGGTGCTATGGGTATAACATTTGAAGAAGCACAATTTTTTATAGATGATTTTAAAAAAACAGGTGCCATAACAAGATCTGTTCTTTTTTTGAACCTTGCAGATGATCCTGCCATTGAAAGAATAGCAACGCCAAGAGTTGCTTTAACCTCAGCAGAGTTCCTTGCCTTTAAACATGATATGCATGTTCTTGTGATTTTAACAGATATGACAAACTATTGTGAAGCACTTAGAGAGATATCTGCAGCAAGAAAAGAGGTTCCCGGAAGAAGAGGCTATCCTGGATATTTATATACGGATCTTTCAACAATATATGAAAGAGCAGGAAGAATAAAGGGTAAAAAAGGATCTATAACTTTGATTCCGATACTTACAATGCCAGAGGATGATAAGACACATCCAATACCCGATCTTACAGGTTATATAACCGAAGGGCAAATAATACTTTCAAGATCTTTGAACAGAAAAAAAATATTACCACCTGTTGATATTTTACCTTCACTTTCAAGGTTGAAGGATAAAGGAATAGGGAAAGGGAAAACAAGAGAGGATCATGCGGATCTTTTTAACCAGTTGTATGCATCTTATGCAAGAGGAAAGGAGGCAGAGGAACTTGCCGTCATACTTGGAGAGAGTGCTTTAACCGATATGGATAAAGTTTATTTAAAATTTGCACAGGATTTTGAACTGGAATACATCTCACAGGGTGATTATGAGAATAGAACCATAGAACAAACTTTAAACCTTGGATGGAGACTCCTTTCTATATTCCCTAAAGAGGAGTTGAAAAGAATAAGGGATGAAAATATAGAAAAATATTATAAAAAGGTATAATGATGATACTTCAAGTTAATGCTACAAGGATGGAGTTACAAAGACTAAAAAAGAGAGTAAAGATAGCAAAGAGAGGGCATAAACTTTTGAAGGATAAACAGGATGAACTTATGAGACAGATGCTCTCTCAGATAGAAGAGGTAAAAACAAAAAGGATCCAGATAGAGAATGAACTTCAATCTATTCTTCAATCTTTTGTTCTCGCTCAGAGTGAATTGGGAAAAGAACAAATAGAAGAAGCATTATCTCTTCCAACGAAGGAAGTAGCAGTCCTTGTTGAAACAAAAAATCTGATGTCTGTAAAAGTTCCAAAATTTACAAAAGAAGTTTCAGGTGAAATTATTTGTTATGGTTTTTTAAACACTTCAGGTGAAATGGATTTTGCACTTTTAAAATTTGAAAAATTTCTTGACACTTTAATAAATCTTGCTGAAATGGAAAAAAAGGTTCAACTTCTCGCTGATGAAATAGATAAGACCAGAAGAAGAGTAAATGCTCTTGAATACAAGTTGATACCATCACTTGAAGAAACTATAAGATATATAACGATGAAACTTTCCGAATTTGAAAGATCCAATTTAACAAGGTTGATGAAGATAAAAGATATAGTAAGAGAACATTGATAAGGAGGAAAAATGAAAAAAATATTATTTGTCTTAGTTATGATTTTAATTTTAATTTCCTGCGCTCCATCTGATGCTGCAAAAAACATTGGCAAAAAAACAGAACAGGAAGAAAACAAAGAGATAACATTTGTTCCTCCAGCGGATGGGAAAATCACTTCAGAGCAGATTGAAAAATATGTAAAAGTTGCAAAGGAGTTGACTGCCGAGATAGAAAATATGAGTAAAATTATGGAATCGTTTAAAAGTAAATATAAGTTAACCGATGATGATGTTATTAATATTGATAAAAAGGATGCAAAGATAAAAAAAGAGTTTGAAGAGATACAGAAAAAATGGGAAGATATTGAAAGTAATATATATATAAAATATAATCTTTCTCAGGAAGAATTTGAATGGATCGCGACTGCTTTAACTGAACCTGTTAACAGTGAGGCACAAAAAAAAGTTGAAGAAGAACTCTCCAAAAAATAATATTTCAAATGGGATTTAAAGATCACATAGATGATCGATTTGATTTGGGAATAATTGGCGGAGGGGCATCAGGTATAGTTGCATCAATTTTTTCAAGTGAAAAAAAAATAAAGATTGGAATCTTTGAGGCAGAGGATAGGGTTTTAAAGAAAGTTTTAAGAACAGGCGACGGAAAATGTAATTTGACCAACAGGGATCTATGTCTTAAAAACTATTATGGTGATCATATTCTTGTAAAAAGAATTATTTCAAGATTCCCCTTACAAAAAACAATTGATTTTTTTAAATCTATAGGTATAAAAACAGTTGAAGATTATGATGGTAGAATATATCCTTATTCAAGGCAGAGTTCATCTGTTGTTGATTCTTTAAGGTTTACAGCATCACAGAAGGGCGTGAAATTTTTGATTGAAAATAGAATCGAAAAAATTGAACCGACAGAAGACGGTTTTTTTCTTGTTTCAAATACACATAACAGATTCTTCTCTAAAAAATTGATAGTTTCAGTTGGTGGTATTTCTGGCATAAAAACAAAAGAGGAAAATTTTTTTAAATTTTTAACAGATATTGGAGTAAAAATAAATAAACCCTTTCCATGTCTTGTTCAGTTGAGATTGGATCCAGATTTTCCTTTTAAAAGTATGCAGGGATGTAAATGGGAGGCTGGAGTAATTTTGAATGTTGATGGGGAAAATCTCTTATTTGAAAAGAACGATATAATTTTTACAGATTATGGAATAAGTGGGAATGCTATATTGAATATTAGCAGGGAAGCAGTAAAAAATCTTCTTATGAAAAAAGATGTTAAGATTTTTGTAGATCTTTTACCTGATATGGATGATATTTCAATCGAAGATGAACTGAAATATAGAAGAGAAAAAATTTCAGATAGAGAAATTGAGAATCTTTTTCTTGGATGGATAAATAAAAGAATAGGAATCATCTTTTTAAAACATATTGGATTCGACTTAAAAAGAAAAATAATAACTCTTACTGATGATGAAATAAAATATATTGTAAACAATATTCACAGGTTCACATTTAAAGTTGAAAAGGATAATGGTTTTTTTAATGCTCAGGTTATGGCTGGTGGTGTGATAACAGGGGATCTTGATGAGAATCTTCAACATAAAAAGATAAAGAATCTTTATTTTTCAGGGGAAATATTGGATGTTGATGGAAAGAGTGGAGGGTATAATCTTCAATGGGCATGGTCTTCTGGATCTGTTGCTGGAAGTTCCGCTATAAAAGATTTTTAAATATTGTATGAAAGATTATCCCATAGATCATCATCTATTCCATCATTGATTCTATTCTTTTTTTTCAACTTTTTCAAAAAGTCCGGATCTTTTTTTAATTTTTCATTGAACTCTTTTTCTCTCAGTTTTTTTAGAAAATTTTTGGCTACATTTGGAAAGAGTTCAAGTAAGAGTTCCTCTTTTTCATTTTGGGCAAGTGGTATGCCACCAAATTCTTCAAGAACGGGATTCGGTTGTTTTTTATAATTTGAAACATCGTAAGGGATCTCTTCTCTTGTTCTGGCAATTTTATATCTAAATTCTGGATCTATTTTATATGGAGTCTTACCATAGGATCCTTTTACAAGATTCACAAACTGAGAAGATTTTGTTGTATACCATTCTTTATTATTTTTTTCATCCATTATACAGTTAACAGCCTGAACTCCTACGATCTGGCTTGTTGGCGTGACAAGTGGTGGAAGTCCAGAATCGAGTCTAACTTTTGGAACAGCCATAAGAACTCTTTCCATCATATCTATCATTTTTGCCTGTTCAAGTTGAGATCTCATATTTGTATACATACCACCGGGAATCTGTGCATGTTTTACAATTTCATTCGGCTTTGGAAATCCAAAATAATCCTCTATTTTATGGATCTCATCCAAAAGTTTACTTATATTATTTTTTAAAGCATAGTTGATCGAATTATCAAAAAGTTTTTCAACATCTTTTGGTAAACTATCCTTTAATATGTTAAATTCTCTTGGATAAAGGTATTCTGTGTTAAAAGGTTTTAACTCTTCACAGATCTTTTTCAATTCCTGATTTATTTTTACAACGGCTTCAATGTTAACATCTATTTCTATACCAAGTTTATCAGTAAATATTTTTACAAGTTCAAAGGCTGGAGCCGCTGGACCACCAGCAAAATTGTAAATTACAGTATCAACGATATCCGCACCATTTATTATTGCCATAAGAATTGAAGCGAGTCCATACCCGGGTGTGCAATGTGTGTGCAGATCAACGGGTATCTTTATTTCTCTCTTCAAGTTTTTAACAATTTTTGCTGACATTTCAGGATCTATCAATCCAGCCATATCCTTTATGGTTATCATATCAGCACCAAGTGATTCGAGTTCCTTAGATTTTTTTATGAAATAATCTACTGTAAAAATTTTGGGAGGTAATTTTTCAGATGAAAATAAAGATTTTATCCTTTCCTTTAAAGAAAATTTTGGATCGGTTGTATAACAGATCGCTCCATCAACTATCCCGTTATTTTCTTTTACAAACTTTATAGTTGACTTATAATTGTCTATATCGTTTAAAGCATCAAATACTCTCATTATATCTATTCCAGATTTTATCGCATTCCTGCAAAAACCCTCTATAACAGAATCAGGATAGGGATTATAGCCAAAAAGGTTTCTTCCTCTTGAAAGTGCTGTAAGTTTTGTTTTGTTTCCTACACCCTCTTTTATTTTCTCAAGTCTTTCCCATGGGTTTTCATTTAAAAATCTCATCACAGAATCTGGAACAGCCCCGCCCCATACCTCCATAGCATAAAATGATGCTTCCTTGAAATATGGTAAAATCCTATCCACCTGATTTTGATTCATCCTTGTTGCAAATTGAGATTGTTGACCATCCCTTAAGGTTAGATCTCTTATCAATATTTTTTTTCTTGTCATTTAACCTCCTTAGAAAATCTATTATTATGTTTAAATAACAATATGTCAATATCGTTTCTTAATAAACCCTTAAAGTAAAAATTCTTATAAATATTAAATTAAACTCTATTTTCATTGTATTATTCTTGATTAAATAATCTTTTATCTTTAAGAGTAAATTGAAATGTTTAATTTTTTTGTTTTGTAAGTAAAATATCTGTTAAATATTTTGCTTAGATGTTAGCCCTTTTGAGTTTTTATTAAATCTTTCTATCCTTTTTGTATAATAAGAAAAATCTATATAAAAATTTTTTTAATGTTTTTATTATAAAAACTTGACTTTTTTGAGAAAAAAAAGATAATAGAAAAATGGGAAATTTTTTTAAAAAGAATTATATAATATTGATACTTTTATCCATATCTATTTTATGGGGTATTTTGAATTTTGATATTCTTTTAAATGAGGGGGGAGATAATGGAAGATATATGATGCTTGGAAGATCAATAATATACGGGAAATTTATGAGAGAGATCAACACTCCACAGGAGGATCTTCACAAACAGTATCCACCATTCTATCCTTTTTTACTTTCAATTATGATGTTAATTTTTGGAAAAGAAAATATTTTTATGATGAAAGTTTTATCTTTAACTTTTTATGTTCTATCGGTTCTTGTATTCTATAAAATCCTGACAAAATATATAAAAGGTAATTTGGGTTTAAAAATACTCCTATGTGGGTTATTTATATTTTCAAAAAATATAGTTGAATGGTCATCTCTTATTTTAACAGAATCTTTATATATTTTTCTGGTTTTAATGATAATTTATTTTTTTAAAAAATATAGGGATGATAAAAAGATCTCAAGTTATATACTTTTGCTTATATTTTCCACTTTAATGGTTTTTACAAGGGGAAATGGAACTATAGTCTTCTTTGCGTTATTTTTGTTTATAATTGTTGAGAAAGAAAAAAGACTCTTTCCAATTACATTTCTATTCTTTTTATTGAGTCAAACATGGGGTATCTATCTTTTTATTAAGACCGGACACACATCATCATATTTTCAACAGGTTATTTACAAAAATATCTATTTACCATCCAAAGGGCTTATAAACATAAAAACATTTTTTCAAAGAATTCTTTTTAATCTTACAACTTACTTCACAACAATAATTCCAAAAAGTTATATCGGTAAAATAAAACCAACTTGGTATTATTTTATTTTTATACTGATACCTATTATTACTTTTATAGGTTCTATAATAAATTCGTTTTATAAAAAAAAATATATTTTTGAAATCTCTTTCCTTCTTTTAAACATAATGCTTCTTTTAATCTGGCCAGAATATTTTTCTACCGATAGATTTTTTGCACCTTTCTTTTCATTGTTTTTACTCTTGACGACACTATTTCTTTTAGAAATTAAAATTAAGAAATCTTTTATTTTATATACATATTTTCTATTTCTTTTAATTTGCATAGGACTTAATATATCTTTTCTTTCTTCTGATATACCGAGAAAAAATTATATGCTTAAAGAAACCGATTTTAATTTTAGAAATGATAATAGATTCAGACCAGAATTTGGAATAAGAACATTTTATGATCTTGCTATATGGTCAAAAAATAATGTAGAGGATGATGCTGTTATTATGACGGCAAAACCGGAACTATTTTATATTTTTTCAAACAGAAAGACCGTCATATTTCCATACACATATGAAGCAAAAACAGTTATAGATTATATTAAGAAAAACAGAGTAAAATATGTTGTTTATGAAAACACCAAAAATCCTAAAAGACTTGCGAATTTAACGATAAATGTTTTTATAAATTCCTATAGAAATTATTTTTCTTATGTATACACTGTCAAGGATAGACCATTTTATATTCTACTTAAAGTGGATACTTTATTGTATTATCAATATTAGAATTATTTTTTTGTAATTTAGGGGGGAAAAATGAGAAAAGATTTAAAGATAGATATTTTTATCATTTTTAATTTAGTCTCATTCTTAGTGATGATCTTTACCAATTTTTATTCTGTTGTTTTTAAAATAAATTTAAGCAGTATTAAAGAGGTTTCCGATAAGTATGATTCTTTGATAGTACCACATTTCGTTACATTTTCAGTATGGTTAATAATTTATATATTTATCGCTATTTTTGTTATAAATGAATCAATCTATTTTTTTAAAAAAGATTCGAATAGAAGATGGATAATTAAAAAACTGCTCTTTTGTTTATCATCTCTTCCATTTTAAATTCTATATGGATAATCGTGTGGCTTTATGAAATGATTCTTTTATCTGTTATAATAATAATTTCATTGCTTGTTATTAAAATATTCTTTACAAAAAACTTGAAATCGGAAAAGATGATTTTGAAAAAAACATTTTAACCGTTAAAGCACCGGTAAGTTTTTACCTTTCATGGATTGGTCTTGCGACGATACTTAATATTTCATCTTTTTTAAAAGTCTAAACATATAAATTTTCAATTCGTTTGAAATTTTTTGGACGCTGGTTATGATATTGTTGATTCTTATTCTTGGTATAATTTATCTGATACAGAAAAAAGATCTTTTTTGTTTTGGTTATAATCTGGGGTTATACTGGACTTATCATAAAATATATGGGAGAAAGAGGAGATGATTTAAATATATTGATAAAAATTATTATATTATCAATAACATTATTGATTCTTTTTTCAATTATCAATGAAGTCTACCTGAACAATTTAAAGAAAAAAATCAAAAAGAATATTGACAGGAAGATAAACTGATTATATTATTATACAAAGGAGTATATATGGCAAAAGTTGAAATTACAGAATATAGAGGTAAAAAGGTTCTTGTTTTGAGAAGAGATGAAAATGATAAATTTCCATTTTCATTTGGTTTATCAAAAGCAAGATTGATACTTGATTCGATAGAGGAAATTAAAAAATTTGTAGAAGAAGCTGAAAAAGAAGAGAATAAATAAATTTCTCTTGACAAAATAAAAAAAATCCATATATTATTTTTAGTGGATTTAAGGTCTTAAAATTAAAGAATAAAACTCTTGACAAAACTCAAGTTTTTGATATAATACTAATCCTCTATAAAATAGAATATAATGTTCTTTGAAAATTTATGTGCACTACCACTCCAAAACTAAAAAAACCATATTCGAAAAAAATTAAATTTTTCGGAGGGTTTGATCCTGGCTCAGGACTAACGCTAGCGGCGTGTCTTAGCCATGCAAGTCATACGGGCTTATAGCAATATAAGTCAGTGGCAAACGGGTGAGTAACACGTGGGTAATCTACCCTGAGGATTCGGATAACAGGGGGAAACTTCTGCTAATACGAAATAACATCCTTTTAACACAAGTTAGAAGGATCAAAGCGGGGGACCGTAAGGCCTCGCGCCTAAGGATGAGCCCGCGGCCCATTAGCTTGTTGGTAGGGTAATTGCCTACCAAGGCTACGATGGGTAGCCGGCCTGAGAGGGTGTCCGGCCACATTGGAACTGAGACACGGTCCAGACTCCTACGGGAGGCAGCAGGCTAGAAATTTGGGCAATGGGCGAAAGCCTGACCCAGTAACGCCGCGTGAATGATGAAGGCCTTCGGGTTGTAAAGTTCTTTAGTCAGGGACGATGTGATACAATGCTAATACCATTGTATCCTGACGTTGTACCTGGAGAATAAGCTCCGGCTAACTCCGTGCCAGCAGCCGCGGTAATACGGAGGGAGCAAGTGTTGTCCGGAATCACTGGGCGTAAAGGGAGTGTAGGTGGTTTGGAAAGTTGGATGTGAAATCTTACGGCTTAACCGTAAAATTGCATTCAATACTCCCATTCTAGAGTGCAGGAGAGGAGAGCGGAACTCCTAGTGTAGCGGTGGAATGCGCAGATATTAGGAGGAACACCAAAAGCGAAGGCAGCTCTCTGGCCTGTTACTGACACTGAAACTCGAAAGCTGGGGTAGCAAACAGGATTAGATACCCTGGTAGTCCCAGCTGTAAACGATGGGCACTAGACGTGGGGATTATCTCCGTGTCGAAGCTAACGCATTAAGTGCCCCGCCTGGGGAGTACGGTCGCAAGACTGAAACTCAAAGGAATTGACGGGAACCCGCACAAGCGGTGGAGGATGTGGTTTAATTCGACGCAACGCGAAGAACCTTACCTGGGTTTGACATCATGGGAAATACTATGGAAACATAGTAGGCTTTCGCAAGAAGGATCCCATGACAGGTGCTGCATGGCTGTCGTCAGCTCGTGCCGTGAGGTGTTGGGTTAAGTCTCGCAACGAGCGCAACCCTTGCCTATAGTTGCCACCAATCTTTAAGATGTTGGGTACTCTATAGGGACTGCCGGTGATAAGCCGGAGGAAGGTGGGGATGACGTCAAGTCAGCATGGCCTTTATATCCAGGGCTACACACGTCCTACAATGGTCGGTACAGAGAGATGCAAAACCGCGAGGTGGAGCAAATCCCAAAAAACCGATCTCAGTGCGGATTGCAGTCTGCAACTCGACTGCATGAAGTTGGAATCGCTAGTAATCGCAGATCAGCATGCTGCGGTGAATATGTTCTCGGGTTTTGTACACACCGCCCGTCACGCCATGGGAGTTGGTAACACCCGAAGTTATCTTTTAGATACCTAAGGTGGGACTGATGACTGGGGCGAAGTCGTAACAAGGTAGCCGTACGGGAACGTGCGGCTGGATCACCTCCTTTCTAAAGGGATTTCTGTAAAAAGAAATCGAAATGTGTGGTAGTGCACATTTTTTTTATAAACTGGGCCTATAGCTCAGTTGGTTAGAGCGCACGCCTGATAAGCGTGAGGTGAGTGGTTCAACTCCACTTAGGCCCACCATAAAAGGATGTTCAAATGAAAAAAATTATTTTCATAATATCTTTTCTCACCTTCTTTTTACTTTATTCATCTTTAACCGAATTTTATACTTTACAATCACCATATCTTATATCTTCTGATCCAATAGTTTTAACAACATTTCCATCATCAAACCTTGAATATGAACTTTTCAAAAGTAATCTTTCTTTTGATTTTTTAAATGGAGGAATTTTCTCATATGGGTTTTTTGAAAACAAAACTGGTAGAGTTGGAGTTGGTGTTGAGGTTTTTTCAGATTCCATAGAGAATGAGTTCATAACAACTATTTTTGATAAAAGTATAAAACCCGTAAAATTTTCAGGTTATTTTGCAAAAAATTTCAATAGAATAAATGCTGGAATTTCTTTTAAATTTTTTTCAATAAATGAAAGTTATACTGATGAAGAATCTCCATTCTCAAATACAAAAAAAGAACTTTCATCCTATGAATTATCCCCATCCTTTACCATAGATTTTTCAGAAAATTTGAAATTTGATCTTTCACCTGAAATAAGTATTTTGAATGTTTCATCCGAGAATCTTTCAAATTCTGTAAAAAGTGAAAATCCTTTTGGATTTGGATTAAAGTTTAGGATGAAACAGTATTTTTATGAGAATTTTATCGGAATATTATTCAATTTTAAAAGTAAAAGTTATGCCTACCAGATAATTGAGAGTGGTAATTTTAAGGGGGATATTTATAATAATGGAGTGGATACATTATCCGTTCTATTTTTTGTTGGACTTGAATCTTTCAATTATCATAGTAGTTACATAACTGGAGAGTATAAAAAAATATCTTATTTGAATTTGATAAAATATGAAACAGGTGTTGAAGTGATTTCAATTGATGAGATAAATATTTTTCCAAAGATCACTATAGGGACAAATTTTTATTTAACAAACCATTTTGATTTAAACGTTGGTTTTTCAGGTTCATATGTTGTAAAGAATCAAAAATATCCAGAGCGTTTAAATCCAATTGTAAAGACAGCCTATTTTGATTATGATGGAAGATTAGGGATTATGTTTAAGGTTGAAAATTTAAAAATATCTCTTGATTTTTCAAAAAATTTAGTTAATATTCCATTTATCATTTCTGGAAAAACAGTTGACAATATCAGTGTAAACTTTGGTCTTTCATACTTTGGATATGAATACTAAAATGGGGGTATAGCTCAGTTGGGAGAGCACATGCTTTGCAAGCATGGGGTCGTCGGTTCGAATCCGACTACCTCCACCATTTTTTAATAAATCTCTTTAATTTTCAAAAAACATTTTTCTTTATTTCCTGTAAAATAATTGATAGTTAAAAAATTTTCATTGACTTTTAACTTATATTTTCTATATTTATATTTAATGTTAAAAAAAAGAGTTAAAAAATCCAGAATCTTACAAAAAATTGTTAAAAGAAAAAATAAATAATCTTTTATAGAGATTTATTGTTGGGTATTTATTCTTTTAAATTGATAGATAAATAAGTGGAGAGAATGAATGAAAAGTATACTAGAAGAACTAAAAAAATTATTTCAAAAAGATGAGCGCCTTGTAAGCGAAGGTGAGATTTTAAAAAACAAAATTATTGAACTTGCTTTGAAGATGGATAAAGATAAAAATAATTTTTTTTCAGATAGGCAAATGAGCAGTTGGTTTTTTGACTAGAAGGTTTTTATAAAAATGGTAAAGAGAATAAATTTTAATATGAGCAAAATAAGATACAAACCTGTAATAGAAAAAATTATTACAAAACCCTCTAAAAAAGATGGTTATGTAAGAGATTTGGTAGCAATAGACAATAATTTAGATGAACAAAAACGGAGAGAATTTGGTGCTCATCCTACCTCAATAGATATTTTCAAGAAATTTATCATTCCAGATATAAAAAATGTTCTTCATAAATATATATGGGTAGATTTATTCGCAGGAGGAGGTAATTTAATTTTACCGATACTTGAAATAATTCCTGAAAATAAAAGAGTTGATTTTTTTAAAGAACATATTTTTCTTTTTGATATTCAAAAAGA
>DYMB01000014.1 GCA_020721805.1 Acetofilamentum sp. | reverse complement strand
ATCATAATCAGCAGGGTTTTTCAATTCTACATTAAATTCAAGATTATCTTCTAAACCGGATCGTGTAAAATTGCTTGAACCAGTAATAATTCGTCCTACATCGCGGTCTCCTTAAAAAAAGGTCATAATATATAATTTGGCATGTAGATTTTTAGTTGGATAAACTCTTATTTCCATTTTTCCATTCTGCAACCATTCCAGAAATTTCATTATTCCCTCTTTTGACATCTTTTTTGTCTTCGGCGTTGCTCATCTTATTTATAAGTTGGTTTGAAAAAAGTTCTTTTGTTTCAGCATGAGAAAATTGTAGTTCTGATTGTTTAGCCCTCTCTATCAATTCTACAGTTTCCCTGCTGGTGTCGATACCAATAAGTATTCTGATCTTTTCCGTTCTCTCTAAAGATTTATACTATGTATAAAAACCACTAGTATAAAAATAACCAACAAGCACTTCAAAAAATTTTGTATCCTTAATCAATGCTTTAAATCTTTCAAAAAGATTTTGCCTTTTTCATTAGTTATAAATGTAAAATCTGAACCGTTAATCATAGTTACTCCTTAAATAAATCGTTGATTGAAATATCTGATGATTTAGTTATATTTTTTAATGTTTTAACAATTGGGTTGAACTTTTCTGTGATTTTAATTTTAAAAATTTTAATCTTTAAAAAAGATTAACCCTTTAAAAAAGATACAATAATATATTCCCTTTGTTTGCTTGATTATGCAGAGATTTTTATCAGGACTTATTAACATAATAATTTTTTATTTTTTAACTTATTCTCTAAGTAGTCTAATATTTCAAAATATTTACTAAAATCATAAGTAAATCTTTCATAAAAGTAAAGATAAAACATAAAAAAAGTTGTTTATGCTCAATATTCTTTATTAAATCTGGCGAAATGATTGATAAGAATTTTCAAAATCCTTATGTAGATTCTATTAAAACAATTTAAATTTTGTGTTGAAGATACCAGAAAATAAATTCAGCATTTACATATTGATTTTATCCTTTATAATTTTTACGAGGGATTGGACATTTTTTTGCGTCAAACATTTCAAAAGGAGAAAGAATGAAAGAAAAAATACTATACATCGTTCTTACAGTTTCTATAGGCGCAAACATTGGTTTTTTAGGTGTTTATCTTTTTTTCGTTTTAAATAAACCACAAAGGTTGAACCCAAATTTTGAAAATAGAAACTTTAATAATAACTATAAAGGATTTGAAAATTTTAGAAATTGTGTTGATAGTATCAAAAAAAATAATGAAAAAAATTTTGAAAAACTTGAATTCACAAGGGGAAAAATATTCGAAATTGTAAAAAATGATAAGCCTGATACATTTTTACTCGATTCACTTTTAAAGGAACAGGCAATGACAAAATATTATATAGATAGAAATTTAGTTTTCACTATAATAAAAAATAGAGATAAATTTACACCACAGGAAAAAGAATTTTTGCAAAACTTATTTAGAAGAGGAAATCAATATCAAAAAATGTTACCAAGAAAAAGATAAAAAGGAGGAAATAATGAAAAAATTATTAACCTTTCTAAGTGTCATCGTCGTTTTAACTTTGGTTTTTATCCCGAGTTTCTCTCAGGGGCTGAACATTAAGAATCAGGATTTTAAAGTTCTAAAACAAAGGTATATTATGGCTGATGACTTTGATAATTTGAAACTAACAGTTGAGCAGAAAGAAAAAATAGAGGATCTAAGGGCAGAAAATCAGAAAAAAATGATAGAGTTGAGATACAAACTTAATATCGCACATTTTGATTTTCAACAGATTATGAGAAAAAACCCGGATGAAAAGGTTCTCCTTAAAAAAGTTGAAGAGATCAACTCTATAAAACTTGAAATGGAAAAGGAGAGAATCAAAAATCATTTTAAAATAAGAGGAATTTTGACAGATGAACAGAAAAAGATTTTTGATCTACATTTTGGTCAGAGATTATGGATGGGAAATGGCAATGAAAATGGAAGGGGAATGATGGAAGGTTATCACAACAGATTTTTCGGAAACGATCGTCCCTTCGGTCCCTGGAACTCAGATTTTGAGGATTAAAAAAAAACATAAAAAACCAATAATGTGGGGATCATAGATCCCCACTTTTTGTTATGGAAAAGAATAATTCTGAAGATTTCAATCTGATAGAGCAATTTCTTAATGGTGATGAGAATTCTTTTAAAACACTTTTTGAAAAATATTCGCAAAGGGTTCTTTCTTTAGTCTATTCATATACAAAAAACTATGACGATGCAAAAGATATAACCCAGGAAATATTTTTAAAGGTTTACAATAGCTTGGAAAATTTTAAAAAAAGATCAAGTTTTTCTACCTGGTTATACCGGATAACTTTAAACGAATCTATAAGTTTTTTAAGAAAGATGAAAAAGGAAAAGAATCTTGTTTCGATTGATGAAGTAAATGAAATTGAAATTCAAAATAATTCAAATGATCAAAACAACTATGATCGGGGGTTAATGGAAAAAATTTTGTTGAGTTTACCTGAAAATCAAAAGATAGCATTTATACTCGCGAAAAAGGAGCAGTTGAGTTATCGTGAAATAGGGAAAATTATGAATATATCCGAAAAGGCAGTTGAATCACTTATCTATAGAGCAAGAGAAAATATAAGAAATTTTTTAAAAAATGAATTAGGGTGAGGTGATTATGAAACATTTAAAAAAATCTTTGATCTCTAAATATGTTGATAACATGATAAAAGATCAAAAAACAAACGATGCTATAAAAAAACATCTCGATGAATGTGTGGAATGTCGACAGGTATATGATTCTTATATAAAAATAGATAATTTTGTAAAAAATTTTAATGTGGATATAAAAGATGACCTTTATTTAGAATTTTTAAATAGGAAAATTAACCACTCAAAAACAAAAATTTCAACTTTTAGATTTTCATTATCTTTTGCACTTCTCTTATCTTTAATATTCTTATTATCTTTTTCTTTAACTCTTTTTACCGGAAGAAAAAATATTTTAAAAGTGGAGAACTATACGCAGAACAATGTTATCGATAAATCTTTCTCTAATTTTCTTTCAGATGGCTATAGTGATATAATCTCAACCGTTGACTGGACTGAAAAATAGTATAAGAAAAATTTTATTCCTTGATTTTTTATTTCCCTGTCATATCATAATCCTATGGAGGTATAATGAAAAAGTTTATTTTTATTCTTTTAATTCAAATTTTGTTTCTATTTTTGTTTTCTGAAACTGTTTATTTTCCAATAGATGAATCAAAAAGTTTCAACACTATTTTGAGTTCGCACTCTTTAGATTATTTTTATCATATGGATCAATCTTTCCCTGTTATTCCATCCTTAAAGTTTAAAAAAGTTTTAGATGATGATATTCAAATAGATACCATTTATTTCAATGTTGAAAAAGTTGAAAGAGTAAAAGATGCAAAGATCGTTTCTGGTGAAAATCCATTACCAAAAAAAATTAAACCTGTTAAAAGATCCTCTTTAACAAAGATAAACGATATTTATCCTGTTGATGAATTTAAAGTTTTTAAGTCAAAAGTTGGTGGTAAAACGGTTATTTCAGGTTTCGTTTCAAATTTTTTCTATAAAGATGGGGCTATATATGAGAGAAAGGGAAAACTTGTAATAGAATATAAACAAAAGGTTGGTTTGAAAAAAAGTGAAAAAAGTCTGGTAAAAAAAATTCTGATAATAACACAGGATAGTTTAAAAACATACTGGAATGGATATGCGAATTTACATAGAGATTTTATAGTTGAGATAAAAGGGGTTAATGAAATTTTAGATTCATATCCTTCGCTATCAAAATCTCAGGCTGTAAGAGAGTATATAAAAGATTCTTATTCGACAGGCTCATTAAGAGGGGTTATTTTGGGTGGAGATGTGGATGTTATACCACCATTTTATGTACAAATTATAATAACGCCACAGTTGTCAGCAGCAGAACAGACCATACCAACAGATAAATTTTTCTCCTGTCTTGATGGAGTGGTTAATTTTATAAACGATACTTTGTATGACAACGCTGATTCGATAGATATTTTGCCAGATATTTTTCTTGGAAGGGTTCCGGTTAGAAATGGAAACGATGTTATGAACTTTCTTTCAAAAGTTGAAAAATTTGAAACTTTGAGAAATGACACCATTCTTTTTGCAGCATCCCTTCTTGATAACTATACTGATGGTAGCATAGGCGTGGAAAATTTTATAAAAAATATTCCTGTAACCAATCCATCGATAAAACTTTATGAAAAGGAGAACAATCTTTCATCCTTTTCTTTTATCGAAAACATAAACAAAAGCCCATATTTTGTATTCCACGATGGGCATGGTAACTATTCGGCTATTCAAACCGGCACAGATTACACAAATAGAAACAATTTCGATACCTTGAAAAATATAAAACCTGTTTTTTTCTATTCTTTATCCTGTCTTTCCGCTGCTTACGATTATGATTGTATGGCTGAACATTTTTTACTTGCCCCAAATGGAGGTGGATACTATATAGGTAATTCAAGGTATGGATGGTATACTCCATATTTCCCCGGTTTTGGCACAGGTGATCTTTATTTTTACTATTTTTTCAAAAAGTTGTTGAATGAATATGATAATCCTTCCTATTGTTTGAATAGGACTTTTGAAGATCTATCACCTGAAATTTTTTTAAAAAATGATTGGAGATGGCAGTTCTTCGGTTTGAACTATTTTGGAGATCCTCTTTTGAGTTTAAAGATTAAAAATGATACATCAAATTTGAAAATCGTTAACCCTGTTTATAAAAATGGTTTTTTAAATTTTTTTCTAAACATAGATGATAGTTCTTTTGTGGTTATAGAGGGAAAAAGTTTTACGGTTGATACATTTTTGTATGAAGATAAAAACCTTATCTGTCTTAGACTGGATGATTCCGATTCAATTCATATCCATATAGAGAATTCCTCTCTTCAAGAGTTTGATACAATAATTTATCCACAGGATACACTCACAAAATCTATTTATTTTGAGAATTATTCATTTGAAGGTTCTTCTGATACTATAACTTTAAAATTATTTTTAAAAACTGAACATCCAGATAGTTTCACAATCTCTTTTCTTAATATTCCCGACACCATACTTTTCTTTTTAACCGATACAAATATGTATATTTTGAACGATACAACCCTCTCTGTTAATTTTTTAAAAATCAATGATTTGAAAAATAAAACCTGTATACCTGTTGTGATGGAAAATGAAACATTATATTTTCAGTATGGCAGAAACATATCTGAAAATGTCAGGTTGAATTTTACAACCGAGAAACAGAACTATAAAAATGGTGATGAAGTGAAATATATTTTGAAAGTTGAAAATCTTGCAAAAGATACGCTGAAAATTAAAATCAAAGACTCAATTTTTTCATTTCCAAAAGGTGAATCTCAGGTTGCTGAAAGATTTTACCTTAACAATCCTTCTCTTATTGAAACGCTTTTGTTAAATTTAACAACAGGTGTTGAAAAAAAGGATATATCTTATAAACTATCAATAAATGAAAACGGATCAATAGAGGATTTTGAAAATTCACCAACTTTGAATGTAGATTCATCAACAGCGTTTTTCCATATTACAACAAGAAGAAGTTTATCCGGGTACTATTCGCTTTTTTCTGGATATCAAACAGATGAAACCTATCCATCAAAATATATGACATCTTACTATACCGATACCTTTATTTTCGATTCAACAAGGATCTTTGGCTTTTCCACTTTTGTTGATATAGAACCCGGAATGGATTATCTTGTTGTTAAACTTGTTTCTGACACTTTTGCACTACCTCTGGCAACATTAGCATCAAGAAACGATTCTTTTAGAAATTATATTTTCAACGGAAACGATTACAAAGTTTTACATAATAAAAAATCCTATTTGAAATTTTCATTTTACTCTGAAGATGACACGATACAATATAGAGGTGTTTACCTTGATGATGTGGTTCTTCCCGGTGAAATTTATCAAAGCAATGGCCTTATTTCAAGAGCTGAGGATAAATATGAAAATAGTAAGGTTTATTATCATAAGGGAAAGATCTTTGTTGAATCTTTCGTTGATAATGGTTCTTTAAAAATATACAACATTTCTGGAAGAAAAGTATTTGATAAAAATATTGAGAAAGGTTTGAACAGTTTTAAATTAAATATTCCATCAGGATTATATTTTATTAACCTGAAAAATTTTAAAGAGAACTATTATAAAAAATTATTCATTTTGAGGTGATCATAATTTTCTCAATTTTAACGACAGAAATAACGAAATCAATGAAACAAATGATGAGAGCCCAAAGGCGAAGTTAAAAGAAATTTTATCTATTATCAAACCATTAATTATCGGGAAAAAATATACTGGTGAGAGGAGTGTATTATAAAATCCTATATAGGTTCCTCTTTCCTGAGCAGGGGAGATTGTCAAAAGTAATGATGGGCTCGCAACCTGAATGGCTGAATAGAAGATTCCATTAAGAAAGAAAAGGATAAAAATCAAAAAATGTTTAAAAGAACCAAGAAACGCTATAAAAGGTATTATTATGCCTAACAGGGAACTTATCACAAAAAGATGTTTTAAAGATTTTTTTCTTTGAACATAGTCCCAGAGAAAATTTGATACAAGAAGTCCAGCCATTCTAAAAGCGATCAATAGACCGCTTAAGGCAATATTAACTTTTAAGACTTTTGTTACATAGACAATAAAAAATGGTTCAAGTGCAAGTGATATACCCGAAAGAACTCTAAGTGTAAAAAGTGTAACAAATTTTTTATCATTTAAAATTGTTTTGAAACCGTTTTGCAAAAATTTTAAAAAATCTTTCTGATATTTTTTTATCTCATCAACAGGTTCATAAAATATACAAAAAGAGTAGAGTCCGATACCTACAAATATCGTAGAAAGAAAAAATAGTAAGGAAAAATTTAATGGAAATGAATATTTTGATAAAATGAATTTGATCAGAAACCCTCCACCTATCGATAAAAGCCCCCCTATGGAAATTCTCAGTCCCCAGAAAAGATGTTGTTTTGAAGGTTTAATCGTTCTGGCAACGATGTCCATAAAAGGTAATCCTGCAATTCCGCCAGTTATATGGTAAATAAAGAGAAAGAATAAAAATAGAAATAGAATATTATGAGGATAAAAATATATAAGAAATGAAATTATAAGAAGAGCCAGAAATCTGAATATGGCGGTTATATCATAAAGAAATTTTTTTCTTCTTTTCCCCTGAAGGTAGAATGCTGTGAAAAGTTGGGGTAGGGGCCATAAAAAATCATGAAGCGAGACTCCAAATCCTATCATTACGGAGGATTTTGTTATATTACTCAAATATAGAGGGAGAACCGTTGAGGAGCCCATAAGGGTTTCAGCAAAATTCATCAGTATTCCATTTAGAACACCTAAAAAAAAATTTTTTTTAATCTTTTTTTCTTCCATTATGTGTATTATGTTAATCTTAAAACTTTTTATGTCAAGTTATCAAAAATAGATTGACAATTTTGAACAAACAGGTAAAATTTCAATATGAAAAATTTTTTAAACAGGGTTATAAAAAAAGTAAACAAGGAAACTATTCCAGCAAAAATAAAATCAAATTTTATAAAAATAGATGAAAATGGTTTTAAAAAAATTGAAAACTCTCTTGAAACTAACTTTTTCAAAGGATGGAGAAAAAAAGAATATTTTTCCGATGAAATTTTTGATAACGAATTGAAAACTCAACTTTATTCAAGACTTGATAGAAACAGGTTTTACTATATTCCATGGATTTGTAAAAATATAGATTTGAAAGGTAAACGGATACTTGAAATAGGTTGTGGCACTGGTTCTTCAACTGTTGCCCTTGCTGAACAAAAAGCGAATGTGACAGGAATAGATCTGGATGAAGATAGTTTGAAAGTGGCAAAGGATAGGATGGATGTTTACGGTTTAAAAGCTGAATTCATATGTGCCAATGCTAATGATGTTTTCGATTCGTTGAGAGATCAAAAGTTTGATATAATAATCTTTTATGCCTCACTTGAACATATGGATTATAATGAAAGAATTGATGCTTTAAAAAAATATTATTCTATACTTGAAAAAAATTCATTTTTGATCGTTATTGAAACACCAAATAGATTATGGTATTTTGATGAACACACTTCACTCTTACCATATTTTAACTGGTTGCCAGATAGACTCGCATACGATTATGCAAAGTTCAGTAAAAGAAACAATTTTTCTAATCTTTATAACGATTTCTCAGAGAAGAATTTTGAACATTTTTTAAGAAGAGGTAGGGGAGTGAGTTATCATGAATTTCAAATAGCGTTTGAAGTGGATATCAAAGATATAAAGGTCGTATCACACCTTAAATCATTTTTTCTTCCATTTTCAACCGAATACAGATTCTTTAAAATTTTAAAAAGTATAACGCCTTATGTAAGCGAAGGTTTTTTCTATCCTTTTTTGAATATAATTATTAGAAAATAGTTAGAACAATTGCAGCGAAAAGCCAAAACTGTTTCTTCTTTCAATATGATCCCTTGAAAAGTATATACCAGGTGAAATAAAGCCTAAAGAAAATATATTCACAAGTATGTTCATAGATAATTTTGAAAAGGATACTCTGTTATGTGTTTGTAAAGAATATCCCTCCGAATGTGAACCAGAAAGAGTCAAATAAGCCAGTTTCATTGGTGATGATATGAAAATGTTTTTGGGAATTCCTCTGTTGATATTGACCGGAACATATAGAAAACCAAATTTCAAGATGTTGAAGTTGTTTGATTGAAAATCTACAAAATTTCCATCTTCAGTAAAAATATATTTTGATTTCACCTTTTCATAAAATCTTTTTTCCAGGAAAGATAGACCTTCTATCCGAATACTATTCTGTTTTGTAAAATATGTTTCAAGCAAAGTGAATGTGGTGAATCTCCAGTTAACTGAAAAATATTTTTCCAGTCTAAAATTTATTCCCATATCATAGGAAACTGAATCGTTTATATCGAAAATCGTTGAATGATAGATATTGAGAGAAAATCTGTTACCCCGGGAGGGGATTATACTCCTTATCGAAGATTCCGCGTTGGAAAAATAAAGATCTATCGATGTCCCTTTTGTAAAATTGGTATCTGTTTTTAAAATTGAAAAAATGGGCTTTAAGCCGAATATACTGTTAAATTTTAAATTTTCAAAAATTGTTCCAGTTGATAGATAAAACCGATCGGGAAGGTATCTGTAAATTTCCCTTTTATTTCCAGAATTGAGCATCTCCAGTTCGACAAAAATATCGTTTTTGAAAGCGGAAATTGAAAATTGCGAATAATCGTAATACTGAATATCGGAAAATTCTCTTGTCAAACCATAGGTGTAAGAGAAGATACCAATATTTGCAAAGGATATTGATTGTGATATATCAGAGTTCACATTTAGAAATGGAAGAAGGAAGAAAATGTCTGAAATTTCAGTTGAATCTTTGAAAAGTGGTAGAACAATTGGTAGAGTATAATATATACCTGGTCCAGAAAAGAGAGGAATAAGATATTTATGCGATCTGTTAAAAAGAATATCTTTTTTTATAGGCACATATTCTTTATACTCTTTTAATTCAAGAGTGTAAAACTCATCGTTTTCAATCATTTTACCTTTATAAATATTTTCACCATTTGAAGAGATATCCTGAAAATATATAAATCCATTCTCTTCGTCTACATCATAGTTTGAAATTTTGTATATCGATCTTAAACATGGTTTTATACTATGTGTCTGGATATCAAAATAAAATATTGTGTTGAACCCTTCCCTGTCTGAAACAAAATAGAATCCATTTTTTGTTTTACTCCATTTGGGAAAGAAATCTGCTTCCATATCTTGGGTCAAAAAGAGATTCTCCCTTGTTTTTAAATTAAAACTCATAATATCGGTAAATCCACCATCCCTATGAATCGAAAACAGAAGAGTTTCCCCATCTTTTGTTGAGAGTGAATTGATCCTATAATTTTGAGGGAAAAGTATAGAATCTATTACTCTTTTTTCTTTGAAAGAATAAATAATCAAAGAGTTTGAAAAGGGCTGCTCTCTTATAAAAAATATGGTATCACCAAAAAGTTCCGGAGAGAACCCTCTTGTCGTATGAGGCAATTTTTCTATCTTCTTTGTTTTAAAATCATAACTATAGATTGAATAAAAGTAAGAAATATTATCATAAATATCAATCATATCAAAAATAATATATGAGGAGTTCACATTCAATTTTGATGTTATCGAAGTTTTAAAAAGTTCTTTCTTTTTATTTTTACTATACATTATAACCCTGTTTTTTTTATGTGGATATGATTCTATATAGATAAGACTGGAATCGAATATTGTTGGGTTTTCTTTTTCAAGATTATCGTTAAAAATTTCTTCTCTTAAACTGAAAACATATTTTTTCAAGATGAGGTTTGTTTTTACTTCTACATCTTTATATACAGAATCAAGGATTTGAGATGGGAGATAAGAGTTTTTTAAAAAGAAAAAGTAATCTGGAAAAAGGATATGTAAAGGAAGACAGGTAAATGGATCTATATCCGTTACTTTTTCTATTGTTTTATTTTTCAACTTTATTGTTTTCTCAAAAATATATGACCCATATATGTAAGGTAAAAGACCATATGGGTATTCGGAATCATAGTAGGATATAGCCCTATCGAGTGGAGGAATTTTTTTATCAAGATAAAATGTCCTTAGAATTGATTCAAAGTTGGTATCCTTCAATCTACCATTTTTTAAAGTTGACTCATTATAAACAGCATAACCTTCCAGGAAATACATTGGTTGCATCACGGATGGTGCATACAAACATGAGTTTCTTCTTTTTGAAAGAAAAGAAGGTTTTGTTTTCGTAAGATGGAAAATATGTGTTAACTCATGCGAAAGAACATATTCTATCCAGTTTGTGTATTTTGAAATGAAGGATGGGTCTGGATGGCTTAGGTAGATGTTGACTGTTGGATTTAAAATAGGTGTTGCAAAACCGTTTGGAAGATCCGATTGATCAGTTATCAGGATATTTATTTTATTTGGAGGTGATGTCTTCATTATCGCTTTTAAGGTATCGTATAAACCTTCACTGATCTTTGCTATCTGCCCAATATTTTCTGAAAGTTCTTTTCTGTAAACAAAATTGAAATGGGTTGTTGAAGTTATATAAAGATTTGATACATCAGAGAATACTCTCAAATTCAAGGTTTGAGTATTTAGAATTATAAAAAATATAACCAGTAAAAATAATATTGAATATTTTTTCATATGATTTGTATACTGTTAAAAAATTTTTCAACCATTTCCGAAGCGTTACCCTCTATGAACAAATCTATATCATCATTAAAAAATCTTTCCTTATTTATGAAAACTGTTTTTGCGTTGAATCTTTTTGCGATGGAAACGAAGGAAGCAGCGGGATAGACCAGACCGCTTGTTCCAATTCCAACGAAAAGTTTTATTTTCGATAAAAGTTCATAGATTGTATCAAGAAAATAGGGGATTTCACCAAACCATACCACATCAGGCCTTGCGATATTTTTACATTTTGGACAAAATTTTATTCCCTCTATATCTTCAAGATTCTCCTCATAATAACCACAACTGGTGCATTTTATACCCATCAATGTTCCATGCATATGAATTATATTTACGGAACCTGCTCTCTCGTGTAGGTTATCGACATTTTGTGTAACTATATATGTGTTCTTATGTTTTTTTTGAAACTCTGCGAGTGTTGTGTGTGCTTTGTTTGGAAGTACTCTCTTTAACTCTTTTCTTCTTGTTGAATAGAACTTCCAGACGAGTTCTGGATTTTTTTCAAAGGCTTCTGGTGATGCGACATCCTCTATACGATATTTTTCCCATAATCCACCAGAATCTCTAAAGGTTGATATACCACTTTCAGCACTTATGCCTGCACCTGTAAGAACAAAAACAATATCGTTTGAACCTATTGAAAAATTCATACGATACTATATTATAAATAAAATGAATAAATGTCAATCCAAAATTGGCTATGCCCAAATTGATATTGCATTTAAAAAACCTGAAAAAAATCTTGAGAAGATTCTTAAAATTGTAAAAAAATATGACTTTGATCTTATCGTTTTCCCTGAACTCGCACTCAGTGGATACGATTTTAAAAACAAAAAAGAATTGTTGAATTTTTCTTTTGAAAGGGAAGACAAAATTTTCGATGAAATTTCAAATATATGTAAAACTTCTTCAAAGATTGTTGTTTTTGGTTTCTCAGAAAAATCTGATGGGAAAATTTTCAATTCATCATTACTTATAGATGAAAATGGTAAAAGATATGTTTATAGAAAAACACATCTTTTTTACAGGGAGACGATACTTTTTGAAAAAGGGGATACAGGTTTTTTCGTTAAAGATTGTAAAGGTATAAAAATCGGGATGATGATATGTTTTGACTGGATCTTTCCAGAATCATCAAGATCACTTGCTTTAAAAGGGTGTGATATCATAGCACATCCGTCAAACCTTGTTCTTCCATATTGTCAGGATGCTATGATAACAAGATCCCTTGAAAATAGAGTATATTCCATTACCTCAAACAGACTTGGTGGTGAAGGCACTTATCATTTTACAGGAAAAAGTCAGATAGTTTCCCCTCAGGGTATAGTTTTAAATAGAGCATCAGCCCATTCTGAAAAAATATACATTGTTGAAATCGCTCTAAATCTTTCGAGAAATAAAAAAATAAACAGGTATAATGATATATTTAAATGTAGGAGAAAAGATTTTTATGAATGTTGAAAAATTGCCTTATTTCCCCGGTTGTATAGCCTGTGGAAAAGAGAATCATAGCGGATTACAAATTGAATTCTATTATGATAATAGTTTAAAAAAAGTTTTTGCCGATATCATATTTGAAGAAAGATTTATTGGATATGAGGATATAATTCATGGTGGTATAATTACCACAGTTCTTGATGAGAGTATGGCATGGGTTAATATAAGAGAAACCGGAAAAATGGCACTTACAAAAAATTTACAAATTTCTTTTTATAAACCGGTTAAAGTGGGTATAAAATATAGAGTTGAAAGTTATGTTGAAAATGTTGATGGGAATATAGTAGGCACCCGTTCATTTTTAAAAGATTCCGAAAATCAGATATGCGCTGAATCTAAAGGTGAATTTGTTCTTATGAGTAAACTAAGAAGTGAGAGGATGAAAAAGGGACTGAAATTATAGGAGGGTTTTATGGCTTTTGAAAGGGAGAAAGTAAAATCGATAATATTCACATTAAATTCTGAGGTGAGGGGATATGTTCATATTCCATCTGGAGGAAGGTTGACAGACTTTTTGAACAATATAGCAAAACCTTTTATTCCAGTAACGGATGCGGAAATAAAAACAACCGATGGAAGACTCTTCAAAACCGATCTGATGCAGTTGAATAAAGATTATATAATAATTATTGTTCCAGAGGAATCTATGGTAAAATAAACTATTGTCCCAGGTTTTTCATCAATTCCTGTATATCTATACTTTTATCTTCCTTTACTTCAAATTCGGAATCATCTACTTTTGGGTTTATAATAATATTTTTCAATTCCATTAACATTATTTTTTTACCATTAATTTTTAAAATGATTGTATGAGGTATAAAATAATCTGATTGAATTTTTTTATAATTTTCAAAAGAAAGCAACAGCGTATCACTTTTTGAAATTTCCTGTTGCTGAACAACAAAAAGATTTTTTTTGTCTATGAAGATTTTTGAGTTTTTATCATCCTTTTTTGAAAACAGATAGGTTTGAGTCTTATTAATTTCCTGAATTCCATTGTAAACATAATCATCAAAATTTAATTTCCAGAATTGGGTACCTTTATCCTGAAGGTAATTGTTTTTATCTTCATCTTTTATTTTGACTTTACCGGTTATTGGGTTGATAAGATAAATATTATTACCATCTTTAATTATAGTTGTGCTTAACTGTTGGACTTCTTTGAACTCATCAGAATCTGAAGTTATTTCAGTTTTAATTTTTTGTCCTCTGGAAATTATTTTTATAGTTGAGGAGTATGTTGTTTCTTCATTATAAAAAGTAGTTTTGTATGTTGCCTTCATACTCATGATGCTATCATATTTTAAAAATTTTTGTTTGAACTGCTCTATTATTTCATTAGCATCGTTTTGAGCAAAGCAGTATAGAGATAGTGTCATAATAACAAAAGCAAAAACTTTTTTCATTTGGACCTCCCTAAAAGATTATAATTTTTTGAAAGAGTGTTTTCATTTTAAAACATATTTTTTTCTTATTCTATTAAAAATTATATTGTGAAATAAAATTTTTACAATAAGAATGCTAAAAATTTTTTTTATATACTAAAATATTTTTTATGCTTTATCCTTTTTATATTTTATTATAAATTTTTGTATTTTCTGGAAATGATCTGGATGATTCTTTGAATTTTTGTTTTTATATTTTTCAAGCAAATTTGCAGATAAAATTAACCAGAATATTTATTCTAAATTTAAACCTATATTTTAACTATTATGAGTCTTATTTATAGATTTTTTTGTTTTAAGTTGCTGGAATTCATACAATCTATGTAAAGTTAATAACCATGATATTGTTGATTCAGCACCCTGATTTAAATTTATGCCTAAAGAATGAATACCATCCCTTGCTCCACCTGTTATAAAATCGTAAACTATTTCTCCAACATCATTTTCTCCCAAAAACCATGCTATGCACAGGTTAATTATATTTTCATAGTATGGATCGCTTGTATATTTAAAAGCATCATAAGCAGCATCGATTATGGTGGCTATTTCAACGGGCTTTTGGACGAATTGTGATTTTTGTTCACCCTTTTTAAGCCAGTTTTTATTGCCTATCAGAGAAAGCCTGTTATTTTTTTTATCATATTGTTTTTCGATTAACCATTTAAAACTTTTCAAATTTTATAAGAGCAATTTTTAGGTTTTTTGAACATTAAACTACTTGACAACAATAAAAGTTTTAATATAATAAATTTCACAACTGGATACTCCTCGGTAGCTCAGTCGGTAGAGCGAGTGGCTGTTAACCACCAGGTCGGGGGTTCGAGTCCCTCCCGGGGAGCCA
>DYMB01000041.1 GCA_020721805.1 Acetofilamentum sp. | reverse complement strand
CGTTTGAAAAAAAACTAGTTTCAATAGCTAGGCAAATTTGCTATAATGTGTTGCTCTTTTTTTGCTGTTTTTTTCTTCTTGGTATACTAGTTTCAATAGCTAGGCAAATTTGCTATAATGTGTTGCTGAAAATTTCCAAAGTAATTTACTTCAGAAGTTGCGTTTCAATAGCTAGGCAAATTTGCTATAATGTGTTGCTAATCATTCACATTTTTTCATCAAAGTGCCTGTTTTGTTTCAATAGCTAGGCAAATTTGCTATAATGTGTTGCAACCTTGGACAATTTTTTGCTGATATTGTGAACTGGTTTCAATAGCTAGGCAAATTTGCTATAATGTGTTGCTAAAAAACAAGTGAAAAACCAAAATGGTACAATAAGGTTTCAATAGCTAGGCAAATTTGCTATAATGTGTTGCCAGTACACCATTGGAAGTATTTGCAAGCTTTTCCAAGTTTCAATAGCTAGGCAAATTTGCTATAATGTGTTGCAATGAGAGTTTTTGAGATTTGTTTTAGATGAGAGCGGTTTCAATAGCTAGGCAAATTTGCTATAATGTGTTGCCTCATATCTGTTTGGAGCGGTTACGGTTGAGTTTTAGTTTCAATAGCTAGGCAAATTTGCTATAATGTGTTGCACTTTATGTCTTTGGCTGAGTTCCACAAAGAAAAGACGTTTCAATAGCTAGGCAAATTTGCTATAATGTGTTGCATGAAATGGTATAGCAAGTGATAATGGTATAATAAGGTTTCAATAGCTAGGCAAATTTGCTATAATGTGTTGCACTGGGAGGCAATATTGGTTCTCAAAACTACGAGGTTTCAATAGCTAGGCAAATTTGCTATAATGTGTTGCGTAGATACATATACAGATGATTTTGTGAGAATAGAAGTTTCAATAGCTAGGCAAATTTGCTATAATGTGTTGCTTCAGGTGTTGTCAAGCCAAAAATGCTTAAATATGTTTCAATAGCTAGGCAAATTTGCTATAATGTGTTGCCATCTATATGGCTATTAATGTAATCTCTGCCACGATGTTTCAATAGCTAGGCAAATTTGCTATAATGTGTTGCTTCCTGTGTCATTTAGCGTTTTGCCGCCATTATTGGAGTTTCAATAGCTAGGCAAATTTGCTATAATGTGTTGCCGATAGTGAACGGATACACACTAAAAAACCTCCCTGCGTTTCAATAGCTAGGCAAATTTGCTATAATGTGTTGCACTTGCTGCAACATTCCCAAAACCTGTGTTCATTAGTTTCAATAGCTAGGCAAATTTGCTATAATGTGTTGCGTTTTGAACTGCATTAGTATTTTGAATGTTTATTTCGTTTCAATAGCTAGGCAAATTTGCTATAATGTGTTGCTGAAGCAGTTGATAAGCAATCAGGAGAACTTCTTGTGTTTCAATAGCTAGGCAAATTTGCTATAATGTGTTGCGAAATAACAAACCCTATTGCCATTAAAATAAGATAGTTTCAATAGCTAGGCAAATTTGCTATAATGTGTTGCTAACATATCTTCTTCCAATCGCAGTGTATTGTGAGTTTCAATAGCTAGGCAAATTTGCTATAATGTGTTGCGAACTAACTGAATATTCATCAGAAACAGATGGAGGGTTTCAATAGCTAGGCAAATTTGCTATAATGTGTTGCGCTTTTTAATTGGTTTTCTTATTTCGAATATTCTGAGTTTCAATAGCTAGGCAAATTTGCTATAATGTGTTGCACCCCACAATTTTATCGACAAATCAAGGCGATCTGAGTTTCAATAGCTAGGCAAATTTGCTATAATGTGTTGCGTTAGAATTGTCGATTAAATTGCTAAAATAGTGTGTTTCAATAGCTAGGCAAATTTGCTATAATGTGTTGCGTGTATGCAGCTACCTGGTGCACAAAAAGACAGTGCGTTTCAATAGCTAGGCAAATTTGCTATAATGTGTTGCAAGACAGTTTCAAAAGTTTCTTCTCTATTGTGTCGAAGTTTCAATAGCTAGGCAAATTTGCTATAATGTGTTGCGCATCGGAGCTATCGGGAAAAGTATCGGGCTCGAATGTTTCAATAGCTAGGCAAATTTGCTATAATGTGTTGCAAGGATATTTGCATAAATTCCTACCCTTTGTCCGTCGTTTCAATAGCTAGGCAAATTTGCTATAATGTGTTGCATCGGACTCTGAAGCCTATGTAACGAAAAAGATTAGGTTTCAATAGCTAGGCAAATTTGCTATAATGTGTTGCCCCCTAAAAAACTCTC
>DYMB01000040.1 GCA_020721805.1 Acetofilamentum sp. | reverse complement strand
CTGTGGAGAAAATAATTGCTGCTATAAAAAAGAATCCCCAAATAACTCAAAAAGAGATGATGATTATTACGGGATTAACAAGACGAGGTGTTGAATGGAATCTACAGAAACTAAAAGAGCAAAAAATAATTAAACGAGTTGGACCTAATAAAGGAGGAATCTGGGAAATTTTATAAAAATATAATAGGATAAATATATGAGTAAAGAATTGAAAGAAAAAATTTTAAATGCAATTACAGAATTTAATAGCAATAATTTGTTTGACTCTTCAATAAATTTGTTTAAGGCACTGGAATATAATACTACAAGACAACAAAGATTAGAAAACCCAACTTTTCAGGGATTTAAGAGTGATTTTTTAGATGCATCTGATGTTAATTTAGAAAAGTTTCAAAAAGATGCTAAAACTTCTGAATGGCAAAATATTGAACTTCTTTTTCAATTAACAAAAAATGAAATAACATTTCAGCAGCAACTCTTTGAAACTAAATATGATAACACTATAATGGAATCATATCTGTTCTTTGCTGTTCAATTATCAGGTAAAAAATATAACAGAACAGAATTATCTACAATAACAAGGCAGATAAATAAAATATTTCCAATGCCAGTAATGGTCCTTTTTAAATATAATAACTTTTTAACTTTTTCAATCATTAATAGACGCTTAAACAAAAGAGATATATCTAAAGATGTGCTTGAAAAAGTTACACTTATTAAAGATATAAAAATAAATAAACCACATCGTGCTCATATTGAAATTTTGTATGATTTAAGCCTTAAAAATATACACTCTAAATTTACAGTTGCCAACTTCGTTGATTTACATAATGCATGGGCAAAGATACTTGATATTTCTGAGTTAAACAAAAAATTTTACAGGGATATCGCCAGTTGGTATTTCTATGCTATGGAACAAGTTGAGTTTCCTGAAGATGTTGAAAAAGATAGAAAGATAAGAAATGCTACAAGTTTAATACGACTTCTTACAAGAATGATTTTTGTATGGTTTATCAAAGAAAAAGGACTTGTTCCTGATGATTTGTTTAATGAAGAGAAAATAAAAAATATTTTAAATTTTCAGGATAAAACAGGGAGCACTTATTACAAAGCAATACTTCAAAATCTATTTTTTGCAACTTTAAATAATGAGAGCGATAAAAAAGAATTTGTAGACAGGCAATATGGAGTTTCTACTTATTATAGATATGAAAGATTTTTTAAAAATAAAGAAGAGGCTTTAAATTTATTTAAAGACATACCATTCTTGAATGGTGGGTTGTTTGAGAATCTTGATAAATATGTTGGCAAACCTTATGAAAGACGAGTTGATTGTTTCTCAGATAATAGAAAAAATGAGACCAGACTAAAAGTGCCAGATGAACTTTTCTTTGGAAAAGATAAAGAGATTGATTTAAATAAAACTTTTGGAACAAGTAATAAAAAATATAAGTTTCAAGGCTTAATAAATATATTTAATTCTTATAAATTTACAATTGATGAAAATACTCCGATAGAGGAAGAGATAGCACTTGACCCTGAACTTTTAGGAAAAGTTTTTGAAAATTTACTTGCCTCGTATAATCCCGAAACACAAACAACAGCAAGAAAACAGACAGGCTCTTATTATACACCACGTGAAATTGTAGACTATATGGTGACCGAATCTCTGAAAGCAACTTTATCACAATTAGTTTCAAAAAAATTGGGTAGTGCTACTGAAGAAGATATAAAAACAGGACTTGATATTCTCTTTGAATATACTGAAAAAGAACATTTATTCAATGAAAACGAAGTTGAGGCAATTGTTAAAGCAATATCGGAATTAAAAATCCTTGACCCTGCCTGCGGTTCAGGTGCTTTTCCTATGGGCATATTACATAAACTCGTTTTTATTTTAAATAAATTGGACCCAAAAAATAGTATCTGGCGAGAAGTTCAAGAGGAAAAAATATTAAAAGAAATGGAAAATATTTATGACATTGAAGATAAAAAAGAACGAGAAGAACAATTAAAAGATATTGACGAAACTTTTAAAAGGAATACTAATTCTAACTATGGTAGAAAACTTTATTTAATAGAAAACAGTATTTATGGGGTTGATATACAACCAATAGCAATACAGATATCAAAATTAAGATTTTTTATTTCACTAATAGTGGAGCAGGAAATAGATAAAAGTATAAAAAATTACGGAATAAGACCATTACCAAATTTAGAAATAAAATTTGTATCAGCAGATTCATTAATTGGAATAGAAGAGGATGAAAAAACTCTATTAACTCTATTTGATAATGAAGAAATAAAAAAACTTGAAAATGAGTTAAAAACAATTCGGCATAAGATATTCAGCGCAAGGACAACTAAAACAAAAGAAAAATATAGGAAAAAGGATAAAGAGATTAGAGAAAAAATTGCACAATTATTGGAACAGACAGGCGAATTATCTAATAAAACAGCAAGACAACTTGCATCCTGGGACCCGTATGACGCAAATAAAGTTTCACC
>DYMB01000013.1 GCA_020721805.1 Acetofilamentum sp. | reverse complement strand
ATAAAGAATCAAGTTTTTTTGCACCGGATCATCCTTTTCACGGGAAAACCGATTTAAAAGATTTTAAACTTTATATTGATATTATTTTTCAATTTCTATTGAAAAACAAAATACAAAAGGTTAAAATAGTATCACATTCTTTTGGTTCATTTATAACTGAACTTTTCAACAACAGATATTCTGATTCTGTTGAAGATATAATGTTGATAACACCTTTCATTGAAGCAAAAAAACAGACTAAAGGATTTGGATTATTTTTATATAACAACAAAAATTTTTTCAAGTTGTCTGGAAAACTTTTATCTTTGTTTCCTGAAAAATTTAAATATCCGGACTATTCGAAAATACATAAAAAACCTTATTATGCTTACTGGATCAACGATATGACCCATTGTGATAGGAAAGGATATTTCGATATTCAGTATTTTATATCAGATAGAAAACCTCAATATCCAGATTATTTAAAAAAAAGTGATATAATTTTAGGACGGTACGATCTGATAACATATTGTGATCTTACTTTGAAACTTTTAAAAGGGTATGAATACAAAAGCGTAAAAATTTATCCAGGTGATCATCTATTCCCATTAAAGGAATTCAAATTTTTCAAAGATGATTTTTTAAATTTTATATATAAAAATGATAGATTACATTCTTAAAAATTTTTCAACACACATTCACTCATTGCTCGCTGGACTCTTTATATTCTTCGCAACCGCAATAGGTGCATCGGCAATATTCTTTTTTAAAAAGATTACAAGCAGGATAACAACAATATTGCTTGGATTTTCAGCAGGAATAATGCTTGCTGCTAGTATATTTTCACTTTTGCTCCCATCTATAGAATTTTCAAGAGATTTAAATATACCTTTTTTTATACCTCCAGTTGTGGGATTTTTATTGGGTGGTTTATTTCTAAAAATATTAGATAGAACAATACCTCATTTTCATATAAACACCAATCAAAGGGAGGGAATCTCTGGTAATTTTAACAAAACGATTTTGTTGATACTTGCAATCACTCTGCATAACATTCCAGAGGGGCTTGCTGTTGGCGTATCCTTTGGTGCTAACCCTTTAAAAGATCTTCAATTATTTATAGGTTCTATGGTTCTTGCTTTAGGAATTGGATTACAGGATATTCCAGAAGGTGCTTCGGTATCTTTTCCCTTAAGAAGTTTTGGAGTTTCAAGAAAAAAATCTTTTATTTTTGGTTCGCTTTCAGGTATAGTTGAGCCAATTTTTGCAGTTTCAGGTTCATTATTTGTATCATTTTTTAGGGGAATTCTACCATATGCTCTATCTTTTAGTGCTGGTGCGATGATATATGTTGTTATAGAAGAGATGATTCCGGAAAGTCAATCAAACGAACATATAGATCTTTCAACTATAAGCGTCATGGTTGGTTTTACCACAATGATGTTTCTTGATATAATATTTACCTAATTAAATTTTTTTTACCACATCCGCAACCGTAGTTTTTTCAAGATAATCATAAAATTTGCTATTTAAATCCTTCACAACATTGTCGAATATACATTCTTTAAAATGACATTTTTTCTTGTTGAATGGAGAAGCTTTTCTATTTATCTGCCCTTCAAGTATCTCAAAAACATCCAAAAGTCTTATTTTTTCTGGAGATTTTGATAGGTAAAATCCTCCAGATGGTCCCTTGGTTGATCCTATGAAACCTTTTCTGGCTAAATATTGTAAAACTTTGGATAAAACTGGAATAGAACTCCCGGTTTGTGCTGATAGTACATCAATTTTGATTTTTTCTTTTTTAATACCCAGATAAACCAGAGAATGGAGAGCGGCAAGTGTCGCTTCTGAAATTTTTATTCCGATATAAATTTAAGAAAAAATCAAGAGGGAATATCTTTCCTCTTGATATGTTAAAAAATCTTATTTCTTCCTTTTTAAATTCTCTTTGGCTACAACCTCAGACCAGGTTTTACCGCCCATCGTTTCAGAAATATAGACAACTATACTATAAATATTTGCAATTGGAACATAGGCTAACCATTCTATCATTCTTCCTTTCGTCTCCTTCATCATATTTGCTGTTGTATAACCCCCAATATATCCGATACAACATCCTTCTATTCCCGCATTTTGAAAACCTATAAAAGCATAATAGAATCTTAAAATTGGTAGCACCAATTGCAAAACTTCTAAAAGATCAACATTAACCTGTTTTTCATTTGCAAGATAACCCATTCTTATATCAAAAATACCAAGAAGACAGGGAACTATTCCACCTTTTTGTTTTTGGATTGAAAAGGCTGGTGATGCAAAAATCGATGTTGTTATTAAAGAAAGCAAAAGAAAAATAATTACTATTTTTTTAAACATTCAACCTCCTTTTTTAGAAAAATTTTAACTTTTTTTTATATAAAGTCAATATTTTTATTTAAAATTTTTAAGAGAGATTGTCCACAATTTGAACCAACCTCATTTTCTCTTATTTCACCAATAGATATGATTACATCAAAACCTTCATCTATGAGTCTTTTTTTTAAACATTCCATTCTTGAGTTTGATTCTTGTGATAGATCTCTATTTTTTGCGTTAAATGTTGGGTTTACAGGAGTAAGTTTGATTATAAAACTTTTTTTATCAAAAATTTCTGATATCCTTTCAATTGAGATTTCATTTTTATCATTCACTGGGAAATTTAAAACAACCTTTCTTTTACCCCTTCTAAAAAATTCTTCTCCATAAGAATTAAGAAAATATAGATCTTCCTTTTCAAATGGAATAATATGATCCCTTTCTTTAATATTGGTTGAATAGATGGAAAATTGAAGTTGAAAATCATAAAAATTATCTTTATTTTTTAAAAGTTTTTCAAACCATACTCTTCTGTTTTTGGGGAATATCGTCGAAACGCATGGGATATATTTTTTATATCTATCCTTCAGAATATCCATAACATCAAAAAGATCATCGTTGAATGAGGGTTCTCCCATTCTTGCAAACTGTATCTTAAATTTTTTAAATAGGTTTGGGTCAAGATTTCTTTCTTTTACCATAAACTCAACCTGTTCTAAAATTTCAAAAGAGGTAAGATTTCTTTTAAAATCAAAACCACTATCACAAAAAAGGCATTTTACGGGACATCCCAGTTGAGTTGATACTATTAAAACCCATTTTTCAAAATTTCCATTCACAATGAATGGTTCCACATCAACAGATTCTAAAAAGTTTTCATCGGTTGTTTTTAAAATATAAACTTTTGAAACTTTTTCTATTTCATTAATATGAACGGTTTCCATTCATCCTCCTTTTTTGTAAAATTTTCATCGCAAGTTTTACCCCATCGGCAAAGGCTATGCTACACTGTTTATACATTTTACCTTTAACACTTCCACATAGAATTATTCTGTTATTTTTTTTTCTTATGATCGGTATTTCTCTTATACTTCCTATAGAGAGAAGTATGTCGTCAAACTCCTCCTCATAGATTTTACCATCTCTACTGAACGATATTATGAAAGAGTCTTTATTTTTTCTTTTTATATTCAAAATTTTTGTAAAGGGCAAAATAGATTTGAATTTTTTTTTGCCTTCCCTGAAAAGTTCTCCGTTAACTTTTAAAAAGTTCCCTATAGAAAAGAGATAAACATTTTTACCAGTCTCCACCAGAGATAAACCTTTATCGAAGGATATCTCTCCTCCTCCTATTATACAAATTTTTTTCCCGACAATTTTTTTATGCTCGGTTTTCAAATCTAGATCTTTATATTTTTTTAATTTTCTTTCAGAAGTCCCAGTTGAAACTATACAATAATCTGTAAAATATTCTTTTTTACCTGTTCTCACGATAACAGAATCACCTTTCCCCTCTATATCCAAAACCTTTTGTAAAACTATCTTTTCTTCATATCCGTTTAGTTGTGATAGAACCTTTTTGCATAAACTTTCTCCATCTATAGATTCAAATCCTAAAAGATTGGTTATATTTCTTGCCTGAAAAATCTTTCCACAGATTCTTTCCTTTTCAATCAAAAGGATATTTTTTGTTTCTTTTAATATTTGGAGAAAGAAGCCTATCCCGGCGCATCCACTTCCAACAACTATAAAATCATATTTTTTCATTGATAAAATCTCTTGAATCTATCAATTTCCCAAATCCTCTTTTCATCGTTTTAAGTGCATTCGAATGCAGTTTTATTTTTCTTGATCCAACAAGATCCTTAAAGATAAAATTTTCAAAACCATATTCAAAGGAATCCCTCACATTTGATTCAACGCATAGTTCAGTCATAAAACCCATAAAATATATTCTTTTTACTCTTCTCTTTCTTAAAAAATTTCTGAAAATTTTTTTCTTAAAGATTGAATATGAATTTTTCTGGAATACATAAAACTTTTCCGGGAAATGCAAATAAGGATAAAGTTCAAGATCTTTACCTTCTGGAAGATGTTTTCACCACTTTTTAAAGTTGTTTGTATTCTTTGATGGAACAAATTTCAAAAATACTATCAACCGTTTATTATCCTGAAAAATCTTTATAATGTTGTTCATATTTTTAACCATCTTTTCTGAATTAGAAATATACGCTTTTGAATTCTTTCTAACAAAATAATTTTGAACATCAATAACCAATAGCATTTCTTTATGCATAATATAAAAAAAAAGAGCCATCCGGTCTGGATGGCTCTCGCCTGACATCACCTTTTGATATTTTATGGAAAAGATATAAAAAATCAAGAGTAAAAATTTATTGAATAAATTAAAAAAAATGATAAAATAAAAAATTAAATATTTGAGGAGTATATGTTACAGATATCACAGAATTTAAAAACAGGTAAAATCGAACTCATAGAGGTTCCAATACCAGCCTGTCAAAAAAATGGTGTTATAGTCAAAACTTTTTTTTCCTCTGTTTCAATGGGGACAGAATCGATGAAGGTAAAAACTGGAAAGATGAACCTTATTGATAAAGCCAGAGAAAAACCAGAACAGGTTAAACAGGTTCTTGATTCGGTAAAACAACTTGGTCTTGTTTCAACCTATAGAAAAGTTATGAACAAACTGGATTCTTTTTCACCGTTGGGTTATTCTCTCTCTGGAGTGGTTGTTGAAACAGGTTTTGAAGTTAGAAGTTTAAAGATAGGTGACAGAGTCGCTTGTGGTGGTGGAAATTACGCTACACATTCCCAATACAATTATATCCCTGAAAACCTTTGTGTTAGATTAAACGAAAATATAAATTTAAAATTTGCATCTTTGGCAACAATCGGTGCTATAGCGATACAGGGTTTAAGACAGGCAAATTTACAATTCGGTGAAACTATTGGAATAGTTGGGATGGGACTTATAGGTCAATTGATGTTACAGATAGCACGCGCTTCTGGATTCAAGGTTTTAGCCATAGATATTGATGAGGAAAGGGTCAAACTCGCATTAAATCACAAAGCAAATGGTGGTGCTATTTTCGGAAAAGACAATTTAAAAGAAATATCTTTAAGTTTAACACAGGGTTATGGACTTGATGCCATCTTTCTAACAACAGGGACAAAATCAAATCAACCTATTGAAATTTTACCTGAAATGATAAGGGATAGAGGAAGAATCGTTGATATAGGAATAACAAGAATGGATATTCCCTGGCAACCTTATTATGATAAAGAGTTGAGTATCCATATGTCAAGATCCTATGGTCCGGGAAGATATGATCCTTTATATGAAGAACATTCTATAGATTATCCTATATCTTATGTAAGATTCACAGAGCAAAGAAATATGAAAACTTTTATCGATCTTATAGAAAGTGGTAATATGGATCTTGAGTATATAATATCTGAAGAAATAGAGTTTAAAAAAAGTGATACCTTCTATAACAATCTTCTTGATAACAAGAATAAATTTCTTTCTGTTGTTTTCAAATATGATGTTAAGGATAATGAGCCCCTTGTAAGGACAATTGTTTCTTCAAATTACAAAAATACCGGAAAAATAAAAATCGGTTCCATAGGGGCTGGCAATTTTGCAAAAACAATGCTTTTCCCTGAATTAAAAAAGATAAAGGATGTATCTTTTTATTATCTTGCAACTTCAACGGGTATTTCAGCCAGAGATAGTATGAGAAAATTCAATTTTTCAAAAATTACAACAAACTATGAGGAACTTTTAGAAGATAAGGAAATTAACCTTTTAATGGTTCTTTCAAGACACTCATCGCATGCAAAATATGTTTGTGAAGGATTAAAAAGAGATCTCTTCGTTTATACCGAAAAACCATTATGTCTTAATTTGGAAGATTTAAAAGTTATAGAAAACACTTATGTGAAATCGAAAGGGGATCTTTTTGTTGGCTATAATAGAAGATTTTCAAAATCTATTTTAAAAATTAAAGAATTCTTCAAAAACAATTCTCAACCAAAACATCTTTATTACAGGGTTAATGCTGGATATCTTGATAAAAATAACTGGTATAATGATTTTGAGGAAGGTAATAGATTTATAGGTGAGGGTGGTCATTTTGTTGATACAGCGATTTTCTTGATCGATAAAAGACCAATATCTCTCTATGCTTCTTTCATAGGTTTAAACAGAACCGATCAAAAAAACAAAGATAATATTTCTTTAACTATAGATTTTGAAGATGGCTCCGTTGCAAATATTCTATATTATACATTCGGAGATAGATCTTTACCAAAAGAATACCTTGAACTCTCTTCCGGTATGCAATCGGTTATCTTCGAAAATTTTAAAAATTTAATATTTTTCAACAATGGAAAAGAAAAAAAATTCAACAATTTTCAGGCCGGTAAGGGACACAAAGAGGAGATGGAAATTTTGACGAAAATAATGATTTCAAAAGAGAAAAATCCTTTTACTTTTGAACATCTAAAAAAGGTTTCACTCATAACTTTTTATGCAATAGAGAGTGCCAGTAAAGGAGTAAGAATTGAAATATGAAATTTTAAAAGATTCTCTTGAAAAACTCTTCGAATATCTTGAAAATAACGATTATAAAGGTTACGATCCTTTCGATGGTTTAAATTCCTATCTTTATCCTTTTACTTTCAAAAACAGGTATCTATCGATAGCTTTACAGCAAAGTGTAAGAAGGTTACCTTTTAATATAAGACCATTCATTGGAATCAAACTTGAAAGATCAACAAAGGGGATAGCATATATAGGTTCTGCATATTTAAAATATTATAGAATAACAAAAGAGAAAGAATATTTAAAAAAAGGTGAGGATCTTTTAAAATGGACCATAGAGAACAAATCCCCCTATTTTAAAAATTACTCCTGGGGAAACCATTTCGATTATGCATCAAGGGTCTTTTTTTTAAAAAAGGGTATGCCAACTGTTGTCTGGACTGGTCTGATAGGAAACATTATTTCCGAATTCTATATGGAAACAAAAAAAGAATTCTACAGAGATGCTATAATTAAAACTGCAAATTTCATTTTAAATGATCTTCCTACTTTTGATTATGACCATACATTCTGCATCAGTTATATTCCTTTTGAAAAAAAGAATGTTCACAATGCTAATGTTATAGGTAGTTCTTTTCTTGCACAGGCAAAAAATCTTACAGGGATAGAAACAAATAAACTTGAAAGATTTTCCATCGAATATACGATAAGATTTCAAAACGAGGATGGCAGCTGGTATTATGGCCAAAGAAAGGATTTACACTGGATAGATAACTTTCATACAGGCTATGTTCTTGATGCTTTGAAAAGATATCAGGATTTTTCAAAAGATTTTTCATTTGAAAAAAATATTAAAAAAGGTTTCGATTATTATAGAAAAAATTTTTTTGACGGCGATATTCCCAAATATTATAACAACAAAACTTATCCTGTAGACATACAGTGTGTTTCGCAATCCATAGAAACCCTTGCAAACTTTGATGATATTAAAAAATCTTTACAGGTCGCCTTATGGGCAATTAAAAATATGCAGGAGAAGAAAGGTTCTTTCATTTTCAGAAAATATAGAAGGATAAAAAATAAAACTCCAATGTTACACTGGGGACTTGGAACAATGGCAAGGGCTCTAACAACCCTTCTGGAAAAATTATGACAAAGGATATTTTATTTATAGTTGAAAATCTCTCGTATCCATTTGACAGGCGTGTATACAGAGAGAGTATAAGTCTAAAAAATGCAGGTTACAATGTTTCCGTTATATCCCCAAAAGGAGTTGAACAGGATAAAAATTCATACGACATTGTTGATGGAATAGATGTTTACAGATATCCACTTCTGGTTATCTCTAAAAACAAGTTCCATTATCTTATCGAATATATAACCTCAATTTTTTTTATCTTTTTTCTTTCTTTAAAAATTCTTTTTAACAAAAATTTTCATATAATACATATAGCGAATCCACCAGACATTTTTTTCCCTATACTTTCATTTTATAGAATTTTCGGTAAAAAGATAATTTTCGATCAACACGATCTTTCACCAGAATCTTATCTTTCAAGATTTAAGGGACAAAGGAAAGATATTTTTTACAAGATCCAATTAATTTTTGAATACCTAACATACAAATGCTCAAACATCGTTATCACAACAAACAACTCTTATAAAAGAATAGCTAAACAAAGGGGAAACTTAAGAGATGATAAAATTTTTATAGTTAGAAACGGTCCCACAAAAAAATTGTTCGATTACTGTGGAGAGTTTAAAGAATTAAAGGAAGGTTTTAAATATATGGTGGTCTATATTGGAATAATGGGAGTTCAGGATGGAGTAGATTTTCTTATAAGATCGATAAATTATTTTGTAAAAGTTTTAAAAAGAACAGATACTATTTTTGTATTGATAGGAAAAGGGGATGATTTTGAAAATTTGAAAAATATGGTGAAAGATTTTGGTATTGAAAAATATGTAAAATTTACAGGTAGAATTTCAGATAAAGATGCTTTAAGATACCTTTCAACAGCCGACCTTGCAGCATCTCCTGATCCTGAAAATCCTTTAAACTCAATTTCAACTATGAACAAAGTTATGGAATATATGATAACAAAATGTCCAATAGTTTCATACGATCTGCCTGAAGCAAAATATTCCGCAAAAGATGGTGCGGTCTATGTAAAGGGAAATGATTATGAGGAATTTGCAAAACAGATTTCAATTCTTCTGGATGATGAAAATAGAAGAAAAAAGATGGCAGAATATGGATACAGAAGGGTTGTAGAGAATCTAATATGGGAAAAGCAGGTGGATAACCTTTTAAAAATTTATGGGAACATAAAAATATGAAAAAACTAATAAATCCATTTTTCAGGTGGGAGAATGGAACTTTCATAACCATAGATCAGACCAGATTACCTTTTTATGAATCAATTTTAAAACTTTATTATCCTGATGAATATTTTGATGCTATAAAAAAATTAAAGGTGAGGGGTGCACCTGCAATAGGTATAGTTGCAGCATATGGTGTTCTTTCAACAGTTTACAGGTATAAAAAATTTACCAAAGCGAAAACTGAATCTCTTAAAACAATTGAACTTTTAAAAACTGCCAGACCAACAGCAGTGAACATATTTAACATACTTGAAGAGTTAAAAAAACTTATAGAGAATTTTGATTCAAACGATTACAACCATTTTAAAGATAGTATTGAAAATTTCTGCAAAAAGAGACTTGAGTATGAAGTTTACACCTGTGAAAAAATTTCAATCTATGGCTCTGAACTGATAAAAAATGGAATGAACATTTTAACTCACTGTAACACTGGAATGCTTGCAACACCGGGAATTGGCACAGCACTTGGAATAATCTTTAAAGCCTTCATAATGGGGAAAAGATTTCATCTGTTCATTCCAGAAACAAGACCTCTTTTGCAGGGTTCAAGACTTACCGTCTATGAGGCTGAAAAATTAAAACTACCATATACACTTGTTACTGATAATATGAGAGGATTTCTTTTTTCTAAAAATATGATCGACATAACATTCGTTGGGGCTGACAGAATCGCCCTAAACGGGGATACCGCTAACAAAATCGGAACATATGAATCAGCAATATTATCATATGTTCACAAAAAACCATTTTTTGTTGTCGCACCAACAACAACCTTTGACAAAAAACTATCTTCAGGTAAAGGAATTAAAGTTGAAGAAAGAAAGACTGATGAGATAATATCCATTTTAAATAAAAGGATCTCAATAGCAAAAAATACATTCAATCCAGCCTTTGATATAACACCTTCAAAATATATAACCGGAATAATAACTGAAAAGGGAATAATTAAGCCTAAAAGCGAATGTATAAAAAAAATTTTAAAATAATTTTATTTTTTTTCTTTCTATTTATAAGACTTTATCCATATGATTTTGATTTTGATCCCAACAACTATTTGAAAGATTCAATACTTCCAGATCCCTTCACGATATTAAAACCCATCTATGATCTTAACGAAATAACGATTCAAAAGAATAATTTTTTCTCTTTTTATTCAAAACATTATGAAACCGATCTTATTTATGATTTTTTCATATATGCGAATTTAAAAGATTCTTTTAAGTTTTCTTTAAATTATACGAACAACTTTAAACTAAAAGATTATCTTTCGTATCTTGTTTTAAAAACTGATGTAACCAACAAAAATCTTTTACAACAACTGATAACTTTAAACCTGCGAAATTCTTTCAATCCTTTTAAATTAAAAATAGAACCATCAATATTTATATATCCGACAGTTCTAACTTTAATGAATAATTCAAACTTTGCAATAATTTTTAAGGAAAAATATCTTTTCAACTCATTATATCAAAACATTCTTTCTTACCAAAAGAATCATTTAGGCTTTTCATTTTTAAATGAAAAAATAAATTTTGGGTTCTTTTACTATAAATTTATATTACCTTCTTTTCAATATAAAGATTCCTTAACTCTTTTTACCTATAGATTCCTTCTAGATTTTTTCAGAACTCAGAAGGATACTTTTGGGATATTTTCCAGATCAAGAAATGATATCAAATCGATAATGCCTGTTAATTATTATAAATTTTTAATGGAGATAAAAAATAAAAATTATCAATTTTATATTTCTTTATATAAGGATATTGATAGTGTAAAAAATTATACAGAAATCTTTGCAAAAGATTTTTTCATTGATTTTGCTGCTTTATTCTTTTTAGAGAAAAAAAATTTCAAGTATTCCTTTTCTTTTAATCTTTTTAAAACAGATTCTATAAAAACATATTATAAATTTTTTACCCAGAACAGGTTTAAAAACTTTATCTTGATCAACGATTTTCAATATTTTCCTGCAACAAGAAGTATAATTTATAGTCCATCTTTTACTTTAAATGAGGGTGATATATTCATAACTTTAGGTGTGGAAAATATGTTTTCGCAAAAAAATCTTTTTTATACCAATTATGATACTTTGACATTATTTTATAGAATAACTTTTACAGGTATCTCTTTTTTGTATTGACTTGACTATTGTAGCGAGTAAAATTAAAAAATAATGAAAAAAATAATACCCTTTTTCTTTATCTTTATTTTTTTATCCTGTTGTAAAAAATATCCTGTTCCACCAATTTTTGAATTTGAACCCAATTCTACATTTGGTTTTGTCCAAACAAAAGTTGTAAATTCAGATTCAACCGTTTCTTCTCTTATTACAGGTAAACTTATCGAATACCTCACCTATGAACAAAAGGGCTCTTTCATTGAACTGGGATCATTTGAAAAATTGTTAAAAGAGTATAATTCTTCAGAATACTCATCAGATATTATAAAAAAAATAGGTAAAGATTATAATTTAAAGAGTGTGGTTTTGAGTGAAATCGAATTTTCAGATATCGCCCCCAATTTTAGTATAAACATTTTCTATCCATCATTTTATGCAAAAGTGAAATTAACAGCCTCATTACATTTAAAGATTTTTGAGACTTTAAATGGATCCATAATTTATATAAAGACTATTCAAAAAAAGACAGAACTTTCAAATGTGTATATAAGTAAAAATTTTATATCTTTCGATTCCAAAACATATGATCAATCACAATATGATCTTATAGATGAACTTGTGTGGAAAATAACAAAAGATTTCAGGACAACATATAAATGTAGATAGAGGAGGCAAATATGAAAAACTTTCTTTTCTTTTTTCTTATTTTACTTATCTTTATATCATCATATGCTCAGGAAAATCAAAAAATTGAAAAGTATATTCAGATAGAAGGTATGTTCTATAAAATAATTCTGGACGAAAATGGTGATACTATCTCAAAAGAACCTTTAGAAATTGAAAAATCAAATATTGAAACTCCCGTCCAACCTCTGGAAACAATTTTACAGGAGAGAGAATACAATCCTCAACTTTTAAAAATAATTCCTTACAAATGGCAAGCTGGATGGTATGGAGCATGGCAGGGTTGGGCTTATGGATCTTTTTTAGTAGAAGGGTTGGGGCTTACCGACTCAAAAGTTGCTCCACTAATAGTTTTATCAACACCAACTTTAATGTTTTTTCTACCACCCCTACTTATCAAAGACGATGTTCCAATAAGATCCCTTGCTTTTATAGATTGGGGATATAGATTGGGACCTACAGATTTTTACCTTATCAAAAATGCACTTTCAAACGATCAGTTTGCAACAAAAAAAATTGGTAGGTTTGATCCTGACAATCTAGGACTCATAGCAACAGGTTATACTGAATCCTGGCTTGGTTATTATCTATCAAGGAAAAATAATAATTTAAGAAGAGCTGCAAGCGATTTTTATGGTGCTGGTGCTTTTCATGGTTATATCACCGGTGCTCTTATTGGAATATATCTTACAGACAAACTTGTAGACCCTGATCCTGAACCACTCGATTCTTTAGATCTTACCGATTCTATAAAGGTTAAAGAGTATGAGGATTCTTTGCAGGTTCTTAACAATAAAAGAGAATTATTAGGACAATCTATAACACTTTTGACTTCTTTGGGTTTCAGAACCCTTGGTTTTTATCTTGGAAATAGTGAAAGTTTTAAATTTAAATCTTTTGATGGTTATTTTTACACTTTCAATATGACATCTGGAATACTTATCGCAACAGAAATATATAATTATATTGATAGAAAAGATGAATTTCCACTTGTCGCTTCAGTTTTTGGTATGGCTTCTTCATTTTTTACATATTACCTGATGAGAGATATCCATCTTGATGATGGTAATGCTATCCTAATGATAATCGGTGGAGTGGTAGGGGGTGCTTTGGGACAGGCTATTGAAAGAACCGTTGCAGCTTATTCAAACAATGAAACAAAAATTCATACCAGTATAGGCGCAGCATGTATGATTTTGGGAGAATACCTTGTTTTTAAATTAAGAAAGGAGAGTATTCTATCAGGTAACGACATAATAAAGAATACTGGATTTTTAATATATCCAACAAAGGATAACGGGTTCAAAACAGAAATAAGTATAAGATTTTAATCTTGATTTTTTAGTTTTTATCGTTATAATCAAACTTTTTAAAGGAAGTAAAATGAAAGGATTTTCCAGGGAAAATGAAATTATAACTATTACAAAAAATATCCTAATCGAGAGCGAAGCATTTAAGGATCAGGATTATTACAATCCAGAAATGTTTTACCTTGTCTCTCTTTATATTATGGAATCAGTCTTTGATTTTTATTCTGAAGAACTTTTTAAATTTTTACTTTATAATGGTATAAACTATTTTAAAACACAAAGACTATCACGGGAAGACAAAAATTATCTTCTTATTTTTGAAAAGGAAACAAAAAATTTTACATCTTTTTATTCACTTTCAGAACTGGAAATCCTTTTTTTGGATCTTATAAAAAATGAAAAAAAGAAGATAATTGAAAAATTAAAAAATGTTAACGAACTGAAAACTGATGAAAAAATTTCCTATATTGTTAAAAAGTTAAAAGAGAAAAGAATAAAAAAGATAAAATTTGAACAAAATATCGATTTCAACGATATAACAGATTTACTCGATTTTTAATATACAAATTTAATACAAAAATATAGTATCTTTATTTCCATCTTTATCTTTTATAAATATTTTCTCATTTTTTGTATTTTTATATAATACAATTTTGATTTTAGACTTTCCAGGTATTGGCTCTACATAAAAACTATTTGAATCTGCTATATAAAACCAATCTATTCCACTTCCAAAGTCTACAACTCTATAAGTATATATATTTTTATCTTTCATAATCTTTTTGTTAATAAGAAAATGTTTTGGTTTAACAAAGTCATTTCCTATTATAAAATCGTTAAGATTATAAGTTAAAATAGAATCCTCATCATTTAATTTTTTTACAAAATAAAGATTATTGTTTTTTACATTATAAAAAGATTTACCACCATAACCTTTTAAAGATATTTTTATATTTTTTTTATGAAACTCTCTTTTAAGATCAAACGAATAAAGATTTGAAAAGAGTTTTAATTCTCTGTGAGTATATTTTTTTGTATCATATATAAAATACAATTTTTCAAAAGATTTAATTGCAATAGAATCGTTAAAATTAAATTGTTTGGAACTATCTAAATAGACAACATTTTTACTTATTATATGATTGTTTACAAAAAAACCTTTCTTTATAAAACCTGGATAGTTTAAAATATAATATTTATAATTTTTTGAAACCTCAAAAGAGTCAAACATATTTTTATATTCTTTACTGATACAAAAATCGGTCTTTTTACCTGTTATAATAAAAACTATCTTATCATTTACACGCTTTAATTTAAAAAGACTCGATGGATAAGATTTTTGAACTATTTCATCTAAAATTTTTATCTTTAATTCTTTTTTATTACCATAAAAATCTTTTACAATTATGGTTAAAGTTGTATCAATATAACTATACAATGTTTCCCTTTCAGTCTTAAAAAATGTTGAGTTATTTGTATCGTAAAATTTCAAAAGATAGTTTGAATTTGAGATGTTTAAACCTGTTCTAAAATGGATAGGAGAGTAAGTATTATATTTAAATGAAAAAGAATCCATTTTGAAGGTTGAAATTAAATTTGATCCAGATTTTATATCAATTTCGTATACAAAAATTTTTGACCAGTATGAATTAATTCTATCAATTGCTTTTAAAGAGATAAAAAATTTACCTTTTATTCTAACCCTTATTTCTTTTTCAGAGCCATTTCTCAACTTATAGTAAAAGTTATCATGTTCTCCCTCTATCAAAGAAGAATCATCAGCAGGTTCAAATAAAATACCACCAATTACAGGTTTTATTGTATCATATATATTATATAAAAATAAAGGATTTATTATCTTATTATTTTTACTCCTTACTTCAAAGTGTAAATGGGGAACAACATTACCGGAGGATCCTGTGTATCCAACCAAATCTCCTTTTCTGAAAGTGATTTTTTTATACTCTGGATATAGAATTTGTCTAAATTTTTCTTTTGATAAAATTGTATCGATTGATAATACAAAAGATTTAAGATGAGCAAGAACATAAATAAAATTCTCGTCTTCAAGAAAAAGGGTATTACCATATCCATAAAAATCCCGTTTTATATAACTCACCCAGCAATCGGTTGGAGCAAATATTTTTTTTCCCTCAATTCCTTCAGTTGAAATATCTATTCCCGTATGAAGATGGTTCCACCTGAATTCTCCAAAACCACCAGTAATAACATTATTTTCAACCGGAAATAATATATCATTATCGTATACAAAAATAAAATTATAAAATAATGTTATTACTAAAATTATTTTAAAATAAACCCTATCCATTCTTTAACAATTTTTTGATTTAAAACAGAATATGATAGTTTTGAAAAATATTCTATAATTGTATCTTTATTATTATACAAAATTCCTGATACGATTATTTTACCACCCTTTTTTAATCTATTTTTCAAAACTTCAAAAAAGGTTTTAAACTCTTCAGGTAACATATTAACAAGAATTATATCAAATTTTGTATTTTTGCTTAATACATTTATATCACCATACCTGTAAATAACATTTTTTATGTTATTTAATTTAAAATTTTCTTTCGTTGAAACTTTTGTTGATTCATCTATATCAAATGCATAAACTTTTTTACTCTTCAATTTTGATGCTGCTATCGATAAAATTCCAGATCCTGTCCCACAATCAAGAACATTTTTATCTTTAAAATCTAAATATTTCATAAGATAAAGAACAATTTTTGTGGTTGGATGTTCACCTGTTCCAAAAGAATAACCGGGATTTAAGATTATGTTGATCCCTTTTTTAAATATTTTTTTTCTTTTATGAAAATAAGGAATTATATTAAAGTTTCCAACTTTAAAACTTTTATAATTGGTTAGATATCTTTTTAGGTAATTTTTTTCGAATATTTTTTTTGTAAATTTCTCTTTTATCTTAAAACTATCTTTTATAATTAAAAATTTATCATTTAGAAGAGTCTCATCTTCATCATAAAGAAAAAAAAATTTTTTATCTCTCTCCTTATCCTCAAAAAATGAACATTTTATATTGTTAAGATAAGAGATTTCAAAAATTTTATCTTCATCAACATTATTGGTATATTCTATAGCCATTTGAAAATATTTTTTCATATGGAAACATTTTATTTGTATTTAAATCTAAGTCAACAAAAATCTATTCAACTGTAACTATTAATTTAAACTTCTCTCCACCTTTATTCGAGCCTGAAAGATTTATTATCTCACCTGGAGCATTTTTGCAAAGTTCATCAAGAGAATCTGAAAAAGCTTCAAAATCTATTATCTTTCCATCATCATCTATGATAGATCCATTTTTATTGAAAATATTGTTAAAAATCTTTCCTTCACCATCTATAATGTTAAATGAAAACTTTCCAGTAGCTTTTGTGATGAATTTAATAAATTTGATTGGAAATTTTAAATTTAAAACTTTTTCATCATTCCCATTTAAAAGATTAATTTTCAAATAACATCCTCTCTTTTCCTCTCTATTTCTATTTTCATACAGTTCCGATATCAATCTATCAGCCTCCTCTGGAGTTATCTTTCCATCTTTAACAAGTTTTAAAATTTTTTTTAACCTCTCAGTCATCTTAATCCTCCTCAAATTCTTTTAAAGCATCTTCAACACTGATCTTTCCCTCTTTTAGAGCCTCAAGTATCTCTCTTCTTCTGTTTGAATGGATTTTAATTTTAACATTTTTTCTTTTTTCAAACGAAAAAAGATTCAAAAAACCGATTATGATCAATATCCATGGCCAATCCCTCGAAAATTGGAAGAAAAAAAGATTGTAAGTTGAAAGCAAAAGAAATATTCCAATAATTATCAAAATGAATCCAAATTTTGAAAATCTCATTTTTTACTCCTTTTTAAATTTTTTAAAACCTCATCAACACTCATCTTTCCTTCTTCAAGTTTTTCAAGATAATAGTCTATATCATTATTATTTAAAAATTCATTATTATTCTCATCACCTTTTAATTTATTCTTTATTTTCATCAAACGAATTTTTAATGTGGGATAAGATAAACCCAACCTTTCAGATAACAATCTGAAATTACCATCACAATCGATAAACTCTTTTATAAAAATCCAATCCTCATCATCAAGTATATTTGATCTTTCAACAACAAAATTACCATTAATCTCTGTTTCACAATTCTCACAATACAATTTTTTTATTATTAAATTGTTTCCACAAACTGGACATTTTTTTATTACTTCATTCATAAATTTAAACTCCTTTTTAAATAATTTTAAAATTATTTTAAATTTTGTCAAGTATAATTTGATTTTTTTACTTTAAACCTTATTAAAAGTTTAATTTTTTTGTTGAAAAATTGTTAGTTTTATTGGAAACAATTCTCTTATTTCTCTTGCTCCTTTTGATGGTATCAATTCCCTGTACTGCATCAACTTTGTCAAGCACTTAATTAGTTAGAGTAAGCCTGATCGATGTGAAGTGATATCCTGTTGTCCGCAGTAAGTTCTATAAAAGTGATA
>DYMB01000039.1 GCA_020721805.1 Acetofilamentum sp. | reverse complement strand
ACATCCCAATTCCCCCCATCACCCCATCCAATCAAGGCATTGTTTCGCAGATAGAAGATTTAGTAGACAAAATCCTTACCGCCAAAAAACAAAACCCCCAAGCCAACACGCAAGCGTGGGAGCTGGAGATTGACCAACTGGTGTATAGGCTGTATGATTTGACAGAGGAGGAGATAAAAATTTTGGAAAAATAAATCTCTGTGCCCCTCTGTGCTCTCTGTGGTGAAAAAACTAACCACAGAGAACCACGGAGAAAATTTTTCAAGAATAAATAAAAAAGGAGGAAAAATTATGAAAATACAAAAAATTTCAAAAATTCAGAACTTTAGTTTATACAAAAATTTTTCTTGGGATAATAGTTGCCCAGAATTTAAACAATTTAATTTCTTTTATGGTTGGAATTATTCAGGTAAAACTTCTCTTTCAAGATTGATTAGATGTCTCGAAGAGAAGAAATTACATTTGGACTACTTTGATATGAAATTTTTTTTGGAAACAGAAAATGGAAATATTTCAGAAAGTAATATTAGAGAAGATTTTCCTATCCGTGTTTTTAATGAAGATTTTGTTAAAGACAATTTCAAATGGGACGACGAAAAACACAGGATTAATCCAGTATTGATTATAGGAAAAGAATCAATTGAGTTACAAAATAAGTTAAAAGAGAAAGAAGTAGAAAAACAAAAAATTGAAGAGGAAAAATCAAGTAATGAGAAGGAATTTAATGAAAAAAGTAAACAATTAGACAGTAATTTAACAAACAAAGCCACTGATATTAGAAAAATATTAGGTATTACTAATCAACGAGAATTTGATAAAAATGGATTGGAAGAAAAAATTGAAGAAATACAAAAAAATATTTCGGAATATATTTTATCAGATGATGAAGAAAATAAAAATCTTAGCCTTTACCGTGATCAAACAAAATATGAAACTATTAGCAATCTGTCATTTGAATTAAAAGCAGACTCAATTTACAAAAAATTGAAAAATATCTGTGAAAGAAAGATAACCGCGCAACAGATAATTGAAAAACTTAAAAGTAACCCAGAATTAAATCAATGGGTTAGAAAAGGATTAGATTTACATAAAAAAAAAGAATACTGTCAGTTTTGTGGTAATAAATTGCCTGACGATTTATTTGAAAAACTTAATAAACATTTTTCTGAAGAATACGATAAATTAATGCAAGAATTGAATTCACTTGAAGGAAAAATAAACCCTTATAAAAATTACATCAACAATATTCAATTCACCGATAAGGCAAGATTTTACCCTGATTTTGCAGAGCAATATGAACAAAAGAAAGAAGAGTTAAAGAGTAAATTACAAGGTGATTATATAAATGCGCTAAATGATTTAATCAAAAAAATAGAAGAAAAAAGAAACAAACCATTTGACATCCTGAATATTGATTTATCCACAACAGAACTTGAAAAGCAACTTAATCAATATGTTAACGATGTTAATACTATTATTGGTAATAACAATACTAAAATTGAACAGTTAGAAAATGAAAAGGCCAAGATTAAGCTAAAACTAATCAAACACTATTCTGCAAAAGCTATTGATAAAATAAAATATTCTGAGCTAAAACATCAAATAGAAGAATTAGAAAAACAAAAAAAAGAAAAAAAATCAATGCTCGATAATATTTCGCAGGAAATAAATGAGATAAATTTAAAAATAAAACAGGCAAATATTGGAGCAGAAAAAATAAACGAATATCTAAAACAATTTTTTGGAGACGATCAAATAAAATTAAATCCTCTTGATGATGGGACTTATCAAATACAACGAGCAGAAATTATAGCAAAAAACTTAAGCACAGGAGAAAAAAACATTATTTCTTTGATTTACTTTATGACCAAGTTAGAAGAAAATAATTTTGACAAATCAAATGCAATAATATTTATTGATGACCCCGTATCCAGCCTTGATTCTAATCATATTTTTCAGGTTTACGGATTCCTTTCAGAAAAATTAAAAGATTGTGGACAGGTATTTATTACTACGCATAATTTTGATTTTTTTAATCTTCTAAAAGATATGGTTAAAAGTGATCCTGATGGGACACCAAATAGAAGAAGTAAAAAAGATAAAGAAAACTATTATTTAATTAAAAAGATTCAATCAAATGGTGATAAGATTTCAACGATAACAGAATTACCAAAGATTTTAAGAAATTTCAAAAGTGAGTATAATTATCTTTTTTCAAAATTAAAAGAATTCAACGATTCAAACGATAAAAACAATTTTGAATTACTTTACATTTTACCTAATATTGTAAGAAGATTTCTTGAAGCATATTTGTTTGCAAAATATCCGGATGGCAGCAAATTTAAAGCTAAGGCTGATAAATTTTTTAAAGATTTTAAAGAAGTATCTGAAAAACAAACTACGCTTAAAATACTTGATGAATATTCACACGAAGAAAATCCCGAACACATCCAAAGATTTCCTGACATAAACGAGATTGAAGTTGCAGTAAACACTATATTTTCAATTTTAGAAAATAAAGACAAGGAACATTATGTTGCACTTTGTGAGAGTATTATAAATTGATTTGGAGATTTTATGAAAATAAAATGTAACCACACAGACACCCCCAAATCCAACTACTCAGGCTATCTGCTTGATAAAATCCCCGTCGCTACTTTGACAAGCTCAGTCCCCCTCAACTCATACCTACTTCGAGCAAATCAT
>DYMB01000038.1 GCA_020721805.1 Acetofilamentum sp. | reverse complement strand
TACCACTAATTGTTACAGTATCATTTGTCCAAGAACCTGAAACACCAGTTGGTAATCCTGAAAAAGTTGCCCCTGTTGCTCCTGTTGTTGAATAAGTTATATCTGTTATTGGTGAATTTTTACAAACCGTTTGATTATCTGTACCAGCTGCTGACGTTAAAGTTATAGTATTAGTTGGATTAACGGTTATTGTTATATTATCTGTAGTTGAACAAATATTATCAGTTAGTGTATAAGTTGTTGTTGTCGTAGGAAAAACTGTAATATCTGTATTATTTTCCTGTCCAGATAAAGAGGCATCTACCGGAGAAGCACTCCAAGTATAAGAAGTACTGCCTGACGCATTAATTGTAACAGTATCACCATTACAAATTGTAGTTGAGCCAGAAGTTGATGCATCAACAGGTTGTGCTACGGTTATTATAATTGTATCAGTCGCAGTATTAGCGTCGCCAACAGTTGCGGTTACTGTATAAGTTGTTGTACTTGCAGGCGACACTGTTATTGATGCTGTTGTTTCTCCTGTACTCCATTGATATGCACCACAGCCTATTGCATTAATGGTAGTACTTGCTGAAGGACATATTGTTTGGTCAGTTCCTAAATCAACTGATGCAATAGGATCTGCCGTAATTCCCCAAGAATTTAATTTAGGCGATTCGTTTGTATTTGTACTTGTATATCTTAATATAGCTCTAATATATAATTTACTATATGTAGTTGTGTTTAATCCGCTAATATCAACAGGACTAGTAGCAAAACCAGATGAATTACCAGCTAACGCAGCATCAGGAATAATAGTAGGCGTTCCACCATTATCATAATAAAGTTGTATCTTGATATTTCCATAAGTTTCATCAGCATCCCAAACTAATTGCTGGTAGTTTGGAGAACAAGCTAATGAAGCAAATTCAATTGTGGGAGACAGCCAGTAATTTGGAAAATCTGTAAAAGAACCTTGTAATCGTGGTTGATATGAAGAATGGCTTCCTTGAAATACACAACCATTATCATGATCAGATGTACTTTCTGTCATTACTAAAATATCATTATTTTCGTTCCATCCTGCTCTATTTACAAGTTCTTGAATAATATTTGTTGCTGTGTTTGAACGAGCTGTACCGGGAGAATTACTATATGTAAAAACCCAATTTTGGGTAGCAGAAGTTGTCGAATAAGTATCAATTGAACTAGTTGCTGCAGGAGCATCGTCAACTGCTTCGGCTTCTAAAGTAACTTGAATTGTCGCTCCATTATCTCTACTAGGGCAATCAGATGATTCATAAAGTGTGTAATCAGCAGATAAAATGCTTGCATTTTTTGGTATAGGAAAATTTAAAAATCGAGTTCCTGTATAAATTGGACCTGTACAATTGCTATTTTGATAACCAATTGTCATATAATCTACAGATGTTGATGGATACCAACTAGAACATTCCTTAATTCCTCCTTCGTAGGATCTTAAATCGAAACTACCTCTTTCCATATACAAATAATCGGCAGTTGTTCCATTGGTTGTATTGTATATAAAATTTCCTGTTGAAGTTCCTTCTTCAAATTGTTTTTGGGCAGTTTGAAACCAACCATAATTGGCTATATCATGTGTAAAACTCCATAGTTGAGTACTCCAACTACCCCAAGTTCCGCCACCATTGTTTGATGATCTTGCTCGTACATAATATACAGCTCCATTTGTCGATGGTAATGCAGGCGATAGATTATTGCAAAGTAAATCGTAATGTGTACCAGATGCTCCTGTTAAACCTGTAATTGTTTGAGTATATGAGGTACCAGTAAAATCATCGGCAGTATTAATTTCAAAATTTATTGCATCAAAATTATTAGTTGCTGAAATGGTAAAACGAGGTGTTGCACTTGCTCTCGTATTATCAAAATAAGTATAACCTGTTGTTGCCGCAGTATTATAAAATGTAACACTTCCCGAAACTATTACATTAATAGTATAATCTTCTACTTCTCCGTCAAAACCAGTTTCGCAAGAAGTTGGAGCTGCATTATATTTACTTGATACTCTCATTCTTGTATTTCCACTTGTTGCAGTTGTTGGGATTGTTACTGAAAGAGGAGAATTTGATGTGGCACCATTTGAAACATTTGTTGCTGTTCCTAAATCATACGTTTCGCCAGCATCAGCAAAATCGTTATCTTGGTTCCAGTCAATCCAAACCATTGAATGAATTGTATAATTGCCATCGGTATTAACCTGCACTGTTAAATTATATGTAGTCCCAGCATTAACTGATGTAGATATTGATGTGTAATCGCTATATCCACTCGGTTTCCCAGACGAATTATCAATTGTGTTAAATATTACTCTTGTTGTACTTGTGTTGTAAGTTGTATTACCATTAGAAGTACAATATTGTGCAAATATTGTATTTGAACTCAAAATTAGGAATGAGAAAATGAATACAAATTTTTTCATAATTAATAGTTAAGTTTAGTATAAAAAACCATTTTTTTAGACAAGCAAAGTTAAACAATAAATTTAAATGACAAAATATTTTTCAATAATTTGGTTAAAAAAAATTACTTATATGGGAAATGATTAAATCCGTTGTTTTCGCAAAAGCTAAGCAATAGAAACCCTTTCGAGTGCAGAGGAGATTCTTCGCTATGATCAGAATGATAGTCTTGTTACTAAAGTCGTATTACTATCGTTTAATTGTAACTGTACCATTATAAGTTTCTTTATTATGGTTTAATGATACAATATAGACATAGCTGGTAAAAGGCAATGCTTTGCCGTTATATGTTCCGTCCCA
>DYMB01000037.1 GCA_020721805.1 Acetofilamentum sp. | reverse complement strand
AGAGAGACTTTTAAGATCCCATTTATGTTATCGCGATATTTTGAATCTTTTTCAACACTTTCAAGTAAATTCTCACCCTGTACTATTATCACATTAAGAACATTGTTAAAATCGTGAGCTATACACCCAACATTTTCCAAGAGATTCAAGTCTCTGAACCTGTTCCAACCTTTTCTTTAAACCCCATATTTCATTTTCCCTTTTCATTTTCTCTTCAATATCTCTAATAAAAGCAAGGATCAAATTTTTTTCTCATCAAAAATAGAAAAATAAATTTCAGACTCAAAACTTGTTCCATCAGCTTTTCTATGTGTCCAGTTAAAAATTTCTTTCTTATTTTTCAAACATCTTTCAATATGAAATTTAGCATTCTCTTCTGAATTTGAGCCATCATTCTGGAAAGGTGTGGAAAAATAGTATGGAGTCTTACCAACTATTTCTCTTTTGGATAGATAAAACATTTTTTCAGCAACTTTATTACAATCTATAATTTTATCATTCTGTAAAAGAAATATAGCATCGGGTGTGTTATCAAAAATCGATTTGAAGAACTCCTTATTTTTCCCCAGTTCTTCATTAAGTTTCTTTAGTCGTGTTATCTCTATATGTAAGCCATTAATCCTTAAAGGCCTTTTTTTCTCATCAAATTCGAATATTTTTCCAACCTCCATAAACCATCTATATTCCCCATTATAATTTTTTACTTGTAATTCAACATCGTATTTGTCTATCATCCCTGTCAAACACATATCATAGCCATCCATGAGATTTTTGTAATCATCGGGATGTATTCTCTCAAACCATTCTCTTGAAGAATAAACTTTTTTAAAATCTCTATCGCTGAGAATATTTGATGTAAAACGAATCTTTCCAGTCTTTATATCCCAATCCCAGAAATTATAACCTTCCTCAGATAAAATAAGATCTATTTTTTCTTTAAACTCTCTTAATTCCTTCTCTTTTTCTTTCCTTTCAGTTATATCCCTCACAAGAACCAGATATCTATCAGAACCTGTTATCTTTACATATCTTATGGAAAACTCTACAGAAAAAAAATTCACCATTCTTCTTTTTTGCAAGCCATTCAAAGATTTTATAACCTTTTTCTCTGGCTTCATAAAGATTTTGTGACACGACATCCCCCAAATATGGACCCTTTTTACAACATAAATCACCTAATTTCAATTTTAAATTTTCATTATAAGTGTATCCAAACATTTCATATGTTTTTCTGTTCACATCCACTATATTAAAATTTTTATCATCTATTATAAACAAAACATCATTCAAAGAATCTATAACTATTTTTAAATAATCTTTACTCTCAAAAACCTTTCTTTAAAACTCTTTCTTTTCAGTTACATCAAAAATTACCGAATGCAATATATCTTTTCCTTTATATTTTATTCCCTTAGAAAAAACCTCAATATCCCTGATCTTGCCATTTTTTAATCTATGTTTAAACTCGAAATGATTTTTCCTTAACAGTTTTCATTTTCCATCTCTTTTTTAATTTCTTCAACTGAAAGTGTGTTTATATCGCTTATCTTCATAGACTTTAACACATCCTCAGAGTAACCATAAAATTTTACCGCTGCCTCATTGCAATCCACAATATTACCATCTTTAGAATCTATAAGAAGGCTTATCGTGTTATGCTCTTTAAAAGATTTTTTAAAAAGTTCCTCGCTCTCCTTTAACTTTTCTTCAAGTTTTTTCTTTTCCTTCACATCTATTCCAAAGGATATTATAGAAAAATCATTTTTTCCTTTTGTTAAAATTTTATTTTTCCATAAAATATATCTTAAGTCTCCATTTTTAGTTTTTATCGGGTTTTCAAATGTTTCAAAAAGTTTTTCATTTTTTGGTAAACCGTTTAAAATATCAATTATCCTATCCTTTAATCATCGGTAACAAATCTTTCCATCCAATCTTTTCAAATCAGTTCTCCTACCGAATACCCGGTAACATTTTCAGACTCTTTGTTCATATTTAAAATTTTTCCATATTTATCAAGTTCAACAAAAATTATATTTGAATTGTTTAAAATATCACTTTGAAAACTTATCATCTGTTCAGCAGTTAACATTTTTCTGTTAACTTTCAAAATGTAATTTGTTAGTATGAAAAATAGTGTGGAAGTTAAAGGATAAAGGGTTAAAATATAAAAATAAATTCCACCCATCCTTTGAAAACCGGAAAAAAGAGGTAGTATGAAGAGTTGAGAAAAAAGCATAAGGATAGATAAAGACAAGAAAAAAATAAACTGAGAATTAAATTTCTTTTAAAATCAAAATAGAAAATCTTTTTAAAGTAAAATAATCTAAAGATCAAACCACACAAACCTGTTAAAATTATAGTCAAAATACCTGCGAATATTCCACTACCTCCCACAATTGCTCTATAGATAATAGCAAAAAACCTGTTATCAAAAAAGGAATTAAACCACCATAAAATCCTGCAAAACCCATTACTATCGATCTGGTATCGTAAAATAAACCTTTTTCTATAACAAATGGAAAGGTCATCACTAAAATAATTATACCTGAAAAAATAGACCTATTAAAATTTTAAAAACTAAGGTCTCTTTTTTATAGATTCTATTAAAAAACTGTAAAAAAAGATTAAGTTAAAAATCAGTATAAAATTCAAAAATAATTTAAATATTTATTTTAATGTCATATCATTTTTTTTGACTGTCAATAGAGAGGGAAAAAACTTTAAAGATAATATTCCAATTTGATTAAAATAAAAAATTTATAAATATATTTTAAGTATTAAAAATTTATCACAAGAATTGTTGACAGGGATAAATATAGTATTATAATTTTTTTTTAAAACTTTATAA
>DYMB01000036.1 GCA_020721805.1 Acetofilamentum sp. | reverse complement strand
TTGAGTGGTATTTAAAAAAATATGGAATAAACATATGATAAACGTAACTAAAACTTACCTTCCAAACAAAGAAAAGTATAAAAAATACATAGATGAGATCTATGAAAATGGTTGGCTTACAAACAATGGTCCATTAGTGCAAAGACTTGAAAAAAGACTTGCTGAGTATCTTGGAGTTAAAAATATTGTATTGGTTTCAAACGGTACGGTTGCTCTTGAGATAGCATATAGAACTCTTGGGTTAAAAGGTTTTGTGATAACAACTCCTTTTAGTTTTGTAGCTACTACTAGTTCTCTCGTGACCAATCAGCTATTACCGATCTTTGCAGATATAGATGAAAAAACTTTTAATCTCAATCCAAAAAACATAGAAAAACTTATCACACCAAATACTTCAGCGATACTTCCTGTGCATGTATTTGGCAATGCTTGTGAAGTAGAAGAGATAGAACAAATAGCTAAAAAACATAACTTAAAAGTGATCTACGATGCCGCTCATGCTTTTGATGTGAAGTATAAAGACAAAAGTGTACTTAGTTTCGGAGATATCTCAACTTTGAGTTTTCATGCTACTAAACTTTTTCATAGTATAGAGGGTGGAGCGTTGATTATCAATGATGATGTGCTTGTACAAAAAGCGAGATATCTTATAAACTTTGGTATCAAAAATGCCGAAGAGATCCCAGAGCTTGGTACTAATGCCAAAATGAATGAATTTGAAGCAGCTATGGGGCTTTGTGTGCTTGATGATATAAAAGTGATAAAAGAGAAAAGAAAAGTAGTAATAGAAAACTATAGAAAAGAACTAAAAGGTCTTGTTCAATTTCAAGAGCAAAATGAAAATGCTACAGAAAACTATAGCTACTTTCCAGTAGTTTTTGAAAGTGAAGAGCAACTTTTAAAAGTACAAAAAGCTTTACATGTAGAGCAAATATTTCCACGAAGATATTTTTATCCATCCCTTGATACTCTAACTTATATCGAACCAAAACAGGTCTGTGAAATATCAAGAGATATCTCAACAAGAATACTATGTTTGCCTATTTATGCTGAACTCGAAAAAGAGATACAGAAAAAAATTATTTCAATTATCAAAGAGAGTTTGTAATGGATAAATATAAAATACCTCATGTTAAGACCTTTGAATATACAAAAATAATTGGGTTAGAAAATATAGATTTTGGGAAATATATTATTATTGATGATTTTGTTTTGATCTACGCAAAAGAGAAAATAAAAATAGGGAATTATGTCCATATTGCTAACTTTAGCTCAATTACAGGTGGTAACAAACTAACTATAGGAAACTATGCAGCCATATCTCAAGGATGTAAAATTTTGACAGCCACTGATGATTTTAAAGAGTGGGGATTTGGAAATTCAACTATATCAAATAAATTTAGAAATATTACAAGTTCATCAATTAAAATTGGTGATTATTGTATAGTTGGAGCTAATTCCGTAGTACTGCCAGGTGTAAGCATTGGTGAAGGAGCTACAGTTGGAGCAAATTCTGTAATCACAAAAGATTTAGAACCATGGGGTATCTATATCGGAAATAAAAAAGTTGGGACTCGAAATAAAGAAGAAGTGTTAAAAAATTATGAGGAGTTTTTAGACACTCCTGAAAATGAAAGAGTTGGGAGTTTATTTCAATGATCCTGCATCTTGTCCCAGATGAGAAATTTATAGATTTTGCATACAATGAATTTGAAAAAATAGCTCCAGGAGAAAACAGGTTTTTAGTGATTTCTAATCATGATTGCGAACAATTCAAATATATCAAATCTGAGAAAGTCAGCAAAATTTCCTCTTCTGAATTAAACAGCTATCAATTCTTAGATAGTTTGAAAAACTATGATTTTATTGCCCTACATATGTTTTCAATGCAAGAGAGAGCCAAGATAAGGCTTGTTTTGAATGCTCCTTCTGAAACTAAATTTATATGGTTTGGATGGGGCGGGGATTTTTACCATTATATAGTTGGAAATTACGATTCTTTGTTTCTTGAAAAAACACGTAAGCTATGGAAGAAAAATAATACAAAAACGCGTTTGAAAAATCTTATAAAAACTCTTTTAGGACATAAGGCAAATCACCTTCGCGCAATCAATAAAATTCATTATTTTTCGCCAGTTATTCCAACGGAATACAATCTTTTAAAAAGTACCTTACCACAGCTTAAGGCAAAGTTTGCCCCGTTTAGCTATGCAAATTTAGAGGAGATGGTAAGGGGATTGGATCGGTATCAAATTGAAGGTCAGAATATATTAGTTGGTAACTCCGCATCATATGAAAACAATCACTTGGAAGTTTTTGACCTACTCGAAAAACTTGAAATAGGGCAACGCAGGATCGTTACACCATTGAGTTACGGTATTCCGGAATATAGAGATATTATTAAGAGTAAAGGAGAAGAAAAACTTGGTAAAAACTTCTTGCCGTTAGTAGATTTCATTCCTAAAGACGAATATCATAAGATGATTGCCTCATGCTCGATCGTTATTATGAATCATTTACGCCAACAGGCAATGGGGAATATTATCACTATGATGTATTTAGGAGCAAAGATTTTTCTTAATCCTAAAAATCCGGTATTTGACTTTTTTCAAAATGAAGGTGCTTATGTTTTTTCGATAGATATCATGTCTGTAGATCAGCATAAGACATTCAAACCTCTTTCTGTTGAACAAATCGCACAGAATAGAAAGATTTTAGAAAAGCATTGGAGCGTAAAAGCGGTAGCGGAAAAAACACATACACTGATAACAATAGTTAGAGAAAAAGAGGCATAGATGTCTCTTAAAGCCAAAGCCATACACGGCGTCAAATGGACCACAGCATCGACGA
>DYMB01000035.1 GCA_020721805.1 Acetofilamentum sp. | reverse complement strand
GATCTTTTCTTTAAAATTCTCCTTTTTTATTTTACTTACAACAAGTGAACCAAAAAATGGTCAATACATATTTATAAGTAAAAATGTTTTTGTTAAACTTTGATAAGGTAAATTAAAGATCAATATTAAAAGAAAAATAAACCATGAAAATCCAAAAGAAATTAATGAAAAAAGTAAAATTTAATTCATATCATAAGTTAACTATAAATTTTTAAAAGAATCAATCATATTCCTTTTATTTGATCTCCAACCTTTCCAGATAAATTTTCAACTTTTTTCATAGCAAGAACCTGAGAAGTATAAATACTTTTATGACCTGTTATGAGAAAACTTATTATAGCACTTATCGATGCAAAAGGAGCAAGTTTGGGTCCTCCTATTTCTATTGCAAGAATACTTGAAGCAAGAGGTGTATTGGTTGTACCCGAAAGAAGAGATATTATACCAAGTGTAACAAGAAACTGGCTATTTTCACCTTGAAAAATTGTTGAAAGAACTGTTCCAGATGTTGATCCAATAAAAAATATAGGATTTATCAAGCCTCCATTACCCCCGAAATTAAGAGTCAAAGATAAAGTTATTATCTTTAACAATGGATAATAGAAGGGAAAAATTTTTCCATTTAAAGTATCTTTAACAATATTCATCCCTATTCCAGAAAAATCTCTGGATACAAACTTATAGATCAAAATTAAAACAAAACCTGCAAGCAAAGAAAAAATATAAGATTTTTTTTGAACTTTAAACGAAAAATTTTTAAAGAGATTGAAAATTTCAATAAATAAATATGAAACTATTCCAAAAAAGATTCCGGATAATATAGATATAAAAAAATAATAAAAAGAAAAGGAGGGTGCATTAACAACAGAATCAGTAAGATTTTCAAGATTAAATAGTAAATGGACAACATTCACAGCCACTATACTTGAAATAAATGATGGAAGTAAAGCATCATAGAGAAGTTTCCCTACAAACAGAACCTCTATGCCAAAAATTGCCCCTGCTATAGGTGTTCCAAAAACTGATGAAAAACCAGCCCCAATACCACAAATAACTATTTTCTTTAAATCATCTCCTTTTAAATTAAAGAATTGACCTATAAAGGATGCAATACTACCACCAATTTGAGCAGATGGACTCTCCTTCCCGGCAGATCCACCAAAAGCAATGGTTAAAATCGTTGTAAGAACTTCCAAAGGCAGGTTCAAAATATTTATTTTGCCACCCTTTGAATGAATACTATCTATTATTTTGTCGGTTCCATGCCCCTGACTCTCGTCAAGAAACTTTTTACTTGTAAAGTTTGAAAAAACCAGAATTAAAGGTAACAAATAAAACAGGTTATTTCTTTCAACTGAAATTATAGATATATTTAAAATTTTCATAAAAACACCAACCAAAAATCCAACTATCAATCCAATAAAAGAAGATATAATTACCCATCTTATTAATGAAAAAAATAAAATTTTTTGTTCTTGAATCTTTCTCTTCATTTTATAAATTATACCGATAATCAAATAAAGTTCAATATATAAAACAATATGTAATTATTTTATTACATTTATTTGTTTCTTGTATAATTTATTATTTTTAAACAAAAAACAGATATATATCATAAAAATATGACATAAAAAATCTTTTTATATCGATTTAACATATAGAAATTAAACAACTTATATTTGGCAAAAAAATTGACTGATATAACCTCAAAATTGGAGGTTTTTATGAAAAGATTTTTTACCACTATTTTTCTTTCCATCTTTATAACAAAAATTTTCTCCCTTGAGTTAAATTTTCAAATAGATGTTGAAAGTGATATAAAGAACAAAAATTATTATTATGAATATACTAAAAATAAAGAACTTTATATTGAAAAAATTATAAATCTTGGAGAGGAAATTGAAATCAAACAGATAAATTTTCAAATATTATCTTTCATGGATAAAGTGTTTTTAGAAAAGGGTGATAATCCAGAGATTTCTACTGGTGATTATAAAACAAATTTAAAGGAGAGTCCATTAAGCCATTTTCAATATAAAATTGCAAATTCTGGAAAAAATAAGATTTTGATACTTCAGATTTTCCCATATCTTAAAAATCTTGCAGATAAAAAATCTATTAAAAATGTTAATATAAATGTAATTTATGAAAAAAATAAGAGTTCTATTTTAAATTCTTATTATGATTTTATCTATCCTGATAAAAAAGATAAAAAAATAAAAATTATAAACCAGAACAATATAGATTTTCTTATTATAACAACAGAAAAATATATAAACTTATTCAATAATTTTATACATATATTTAGAGCATTAGGTTTTAATACACAAATTGTTTCGGTTGAGAGTATTTTACAGGAAATTTCAGGTGTGGATCCTTCTCAAACTATAAGGAATTATATAAAAAAAATATATTATGAGAATGGTTTAAGATTTTTATTGCTGGGTGGAGATACAGAGATAATTCCTTCAAGAAATGTGATCTCGGATATATATTATTATTTAGGAGTATATCCATCGGATCTTTATTATGGTGATGTTGATGGAGAATGGAATAAAGATAACGATGAAATAATCGGAGAAATTGAAGATATAGAGGATGGGTTTCTTGATATAGCGATAACAAGATTACCATTTTCCAACGAAAATGAATTAATAAATATTTTTAAAAAGTTTGCGGATTACATTTTCAATTTTGATCAAACTAAAATAAAAAATTTTTTACATGCTGGTGCTTCTTTATATTCTAATCTTTCCGATGGTTCAGGTCAACTTATGACAAACGATCTTTTATCCCTTAAGGAATCGTATACTTACAATAATTTTACAATGTTTTCACCAGTTGTGGATACTTTTCACCAA
>DYMB01000034.1 GCA_020721805.1 Acetofilamentum sp. | reverse complement strand
GGTAATCAGTAACTATTTTCCCAATCTCTTCTTTATTTATCATTTCCATATTATAGAATTTATTCCTTTAAACTAAAAAGTCAACTAAAAAAATAGATTTTAGACCTTAAACCTTAAACTTTAGACCTAATGAAGGACATCCTCAATTATGTTTGAACAGATTCTGCCGATAAAAATATGGTATGCGAAAAATTTATCTTGTTTTATTTTTAATAATAACTTTTTCCTGTGCCAGGATTATTAAAACCGAATATAAGACTTTTTCTGTTTATATTAGTCCTGTTAATATATATAAAGGCGGAATTGCAATTATAAATTTTGAAAACCTCAATCGTAATAAATCATATAGATTAATTTTTAAAAATGATAAACAGAAATATTCATATAAATTAAAGCCAAAAGAAGGTTTTACAACATTCTATTTAGGCATACCACTTTCAGCAGATGATATATCCAAAATCGAATTATATGAGAATAAAAAAATTATATGGGAACAGAATATAAAATTACATAGCAAGCCTGTGGATTTCTCAAAAATTATAGTTAACCAACGATATGTTACTCCTCCAAAAAAATTGCTTAATAGAATAAGAAAAGAGCAGGAGATACTGAACAATGCAAAAAGTTTTTATAAAGATAACTTTTATATTGATACCAATCCTATATTTCCAATTGAAAATGGGATAATCACCACACCCTATGGATTTAAAAGAATTTATAACCACAGTAAAAAATCAATCCATTATGGTTTGGATATTGCAGCAAAAGAGGGAACCCAGATTAAAGCAGTCACAACTGGCGAGGTGATATTAATTGGAAATTTTTATTATACCGGTAACACAGTTTTAATTAACAGCGGTAAAGGAATTGTAATTATGTATGCTCATCTATCAAAATTTAATGTAGCGAAAGGAGATTTTGTGAATGCGGGTGATATAATCGGATTTGTCGGACAAACAGGGTGTGCAACAGGTCCTCACCTTCATTTAGGAATATATATACACAGAATACCTGTTGACCCTCAAATCTTTTTTGATGTCTTCAAAATGTAATTATTAAAATCAATCTTTCGCACTTTTTTAAAACCAATTATTGAATTGGAAATATATACCTCATCAGCCTCTTTTAAATCTTCAAGCCTCAGTATTTTTTCTTGTATATTTAATTCTTTTACCTTTATTTGTCTGATTATTCCATTTAATAAACCAGAAGATATCGGTGGAGTATAGAACAATCCATCTTTCTTTATATAAATATTTGTTATCGCTCCTTCTGTTATCTCATCTTTTTCGTTTAAAAAAATTATATCAAAAAATCCATTTTCTCGGGCATTTTTTAACTCTTTACCATATAAGTCTCTGTTTGTTGTTTTGTGATAAAGAAATATATTATTGGAATCTGTATGTTGATTGGAAATTGTTATTTTAATCACTTCAGGGACAGAATATACATCCTCATAACTTATATCTATCTTTCCATCCCTATCCAGCAAAATTCTAATTTTATATTTTTCTCTACCCAGTTTAAGTTCAATATCCTTCATTTTTGAAATAATCTTTTTCTTTTCAAATTTGAACTCAAAATATTCAGATGATTCTTTAAGCCGTTTAAAATGTGCCTTTAAATTTTTAAATCCTTTATCATACAAAAGTGTTTCAATTAACGAAAATGCTACAGGCTTTTTAATCAGGAATAGTCCTTTTAACTTTGCTTCGGTAAGCTCACTTTCAGGTGATGAGTCATAAACTATTCCACCGCCAATTCCCATCTCGCTTTCATTATTTTTAATAAGAATGGTACGTATTGCAACATTAAACTTAGCCATACCCTGAGGAGTAAAAAAGCCTATTGCACCTGTATAAATTTGTCTCTCTTCTTTTTCTACTTCTTTTATAATTTCCATACTTCTAATTTTAGGTGCGCCCGTTACTGAACCAGATGGAAAAATACTTTTTATTAAATTATATATAGTTATATCTTTTCTCACTTTGCTTTCAATCGTTGAGGTCATCTGAAACAGAGTATCATACTTCTCAACTTCAAAAAGTTTTTTTACTTTTACACTCCCTCTCTCTGATATTTTTCCAATGTCATTTCGCAATAAATCAACTATCATAACATTTTCTGCCCGATTTTTTATATCGTTTTTTAGCCAATCATAATATTTTTTATCATCTTCTATGTTTATTCCACGCCTAACCGTTCCCTTCATAGGTTTGACAATTAATTTTTCCTTATTTTTGTAAAAGAAAAGTTCAGGAGATAATGATAGTATATAATACTCACCCATCTTTGCAAAAACATTATATGCCACCCTTTGTTTTAATTTTAAATCATTATAAAATCCAATAGCAGAACCAATAAATTTAAATTTATACTTAAATGTGTAGTTCGCTTGATAAATATCACCATTGTAGATATAATTTTTTATTTTAATCAAATCTTTTATATATTTTTCTCTTGATACATTCATTCTTAATTCTTTTATCTGATACTTTAAATCATAAGTGCGTAAATCAATTTTCCCCTGTATAAATTTTTTCTTAATATTGTCAAAAATTATTGGCATCTCATAAGCATAGAACAGAGCAAGAGGGAAATCTCCCCTTTTTTTATATTTAAAAATATCTTCAAACAAATAGCCGAGTTCATAACTAAAAAAACCTGCCAGGTAGCACTTTTTTGATAATCTTTCAATCTCAGCAAAAAATTTTTTCAACTTTTCTGGTTCAGTAAGTTTTAAAATTTTAACGGGTTTCAAAAAATAGTATGAAAGATAATTCTCTTTATCAATTTTGTTAGTTTCAAACCAGATAAAGTTATTTGTTTCCATAAAAGTAAAGTAATATATATGTGAAGAAAGTCAAACAAGAAACATACTATGCTACTCATCAACTATCATACGATTCATTTCCAACTTCCGGCTGTCAAGTTACCTCCAAAAACTCTGGCGGTATTTCCTGTCTTTCAATTATTAATTAGAGTTGTTGCATAATTAATTTGACACCATGTCACCCCTGCGAATGCAG
>DYMB01000033.1 GCA_020721805.1 Acetofilamentum sp. | reverse complement strand
TGGTGAGTCCTTGAATTTATGCGTCTTTTCGCTCCTGATTTGTCCGTTTTCGTCTATTCCTTTGGTGAGCAAATCCTGCATCAAGCCCCGCTTTATGTGTTTGTATTTTTCTATGATCTGGTTAGTCTTTTCTATGGCGTTGTCAATGGTTTCAAGGATTTCGGCGATTTTGCTCTGTTCTGGGAGAGATTTGGGAAAAACGATAAATATATGTTCAAAATCATCATTAGAAATTGCCTCTTGCGTTGTTCCTTCTGCCAATCTATCTTTTTGATGATTGAAGAAATAACTTAATAAATATTGATAAAGATATTTGGGATGAATTTTTTTAACTTCTAACAAAGAAAAGCCAGTTGAAAGAATAAAATCAGATTCTAATTTTTCGTCAATATACAGCACTTTAATGGTATTCCTCATTTTTGCAAAAGCAACTCTGTCCTTTTTAGGTTGCATATTTGCTCTTGAAGGGCGGTTAAAATAACTGATTTCATCTTCAATGTGTGAAATTTTTGTTCCTTGCACAGAATCAGTTGATAAATAATTCTTCATGCCTTTGAAAAAATCTATTCCACTACCCACTATAGTAAAATAATTTTTATCCACCAACTTTACCTTTCCCCACCCTTCAGGCAGTTTCCTCATTTCTTTAGTTTCCACCATTTATTTCAATCTCCCTAAAAAATCATCAAGTTTTTTAACTTCCTCATCTCTTTCTTGTGTTAGTTCTCTTAAAGAAACCTTATATTTATCCCATAGATTTTCAAAAATATTTATAATTTCTTTTTTCTCTGTGTTCAGGTATTTATCGAGTTGTTTGCCAATAATTTCGTAAAACTTCTCAAGGAGAAGTTCCTTTACTTCTTCTTCGTTCAGTGCTTCCCTTTTTTGCCTTATTTTATTCTCAAGTTCTTCATCTGCGTCTTTTAGTTCCTTTTTAAACTTTTTTAATTCTTTTTCTTTTTCCTCAATCTTTGAAATCAGACTTTCTAATTTGGCAGCTTCTTTTAATCCTGGCTCGCTAAAACTTGCCCTTAAATCCTTAACAATCTCTTTTAAATGCTTCTTTACCTTACTTGGAGTTTTATTGCCTTGTTCTTCCTCATCCCAGTCTTCAACTTCTTCTAAAAATTCGTTTAGTTCTCCTTCAATTTCCGCTGTCTTATTTTCCAGTTCTTCAATCGCTTTCATTTCTGATAGGAAAAACTTCCCTTTTATTCTTTCATCCTCAATCAGATTTTTGCTCCAACCAGTGGAAGCTATAGTTCTAAAATCATACCTTAGCTCTTCCCACCAGTTCACAAACATACCGTAGATTTTAAACTCACCAAGTGAACCAAGAGGTAAAAATTTCTCCTTTAACTCTTTTATAGCCCTGTTTCTGAAGTTCAAGAGGTTGTTGTTACCATAGAATCCCTCAATTTCTGGTTTTACTTCATTCCACCATTCTTGTAGTTTTTCTTTGTGCTTTAAAACTGTGGTTTCTACATCATTAGCGTTATCAATAATTTCTTTTATTTTGCTTTTCTCTTCTACTTCATATTTAAACTCTAAATATTTCTCATTTTTTTCTTTCAGAAGAATTTCAGGGGAAATGCCAAACTTTTGGAATTGTTCCTTATAAAGTTCAACTTCTCTTTTTGGGACTCCAGAGAAGAGATGTGCATGAACATCTTCAATCTCAGGGCCTAGAGAATTGTCAACATATCTTCTAATGTTCAGATTAAAATCATTTTTTCTTATTTCCTTGATATCCACAAGCCTTGAATATTTTGGTATTTCCTTTTTGCCATTAAACACTGTTACAATCTTCTCAATATCCTCTGGCCTTAGATAATTCTGGTTTCTACCCTCTCCATATTCCCTGTCTGCATTGATGAATAAAATCTTGTTTTTTAAATATTCAGGCTTATTTTTGTTAATAACAATTATGCAGGCAGGAATGCTTACATTGTAGAAGAGTTTAGAAGGTAAGCCTATAATTGCCTCAATCAAATCATCTTTCACAATCCCTTCTCTTATAAACTTCTCCTGTCCACCTCTGAACAAGACACCATGAGGCATAACAGTAGCAATAATGCCATTATCTTTTAAGCTTGCAATCATATGTTGCAAAAACATTAAATCGCCTTTCTTGCCTGTCTCGGGAGTAAAACCATACTTAAATCTTTCAGAAAATTGCATATTTGTACGGCTGTAGTTCTGTGAGAAAGGAGGATTAGCTAAAACTCTATCAAATCTTTTTATATATCCATTTTCCATAACCTGTGGGGTAGTTAAGGTATCTTCATTTTCTATATGTGCGTCTGGAATACGATGAAGAATCATATTCATCTTACATATTGACCATGTCAGTCCGTTAAGTTCTTGTCCGTAAAGGGCTAAATTTCTGGGATTCTGCCCCTGTTCTTCAATATATTGCCTTGATTCTATAAGGAACCCTCCTGAACCAATAGTGGGATCATAGATAGTCATGCCTTGCTGTGGTTTTACAACTCTCACCATTAATTTTTTGACATCTGGGGGAGTGTAAAATTCACCTCCTTTTTTCCCTGCAGAATCAGCAAATTGTTTAAGGAGATATTCATAAGCAGCACCGAGTAAATCTGGGAACTCAAAGTCCTCATTTGTGAGCCTGTATTCATTAAAGTGGTGAATCAGGTCAATGAGTTGTTGGCCTTTAAGACGGGTTTTCCCTTTTTCTGCATTAAAATCAATATGGCTCAAAACACCTTGAAGCTCTAGATTCTTTTCTTCTACTGCTGCTAATGCCTTATTTAGTTGATTACCTACATCCTCCTTTAAATTAAGAATATTTTGCCATCTTGCTCTTTCTGGAACAAAAAAAGTATCCCCGTATGAATGAGGATCTTCCAAAAGTTCATTAATCTGTTCATCAGAAAATCCCTGGGATTTGTATACACCTTTTAATTCCTGCATTTTCAGTTCAAAAACATCTGAGATACGTTTTAAAAAGAGCATACCAAAAATGTATTCTTTATATTCAGAGGCCTCCATGGTGCCCCTAAGAATGTCAGCAGCTTTGAAAAGATAAGTTTCCAGTTGTCTTAAGGTTATCTTTCTATTATTCATAGTCACACCTGTCCGCTAAAGATTTAAGGGAAAACCTCCATCAATTGTAAAATGTTGT
>DYMB01000032.1 GCA_020721805.1 Acetofilamentum sp. | reverse complement strand
TTATCCGGTGAAAGATGGGAAAAACGGGAAGGGCTTAAGTTAGATAATTTTATAAAGTGGAATGAAAAAGGAATGTCTGTTTCTTTAACATTTACGGTGGATGGTATTCAATATAGAGTGAATAGAAGCAAAATTTTAAATCGCAGTACTATAGCAACATTAGACATAAGGAATGAGGATGGATGGAAGAATATTGCCAGCGGACAACGGAGCGTTGATGAGAAACTCGGCGAAATTTTAAATTTAAATGAAATAGATACATCTGTTGTCAGGCAAGGTGAATTAACAAAAATTTTAAAGCAAAAACCAACAGAAAGAAAGGAATACTTCCACAAGCTGCTTAATCTTGAAGATATGGAGAAATTTTATGATAACTTCGGAAAATTTTATAAGGACTTTGAAGACAAAGCAAACGAACTCAAAGGAAAGATTGGAAATGAAAACGACATAAGGAAAAAGAAAGAGGCTCAATTAAAAAAGATTGCAGAGCTGAAGAAAGAAAAGGAAATTTTGGAAAAGGAAAAAGAAAATTTGAAAAAAGAGATGGATGAAAAAAAGAAGGTTTGCGACGAAGAAGAAATAAAAAAGGAAAAATTTGTTCAAATTTCAGGTGAAATTTCCATATGTGAAAATAACCTGAAAAATATCCGAAACAGGATAAATGAAAAGGAAAAGGAATTAAAGGAGATTGAAGAAATAGAAAAAATTATTCCATCACTGAAGGAGGAAGCAAAAAATTTTGAAATATTAAAAATAAAAGCGGATAAAGCAACCGAAATTTTAGGCATAAAAAACAAATATACTGTTTTTAAAGATAAGGAAAAGGAATACAACAAGCACATTTCAAAAATTTCAGAACTTCAAAGTGATGAATATAATTATTCCAAAATGTATGAAGAGATTGAAAATTTAAAGGAAAAAATTTCAGAGTTAAGGAGATATGTTGAAGAGGTTGAACGATTAGATAAAGAGGAAAAAGAAACACAAAACAAAGTCCTTGCATGTCAAAAAGATATAGAAAAAATAGAAAAAAAATACTTCTCTTTATTCAATGAAAAATGCGACATAGAGAAAATAAAGCATGTTCCTGAACATATAGGGCTTTTGCAGAAGAAAATAGACGAATTGGCAAAAAAAACAGAAGATTTTAAGGGCAAAGAACATGAATTAAAGGCGACACTGAAAAATTTAGATGCCAGAAAGGAAGCATATCTTGATGAGACCGAGAAAATAAAAAGAGCTTATAACGAGACAGAAAAAAAAATAAGCGATTGTGAAAAGTATATCAAAGAAACAGAAGAAAAATACTTTGTTCTATTTGATGAAAGATGCAGCATAGAGAAAATAAAGAAAATTCCATTAGTTATTAAAAAATTACAGGAAGAGATTGAAAATTTAACAAAAGAAAGGGAAAATTTAACGAAAAAAGAGACAGAATTAGACACAATGCTAAAAAATATTGAAAAACAGAAAGATGAACTCTCAAAGGCAAAAACAACATGTCCTGTTTGTGAATCTCCGCTTCCGGATGACAAAAAAATAAGTTTATTGAACAATCTAAATAAAAATAATGAAAAATTTTCGGTTCAATTAAAGGAAATTAAAAAGAAGATTGATGACATTGAGCTGGATAAAGACAAAAAAGAGAAAAGAATGCACGATATTGAAGGTATAAATATTGATTTGTTTGTAGCAAAATTTAATGAAATGGTAGAACTAAACAGACATCTTGAAGAAATAAAAAAGGACCTGGCTGATAGACAAATCAGGCAAAATGAGTTCGAAAATGAAGAAAAACAAATCCATGACGAACTTGAAAAAACCAAAAAAGCAATAGAAAAAAATGAATCCGAAAAGGCAAAACAGAACACATTATTAAGGGCGATTGAAGGCATAAACAGCGAATTGTATATATCAAAACAAAATGAACTGAATGAATTAAGCCAAAAGATTGAAAAAATAAGAAATGATAAAATAAATGCGGATGAAAAGAAAAAATCTTATGAGTCATACATTCTCAAATTAAACGAAGAAAATAAAATTTTTAACGAACTTAAAAAGAAGCATGATGATTATATCGGTTCAAAAAAATTTGTTGAAAGCACAAACATTGAAGAAATAAAGAAAGGTGTGCAAAATTTTTTAAATGAAATCAATAATATGATTAACCTGTACAATTTACCCTGCACAATTGAAAATGTTGAAGAATACATATCAAATACAAAAAATGTCTTAATTGAACTTGAAAAAAAGAAGGAACTTTTAAACAGATATGAGGAAAGGATAAAAAATAAGGATGAAATTGTGAAGTTCATTAATGAGGAAAGGACTAACGAAGATAACTTAACTAAGAAGAAAAATGAACTTATCTATAAAAAAACATATCTCAATTATGATGAAAAAAAACATAGTGAAATTTTAAAAATTTATGAAGATATCAGAAAGAAGGAGCAGGAAGCAGATAAAAATTTTTATCTGAATGAAGCGAACATAAAAAATTGTGAAAATATAATTAATGATATAGAAACCGATTTAAAAAAAATAGAAGATGCAAAAAAAGAAGAGGAAATTTTAAACGCTTTTATTAATTTTTCAAAGCAAATAAGGGAAAAATTCGGAAGGAACGGCATTCAAAAAGATATTTCGCAATCATTTTTCCCGATTCTTGAAACATATACAAATAATCTTTTTTCAACATTTGGTTTTCCTTATGACGGCGCAGAGATATACGAAGATGAGGAAAATTGCAATATAAATTTAAAAAAAGGAGGGAATACAATATCTTCGGCATCGCTGAGTGGAGGCGAGAAGAGTGCTTTATCAATTGCATTAAATGCTGCATTATCAAAGCTCATAGGAAGGGCGGACTTTCTCATATTAGATGAACCGACAGAGAGTTTGGATGAAGGCAAAATCAGCGAATTAATAGAAATTTTAAAGGAATTTAAAGGCATCTCGCAGTTAATTGTAATCTCACATGACAGGGACTTTAAGAATGCTACGAGGTCAAGGATTGAAGTATATAAGGAGAATGGAATATCGCATATCGTAGGTGAAGAGAATGAAAATGAGAGTGACGGAGAAAAAGAAAAGGAAAATGAAAAAGATGAAGAATTCAGGGAAATTGTAAAGAAGTCGGCAAATGCACAGCAG
>DYMB01000012.1 GCA_020721805.1 Acetofilamentum sp. | reverse complement strand
TTCTTCCTTTGAAATAAAACCTGACACATAATCGTTGTAAAAATCTTCTAAATCTATACCGTATGGATCATAAAATGAACCCATATGTGTCATTATACCAACTATGGAAAATTTTTCTTTTTTTAAGAGTTTTGCCAGATAGAACGGTCTTGTGCCAAATCCATAGATTGTTATCGTTAAATCTTCCGGTTCAATATTTTTTAACTTATAATATCCCGTCAAAGCATTATATATAGAAATCTCGATGATGTTTTCAAAATCTATATCAGTTTTCATCTGGCTATAAAAATCGGCAAAACTTATCGGTTCATCATTCTTTGCCCCATTCAAAAGATGGTATGTGTCTGAAAAAATTTTTAAATCTTTTATATTAGAATTCAAATCGTTTGAAAAAAAATCAAAGTTATCAAAAGTATCATTCCCTATGGAAGAACAAAACATTTTGAACAACTCCATCTTTTCATCTTCATTCAAGGAATATGGATCAACAATAAGCGACGAAAAACTGCCTGATGCATCTATATCAAAAAATGCGGATATTTTAGAATTGAGTAATGAAAAATTTTTAAAATAATCTATATCAAAAAAAGGATGTATTCTCAAATTTGAAAAAACATATTTCTTTTCCGGATAATTATCAATTTTAACACCGAGGATATTGTTTATACAACCTGAATTAAGAGTTAAAGGCAAATTGACATAGATCTCTCTGAAATCAAAAAATTTAGTAATCTTTTTAATTTCTTTAAGATTAAAATTCCTTAAAAATTCTAAATCATTATATTTTAAATCTTTTGTTAAAAGATTTCCCATATTTATCCACAAATTAAATTTAATTTTTTAGTGTAATTTCCAATGAATTTATTCAAAATCAATTCATCTGTTTTATCATCATTTTCAAGTGAAGAGTCAAAAAAGTTTAACAGATATTTCAGATATGTTTCGAGCCTTAAATCGATCTCTTCATTTGACATCAACTCTTCTCTTTTTCTTTCAATTATTTCAAAGTAATTGAGTATCTCATCCAGTGCGTTCAAAATCAATGAAGATAAGAATTTTACTTTTTTCTTTTGAAGAGTTTTTACAGCCTCATATGGAACAGCGAAATCACTCAACTCGCAAAAAATTGTTGCGTTTAAAATGTTAGCCATAGTTTGATTAAAATTAAACTCGGGACCCGTTTCAATAAAAACATCAGTATCCTTTTTAAGAAAATCAACATAATCTATACTTTTTTTACTTTCAATTCTTTTTTCGATCGAATCAATATCTCTAAATTTTATACCACTAAGATCAAAATATGCATAATTTTTCTCCCCGATCCCGATAACCATAAAAAAATCATCTTTCAACAGTTCTTTTAAAATATCAATAGATTTAGTGTTGATCGAATGTAAAAGTATTCTCGCTTTATCTTTTCTATAAAAATATTTTAGAATATTTTTTAGCCATGAAATTTCATATTTTTCTTTTAGAATCTTTTTTTTAAAAGGATCATACAAAAGGTACCTGAATCTCGTTGAAAATCTTGGTTTTTCAAGATTTTCAACACTCCTGTAAAAAATTTCTTTGATGTTACCATCTATTGACTCGTCAATCTTAAGATAATTTTTTTCATTCATAATATTATTGATATTTTTTTTTAAAAGAGAGTCGAAAGATTCTTTATAATACGATGTGTTAAAACCCTCTTCGACCGGAATAACAAAACCAAGAGAAGAACTTCCAAATGGTATATCAAACAAAGAATACCTTATCGATGAATAAAGCGATTTCAAAAATAGATTTTCAAGGTTATTCTGTGTCAACAGATGGAATGTTAAAATATCAGTTTGATTGAAATAGTTATGTTTTAAAAAAATTGATTCCAAAAGAAAATTTTTTTTATCATTTATAATGTTAACTTCATTTTTAATGATTTTTGATGGACCAATAAGGATAGCGAGTATATCCTTATCCTGGATCAGTTGGTTTAAGATTACAAAGACTTTATCCAAACTCAAAGTATCGATATCAAATTTCAAATTAGAGAAAATTTTTATATTCTCCATAATGATAATCATCTGTATTCTTCACAGTGCCAGACACCTGATTCCGGTTTTTCAAATTTACAATCCATTCTGTTTTCACAGTTAACACACAACCCTTTTTTTAACTCAAAATAATCTTTTGGTTCTTCCTTTCTTGCCTTTTCTTTTAAAACAGATGATGTTTCAATATTTTCAAACTCTTCACAACTTATAATTGGTCCTGTTGCATTTTTAAGAAAAATACAGGTATTTTTGTTTTTACAGGTTGAACAAAGACCTTCAACATTCATCGAGCTTACTTCTTTTCTTTCTTTTACTGTTATCATAAAACCTCCATTTAAATTTTACATAAGAATATACAAAATTTATGCCAAATAGATAAAAAAGTTAAATATTTTTTTATCGGAGGTTAGAAACAGGAAGAAAGTTTAAAAAAATTTTTAAATGGGTATTTTTTACTCGCTGGGGAGATTTCCCTCATCATCGTTTTCTATTGCACACTTTTTCAATTTTTCCCTTAAAGTTTTTCTATCGATCCCAAGAATTTCACTGGTTTTTGTTTTATTTTTTGCTTGAGACTGATATACTCCTCTGATATATTCGCATTCCACTTCGAAAAGTTTTCTTGAAAGATTTTGTTGAGATGGGATGTTATACCTCATAAAGGATGGTAAATCTGGAATATCAATGATCGAATCTTCTTTCATAACCAAAAGTCTTTGAATAACATTTTCAAGTTCCCTGACATTTCCAGGCCACATATATTCTGTTAACGCTTTTATGGCATTTTCAGTGAATTGAGGTTTTTGAATTTTACTCTCTTTAGAGTATTTTGTCAAAAAATGATCTATGAGAATTGGTATATCCTCTTTTTTTTTTCTTAATGGAGGTAGTATTATATTTATAACATTTAACCTAAAATAAAGATCCTCTCTGAAATTACCACTTTTAACCATCTTTTCAAGATCTTTGTTTGTGGCACAGATTATCCTTACATCGATTTTTTGGGGTTTTCTTGATCCTATCATAAAGATTTCTTTTTCCTGAAGAACTCTTAAAAGTTTTACCTGCATTGAAATGCTCATGTCACCGATCTCATCAAGAAAAATAGTCCCACCATCAGCGGTCTGAAAGAAACCAGCCCTTGTTTCATTTGCACCGGTAAATGAACCTTTAATATATCCAAAGAGTTCACTTTCAAGTAATTCTTCAGGTATTCCACCACAATTTACAGGTACGAAGCTCTGTCCAGCTCTTGGGGAAGTGTAGTGAATAGCTCTTGCCACCAGTTCCTTCCCTGTTCCGCTTTCTCCTGTAATTAAAACTGTTGCCAGCGATCTGGATGCTTTTTTTATGAGTTCAAATATTGTTTGCATTTTTTCACTTTTTCCGATTATACCCTGAAAAACACGAGATTGTGCACCTTTTTCGTTTAGAAGAAGATTTTTCATTTTTATTTTGAAAAGGACTTTTTCCACTGTGGCAAAAAGTTCTTCATCTGTAAAAGGTTTTGAAAGAAATTCGCTAACTCCAGTTTTAACAGCTTCAACTGCACTTTCAATCGAAGGATAACCGGTAATCATAATTATTTCAATGTTTTTAAAATTTTCTTTTATATATCTTGTAAAAGAGATACCATCCATATCTGGCATCCTCAGATCCGTTATAACAAGATCCATTCTATTCTTTTTTAATATCTCTGCTCCAGTCGATGGACTTGATGCGGTATATGTTATAAACCCTACCTGTTCAAGATTCCTTGATATAAGTTCAAGGCTATCTTTTACATCATCAACTATTAGAATTTTATATTTTTTATCATCCATTTTTTTCTCCATAAGGTAATTTGACAATAAATTTCGTTCCTTTTTTGGGTTGACTTTCCACATATATCTTTCCATTATGACTTACAACAATACCATGAACAACTGAAAGCCCAAGTCCAGTTCCATCTTTTTTGGTTGTAAAAAAAGGTAAAAATATTTTATCAAGTATTTCCTCTTCTATACCCTTTCCAGTATCTTCAACAGAAAAAATAACATAATTTTCATCACTCGTTGTTTCAATCTTTAACTGTCCATTTTTGTCCATAGCCTGAATAGCATTAACTATAAGATTAACAAGAACCTGATAGAGTTGAGATGGGTCAGCGATAACTTTCGGTATGGTAGGTGAAAGTTTTAAATTAAGTTCTATGGATGCTCTTATGATATGTGATTCAAGGAAATAAATTGTTTCCTTTATGGTCTCATTAAGATCAACCTCAACTTTATGGGGTGGCATCTGTTTTGCAAAAAACATTAATTTTTTTATTATTTCCCTTGCATGTAAAGCTGATTTTATTATTTTTTCATTATCACTTCTTACCTGTTCAGGTATTTCAGCTTTTTTAATAAGTTGTGCAAAACCGAGTATGCTCGCAAGTGGTTCATTTATTTCATGTGCGACGCCCGCAACCAACTGGCCGATCGTTGCAAGTCTATCAGCATGTAAAAGTTGATAATGAAGTTCATTTTTATCTTTTTCCATTTTTTGTCTTTCAAGAACATAACCAAAATGATTGGCTATTGCATTTATCAAAGCCTTTTCCTCATCAAGAAAAAATACAGTATCCTTTTTAAAACTTTTACTGGAATAAAAGACTTCTATCTCACCTCTCTTTTTATCCCTCGCCATAATATCTGAAGAGATATGGATATCACTTTCGGAAAAACCTTTATTTGTAAAAACATTTTTATCTATTCTGAATCTTACATTGACTAACTCTGGATATTGAAAAGCACCAATAACAAGATTTATCGCATTGTTCATCTCCTGTTCAAATTCAAAATCAGGTTTTTGTAATATTTTCGAGATAGAATACAAGCATGATACTTCTTTCACTCTTTCCCTTAAGAAGTATTGAGCCCTTCTATCAGAAATAGCCATTCCAAGAGTATTTGTAAAGCCCTCATAGAACTCTATTGATACTGGATTAAAGAAATCTTTTTTCAAAGATTTTAGTTGAATCAATGCGGTATTTATCTCATCGATATCGAATTTTATTATCAGAATCGATTTATACTTTTTTTCGAGTGCTAAAATTTTTTTCTCCCAATGATTGTTTTCATAGTATTCTACCTCAATCGGTAGAGTTGTGTCGGGCAAATATATGTTCCCGAGTTTAGTTAAATATTTTTTGTTCTTGCATCTTTTCCTTTTAAGAGCGAACTCGCAGAATAATGAGATTTTATCATCAGAACAGAGTTTATATTTGTTTTCAAAAATTTCATCATGTGAAAATCTTAAAAAATAAGGATTTTTTATATTATCCTTTTCCATTCTCCACAGGTAAGAAATGGAAGGTCCAATCGTTAGAAGTTCAATGGCATCTGTTCCTGAGAATTTTAATATATCGGTTGAAACTTTCTCAAGAAATTCTGAAAGATATATGCCTTCGTTTGCATACCTTAAAATGTTTCTCTGTAATATATATGATTCATTTTGAGGTATGCAAACGAATTTATTTTCTTTATTTTTTGTTCTTTTCATCAAAGCCATTTTCCGGTTTTTATATATTGATCTATCCCTTCGGCTGATTTTTTCCCAGACCCCATAGCCTGAATCACAGTCGCTTCACCTGTTACTATATCACCGCCTGCAAAAACACCCTTCATACTTGTTCTTCCAAATTCATCGTAAACTTCGATGTTCCCCCATCTGTTTCTTTTTATTTCTGGGGTTACATTAAGAAGAACAGGATTGGCTGTTTGACCTATCGCTATAACCACAACATCAACATCGAGTAAAAATTCACTCCCTTCAATTGGAACAGGTTTTCTTCTCCCTGATTCGTCTGGTTCTCCCAGTTGCATCCTCTGAAGTTTAATCTGTTTAACGAAACCTTTTTCATCCCCTATAAATTCAAGCGGATTTACAAGAAAATGAAATTCTACACCTTCAGCCTCTGCGTTTTCTACCTCTTCCTCTCTGGCTGGTAATTCCTGTCTTGATCTTCTATAAATTATCATTGCATGTTCAGCCCCATACCTCAAAGAACTTCTTACAGCATCCATCGCTACATTACCACCACCTATAACTGCAACTCTTTTTCCTTTTTTAATCGGAGTATCATATTCAGGGAACTTGTAAGCTTTCATCAAATTTGTTCTTGTAAGATATTCGTTAGCCGAATATATGTTTAATAGATTCTCACCTTTAAGATTCATAAATTTAGGTAAACCAGCACCAAGTCCAAGGTAAATGGCTTTAAAACCACTTTCAAATAGATCTTTTAATGTTATTGATTTACCAACAACAACATTTGTTTCTATTTTAACTCCCAGTTTTTTTAAATATTCTACTTCTCTTTCAACTATCCTTTTAGGTAATCTGAATTCTGGTATGCCATAAACAAGAACACCACCAGGTTTGTGCAATGCTTCAAAAATTGTAACATCATATCCTAAGAGTGCAAGATCGGCAGCACAGGCAAGACCACCAGGTCCTGAACCTATAACTGCAACCTTTACATTCTTTTTTTCTATCTTTGGTAATTCCTCCTTTATATCAGAATTTGATACCCAATCAGCAACAAATCTTTCAAGTCTCCCTATCGCGATAGGTTTTTTAGCTTTACCCAAAATACAACTCTTTTCACACTGCTCCTCCTGAGGGCATACCCTTCCACATATTGCAGGCAAAGAATTGGTTTCTTTAATTTTTTTCAAAGCATCAAGATATTTTTTTTCAACTACAAATTTGATAAATTCAGGTATTTTAACATTAACTGGACAACCTTTTATACAGGTGGCATCCTTACAGTTCAAACATCTTTCAGCTTCAAGGAGAGCCATCTCTTCCGTATAACCTATAGCAACCTCTTCAAAATTTCTTATTCTTTCTTTGATCTCCTGTCTTGGCATATCGATTCTTTCTTTATTTTTTGCCATTTTTACCTCTCATTCTTAAATTTTTCATAAGAGAGTCTTTCCTCTTCAGAATACATTGATGCCCTCTTCATCAGAAGAGAAAAATTTACTTCATGTGCATCGAATTCGGGGCCATCAACACAGGCGAATTTTGTCTTTCCTCCAACCTCAACCCTGCACGCTCCACACATACCTGTCCCATCTACCATTATGGAGTTAAGTGATGCTATGGTTTTTATTTTATATTCCCTTGTAATATCTGATATAACCTTCATCATTATAGCGGGACCTATTACTAAAACCTCATCTATTTTTTCCCCTGAAGAAATTATCTCTTTAAGTTTATCTGAAACAAAACCTTTCTGCCCATATGAACCATCATCCGTTGTAATATAGAGTTCATCGCAAACCTTTTTCATTTCATCTTCAAGAATCTTAAATGAAACATTTCGAAATCCCATTATTCCAATAAGATAATTTCCAGCTTCCTTATACGCTCTTGTTTCAGGATAGGTTATAGCACAACCAACCCCTCCACCAATGGTAACAACTGTTCCAACTTTTTTTATTTCAGCAGGGTTCCCAAGTGGTCCAGCAATATCAAGGATATGATCACCTTTTTTTAAAAGACCAATTTTTGCTGTTGATTTGCCAACCTCTTGAATATATAGGGTAATACTCCCCATCTGTGGATCTTTCTCACAAATTGTAATGGGTATTCTTTCTCCATTTTCATAAGATCTGATTACAACAAATTGCCCAGGTTTTGCTTCTCTTGCAATAAGTGGTGCTTTTATCACCATTTTGTGAATATTTTGGCCTATAGTTTTGTGCTCAAGTATTTGATACATAATTCCTCCTTATATTTAAGATTAAAACATATGAGGATTTTTTGTCAATATTTATTTGTATCTTTTACAATCGCTCCCTTACCCTTTTTTCCATCTATTACAACCTTTAACGGTTTTTCAAATTCAATATGAATTATATTACCATCAAGTTCCTTTAAATTTTTTTCTTTATAGATCAGATCCCAATCTATAAAAGAATCACTTCTCTTTTGATTGAAGATGGTCAGATAAAAAATGTTCATATTCACAACATTGTGAAAGAAATGTGAACCCAGAGATGGTTCTATAAGCATATCCTTCATCTGAATTTCAATTATAACTTTTGCGTTTGAGATCGATGACCATAAAACTGGTATGCCTAAAAAATGATCTCTCGTTCCCCATCTTCCAGGACCCGCCAAAATATACTTTTTTCCCTGTTCAATAAACTCTTTATTGATTTTCTCTATCAAAGGGACTATTTCAACACTTTTCATCCTATCAAATCTTTCCGGATCGATTATAATAAGATCCTTTATATCTTTAACTATACCGTTACCCATAGCATTATCTGAAAAGAACAACATATCCTCCTTTTTCAACCTTTCGATGTCAACTTCCTCTTCGTTTATCTTTCTTATAACCGGTTTTATTTGTAAAAGATAAAAACTCATCTTATTATTCTCATCCTTATTCAGATCTACAGCAAACTCTATCTCGCATGGTGAGCCTATGGCAAATTTTACAACGGCACTCAGTTGAGTTAAAATCTTTGATAGTGGGAAATATTCATATTTTAAAATAGAATTGAAATTTATCAAAAGTGGACCTTTTACAGATAAATCATCAACGAACGAATTGTTTTGAACATCAAGTACAGACGCGATGTAGTTCAGACTACCATTTTTTCTTGCGTAGTCTATATCAACCATCTCGATATTTGCAGAATCGTTTTCAAGTATAAGAGATCTGTTTGAATCTTCAAGATTAATCGCATAAAAGAATTTTTGTATTCTACTATTTATGTTCAAATCTATATCTGGATATTCAGGACAGAATCTGTAAGAGTCATTTCCATCTATGACATATTTCCCAAGCCCAACGGCTAATTCACATATACCATCCTCTCTTTTTAAATGTGAAAGAGGATAATAGTTATCAGATTGCATAACACCTGAAAATGAAGGATAATAATATTTACCATATCTTTTTCCTACCACTTCCTGTATGATCACAGACATTTTTTCTTCCTCTATCTTATAATTTATCGCGTTAAAATATGCCCTCGCCGATGGAGAGAAGACCGATGAAAAAACCAGTTTTATCGTATCCTCTACATCTTTTACTCTTTCTTCAAAATCTTTTGAATTGTTGGGTAACATATAAGTTTCAAAAACACCAGAGAATGACTGAGAGATTGAATCCTCAAATAAACTGGAAGACCTTACGGCAAGTGGCCTGATAAAAGATTTTAATCTTTTTCTTATTCTGTATCTCAATTCATTCGAAAGTTTACATTTTAAAAATTTTTTTCTCAGTTTTAAATAATCTTTTTCTTTCATTATATATGATGTAAGATTATTTCTTTCGATGAATTTTGTAAACTCCTCAGAACCGATCAGCATGGTTTTAGGAATAATTACTCTGACATTTTCGAATGATTCAAAGATGTCTGTATTTTGCAAAATATTATAAACAAATGCTATTCCTCTTCCTTTACCACCAAGTGTTCCATCCGATATCTGGAATATTATTTCCTGAGCCCTGTTTAAGTTTTCATTAAATTTAACAACCTTTCCTTTAACAGATTCCTTATCTATGTCGAAAGTTATATCTATTAAAAATTTTCTCAATTTCTCAATGGAAGAAAAATCTTCAACCTTTAACTGCTGAAGTCTTTTTGCTATCTTAATCTCACCTCTTGCCATAAACCACGCTGAAAATTGATTCAACCTGGCATGAAAGACCAGAGATTCATCGGGAATTGTCAAAAGTATTTTTCTGAAAGATTCAAGGTTGTAAGCTTTCACGATTTCCTTTCCCTTTCTATCTTTAAAAACGAATGCGCCAAAACCTAAATTGTTAAAAATAAAATCTCTCAATTCCTGACTCAATTTATCACTATTTTTATTTATAAAGGAAATTTTCAACTCTTTAGCCTTTCTGTAATTTTCATTTTCAAAAGATTGAAGAAGACATGGTAGTTCCGGCAAAATGTTCTTTACATACTTCAAAAGTTCAAAACCCGCGTTAAAGTTTGGGGAATTGTTTTTTGGAAATTTCATATCGGAGATAACCGTTAAAAGATTATCTTTATACATTCCAACATAATTCAGGGCATCCTCATAATTGGCCGCTATGACAACCTTAGGTCTTGCTCTCAACCTTAAAAGTTTTTTAATATCATCCAATTTTTCCTGTGTTATAAGTCTCTGTGTCTGTTTTAGAATTTCAGTATATAAAACAGGTAGATACCTTGATATATACCTTATAGAATCTTCAACAAAAAGTACCACCCTTACATTCCCTATTCTCGTATCCCTTTCCACATTCATTTTATCTTCAACATATTTTATCATCGCAAGAAAAACTTTTGAATCTCCATTCCACACAAAAATCAAATCTTTTTCTTTTTCATTTTCAAGTTGGTCCTTTATCAAAGGTATCTCACCATTATCGTTTAGTAATATTACAATAGGTATATCACGATTTATTTCCCTTATTCTTTCCTTAAGATGAAAAGGTGACATTCCATCGATTCTCAAGGTCAGGATAACCATATCGAAATGTTCCTTCTCCAACCATTCACAGGCTTCCTCACCATTCATAGCATTTGTGATCCTTGGAGCATCTGGTAGTGATAACTTATGATATTCTCCAAATATTTTTTCAGCAAGCTGTCCTTCCTGTTCAAGTATGAAACCATCATAAAATGTAGCCACAAGTAAAATTTCTTTAACTTTAAATGTTGAAAGATCATGAAATATTTCAATGTTGTTCTTGTAGGAAGTATAGGATTTAATAAATTTTTCTATGATTGAACTCTTTTGAACCATAAAACCTCCAATTGAAATATTATAATAAAAAAATCATCAATGTAAACAAATTTACATTTTGAAAGTTAAGACTCCAGACTCTATTGACATAATAAAACTGAGTAATATATTTATCATAATGAATAAAAATAAAATAAAACAGATTTTAAAAAATATTCTGCCTGATAAACGGATAATTGACGATGAGATTCTTCTGGAAAAATATTATACAGATGAATCTGGCAAAAGATTCTCATATCCCATTCTAGCATTACTTCCAAAAGATGAAGTTGAGATATCTGAGATTTTAAAATTTTCTTCAAAGGATAAAATTCCAGTAGTTCCGAGAGGCAGGGGCACTGGACTGACCGGTGGATGTATTCCACTCTTACCTTCTATTATAGTTTCGACTGAACTGATGGATAAGATCGTTGAAATTGATAGTGAGAATCTTATGGTAACAGTTCAACCTGGACTTATAACCGGTGAATTGAAAAGAAGGGTTGAAGAAAAAAAACTTTTTTATCCGCCCGATCCGGCTTCCCTCGATTCCTGTTCCATAGGTGGAAATGTGGCTGAAAATTCTGGCGGTCCTTCCGCTGTTAAATATGGAATAACAAAAGATTATGTCAGAACACTAAAAGTCATAACACCATCAGGCGAAATTTTAAAATTCGGTGGAAAGGTAAAGAAGGATGCAACAGGTTATAATATGAAAGATATTTTTATCGGTTCGGAAGGAACACTGGGGTTTATTACGGAGATAACCTTTTCATTACTTCCATTACCAGAATACAGAATTGATCTATTGCTCGCATTTGAAAATATTTCCGATGCTTCCTATGCTGTTGTAAAAATATTACATTCAGGGATCATTCCCACTTCTATCGAATTTATGGAAAAGAGAGCTCTTGAAGCAGCAAAAAAGTTTCTGGGTAGTGAAATGGCATCTCAAAAGGGAGAAGCACAGATTCTTATAAGAATTGATGGCTTTACAAAAGAGAGTATAGAAAGGATCATCGAAGTGCTGGATAGCCTTTCAAAAGAGTTGAAATGTATAGATATACTCGTTGCCGAGGATAAAAATTTTCAAGATAAAATATGGACTGCTAGAAGATCTTTACACGATGCGATGGTCCAATCATCATTTTCGAGAGAAAGAGAGGATGTTGTTGTTCCAATTAAAGAGTTACCTCAACTTATAAAAGAAATTCATTCTCTTGAAAAAGAATTCAAAATACCTATAATTACTTTTGGACATGCAGGGGATGGAAATGTTCATATAAACATTTTAAAAACAGAAAAGGATGATAAAAACTTTGATGAAAATCTTGATAAACTTTTGTTCAGAATATTAAAGACAACTGTTAATTTGGGAGGAAAGATTTCAGGTGAACATGGAATAGGAATCTACAAAAAAAAATTTATGAGAATGGTTTTCTCAGAAGATGAAATAAAGTATCAAAAAAAGATTAAAACTCTGTTTGACCCACTTAATGTTTTCAACCCAAAAAAAATTTTTCCGGATGATTAAAACTTTTGCATCAATCTTTATTTTTTTTCTATCGTTATCATTAATATCTGATTACAGGGTAGAATTCTCCTATGAAAGTTTTGTTGAAGATTTTAAAAATATAGTTAACGAAAAAGATTCAAAAGTCTTTATAGTTTCAAAAGAGTTTACCGATAAAGATCTTTTAAAACTGCTAAATAACGATAACCCAAAAAATCTTATAATTCTCGTTGGCAAAAACTCGTTAACAAAAAAATATTCTCTAAAGGATACCTTATCAAAAATATCAGATACACTTTTATTCTATGATGATTCCTTGTTTGAAATGACTATGATTTTTAACGATTCAAAAAAAATTATAATATCGAATCGTCCACTCTACACAAAAAAATATTTAAAGAATCTATTCTATATCAGGATGGATGATACCCTGACATTTCAAAAGATAAAAAATATTTATAACACGATAAGAAAAAATTCTATCTCCATCGATTCGATAAATGACACTTTGAACTTCGAATTGATAAAAAAGAATCTAAACCTATATGAAAACAGATTCGTTAACCTGATGGGCACTGTAAAGGATGTCTATAAATCAAAAAAGAGTGAAACATATTTTATAAAATTAAAAGGTTATGAGAATTTTTCCATAGTTGCTTTTCAAAAAGTCGTTAAAGAATTCAAAAATAAAAATATAAATCCATTATATTTCAAAAATAAAAAAATTATAGTTTCCGGTTTTTTAACCAGACATATAAAATACGGTTACCAGATAATCCTTGAAGATACAAAAAATATAAGACTGGTTAAATGATCATCTTTTAAAAATACCCTTCAAATCGTTTAACATCCTGTTGATATTCTCATCTGTTTTTTCTTTTAAATATGAACCTATAGAGTTATATGTTATAATTATGTTTGGTTTTTTATAATCACCTTTCAACCTGAATTTAACAACGATCGAATCTGAAGGATAGGACGAAATTCTTAATATCTTCTCAAGTAATCCGGTATCAGCGATTCTCATATCTATCAAATATATTCCCTCTATATCCATAACTTTATTGAAATCGACCTCACCTTTGTAAACAAGATAATGCCCATTTTTCTGCATTTCAAAATCTTCAAATTTTACCTTCTGGGAATCAACTTCAAACTCTCCATACATATCGTCAAAGAAGAATGTATCTGGAATAGGGAGATTGAGTGCAGATGAGATTTTCCCCATCAAACCTGTGAAATGAATCCAACCCTGTTTTGACTCAACATCTATTTTACCCTTTAAACTTTCTTTGACTTTATTATGGTAAAAATTTAATTGAGTATTTGTAAAAATTTTTGATCCCATATCAAAGGGTAAATAGTGTTTTCTTTTCATAAAATCATCTATAACGACATCTTTTACTTCAAAATAAGATTCTATATACCCTTCTCTATATGAAAAATAAGAAAAATTTCCCCCTATCTTCCCTTTCAAAAAGTTTGAATTCACATTCTTTACAATAAAAAGCCCGGTATCAAGAATTATGTCCAATTTTACATTTTCAAGCAGTTCATCTTTAAAAAGCAATTTACCGGCGGTAATTTTAAATGTTCCCTTATATTTTTTATCTATAACAGGCGGTTTGCTTTCCTTCTTTTCGTTCTCACTACTTTTTTTAAAAAAGAGTGAATCGTAATTGATATAATCAAGGTTTAAATTACCCGAGAGGATGACTTTATCTTTAAATCTATTAAAAGAAAGATCCCTTGAATTTCCAGATATATATCTTCCATCAAAAAAAAGAGTTTCTATTTTGACTTCCCGAGTTAGGTTTTTAAATGTTACTTTATTTATAACCATTCTCAAACTATCGTTAAAACCTTCACCCGTTAGATTAGCCAACTTTAAATTTAAATTACCATAATTACTTTTATCTTTAATGTTAAAAACGATTTTTCCATCAACCTCTCCATCGGCAGAATAATTTTTTACAAACTTTCCAATCTTAAATTTTGATAATGTGGAAAGGGAAACCATATTCTTTGAGTAATCACCCGAGATGTTTACAAGACCTTTCAAATATTCGTTTTCAAGTTTAAAAAGTCCTTTTAAAATTCCTTTTTTTATCTTTACATCTATGTTTGAAATATCTAAATTAAATGTATCATAGAGTAATTTGATAGAAGCAGAAGAAAATAGAATGTTTGAATAGTTTATAAGAGAATCAAGATTTTTCACCAGGTTTCTTTCAACTGTTGAACTTATTTTTAATTTGGATTCTCCATTTAAATACAATTTTTTGTCTTGAATAAAATTCTGAAGGTTTTTCAAATTAAAAGCATCAAGGTTGATGATAAAATCAAAAGTGTCTTCAAAAATTTTTTGAAAATTAAAAATAAAATTCAATCCTGAAGTATCATCGTTAAAACAAATTTCACCCCATAAAATGATATTCTCATTTTGTTTTGTTAAAACACAATCATCGAAAATTTTTATTTTATATTTATCATAGGAAAGGTTGAAATTTGAAAATTGTACTTCAATATTTTTTATTAACGAATCGGTTTGTTCTTTAAAAGGCTTTCCCAAAATGTATAGGCCTGAAAATGAACCATTCAAAACTCCAGATGTGGATAAGTTTTTGATTTTGAACAATTCAGTCAGCGAATCTGATTTTAAAATGGTATAGGAGAGATTATAATTTAAATTGTTATCATTTTTTTTCAAGTTTCCATAAATTTCAAATAGAGAGTTTTTAAAATTCACCTTTTCCAGATAAAGGAAAGAATCAAAAATCCCTCTCAAAATTAACCTGTTTGAGTTAAAAGAATATTTTTCATAGTTGAAATCAAAAAGAAGGTTGGTTTCAAAACTTAAAGAACTATCATATTGAACCTTCAAATGACCTGAAAGATCGGTTATAAAAATTTTATCATAAACTATTGTTCCTTTTTTTAAATATATGTCTGTAAAGATCTCTAAAATTTTACCCTTCATGGTATCGCTTTCAATCTTTTCGCTTGTTTTTTTATTTTTGAAAATCAGTTCAAAATCCACAAGGTTGATATCTTTCAGATCGATTCGTTTTTTGAAAATTATATTTATGGGATTAAAACTTATTTTTAACAATTTACCGTGCATATTAAAAACTTCGTTTTCAAGATGGACTTCCTCTAAAAGTGCGGAAGTATCAAAAAGGTAAAAACTAAAATTAATTTTTTTTGTTTCAAACTTATAACCGGATTTTGCAAGATTGTTATAAATCAAATTTTTTATTTTTTCCTCGTTTAAAAAAGTTTTAATCAAAAATATTGATATTAAATAAAAACTAATAAAGAGTACCAAGGTAACTAAAAACAGTTTAACGATTCTCTTCATAATATTCATCCCTGTAGTAATCAAATAAAATTCTTAATTTTTCGTTCTTTGATGTTTCCATTTTATTTATTCTTTTTAAAGCTTCAAAGACAACATCCTTTTGAAAATCTTTTAAAACATTTATTATGAATTCCGTATCATACATTTTAAACATTAGATTCATCAAGTGAACATAATAGTTTATGAAACCTCTTTTGAAAAGAAGATGATCTCTATTATCTTCTCCAGCTATTTTTTGATATTTCTGGACAATGTTGACACATTTTAAAAGAGAATAATACCTCGATTTTTCATCGTTAAGTTTTGCATATAGATCATCCTGAATCTTTTTAACTATTATCATATGTTCTATTGAACCGATCGATTCGGATAATCTCTCGCATTCCTTCAAAATATTTTCACAACTGGTGAAATCCTCAGTCAGAAGATAGAATCTCGCCATTGAAATATATGTTCTTAAAAGTGAGAGTTTGGATTCGGTTTTTTGTAACAGATCGAAAGATTTTTCAGCAACAGTTGATATTTTTTCAACATTCTGTGTTCTGACATATATGTCGGCAAGGGAAGCGTATACATCAGCAACAAGTATTTCGTTGTTTGATTCTTCAGCGAATGAAAGCACATCATAAGCCATATTTTCTGCAGCCTCAATCTCATTTGATTCTATCAAAGACTTTATCAATGTGGATTTTACGCTGTTTTCAAGTTCTAAATTTTTTACACTTTTTGCCAGATCAAGCGCCTGATATAAAATTTTCTTTTCCTTTTCAATAAAGGACTTCAAACCTATTATTTTCCCTGAAAAATTTAAAGATATTATTTTGAAATCGACAAGATCGTTTTTATCTATATATTCCTGACAACTCTCTATCATTTCCTCCCCTTTCTGTAGGTAACCTAAAAATGATAGAAGGTTGGCATAGTTTAAAGAAGAATAGGTTTTTAAATGTTTATGTGATATTTTTTCACATATATTCAATGTTTCCTCATAATACTTTTTCGATTCGGTAAAATTACCCAACAAAAAATTTATCTCACCAAGATTTGAAAATGTTTCAGCAACACCTTTGAACTCTTCATATTTGGTAAAAATCTCTGAAGCTTTTTTAAAGTGTTCAAGAGCAATACTGTATTTTCCGGTTAAAAATGCTATATTGCCAAGATTGTTATATATCCTTGCCCTTTCCACATCATCCTTTGTCATACTTGACAACTCAAGAGCTTTATTGTACAGTTCCTCAGCCCTGGAAAAATTTCCAACAGTATCGTATATTATTCCGATATTTATCAAAGATAACATTTCTCCTTTTTTATAATCAAGACTCTCATATATATCGTAAGCCTTCTGGAAATGCTTTTTCGCTTCATCCATTTTACTCTGCTGCAGGTAAATTTTTCCTATATTCAAATAGTATGCAGCGATATCCTTTTTATCATCACCTTTTAAACTATCGTTTAAAGCTAAATTATAATATTGTAAAGATTCATCAAGTTTACCTTCAAAAGTTTTTAAAATCCCGAGAGAATTGTAAATTTTTGAAACTATACTACTGTGCGTTTCATTAAGAGCATCCTGTAGAGATTTCAAATAAAAATCTTCAGCATTCTTGTAATCACCTTTTCTGTCATTTATCATCCCTTCGAGTAGATAATATTCTGAAATTTTTTTGTTTTTGATGAAAAATTCTTTATTTTCACCAAGTAATTTTTGAGCCCTGTTGAATCCACCCTGTGTTATATATACATTTATCAATTTGATAACAATCGAAATCAGTTTCTCTAAATTTTTTGCTTTATTTTCGGAAAGCATATCATAAGCGTACTCATAATCTTTCCCTGCCTCTATGTAGGAAAAATATTTCAAGTTCAGATCCCCGACCTTTTCAAGCCATAGAGGCCCTTTTTGTGTATCGTTAGCCATGTAAAAATGTTTTGCAAGCGCTCTTATTGTATCCTCGTTATTCTGGTCTTTACTCTTCTCTATGCGATCACCTATTTTTTTATGTAAACTTTTTCTTTTTTCCAGCGATAACGAATTGTAAACGGAATCATAAAATATTTCAGAAAAAAACGAGTATCTCCCTTTATCGATAAAATTTATAAATCCCTTTTTTATGTATTCACTTAAACTTTTTTCAACAGTTAAAAGAGGAAACTGAAAAAATTCAACTATATCGTTTTTTTTGAACTCATAACCAAGGACGGATGAATACTGTAAAATCTTTTTTTCGATTTCTGAAAGGTTGTCTATCTTTGAGATGAAAATTGATTTCAACGAATCGGGTATCAGGTTTTTACATTTATCCTTAATATGGAGTATACCATCAACGGTTTCAAAAAAATTTCTTTCATCTATGAAGTTTAAAAGTTCTACAAGTGTGCCACCGTTTCCATTTGTCCTTCTATATAAAAATCCTTTGTCTTCCTCTAAAAGTTTTTTTTGAACTTTCAGATTTAAAAACTCTTCAAAATTTTTAAAATCAAAATTATTCAAAACAATTTTATCGGTAAAATCAAAATTTATATCCTCCTCTGAAGATAAAGCAATCGAAACATTTTTAAAATCCTGCATCTGGTTAAAAATTTTTTGAAAAATATTTTTTGATTCCACATCGAAAAGGTCAAAATCATCAAAGATGAAAAGTGTTTTATTTGAAAGGATATATTTTTGAATCAAAATCATTAAAGAGTCTTTAATTTTGATATCAAATGTCTTTTTATCGAAATCAAAATCTTGAATATTGTATAAAAGATAAATACCATCACTCTCCTCTGGCAACAAAAAATTATCAACTTTTGCCTTTATTGTTTCTTTAGAAGAAAAACTTTCTATTTTTAGTATATAACCAACAAGATCTTTTATTTTTTGATATGGGATATTTTTAAAAAAAGATTGTCCTGCCTGCTTGATTATTTTAACATTTTTTCTATCAAATCTATCATAAAGAATAGAAAGATATGTGGTTTTACCAGAACCTTTTTCACCTTTTACAAAAAGTGAAAAATTCTTTTGGTTATCGATAAAATCCTTTAACAATCTTTCAGGTAAAGATTTTACATCAGGTTCACCCACAAAAATAAGATCTTCATTCTTATAAGCTTTTTCTTTTAAGGATAAAACTCTGTATATCTGGATAGGGTCAACTTTTCCTTTAACCTTAACAGGTTCAAGTTTTTCGAATTCAAAAATATCCTTCACATACTTGTAAGTATTTTCCGAAATGATTATTTCCCCAGATTTTGCTACACCTTCCAATCTTGATGTCAGGTTAACATTATCACCCATTATCGTGTATTCCATCCTATCGTCAACACCCATATTCAAAGCGACCACTTCACCTGTATTTATACCTATATGCATTGTAACCTTAACATATTCACCTTTAGCCAGAATCGGTTCAATCGTTCCCATCTCCCTTTGCATCTCAAGTGCCGCCCGAACTGCTCTTTCGGGATCGTCAGGATGAGCTATGGGTGCTCCAAAAACAACAAGGATCGCATCACCTATAAACTTATCTACATCCCCTCCATATTTGTCAACTATCCTTACCATCTTTTCAAAATACTTGTTGATAACCTTTATAACATCCTCTGGATCGAGCCTTTCAGATAACGCCGTAAAACCTGATATATCTCCAAACAAGACTGTTACAACTCTTCTTTCAGAATCAACCCTGACATCGTAAGGATTCGATAAAATTTTTTCAACTATTCTTCTGGGAAGATATTTTTTAAATGATTCTATTACAATTTTTAAATATTCGTTTTCTTTCAACATAATGGTTCTCTGTCGAAGGGGGGATTTGAACCCCCACGGAGTATCCCCCATTAGAACCTGAATCTAACGCGTCTACCAGATTCCGCCACTCCGACATTTATTAGGATTATAACAATTTAACTATTTTTATCAATATGGAAATTATCTTAAAATTTCAGAAATTTTTAAAAGAAGTTCTGAAGTCCTGAACGGTTTGTTAAGAAAAGGTATTCCCCTGATATCATTATCTATAAAATTTTCTTCGGTATAACCTGAAATTAGAATGATTTTAAAATCAGTTCTAATCTTTTTAAATTCTTTTAATAGTTCGATACCCGTTTTATCAGGTAAAACCATATCACTGATGACAAGAGAAAAACTATCGTTTTTAAAAGATTTCAATCCTTCATCTGCACTTTTCGCTTTAACAACTTCAAAATTATTTTTTACAAGAATATTATATAAAATATTTCTCAAAGAATCATCGTCTTCAACAAGAAGTATCTTTTCTCCGGTGGTTTTAAAAATAACTTTTTTATTTATAGCATCATTTTTCTTCTCTTTTCTGTCACAGGTAAATAAATTTTAAAGGTTGTTCCAAAATTCTTTTCATAATAAAGAGTCATATGACCTTTAAACTGTTTTACGATTCCATAAACTATAGATAGACCCAATCCAGTTCCCTTTTCTCCCTTTGTTGAAAAGAATGGATCAAATACTTTATCAAAGTTTTCTTGATCTATACCACAACCGTTGTCTGAAAACAAGAGTAGTATATATTCTCCCTTATCAACTTTATAATAATTTTTTATATATTCTTCATCAAGGTAAACATCTCTTGTTTCTATAACTATTTTACCTTTAGATTCAATGGCATCTTTTGAATTTGAGATTAAATTTATAAGTATCTGCCGAAGACTCATCTTATCAATAAAAATATTTTCTATTTCATTATCCAATTTTAATATTATCTCTATATTTTCACCTGCAAGATTTTTCATAACCTGATAAAAATCTTTCAGAAAAGAATTTAAAGATATTATCTCAGGATCGGTTAAACTATCCTTACTGAAGGATAAAAGTTTTTTTGTAAAATTTGAAGCGTTAAGAGAGACTTTTAAGATCCCATTTATGTTATCGCGATATTTTGAATCTTTTTCAA
>DYMB01000031.1 GCA_020721805.1 Acetofilamentum sp. | reverse complement strand
TTTCTATTCCCAATAGAGCCGTGTGTTTTATAAACTTTAATGATGTAGTCTGACACCCGTTGTCAGATACAAGTCACGGTCTCTGTTCGTTATCCCTTATACCTTCAGGATACTCCCCATTCACAGCCTTTTCCATTGTCTTCTATAAGTCCGCCCTTCGTTTTATTCTCACTTTTTTTTCTTTAACTATAAACTATTCTTCTCAGTCCACTATCTTTAAAACTATCCATTTTTGTAATTATACCGCTAAGTCTCATCAAATCATCATTATCTCCATCCGCGTTGTCTTTACCAGATCATTCTTTTTATCTGTCATTGCGATGAGTCTTCGAAGAAGGAACCTCTATGCTTCTATTCATTCTTTTGTTTTGTCTTTTTCTTGCCCATGGCTCACGGCACAAGGCGCATGACGTTTTTTGATCTGACTTTACAATCCCCATCCCATCGGTTTCTGCTCCGATTAGGGAGTAAATCCAATCTTTTTTTGTTTATCTTTTACATCTTTTTCAACTAATCGTTTAAGTGCCTCAAAGACTGCCAATATTTTCACATCATGACTTGCAACTTTACTCTCCAATGCTTCAAGCTTGATTAAAACATCTTGATGTGATGTAAATATTTTCTGAAATCTACAAACTCTCTCATAATTCTAATATTTACCTGAATAGCTGTTTTGCTCTTTAAAACACTCTACAGCATTGCTACACCATGCTCCGTAAAAGCATAAGGCAGAGCTCTTCTTGAACCACCCCATCTTGAAATCACAATTTGTGATTTCAAGTTATCATACTCCTTTTTGTTCAGCTGAAACATAAAGTCTTCTGGAAACCTTTCGATATTTCTCTTTACTGATTGGATTAGCGCCCTCGGTTCTACTTTATACAGTTTTGCCAGATCATTACTTAGTATAACCTGTTTTCCTCTTACTACTCTGATAACGGAACTGATATATGATAATTTCTCAAGTTCGCCAATCTTCACCTCCTGCTTTTCTGAATTCTATCTCTCTTTTTTCTCTCTGCCAAGCCGAAGAAGTCAAGAATCCAAGCACCGTCCCCACCTATCCTTTTTCTAAAAGTATTGACAAAACCTATCGTCCTCTCTGGGCTTCCTAAAAAGAAATTATTCGCAATAATGTAACCACAGAAAATAAAAGACATGATGTTCCTCCTATCCAGAGGCGGCAATTCATAGCATTGTTTGTTTTAGTTTTTTCTTTCTCTTCCAGTTGTTTTTGTTTATATTCATATTCAATTTTATGAAACTCCATTAGCCCTTTTAAAAAAATGTCTTTCGTTGCCTCTTTAACTGTGGTTTCAACAAGATCATATGGGGAAGCGTACGCATTACCTGCAGCCTTTACTTGTGCTAAATACATTAATCGACTTGTATTTGTTTCGTATATTTCTATATTGATTTTTGATAATGGTTTTGTAAAATAATATCCCCCATATTTTTCCGTTCTTTCCTTATAACTATAATTACCCAAATAATCCCATTCTCCCTTTCCCGTTTTCATCTGAGTTTCTGGAACATAATAATATTTTTTCTCTTGACTCTCAACATTTAAAACAATAATTGCATCAATATTATATTCATATATTATACTGTCTATCTCATTTTCAACTTTTCTTGTCATTGGGATTATATCCGAAATTGCATATACTTTTGCTTTTTCATTATAAATTTTAAATTCATTTACCCATACATTTTCGAGTGCTTTTTGTGTGGTTCTATCTGCTATATTTGCCCAAACAATAATTTGTTCCATATTTGTTTTTGTAAAAGCAGGATCTACTTCAGAATATAATTCGACCTTAGTATCGACCTTAGTATTTGAAAAATTTCCTAAACATCCGGCTTGAATAAATTGAATATCTAAAATCAATAGGATAAACATTAAACTAACTTTAAATAGTCTATTTAGATGATTTGAAATTGATTCTATTTTATCAGCCATCTTTTCCTCCTAATTTTCTTAATTTTACCATTCCAATCCATTTTATCAACATTTCCCCTTTATAATTCTTCTCTCCTTTTGCTTCTTACCAGCGTACTCTCTTTTACCTATTACCTGTTACCTGCTACCTGTTACCCTTTTTTTTGCACCGTCCCCAACTGTTTCTCAAAACACTTTAAAGCATCGCTACTCCTTGCTCGGTAAATGCGTATACTCTTGGTGCGTGTTTAATTTTTGAACTTGTCACAATTTGTGATAAGTTCATTATCTCTTCTCTTGTCAAGGAAAAAATAAAATCACCGGAAAACCGCTCAATATTCCTTTTAACCGACTGATTTAGAACTCCAGTTTTAACTCCGTACAACTCAGCCAAATCTCTGTCAAGCATAACTCTCTGATGCCTTATTATATGTATTTTGCTTTCAATTGATATCTTCCCCGCCTCTTTCATCTCTCCTCCTGTTATTTTTATTTTATTCCGCCGACTGCTTTCACAGTTTCTTATAGTATTTCTTAATTTTTTCAGCCATGAGGCGGCGGCGTTGTTTCAGAAATTCCTCATAATCATCAATGCTCATTTCCAATATAGTTTCAGGTATGCAATGCATTTTGAGATTTTCCATCAAGTCATCAGTATTTTCAATACAGCCGTAAGTCATTTGCTTCTTTGAATGTTTTTCAATCAGTTCGTTTAAGTAGTTCTTCGGCTCTTTTTTGCCTATTTTTATGTTTACTTCCGTCTGCATATAAACAAGATTGGCTATCTGATTATACTCATTCTTCTTCAATCCCTGTTTTTTCAGGAACTCCTTCGGAAACACATGGTGAATATCTCCTTTGACTTCTATCAGGTCACCCACTGTAATGTCTTTTGACAGGAATCCTTTGTCTTTAGCTTTCACCTGTGATGCCAAAAAAACATTATAATTGACGCTATTTATATTTGAAGTCGCCAAGTTTTGCACCAGAGCAACATCCCAGAATGTTTCTGACAAAAGGGCATTCTCATTTTTTTCAAGAAATTCATTAAAACCGATAGATGTCATTTCTTTAATGTCAGATTCAATTTGACTCTCAAATGAACCACTATACCGGGATGTTATTGAGCTGAGAACAAACCACCTTCGAATAAACCGTTCAATTTCTCCGCTGTTTTCGTTCGCTTCTCTCAGTTTCAGGTATAGAGCATAACAATAGGTCAGAGTGTTCATCGAAGAAATCATATTTGACGATATAAATCCGGCTGAACGAACAATAAGTATAAATCTTTTAAAA
>DYMB01000030.1 GCA_020721805.1 Acetofilamentum sp. | reverse complement strand
AGATAGTAAATTATTAATTTTAATTTATTCATTATAAACTCTTTGCCAACAAATATGATTCATGATTTTCCATCCAAATTCAATTTGTTCAAAGAATAAGCTCTAACAATCTGTTATAAAGCTTTTGTCCAACTGCCTGTGAATCGTACTGCCTTGCTGTAATAATGGCATTGTTCTGGTATTGTTCTCGTTCCTTAATATCAAGTATCATGAATCTTTTGATTATTTCGCAGAGTGCCTGACTGTTACCGAGTTCAAATAACTCTCCATTGTATCCGCTTTTGATATAATCTTTGAGCCCACCTATATCCGATCCTATCACAGGTACGCCGCAGGCCATCGCTTCGAGTCCCACTAAGCCCAAACCCTCTGGCAATCTTGTTGGAAAAACAAAAACATCCATTTGTGTATAATACAATGGAAGCTCTTTTTGAGGAATCGATCCCAGATATGTGACATAGTCTTTTAAACCCAACGATGAGATTTTGTCTATAAGCTGTGATTGTTGCACTCCGCCACCTATCATCAACAATCTGACATTGGTAATCTTTTGAAGAACCAGATTGAACAGCGCATCAAGCACGGTATCCCACCCTTTCCCCTCATCAATACGGGATACATATCCCAAAGTGAAGACCATTTGATCCTTGAGAATTTCGACCGGTTTAAAAAGTTCCGTATTAATCCCACCTGATGCAGAGACAAAAACATTATTATGGTTATATTTCTTTTTAGCTATTTCACAAAAGTATCTTGAGGGAACCACCATCATTTTACAATTATGTACACAATTGCGTGTTATTTTAAATAATACTTCACTCATTTTGTTCTGAGGCAGTAAATCACCTCCATGAGCATTTATAATGATCGGTTTTGTTATAAATTTATATACAGGCACCAAGGGCAAAACAGAATGAGTACTGTAATGAACATAGACAAGATCAAAATCTTTCAAAAGTAAATTTTTATATACAGAAAAGAAAAAACCTAAATACTTAAAAATCTTTTGAAGTTTTGTTTTACCTTTTCCACTTATAACTGATTTATAGATAATTCCACCATTTTCTAAAACCCCGTCTTCAAAATTTTTTACAAAAACTCCAAAAACAGGCTGTTCTTTTGTAGGATACATATTGCTAATCAAAAGAATCTTAATATTATTATTCATAACTTACCCACTTTCCATTTTGTCTATAAATATTATTTTTTGTATATATAAATAATAGATTCATTACATATATAACTGTAAACATACCATTTTGCCATACAGGCTCTGTTAAACTCAAAAGAATAGCAAACCAAGTAATAATTCTAAAAATTATGTAATTATATGAGTCTAGTTTTTTCTTGTTAAATTTGAAAAAATAATAAACGAAACTAAACATCAATAGCATTCCAAAGAATCCATTCTCTGCAAGCATAGAAAACATTCCAGAATCGTAAAGCCCTTTGAGTTCTCCTTGTTCATAACGGTCTTTAGGTAATCCAACATAAGCATAAACTTCAAAAGTATTATATTGACTTAACACTGTTCCAAAAGTTGCATTTCCAACCCCAAATGGAAAGAATTCACCAAATAACGAAGCTCCATGATAAATCATTAATCCTCTTATATAGCTATTGTCTTCAGCCGTTGTCATATCTCTAATGTTCATGAGCGTATCTTGCATCATTTGTGCATCTTTAATAAGAAATAAAAATAGAACAAGAAAAATTATCGCCATGGTTACAAACAAGATTTTTTTTGCTCCTTTTAATTGGGAAAATGCTGTAAATCCAAAGGGAACAATCATCATCATACCCTTTCTTACAGAAAGAGGAAAAGCCATTAAAAAATCGATGATGATAAATATAAAAAATTTCTTCACGAAGATACCGGCTTTTATAACTGGTTTTTTAGCGTATAAAAGAAAAAGTGTTACGAACGTAATAGCAAAAAAATATCCATTTTGAGCGGCATGGCCCAGCCATCCTACCGGACGGATAAATCCATAGCGATAGCTTATCGTTTCAGCATAGCCCGTTACTATATGCCACCACTCTTGCAATCCAAAATTAAGCAACATTCCAATAATGAATAATCCGATAAAAAGATAATAGATATTTGTAACTATTTTTCTATTAAATCTGCTGTCTTGCCATATTAGCAAAATAGCAAAAGCGACCAAAAACACTTTTATATTGATTAGTGATTGTGCCATAACCAATCCTATCTTCAACTCAAATGGAGAATAAAAATAATTCACAACTTGATAAATTAAGTACAATAATAAAATGGCATAAATTTTTTGAATTTTCTTATCAGATAACTGATGTAAAGAAGAAGCAAAAATGATCAAAACAGAAAGAAACAAAAATACTTCATCCACTAATCCAGTGGTAGTTGTGTTAACTACCCCACTATTAAAAGCAATAAAAAATAAAAACATCATAAGCAAGAATAAGTATGATTTGATGCTTATCGTCTGCCTGATGGAAAATTTATTGACATTAAAATGAGTCATTTTATAATCCTGTCGTTTTTTTCATTATCACGGATTTTTGGATTGTTGAAACAAACAGAAAGGAAAGATAAACAAGTATGATAGTTATAATTGGTATTGATAATAGGGGGGGGTAATTTTCAGCTTTCAAGCCAACGAATCTAAAAATCTCCAATATGATTGGATGAATCAGGTATACACCAAAAACATAACTTGAATATTTAGTATTGATAACAACAGGTTTTAGGTAAGCCAAGATATAAAAAATAGCTAAAGACATTGGAACGATTGTAATACTTAAATAAGAATAATAATAGAGAGAGGAAGGCGACACTGTAGCATTTTGAATTGACAACAAATATGTACCAGAGACTGTAATGACAAAGGATAATATAAATAATATTAATGAAACAAAAAAATACTTTTTTTGGATATTGACAAATCTAAAAATGTAACCTGCTAAAAAATAAGGTATGTACTTTAGTAATTCAATTATGAAAAATGATTTTTCATTGATTAATACATTGAAAATCATCACTGTAATGAAACCGATAAATATAATACTGAAAGTAGTATTTACACTGACTTTATTTAAAAATATCCTTATAAATGGTGTTAGCAAATACAATACAAATATTGAGTAGATGAACCATAAATGAAAATATGGTTCCCCTTGATAAATGGGTATAAAAACATCATTTAAAATATTAAATTCTACCCCTTTCATGTGGTTTTTCGCAGCTTGTACAAACATATGATTATAATAATTATCTTTTGATGGATATCTTGATGTAACT
>DYMB01000029.1 GCA_020721805.1 Acetofilamentum sp. | reverse complement strand
GTAAGGGCAATATACTTTGGCGCTTCGCCTCAATTATCAATAAGAAAATATCCTCTCAAAATCATTCGTCCAATATTTCCTATATTCTTCTTTAATTTCTTTGCCAGGCTGCAGTTTGTTATAATAAAACATTTCTACCTTTTCAAGTTTTTTATTCCTCATTTTATTAAAATCATCAAGAAAATCAAGGAAGCCGTCAATTTTTTCAGTAGAATTTCTAGTGTATTCAGTTCCATGTGGATCAATAAATTTCAAGTAATATTTACCGTCTTTTTTAAACCAAAAAATAAAATCAGGGAAAAACATTCTGTATTCGCTTTTTTCCGAATCAAAATAAGGAATACCGATTTTATCAATGGTTTCGTCAATTTTTGAAAAATACCACCAATCATTTTTTTTCAATTGATTATTTTCTTGCTCCAAATATTTTCTCAAATCATATAAAAAGTTAATTTCACTCTCGTTTTTTATAATATGCTGAAAATTTTCTGTATCTTTTTTAAATAAGATTGGAGAATAATAATGTTCTTCTAAAATTTCAAAATCTAAATGTTTTTTTAAGGTATCTATCTTTTCATTATCAATTCTTTCTTTGTCTATTTTTTCAAATTCTTTTTGGCTTATTTTACCTTGTTTCACCATCTCAAATATTTCAACACTACTTTTCTTCGGTTTAATAATTTTCAAAATGTCTTTCTCCAGTTTTTTTACCTCGGTTTTTTCTATATTTGTTTTCACTTCTTCATAATGAGAAATTTCACCATCCAAAATTTTTATTTCACTTAATTTTTTTATGTTCTCGTTAAAATAATTGTCCGCTATAAATAGGATATTTTCTATTGATTTTTTCCTTCTCCTATCACTGATTTCAAAATTATTCTTATCGCTTATCTTTTTAAATGTCCTTAATTTGGCCCAGTTTTTCAAAAGAAGCACCTTTGCCCCATTTCTCTGGACAAGCTGTGAAAGTTCGTTAAATTCATTCTTGCCAATCCAAAAGGGTTTATCGTTTAATCCGCCGTCTTCAAAAACCGGAATAAAAATCGGCAATTCGCTTTCTTTGATTTCTTCATTTTTCTTTATTCCCTCAATTTTTATCCATTCGGCGTTGGCCTGTTTTTCAAGTCCTTCCAAAATATTTTTTACTACTTCTTTATTCGTGGCAAAAACAAACAAACTTTCCAAGAGATTATTACTTTTTTCTATATTTACAATTTCAGAATTTGAAAAAAGCGATTTATCCAAATAGTCAAACCTTTTTCTTTGATTTAATGTCGGCTCAATTCTTATTCCTCTGCCGATTGATTGTAAAACAAATTTTTTAGCGTCATCGTTTACGCCAATATTGATAAAATTGATCACATTAGGCCGATTTGTATCCCAACCCTCTGTAAAAATCCTACTGCCGAGAAGTATATTAATATCATCCCTCTTGTTTATATCTTCAAAAAAACTTTCGCCGATAACTCTACCAAATTCATATCCTTCTAAAACATTATTTTCCCACTTGATAATGTCGCTTGCTACGATAAGCATAAAATACTTACTAGCGCCGACTATCTTAAAAGCAAGTTCTCTGCTGTTGTCTTTGAATTTTACAATTTCAATATTACCTTGATTTTCAGCGTTGAATACGGCTTTAAAAAAATCTTTCTTTTTTAAATTTTTGATTTCAGATATTAACATTTGATCCAGATCCCCAAGTCCAAACAGATACCCCATTTTATTTTCCAATTTAGCAACCAAATTATTTTTCGTTTTTTCAAAATCAAATTTTCCTTTGGCTATTTCCGCCAAAAAATTATAGAAAATTTTTAAGTCTGCTTCTTCGGTATTTACGCTGTTCGCCAAGGTGATTAAAAGCGGGGCATGATATAAGTTTTTGCTTATTGATTGCAATTTATGAAAATGCTCTTTAGTTAAAGCGAAAATGATTAAGGTTTGAGCTATAATATCTTTCTTTTCATTCGTTGAAAAATCATCATCTATACTTTTATTAAAATTCTTAAAATCGGAGTCAGCAATATACAATTTTTTGCCGTAGCCCTCTTTTAAAAATGTATCCAATTTATAATCAAAAACAGTTGAGACAATATCAAGATTGTCCGTAAAGGTAGCGGAAAAATTAAACAAAAATCCATTCTGCGTAAGCACCATAAAATATTGCTGTTTTTTTGAGGTTTCTTTTTCTCCTTTGTGTGCCTCGTCCAAAATCAAATACCAATTACCATTGTTGTAAATGCTTTCATAATTTATCCTATGTCCATTTTTCTTTTTGGAGATTGTTTCTTTGTCGGCGATATTGTCGGCGCGATAATAAAAAACATTAATCTCGCTTTTATTAAACACGCTCTGCTGATTTTTAACTTTTTCCCACTCTTTTAAATTTTTGAGGTTTATTGTTATTTCCGCACCCTTATTGAATTTATCAATATGTTCTTTAATTTGAGAGAGAATTTCGTCTTTTGGCGCTAAAATTAAAATATCTTTTTCCGGAATAAGTTTTTTATTCATCAAGTCAGCCAAAATCGCCAAAAGTTTTATCATTACCAAAGTTTTACCGCTTCCGGTCGCCATCCAAAAAGCGGCGCGGTTGATAAAGCTTTGAAAAGAAATACGCGTGCCTGCCGGAAAATAACTAGATAGGAATTTAAAATTTTCGTTTTCTTCTTTAATGTCTAATTGCTCGCTTAATTCTTGCCTTAAACCAAAATCTCGATAATATTGAAAAAGTTCTCGCTTGTTTCTTTCCAGCCCCAATTCATTATTTTGTTTATGGTCTTTATAGAGCAAAAACAAAAGAGCGATAATATTTTCAAGCGCCTGTTTTTGATAAGGAAAGAGTTCCCAGTCTAAGCCGAATTTTTTCAAGTCGCGATAAAGCCATTCCGAAGGAATATCCAAACTTTCGCGCTTGTTTTCTATAATTTTTTGAAGGATTATCATAGTTTACCAATAGATAAGCTTTTTCAAAGGTTCGTATTTTTCGAAGTCAAGATCATTCAAGTCAATCTCACTTTTTTCTAAAATAATTTTATCTTTTGTGATTTTAATTATTTTCTCGCCATAAAGATTTGAGATTGTTTCGGCAATATCAACATCCGGATATATTTTTTCAAAAACAAAGCGTGCTTTCTCCTTCTTTAAGTCAATTTCTAATCCCTTCTCTGCCAGTTTTTCCGACAGGGAAAAAGCGTCGTCAATTTGTTTTTTTCTTTCTGCTTTTGCACCATTTTCCAAAACAGAAAAATCAAAATCAATTTTCTGCAATTCTTTTTCGGTAGGATTATAGTTTGCGCGCCTCAAAACATCTTCA
>DYMB01000008.1:61928-74425 GCA_020721805.1 Acetofilamentum sp. | reverse complement strand
AGGTCTTTTTGGGGTCAGTCTTATAACTTTGAGAATAGTTGTTTGAAAATAGAATTTTCATTGTATTTTATTGAAAGAATCAAAACATAGGGTTTAGGTGATGAATTATATTTTTTTATTACCCATTATGATGTTTGGATTTTTGGTTTGATTTTTTTAATTTCAAAGACTGATCCCAAAAAAGACCTCAAAACCCCTTATGGTTTCTCTTTATACCATTTCAATATTGCATTGGCTGCTGCGTTTATAGCAGGATATGCAATGGGTGAAGGTGTGAGAAGTGGATGGGTTCCAATCTGTAAAGTATCAATCTCCATATCTGTCATTCTATTCTGGATGATCACAGAATACATATTAACAAGTTCCCCTATGGAATCTCCACCCTTAACTTGAACTCCTAGTAATATGTGAGAGTATCTTGAAAAAATAAGTTTTGTATAAACCTTTGATGCACCCGGAAGTTTTCCAGGATGCTTATCAACAGTTTCATTCGTTCCAACAACATAATCCATTCCCAATTTCTTTGCCTGAGATTCAGTAAGCCCGGAAACTCCAAAAGAAACATTCCCAATCTTTGTGGAAAATGTTCCAAGTGTTCCATTGAAAACCTTCATAACCTTTATCTTAAACAAATTTGAACCTACTAGTCTCCCTTGAGCCATAGCAGTTGATGCAAGCATAATTTTTGAATAGTCACCTGTGAAACAGCTCCTTTTGGCGGCACAATCACCCACTGCGAAGATGCCATCTTCAGATGTCATTAGATATTCATCGACAATAATACCCTGGTTCTCATTATAAGCAAGTCCCATCTTCTCTGCCAATTCAAGATTTGGTGTGTATCCTGTTGATACAATAACGATATCGGCATCTATCTTTTTACCGTTAGTAAGAACAACACCGTCAACCCTTCCTTCTCCTGTTATCTTTTCAACAACGGTATCAACATAAATATCTGCGCCCATATCTTTTAGAATGGAGATCGCCATATCCCCAAATTCATTATCCATTACAAGAGGAAGTAGATTGGGAAGTTTTTCAATGACAGTTACCTTCTTTTTTAATTTCAGAAGTTCATCTGTTACTTCAAGAGCAATAAATCCTCCACCAATAACAACAATTTTTTTAGATTCTTTAACCTTTTCTTTGAGATTTCTCAAATACTCCATATCCTTTTTAATAAAATAAACCCCCTCTTTGTCTATCCCATCAATTGGTGGAATAAATGGTTTTGAACCTGCTGCAAGAACAACTCTATCAAATTTGATCTCTTCGCCACTTTCCAGAAGTAACACATTATCCCTTCTACCAACGACATTATCAACTATTAATTCAACATTGTTATTATGTATAGGCCCATCAGGTAATATATTGTCTTCTACAGTATTAAGGCTTGCTAAAACATAAGGGATACCACAGGGAATAAGTACTGTTTTCTCTCTTCTTATCAACGCAATTGATTTATCAGGATATGTGGACCTTGCAGAAATGGCTGTGGTTAATCCTGCTGGTCCACCACCAATGATGACAACATTAAATGATTTCATATCTCACCTCCATTTTTGATTTGTAAAAGTTTCACAATCTTTACAATATTAAAAGAAGCGATTCTTTTATCATAAAGTAAATATAACACTCTTTTTTTAATTTATCAAGATAGAACAAGTTTTTTTGATGAGATTATATCTCTGTTTTTTTATGCTTAAAATTTTTGTATACTTTCAAACTAATCAGGATTTTTAAATCATAAGAGATTTGCTTAATTGTTTATAATTCAAACCTGTTTTTTTCATTTAAAAGACTAAAAGTTGACTTCTTATGTTTTTACCTTCAAGATTAGATGTATCTATATCCTTAGTTGTTATCCCATATTTATTCTAAATTCACATTTAGACTAATTATATAATTGATTTGGATTAAAATTAGTCTTTACATATAATTTAGATATAATAAATTTCAAAGGGACTCTTATATATAGAAATTTGCAAGTTTATAATTTCTTTTCCCTTCAATTTGAAAAGTTATTGACTTTTTTATAATTTTTTTTAACATAAATAGATAGTATTAATTTACGCAATATATGTTTGGATTAAAAAGGAGGGAAAATATATTTTTCCCTAATGAAACAGAGAGTATTTTATAATAGGGGAATACCCCTTCTGCTAACGCAGATATCCCTTTACAAGAGGGGAACACCTTGTCCCTTCGGGACACCCCTCTATAAGAGGGGAATATAAATATTGACAAGTTAAAAAAAGGTTGTAAAATTTTATATAATTTTTTTATAATTTAGAAATATTTATTTAAAAAAATAGTTATCATTTTCAATTTCAAAGGGGAGTTTATGAAGAAAATTTTTATTTTTTCTTTTTTGTTTTTTATTATTCTCTTTTATGGATGTGTTAAAAGAAATATCCCTGCAAATGTTTTGAATACTGTTGAAGATTCGAAGAATAGAGATGAATTCGAAAAAGCGATAAAACATTATTTACACGAAAATGATTCCTTAAAGTTAAAATCTTTATATTTTTTAATTGAAAACATAGAGGATCGTGGATATGTTGTTTTTAAACTTGTTGATTCCGCAGAAAATAAAATAGATTTTAACATTTTTGATTATGAGGATTATGAAAGGTTATCTGAAGCGCTCGATTCTATAGAGCAAAAATATGGGACAATAGATTTTAAAGTTGATACAATAATTAAAGATAAAGATATCATAACATCAGATTTTTTAATTGAAAATATTGAATTTGCTTTTAAAGCATGGAATTTACCTTGGGCAAAAAATTTAAGTTTTGAAAATTTCTGTGAATATATTTTGTCTTATAGAGGGAGTGAAGAGCCTTTATCAAGGTGGAGAAAATATTTTTTTGAAAGGTATTCTAAACTCATAGATTCATTGAAATACAATGATGATCCTCTTTTAGTTGCGACTAAAATTAACAACGATTTAAAAGAATGGTTTAAATTTGATCCGAGGTTTTATTTACATCCAACTGATCAGGGACTTGATGAAATGTTAAATAACAAAAGTGGAAGATGTGAAGATATGACAAATCTTGCCATCTATGCCATGCGTTCTGTTGGTGTTCCAGTTTTAAGTGATTATGTCCCATATTGGGCTAATACATCAAATAACCATGCCTGGAATGCTACAATAGATAAAGAAGGTAAAGTGATTCCTTTTATGGGGGCGGAAAAGAATCCAGGTGAGTATAGTTTATCCAACAGGATAGCAAAGGTTTATAGAAAAACTTTTTTAAAAAATGAAAATCCGATAAAAGCGAAGATAAAAGATTATGAAAAGATTCCAAGATATCTTGGTGGAAACAGTTATATTGATGTTACTGATGAGTATGTAAAAACAAAAGATATTTTTGTTGAATTAAATAATTTTAAAGATAGTGCCAGTGTTGTTTACCTCTGTGTCTTTAATGCAGGCGATTGGAAACCTATTCATTTTGGTGAGTTGCAAGATGGAAAAGGATTTTTTACCAAAATGGGACTCGATGTTGCTTATTTGCCCATATACTATCTTGATGAAAAAATTATTCCAGCCGGTTTTCCATTCATTTTAACTTATGAAGGAGAACAAGAATATTTAAAACCAGATTCAAATAAATTGATAAATGTAAAATTGTACTCAACAACTAAAAGGATAGTCCAGAATGCTACGGATAATGTAAAAAAGGTCTTTTTAGAAAAAGATAAATTTTATGAACTCTTTTACTGGAACGATAAATGGGTTTCTCTTGGAGTTAGAGAATCAAAAGGTGAGCCTTTAGAATTTAACAATATTCCTTCAAATTCTTTATATCGTCTTGTGGAAGTGAATTCTAATGATGAAGAAGAAAGAATTTTTACCATAGGAAAGGATGGCTCTCAAATCTGGTGGTAAAAATTTCATTAAACATAAAATAAATAACAAAGAAAAAAAGCAAATAACAAAAGATACATTTTTTGAAACACCTTTTTTATATGAGATAATTTCAAAAGTCAAATATTTTCATAAACCTTCTTTTTTTATCAAGAGTTTATCGATTTGTAATGTTTTGAGTTTTTTAATTCTTATGAAAAAATTTCTTTTTAAACTTTTTTAGACTATGTCCGTATAATAAAAGTAAGTATAAAAGTATAATAAGTTTGAGAAATCTTATATTTTACTTTTTGTTTTTAATTTTTTTAAAAGTTCTTGAAAATCTTTTTTTGCCTTAATACAATATATAAGGAAAAGGATGGATGGTATATATGAAGAAATATGTGTTATTATTTTTTTAATTATTTTTTATTATATTTCTCTTTACAGAAATTATCAATTTAGAATACAATTTTCCTGTTCAGTTTATTGAAACAGATTTTCTTCAAGGTGTTGATGAGTATGTAGAAATAATAGATCCAACAAATATTTTAAAGGCTTACGCTCAATTCGCCGCAGGTTTATCACCACTTGAACTTTATGCTAATTTAAAAGTTAATGTAATTTACAATACTGATTCGATAAGACAGGGAGATTCTGCAACTATAAGAATAGTTATAAATTCAGAAAAAACAAATAAATCTGTTATATATAGTAATTACGGTTTTTGTTATGGAGTTGGAACACAGTTTAAAGCATTTGGTCCATATGGAGGTCCATGGCTTTCTGGACCTGGTGTTGGTTTAGATTTAATCTTAACATTGAATCTGATGGTGAGCCTCCAATGACTGGTCAGGAGATTTACGCTGATGATGTTGTAGATTTTTTAAATCTCATACCTGACCTAGAAGGTGCCCAATCTGGTTCTGGAAAGGCGATAATTTCAGATAAGGGTGATACGCTTTTATCAAAAAATAGGAAAAATATCACGGCTGGAGATATCATAGGACTTTTCGATATTCTCTCTTTAAGAGTTTCAGGAGGACTTAAAATAGAAAATGGTAGAATTGGAGCCTTAGTCTTTTCAGATGATTCAATTTTAAAAACAACTCAAATTTTACACCAATGGAATATACAAAATGATACTTTCTTTTTAAAAGTTTTTGTCGATTCTTTTACACAGAATGGTGATGAAGGATATATAGTAATAGAAGAACCATCAATGTGTAATCTCTGATAACAGAAAAGTTATGCTTCCAATTAGAGTAAGTGGACAACCTATATATAGAGCAGATTGGGTTGTAAATAAACCTACAATTTTTGCAGAGGATTATTGGGGAAAGAGTGTTAAGTTTATTCAATCTGGAGTTTCAACACTTATCGCGATACAATTTTCCAACTATGGCTCATCATATTCACCAGCATGTTCTGTAAAAATAGAAATAGAAGATACAATACTTTATACCGAAATCCCAGCACTTGACCCATATCAGCGAGGTACTTCTTTTATAACTTATACTTTTAAAAATCCAAGGGAACATATTTTAAAAATTGAAATCAATTATAACCGTACTATTGAAGAGTTAAATTTTTCAAACAAGATGTAAAATTTGTAAGTTTACAACCTCTATCATTTTTCCATTTGAAAAGTTATTGACTTTTTTATAATTTTTTTAATATAAATTAGATGGTATTGACTTACGCAATGCATGTTTTAAATTAAAAAGGAGGGGAAATATATTTTTCCCTAAGAAAATTTAAAAATTAAAGTGAAAAGTAATCTTGAATGTCTTTTTAATATTTTGAAATTCAATTTAAAAAAGAAGATTTTTTTCTTCAGGGTAAGTTCCGATATTCTTCCTTTTGCTTCGCATCCGATTTGTAATTTTAAATGGCAAAAATATTTTCTAAAGGATTTTGAAAAGATCGGAGATTTTGTAAAAGAGAATGATATAAGGGTATCAATGCATCCCGATCAGTTTGTAATACTAAATTCGCAGGACAGAAATGTTGTAAAAAGAAGTATAATGGAACTTGACTACCATTCTGATGTGCTTGAACTTTTAGGTGTTGATAAAAGTGCAAAGATTCAGATACATGTTGGTGGAGTTTATGAAAATAGGGAAAAATCGATTGAAAGGTTTATTAAAAATTATGAAAATTTACCTGATAGAATAAAAAAAAGACTTGTTATTGAAAACGACGATAGATCTTATCCTTTAAAGGATTGTCTAAAAATAGATTCAGAAACTGGAATACCTGTAGTTTTCGATGTGTTTCATCATAAATGTTTAAATGAAGGAGAAGGTATAGCGGATGGAATTAAAAATCTTTGAAAACATGGAAAAAAGATGATGGGAAACTAATGGTTGATTATAGCACGCAGAATGAAAATGGGGAAAAATGTTCACATTCAAACGAAATTGATGAGGATGATTTTAAAAATTTCTTACTGCTTTCAAAAGATTATGATTTTGATATAATGCTTGAAATTAAAAATAAAGAAAAGAGTGCTTTAAAAGCTATAAAAATTTTAAAGGATGTGGGTTATGATAAAACCAAAGATACTGGTAAGTAAATGTTTGAATTTTGAACCTGTAAGGTGGAACGGTATAATGATCAAAGACGAATTTGTAGAGAGTTTAAAAAAATATGTTGATTTTGTTACCGTTTGTCCTGAAATGGAAATTGGTCTTGGAGTTCCAAGAGAACCAGTTAGATTGGTTTTAAGTAAAGGTGAATTGAATATGGTGCAAAGTAAAACTGGGGAAAATATGACAGGTAGTATGAAAAAATTTTCAAAAGATTTTCTAAAAAATAGTTTAAACTTTGATGGTGTTATTTTAAAGGAAAAATCACCTTCCTGTGGAATCAGGACAACAAAAATTTATAATGAAAAAAATGTTGTTATTGGTAAAGGGAATGGATTGTTCGCTCAAGCCGTTATTGAAAAATATAGCAAAATACCAATAGAGACTGAGGGGAGGATGAAGAATCTTTATCTTAAAGAAAATTTTCTAACAAAAATTTTTACGATAGCAAATTTCAGGAATCTTGAAAAGAATATTGATCAACTTGTAAGATATCATACAATAAATAAGTTTCTTTTTATGTCCTACAATCAAAAAATGTTAAGAGAACTTGGTAAAGTTGTTGCCAACCATTCTAAACTTGATGAAAAAAAAGTTTTTAAAATCTATGAGGATATGATGTTGGATGGTTTAAAAATAAACTATAAAAGAAAATCTGTTTATAATACAGCCCTTCATATAATGGGATATATGAAAAATCAGTTAAAGAAAGAGGAGAAAAAATTTATTCTTGAAAATCTTGATGGTTTTTTGAATGAAAAGAGTGGAATCAATACCATACTGATTTTACTAAAATCTTATGTGATAAGATTTAATATCGATTATCTTTTGAAACAGTCATTTTTTGAACCTTTTCCAAAGGAACTGATTTAAACTTCTATTTTTTTATAAGTTTCATTTCGTTGGGTTCAGTATAGATTCTTTGTGAGTATATTCCAGTATAAAGATAATCGATGAAACCTTCCATTAGGTCAGTCAAATAGTTCAATTCCCCGAATGTTGGGTCATCATATTTACTAAGGTAGATTCTGGTGCCATTGATAGTACCTTTTAAATTTATTGGAGATGGTTCTGGGACGATACCTGTTTCTGAAACAAGGGGTGTGAAATCACTCTCTGTATAATAAAATTTTATATCAACTTCATTTTGATTGAAAGTTGATGTAATTTCAATACTAACATCCCAATAAGCGTAAGCAACAGGTTCAAGTGTGCCGTTTAGATTGTTAAAATCGGTTTCATAATAAACTTTGACTGGATATGTTGTTTCCCATTTCCCGACTATATCTCTTACAGGAGAAAGAAGAGCACAACTATTGAAAAGTAAAATCGTAAATGGAATAATGATAAAAAAATTAAACTATTTTTCATAAAACCCCTTTTAAATTTTATTCTATTGTAAAAAAAATACAATATGTTAAAATTAAAACAATATGAAATTTCTTCTTCATTTAAAAATAAGTTTAAAATTTTTCTATTTTAAATAAATAAGGAGGTAATGTGAAAAGAAAACTAAACCCATTATTTTTTCTTGGACTTTTTGGCTTTTTTTTGTTTGGATCATTTTGTGTTTTAGATTTTATATCAACTTTTTTTGGCGATAAGAATATTTACTGGACAAATTCTTCTATGCTTATCCCTTTTAAAAATAGTGGAAACAATTTTGAAATTTATGTTAAAGATGGACTTTTACAAAAAAGAGTTGAAGAGAGAAGAATATTCTATTATGAGGATGATGGTAGTTATAGCCTGTTGAATTTAAATGATCTCAAATATAGAGAGAACAACTATTTTAAAGTGAAATCTTCAATCTTGACAAGACTTTTTATTTACTCTTTTCTTTTTGGATTGTCCATCGGTTTTCTCTTTACAGGTCTTTTTAAATATGTTATTGAAAAAGGCTCAATAAAAAATGAAGGGAATTCGGAAAATAAAGACTGATCCGTTTGAGAATTTGATAGATCACTTTAAAGATTTTGAAAGAAAAATTTTTATGCTCTTCAATACCTGTATGGGAAAAACCTTTTTATTCAGATTTTTCAATGTTATTTTTTGGAGTTTTATAGTATATATCTTGAATAAAAAAGGTTTTAAGTGTTCTTTTGAATATTTCCTGATGAAATTATTTTTTAAAATCAATCTTAAACTCTCAATAAAAATGAATCCTTAAAAAGGGGTAAAGATGAAAAAAATTTTATTCACGATTATTTTTCTTTCTTTTTTAATTTCTTTTTCCTGCGTAAAAAGTTCAAACAAAGAGGTTCCAAATTTAAAAAATATGACAGATCAGAACAATTTGAATTTTTATAATCTTTTTGGCTTCAAACTTATGAATGCTTTAAATGAGAAAGAGGAGAATATAGTTATCTCACCATTTAGTATATCAATCGCTATGGCTTTAACATATGAGGGCAGTTCTGGAGAAACAGAAAAGGAGATAAAGAGTGTTTTCGATTTTCCAGATAAGGAAAAGTTGAGAGATATTTACCTAAATCAAAAAAAATTCTTTGATAAAAATGATAAAAATATAACTTTAAAGATATCCAATGGGTTATGGTTCGAAAAAACTTATAAATTTAAAGAAACATATATTGAATCGATGAAAAAAAATTATGATGCTTTTTCAATTGGTATGGATTTTATCCATAAAACTGAAGAATCAAGAAAAAAGATAAATGAATATATAGAAGATTTCTCTGCAAAAAAGATCAAAGATTTTATACCAAAAGGAATGATAGATGAATCAACAACACTTGTGCTAACAAACGCGATCTATATGAAATCCTTATGGAAAGAACAATTTGAAAAAAAGTATACGAAACAGGAAGAATTTTTTGTTGAAGATGATAATGTGATAAACTGTTTTATGATGTCAAAAAAAACTGAAGGGAGCGTAAACTATTTTGAGAATGAAAAAATGATAGTTTTTGAGTATCCTTATGCTGATTCAAACTTTTCTGTCATTTTTTTGGTTCCGGTAAAAGATCTGAATTCAATTTTCCCGCTCGATTATTCTGAAATTGAAAAAAATATTTCTTCTATGACTCCCAGAGAATTTGATGAAATATCTTTCCCAAAATTTAAGATCAACAAAAAACTTGTTTTGAATAAAATTTTAAAAGATATGGGAATGAATATTCCTTTTACACCTTATGCGGATTTTTCCGGTATGAGTTATAAAAAAGATCTTTATATCAATTATGTTTTACATCAATCTTTTTTACAGGTTGATGAGGAGGGAAGTGAAGCAACGGCTGCTACCGGTATTATAATTGTAAAATCAACCGCTGCTATTGAAAAAAGAGTTTTAAAGGTTAATAAACCTTTTATTTTTATGATTAGAGAGAAGAATAGCGGCAGTATACTTTTTATTGCAAAAATCAAAAAACCAGAGTATGAAGAATAGTATTAGAAATATAAATAGTATAAATGAAAAAAAAGAATGAAAATTGAAAATTTCTACTGAATTTAAGAGTTTTAACATATATAGAGTAAACTTGGAACTTATTGTGAAACATATCTTTTATTTGTGAATAGACAAAATACCTGAAAAAAGTTGTGGATAGAGACTAAAATTTGGTTTAACTTAAAAAATGGATAAAGGTTGAAGTTAAACAATATAAAATCTTGACAAATATTTATCAGTTTTTATACTTTAAAAATGATAGCTATATCTGTGAAAAATTTAAAAAAAAGATTTGGGAAAATTGAAGCTTTAAAAGGGATAGATTTTGAAGTTTCCGAGGGAGAGATATTTGGTCTGATTGGACCAAATGGTGCTGGTAAATCAACCTGTCTTAGAATAATTTCAACGATACTTTCTAAAGATGATGGAAGAGTAAAAATATTTGACTATGATATTTCTCAAAAAATGGAAATAAAAAAGATTATCTCCTATCTGCCTGAGGATGCCGGTGCTTACAAAAATTTAAAGGGAATAGACTTTTTAAAATTTTTTGCACAGTTTTATAAAGAGCAAAGAGATTTTAATGAAATGGTTGAAGATGGAATAGAAATATCATTACTTAAAGAAAGATTGAACGATAAAATAGAAACATATTCTAAGGGAATGGTGCGAAGGCTTCTCGTAGCAAGAAGTTTGATGGTAAAACCTAAACTTGCGATACTAGACGAACCAACTTCTGGACTTGATGTTACAAATGCCACTCAGATAAGAAACCTTATAAAGAAAAAAGCAAGGGAAGGGACAACATTCATAGTTTCATCACATAATATGCTCGAAGTTGATTATCTTTGTGATAGAATAAATTTAATAAATGATGGTCTTTTTGTAGAAGGTGGAAAGGTAAAAGATTTAAAAGAAAAATATAAGGTGTCAAATATAGAGGAAATTTTTATACAGGTTGTAGGTTAAAAATGGTTTTTAATATTATTTCCAAAGAGGTTAAAGAACTTCTGACCAAATCAACGATCATCTCTCTTATAGTGATTTCTGTAATTTTAGGTTCTATTGGTAAATACACTTCAAATTCAGAAAAGGAACTGATAACCAAAAAAACTAACATCGCGGTTTATGATATGGATTCTACAGATATTTCTCTAATTTTATCAAATTCGATGAAAAATTTTTCGAATGAAGATTTTTCAAAAAAATCCTATGAATCGGTTTTTGAAAATTTCAAAAAAAATGAAGGAATAATCGTTTTAATTGAAAAAGGTTTTAAAGATTCGATTATGGTTGGGAAAAAGGGAGAAGTGAGAATTAACTGGTTTTTAAAAGGTGTTGGTATATTTGATTTTGCTTCCAGTGATATTTTTGAAAATGTGATAAGAATTTCAAAGTTTGAGTTGATGAAAAATATTTTAAAAACATATAGAATAACCGATGAAAATGTGCTTGATCCTGTGAAATTTAAAAATGAAAGTATAATGGTAAAAGGAAAAATTTTTAAAAATATTTCCCCCAAGACTCTCTATTCAACTCTCCAAAATCAAACTAATTTTATCCCGGTTATAATTATGATGCTTTTGATAATGTCGGGTAGTATGATAATTTCATCTATGGGGCTTGAAAAGGAAAACAAAACACTTGAAACATTACTTACAATGCCTTTGAAAAGAGAGGATATCGTTTTGGGAAAAATAATTGGAGGCGGTGTTGTTGGAATTATTATGGCTGCGATCTATATGTTCGGTTTTTACAATTATATGAAAGGTTTTACCGGAAATCTTTCAACACTTACAGATTTAAAAGTCTTTAATATTTTTGATTACACTTTAACTGGTTTATCCATATTTTTGTCTTTACTCTCTGGTTTATCTATGTGTTTGTTACTTGGACTTTTTGCCAGAGATTATAAATCTGCTCAGACCTTAACTTTACCAGTTTCAATACTCGCTATAATTCCAATGTTTTTGACAATGTTCAAAGATTTTGAAACGATAAATTTGCCATTAAAATTACTTGTTTTCATTATTCCCTTTTCCCATCCGATGTTATCTTTAAGATTCTTATTTTTTGATCAATATCAAATGGTTTATTGGGGAATAATCTATAATCTTTTATTTTTCATAATCTTAACTTATTTTATAGTAAAAATATTTAATACGGATTATGTTATCACAGGGAAAAATTTATTTATTTTTAATTTCAATAAAAGGAAATTTTTCTTTTAATTGATAAATTGGAGACCTATAAATAAAAAAGCCCCTAAAAGGGGCTTTTTTAATAGATGGATAAGAATCTATTTCACTATAACCAGTTTTTTTGTTAAAATCATTTTTTTCTCTTTTAATAACATTAAATATTTCCCAGCAGGAAGCATTCTAATATTTCCTGAAACTTTTTCACCTTTAATATCATATATTGAAATTTCATATTCATTTTGTATAGAGTTTAATTCAAAAGATCTACAAAGTGTGGATTGATTATTTGAATAGATTGGTTCTGGTGGTATTATTATATCAGTTCTTCTAAAATCTGGAGAGGAATATCGAACGATTTTTCTACCATTGGAGGAATAGGTCTTGGTGGAATTATATCATTTCTTCTTCTATCAGGTGGATTTTTAAGTAAACTATTATCC
>DYMB01000008.1:0-61828 GCA_020721805.1 Acetofilamentum sp. | reverse complement strand
CTGTGCATAAACAAAATATTCTGGCTCAAAATTTTGAAAAGAGTTAGTATAGAGATTTTGACTTTCATCAAGATTGTTAGCGGAAAGTAAAATAGTTATAAGAGAGAGAAGAACGAATTAAACTGATAATTTTTTTATCATTTTGACCTCCTTTTTTCTTAATTACAAAACAAAAAATGTGTCACATTCTAAGTTTAATTAAATTCCAATTTGTCATTTTTAAATTCACTGTTTTTAGTAAAATTTTAGTTACTCTGTCAAGTTTTTATGATAAATTTTTTGATGGTATTGATTTTTTTTGTTTATATGTTATACTCATCTTTTAAAAAAAGGAGATAAGAAGATGGCAAACAGATGTGAAATATGTGGAAAGGGACCTCAATTTGGCTCCAGGGTTTCCCACGCACACAATGTAACTAAAAAGAAAAGGATGCCAAATTTAAGAAGAATTAAAGCAAAGGTAGATAATCAAATTAAATATATCTATGTTTGTTCAAGATGTCTTCGTTCGGGTGCAGTTCAAAAGATAGTTTAACTATTGACAATCTTTATGTTTTTAATTATTATCCTAATATAATCTGTTAGGAGTTTAGATGAAAAAAATTTTTATAGTTTTTATATTGTTCTTTACATACGTACTAATCTTTTCAACCGCCTCCCAGGCAGGTGCTGTTTTTCTTTTGATCTATCCAGGATCAAGGGCTGTTTCCCTTGGTAATTCTTATACCGCTATTTCTGATGATGCACTTGCTACCTATTATAATCCTGCGGGGATGGGTTTGCAGGAAAAAAGAGATATAGTACTTATGCATGCTCCATGGTTAAGAGGCTTTGGAAATGATATGTATTATGAGTTTTTTGCCGGTGTTTTTCCAACAAAATATGGTGTATGGGGTGGAAGTATAGTTTATCTCACTGCTGGAGAAATTTCAGCAGAAGAGAATAATGACCCAACCGCCATATGGACAACCTTTGATCTTGCTCTTAATCTTTCTTACTCTTACAGGATAAAAACTGATATGTCTGTTGGTATTTCCGGCAAATTTATCTATTCTTTTCTAGCACCCGACTGGATAATTCAAAAGTATTTGGGAGAAGAGAGAGGTGGACAGGGACAATCCATAGCACTCGATTTTGGTTTTATGAAAAAATTCGGTGACAGGATTTCCCTTGGAGTTTCTTTATCCAATCTTGGACCGGGATTAAAATATCTTGCCAATGGTTCCACGGATGATCTTCCCGCAACTTTAAGAGTTGGTTTTTCCTACAAAATAATTGAAAACCAGTTGAACAAACTTATCTTCACAACCGATTTAACAAAAGTCATCGCTGGAATAAATCTCGATTCTCTATCATCATCAGATTTTAAATTTGAAATTTCAAAGATTATTGACAAGTATAACGAAAGGATAATAGATACTCTAACAAATGAACCTGTTAAATTATCGATGCTTGAAGCAGAATTCCTTGATACATGGATAGGGGCAGGTATAGAGTATATCTATTATAATCTACTCGCTTTAAGGTTAGGCTATTTCCTTGATTATTATGGACAGAGAATGGGATTCACTTTCGGTGGTGGACTTTTTGTGAAAACCAATTTTAGACTCGATCTTGCAGTAGATTCAGATATCTACGATTTTGAGACAACGAATTATAGAATTTCAGTTGGATTTAGGTGGTAGGCGAAAAAAGAAATCTTATACTAAACATCTATAAAGAAGAAAATATCCCATCCTTTGAAATAGTTAGAGGGTTTAGAAGAAGATTTAAAGAAAGAAAGTGCGGTTTTCTGGGAACACTCGATCCTTTCGCATCAGGTGTTTTACCTATTTTTTCAGGTGATTATACAAAGTTGATCCATTTTCTTGAAGATTCTGAAAAAAAATATTTGGCGGTTATACAATTCGGTATCCTTACCGATACTTTTGATTTTACCGGAAAGATTTTAAAGAAAAAAAGTATTCCCAGTTTAGAGAAAGAAGAGATAGAGAAGATGATCGAAGAACATTTTAAAGGTGAAAGAAATCAGATAATACCTCCTTATTCTGCAACAAAAATAAATGGTGTGAGGTCATATAAAATTGCAAGGAAAGGAGTACAGATCGAAAAAAGAAAAAAGATGGTGAAATTAATTGATTTCAAAATTATAAATTTTGATAAAGAATTTCTTGAAATAGAGTTACTTGTAAAAAAAGGTTTTTATGTGAGATCGTTTGCGATTGAACTGGCTGAAAGGTTCGATAATTATGCAACCGTAGTTAAATTGAAAAGGCTGAAAAATTGTTTTTTTGAAATAGATGAATCCAAGAGTATAGAAGAGATAACCGAGTTTGATACATATAATCCTGAAGAGATATTGAAAAATTTTTATAAAAAAATTAAAGTGGAGGAAAAAATTTTTGAAAGGTTGACAAATGGACAGATTGTTAAGATGAATGGGTTTGAAAATGGAATTTATTTTTCTGTAAAAAAAGGTGCATATATGATGATTAAAATAAAAGATGGATATCTTTATCCTGTGAGGTATATTAAATGAATATTTATTATGGACTTGATAAAGAAAGCAAAATACCAAAGGAAACCGTAATTACTATAGGTTCTTTTGATGGTGTTCATAGGGGACATAGAAAGATACTTGAAACCTTGAAAAATATTTCTTTATCTAAAGAAAAGGAAAATCTTGTTATAACTTTTGAACCACATCCAAGAATGGTTATAGAGAATATTAAGGAGAATTATCTTTTGACAACGCTTGAAGATAAACTATATATTTTTGAAACTATGGGAATGATAGATAATTTACTCATTATTCCCTTCAATAATAGTTTTGCACAGATCTCGGCTGACGATTTCATAGAAAAAATTGTAATAAAACAGCTTTTCCCTTCAGTTTTTGTTGTTGGTTATGATACTCACTTTGGAAACGGAAGAAAGGGTGATATAGCAAAATTGAAATCGATACTTTTAAAAGAAAAAATAAAAATAGAAGTTGTTGAACCAGAAACGGAAGATTCACAGATAATTTCAAGTTCATTGGTTAGAAGTTTTATAAGATTTGGTAATATAGAATCTGCAAACAGGTTTTTAGGATATAAATATTTTGTAAAAGGTGTGGTTGTAAGAGGTGCCGGAAGAGGCGCTATTCTTGGTTTTCCAACAGCAAATATAGAGTTTGATGAAAAACTGAAAATTATGCCTCAAAATGGAGTTTATGCTGTTCTGGTTCTATATGAAGGTAAGAAGTATAAAGGAATGATGAATGTTGGTAAAAGGCCTACTTTTGATGAAAAGTTATCTCTCGAAGTTCATATTCTCGATTTTAATGAGAATCTATACAATAAGAGTTTAAAAATCTATTTTGTGAAAAGGTTAAGAGATGAAGTGAAATTCCCCAATGAGGAAGAGTTGATCGAACAGTTGAAAAGAGATAAAGAAAATATTAGAAATTTAAAGGAGGATTTATGGCTTTAAAAAAAGAAAAGAAGAAAGAGATCGTTCAAAAATTCGCAGTCAATCCAAACGATACCGGTTCACCTGAAGTTCAAATAGCACTGTTAACGGAGAGAATAAATCAGGTAACGGAACATTTAAAGAAGTTTAAAAAGGATATCCATTCAAGGAGAGGATTACTTTTAATGGTTGGAAAAAGAAAAAGACTTTTAAACTATCTTATGCAAAAGGATTTTGAAAGGTATAAAAAAGTTGTTAAAGAACTCAATTTAAGGAAATAGGAGAGGTAAACTGATGGAAAAAATTGTAAATGGAGCTTATGGAAGGTTCAATTTGGAGATTTCAACAGGCAAGTTAGCCAAACAGGCTAACGGTTCTGTTATTATAAAATTAAATGAAAATCTTCTTCTTGTAACTGTTGTAGCCTCAAAAGATAAAAAAGAGGGTCAGGATTTCTTCCCACTTACAGTGGATTACAGAGAAAAGTATTTTGCTACAGGAAAGATTCCAGGTGGTTTTTTTAAGAGGGAAGGAAAACCTAGAGACAGAGAAATTCTTGCGAGTAGATTGATAGATAGACCTATAAGACCTTTATTCCCTGCTGATTTTATAAACGAGACACAGATTATCGCAACTCTTTTTTCAGCTGATGGTAAAATTGATACAGATGTCCTTGGTGTTATTGGAGCATCCTGTGCCTTGATGATTTCAGATATACCTTTCAACGGACCAGTTGGAGCATGCAGGGTCGCTCTTGTTGATGGTGAATTGATAGATTCTCCAACTTTTGATGAGTTACAGAAAGCCGATCTTGAACTTGTTCTTGCGGGAACAGAAACAACGGTTACAACAATTGAAGCCTCAGCCAATGAGATAAGTGAAGAGGATATGTTAAGGGCTATTCAATTTGGGCACCAGATAATTAGAGATTCAATAAAGATTCAGAAAGATTTGATATCACAACTTGAAATAAATAAGATGGAGTATGAACCTTTCATAATTCCAGAAGATTTAAAAAACAGAGTTTATCAGATGTCGGAAGAAAGATTAAGAATTTTAAATAACATCTTTGAAAAACAAAAAAGAAATAAAGAGTTTGATAAACTTGTAAAGGAAATTATTGAGAGTTTAAAAGAAGAATATGAGGATTATCTAAATGTTATCCCTGGACTTATAGAAGAAAAAAGAAAGGAAATGATCAGAGAAAGGATAATAAAAGAAGGTATAAGACTTGATGGAAGGGGTGTGAAGGATATAAGAAAGATTACCTGTGAAATTGGATTGATGCCTAGAACACATGGTTCAGCTCTTTTTACAAGAGGTGAAACACAATCGCTTGCCTGTCTTACCCTTGGAACAGCATCCGACGAACAGGTTATTGAGGATCTTGAGGGAGAATCAAAAAAATCTTTTATGTTACACTACAACTTTCCTCCTTTTTCTGTTGGTGAGATTGGTAGTTTAAGGGGACCCGGAAGAAGAGAGATAGGGCATGGTTTTCTTGCAGAAAAATCTTTACAGGCGGTTATACCCTCTGAAGAGATATTCCCCTATACCATAAGAATCGTTTCAGAAATTCTTGAATCAAATGGCTCGTCAAGTATGGCATCAGTCTGTTCTGGATCGCTTTCACTTATGGATGCGGGTGTCCCAATAAAATGTCATGTTGCCGGTATAGCTATGGGACTTATCGTTTCAAAAGATTCTGAACCAATAATTCTTTCGGATATAATGGGAGAAGAGGATCATTATGGAGATATGGATTTTAAGGTCGCAGGGACAAGAAATGGAATAACAGGTTTACAACTTGACACAAAAATAGAAGGGATATCTGTGGATATTTTGAGAAAAGGATTCTTTCAGGCAAAAGAAGGCAGAGAATATATACTGAACATAATGGAACAAACAATATCAAAACCAAGAGAACAGATATCCAGCTATGCACCAAGGCTGATACAGTTCAACATAGACAAAGATAAAATTGGAGTTGTTATCGGTCCAGGTGGTAAGATGATAAGATCAATAATAGAAAAAACAGGTGTGAAGATCGATATAGATGATGATGGGAAAATTACAATTGCATCAACAGATTTTAGTAGCGGAGAAGAAGCAAAGAAGATGATAGATTCACTCGTTAAAGAAATCGAGATGGGCGATATCTATGAGGGTAAAATAACAAAAATTACCAATTTTGGTGCTTTTGTAGAACTTTTGCCTGGAAAGGAAGCTTTGATGCATATTTCACAATATGCTCATGAAAGAATAAATGATCTTAACGAACATTTAAAGATCGGTGATAAGGTTGTTGTGAAAGTTATCAATGTTGATGGAAATGGTAAGATAAATGTTTCAAGAAAAGCTTTGATAGAAAATTTAAATCCAAATTTTAAAAGAGAACATCATATAGATAACAGAAAATTTTCACAGAGGGAAAATAGAAAAGATGAAACTTAAACAAAATGTAAGTATAGAGAAGTTTAAAAATGGAATTTCAATTATAGGAGAGTATTTACCAGGTTTTCATTCGTTGATTTTTGGATTTTATGTAAAGATCGGTTCAGATTATGAGAGTGAAAAATTAAATGGCATCAGTCATTTTACGGAACATTTAATTTTTAAGGGAACAGAAAAAAGAGATGCTTCCCAGATATCAAAACTTATAGAGCAATATGGAGGTATGGCCGATGCCTACACTGCAAGAGACCATACTTCTTTTTATTTTCATTCTATCCCTGATAATTTTGAAAAAATTTTTAATATCTTTTCAGAAATGCTTTTTCAATCCTCCATTCCCCCAAGGGAGTTTGAAAAAGAAAAAAATGTAATAATCGAAGAGATAAAAGCAGAGCAGGATGATCCGGAAGAACTTGCTTTTGAGAATCTCAACAGAATAGTTTTTGATGGATCCCCATTATCAAACACTATTCTCGGGAAAGAAGAGATTATCAGATCGATTTCAAGAGAGGATATTTTAGATTTTATACACAAGAACTATACAGAAAAAAATTCCTTTTATTCTTATGTTGGTCCTTTAAGTTTTACAAAAATTAAAAGAATAGTTGAAAAAACTGATTGTTTAAAAGGAGAAACAAAAGAGTCAAAGAATAATTTAAAGATAAAAGAAAATTATGGAAAAAAGATTTATGTTTATAAAAAATCTTTACAACAGTTTCATGTTACTATGGGTGTGAAAACTTCAGGTTATTATTCAGAGGAGAGATATCCTCTCTCGCTTCTTTCGGGGATCATCGGAATAGGTATGTCTTCTAGACTTTTTAAAAAGTTACGCGAGGAGAAAGGACTTGTTTATACTGTATACTCTTTTACGGATCTTTTTGAAAGTGCCGGAATGAGTGGAGTTTATTTCGCCTGTTCATCTGAAAATTATAGAAAAACTATGGATTTGATAAAGAATGAGTTTGATAAAATTCAAAAGTATGGAATAGATTATGATGAACTTTTAAAAGTTAAAAATCAGATATTAACGAACATCGTTATGGGATATGATTCCCTTTCTGGAAGAATGGGATTCAATTCAAAATCTTATCTTTATAAAAAAAGAATGATTTCGATGGAAAACATAATAAGAAAGTATAATAGAGTAAATATTGATGATATAAAAATAATCGCCAAAAAATATTTTAATTTTGAAAAATTCAATATTTCTATAGTTGGTAATTTAAAGGATTTTAAAATATGATAGATGTTAAAATAGAAATTATGGATGAAAATTTTACTCCCAAATATATGACCAAAGGTTCCTCGGGAGCCGATCTCTTTTCTGTTGAAGATGTTTACATAGAACCTTTCGATGTGGCTTTAGTCCCAACTGGAATAAAGGTGCAGATTCCAAATGGTTATGAATTCCAAATAAGACCAAGAAGTGGCTTCTCTTTGAAAAACAAGATCATAATCTTGAATTCACCGGGGACGATAGATTCCGATTACAGAGGAGAAATAAAAATTATAATGTTCAATTTGAATAAAGAAAGATTTTTTATAAAAAAGGGTGAGAGGATAGCGCAGATTGTTCTTTCAAAAGTTGAAAAAGCAAATTTTATAAAAGGTGAAATAGATTTTACCAAAAGAGGAAATGGCGGATTCGGCCATACAGGATGATGTTGGTTTATTATTATTTTAGAATAATGAGTCTGTTCTTATATTTTATTCCATTTGAGATTATAGATTTTATCTCGTTTTTTGTTGGTAATCTAATCTATATCTCCAACAATTGGAGAATTAAAAGTATAAGAGAAAATTTATTAAAGATAGGAATAACAGATTTTAATTTAAGAAAAATTTTTATCAATATGGTCAGAAACCATTTAGATCTTTTAAAATTTTATTTTGATAAAAGAAAAAAATTACTACAAATAACTGATTTAGAAAATGTTGATCTGGAAAGATTAAAAAAAGATAAATATATTTTGCTTACAGCACATTACGGTAACTGGGAACTTGCCGGTGCATTTTTTGGTTCACTTGTTAAAAAAACTGTATCAGTTGCTGAATTTAAAGGTGTAGGGGATATAAGATACAAAACTCTTTTGAAGTTCAGAAGTAGAACCGGAATGAGGATCCTGCCTCTTGAAGAATTATCAACAGTTTTTGAAATTGAAAAATATATAGAAAAAGGTTATATCACTGTTCTTCTTTTTGATAGGGATATAAACGATACAGGGATGTTATGCGAAATTGATGGTGTAAAACTTTATATTCCTAAAGGACCTTTCTATTTTAGCAAAAAATTTGATCTTGATATTCTTTTAGGAGTTTTCTTCTATGTTAAAAATAAAAAATATAGATATAGTGTGAAATTGGTAAAGATAGATAGAGTTGAAAATTTGAAAAAATATGCTGAAAATGGATTAAAAGAACTGAAGAAGATAATTCAGGGAAATCCTGAGGAATGGTTTGCTTTTCTGGTAAGATGGGAGTAAAAATGGAGGAAAGGAAAAAATTAAAGATTCTTATGGTTTCAGATATGTATTATCCTTTACCTGGTGGTATACCAGAGCATATGCACCATCTTTATGTGGAGATGAAAAAAAGGGGACATATTGTTAATATTTTAACCGGTAATCCTATGTTTAAGACAAAAAAAGTTGATATCCTTGATGTAAAAAGGGTTGGTTATTCAATATCGATACCAGCCAATAAATCTTTTTCACAGATAACTGTTGGTTTCAAAATGATATTTGATATAAAAAATCTTCTTGATAAAGAAAAGTATGACATAATTCATATCCATGGTGCACTAGCTCCAACATTACCTCTTATTACACTTTTATTTTCAAATTCAACAAATATAATAACTTTTCATGCATCTTTTGATAGATCCATAGGATATGAATCTCTAAGATCGCCTTTAAGAAAATTTTTCAGCAGAATAGATGGCGTCATAGCTGTTTCGCAGGAAGCAAAAAGATCAGTTTATAGATACTTTCCTGGAGAGTATAAAATAATCCCGAATGGTGTGGATTTAAAAAGGTTTTCCCCAAACAATCCAAAACTTGAAAATTATATCGATGGAAGGATAAATCTTCTTTTTGTAGGAAGACAGGATCCAAGAAAAGGAATAAAATATCTTTACAAAGCGATGGACTATATAATTGAAGAGATATCAGATGTAAGATTGATCGTTGTTGGAAGAGGCTTTTTAAAAAAATTTTATGAATTATCTATAAGTGATAAAGCAAGAGAACATATAGTGTTTGAAGATTATGTTGACTGGTCTCTATTGCCTTTATACTACTCAACGGTAAATCTTTTTGTATCACCTGCAATCGGCGGAGAAAGTTTTGGGATAATTTTACTAGAAGCTATGGCTTCAGGGGTACCCGTTGTAGCAAGCAATATAAGAGGTTACAGACAGGTGATCAAACATAAATATAATGGTTATCTTGTTAAGCCAAAAGATCCAAAAGAACTCGCTGATGGAATAATAAATGTTTTGAAAAACAAAGGCTTGAGAGAAAATTTAGTAAAAAATGGATTAGAGTTTGTTAAAAGATATTCCTGGGAAAATGTAACGGATGAAATAATAGATTTCTATTATGAAACTTTAAAGAAGAAAGAAAAAATGCCGCAGGACAGGTTAAGAAAATGGTTTTAGATATATTTTTAATTTTTTTATTAGTTTTCATACTCTATATTTATGGATGGTTTTTTTGGTATTTTAAATTTTATAAAAAATCTGTAGTATCAAAAAACATAATTTCATTTCATAAAATTTCCAGATTTCCAGAATTCGGCGGAACCAGTAACCTGATCTTTCAATTTGAAAATTATATGAAATTCTTAAAAGATGAAGGATTCAAAACCGTTACGATAGATGAGTTTATAAATCATAATGATCCCAAAAACATCCTTATCTTTTTTGATGATGCTTATGAGAATATTTATAAATATGCATATCCAATAATGAAAAAATATTTTTTTAAAGGTGTTTTGTGCCCTGTGGTAGGTTATATTGGTAAAAAAAACGTCTGGGATGTTAAAACCGGAAAATTCAAGCATATGGAATTTGGAATGCTCAAAGAAATGATAGATGATGGTTTTGAAATCGTTTCACATTCTCTCACCCATAAAGATCTTAGAAAATTGAATGACGAAAATCTTTTTTTTGAGGTAGAGGAATCAAAAAAGATTCTTGAAAAAATTTTAAAAATAAAAGTTGACTATTTTTTATACCCATATGGATTAACGAACAAAAGGGTAAAAGAATTTGTTAAAACTGCTGGATACAAAGGGGCGTTCACATCTTATACCGATAAAAGCGAATTTGATCTCTATGAGATACCAAGGAACACACTTTACATCATCGATTCAAATTTAACCCTTAAAACTCTTCTTTACAAAAAACCATTGTTTCTATTGGGACATTTTGATATGAAAGGAAGAATAACAAACTGGTTTGGAAGATTTTCGCCTATAATAAGATTATGAAAAAAGAAAAAAATTTTTTAGATTATTTTTTTCTGTTAAGGCCTACAATACAGGTAGCCCTGTGGACTTTTTACTTTATAGGAGTTTACCTTGCTTTTAGAGATGAAAAGAGTTTAAAATTTTTAAACATTGATTTTAATTTAAAGGTTTATTACATACTCTTTGCATACTCTTTACTTATGGGTGGAGTATACATTTTAAATCAAATCACGGATATAGAGACGGACAAAATCAATAAAAAACTTTTTCTTTTACCAGAAAAAATAATAAGTTTGAAAGAATCTTATATACTTGTGGTTTTATGTATAATATCTGGATTTTTAATGGTATTGTTGAATTTTAAAGTGCAAAAGATCATTGTTATACTTTTTATAGTTTCTTTTATTCTGGGATATCTTTATTCTTCAAAACCTTTCCATTTTAAAGGGAAACCCTTTTTGGATCTTTTATCAAATGTTATCGGCTATTCTATAGTTGCACCAATAATAGGTTATCTTTCAATAAGAGATTCTCTACCCGATTTTAAAATATTTTTACCTTACATATTTTCTATGGCTGCGATCTTTATCAACACGACAATCCTTGATTACAATGGTGATAAAAAGATCGGACTGAAAACAACGGGTGTATTTCTTGGGATAAAACTTTCTTTATTTTTATCAACTCTATTCATATCACTTGGATTATTATTCGCTTTGTTTAATAGGGATAATCTTGCCATATATACAACAGGATATTCTCTGATTTTCTTTTTTCTCTCTTTTTTATTTAAAAAGGAAAATTATGTTATGTGGTCGGTAAAGTATACCTCTCCTTTTGTAACACTCGTTGTCGGACTCTTTTTTTTACCCTTTTTGATAATTTGTTTTTTAACTCTTATCCTTTCGATCATCTATTACAAAAAAAGGTTTAAATATACCATAGTATGAAAAAATTTTTATCTACCCTTCTATTCTTATCGTTTTTTTTATCCATCTTTTCACACGATTTTAAGGATGACATAAAAAAGTTTGTAGATCTTCTCTATACACAGCAATATGAAAAAACAGAAATATTTTTAGATTCAATATCAAAAGAATGTAAACCGGTTCTCTACTATTTTTTAAAAACCACATTCTATTCCACCTATATGAGTGATTTTGAGACGGATACACTTCTTGATTCTTTTTTATTTTATTCGGATCTTGTTAAAAAGGTTGCAGATATTCATAATTCTTTCGATAACTTTTATATTGGCGGTATATATCTTTATAGAACATATTTTCACATTGATAAAGGAGATTATGGTAAAGTTATTGTGAATGGGTTTAACGCTTTAAAATATTTCAACAGGTCAATTGAGATAGATAAAAAAATGTATGATAGTTATCTCGGAAAAGGGGTTCTTTCCTATTTTATCAACAAGTTCAAGGAAAAATTACCTTTTGTTGGAACAAACAAAGATGGGATAAAGTTGATCAAATTTGCCGCAGATTCAGGAATGTTTGTAAAAATTCCCGCATACAATGTTCTTTCAATCCTCTATCAGATGGAAAAAAGATATAAAAATGCTGAATCGATATGTGAAAAACTTGAAGAATTGTATCCTGAAAACAGAATGATCCTCTTCACTCATATTAAAATACTTTTAGAACAGGAAAAGTATTTTGAATCAAATATTTTACTTTTAAGACTGAAAGAATCTGTCGAAACCGAACAGCCCAAGACTTATGTTAATCTTTCATTTGTATATTACAATCTTGCCCTTGCTAATTACAATTTAAAGGAATACAAAGATGCAAGATTCTACATCGATATGTTGAATAAAGTTTACAGTAAAGATCTAAAAAATAAAAAGGTTAAAGAATTTTATAGAAAAGGTGTTGAGTTGAGGAAAAAATTTGATGGATAGAAAAAAAGTTCTTCTTATAAGTTATTATCTTTACCCTTACTATAATTTTGGGGGTGGAAGAAGGTTTTCGGGACTTATCAGATTTTTTAAAGAAAATAGGATTGAATTTGATGTGATCACATCTGCCTGTAAATCTTCAAAAAGAAACAATATCCTTTTTTTTTATGATCCTTTGATCAAAAAAGAAAAAATCGATAGAGGAAAAAACCACCTAAGATTTTTAAACCCTTTACCAGATTCGATGATTTTCTGGTCATTTTTGGTTTTAAAGTTTTTAAAATCAAATTATAAAAAATATGAAAAAATAATAATAACAGCTCCACCTTTTTCTTTGCCCCTTTTTCTCTCTTTTACTTTTAGAAAGCATAGTTTAAAGAGTTTTGTTCTTGATGTGAGAGATCTATATTATGATGGCACTTTGAGGGATTATAGAATACATCCTTTTAAGTTTATAGATTATTTTTTTGATAAAAGAATATTTTTAAAATTTAAAAAACTCACTACGAACATAGAAATTTTTGTTGATATATTAAAAAAAAGATATAACAAAAAAAGGGTAGATCTTATTTACAATTCCATCGATGATGATTTTGATAATGTAAAAAAAATAGATCTTGGTCAGAGGTTAAATATCGTTTATACGGGTAAACTCGATAGATACAGATTCAATAAAGAATTTTTTGAAGAGTATGATAAAATCTCAGGTAAGGTTAATGCTAATATTTACATCATAGGTGAAGTCGAGAAAAATCTAAAAGTTTATCTTTCAGGCTTGAAGAATCTTAATCTTTTGGGCACACTCTCATACAATGAAACGAAAAATTATATTTATTCTTCAGATATTTTTCTGATAATGCATCCTTTTGAACTGAAAGCTGGTAATACCATTTTTTCTTCAAAACTTATCGATGCGATAATGTTTCAAAAGAAGATACTTTATATTGGTCCCGAAAGTGAAGTTTTCAGATTCGTTAAAAAAAATAATATTGGTGAAACCGTTTCAAAAGAGGATATTGAGAAACTTGGTTATAAAATAAACCAAATTGTAAAAAATGAATACAAATATGATAAACATATTTTGGCAAAATTTAAGAAACCATTCTTGAACACTTATTTTACCGATAATCTTTTTTGATCTTTTCAGATTGAGTGATTAGTAAAATGGTAAAACGATTCCGTATCAAGATTATTCCCTGAGGATAAAGAGATTGAAATTCGCATCATATTCTTTTATCTTTCGATTTAAAAAATATACCCGTAGAACAGGATGATTATCCGTTTTGGCGATTTTGAGAAAACCTTATTTTTTTATCATATGGAATTTTTAAAAAAATATTCTATGTGAATTTCTTGTTTTTCAACTTCTTGAATATTTTTTTCAAAGATAGTATAATGATTTTATGAAAACTTTAATATTGCACACCTGTTGTGGGCCAGATTTGACTTATTCCTATATTTTTTTTTCAAAAAATTTTAATGTCATATCAGTTTTTGCTAACGATAATATTGATACCTATGAAGAGTTTGAAAAAAGGTATGAGCAGGTTTTAAAAGTTTCCAGACATTTTAATTTTCAATCTGTTAAATGTCCATATGAAAATCAAATTTTTCTTGAGAGTGTAAGAGGATTTGAAAAAGAGCCTGAAAGAGGGGAAAGGTGCAAAATATGTCATAATCTAAATCTTAGAAAGGTTGCAAGATTCTGTAAAGAGAATGGATTTGAATACTTTTCTACAACTTTAACGATAAGTCCCCATAAGGATGCTAGACTTATAAATACTATAGGGACAAAGATTGCAAAAGAGTTTGGATTGAATTTTATAGAAGCGGATCTAAAAAAATCTGATGGGTTTCTACAATCTGTAAAATTATCTAAAGAGTTGAATCTTTATAGACAAAATTATTGTGGTTGTATTTTTTCAAGGGGGAAAAGTGGATAGAGAATCCCAATTTAAACTCTTTTTGAAAAAGATGGAGGATTGCGAAGGCTGTGAGATGCGTAGTTATGGTGAACCTGTATTTTCAGGGAATATTTTACAGGAAATAATGATAATAGGTTATGAACCTGAAAGTCATAATTTCAAAATAGACTCAAAACTCATATCAAAAGCAGCAAATCTTTTAACCCTTTATGAAACCGAAGTTAAATATGGTGCTTACATCACATACGTTTATAGGTGCTCTTTGATAATACATGGAGAGTTAACTGAAAATGCGAGAAAAAGATGTAAAAGATATCTTCGGGAAGAATTTGATATTGTAAAACCAAAATATCTTATAATATACGATGAAAGAGTTTTGAAAGAATTGATAGATGATTATCAAAAAGTTATAGATTTCGACAAACAGCCAATTGAATGTGAAATTTTCGATAGAAGAGTGAAGGTTTATTTCTTAAAATGAAAAAAGTATTATCATTTGAACTTTACAGTTACGATATTAAAAAAATAGAAGAATTCGTTGAAGAATCTTTTACTACTTTTGAGATATTTGAAAAATTTCAGGATAAAAAAAAAATAATTTTAAAACCCAATCTGCTCACAAAACCCAATTCATCGGTAAATGTTATCACCACTAATCCTATAGTTGTTGAAGGTGTGCTTAAAGTTCTTTTAAAAAATAAAATTCCAGCAGAAAGAGTTTGCATCGCTGATGGTTCATCCGCGATACATAAACAGATGGACTCGATTTTTTCTCAAACAGGATATTTACAACTTTCAAAAAGCTATGGGGTGGAGTTGATAAATCTAAATCAAACAGAATATTTTATCAAAAATCGGATAAAATTATCAAAAATTTTGATAGATTCTCCACATATCATCAACATTGCAAAACTTAAAACACATATGCTCACCAAATTAACCCTTTCTATAAAGAATTTGTATGGGTTGATACCGGGAGAACATAAACTCTATTATCATACGAAATATCCAGATGAGGAAAGTTTTTGTGATTTTCTTACAAAACTTTATAAAACGATAGAACCAGACTTGAATATACTTGATGGAATTGAGGGAATGCAGGGGAATGGACCTGGAGGAGGGGAATTGGCTCAAACTGGATTACTTGTTGCTTCAGATGATGGTTTCTCTTTAGACCATTTCATAGCCACTCTTTCTGGACTAAATCCGGATGATTTGCTCTTTCTAAAAAAAGCAAAGTTTTATAAATATTTTGATGAAAAATATGAGATATATGGTTCTTCACATAGATTGAATTTAAAAATGCCTGATAGAAATAATTTTAAATTATCTTTAAATGTGGCAGGAAAAAAATTTTTAAAATCTTTTATTGTAAACTATCCAAAAGTGGACGAAGAAAAATGCGAGAAATGTTTTAAATGTTATAATAGTCGCCCAAGTGGTGCGATAGTGATAAAAGATGGTTTCCCAAATATAAAAGAGAGAAAATGTATAACATACTACTGCTGTATAGAGGTATGTCAATTTAAAGCTATCAAAACAAAGAAAAGCCTTTTTGAAAAATTTTATGAAAACTTTCTTTAAAAAAATTTTAATTAATTTTTCACTCCTATTGTTAAAAATTTTGCCATTACAGATTTTACTGATAATAGGGAAATTTATCTCTATAATTTTTTATAATTTCGGAATAAAGAGTAAAAAAATCGTAAAGGAGAATCTGAAATGCACAAACATAAAATTTTCCATAAAAATTTATTTTAATTTTGCGGATTCAATAATTGAAACACTCTTTCTTTTGTTTCATGATCCCGATATTAAAAAATTTTGTTTTCACAATCTAAATTTGGTTGAAGAATTAAAAAATAAGGGCGAAAAAATATCTTTTATATCAATCCATTATGGAAACTGGGATGTTGTCGGGCAGATTTTGCAATCAAAAGGTTGCGATCTTGCTGTTGTATATCAAAAAAGAGATGAATGGTTCTATAAATATTTTGATGTCGTTAGAACCAAGTATGGAATAAAATTATTCGATAAAAATGCTCCTTTAAGTTTCTATCTTGAACAGATAGAGAAAGGAAAAATCTTAGTTTTCCTTATCGATCAGAAAATTAACAATACAAAATTAAAAAAGGTTAAATTCATCGGAATAATGCAGCTTCTACCATACGGATGGTATAAGATTGTAGAAAGATTTAACCTACATCCCGTTATTGTTTTGACAAGAAGGGTCGGGAAAAAACATCATGTTTACTTTTTTGATGCAGAGAAGTTGACTTATGAAGGAATCTATAACTTCTTTGAAAAACAGATTAAAAAGGATCCATTTCAATATGACTTTTTCAGTAAAATTTTTCAAGATAATGGTTTTTAGTTTAATGTTTCTTTTCTTTTCCTGCAAAGAGAAGAAAAGTGTAGAAAACAACTTTGTAATTGATGGAATGATGGTTATTACAAAATTCTATTCTGAATATTATGAAGGGGAAAGAAAAATTTATACACTTCGTGCCGATACGGGATTCTATTTTGATTCAACTGATATATATAAATTGAAAAAAGTTGAATATAAAAGGGAAGATGGGGAAGATGTTCTGATCTATTCGGATAGTTCTATCGTAAAAAAGGAAAGTATAGACTATTTTGGTAATGTAAAAATAGTTTTTTCTGATTCGATGGAACTTTATACCGACTCGATAGTTTATCTTATAAAGAAGGATACTTTAAAAACTGATGATTCCATTATAATGGTTAAAAAGAATAACAAAATGTTAACATATGGAATGATCTGTTATGATAATTTTAAAAGGATAATTTTTAACAGTCCGATTTTGATCTATGACCAGGAAAAATAAATTTTTCATAATTATAGTTTTGTTTTCTTTGATTTACCCGATATACGGTTATACATTGTTTTCAGAAAAAGCATCCGTTCATAAAGATACAATTTTTTTGTTTAAAAAAGTTGATTTTGTTTCAGAAAATTACAATGTAAAAACTGATTCTCTATTTATATTAAAAGACGATTCGACAGTATATTTCCCAAAAGATTTTAAACTGAATAGCGAAGATTCTCTTTTGGTATCCGCCAAAAAAGGGATATTTCTGACAAGAGATAAGAAATTTAAAATTTATTTTCAAAAAACTAAAAAGGAAAACAACTTTACACTTACAAGCGATACTCTTGAAATATTCACAAAAGATTCCCTTTTTGTCTATAGTGGTGATCCATTTATAGACGATGAGAAAGAAAATATGTTTGTACGGGGTAATATAGTTAGATATTTTGTTAATCTTGAAAGAACCGAATTGGATGGGAAGACTTTTCTACAAAAAAAGGATTCCTCATATTATCTTCTTTCCGATAGAATGATTTTGAATTATGAAGATTCCTTGAACATCTTTTCTGGAAATGTTGAAATTTACAAAGACAGTTTTAAGATAAAAACTGATTCTGCTATATTCAATAAGAAAGGCTCTTTTTTTATTACTCTAAACAGAACGAGTATCGTTGCAAACAACAATTTTTTTGAAGGAGACAATTTTATTTTTTATTTTGAAAACGATTCCATAAAAGAATTGAAGGGTAATGGTAACATCAGTTTTATAAGAAGTGATCAGAATGAGATAAAAATTTTGTGTGATTCAATCGAAGGTTATTTTGAAAACTCAAAGGTCAAAATTTTAAACTTTTATAAAATCAAAGAAAGCCAACTTGTAAGGGTGAAGAAAAATGAAGTTGAAAAGTGAAAATCTCGTAAAATTTTATGGAAAGAAAAAGGTGGTTGATAATGTTTCCATAGAAGTTGAAAATGGTAAAGTCATAGGATTGCTTGGACCGAACGGTGCTGGTAAAACAACAACCTTTTTTATGATAGTCGGTGCCGTTGGAGTTTACTCTGGAAGAATTTTTCTCGATGAAAGTGAGATAACCAATCTTCCGATGTATAAAAGAGCAAGGCTCGGTATAGGATATCTTCCACAGGAGATCTCAGTTTTTAGAAATCTCACAGTTAAAGAGAATTTGGATGCTATACTTGAACTTCTTTACAAAGACAGTGAAAAAAATATTGAAAAAAGAAACATTTTACTTGAAAAATTGAAAATAACACATTTAGCGAATAGTATGGCATATAAACTTTCCGGGGGAGAAAGAAGAAGAGTGGAAGTTGCAAGAGCTCTCGCTTCCGATCCAAAATTTTTGCTCCTCGATGAGCCTTTTACAGGAATAGATCCCAAAGTCAGGGAAGATATTCAAAATATTATCAGGGAACTTGCAGATGATGGAATCGGTATTTTGATAACGGATCACAATGTTAGGGAAACACTTGAAATTACAGATATTGCACATATAATATATGAAGGAAAAATTCTTATTTCTGGCGATGCTCACTATCTTATAAATGATGAAAAAGCCAGACAACTTTATCTTGGAGAAAGATTCAGGTTATGAAGCAAAAACTTGAAATCGGTTTAAAACAGGAGCTCAAACTTACCCCACAACTTTTAACTCTTGTAAAAATTTTACAACTTCCTCTTCTTGAACTCCAGCAGATTGTTACAACCGAAATAGAACAGAACCCTTTTCTTTCCGATGATATAATTGAAGATGAGGAAGTAACTTATGAAGAGATAGAACCTGAACTTCCTTTAAAAGACGAGATAGATTATGAATATTTTTTTCATGATGAGTGGAAAAGAAGTATCCTGCCTTCAGAAAAACTCAACAGGGAGAGTAAAGATTTTGATCCGGTTGAAATTGCAGAAAAACCTGAAACACTTGAAGAATATCTTTTAACACAATCACATATATTTTTTGATGATCCCGATGAAATTAGAATAGCCGAGGAAATAGTTTATTCATTATCAGAGGAAGGGCTTCTTGAAGTTTCTCTGGAAGTGATATCTCAAAATCTCAATCTACCTATAGAAATGGTGGAAAAAGTCCACTCTAAATTTAAATTTTTCGATCCTATTGGTATAGGTAGTAGATCTGTAAAGGAATGTTTGTTAACTCAACTTGAAAATAAAAACAAAAAAGAATCTTTAGAGTATACTATCATAAACGAATTTTATGATGAGTTTTTAACAAATAAAATATATATTATTGAAAACAGGTTAAAAATCACAGCCAACAAAATAATAAAGGCTTTCGAAGAGATAAAAAAACTGAATCCAAAGCCTTCTAATGGAATATGGGGCAAAACATATGATTATATTTTACCTGATATAATAGTCGAACAGAAAGGTGAAGAATTTTTTGTTTATCTTAACCTTCAATCTTTTCCTGAAATACATTTGAGTAGAAGTTATTTCGAAATGTATAGGAACAAGGATAAACTCAATCATGAAGAAAAAAAATTTTTAAAAAACAAATTTGATGCTGCATTATTTTTACTTGAAGGTATATACAGAAGAAACAACACACTTTTAAAGATAGCTGAAAAGATAGTCAATATTCAGAAAGAGTTTTTCCTCTTCGGTATCTCCAATCTTAAACCGATAAGGCTTATCGATATTGCAAATATTATAGGTATCCATGAAGCAACCGTTTCCCGTGCTATAGAAAACAAATATATGGAAACACCATCTGGTATATTCCCATTGAAGTTCTTTTTTTCCAAGGGTGTGAAAAATATTTTAGGCTACGAGGTATCCAACAAAAAAATAATGAATTGTATAAAAGATGAAATCGAGAAAGAGGATCCACAAAAGCCTTATTCAGATGTCGAACTTGTTAAAATACTTGAGGAAAAATATTTTATAAAAATCGCAAGAAGAACAGTTGCAAAATATAGAGAAAATTTAAATATTCTCCCATCTTCGAAAAGAAAGGGAGAGTACAGGAGGTAAAATGAAATTTTATCTATTTTTGATTTCACTCTTTTGTTTTTTTCTTTTTTCTTTTTCCACTTCAATATATGATATCCAATACACACAAAATATCTCTGGCTCATCTCCATACGAAGGACAAACTGTTACAACAACAGGTATAGTAACTAGAGTTTTTGGAGTTAACGCTTACATTCAGGATGATACTTTGCCCTGGCATGGTCTACTTATCTACAATCCACCAACCCCCGTAGAGGTTGGTGACTCTGTAACTGTTACCGGGCAGGTTGTAGAATACAATGGAAAAACTGAAATTTCAAATCCCACATCTTTAACGATACTTGCAAAAGATAGAAAAATCCCAGGACCGGTTATAATATCAACCGGTGAAGCGAGTCAAGAAAAATGGGAAGGAATGTTTGTCCAGGTTCAAAACTGCGTAGTAACCCAGATAACATCTTCTAGAGAATGGAACGTTGATGATGGATCGGGCGAGTTGGTCATATATGAGGATAACAGTTATCCTGTAACCACTGAATCTTTAAACGATACATTTATTTTCATAAGAGGATGTATGGATGAATATAATGGTAAATATGAGTTGAAACCTTTTGGTGATAGTGATGCTTTAAAATCGATAGATGGTTCAGGGTATATAAATGTGAATCCAAAATTCTTCAGCGATTCTTCGTATAACAATATACGGATAGATATTATTCCAGATGTCGATACGATCTATGGATATGTGAAATATTTAAAACTCACTTTAAACCAGAAACTATCGATAGATTCCATAAAAGTCTTATGTGATAGTTCACTTTTAAATTTTGATTCTACAAAAATATTTTTTGATACAACAGCAACATCAACTATCCTGAATATTAACAATATCTCTTTTAAAGATACACTAAAAATTTATGTTAAGAATTATTTCTTTACAAAAGAGGATACCATTAAATTCTATTCTGGAGTTGATTCCACGCTTTTATTACCAGCAAAAAATTTTTCTGTTTTAAAAAAAATTCCCTTTGAGAATGTTATCGATATATCTGAAGTTCAATCAACAAGCGATGGATATAATTCTAAATATGTTGGACAGGTTGTTGTTGTGAAGGGAATTGTAACAGGTGGTGCAAAAGTTTTTTCTCCAACTTCAACATCGACAGGATTTTACATTCAGGATGAAACGGGTGGAGTAAATGTTTACTCATCAAACGATCCTTTCAACACAAGTTTTAAGGAAGGTTTTGAGATCTTTTTGAGAGGAACTGTAACAGAATACAACGGATTAACTGAAATAAAATATTCTTCACCCGATACCGATATATATTTTATAAACGATACCATATCATTTGTTGAACCAACTATATTAACAAATTCACAGGGTGTATCAGAGATTAACGAAGGTAGACTTTTAAAAGTTTCCTACGGTAAAATTTTAACTTTACCAGTTGATGCAGGGACTGGAAAAAATTTTCAAATTCAAAATGGATTTTCCGTTATAGATGTTAGAATAAATGAATCGACAGGATTGTATTCGGATCCAATAATGAGTCAACTCGTCTCAGGTAAACTTATAAATGTAACAGGCATAGGTGGTCAATATGATAACACAACACCATATAAATCAGGTTATCAGTTACTTGTTAGAAAGTTATCCGATCTTGAAATAATAGAGAATCCTGATGATACAACATTCTCGGTTAAAACTTTTCCCAATCCTTTTTCAACTGATTATGGTCAGGTTTTGAGAATTGAGGTGGGAGGACTTAACATTGAAAAGTTTACAGTAAAAATATTTGATATAAATGGTAGGCACATTGTAACTTTAGCAGAGAATCAATCCGGATCAACAACCCTGATATGGGATGGTAAAAATAAGTATGGTTCAAAATGTTCACCCGGTGTTTATATACTTAATGTTGCAAAGATAGATGATAAAGGTTATCTAAAGAGTGTTAACAAACCTCTTGTAATTTCGACAAAATTAAAATGATAGGGGTAAAAATGAAGAAGTTTTTTTTATTTGCCATTTTTCTATTTGGAATTTCTCAAGCTTCATTCGCTTCATTTGATTATATAGCCGGTAATGTTAGATCCAGAACCATGGTTCTTGCTACCACTGCTATAGTAAATGGTATAGATAATATTGTTGTTAATCCAGCATCGATCGCTGGTATAAACAAGTATGAGTTTAACATATCTTATGAAAATCTTTACCGTTTCATTCACTCTGTTTCCATTGCTGGTGGTTATGGCTCTTCTTACGGTAATTTGGGTTTAAAATATTCGGAACTTTTTGTTGTAGGTGATCACTCTGACCAGGATTCAATAATAACAGAAAATACAAGATTACAGACCGAAAGGGTTGTTCAACTAACCTATGGACTAGATTTTAATGATAACATTATGATTGGAACCAATGTCAACTTTCTTTATCTTGAACAAAAACTGATAGGTGTCACTGATAACAACAACATATATTATACTGCGGACATAGGTATGATTGGAAAAATTTATGATAGATGGTTTATGGGCATATCGATAACGAACATCACCAACACCGCCATCAACAGTTCTTTGAATAGTGAAAGATACTATTTAACAAGAAAAGTTTCTGGAGGACTCACATTTAAACCTTATGAAACTCTTATAACTAGTTTTGATGTTTCAAAAATTTCATCCCAGCCAACATCTTTTGGATTCTCTGTAGATTACGATCTGGCAAAAAATCTTTTTTCGATCTATTCTGGATTAAGAAGTTTTCCAACAACTTTTGGTTTAGGCTTCAGGCTTTATATTAAAAAGTTAAGTATCGATTATGGTTACTCAACCGTTTTCAATCTTCCATCAAGAAACCATATTCAACTATCTTATACTTTTTAGGAGTTTAAATGAAAAAGATATACCTTTTAGTTTCAATTTTAACCATTTTAAATTTAATAATAATACCTGATACTCAGATAGATATAAACAATACCGACCCATCCGCTCTTGATACACTTTTGATACCTGACGAGGTTATATTAAATATAAAATCTTATTTAAGAGATCATGGACAGATAAAATCAATTTATGAATTTTATAGGATCGATGGTGTAGACAACGAGATATTTGAAATTTTAAAAGATAAGATAATTTTAAGACCTTCCGAATCTATAGACTCAACTCCAATTTATATTTTAAGGTTACAGGATAAACTCGCAAGCGAAGATGGTTTTACAACTGGTGCTATAGAGTTATGGGAGCGACTCATACTTGAAAAAATCGATATAAACACTACGACCGCTGAAAATTTATCTCAGATATACGGTGTCAGGTTAACCGATGTTGAAGCGATTTTACAGGCAAGAAAAAGCAGAAAGTTCAGATATGCGAATGATCTAAGAAGGGCTCCGTTTTTAACCTATTATGCTTTTACAAATCTAAGAAATTATATAACCTATGGTGAACAAAAAAAAGAAAAATTTTATTTTGATGGATATTTCAGGACTAAAATAAAATATTATAATGATGATGCCTATGGTTATACTTCCTATTCTTCACTTGCAAATGAATTAAATTACAGGCTCTCTCAACTTCAGGTAATAAATCCAGATTCGGTAAATCTCAGAACAAAACTTTTACAGGTAGGATATACTGAAGAACAGATAGATTCCCTTAAAAGTAGACTTGAAAGCGAGTATGATGAAATTTCAAAAAGAAAGGTTGGTGCCTTTCTTTACAATAAATTCATCTTCAATGTTGGCGACCATTTTTCTTTTGGTGGTTTGTTCACAGATTATACGATGATGATGAAGAACAATTATAAAGGTTATGTTCAACTTAGAAAACTACCTTTTATTGAAAACATTATAGTTGGAAACTATAGAGTCACTCTCAACCAGGGTATTTTATTTGATAATATGGATAACAAAAGCACCAGAATGTATAATAGAAGTCCCGGTTTATTTGTTGATTTAAGTGAATCATATTCAAACGATCTTATGGGGGTTGCTTTTGATGGAAATTTATGGAGATTCAACTATCTTGGATTTTTCTCTTACAAAAAAAGGGATGGATTTTTAAACAATGATTCAACCGTTAATTTACCATTTTTAACAAAGACCTATATAGAATCTTTTTCTGAAGTTTATACTGAAAGATTAATTGGAGGAAAGATAGATTTAAAAATGGGTGGAATCTTTAATTTGCCACTTGTAACAAAGATCGGTTTTTCCGGTTTTTCATCTTTATTCGATAAAGAATTTAAACAGGATAATTTAACTATAGATATACCTTTCGATAAGGATAATCTTAACATACCCGTTTATAATACAGAGTTTCAGGGGAAGAGTTTAAAGGTTTATGGAATAAATTTCCAGTCAGCATATAAAAACCTTTTTCTTCAGGGTGAGATTGCCAGACAGAATTCAAGTTATGCATATGTGTTAAAAAGCGGGGTTGTCTATAATAACTTTTATCTTGTGGGATTGATAAGAAGGTATGATGTTGGATACACCAATTTTTATTCAAGGCCTTTTTACGAACAATCCAGATATGATGATACTGAATTTGAAAAAACTTATAGACTGATAGATCCATTATTCACATATATCCTGGATGATCCAAGACCAAAACCAGAAGAAGGTATCTATTTGGAAACAAGATACAGAATCCTTTCCAACATAACTCTCAACTATACTTATCTTGATGTATGGAGGACACTCGATTACGATCTTTTAAATTACAGGTTTCAGACTGAAATTGAAATTAAACCCGTTTTTCCTCTGAGAATAAGATTGAAGGAGAAAATTCAAGAAAAAAATATTTACAAAAGAATAGTTTCAACCAGTTCTTTTACAAATGAGACAACTTTAAGGGTATTTACAATTCTCGATAACAATGATTATCTGAACTTTGAAGCCCGTTATGGAATGGTAAAACTTACAACAGGTGGAAGTCTTGAAAATAGTTTTATAGATGGCTCTTTTGTAAATGTTAGTTATGATAAAAAATTGACGGACTATTTTTCCATAACCGGAGGTTTCGCAACATGGAAAACGGATGGAATGAGTCAGTGGATACTTGAAGATAATGGGATAGATTTTCTTTATGGAAATGGAAACAAGATGTATTTAACATTAATAGACAGGATTTCAAACATTCTTGCGATGCGTTTGAAATTATCTTTAAAGAATCAGGAGAACACTTTTTCCGGTATATCTAATTTTCAGAGTAATTATAGATATATAGATTCAGATTTTCAAGTAATATCCGATTTTAGCGAATATAAGAATCTTTTTGGTATATCATGTCAAGTAGATGTCAGATGGTAGGAGGAATGATGAAAAGAACCATTTTGTTTTTTATTTTTCTTTTTCTCTATTTGCAAATTTTCTCATATGTTTCCTTATATAATGAAAATCTTTCGGATTTTAATATTGCCTTAACAGCGAAGGGTGCCGGACTTGGAGACAACGATTTTTTCTTCAACCCACTTTTGAATCCAACCATAGATTGTAAAACGGAAAACTATTTTATCGCACTCGGTTTTTTGGGACTTTCAACAAGGGAAACAAGATCAAAATATGTGTTCGATTCTTATGAGAATAGTATAGCGAAAAAGAATATATATGATAATTCGTTTCTTTATGGTGAACCAGCATACATAATTGGATATATGCCAATAAATAGGTTCGGATTGTATCTGGGTTATGAAAATTATATCAATAATGATTATACTTTCAGACAAATATACAGGGATGATAACTACATAACCCTTTACGATGAAAGTTGGATTAAAATTGGTAATGTGAACTCTTATTTCCTTTCTCTTAACTACAGGTTTTTTAATTTTACTCTTGGAACAAATTTTTCAATCTTACAGGGTGATGGTTCCGATAACTATTCCATACTTTATGTTGATCCCTCTTTAGTTGATTCGTTATCAACAATAAATGAAAACTATTCTGGTATAAAAGGGAATCTCGGGATATCATATGATTTAAAAGATTTTCTTAGTTTTACCTTTGTTTATGACATTCAAACATATTTGACCATCAATAGGGTAGAGGAGATAAGCGCGACTGATACTATTGTTAATACAAAGACGGTATATTATATTCTACCAAATATATTTTCCTTTGGTTTCAGATACAGAGCTTCAGGTGTTGCTCCAGCAGATTTCTATCTTACCGCAACATATGAAAGATGGAGTGAATTGAATGGAGATTTTTATGATTACAATGATCTTATAAAATATAATCTTGGTGTTTCACACACCTTAAACAGAAATCTTTCACTTCTTTATGGTTTTATGTATAAACCATACAGAAAAGATAACAGGATCGTTGATATTGGATTTACAACGGGTCTTATTTACAGAATTGAAAAAACTGAATTTACAGTTTCAACTCAGTATAATAATATCAACTATGAAAAAGAGAATGTTTACTATAACGAAAGAGTCCTTAAAATGATTCTTGATGTTTCTATGAAGTTTTGAGGAATTTATGAAAAAATTATTATTAAATTTATCGTTATTCTATTTTTTATTTTGTTTTTCTCAAACGGAGAAACTTGATCTGTTGCCTGTTGATGGTGTAATTCCTATGAACGGTAGAGATTACACACCTACAATGATCAAGATCATAAACAATTCAAACAAAACGATACATGCTGTTATATATCAAGCTGGATACTATCCAGATTATCCTGAGGGTGAACCAACCGAATTACAAAATTCTTTGATAGATGCTGCAAAAAGAGGTGTTGATGTGATAATAATTTTAGATCAATCTTCCTGGAATCCATCTCTCTCCTTAAAAAATCTTGAATATGCAGAGTTTATGAGAAAATTTGGTATAAAAGTTTATTTCGATATGCCAGACATTACAACACATATGAAATATGTTGTTGTAGATTCACTTATAACTGTTGTTGGTTCAACAAACTGGAGTTTTTATGCTCTTGCAAAAAACGATGAATGTTCTATAGCGGTCAAATCTAAAGATATCGCATTAAAATATGAAAAATTTTTTGAAAAACTTTTAATGCTGAAATCTGATACCTTAACAATAACAGAGTAAAAAAATGAAAAAGATATTTATTATTTTCATTCTTATCTCTTTGAATCTTTTTACTGAGGAATTAAATTTTTTACCCGTAGAGGGCGCACTTCCTTTAAACAATAGAGATTATACCAAAAATTTGATCAAACTGATAAAGGATTCAAAAAAGACAATTCATATAATCATGCTTGAAGGTGGTTATTATCCTGAAAGAGTTGATGGTATAAACCAGAAATTGTATGATGAACTTTTTGATGCTGTAAAAAGAAATGTTGATGTAAAGATAATTCTTGATCAATCTGGTTTCAATCCTTCGCAGAGTCAAAGAAACAAGGATCTTGGAGAGTATTTGAAAAAGGGTGGTGTTAAGGTTTTTTATGACGATCCGGAGGTGACATTGCATGCCAAGACGATAATAATCGATTCAATTTTTATTATAGTTGGATCAACGAATTGGAGTTATTATGCACTCGATAAAAATAATGAAGCATCCATCTTGATAAAATCCGATTCACTTGCTAAAATTTTTGAAGAGTTTTTTAATGATGTTTTTAAAAGATCATCTGAAAACATAACAGTTTTTTAAGAGGTTAAAGATGAATAGATTACTCTTTATTTTTGTTTTTTTCTTACTGATAAGTTCTTTTTTAATTTCAAAAGAGATAGTGATAATACATACTAATGATATAAGAAATGTTCTGCAGCCCAGAGAGGCTACTTTTATAAACCCAGATTTTCCACCTGTTCTTGGTGGCATACATTCTCTTTCGACCGCTGTAAAGATGGAAAAGGATAAAGCGTTGAAAAAAGGCTCAATCTTTCTTTTGTTCGATTCAGGGAATTTTGTTTACAAAAACATAAATAACGATTCTGTGGATTTTGTTAAACCTTCAATCTATTTCAATCATATGGGTTACGATGTTGTTAACATAGGTCTTGATGAAATAGTTGCTGGTCCCGAATATCTTAAAGGCGCAAGTGATCTGTTTAAACCCGTTTTGTTGTCATCCAACCTTAGTATAGTTGATAGCGATTTTCAGCCAGTAAAATTTCATATCATAGAGAAAGAAGGCATAAGGATTGGAGTATTCGGTCTTTTAACTGAATTCGCTCTCTTAAATTTATCGGATGAAATTCTTGAAAAGTATGTTATCCAAAAAGAGATAGAAACCGCATCTATGATGGTTGAACTACTCAAAAATAATAGATGCTCGATAATAATCGCTCTGACATCGATAGGACTTGAACATGATAAAATACTTGCCGAAACTGTAAAAGGAATAGATATAATCCTTGGTGGTTTTGATGGGGCAGGGTTAAGAGAGAATATAGAGACTCCGAAAAATCATACTATAATAATGAAAGGTTATGGAGAATTATCAAGTTTTGATAGAATAATTTTGAATGTTGATGATTATGGTAAAATTGTAAATTATAGTGTAAACTCTGTAACACTATTTGAAGAAAGATTTTCAGAAGATTTAAAACTCAAAGAAATTTTAAAATAAATGGAGGTTTTATGACTCAAAAATTTAAAAATTATATCAACGGTAAATGGGTTGATTCGGTTACAAAAGAGACTTTTGAAAGCAGGATGCCTGCAGATTGGAATAAAATTGTAGGTGTATTCCCAAAATCGAATAAAGAGGATATAGATCTTGCTGTAAAGGCAGCAAAAGAAGCTTTTAAGACATGGAAAAAAGTACCAGCAGCAAAGAGAGGTGAACTTCTTGGCAGAGTTGGTGATCTATTGGTGAAAAGAAAAGAAGAGATAGCAAAATTGATGACAGAAGAGATGGGCAAAATAATAAAAGAGGCAAGAGGTGATGTTCAGGAAGGCATAGATACCGCTTACTATGCTTTTGGAGAGGGGAGAAGATTTTTTGGTAGGACTTCGCCATCAGAGTTACCCAATAAGGTCGCCATAACATTTTTAAAGCCAATAGGTGTTGCTGGACTCATAACACCGTGGAACTTCCCAATAGCGATTCCAACATGGAAAATGTTTCCAGCTCTCTTATCAGGTAACACTGTTATTTTAAAATCAGCCTCCGACACACCAGCACTTGCAACAGTTCTTATTCAAATAATGGAAGAAGCAGGATTTCCAAAAGGTGTTGTCAACTTAGTCCATGGACCTGGTGGTGCCGTTGGTAATGCCATACTTGAACATAAAGATATAGGTGTTGTCTCATTTACAGGTTCCTCGGAAGTTGGAAGGCATATTGCTTCAGTTTGTGGAAGAACTTTAAAAAGGGTTTCACTCGAACTTGGAGGAAAGAATGCGCAGATCGTTATGGATGATGCCGATATTGATCTTGCGATAGAGGGAATACTTTTTGGTGCCTTTGGAACAGCAGGGCAGAGATGCACAGCAACATCAAGGTTGATATTGCATGAAAAGATATACGATATGTTTCTTGAAAAACTTATAAAGAGAACCGAAGAGTTAAAACTCGGTTACCCATGGGATGAATCAACCGATGTTGGTCCTGTTATCAACGAATCATCTATGAATAAAATTTTGGAGTATATAAAGATAGGTCAAAAAGAAGGAGCGAAACTTGTAACCGGTGGTTATAGGTATCAAGAGGGTAACTGTAAGAATGGCTGGTTTATAAAACCAACAATTTTTACAGAGGTAAAACCCGGTATGAGAGTAGAACAGGAAGAGATTTTTGGACCTGTACTCTCAGTGATAAAAGTGAACAGTTTTGAAGAAGCCATAGATGTTTTAAATGATGTGGAATATGGGCTCTCCAGTTCCATATACACTAAAAATGTGAATCTTGCGTTTAAGGCTATCGAGGAGATAGATACAGGTATAACCTATGTAAATGGTCCTACCATAGGTGCTGAATGTCATCTTCCATTCGGTGGAACAAAGAATACTGGAAATGGTCATAGAGAGGGAGGATGGACAGTTTATGAAATCTTTACCGAACAAAAAACTGTTTATATAGATTATTCTGGCAAATTGCAAAAAGCACAGATTGATGTTAGTATAGAAAAGTAATGGGGTTTTCCCCATTACTTTTAAAGAGTATAAAGGAATCTTATGAAATCGTATCAAAAAGGTGTTATTATATTTTTTTTATCAATATTTCTTCTCTTCACCTCATGTTTTTTTATGCCACTTGGACAGGAATCTAATCTCGAACTCTATTATGATCCAAATCCAGTTTACGATGGAGTTTATTCTGCACCATCTGGTTGGAGTTTTCATACCGATATTAAAATAAAAGAAACCAACAATGTTGGGGTAACACTCGGAAATTATGGACACAACAGTTCATGTTGCTATGTTGAACTTATAGTTAACGGTAATGTTGTTGAGAGATTTTTTTATGATGAAGAGAAAGTTAAAGAATGGTTTAAAACACTTTACATTTCTCCCGGTGACTCTGTAATCCAATATGGAGCCACCTTTACTACGGGAAATTATAGTTCTCTGGAAATTGTTGAGACTTATTACGGGAAAGATGATAACGGAAACATTGTGAGTTGTAAAAACACCCTTTATCTACAGGCAAAAAAAAAAGAAGGTTTAAAAAGATGAAATGTCCTTTTTGCGGTTTTGAGGAAAACAAAGTTATTGATTCAAGAACAAGTAAAGATGGTCAGAGTGTTAGAAGAAGAAGGGAATGTCTTGAATGTAAAAAAAGATTCACAACCTATGAATATGTGGAAAAAACACCTTTTCTTATAATAAAGAGAGATGGCAGGAGAGAAGCGTATATCCGTGAAAAATTGATAGAAGGGATAAGAACCGCATGTAGAAAGAGGCCTGTTTCAAATGAAAGAATAAACCAGATAGTTGATGATATAGAAAGAAAAATTTTTGCAAGGGATACTGAAGAAATTGAATCGAGTGTAATAGGCGAAATGGTTATGGAACATTTGAAAGAAATTGATGAGATATCGTATGTAAGGTTTGCTTCGGTTTACAGACAATTCAAAGATATGAATGAATTTGTTGAAGAGTTGAATTCGCTTTTAAAGAAAGGAGAAACCAATGGTAATAAAAACCACGGAAATAAAAGAGTTAAAGTTAATATCAAGAGGAAAAGTTAGAGATATATACGATTATGATGAGAATAAACTTTTGATTGTTACAACTGATAGAATCTCTGCGTTCGATTTTGTTCTTGAAGAAGGTATAGAGTCTAAAGGAATAGTTTTAAACAAGATTTCAAAATTTTTTTTCAATTTAACAAGTCATATAGTTCCAAACCATTTTCTTTATGATGATTTTGATGTATTGCCTGATAGTTTGAAAAAGTATAGTTTTTTAAAGGATAGGTTTATGATAGTAAAAAAAACAAAGCCTATACCTTTTGAATGTATAATCAGAGGTTATCTTACTGGAAGTGCATGGAGTGAATATGTAAAAACGCAGACTGTAGGTGGAATGTTTATGAGAGGAGGGTATCTGGAATCTGAAAAATTTGAAGAACCTTTGTTCACTCCAACCACCAAAGCTGAAATCGGTCATGATCAAAATATTTCTTTTGACAATATGAAGGATAAAATTTCAGATGAACTTGCTGAAAAGATTAAGAAAATCTCTTTACAGTTGTACAGTTATGTTTCCAATTTTCTTTCTGAAAAAGGTATAATTCTTGCCGATACAAAACTTGAATTTGGACTTTTTGGTAATGAACTTCTACTTATAGATGAGGCATTTACCCCTGATTCATCAAGATTCTGGTTGAAAGAGAATTATCAGGTTGGTGAAAAACAGGAACCTTTTGATAAACAACTTATAAGAAATTATCTTCTTTCAACAGATTGGGATAGAGAATCTCCACCCCCAGCTTTATCTGAAGAGGTAATTGAAAAAACTTCACAAATATATAAAAAAATATATTCTTTAATCACAAATGAAAAACTATCCTGATAACATTCTTCGAAAGGTAAATAATCCTTTACAGTATATTGGTAACGAGTATAACATCGTAAGAAAGGATCCTAAAAACAAAATAAGGATTCTTCTATCTTTTCCAGATCTCTATTTAATAGGAATGTCATCTTTAGGTCATCTTATAAACTATAATATTTTCAACTCTTTTGAAAATGTTTACGCTGAAAGAGCTTATGCGGTAGAGAAGGATATGGAAGAACTTCTTAGACAAAATTCTTTACCGTTAATTTCACTCGAGACAAAAACGCCCCTGAATGAGTTCGATACGATAGGTTTTACAATAGAATATGAGTTAACCTATACTAATATTCTTCAGATCCTTGAACTGGGAAATGTTGAACTTTTCTCTGAAAAAAGGGATGAAAACTCTCCGATAGTTGTAGCCGGTGGAACAGCCACATACAATCCTTTACCAATAGAAAAATATATAGATATATTCTTTATAGGTGAAAGTGAATGGATGTCGGATGATATAGTTAAAATTTTATCAAAATGGAAATGGGGAGAAATTAACAGAAATGGTGCACTCGAACTTTTCGATCAACTTCCATATACCTATGTTCCATCACTTTCCGGTAAAAGTAAAGATGTTTTTCAGGTTATCGATGAAGAGTTTCATCTAAGAGAGAGTTATAGAAAAACACTTGTGCCAATAGCAAAAACTGTTTATGAAAGGGATATATTGGAAATCAGCCGTGGTTGTACAAGAGGTTGTAGATTCTGTCAGGCAGGATTTATATATAGACCTGTAAGAGAAAAAGAGACTGATATTATAGTAAACGATTCTATCCAGATGACAAAAAATTCTGGATTCGATGAAATTACACTTCTATCGCTTTCAGCGACCGATTTTAAAAATCTCTATGAACTTTTAAAAAAATTGAACAGAAATCTTTCAAAATATAAAACATCCATCTCATTACCTTCTTTAAGAATAGGAGCTATAGGAGATGAAATCCTTGAAGAGATATCACAGATAAGAAAATCTGGACTGACGATTGCTGTTGAAACCGCATCTGAGAGATTAAGGAGAGTTATAAACAAAGATATCTCAAACGAAGAGGTTATAAACACCATAAATAGAGGAAAAACGCTTGGATGGAAACATGTAAAACTTTATTTTATGATAGGATTACCAACTGAAAATAACGAAGATATAGATGAAACGATAAAATTTTTAAATTACCTTGGGAAGAGTTTTAAAGATTTAAACCTTAATGTTTCATTCTCACCTTTTGTTCCAAAACCTTTTACTCCATTTCAATGGGTAAGACAGAATGATGTGGAAACTTTGAAAAGAAAAATGGACATGATTTTAAATGGAATCACACAAAAGAATATAACGATAAGTTATCGCGATCCTGAAATATCTTTTCTTGAGGGTGTTTTTTCAAGGGGTGATTCCCGATTGAACGGATTAATTTTAAAGGCTTATAAAAATGGTTGTAGACTTGATGAATGGAGTGAACATTTTGATTTCAAAATATGGAAAGATTCCGCCGATCAGATGGGGATAAATCTTTCAGGCTACTTGAATGGATTCGAAATTAATGAAGTTCTTCCATGGGACTTTATTAAAACCCTGGTTAATAAAAGTTTCCTCGAAAAGGAATATCTCTCGGCTGAAAAAGGAGTCTATACACAGGATTGTAGAATAGATAAGTGTACCGGTTGTGGAGCATGTAAGGGAGAAATCGCTGGAGAACTTCTTAAGAAAGAGCCCATGAAAATGGATTCACAAACATTTTTGAGGAGAAAAGTTAAAAAACTTACAAATTCTGTTCTTAAAAAAACAAAAATTTTATTACTCTATAGTATAGAGCCAGAACTTCAATACCTTTCACATCTTTCAATCATCAATCTTTTAAATAACGCTTTCAGAAGAACCAATCTACCATTTGTTTTCACTCAAGGATACAATCCAAGGATAAAGATGAATTTTGGTTTTCCCAAGCCTATTTTCGTTTATTCAAAAATGGAGATGGTGGAACTCTGGCTTGATGGATATGTTGATGAGGGTATTCTTGAAATTTTGAATGAAAAGTTGCCCTATGGTATAAGATTCTATTATTTTAAAAAACTGGTAAACGAAAGGGATTCAATAATAAAAAGGGTTAATAAACTTAACATGGTTTTTGATACTCTTCCTCAAGAGAAGAATTTAAAAAGTATAGAAGATTTTTTATCTAAGGATAGTTTCCTCGTTGAACGTATTATTAACAATAAATCTGAAGAGGTTGATATAAGAAAATATGTTGATATAATTGAAATGGGAGAAAATAAAATCAAGGCAACTTTAAATCTTACAAATAAGGGTAATATAAAATTTGAAGAGTTGTATAGGAAAGTTTTGGGGTTTGAGGAACTTGATGGGATAAAAGTTTTTAGAGAAAAATTTTTTATAATCGAGAATGGTAAAACATTAGAGGTGATCAACGATGAATGAACTTTTTATATCAAAAGTGGATAAGAACATCATAGTAGCGTTAAAGGAAAATTCAAAACTGGTTGAAATATATGTTGAAGACACAACAAAAACTTCACTTGTTGGAAACATCTATAAAGCAAGGATAGAACATATTTCTTCGGGAATTCAGGCAGCATTTGTCGATATAGGTGAAAAGAAAAAAGGTTTTCTTCCTTTGAACACCCCGGATGGAAAAGTTAAATTCGAATATTTTAACGAGATAGATGAAGATGTTGAAAACTATATGGAAATAAAAGCAGGGGATGAAATTTTGGTTCAGGTCATAAGGGAAGAGATCAATTCAAAGGGAGCCAAACTCTCATCCTATATTTCTGTAGCCGGTAACTATATAGTTGTAGTTCCATTGGTTCATTTTGTTGGTGTTTCCAAACAGATCAGGGATAATGAATTTAAATCGTTCATAAAATCCTTTATAAACTCTTTTCTACCGGATGATATCGGTGTTATAGTGAGAACAGCTGCCGTTGATGCAAAACCTGCGATGATCAAAAGAGAGTTTTTCGAACTTTTAAAGATCTGGGATAGAATAATAAAAAATGTTGAGAAGGAAAAATCTCCATCTCTTCTTTATCGGGATTCTTCTCTTGTAATAAAAAGTTTAAGAAATCTTATGAAAAGAAACATTGATCTTATCTATACCGATTCAAGGGAGATTTACAATGAGGTAACAAATTATTTGACTTTTGTAAATCCTTCACTGAAAAATAAAGTAAACCTTTTTAAATTTAAAATTCCAATGTTGTCCTATTATGATATAGATAAAGAAATAGATAAGATGTTGAAACCTGAAGTCTATCTTAAAGGTGGTGTTTCCATAGTTATAGAAACAACCGAAGCTTTAACAGCGATAGATGTAAATTCTGGTAAGATTTCAAAAAACAGGGATGATGTTGATCTTGTAAAGGAGATAAATCTTATGGCTGCCGAGGAGATAGCAAGGCAGTTGCGATTGAGAGATATTGGTGGGTTGATCGTGATAGATTTTATTGACATGGATAATGAGATTTCAAAAAAAGAGGTTTTCAACAAACTTAAAAAAGAGTTAAAAAATGATAGATCAACAACAAAAACATTAAAGGTATCACAGTTTGGGCTTGTTGAAATGACAAGAAAAAAAATAGGTCCATCGGTTATTCATAGTTTCATAGATAAATGTGAGTATTGTGATGGCAGGGGTTATAATCCCAAACCTTTTCTTATGGCATTTAAACTTATAAGATGGATAAAGGAGAATATTAAGAATTATACAAATGATACACTCATAATAAATTGTAATAAAAGTTTAGTGGAAACTCTTGAAAAATACTTGATGAAATATCATGAAAGTTTACTGAAAGATTATAAGGTAAACATTAAAATAGAAGAGATTGAAAACAATAGGTATGGATTCGAGATATATTCATTAAAAAAACTTGAAAAGGTTGCTTTCATATTTTAAAAAATAGGAGGTTCTATGTCTATAAGAGTTGGAATAAATGGTTTTGGAAGGATCGGAAGACTTTTTGCCAGAATAGCTTTGAAAAGGAACAATTTGGAGATTGTTGCTATTAACGATCTGACCGATTCAAAAACACTCGCTCATCTTTTTAAATATGATTCCGTTCATGGTGCATACGATAAAGAAGTGACTTATGATGATAATGGAATTATTGTTGATGGAAAAAAAATTAAAGTTTTTTCCGAAAAGAATCCTGAAAATTTAAAATGGGGAGATCTTGGAGTAGATGTTGTCATAGAATCAACTGGAGTTTTTACAAAAAGAGATGACGCACAAAAACATATTAACAATGGTGCTAAAAAAGTCATTATCACTGCACCAGCGAAAGATAAGGTTGATGCAACGATAGTTCTTGGTGTAAATGAGCATATATATGATAAAAATAAACACCATATAATTTCAAACGCATCATGCACTACAAATTGCCTCGCTCCACTTGTGAAAATATTACTTGAAAATTTTGGAATCGTAAACGGTATAATGACAACAGTTCATGCCTATACAAACGATCAAAGAATTTTAGATCTGCCACATAGGGATTTGAGGAGAGCGAGAGCAGCAATGCTTTCTATGATACCTACATCAACAGGTGCAGCAAAAGCAATTGGACTTGTTATCCCTGAAGTGGAGGGTAAAATGGATGGGCTATCTATAAGGATCCCAACCGCTGATGTTTCAATCGTTGATCTCTCTGTGATAACTGAGAAAAAGAGTTCTGTTGAAGAAGTAAATGCAACCTTCAAAAAATATGCTGAAGATGAAAAGATGAAAAGATATTTAGGATATAATGATTTGTCACTCGTTTCCATAGATTTTCTGGGCACATCATACTCTTCTATTTTTGATGCACCTTTAACTTTCGTAAAGGGAAGTTTAGTAAAGGTTTTTGCATGGTATGATAATGAAACGGGATATTCAAACAGAGTTGTTGATCTGGCAGAATTCGTTATGAGGTGATTATGAAGATAAGGGGAATAAAAAATGTTGATTTTAAAAAAAAGGATGTTCTCTTAAGAGTTGATTACAATGTTCCTATTGAAAACTGGAAGATCCTTGATAATAGAAGAATAGTTGAAACTTTACCAACATTGAATCATCTTCTCGAAAGAAATGCCAAAGTGATACTTCTCTCTCATCTTGGAAGGCCCAAAGGTTATGATAAAAATTTTTCTCTTTTACCGGTTAAAGATGAACTCCAAAGACTTATCAAAAGAGAGATTGTTTTTATAGATGATTTTAAAAAAGATGGTGTTAAGGAAAAGATCAACTCGCTTCCCTATCCTTCTTTAATTATGTTTGAAAATGTCAGATTCAATAAAGAGGAGAAGGATGGGGATTTATCTTATGTTGAAAAACTTTCCTCCTTTGGTCAAATATATATAAACGATGCTTTTGCAGTTTCACACAGAAAGGAAGTTACCACATTTTACCTTCCTGAAAAGATAAAAGAGAGGTATGCAGGTTTTTTACTTTTTAAAGAGATTGAAAACCTTTCAAAACTTTGCGAGAATCCACAAAAACCTTATGTTTTCATCGTTGGTGGATCCAAGGTTTCAACAAAACTTCCAGTTATTGAAAATCTTTTAAACTATGCTTCAACCATCATAATAGGTGGTGCTTTATCTTTCACTTTTTTAAAATCACAGAGATTTGATGTTGGAAACTCCATAGTTGAGAATGATATGATAGATGAATGTAAAAAAATTTTCAAAAAATCCAACGAAAAACTCGTCAACATACTTTTACCACTCGATTTTGTGGTAGCCAAAGATAAAAATGGTCAAGGGATAAGGAATGAAAGGAGAGATAATTTTTCATCCGATGACATTGGATTTGATATAGGTTCCCTATCTATAGAGATTTTTAAAAGTGCCATCAAAGGATCTAAAACTATTGTATGGAATGGACCGATGGGACTTTTCGAAATTCCACATTTTCAAAATGGAACACTTCAAATTGGTAAAGCCATAGCCTCGGAAACAAAAAACGATGCGTTTACAGTTACAGGAGGAGGTGATAGTTTACTCGCTATAGATAAATTGGGTCTGGAAGATTCATTTTCATTCATATCAACCGGTGGAGGTGCTATGCTTGAATTTTTAAGCGGAATTGAACTTCCTGGAATTAAGATTTTAGAGGAGGAATGATGAGAAAAATTTATGTTGCAGGAAATTGGAAAATGAATTTAATAGATGATATTACACCTGTTGTGCAAATTTCTAAGAATGTTAAAAATCTTGAAATAATAATATTCCCACCTTTCACCCATTTACAAAAATATTCTGAAATTTTAAATAAGACTAATATTAAGATTGGAGCACAAAATGTATTTTATGAGGATCGGGGTGCTTTTACAGGTGAAATATCTTATAAGTTTCTTGAAGAGTTCGGTGTAAAATATGTTGTAATAGGCCATTCTGAGAGAAGGAATATTTTTAAAGAATCTGATGAACTTATATCCCTTAAGTTAAAAAAAATCTTAAAAACCGATATAAAACCGATTTTTTGTGTGGGGGAAAAAGAGCAAGAGAGAAACCTGAACAAACAAAAGATTGTTGTAGAAAATCAGTTAAAAATCTCACTTGGGGGTATTGAAAATAATTTTAAAAATATTATAATAGCATATGAACCTGTGTGGGCAATAGGCACAGGTAAAAATGCTACTCCCTTTGATGCCCAGGAGATGCATCAATTTATAAGGGAACAGCTTTCAACACTATTTGGTAAAAATATTGCCTACCAAATATCTATTATATATGGTGGTAGTGTTAACGATGAGAATGCAAAGGATCTTTTCAGAGAAGATGATGTTGATGGTCTCTTTGTAGGTGGTGCATCCTTAAAAGGGGAAAAATTTAAAAAAATTATTGAAATTGTTGAAAAACAAATAATTTAGGAGGTTTTAAAATTGTTCACTCTCTTTTTGATCGTTCATGTGATAGTTTCGATTCTACTTATTGTGATAATTCTTTTGCAACAATCCAAGGGTGGAATGTCTGAGATGTTTGGTGGAAATGTTCAAGAAAATCCACTATCAAATTTTGGTACTGAAAATTTTCTTACGAAAACAACTGCAGTGCTTGCTGTCATATTTATGCTAACCAGTTTCTCTCTTGCTATGTTAACAAGTAAAGAGAATCGTAGAATACCCCAGTTAAAAGGAAACAATCCTGTTCAACCTATCCCAGCAAACAATCAAAATCAAAATGAACAGGGAAATCCAACATTACCTTTAAACAATCTACCGACAAATGAAGGAGGAAAGTGATGTACGCTATAGTTGAAATAAACGGTTTTCAATACAAAGTTCAAGAAAACCAGACTTTTGAAATTACCAATGTTAAGGATTTTCAAAAAGGGCAGAAAGTTGAAACTGATAAAGTTCTTTTTTTAAAAGATGATGAAAAAAATTATATCGGAAAACCGTATGTTGAAGGAGCAAAGGTTATTTTTGAACTTGCTGGGCAGAAGAAGGGAAAAAAGATCGAGGTTATGAAATTTAGAAGAAGATCAAATTACAAAAAAATTAAAGGTTATAGAGATCTTATAACTGTTGTTAAAATAGACAAAATTGTTACACCTTAAGGAGGACTTATGGCACACAAGAAGGGACTTGGTTCCACGAGAAATGGAAGAGATTCTAATCCAAAATATTTAGGAGTAAAAAGATCTCAAGGTGAATTCGTAAGAGCTGGCACTATACTTGTGAGACAGAAAGGAACAGTTTTTCATCCAGGGAACAATGTTGGTATAGGTTCCGACAACACTCTTTTTGCTTTGATCGATGGGGTTGTAAAATTTGAAAGGTTTGGACGTTTTAGAAAAAAAGTTTTAATTGAAGGGAAATGAAGATGAAAATTGTGTGGTATGGCCATGCATCTTTTCAACTTGATATTTCCGGTAAAAAAATAATTTTTGACCCGTACCAGAAGGATGGATACGGGTCTTCTTTTAGATACAAAGGAAATTTTGATAAACCTGATATTGTCCTCATATCACATTCTCATGCAGATCATAATTTCAGAGATTTTTCAAACGATCCGGTTATAGTTGATAGGGAAGGGATTTACAATTTTGGTGAAATCAGTATAGAAGGTATAAAAACTTATCATGATAAGGAGAAAGGAAATAAAAGAGGGGAAAATCTAATTTTTATTGTTAACACTGATAAAGGGAAAGTGATACATTTTGGTGATCTGGGTCATATACCTTCAGATGATATTTTAAAGAAACTTTCCGACCCATATGTTGTAATGATCCCGGTTGGTGGGTTTTACACCATAGATGCTGATGAGGCTGAAAAAATAATAAAAAGGATAGCACCACTCTTTGTTTTTCCGATGCATTATAAAACTGAGTTTCTTGATTTTCCTATAGATTCGGTTAACAGATTTCTTGAAAAAAATTTGAATTACAGAATAAAAAGAAAAGATATTTTTGATGACTCATCCGAGAGTTTTGAAAACTCTATTTATATTTTAAATATCATTTAACCGGTCATTCTCTGGAGGAAAAGTGAACCTTTTAAATTTTAGAACTTTTTTTAAATCTTTTATATCAAACGATATGGCGATAGATTTGGGTACTGCAACAACCTTAATATATATGAAAAATGAAGGTATAGTTTTAAATGAGCCTTCCGTTGTTGCTATCGATGTAAGAAACAATAAACCTATAGCTGTTGGTTTTCAAGCCAAAGAGATGCTTGGGAAGACTCCACAGGAAATAAAAGCAGTAAGGCCAATGAAAGATGGGGTTATAGCTGATTTTGAGGTTGTTGAAGAGATGTTGAGATATTTCATAACAAAAGTTGAAAAATCCAAAATAGTAATAAGACCAAGAGTTATCGTCTGTGTTCCATCTGGGATCACAGCGGTTGAAATGAGAGCGGTCAGGGATTCGGTAGAACATTCTGGAGTAAGGGATGTTTTTCTTGTTTCCGAACCTGTGGCTGCAGCGGTTGGGGTTGGGCTTCCAGTCGATAAACCAAAAGGAAGTATGATAATTGACATAGGTGGAGGGACAAGCGAAATAGCTGTTATAGCGTTGAATGGAATAGTTACCAATAATTCGATAAGGGTTGGCGGAGATGAGATGGATGAGGCGATCATTCAGTATATAAAAAAGAATTATAACCTTTTGATAGGTGAACAGACAACCGAATATATAAAAACTACGATAGGTTCCGCTTTTAAACTGGAAGAGGAACTTGAAACACAGATAAAGGGCATAGATCTTGTTGAGGGGATTCCAAAAACTATAAAATTAACCTCTGACGAGATAAGAGAATCTTTAAGGGAACCTGTTTATATGATACTAACAGCTATAAAACAGGCACTTGAAAAAACTCCCCCGGAACTCGCATCCGATATTATAGATCAGGGAATAATAATGACCGGTGGTGGGTCATTGTTAAAAAATTTTGATAAATTGATTTCAAAGGAGACGGGTTTAGATGTCAGAGTTGCTGAAAATCCTATCGAATGTGTCGTCAGGGGAAGTGGTAAAATTCTTGACGATCTTTCTTTATACGAAAAGATAATAATTCAAACATCAAGATAAAATGAAAGCCCGAACGAATCTTATTTTTTTTTCACTACTTTTTATTTCATTTCTTTTCCTTATCCTTTCTACTAAATTTCCGTTTAACGGTTTAAAAAATTTTTTGAAAATTCCGTTGAAACCTTTCAATTTAACTGTGGATTTTATTTCCTTTTCCATAGGAAATAAAAATATTTTTATTGAACAGGAAAATAATCTTTTAGAAAAAACACTCACAATATCAAGAATGGAATATCTTAAAAGAGAGAATGAAAAACTGAAGGAACTTTTAAATTTAAAACAAAGGTTGAATGAAAAGTTTATCTTTTCAGAAATAATTTCCACAAACAAAATAACTGGAGAATTCTTTACGATAGATAAAGGAAAAATCAATGGTATAGATATTGGTATGCCAGTTATTTCAACCAACGGTGTTGTTGGAAAAATAGTGGAGGTTTATAAAAATAACTCGATCGTTGAAACTTTCAATAGTCCAAATTTTAGAATAGGTGTTATGGATAAAAACAAAGATCAGTTTATGCTCTGTTATTATTACAAACGGGGTCTTTTAAAAGTTGAGAATGTTCAATACGATGTAAAGTTAAATCCCGGTGATACCCTGTATACAAGTGGGTTTGGGAAAATTTTCCCGGAGAACATTCCAGTCGGAACAATTTTAAAAATCGAATATCTCGAAGATGGTGATTTTTTCTATTTGCTAAAGCCTGTTGAAAATATCTTTTCACTTAAACATTTATGTATACTTCAAATGGATAAAGAATTCTATAGAAATGAATTCGAAAATATAAGAAAAGAATTTGTTTCAAAGATCGGTTGGTTTTCAATATATCAAAGGGTTATAGAATGAAATATTTATTGCTCATTTTTCTTTCATTATTTCTTTTATATTTGAACTTCACTGTTCCGCCGATTTTTTCCATAAACGATTTCACTCAACCTGATCTGTTTATAATCACGGTTAATATTTTGAGTTTGAACTTTGAAAGAAATTTTGTCTACATTTTTGTATTCATATTTGGATTCTTAACGGATTCACTCTCCGGTACCTATCTGGGGTTTCATTCCATATTTTTTCTATTAATCTCATTTTTTACATTTAACTTTAGCCACTACTTTTATAAGAATAAACTTGTAAACAGATTGTTCTTGATTTTTGTTAGTGATTTTATTTATAGATTTCTTTTAACTTTAATATTTTTCGATAAAGTTGGAAACATACTTAATATTCTTGCTTTTCTCTTTTATTCCCCAATCTATACAACTTTTCTTTATTACCTATTTGAATTTTTATCCATAATTTTGAAATTTAAAAAAGATCATGTTCAAAGATAGAATATTTCCAATAATAGTTTTTATCTTTCTTTTAATCTTGATTCAGACATTCACTATTTTTAATTTTCAATTTTTTGAAACCAGATTCTATAAAACTTTGTCTGAAAACAATATATACAAAAAAAGAATAGTGCCCGCTGTGAGAGGAAATATCATAACATCGGATTCGGTGACTATCGCAACATCCAGAAAATATTTTACAATATATGCTGATATAAAAAGGTTGGATATCGATGCTGAAAATATTTTGAAAATTTCTCAAATATTGGATATCGAACCTGAAAGTTTAAACTTTTTGATAGGTGATGCTTTAAAAAATAAGGAAAACGAAATTTGTCTAAAAAATAATCTGGATATAAAAACGGTTTCATATTTTGAAGAGAATAAAAATAAATTTCCGGAATTTGAAATAAGATTTCAGCCTAAAAGGTTTTATCCATTCAATGAACTGTATTCACATATTACAGGGTATGTTGGAAGGATAACAGGTGATGAATATGTTGAACTCAAAATGAAAGGTTACAGTATTGATGATTTTGTCGGGAAGACTGGTGTGGAAAAATTTTATGAGGAATTTTTAAAAGGAAGGAATGGGATCGAATATTATGAGGTTGATGTCTATGGCAATATAGTAAGACAGGTAGAACAAAAGAATTCTGTAAAAAAAATAAACGGAAACGATGTATACATTTCCGTAAATCATAAAATAGAAGTTTATATTGATTCATTGTTCAATGGATTTAAAAGTGGTTGTGCAGTTGCTTTAAATGTAAAAGATGGTTCTGTTGTTGCTTTTTATTCTAAACCTTCATTTGATCCCAATATCTTTTTACTCGGTTTAAGAAAAGAACAATGGGATTATTTAAGAAACGATATTTTATCACCTTTTTTGAATAGATGTACGAATGGTTTATATCCGCCCGGATCCGTTTTTAAAATTGTAACTTTTTTATCTGGACTAAATGAAGGTAAGGCTGATTCAAACACTTTTTTTCAACCCTGTTTTGGAGGAATAATAATAGCAAACAAAATGTATAAATGCTGGAATGTCCATAACGAGTTGAATCTTTTCGATGCTTTTGTCAGGTCCTGTGATGTTTATTTTTATCAACTTGGTATTAAGGTTGGTCTCGATGGTATATATAAAACCGCATATGAATTGGGTTTTGGGGAATTAACAGGGATAGATATAAATGAAGAGAGTAGAGGACTTATTCCGGATTCAAAATTTATGAACAAAAAATATGGTAAAAATATGTGGGGTGTTGGACAGGTAGCTAATGTTTCGATAGGGCAGGGAGATATTCTTGTTACCCCGATTCAAGTTGCAAATCTTTTAGTCGCTTTATCAAATTCTGGTAAGTTTTTAAAGCCCCAAATAGTTGATTCTATCAAAAGTAAAAAAAATGATATCATATATAGAAAAAAAGTTACTTTCACAAAAGAGATTAAAATAAAAAAAGAATTTATAAATCTTTTAAGAAAAGCGATGTATGATGTTGTCAACTCTCCAGATGGAACTGGAACATTAGCAAGGATAGATAGAAAATATGGCTTTTTAAGTGGTAAAACCGGAACCGCTGAAAATAGCGCTGGTGAACCACATGCATGGTTTGCTTCAATTTATACAGGGATCGATGGAGAGGATGAACTTGCTATTGTAGTTATAATTGAAAATGGTGGGCATGGTGGTAACGATCCTGCTTTTATAACAAAAAAAATCGTTGAAAAGTATGTTAAAATTAAATATGGATTTTAAAAATAGATTTCGACCTTTCATCGTGATACCCTTTTTGCTTTTATCGATATATGGACTTTTAATTTTATATTCTGTTGTAAGAGATGACAATATTTACATTTTTTATAAACAACTCTTATGGTTTTTTATGTCCCTTCTTGTTTTTTGGGGCTTGCAGTATATTCCTATAAAATTGATATATATAAGTTCTTATATTTTATATTTTTCTTCGATCCTTCTACTTATTTTTATAAAATTGGTAAAGAATCTTTCAGTTGAAAGATGGTTAGATTTTGGTATCGCTTATATTCAACCTTCGGAATTTGCAAAAATAGCACTTGTGCTTGCTCTTTCAAGATTTTTGATTTCAAGAAAGGATAAAAAAGATGATTCAATAACTATTTTAATTTCAATTTCTATTTTTTTGATTCCATTTTTTCTTGTATTTATACAACCCGATCTTGGAACAAGCATCCTTTATCTTATTTTATTTTTACTCATTCTTTTTTTCAATGAAACAAACTATGTTCTCCTTTTTATAATTTTAACTCCATTTTTATCTATAATCTTTTCATTTTTCCCGCTGATATGGATAGTTTACATTTTTTTGATTCCATTCATTCTTTACTATAGTAAAGTAAATTTTTTAACGATTATAAAAGTCTTCTTTGTGAATATTTTTTTTGGTGGTCTTACTCCATTTGTATGGAAAAGTTTAAGGGAGTATCAGAAGATCAGGTTTTTATCCTTCATTTCAACTCAAAAGGATATACATGGATATGGGTGGAGTATACTACAGGCAAAAATAGCTATAGGGTCGGGTGGAATACTGGGAAAGGGTTATCTAAATGGCACTCAGAAGGGCCTCAATTTTGTTCCACAACAACATACCGATTTTATCTTTTCGGCTCTATGCGAAGAATTGGGATTGATAGGATATCTGGTCTTAATCTTTTTATTCTTAATCCCTGTTCTGTATGTTTTGTTTCAGGTTGGTAAGATCAAATCCAAATATACTAAACTTATTCTTTCTTCTTTTTCCATTTTTATTTTTGTTGAAGTTATGCTCAACCTTATGATGTCAACAGGTCTCATACCTGTTGTTGGTATCACCTTACCTTTATTTTCATATGGTGGTTCATCCTATCTGACAACCGTTATAATTTTTGGTATATTAAATAGAGGTTTGATTGAAAAATATAAATATTGGTAATCCATTCCAAATTCTTTTCCCTGACAACTGTGTTGTATGTAAAAGTTCAAAGATGATGAAGGATATCCCATTGTGTGTGGAATGTTTTTCAAAATTAAAATTTGTGAGTGGCTCTTTGTGTCAAAAATGTGGTAGACCTATCGATGGTAAAAATGAGGATCTTTGTGAAGATTGTAAAAAAAATGATTTTTATTTTGATTTTGTAAGATCGGTTTATTATTACGATGATATAACATCAAAACTCGTAAAGTATTTTAAATATAAAAATGTAAAATATATAGGTGATTTCATTTCGAATTCAATGTATATGAAAATATTGAGTGAGAGTAGACTTCAGGATGTTGATTTTATAACTTTTATACCTCAATCTTTTTTTAAAAAATTCAACAGGTATTACAACCAATCTTTTTTACTTGCCAAAAATATTTCAGATTTAACAGGTATTCCCTTAATTTCCGATTTAATCGGGCAATATGAAACTTTTATTTCTCAGGCAAAATTACCCTTATTTTTAAGAAAAAAGAGAAAAAAGATGTTCTATTCCTTAAAAAAAAATTTCCATTGTGAAAAGATTCTTATTGTTGATGATGTTTTTACAACGGGGAAGACTTTATCAGATGCATCGGAAATATTAAAAAAAGATTATTCTATAAAACAGATTCTGGCAATAACTTTTGCAAGATCATAATAAATGCCGAAGGCCGGAGTCGAACCGGCATGATGTTGCCATCATCGGTTTTTGAGACCGACGTGTCTACCAGTTCCACCACTTCGGCATCAATGAGAATATTAACAAAAAATAATCTTTTGTCAATATTAGCAAATGTTGAACTCTTTAAAACTTCTGTTAAAATACCAGAAAGGAGAATATATATGAAAAAATTTTTCTTTTTCTTTTTATTATCAAATTTAATTTTTAATATTTTCTCAAAAACTTTTTATATTCCATCCGATGATTTTAAAAGTATAAACGAAGTTTTAAAGAAATCAAAAGAAGAAAAGAGCGAAAGTTTAACAATTTTTATAACACAACCTCTTTTTGCGGAGAGTGTTATATTTGAAGATAATATTAAATCTATAGTAATTTCTGGAGTATCGACACCTTCCAATCTTACTTTAAATAATACAGTGTTTATAAACAGGGGTTCAAATATCGATATACAAATACAAAATTTGAATTTCAAATCTTTTGTTAATGAAAAAAGTATCAAATATTTTTCATTCTTTTTCAATATGTGTGAAAACCTTATAAACAAAGGTATTGTGGAATTTACTGATCTTTTTAGTTGTGAGATAATTGATACTTTTATCTGGAATTCAAGTGGCTACTCTGCCTTTTCACAGGGTAAAAATGTTGGTGATTATTTTTCTGGTGTTAAATCCAACCTTTTCAAAACGATCAATGATACTTTTATTCTTTATGGTATAAAGGGAAAGAATGTTTTATATCTCTATTCTGATAAAATTAGTAATATTATGAAGTTAAATGGGGAATTTCGATTGCTTGATAAGTTGAGCGTGGCTAATTTTTCAGATACTTCAATTTATGGAGCAAGTTTTTTAAATTTGAACGGTGATTTAAAAGTAAAAGGAAAAAAGGATTCTATGTTTTTTAATCGGGACAATGGAGATCTTTTTATATCAGGTAATTTGAATGTTAACAAAGGTATAAATTTTGGTAAAAATAGGTTAAGAATTTTTGATGATGGTTCCTTTAACTATATTGTAAACTATAAGGATACCTTCAATTTTAAAAATAATAATTTGGACTTAAAACGAGCCAATCTGTCGACATCCGGGAAAATTTTTTCTGGAACCTTCATCAACTATCCGGATAAACCTTTGTTGTTCAAATACAACTATGGAAATAACTATAGTCTAAGATGGGCATTTTTGAACTCTGATAAAAATAATGATTATTCATTTTTTGAAGATAAAGATGGAAACATAGTTTTCAAAAGAAATGTTATAATCGATAGTTTATCTGAAATCGATATTTCTCTTAACACCCCTGTTATAAATTTATCATTTGAAGCTAAAGATACCAGACCTGGTATATTTAACAGATTTAAATTAAAGAATATTATTTTTAACAGGGATGATAAAACAATAGAAATTTCTCAAAACGATGATGAAAAAATTATATTCAAAAAGGATGGATATTACAACATTTTTTATTCTGTTACATTTTCATCGCTTTCGAAAAATGATACAAAATTTTGTGTCAGACTTAAATTGAACAGGACTGAAATTCCACAGTTTAATAGTGTAACCATCCGGAAAAATTCTGAAGGCTTTTCAAAATGCAGTTCCAATGGAGTTTTGAAGGTTTAAAAAAATGATGTTTTAACTTTTGAATACTACACGGATGATGATAAAATATTTTTTGGAAACGATTCGGTTTTTGATAACAATGAATCTATCTTTTTAACCATAGTTCGAATCAATTAGTTTCTTGTAAATAAAATGGTTTATGTTATAATTTCCCTTAATCATAAGGAGAAGATATGGCAAAAATTCTTGTAACCGGTGGAGCAGGCTTTATAGGAAGTAATCTTGTTAAAGCACTTCTTGAAGATGATAATTATGTTAGGGTTCTTGATAATTTCTCAACAGGTAAGAGAGAAAATCTTCAACCTTTTATTGATAAAATAGATCTTGTTGAGGGAGATATAAGGAGTTATCATACCGTTTTAATCTCTTTGAAGGGTATAGATTATGTTTTTCATCAGGCTGCTTTACCTTCTGTTCCACGATCGATAAACGATCCGATAACCACAAACGATGTCAACATTGTTGGAACATTAAATATATTGCAGTCAAGTAAAGATATGAAAATAAAAATGTTTGTATTTGCTTCCTCTTCTTCTGTTTATGGAGATAGTGACATGATTCCAAAGGTTGAAACCCTGCCACCAAGACCAAAATCACCATACGCTTTAACTAAACTTTCAGGCGAATATTATACTTCAATTTTTTATAAACTTTACGGTTTAAAAACGATTTCATTAAGATATTTTAATGTTTTTGGTGAAAATCAGGATCCCACATCCCAGTATTCGGCACTCATTCCAAAAGTTTTTACATCTATAAAAAATAATATTCCTGTAACCATTTTTGGTGATGGTAACCAGACAAGAGATTTTACTTATGTTTCCAATGTTGTTAAAGCAAACCTTTTATGTTTGAAAGCACCAAAAAAGGCTTTTGGTGAAGTTTTCAATGTCGCATGCGGTTCTTCAATCTCCGTTAACGATCTTGTAGAGTTTATTTTTAAAATAACGGAAAGAAGGGTTGAAAAAAAATATTTGCCTCCAAGATCGGGTGATGTGAAAAGATCACTTGCTGATATAGAAAAAATCAAAAGAATTTTAAATTATAATGTTCTTGTTGATGTCAAAGAGGGATTGAAGAGATCCAAAAAATTCTATCTATGAAAAAAATGATCGATCTTATAATCGGTGCCAGACCCAATTTTATTAAAGTTGTAAAGTTGAATAGACTTTTAAGAAACCATTTCAATGTTAGATTGATACACACAGGGCAGCATTACACAAAAGAGATGTCGGATATTTTTTTTCAGGATTTAAAAATACCAGAGCCCGATTATGTTTTTGATGTTGGAAGTGGTACACATGCTGTTCAGACAGGGAAAATAATGGTAGAGTATGAAAAATTGCTTCTGGACAAAAGAAACGATCTAACGCTGGTTTTTGGAGATGTTAATTCAACCCTTGCTACAACCATCACAGCGAAGAAACTTTACATAAAAGTTGGTCATATTGAGGCTGGATTGAGAAGTTTTGATAAAACAATGCCTGAAGAGATAAACAGAATGGTTACCGATACCCTTTCCGATTACCTGTTTGCTCCTTCAGTTGATGGTGTAAACAATCTTTTGAATGAAGGTAAAAATAGAAAAAATATTTTTCTTGTTGGAAACATTATGATAGATACTCTTGTTGAAAATATGTCTTTTGTTAAAAATATAAACATCGAGAAAGAATTCAAAGTTAAAAATTTCTCATACATATATCTAACCTTGCATAGGCCATCGAATGTTGATGATAAAAAGAGACTTTTAAAAATCATAAAATTTTTAAATGTGATAGCGAAAAAATATCCCATAATATTCCCATCACATCCAAGAACTCTTAAAATGATAGAAAAATTTAGTTTAATGAATGAGATTGAAAATGGAATAAAAATAATACAACCTGTTTCCTATCTTAAATCGATCGCTCTTCAAATGAATTCAAAATTTGTTATTACAGATTCTGGAGGCATTCAGGAAGAAACAACCTTTTTAAATGTTTTATGCTTCACTTTAAGAAAGAACACTGAAAGACCCATAACCGTTCTTAATGGCACAAACAGATTGATAGAACCAGATATCTCTGAAGTTGAAAGAATTTTTAATTTTAAAGTTAAAAAGCCAGAAAAAATAAAATACTGGGATGGAAAAACTTCAGAGAGGATTTTAAAGGTGATTAAAAACATATTGTGAAAAGGAGTTATTATGAAAAGAAATTATTTTGTCTTAACGTTAATATTTTTTTTACTTTCTTTAAAATTGTTTTCTTCTAATCAAATTGCGGATCCAGTTTTTACGGGTAATATACATTTTCAATATAATGTTGCCTATGCTGGTTATTTTTCTGAAAATGATAAAACCCTTGCTGATACTTTAAAGGAGAGTAGGGGATACTGGGGTTTTACTTTCAATTATGGTCTTTCCCAATTACTAGATCTTATAGTTGGCTATCAAAAAAGTTCCGCTGGTTTTGGATTGAAATTTTCTCCCGATTTTAAAATACCCTTCAGGTTTGGAGTGAAAGCTGATCTGTATACCAATGTTTCTAATATACTCGTATATCCGATAATCGGAGGGATGATGAGTTATCATATTAACGACAATATTACCTTTACAACGGGATATGAATCTTTTTTACATTTTTATGAAAAAATTACAAACAACCTTTTCTTTACTCTTGATATAGAACGGGGAGAAGTTTTTAAAAACAAGATTCCAGATTTTTTTGTCAACATATTTATTCCAAAATCTTTTCAAATAGATGTTGGATATCCCTTTTCCGAACAGGCAAAAAAACTGTATATCGGTTTTTCCATAAGGCATGAGTTTGAATTGAATTCTCCCGAAAATGAAATATAATATAATATAAAAAGGTTGCGCCCGTAGCTCAACTGGATGGAGCACTTGACTACGGATCAAGAGGCTGGGGGTTCAAATCCCTTCGGGCGCTTTAAGAATAAAGAGGGTTTTATGAAAACTTATTCTAATTTTTTTGAAGAAAGGCAAAATGTTTATTTTAATTCAGCCTCTGCAGGTATTCCTACAAAAAATAGTATTATAAAGGTGAAAGAATATCTTGATTCCATATCAAAAAATGCCGATATAACTCTTGATTATTATTTTTCAACGATCGAAGAGTGTAGAAAAGAGGTTGCAACATTGTTGAACTGTTCAATCACCAATATCGGGTTTGTTCAGAACACAACCGCTTCGGTTTCTTTGATAAAGAATTCTTTCCCTGAAATAAAAAAGATGATTATTTTTGGGAAAGGTTTCCCCTGTACTTTTGTGCCCTTTGAAAAGGATGATAGATATTCTGTTGAAATAATTTCAAAAAATCTTGAAAATCTTGATAGAGAACTCTCAAAATATAAAAAAACTATTGTTTTTGTGGATCTGGTTGATTATCTGACAGGTGAGTTAACGGATATTTCAACTCTATGCGATTTAATCCATGATAGAGGCTCAATAATCGCGGTTGATGCCATACAGGGATGTGGAAGTGTTAAGATAGATTTAAAAGAATCGCAGGTTGATTTTCTTTTTGCAGGTGCCTCAAAATGGCTTCTTGGTCCACAGGGTATAGGTTTTATATATATAAACAGGGATCATATCGAAAGGGTGATAAAGAGAAATGCTGGATGGCTTTCATTGAATTATAAGAGTTTTGATTCTTTTGAAAATCTTCCAGAGATCAGATTCGATGCATCTGGAGTGGAAGGAGGGACAAGAAACTTTATTGGAATTTTAATGATGAGAGAAAACCTGAAATTTTTAAATTCCATAACTATCGAAGAGGTTCAATCTCACAATATTGAGGGTATAAAAATATTATCTGAAATGTTGGAAGAACATGGTAATCTGACACAGGAAAAATCTTTAATAAAAAGTTCAATAACATCTTTTAAAACAAAAAAAATAAAAGAGTTTTACAGTTATTTAACCAAGAATAATGTAAAAGTTTCTTATAGAAACGATATGGTAAGATTCGCTTTCCATATTTTCAACGATCTTTCCGATATAGATAAATTTTCCGTTATACTGAAAAAATTCAGTTTTTGAGAAGTTTTTTATAATAATCTAACAGATACTTTTTTTCTTTGTTCCAGTTGAACTCGTCTAATAGTTTTTCATACGCTTTTGCAACGAGTTTTTTTGAAAGATCCTCATTTTCAAGTATCATAGAAATTTTTTCTTTTATATCTTCAGGGGAGAGAGGATCAAAAAATAAAGCTATATTTCCAAAAATTTTTTTCCAATATTTGAAATCTGACATCAGAACTGGGATTTTACAAAGAAAATATTCAAAAGGTTTGTTTGGCATAGTTGTAAGATGATTTGTTGCTGGAAGAAATGGAACCACTCCCATATCAGCATCCATTATATATTCGAAATGTTCTCCGTATGGAAAATTCCCGAGATATTCTGTGAACCTGTATCCTTTTCTTCTTTCGCAATCCTCTTTTAATCCTTTATCCTGCCATTCACCCAAAAGGTGTAATTTAACTCTCCCATCGAGCATACCAACGGCATCTATGAGTTGTGTTATACCCCTTACATATGTTAATCCACCTGAATAAACGATTATTGGGATAGGATTCTTCTTTTTATTTTTGTATTCTATTTTGAAATTTAAATCAGGGAAATTCCTGAAGACAAGGATATTTTTATTTTTGTAAAGTTTTTTTAAATCTGGTCTTGCGACAATGATCCCATCAAAAAAAATCGATACAAAAAGTTCTAAGAATCTAACGCTTTTTGCGATTAAAAATTTCAAAAAAAATGGTTTTATATAAGTTTTTTCAATTATCAATCCATAATTATTTTCATGCGAATCAAAGATAACCTTTTTGCCGATTATTTTTAAAATTAATCCGGTGATTAAAAGTTCCGGATCATGAAAATGGTAAACATCACCATTTATCTTCATCAATTGGTTAACTGTATCAATAGGTGAAAATAATATTCTAAAGAATCTATTTTTTCTTTTTTTCAATTTTATGAACTTTATATTTTTATCTTCTTTTTCTTCAGAAATGTTTGGGTTTAAATAATAGATCTTATAATTTTCTCTTAAGGCTTTTATTTCCTTGTGAAAAATTCTTGCATCAAAAGTCTGATGAACTGTTGAAAAAATTACAATTTTTTTCATAACAAACATTTTAGACAGATTAAAAAATTAATCAATATCTAAATTCTTGACTTTAAATTTAAATATGATATTTTAAAATCTATAATAAAATTAAAAAGGAGTTCATATGAAAAAAACAGATAAACTTTTTGAGATTGAAAAAAAATATGGAGCGAACAACTATCATCCACTTGATGTTTGTTTATCAAAGGGAAAGGGTATATGGGTGTGGGATACCGAGGGGAAAAAATATCTTGATTTTTTAAGTTCCTATTCAGCGGTCAATCAGGGACATTGTAATCCGAAGATTGCAAAAGCCGCCATTTCTCAGATGAAAAAACTCACATTGACAAGCAGGGCATTCCATAATGACCAACTGCCTTTATTTTATGAAAAATTATGTAAAATAACAAAGATGGATAAAATGCTTCCAATGAATTCGGGTGCCGAAGCAGTTGAAACCGCATTGAAAGCTATAAGAAAATGGGGGTATACTGTTAAAGGTGTTCCAAAAGATAAAGGAGAGATAATAGTTTCCGCAAACAATTTTCACGGAAGAACGATCACGATTATTTCTTTTTCTTCCGAGTTTCAATACAAGGATGGATTTGGACCTCTTACACCAGGTTTTGTTGAAATACCTTTTGGTGATGTTGAAGCTTTAAAAAAGGCTATAAATCCAAATACTATAGCATTTTTAACTGAACCGATACAGGGAGAGGGTGGTATAATTATACCTCCCGATGGTTTTTTAAAAGAGGCACAGAATGTTTGCAAAGAAAACAACATTCTATTTGTTCTTGATGAGATTCAAACAGGTCTTTGTAGAACAGGGAAACTTTTTGCATATATGTGGGAAGATGGCATAAAACCTGATGGTTTGATTCTCGGAAAAGCTTTATCCGGTGGTTTTTATCCCATCAGCGCTTTTCTTGCTAAAAATGAGGTTATGGATGTTTTCAAACCTGGAGATCATGGTTCCACTTTTGGAGGGAATCCTTTAGCATCAGCCATCGCTTCCGCTTCACTTGATGTTTTGATCAAAGAAAGACTTGATAAAAATGCTCTCAAAATGGGTAACTATTTTATGAAGTTGTTAAAGAGTATAAAATCTGATTATATAAAGGAAGTAAGAGGAAAAGGACTTCTTATAGGAGTGGAATTGAATGAAAACGCTGGTGGTGCGAGGAGATTCACTGAAGCGTTGATGAAAGAAGGGCTTCTCTGTAAGGAAACGCATGAAAACATAATAAGATTTGCTCCACCACTTGTCATCTCAAAGAAAGATATTGATTGGGCTTTTGAAAGAATAGTTAAAGTTTTTAAAACTATATAAAAAAGTATTGACATTTACATTAATTCTGATATAAAATTATGCAGAAAAAAGCGGGAATAGCTCAGTTGGTAGAGCGTCACCTTGCCAAGGTGAGTGTCGCGGGTTCAAGTCCCGTTTCCCGCTTTATTATTTCTTGGCGGTATAGCCAAGTGGTAAGGCGACGGTCTGCAAAACCGTTATTCTCCGGTTCAAATCCGGATGCCGCCTTAAAAGCCGGAGTGATGGAATTGGTAGACATAGCGGACTTAAAATCCGCTGGGATTTCAATCCCGTGCCGGTCCGAGTCCGGCCTCCGGCAATTAATATGGTAAAAAAAAGAGTTTTTCTTTTAATTTTTTTTCTTTCAATCATCATCTTAAATTCCTGCTCAATTATTTTCAAGTCTGATAAATATCTTTCATTCTTTTATGGTAAGATAAAAGACCATCAATTTTTAAAAGATCTTCCCAAAAAGGATATAGTGACAAGAGCGGATGTTGCCTATCTTTTTGGAATCTATTTTCCTGAAGAGGTATCTGTTTCAATAGAGGAGATTCCATTTGATATTAAAATGTATCCACAAAAGGAAATACTGTATGCACAGGTTAAAAGGGAAATATTCCCATCTTTTCCAGATAAAACTTTTCGTCCAGAAAAACCTGTTTTAAAATATCAACTCGCTATACTTATAAACAATTTTTTGTTAAATAGATATGATCTTTACAATTATTATAAAACAGGTTCTTTTATAAAAGATGTTGACGAAACTTTTTTTGCTTTTAAACCTATTTTCAATGTGGTCTTCCTTGGTTTAATGGAAACTAAAGAAGGTAACTTTAAACCATTTGATAGTTTAACAGGCTACGAACTTATCAAAATTTTTTACAGGTTAAATAACCTTTAAAAGATATAAATTTAAAAATCTAATAATTTTAAATAATTCAAATTTTAAACATTTTTTAAAAATAAAAACATATAAAAATTTTTTCGTAAGTAAAAAATATATTAAACAAAATTCAAGAGGGTAAAATTTTGATGAAAAAATTTATTTTGACAGTGAATTTTCTTTAAATACCTATTTTATAATACCAAAAAAAGTCATTATAACGATTTTTTAAGTATAAAAATACAATAGATATATTAAACTTTTAGATGATATTAAATCTTCAAAATGTAAAAGTCAAAATAAACTATAATAACAAAAAAGGTTTGATAACTATTTATAAAAAATTAAATCATTGTATAAAAAAAGATAATGCCTGTCAAAAATATTTTTTAACACTTGATAATTTTTCAAAAAAAGATATCATATATAAAAGAAGGAAAAATCTTATAGTTTTAGATTAAATTCTATAAAACAACAGGTATATTTTATGAATGTTGTAGCGATTGTTGGAAAACCTAATGTTGGTAAATCAACATTGTTTAATGCACTTATAGGAAGAAGGGATGCTGTTGTTCACAGTACTCCTAACTTAACCCGTGATAGACATTATGAAAGACTTGAAATACTTGATAAAAAATTTCTTCTTATAGATACTGGAGGGATACAGGAGGGATCAAAAGGATATAGTTTTAGAGAACTTGTAGAACAGCAATCGGATATTGCGATAAATGAGGCTGGAATAATACTTTTTCTTGTTGACAACAGGAATGGTTTAACTGGTGATGATTTTTACATAGCAAACAAAATCAGAAATAGAAAAGATGATGTTATCCTTGTTGTAAACAAATGTGATCAATATGAAACAACGATCGATCCTGAAATCTATAAACTCGGATTTGAAAATATTGTGCAGATCTCATCTGAACATAGGTTAAATATTTCAACCTTGAAAGAACTTTTGTATTCAAAGTATAGGGAATCGAAAAAAGAAGAATTTACTGATGATGGATTAAAAATATCTATAGTTGGTAAACCGAATACGGGGAAATCTACTATTGTGAATTCTATTCTCAATCAAAAAAGGATGATAGTTTCAAATATCCCTGGAACCACAAGGGACGCGATAGATTCTTTTTTTAATTATGAAGGTAAAAATTACATTTTAATCGATACAGCCGGGATTAGAAGAGCATCGAAAATAAAGGAACCTACTGAATATTACACGATACTGAGAAGTAAACTTTCCATGGAAAGGGCTGATGTTGTTTGCGTTGTTATGGATATAAATGAACTTGTTACGAATCAGGATAAAAAGATTTTAAGTGAATCGATTTCCCTTTTGAAACCAACGATAGTTGTTTTTAACAAAACTGATCTTATAACCGGTATTGAAAAGACTAAAGTTTATAGGGAAGTCAGCGATAGACTTGATTATGAATCTTATTTACCAAAACTTTTTATTTCAGCAACTGAAAAAAAACATGTTTTCAAAATGCTTGAAACATCAACCCAATTACGAAAAAATTTTCCTTTAAAATTTAAAAATACTCTACTAAATAAAATATTGTTTGAACAGATAATTCCACTCTATAAACATCCTCTTTTAAAAACAAAAAAAAGACCAAGATTTTATTCTTTAAAACAAAGATCATCTGAACCTTTGATTTTTTCTCTTTCAACAGATCAACCTGAAAATATTGACAATAATTATAAAAGATATATAATCAACAAATTAAGAGAGGTATTAAATTTGCCACCGATACCATTTGAAATCGAATTAAGGAGAAAATAGAATGTTATACAAAGTTCTTATCTTTATTTTATTCTCATATCTTTTTTCATCGGTTCCATATGCTTACATAATATCAAAAATATTTCTAAAGATTGATATCAGAAAAGTCGGAAGTGGGAATATCGGTGCCACAAATGTTTACAGGGTAGGTGGGTGGAGATTGGGTATAACGGTTTTTCTATTGGATTTTTTAAAAGGTTTTATTCCAGTCTTTATTTCCGTCTTTTATTTTAATAAAAATATGGAAATCTCAACCATTATCGGCTTGTCAACAGTAATGGGTCATATGTTCTCACCTTATTTGAAATTTAAGGGTGGAAAGGGGGCTGCTACATCTTTTGGTGCCTTCATAGTGATCTTTCCATTGGAAATAATCATTTGTGCGATTTTCTTTGTTATAGTTGTTTTGATTACAAGGATAGTATCTATGGGAACAATAATATCAGCTTTTTTGTTTCCTTTCATATATTTTATTCTTGGTAAACTTTTAAATGTGAACTATCCTTTTGACAAATTTTCGATGATCGATTTTGTTATTATGATCATATTGATGATATTTGTCATATTTAAACATAAAAGTAATATAGTTAGATTGATCAAGGGGAATGAAAACAGAATATAAAAAAAGGTATTATTCTATTAAAGAAGTATCGGTTATGACCGGCCTTGAATCTTATGTTTTAAGATACTGGGAATCAGTCTTTCCTAAATTGAAACCGCAAAAACATAATGTTAACAAAAGGAGAATGTATACACAAAAAGATATAGAAATCGTGAACAGGATCAAAGATCTGCTTTACGACAAAAAATATACTATAAAAGGTGCAAATGAAGTTTTGAATTCCAGGCATGAAATAGTTCAACTGGATCTTGATTTTGAAAAAAATTTTCAAAACGAAAATAAAAAGGAGCAGATAAAACGGTTGATATTGGATACCATAAAAATTTTAAGGGGGGAAAATTGAAAAATAAAATTAGGGTATATCTTCTTGATGATAGTATAACTGTTACTACCTTTATAAGTAAATCTTTGACAACTCTTGGATATGTTGTTTATCCGGACAACGATCCGAATAACTGTATAAAAAGGATAAAAGAGTTTTTCCCGGATATCATTATTCTTGATATTGACCTCAACGAATATAATGGAATAGATATCTGCAGGGAAATACAGGAAATGGATGATTTGAAAGATATCCCGATAATATTTCTTTCACATCTTATGGATACAGCTACGGTAGCGCAGGGTATTGAAGCCGGTGCTGTTGATTACATCTATAAACCTGTTGATATAAACCAACTCGATTCCAGGATAAAAATAATTATGAAAATGCTGGAGGATATGAGGGATATGGTGAAATTAGCAAAAATGAACATAATCAGAGCATCGGTTATAACAATGCATCATGAGTTAAATCAACCTTTATCTGTAATTCTTCTTTCAACTGAAATGCTTGAAAAAAAACTTAAAGATAAAATAGGCGAAAAGGAGATTAAACTGATAAAAAGAATTAAAAGAAGTTTATCAAAAATTGACGAAATATTGAGCAGATTTTCGATGGTTAATCAGCAGGAAATTGAACTTATCCAATATACCGATGATACGCAGATGTTGAAATTACCTACAGTTAAAACAAATAAACAGATTTTAATTGTTGATGATGATGAGGATGTTGTCGAAACTATAGATGAGGTTTTAACAGATGAAGGGTTAGAAACCATAAAAGCCGAGACTATAAAAGAGGCTGTTGAAATAGTTGAAACCAATAGTCAAAATTTAGAAATGATATTTTGTGATATTCATATCAAGGAATCATCTGGATCCGAAGTGTTCCATCTCGTTAGAAAAAAATATCCTGATATAAAATTTATTTTTATCACCGGATATTCTATACCTGCCGAAGTCAGACAGTTAATAAGAGAGTTTAAAATACCTCTTTTGAAAAAACCTTTTAGAAGAAGATCTATTCTTTCTTTTATTAAGAAAAAGGATTGAATGGAAGAAACTCTTCCCTAACGACCAAAATTTCCGAGTTTAGGAATTTTTTTAATTTTTCAAGACCATCAGTTTCAATGTATAGATATATTTTAACTTTCTCTGTGAACTCTTCTTTTAAAATTTTAAACTTAAACTGTTTTAAAAAGTTTAAAAGATTTTTATAATTCTGGTATTCTATAAAAAGGTTCACAAGAGTGTATTTAACAAGTTCAACTATTGTTGCGTTTTTCACAGTTTCAACCGCACATTTCGAGTATGCTCTCACAAGACCCGAGGCTCCAAGTTTTATGCCCCCAAAATATCTGGTAACCGTTATCATTGTAAAATATAGATCATTCTTTTCGATTATGTTGTAAACTGGCAAACCGGCAGTATTTTTTGGTTCACCATCATCAGAATAGTTAAACTGATTATTCAGCAATCTGTAGGCATAAACGATATGGGTACATTTTTTATCCTCTTTTTTTAAATTTTCAACGATTCTTTTTACTTCTTCAAGATTTTTAATATAAAAAACTCTTCCTATGAAAGTTGAATTCTTTTCAACGAGTAGCGTTTTTTTTGAATTTAAGAGTGTAAACATTTTTAAATCCCTTATCGATTTTAAATAATGAAAAGATTATTAAAAATATCCCTATATACTGAATAAATTTTAAATTTTCATTTAAAAGAATTTTTGAAAGAATCGTTGCAACTAAAGGTTTTAAAAAAAACAATACCGAACCATCAACCACATTTATTCTTTTGAACCCTTGATAGTAGAAAAAATACCCTAACCCTGTGACAAAAAAACCAAGATACAGAATTATTAAAATATTTTTTACATTTAAGTTTGAAAGGTAAATGCTATTTTTTAGAAAGAGTAGGGGAAAGAGAAATAATATTCCCATAAAAAAAGAAATTAAATTAAGTAAAAATGGAGAATAATCGTTGAGCAATTTTTTTGAAAGAAATGTATAACCAGCGAAAAGAAAAGAAGAGAATAATCCAGCGATAACCGGTAAGGGTAATATGTTATCCTTTGTATTGAAAGATGGAAGTATTAAAATGGATATACCTGAAATTCCAACAACTATCCTTAAAAGATTAACCGTTGAACTATTTCTATAAAAAAGATAGTCTAAAAGGTAAACGAATATTGGATGTGCACCTATGAGCACCGCAGATATTGAAGCACTGCCTTTTTCTATAGAATACTGTAAAAGGGTCATTGATAAGAAAATATTTATAAACCCGAGTGATGATATTTTCAAAAACTCTGTAATCTTTATTTTTTTTATTTCATTTTTTTTATTATTATCTATCATCAAAAATAAAAGAAAAACAATTAAACCAAGAAAAAATCTCAAAAATGTTAATTGAAAATAATTAAAGTAGGATGATATGAATTTGGAGAAGATCTCCATTGTTGAAAAAAGTATTATCGATATAAAAAGGTATATGAATCCACTCATAGAACAAGCATAATCTTTTAAAAATATAATGTCAAGATTTTTACATCCTGTAAAAGAAAGATTACACATTTATCCATCTAATTTATAGATTTTAAATAAGTTAAATTGGTATAAATTATGTTACTTGTTTTGTTAAAGGAGTCGTTATGAAAATAGGAATAATCGAAAACAACTCTATGTTTGCCAAAACTTTGAAAGATATACTGGTTCTGAAAAAACATGATGTTTATATATTTGGAAATTATCCGATATTTTTTAAATATGGCAATATTGATGGATTCGATATTATTATAGTTGATCTATGTCTTGATGATAGATATGCGATTCTGGTACTTGAAAAGATTAAAACTTTAAATCTTTTTCCAACACTCATCATTATTACAGTTAGAGACAGAAAACTACTCAAAGAGTATGACGATTATTTTAATTCATTTTATATACTTGAAAAACCTTTTAATTTTGAAAAACTCGAAACTATATTAGATCAGATAAAAAAAATAACCTATATAATCAATAATTTTGTTTTGCAAAAGGATTTTGAGAAAAATGTTTTGCTAATGTTAAATGTGCCAGAAGTTAAAATTCTGAGAAATTTTATAATACTTGATATGAATCAACTTAAAAATTTTGATTTTCAAAATACAAAATATAAAATTTTTTATTTGAATATAAAAAATAATTTTATAAATTATTTTTATGATATTTATCAAATAGTGGAAAGAAAAGATTTAAAGAAGAGGTTCATAATAAATATAAACGAAAATATTGATAAACTTAAAAAGTACTCTTTAAGAAATAAATTACTTGAAAATTTTTTGTTTAATAATGCCTATCTTGTTTCCCACAATCTAAATATGTCATAAAAATATTACATAAAAAATATTTGCTATATTTTTAAGTTATTAAAAATTTATTACTTAAAAAAATTTTTTCTATTTTGAGAAAAATTCAAATTATCATTTTACCATAACATATAAATTTTATGATAGTTGAGTCTGGCATAAAACTTGTTATAATTTTATGAGAAAGGAGGTGTTGTGGATTCAAAAATGAAAGTGGTTATAATAGATGACAATGTGGATCTTGC
>DYMB01000028.1 GCA_020721805.1 Acetofilamentum sp. | reverse complement strand
AGTATCTTTTTAACAAGCTCAAGATTGTTTAACCTATCAAGCGTAATCACATAGTTTGAATTCTTTACAAACTTTGGCTTATTCCAGATTTTTACCAACTCGTCTTCAAATTGAGAAATAAAATCAATAATTTTAAAAGCAATATCTTTTAGGATTTGCAGTTGATTCACCCTGTCTGTGTTCCATTCCGGGGCACCCTCCCAAAGGTACTGATAACTCCAGAGTTTAAATTGCTCCTGCAAAAACGCCTTAGCATTTTTGTTGATGAAAAAATCTACTTCGCTTTGCTTTTCAAAAATTTTAAAAGCTCGTTCAAGTTGTTCTTCGGTAATAGCAATGCCTTGCTTTTTGATTGTTTTTAATATCTCATCTTCTTTTGTTTTTGTCCCTTTTTCAGAATATTTAACAATAAAGGTAATCGTTTTGTCTTCTTGTACTTTGTCAAATTCGAAAATAATATTTCTTTTTTCGTTGGCTTTTTTGTTTTCTATATTTGAAGCGTTAAAATAAAATTTTAGAACACCCCGTACGCCTTCGGCGTCCACCCCTCTATCAGAGGGGAATTCAACCGGCATACTTCTGAAAATTCTATCTGTTTTGACATAATAAAGCATCTGCGTTTTCCAGAATAGTATAACATCCTTTTCATCCGTATAAACCTTTTCATATATATTGTTGTGAAATGGCGTCGAGTTAAAATAAATTGATCCACTTTCAGTAAAATATCGACTAAAAAAAGAATAAAGTTTATCAAAGAGTTCATCTCTAAACCCAGGATACATCTCCAATGCTTCATCAACATCCCTTTTAAGTATCTCTTCAATCTTACGATAATAATTTGACTTTATCCTCATTAAATTAATAAAACCACCCTTGCCTTCAATCTTAGCACCTATGAAAACATCTTGTAATGTTTGATAAAATTTTTTTTCTTTATTCATATTTTTGCCTCAATCTTTTGTTTCAATTTTTTTTATTATAATCTTTTTAGATTAACTATCAACAAAAATTTTATTACTAAACTTTTTGCTCTTTTAACCAGGGAATATGAAAGTGATTACTTTTAGTTTTGTGAAGGACAGGAATTGTTAAATTGCTAATTTTTATAGATAAGAGCCAATTTAGTATTTGTTATACTTAAAAACAAATTTTACCATAAAACACTTGAAAAATACAACCAACATAAAGGTGCTGATAAAAGAAAATAATTAAAAAAAGAATCTATTCTTTTTACGAAACTATTATTAAGAATTTAAAATGAATATGGGATAACAAGAATAAACTTGGATACAACCAATCTTGTTAGTAAAAAAATGCAGGGTGAACTTTTAAACTTTTTGAAAGAAAAATATGTTTTTAATTATACAAAAAATCAACCAAACCTCTTATATTTAAAAAATTAATCCTTCGTCAGTTAGGAAGTATATATAAAAACTATAAGTATAAAAAGTAAAAAGTATAAATACATATCGCATATTTTGGGAAATTTGCATCTCCATATCGTGCCGGGGTGCCTATGCTTTAAGGAGGATTACTGTTGAACCTGTATACGGAATTTGAAGCAGAATCTTGGATTTTTAGAGAGATTGAGAAGAAAAAGGAATCTGGCATCAGCGGTCTCTATAAAACATTAAAATAATTTTTAATTTCGTAATCTGTAACAGTTTTATTAAAATTAATGCATTCTATTTTTTTATTCTCAATAAATTTTTGATAAATATGCTTTGTCAAAGTTTCTTTTACTAATTCACTTTTCTCAAAAAGTTCAATTGCTTTTTGTAAAGAAGGAGAAAGCACTTCTATGTTCAAATTTTTTCTTTCTGAATCTGATAAAATAAAAATATCCGACTCTACAGATTCAGGTGGAGTTAACCTTTCTTTAATCCCTCTAATTCCTGCAGAATGAATTAAACTTAATGCTAAATAAGGATTGCAACCAGGGTCAGGACTTCTAATCTCTATTCTGGTGGCGAATTCTTTTCCTTTCTGATATTCAGGAACCCTTATATAGGCGGATCTGTTTTTTGTTCCCCAACAAAGATAAGTTGGGGCTTCGTAACCAGGGATAAGCCTTTTATAGGAATTAACCCATTGATTTAACCCTGCCTGAATTTCTCTCCCATACTTTATCAATCCTGCAATATACGATTTGGCAATATCACTTAATCCTTGCTTTTTTTCGTCAAAGAAGAGATTTTTGCCATCTTTCCACAATGATAAATGCAAATGCATACCATTTCCATTTATTGTGGCGATTGGTTTTGGCATAAAAGAAGCATATTTTTTAAATTCTTTTGCAATTTTCTTTACTATATATTTAGTTGAAATTATGTTGTCAGCCATTTTTAATGCATTAGTATAGGTTAAATCTATCTCATGTTGGCTATAAGCAACTTCATGGTGGTCAAATTCTGTTTTAATACCCATTTCATTGAGAACAAGTTGCGATTCTTTTCTTATTTCCCCATACATTCCCGACCTGAAATATCCACCTTTATCTGTATGAGTTGGCTTTTTATCATTATCAAAAATAAAAAATTCTAATTCAGCGCCACACTTTAGGGTGCCAATATCTTCATATTTCTCAATAATACTTTTTAATAAAGACCTTGTATCTCCTTCGTATTCTTTACCACTCGTATCCAATATATTCCCAAAAACTACTGCTTCTCTCCATGTATTTTCGAAGCCTTTATATTCCCAAGGTAAAATTGTCAAAGTGTCAATTTCAGGAATAATCTTCAAATCGCTTTCCTCAATTCTTGCAAAACCCTCTACACTGGAACCATCAAATCCTTTTCCGTCTTTAATAATACTCTCGATTTCATGTATTGGAATTGTAAAATCAAGCATTCTGCCAAGGATATCAACAAATATAGGCCTTATGAATTTAACATTTTTATTTCTGAGTTCTTTTAGTTTTTCATCTGTATTAATCATAATTATTTGTTAAGTAAAAACTTTTGTAAAAATTTTCCTCACGAGCGATGCCAATTGAATATAAAAGTTTCGATGGATACAAAGTTTTTCAGCCAAATTATTCTCTCTTTTTGCTAATCTTTACCAGAGCAATAGATCTGTTTTCTCTTTTCTTTCAATCGTTGCCTATTTTAACATTTTTGTTAAAAAAGTCAAGTAATCAACTCTTTGGGGTCATGACTTTGAAAATTTATCAAATTCATTTAGGATTTTATTTTTATTTGAGGTTTTGTTTAATATTTGTGATATTTTCGTTAAAGTATAATGTAGGCTATCCATTGATATTACCACTTTGTTTACAATGGGTTCTCTTTCCCCAATATATTCTACCACAGATATTCTTCAGGGGTTTTACATAAATTGCTCTTAACAGGGTTTCTAAAATGTCAATAATTTTTTCTAATTCATAAGACTGACCTAGAAAAATCTCCAAAAAATTTTAAAAGTTAAAAGCCTGATCCAAAATTTGACCCTTTCTCTTCATAAAAAAGCATAAAAAATTCAATTTGGTCG
>DYMB01000027.1 GCA_020721805.1 Acetofilamentum sp. | reverse complement strand
AGAGCTTAAGAGAAAATCCTCTTTAAACTCAAATAAAAATAGATCTAAAGTTTAGTAGAGCCTTTATAGCCACAGGAACATGAAACTATGAATGCAAAAGAATACAGAACACATTACAAAAACATATATAGAGCTAACACCGATGCACTTATGGATATTGATTTTATAGGATGCTATAAAAAAGATTTGAGTGGAAAGATAGAAAAAAAAGGGTTTATAGAATTAACACATGGCGATAAGCCAAAAATTAAAGACTTCATAGAATCGCAAGTCAAAATAGCTGAAGATGGACAGGCTATCTATGAATTTTTACAAAATGCGGTTGATGCCAACTCTACATCATTTTCAGTTTACTTTGATAAAGATAACTTTTTAGTTATTAACAATGGAGATAAATTTGAGTTGGAAAATACCAGATCAATTTTAAATTTTTCACAAAGCACCAAAACAGAAAAAGAGCAACAAATTGGGAAGTTTGGGGTTGGTTTTAAGTTGATTCATAGATTGGTTGGTAAAGAAAGTGCAATAGAAGAAATAATCGACAAGTACAAAGGTCCCATATTGTTTTCATGGGATGATTTTTATATAAAAAAATTATTAGAAAATGACTTATCAGAGATTGACAAGCATTGGCTTTTTAAAATTATCTATACAAGCTTTCCGTGTGGAGTTGATGAAACTATAAAAAATGAACTATATGAGCCAATTAATCCTTTTTCAACTAAAGACTTAGGTGAAATGATAGCTTTTATAAAAGAGCAAAATATTGAGTTTGATAAGCTTGAAAAAGGTAGTTTATTCTTTTTGAAACTAGGAGAAAATAAAGCAGAAGTTTTAAATAGAGAAATTTCTGACCTAGAAGTAGGGATTTCTACATCGCTTAATATTTTAAACTATTTAAGAGGCAAAAAAGAAGGAATTGCTCATATTAATATAAATCAAACTCTCATTCAAAAAGATAATTTAAAAATATTATCAAATGGTGAATATGTATTTTTATATCCAGCTCTTAATTTTATTAATGAGTTTAATGCAAATTTAAACAAAAAAGTATCTTTTTTTAAATTTTTTCCCATGGGAGATCAGACTAATAAATTAAATTTCATAGTCCATTCTTACAAATTTGAAGTCGAAACCAATAGAAGAAAATTACAAAAAGATGGTAAAAACAAAGAGATTTTATCTGATATATGGAAAGACTTGAAAGCAAAATTAGAAGAAATGAAAAAATCCAATAAAAAAGAATTTGCTGAAGTTTTAGCCAATTTGTATTTATCTGATTTAGAAAATGCGAACAAGGAAGATACAATTCAAAGCTTAACAGAGCCTATGTTCAATTTCATTAAAAATAATATTCCTTATTTATTTACTAATGTTTATGGTATTGATAGTTTACACACTACATCTGAAAAATCAAAAGTTGTTATTGTTGATTCAGAGCTTAATAATATTCCTCTAAAAAAAAGATATCACTTTTATTTTAATCTAAATGAATACGAAGAAATTGTAAAAGAAGCAGTTAAAAAGCTTAAACTCCAAAGATGGAATTTAGTAAAAGTAATTATTGAAGATGAAGTAAATGATTGGTTGTTAAAACTCTCTGAAAATGATTTTAAAAAAGCAACAAATGAAATAGATGAGTATAAGAAAGATTACTCTCAACAGATAGTAAATAAATGGAATGATGGAATTTATAATTTAGATGAGATAAAAAAAATTTTACAAATATTTGGTGTGCTGGATAAGAATATACAATTTGCAGTAATTAAAGATGAGTCTAATTCTTATCGTATAATCAATACAAAACGAAACGATTTTATAAAAAACAGAAACTTAAAAGAATTTCTAGAAAAAACATATGAGTTGATTGAGATGGAGTACTATTTAATTCCTGAAGAATTAGAAGATGAGATAACAAAAATTATCGGCAAAACATCATCAGATAAAAAAATTCTAGAAAATTTACTCGACGCAAATCAGCATGCTGAAGTTATCGACTTTGTAAATGAATATGAACTTAACAAAAAATTTATTGATACACTAAGTAAGTTGGAACTAAATACATCCGATAGATACACAGAAGCATCATATGAACTAAAAGTATTAGATATAGTTTTGAAGCTTGGAGATGATTTGGATTTATATAAACAAAAAATCTATATAGATGGAAAACAAATAGCTAAATTATCAAAAAGCCCATATATAAGCTTTAAGTTTCAAAGTGAAAAATCAAAAGTTGTAAATCCAAATAGCTATGATAATGATAATAAGTTGAGTGAAAAAATATTAGATTTTATTGAAAAAATTGGCGATAAATATGGAAAACTTTTTAATATACAGGAAGAACCAAAAGAATCTATTTATTTACAAATTAAAAAAGATATTCAAGAAAAAAACAGCTACAAGTTAAAGAATAAAATCAACACTAAAAATAGATTAAAATTTATTATTCTTTATTCGCTAGAAAATAGTACAAATTATATATCTGCATTTAATGGAGTGAAGATATTTAATCATGACACCCAAAGTGATGAAAGCATTAAAGAGATTTATAAAATTTTTAGAGATGATATTGCGATACAAAATGATACCCAGTTAGATATATTTAAAATATCAGATTTTTTTCCAGATATCAACAAGGACTATTATGTTAAAGAAAATGACTTTGCCGTAGATGATGAAAAACTACCAGTTGACTTTAAAAATGAATATATTGAAGTTTTTAAAAAAATTGGTTTGCTCATCAATGATGAACTGCCAATATTGAGAAAAAAGCTATTCAATCATGAGAATATTGAAAGCGACTATTTAATCCAATTTTCACAAAAACAATTAGAGAATACTTTAGAATTTTTGTCTAACAAACGAATAGAATATACATTTGATAAATCTGAAAACATTAAAAAGATATTTAAAAAGCTTGAAAACTCATCAAAAAGTTCTTTAGAGTATTTGCCTGTTTTGAAAACTAAAAATACTTTTTGTTTTAAAAAAATAGACAGATATCTCCCAAAAGAGTATATTTTCCGAAGCTCTATTGATAGCCCAAATAATGCCTTTCAAACAAGACTGGAAAATGAGATAGAAAATAAAAATATTATCTATATGGATATATTAGATTTGGAAAAAATTAATATTGGCTGGACAGAAATAAGAGAAAATGAGGAAGAAAAAAAAGAGCAAGCATTGTCCGATAATCGTAAAAAAATCGATGATATTAGAAAAAATCTTCATAAAAAATCAGAATATAGTGAGAAAATGGCAGAAATTGGTAGACTTGGTGAGGAATGGGTACATAAACTACTTATTCAAAAATTTGGTCCCGATAGAGTTAAACACAATAATGCTAAGGGAGAAAGTCAAAAAATAGATTTTGAGATACTAGATAAAGACCTAAAAAATACAATACACTATATTGAAGTAAAAGCAACCATCAAGGAAGCTAACCAAAAAAATGATGATGTGGCATTTTATATGAGCAGTGAACAGTATCAAAAAGCTTTGCAGTATGGCTCCAACACACATTTGATTTTCGTTACTGGTGTAGAGACTGAAAATCCTGAATTTTTATATATGAATTTTGATAAAAGTTGGATAGAACTCACAACTTGACAACAAGTTAATCGGGAAAGCCTACATAATGACATATTTCTTA
>DYMB01000001.1:310486-548362 GCA_020721805.1 Acetofilamentum sp. | reverse complement strand
TCCAAAATTTGACCCTTTCTCTTCATAAAAAAGCATAAAAAATTCAATTTGGTCGGGGTGACTGGATTTGAACCAGCGACCTCTTGGTCCCGAACCAAGCGCGCTTCCATCTGCGCTACACCCCGCTTTCAAAAAATCCATATTTCCCTAAGAGTGGAACAAATCTGCAATAATCATATTTTTCTATCTTTATCTGACCATCCACTTTTATAACTTTTGTAAGAACCTGCAAAGAAATATCTCCAAGTGGAAGAACCATTATACCACCTTCAGCAAGTTGGTCAATAAGATTCTTTGGAATCTGAGGAGCTGCCGCGGTAATTATAATCTTATTGAATGGAGCATAATTTGAAAGACCTATTGTTCCATCACCCCTCATAAGAAAAACATTCTCTATGTTTAATTTTTTTAAATTTTCTTCAGCAAACTTTTTCAATTCACCAATCCGTTCTATACTAAAAACAACTTTTGCAAGTTTTGAAAGAATAGCAGCCTGATAACCAGAACCAGTCCCTATTTCAAGAACCCTATCAGTATTCTTTACCTCAAGAATCTCAGTCATTCTCGCAACTATAAAAGGCTGAGAAATCGTTTGCCCATACCCTATAGGAACAGGTGAATCCTCGTAAGCAAGATTAGCCAGTTCTAAAGGTAAAAAAAGTTCTCTTGGTATTTCGCTCATAACTTGTAAAATTTCCTTGTTTTTAATATTCCTTTGTTCAAGTTGTTCTTTAACCATTTTCTTTCTTAATTCTTCAAAAGACATCTTTTGCTACCCTTTGAATTTTTTTTAACATTTTAAAATCTGTTAGGTCAAAAGTTATCGGTGTAATTGAAACAAATCCATTCTCTATCGCTTCAAAATCTGTTCCCTTTTTCAACCTGTATGTTGGTTTTTCTCCCCCTATCCAGTAATATTTCTGTCCTCTCGGATCGACTTTTGTTATTAAAGTATCAGAATAAATTCTGCTTCCAAGTTTAGTTATTTTATATCCTTTAATTTGTCCATTTGGAATATTAACATTTAAAAGAACTCTTTTTCTTCTTCCAATTTTTTTTAAAAGGTTTAAAATTTTTAAAATAACATCTCCAGAATTTGAAAAGTTTATATTTTCAAAGGCAGCCATAGAAAAAGCGACGGATGGTATATCCATCAAAACTCCCTCCATCGCTGCTGCAACTGTTCCAGAATAGATAACATCCTCTCCCATATTTGGACCATGATTTAAACCAGAAAAAACATAATCGAATTTTTCCTTTATCAGACCGTGTGTTGCGATAAGGACACAATCGGTTGGTGTTCCAGTTGTTATAAAATCAGTTTTACTCACTTTTTTTATCCTTAAAGGTATGGTTAAAGTTAGAGAATGACTCGTTGCCGATTGATTTACAGAAGGAGCAACAACATAAACCTTATGTTTAAGTGAAAACAATGTCTCTTTTAAAACATTCAGCCCTTTTGCATAGTATCCATCATCATTTGATATAAGTATTTTTAGTCCCATAACATCTCCAGACACATTTTTATAAACCTTAAAGTATCAAGTATTTTATTTATCTTTGACTTTTCATCACCATATATGGTTTGTATAGGAACATAACCTATCTTCATTTTAACTCTACCCGCTTTTATAAGCATCTCAGATTCTATCTGGAATCTTTTGTATTTCAAATTCAACCTTTTTATGGATTTAACTTTTACCATCCTGAAACCCGATTGTGAATCAAAAACTTTTAGAGTAGCAAGAAGTGATGTAACGAGGGTTGTTGTTCTGTTTGTAAGATACCTATCAAAAGGCATATTTAAAAAATTCATCCTTCTTCTGCCAACTATGATATCATAATTTGTATAATCCATCTGTAAAAAATTTTTTATATCATCTGGAGAATGTTGGTAATCGCCATCCATCAGAATGAGATATTCAGTTTTATCATATGCGAAATTTATTCCATCTGTTATAGATTCACCCTTTCCTTTGTTAACTTCATGCGATATTACATGGTATGCATATTTTTTTGCTTCCAGATAGGTGTTATCCTTTGAACCATCATCTACAACTATAACTTTTAAAGCGTATTTCTCATTTATCTCTTTGATAAGTTTTCCAATAAATTTTTCTTCATTACAGGCTGGAATCAAAACCATTATCCTTTCCATAAAAACTCCTGAAATATTGATACATTTTCATAGCATCTGGATAAAGATACTTTTTTTCAAAATCCTCCTTCAAGTGCAAAAGTCCATCCCCAACTATAAAATATTCTTCTTTTGAAATTAAACTTTTTATTCCTTCTAAAGAATCCTCACAATCTTTAGTTATCCTCTCAAAACCATTATTTTTTGAAAAGATCGCATAGGAATAAGAATCTTTTCTAATCTTAAATACTGAAAAAATTTTGTTTACTTGAGGTGCGGAAAAAGCCATAACATCATGGGTGTTAAATTTTACAAGTTTATCTATAGAATCAAACGCTATCAATCCTTTTGCAAAAGATTCCCCTATCCTCATACCTGTTAATTTACCAACCTTAGTCAAAATAAATATTTTTTCAATCTCCTCGTTTGCAAATGATTTTAAAATTTCCTGATGCGTAAAAATTTCTGGCAGTTCAACAAGAAAATCTTTGTCCATCGATGCTTTATAATGTTTAAAATTTTCTGAAATAAATAAAACTGAAAGTTCATCCGTAACCGATGAAATAAAAATCTTTACCATTCAACTCTCACCTTTCTTATATCATTTTCAATTGATATATTTATTTTTATAGTATCATATCCATTTAAAAAATCTTTTTCAAGAAGTTCAGGCCATTCTATAAATGTGATATCACCTTTTTCAAAAATATCATAAATATCAAGTTCTTTAATATGTTCTACTCTTTTTATTCTGTAAAAATCTATGTGGTTTATAATCATATTTTTTGTTTCATAAAGATGATGTATGTTGAAGGTTGGACTTGAAACATTTTTAAAACCCTGTTTCAAACAAAATCTTCTAACGAATTCTGTCTTTCCAGCACCAATTTCACCATAAAGTAAAACAACAGGTTTTTTCAAATTCAAACTCAAAAGAAGATCAACTATATTATCGAGTTCTTCAACACTTTTAATTAAAAAAATCTTTTCCATATTCCAAAATCGCTTTTAAAAGAAAATCTTTATCGAATATGCCATCTTTAACAAAATCTTTTAACCTTTCAGAATTACCGCCAGTAATAAGAATCTGCGGGTTATCAAGAAGTTTTTTACCGAAACCTATGAAAGTTAAAAGACCTGATAACCACTGTAAGTATAAACCATTTGATAGAGCCTGAATTGTATCCTTCCCGATAACCTGATCGGTATAATTGAATTCAACATCAACTAACAAATCTGTATTTTTTGAAAGTGATAAGGAAAGAGTTTTTAACCCTGCCGATATGAATCCACCAAGATGTTTCCCATTTAAATCAATAAAATCAAAAGTATCAGCGGTTCCTAAATCAATTATAATGGAAGGATATATTTTTTTCTTTATTGAATAATAGATTGAAACAAATCGGTCAATTCCTATATTCTCAAAAGAGTATTCTGATATGAAAGATTCTTTTTTCTTTGAAAGAATTTTAAATTCATAACCATTTTTTGAAAGATAATCGGTTAACTTTTTACAATTCTTTTTATTTACAGAAATGATAAATATTTTGTCAAATGTATATTTTAATATTTTTTTCTGCGTTCTCTCATCAAAAATAAAATTATCCTTTATCTTATCGTTTACAAAGATCCCGCCCTTTATATTTGTGTTTCCAACATCAAAAACAAGATATCTCATAAAAAGAGCTCCCTTGTCTTTCTGTCAAGTAAAAGAAAAAGTTTTTTTAACTCTTTATCCTGTATATTGGCAGCGATTTTGTTTATAAGTTTCAAATCTCCCCGAACAGATGGTCCAGTGATTACCTGTGAGATCCTCTTTGTTTCAAGTTTGTCCAGAAGAGATCTTAAAAGAAAAATAAACGGTCTGGTTTTGAGTTTCAACGATGTTGAATTGTATAAAAGTATTTCCGATAAAGCGATGAGTGTCAAAGTATAGTTTGCTGTAAGCATCATTGAAAGATGATATTTTTTTCTGTCTGGATTTCTAACTGTAAAAAGTTTGATATCGTTCAACTTGCAAAATTTTTTAATGAATTTTGAATTTTTTGTAGACTCAACGGTTGCATATATGTTTTTAAATATTTCAGATTTATCACCGCGAGTAAAAGATTGTATGGGATGGAAAATTGAAATATTTTTTGCTTTTCTCAAATACTTTTTTGCAATTCCATAATCAAAGGAGCCGGAAACTATGATGAACTCTTTATCAAGATTACTATAACTTTTTAATATATCCTCTATTGAATCATCGTTAACGGAAACGATTATGATATCAGATTTCAACAATTTTTCTTTATCATATTTTCTTTTAAATTTTTTATCATAAACATAAAATATCCTTTTTTTAAAAACCTTTTCATAATTTTTTTTAAACACTCTTCCAAACCTTCCACAACCGATCAATACGACTCTTTCCAAATCAGGCAAAATCACTCCTTATTAATTTTGAATACTTTTTGGGAATATAAAATTTAACAACATTATTTTTATCACCATCTATATTTAAAAGTATTCCACGGCTATTTACAATTTTTAAAAGTTCTGGCAGTCTGTCAGATGAAACCTTTATTTCAAAATAATCGAGAACACTATAAAAGTTATTCTTTATCAGTTCCTTCAATCTGTCAATATTCTCACCACTCTTTGCCGAAACAAAAATAGAATTTGGATAAACATTTTTATAATACTCTATCCTCTCAAAATTTATAAGTAGATCTATCTTGTTAAAAACAAAATATATTTCTCCTCTGTTAAGATTCAACTGGTTTATTATAGAATGCATATCTTCGATAACCAGTTCCACATATGGGTCAGAAATGTCTATCACAAAAAGTTTTAGATCAGAATCAGCGGATTCTTCGATAGTCAGTTTAAACGATTCTATAACCTGATGTGGAAGATCTGAAAAAAAACCAACAGTATCGGTTATAACTATATATCTTTCAATCTTTCTTGTTACGGTATCGAGTGTTGTAAAAAGTTTATCATCCGTATAGAAATCGCTTCCAGTCAATCTGTTCATTATAGTTGTTTTTCCAGCGTTGGTATATCCAAAGAGTGTTATTTTAAAAAGTTTTTTTCTGTTTTTATTTTTTTCGTTTATGCTTTTTTGATAATCCTTTATTTTCCTTTTCAAAATATCTATTCTTTTTTCTATGTATCTTCTATCATATTCCAGCTTCTTTTCCCCCGGTCCTCTCGTTCCAACACCACCACCCGTCTGTGACATCGATATGCCCTTTCCTGTGAGCCTTGGAAGTAGATAAACATATTTTGCGAGTTCACTCTCAAGTTTTGATATTGTCGTTTTAGCATTCTTTTCAAAAATTCTCAAAATCAGTTCTGTTCTATCTATCACATTAACACCAAGTATATTTTCTAAATTTCTTTTTTGTAGTGGTGAAAGTTCATTTGAAAAGATAACGAAATCAACAGAAAGTTTTTCAACCATAGATTTTATTTCATAAACCTTACCCTTTCCTATGTAGGTTGAAGGATTAACCTTTTCAAGTCTCTGGATAACTTCCTCTTTTGTTTTTATAAAGAGTGATGAGGATAGATCCTTTAATTCAGAAATAGTTTTATTCACCCTGATACTCATTTCATCCTTAGCGAAAGTTCCAACAAGAATACAACTATTTTCCATTTTTCAAAGACCTGTAAATTTCTAAAAGATATAGAACGATAATCAACATTATAAAAATGGTTAACCCGATTTTCCCCAGAAAAACGAGTATAGAAACTATGATGGCTGCAAGGATTATTCCAAGAGTTATTGCAAGAATCGATGATTTTAAATCAAGGTTCAAAATAACTGCGGCAATTGAACCGGTCCATGCACCGGTTCCGGGAAGAGGTATTCCAACAAATATCGCAAGTCCCCAGAATTCAATTTTTTTTATACTCTGTGATTTCTTTTTGGTTCTTTCGACCACCCAATCAAAAAATGATTTTATAGGTTTTACATTTTCAAAAATTCTATATAAACCTTTAAACAACAGAAGAATAGGTATAATAGGTAAAAAATTTCCAAGAAGTGAAAAAAAAATAGCCTGAGGATAATCCATATGAAATACTGTTAACGCAAGTGGTAATCCAAGTCTTAATTCAAATATTGGTAATGTTGATATCAACAAAACAATTAAACCATTTGAAAGATTTTTTTGTTTCAAAAATTCTATTATTCGGTTACTCCCATCGGATGCGGATAAAACAAGAAAAAAGGAAAAAATAATAAGAATGATAATGTACTTATTTTTCATTTAAATCCTCTAACAAAACTATTGAAACAGCAGATATTCCTTCTCCTCTACCTGTAAAACCCATATATTCGGTTGTTGTCGCTTTAACGGATACTATCTTTTGTGGAACTTTCAAAGCATCAGCCATAGTTTGTGCCATTTTATCCATATAGTTTAAAAGTTTTGGTTTCTGACAAATTATAACTGTATCAAGGTTGACAATTTTGAACTTAAATTTTTCAGTTATCTTTTTAAGGAGAAGTATCGAATAAATATCCGTGTATTTTTCATCAGAATCAGGGAATATTCTTCCTATATCACCCTTCCCGAGAGCCCCAAGAATAGAATCTATAACAGCATGAACGAGAACATCAGCATCGGAATGCCCATCAAGCCCCATCTCATATGGAATCTCTATTCCTCCGAGAATCAGTTTCCTTTCTCTTGAAAATCTGTGAGCATCAATTCCTATTCCTATTTTCATCATCCTTCCACCTCTTTTTTATACTTTCCACAAGTTCTACATCATCTCTATGTGTTATTTTTATATTCCTTTTATCACCTTCAACGAATAAAACTTTTTTACCTTCCTTTAAAAAATATTCCGCATCATCGGTTAAAAATATTTTTTTTGATATACTTTTTTTCAAAATCTCATAATACTGACTTTTACTGAAAACCTGTGGTGTCTGTATCAACATAACTTTGCTTCGCTCAATACGCTCTACCCTTTTTTTGTTTTTCATCCTTACAGTTTCAACAGGGTTTATGTAAGGAACAACAGGGAGATATTTTGTAGTAAAATGCTTATAGAGTGATATGAGAAGTTGATGGCTCAAAAAAGGTCTTGCACAATCATGTATAAATATGGTATCATACTTTGCTACAGAAATTCCGTTGAAGACCGATTCAGCCCTTTCCTCACCACCTTTCTGCAACAAAACTTTTTCGTAAAGTTTAAAATCTTTCAGATATTTTACAATCTTTTTTTTGTCCTCTTTTGCATAAACAAATATCACCTGAGAATCTTTAACAGTTTTCAAAACATTTTTTATCGTGAAAATGAATACCGGAACTTTACCGTTTATTTTATAAAATATTTTTTTTATATGGTATTTGAACCTTTTGGATTTACCCGCACCAACTATAATAAAAGATACATTTTTAATGGACTCTTTTGACATAGACTATCCTTTTTGTAGGGGTCTCAAAAACATTCTCAACGATAACATCTATCTCTTCTCCAATTTCCAATGGAAATTCACCATTTTTCAAAAATATGGCGACATCTTTAACATCCTTTCTATTACAGTAATAGCCATCTTCAGTTTTTGAAGCAACGGTAACCTTGAATCTTGTATCTTTACTTTCAAAAGGTTTTTCGTTTGATTCAAAAAATGATAGATCGATTATCTTTATATTAAACATTTTCAAAAGATGTTTTGGAATATTCTCATTTGAAATTATAAGTATAAGTTTGTTTTTAAAAGAGTAAGTTAAAATTTCGGAGATCCTGTTTTCAAGATTGACATATATAACCATCCTTTTGCTCTTTAAAAATTTTAAATTTTTTAATGTAATGGGATCGTTTTTGTTCAGATGCTCTTTGGAGAGTATATGGAATTCACCCTCGAAGATGTTAGCGTTTAAAAGTTGTAAAAGGATCTTGTTAGAAAGCGCTGATGCGGTTATAAAATATTTTCTATAATTTTCAGGTTTGTTCTCTTTACGAAAATTCCTTAAAATGTTAAAGACCAAAAACATTGAAAGGATTATTATAGAAATAGCAATCTGTTTAAAAATCAATAAAAATATAACCAACAATAAAATTAAAACTTCCATCAACATTTTGAAAATTCCAGTATCCTTTTTTCAATCTCTTTCATATCTTTCGCGATATCTTTTTTCTCAAGCAACTCCCTTGAGATTTTTGAATCAAGAGAAATTATGTTTTTACAATACTTTTTGAACATATGCAATTTCCCGCTACCTTCTGTTGAATCCAATTTTGTACTAACACATATATCCGCTTTTGAAAGAAAATAGGGAAGTTTTTCAAACGGGATTTTTTGATGAAAAAATATTCTATCAGAAAAATTTAAAAACCTTTCAACATTTCTTTTGTAAACGGGAAAAGTAATAATTTCAAAAATAATATCTTTTCGGGTTTTAACTGTTCTCTCAACGATATCAAGAAAACCTGACAGATTTTGGATTTTGGTGTTCACTCCAACCCAAACGACTCTGATCATTTTGGAAGAGTCGATACTATTTTCAATTTCAGAATCAAAAAAATCAAAAAGATCATCAAAAAAATATTTTTTTACAACGGATGAGTTTTTAAAGTTAAAATAAGTGTTATAGATGACATATGAACTATTTCTTTCAACCAATCTTTCCACAATTTTTATAATGGATGAAATCGGAGAAATTTTAAAAATAAAACTTGACGATGAAAGTTCACCCGAAAGAGAACCCTGATAATCGAGTATATAAGGTTTTTTTAAAATCAACTTCAAAAAAAAAGCAACTATTCCAGCCTCATGGGTAAATGCAAGAATATAATCATAGTTTTGTTTTTTTAATAGTCTCATCGAAAGAAGAAAGATTTGAAAATCAAATATAAATTTGTATGGATTGAATCCTATCGGGTCAAACTCTTTTAAAAATTTTTTTATCCTTTCGATTTTAAAGTTATCAGGGTTTCTACCAAAAAAATATGCTACGACCTGAACATCGTTACCATTCTCTGTAAGATATTTTAAAACTTTTAAAATCCTTATATGACAACCACGATCGTTGAAAAATGCGGTTGTGCATATAGATAAAATTTTTTTATTTTTTATCATTTTCTATGAAATTTTTTATTCTGTATACACTTTTTTTTGTTGACTCGTAATATGTTCTTACAAGAATTTCGCTTAAAAGACCTATCATCAAAAGTTGTAATGAAATAAGAAAAAGGAAAATAGAAATTAGAAGCAAGGGATTACCAGTCATATCCATTTGATAAAAGATTTTCATCAGTATGAGTAAAATAAAAGAGAGAATGCCTGATATGAAAGAAAAAACGGACAGACCCCCTATCATATATATAGGATTTGTTGAAAAATCGTTTAAAAATTTTACGGTGATCATATCAAGTAAAACTTTTATTATTCTTGCAAACCCATATTTTGTTTTTCCCCTATATCTTTTTCTATGTTTTACAGGTATTTCAGAAATCTTATAACCTTTAGAAAACAAAAGATAAGGGATGAATCTATGCATCTGACCGTAAAGATAAAGATCTTTTAGAATCTCTTTTCTGAAAACTTTTAAACTGCAACCTGTATCGTGGATCTGTAGTTTTAAAAATTTTGAAATGAAAAGGTTTGCAAAAAATGAAGGTAGTTTTTTCGAAAAGAAAGGATCCTTTCTTTTTTTTCTCCACCCAACAACCATATCAAGATTCTTTTCAACAAGGTGATCAACCATTTTTTCTATATCCATAGGGTCGTTTTGCAAATCGGCATCAAGTGTTATAATAGTATCATAACTGGCTTTATCAAAACCTGCTTGAAACGCTGCTGACTGTCCAAAGTTTTTTGCAAGTTGAATAATCTTAACTTTGCTATCAGATTCTGAAAATTTTTTAAGAATCTCAAAAGAATTATCCTGTGAGCCATCATCGACAAAAATTATCTCATACTCAAAATCTTTTAAAGATTCCTTCAATTCGCTATAAAGTAAATCAAGGTTATTCTCTTCGTTGTAAAGAGGGATAACCACCGATAGTTTTATGTCCCTTCTTCCCATGATCTTAAATATTCTTCCTGTTCTTTCGTTAATTTATCATACTTAACACCCATAGACTTCAATTTTCTCTTCGCTATATCCACATCAATCTCATCGGGTAGTTTATAGACTCTTTTCTCAAGTTTTTTATGATTTTCCTTTATATATTTTGCGGATAGAGCCTGATTCGAAAATGACATATCCATAACACAGGCAGGATGCCCTTCCGCCGAAGCAAGATTTACTAACCTTCCCTCTGCAAGCAGGTAAACCTTTTTACCGTTTTTCAAAGTATGCTCAACCAAAAACGGTCTTATAGTTCTCTTTTTAACTGTTAATTTTTCAAGTGCCTTTTTATTTATCTCAACATCAAAATGACCTGAGTTCGCTATTATACAAGAATCTTTCATCTTCTCAAAATGTCTTTGATCAACAGCATTCAAATCTCCAGTTAAAGTAACGATAAAGTCTGCTTCCCTGCAAGCATCATCCATCTTCATCACTCTGAACCCATCCATTAAAGCCTCAAGTGCTTTTATTGGATCAACTTCCGTAACTATAACATTAGCACCCATTCCTTTCGCTTTAAAAGCAAGTCCACGACCACACCATCCATAACCTGCGACAACGAATGTTGAACCAGCAAGCAATCTGTTCGTTGCTCTGAGTATTCCATCTATTGTTGATTGACCTGTTCCATACCTATTATCAAACATAAATTTAGTATAGGAATCGTTTACGGCAACGACAGGGTATTTTAACACTCTATTTTTTTCCATACTCTTCAATCTTATCACTCCCGTTGTGGTCTCTTCGGTTCCACCTATAACTCTATTGGAAATCGAAGAAAAATCTTTATGTAGCATCGTCAAAAGATCGGCACCATCATCCATCGTCATATCGGGTTCGTTAGCGAGCACACTTTTTATATGTTTATAATATCCTTTATCGTCTATGCCTTTTTTTGCAAAAACGGGAATTTTGAAATCCTTTACGAGTGATGCAGCCACATCATCCTGAGTTGAAAGAGGATTTGAAGCACAAAGGTATACATCGGCACCTCCAACTTTTAATACTCTCATAAGGTTGGCTGTTTCTGATGTTACATGCAAACAGGCTCCAATTTTCAATCCTTTCAAAGGTTTATTCGAATTGAACTCATTAAATATACTTTTTAAAACAGGCATATCCTGATAAGCCCATTCTATCCTGTTCAAACCTTCCTGTGATAATTTAATATCTTTTATATCGTATTTCATTAAAACAAACTCCTTATTTTAAAATTTTTTTTATCTCATCGATCTTATCACAAACTTCCCAGGTGAATCCCTCTTCCTCTCTACCAAAATGACCATATGCTGCGGTCTTTTTATAGATAGGTCTTCTCAATTTCAACTGTTCGATTATTCCAGAAGGAGTTAGATCAAATATTTCCCTTATTGCCTTCACTATCTTTTCATCATCATATTTTGAAGTATTAAAAGTATCGACCGCTATAGAAACCGGTTCTGCAATACCTATAGCATAAGCCACCTGTATTTCAACCTTTTTTGCGATACCTGCTGCAACAAGATTTTTGGCTATATATCTACACATATATGCTGCTGATCTATCAACCTTTGATGGATCCTTGCCTGAAAAACAACCGCCGCCATGTTTCGCCATACCACCATATGTATCTACTATGATCTTTCTTCCGGTCAAACCAGTGTCAGCGAATGGACCACCTATAACAAACCTGCCTGTTGGGTTGACAAATATTTTTGTATTATCATCGATGAACTTTTTTCCAATAACTTCGTTGATCACCTTCTTTTTCATATCCTCTTTGATCTTTTCAATCTGGACATCAGGATTATGCTGAACACTCAAGACTATGGCATCTATCCTTCTTGGAACACCATCAACATATTCAACGGTAACCTGTGATTTACCATCAGGTCTTAGATAATCAAAAGTCCCAAACTTTCTCAATTCGCTTACTTTTCTTATGAGTTTGTGGGCATAGGATATTGTCATAGGCATAAATTCTGGTGTTTCATCTGTCGCGTAACCAAACATCATTCCCTGATCTCCAGCACCTCCAACATTAACTCCTATAGCGATATCGGGTGATTGCTCCTGTATAGAGGTTACAACAGCACAGGTTTTATAATCGAGTCCATAATCAGGATCTGTATAGCCTACTTCTTTTACAACATTCCTGACAAGTTTCTGAGTATCAACATAACAGGATGTCGTTATCTCACCTGTAATTATTATCATTCCAGTCGCCGCCATTGTTTCCGCAGCCACACGAGCCTGCGGATCCTGTTCTAATATTGTATCAAGCAAAGAATCAGAAATTATATCACAAAGTTTATCAGGATGTCCCTCTGAAACTGATTCGGAAGTTAAAAATCTTTTCATCTTTTACTCCTTTGTTTATTTTTTTATTATTGTATTCTCTCCACATATCAATGTTCCATTGAATCCTTCAACAACAGAATTATCGGAAACTATGGAATTTACTAATTTACTCTTTCTAATCAAAACATTTGAACCGATTATTGAATTTGATATTTTTGAATTGTATATTTTTGTATTTTTAAAAATTGAACTATTTTTCATCATTTTTGAATTTTCCATAATGGATGTCCCATCGATAAAATTTTTTAATTTTTCAAATTTTAAAAGCTCCGAGTTTGCTTTTAAAATAGTTGTAAAATCACCACAATCTATCCATTTTTTCACTTCACCATGCTCAAACTTTTCACCATCCTGAATCATTTTTTTTATTCCATCAGTCAGCTGGATTTCTCCTTTAGTTGTTATATTTTTCTCATACAGGTATTTTAAAGATTGGTAGACTTTTTTTGAAGATGTAAAATAATATAATCCAACGATCGCCTTATTTGAAACATAATTTTCTGGTTTCTCTATGACATCAACAACATATTCACCATCCAGTTTAGCGACACCGAATCTTTTCGGATCCTCTACATCCATAAGTGCAAGTTTAGAAAACTTTGTCTTCAAAAATTTTTTCAAATTCACCTGAAGTATCGTATCCGATAGAAGAACAAGAAAAGGAAAATCTTTGTCCTCTGAAGCCTCTATACCTTGAAAAACAGCATCGCCGAGTCCGTTCTGCTTTTTCTGGTATATGAATGAAAAATTTTTGTCAGGATAGTTTAAAAGAAGATACTCTTTTATCATATCACCTTTATAACCGATTATCACTATGAATTCATCTATGTTTATATCCGATAGGGTCAACATAACATAATCGATTATCCTTTTGGAACCAGAATAGAATAGAGGCTTTGGTAAAAAGAATGTGAGAGGTTGTAACCTTTTACCTATACCAGCAGCAGGAATTATAACTTTCATTTTTTCATTCTCTTTTTTAGTATATCTATCCTTTTTATCTTCATCGGATCCTCTCCGTTTTCAAGAGCAAGAAAATAGGAGACAAGATCAAATGTTATAATTGAATCAACTATGTTAAAAATATCGTTATCGCTATCAAATTCGAAAATAAAAGTTTCGAAACGATTCTTATCTAAAATATCCTTCGTTAAGTATATTCTTTTTCTGTTTCTTTCGTTTGTCCCCTTGAATATTATAAAAAATAGTACCATTTTTTTTGAAATAAAATCAGGGTTTTCCAATCCAACGATCTCGTTATGATTCATCTCTGGAATAAAATTGAAATGAGCAAAATGTTTTGAATTTTCATGCAGTTGATTCGCAAATCTTTTTCCAACCGATGAAAAGGAGGAATCTATATAAATGTTAACCACTTTACCTTTAATGAGTTTTGCGATCCTTTTGGCATTTTCAATATCAAAATTGTAATCTGTCAATTTTAAAATAGTATCCTGAACATTTTCTTGAAATTTTTGCTCATCAACAAATTTTGAAAATTTTTTTAAAAGAAGACCAAGCGTCATCCCCATCGCAGCTCTAGGAGGAACATCAAGCGGAAGTTTGATATGTTTTACCTTTTTTTCTATCGATATCTTTTCAACCATACCGTTTGCAGATATGGTAATAATTTTTGCATTTCTTCTGATCCCTTCATTTAAACAGTTTAAAGTTTCCTCTGTGTTTCCGGAAAAGGATGAGATTAAAAGAAAAGTTTTATCTGAAACATAAGATGGAAGATCATAGTTTCTAACAACTTCAAAAGGGTATTTCGAATATGGATAGATAATCTCTTTTATCGCATCACCTGCGATAGCACTACCACCCATTCCGGCATAGACGATATTTTCTATTTCAGATGGCATAAAATCTAAAGAAGAATCGCAAAGATCATATCCATCGAGAAAATATTTCGGGAAATTTTTAATCAGAGTTAACATCTTTTTATTCCTCATAAAACTCTCCTAAAATATATTTTCTAAGATTTGGGAATTTTTCAGATATGATACCTATGATATACTCTCTAACCTTATCGGGTGATTTAAAAAGTAAAGCATTCTTTGCAATCTCTTTTGATTCCTCGAATGAAAGAAGTCTTATGATCATCTTGATTTCGGGTAAAAATACTGGAGCCATTGATAATTCATCAACACCAAGTCCAATTAAAATTGGTATCGCTATAGGGTCGGATGCCATTTCTCCACAAACTCCAGCCCATATATTTACATCATGAGCAGCATCAACAGTCATTTTTATCAATTTTAAGACGGCAGGATCGAGTGCATCGTAAAGGTGAGAGACTCTGGTGTTGTTTCTATCAACAGCAAGAGTATACTGTGTTAGATCGTTTGTCCCTATCGAGAAAAAGTTTACATACTTTGCAAACTCTTCGGCGAGTATTGCTGCAGAAGGGACCTCAACCATTATTCCAAGTTCTATATCCTTATCAAAATCTATCTGCTGGTTGAATAACTCTTTTTTCACCTCATCAAGAACAAGTTTTGCCTGAATAACTTCATCTATGCTGCTAACCATAGGTAACATCAATTTTAAATTCTTTTTAACACTTGATTTTAAAACCGCTCTGAACTGATCTTTTAAAAGTTCTCTATTTTTAAGAGATACCCTTATACCCCTAAATCCAAGGAAAGGATTTTTTTCATTTTCATCAACATAGATAGGTTTATCACCACCAATATCAACGGTTCTTATTATAACTGAATCTGGAAATATCTTTTCACTTACACTTGTGTAAATCTTTTTCTGCTTTTCAACTGAAGGATATCCATTCTCTTGAAGAAAAATAAATTCGGTTCTAAAAAGTCCAATTCCCCTTCCTCCATATTTTTTAACCTCCGCAACCTCTTCATAAAGTTCTATGTTTGCGGATAAATCTATATTATGCCCATCTATGGTTACAGATTCTTCATCCTTTATCTCCATCAATTTTTTGTTATATGTTATATACTCATCCTCTCTTTTTTTGAAATTTTTTATAGAATTTTCATCTGGATTTATAATAACAGTTCCGGTATATCCATCAACTATAACGGTATCCCCTTCTTCAACATTTGAAAGAAATTCTTTAACATTCACAACAGCAGGAATATTTAAAGCTCTTGCCATAATCGAAGAATGGCTGGTTATTCCTCCAGATTCGGTAATTATACCAATGATCAGATTTTTACCGAATTTCATTGTTTCGGTTGGAGTTATAGTATATGTGCCAATGATCATTTTTTCATCGGAGGAGAGTGAAATATCATCTCTATTTTTCAGTTTTTTTATAACCCTGTTCATTATATCTGTTATATCGAATATCCTTTCTTTAAAATATTTACTATCGGTTTTTGTCATATTCTCCATTATTTGATTCATAACATTTTTGTAAACAAACTCAGCATTCTTTTTTGTCTCCCTTATGTTAAGTAGAGTTCTTTCTATGACACTTTTGTCTTCAAGTATCATTATCTGAACATCAAAAATCTCTTTGAATTCTTCTCCCATAGTTTTGTCAAAATTCTCTCTTGCTTTCAGAATATCGATCTTTGTATCCCCAACCGCTTTTAAAAACCTTTTTGCTTCCCCTTCAGGATCATCTATGTCATATTCCTGAACGAACTCCACTTTATTGTTTAATATCTTCAATTTACCTATGACAAGCCCAGGTGATGCTGGAAAACCTCTTAAAATAAGATTATTCTTCATAGAATCCCTTTTCAAAAAGTTCTTCAACAACTTTTATAACTTCAATTTCATCTGGTCCATCCGCCCTTATGACAAGTTTTGCACCATTTTCCGCTGCAAGCATCATTATACCCATTATAGATTTACCATCAACTATAAGATCATCTCTCAAAATCTCTATTTTTGAATCAAACTTGCCAAGATTCTTTACAAGCAATGCGGCTGGCCTTGCATGTATACCAAGTTTATTTTTAACTGTAAACTCTTTTTCTATCATTTTACAATACTCCATACTAATCCTATTATAAAAATCAAGACTAAAAAATAGTAATTAAATTTCCTAGCAAAAAAGTTTATTATTACAATTAAACAAATTATTATAACATAGTTTAAATTAAAATTCAATAATGTTAAAATTAAAAATAGTATTAAAATGAATACTATACCATAAAATATAAACTTAACTCTACCAATATGTATCCTGAAACCTTTATAGATATACTCTGAATAAAAGTTTGAAATATTGTCAACATTCTTTAAAGCATATTTATAGCCATAATACCTTAAAAAGTTTGTAAGGAAAAAATAAAAAATAAATGGAATCAAAAGAAAAGAATAATCTAATCTAAAAAATAAAATTACAAGTGAAATCATACAAACAACAGGTTTCAAATTCCCCCAGAAAAGATCATCCCCAATAAAAGCGGTTATGCTTGCAAAAAGATCAACTCTTCTTATATCGTTTACCCTGTTCAAAAAACCAAGCATTATGGTTGCAAAATAAGGATTTGTGTTAATGTAACTGTTGAATTTATTATCACTAAGTATCCTGTATCCATCTTGTTGCATATTTTCTTTGTTTAATAAAACTTGAACGAGTAAAGATTTTAAAAATATTTTGATATTGCTAAAATGCATAATAGTCCAAGTAAAATTCCTATAATAAAAAGAAAAATTTCTATTTTTTTGTTGAGTTTTGATATTTTTGTTTGAGCGAAAATCAAAGCAAACATAACAAGATAAACATTTTCAGTTTTCACAGATACAAAATCTTTTAAAACTATATATTCAAATAAAAGAAGTGCAAATGAAAATAAAAATGATATGGATACAGATAAAAATATCCCTAAATTTAATATTGGTAAACGGGATAGAAAAAAATTTAATTTTGTTTTTGCATCGTAAAAATATCCACTCACAAAAGAGAAGATCAATCCTATAAGAATTGAAAAAGTTAAGGAGGAGTCAGAGAACAGATATGCTATAAGTGATGAAACGAATCCAAACTGGAAATCTGGTGGGTTCACTTTTCCAATCTGGATGGAACTTATGGAGAATATTTGAAAAATTAAAATTAAAATAAAAATTTCAAACTTAAAGTCTATTTTGAATATAATTGAAAATAAAGGGAAGAGGAAGACTGGTTCACCTATCAACGATTGGAAAAAGATTCTATTATCAAGGAGGAGGAAAGAAGAAAGGAGTATTAAATAATAGGTTCGATCCGTTTTGAATCCTCCTGATTGAAATAATGGAATTTATTCCTGTCAAAAAATATGGTATAAGTTTCCCCTATTTCAAATCTTTTATTGATCGTTGTCTTTAAAACTATACTCTTTCCATTAATATTTATGTAGAGAAAAGTTACATCTCCAAGAGCTTCAGCCAACTCTATTGTTCCCTTTAAAAATATATCTGTCTGTTTATCTATATAGATATGTTCAGGCCTTATTCCAAGAAAAACCTTTGTATGGTTTGGTAAATTGAATTTAACTTTAAATTTAAAAAAATCGGATTTGATCTCTCCATTCTCATATACATTTTCAAAGATATTCATCTGAGGAGAACCTATAAAAGTGGCTGTAAAAAGATTTGAGGGGCTATTATATAAAACATCTGGGGGTGCTACCTGTAAAATTTCACCATTATTAATAACAACGATTTTTGAACCCATCGTCATGGCTTCAGTTTGGTCGTGTGTTACATAAATCGTTGTAGTGTTTAATCTCTTATGTAATTTTGAAATCTCCGATCTCATTGAAACTCTCATCTTGGCATCAAGATTGGACAAAGGCTCATCAAAAAGAAATACTTTTGGATCACGAACTATAGCTCTTCCTATCGCAACCCTCTGTCTCTGCCCTCCTGATAATTCTCTCGGTTTACTATTTTTATATTTTTGAATGTTTAAAATCTCCATAGCATTGTTCACTTTTTTGTCTATTTCATCTTTCGTAAAATGTCTTGTCCTTAAACCAAAAGCTATATTATCATAAACACTCATATGTGGATAGAGCGCATAATTCTGAAAAACCATCGCTATATTCCTGTTTTTGGGATGAACATTGTTGACAACCTGCCTATCGATTATCACTTCACCTTCGGTAATATCTTCAAGCCCTGCGATACATCTTAAAAGTGTGGTTTTACCACAACCGGATGGACCAACGAAAACTACAAATTCTTTTTCCTCTATTTCAAGATTGATATTTTTCAAAGCAACATAACCGTTTGAAAAAATTTTAGTAATATTTTTCAAGATCACTCCAGCCATTTAACACTCCTATTCTTTTGTGATTGTAAAGTAAACAAGAGGTTTACCAGCAGTTTTGGTCACCAGGTTAGAATTATCAAGCACAAAGTACAACTTTTTGTCTTCAAAAATATAGAATCTTTTCTCAAAATACGACTGAGATATATAACTCAAAGGATATTCTATGAATTCAGAATAAAGTTTTGAAGAATCCTTAAAAAATTCAACTCCCGTTTTCGAAGAAAAAAAGATTATATCAAGCACATAATCTGAGTTTAAAAAAATTTTATAAAAACCTGAAGTGAATTCAAGTGAATCAACTATAATTTCACCACTCTCCATAGTTTTATAGACTTCATAAATTTTATCCGTAAAAAGGGAACAACTTGAAAGAAAAATTAAAAAGATAAATAAAAAAGATAAAAATTTAATTTTGTTTAACAACATAAAGATGTGCACCTTCAACTTTTACTATTTTAGCAAAACTATTCTCGTAGATTATAGGACCATCTTCAGAATGCGCTTTCCATCTAATTCCATCTATTTCACAAACACCGGTATCCTTTGAATTATCTATTGTAACTATCACCTTACAAACTCTTCCAACATAAGCATCCACATTGGTTTTTATCCCACCCTTATCATCCCTTGAGAGATATTTTATAAAAATTCTCCTTATGGTAAAAGTAAAAAGAGTTGACAGCAGGACAAATATCAGTATCTGGATAATTATAAGACCAGGAAAAAAGAGAGAGAAAAAAGATGTTATCAATGCTGATATTGAAAAAAGGGAAAAAAGAAAAAAGGGTGTGATTATTTCAGTTATAAAAAGTAAAATCGCAAAGAGTAACCAGAAAACTGATGGTGACATATTTCACCTCATCTCTTCCCTTAAAAACTGGGCAGTATAAGAATTTTTAAATTTTAAAAAATCTTTCATTTTCCCCTGAAAGAGAACTTCTCCACCTTTTTCACCACCTTCAGGTCCAAGATCTATGATCCAATCAGAATACTTTATTATATCCATATTATGTTCTATAACTATTAAAGTATTACCTTTTTTCACCAAATTGTCAAGAACCTTTAGAAGAAGTTTTATATCATAAAAATGTAGTCCAGTTGAAGGCTCATCCAGTATATACAATGTTCTTCCCGTATCTGTTCTTGAAAGCTCTCTTGAAAGTTTGATCCTCTGTGCTTCACCGCCTGAAAGTGTTACAGCAGGTTGTCCAAGTTTAATGTATCCAAGACCAACCTCATTCAAAAATTCAAGTTTCCTTACAATCCTTGGTATATCTTTAAAATGTTCAATAGCATCAACAACAGTCATATCAAGCACATCGGCTATATTCTTCCCTCTGTATTTGATCTGTAATGTTTCCTCTTTGAACCTTTTACCTTTACAGACATCACATTGGATATAAACGGGTGGCAAAAAATACATTTCGATTCTTTTGTAACCATCACCATCACATGCATCACACCTTCCCTCTGGAACATTGAAGGAAAACCTTCCAGGTTTATAACCTCTCATCTTTGACTCTTTAAGTTGAGAGTAAAAATCTCTTATATAAGTAAAAACTCCAGTATAGGTCGCTGGATTGGAACGTGGAGTCCTTCCGATGGGTGATTGATCTATACCAATAATTTTATCTATATAATGAAGATTCTCTATCTTTTCATGTTTCCCAGGTTTTACCTTTGAAATACCAAAATATTTTTTTACACCGTTGAAGATGATATCGTTAACGAGTGTGGATTTACCACTTCCCGAAACACCTGTAACACAGACAAAAGTTCCAAGAGGTATCTTCACATCAATCTTTTTAAGATTATGTTCGGATGCTTTTCTTACAATTATGGAATAATTTTCGTCTATCTTTCTCTCCTCTTTCTTTTCAAAAATTTCCTCTGCGCCTGAAAGAAATTTGCCTGTTAAAGATTTTTCACATTTTACGATTCCATTAGGATCTCCCTGATAAACTATCTCTCCGCCATAGTTGCCTGCACCGGGACCAAAATCTATTATATGTTCACTCTCTTTTATAAATTTTCTGTCATGTTCAACAACTATTATCGTGTTATCCCTATCTTTAAGATCCTTCAAAGTATTTATCAACATATTCACATCCCTTTGATGTAAACCGACAGAAGGTTCATCAAGAACATAAAGAACATCGTTCAATCCGCTACCTATCTGTGTTGCAAGATGAACTCTCTGGGATTCACCTCCAGAAAGTGTATCTATGGATCTTTCTAATGTTAAATATCCCAGACCTACATTTATTAAAAATTGCAGTTTTTTTATGATCTCTTTTATAAGATCCCTTGCTATCTCCTCTTTATTTTTTTCCAGCACTATCCTATTCTGAAAAAAGTTTAGTAAATCTTCAACATTCATAGTTGTAAGTTCATAGATATTGTATCCATTTATCTTTACCGATAGAGATTCTTCTTTCAACCTTGAGCCATCGCATTTTTTACATTTTGCAAAAATAAGATATTTCCCAAGTTCATGTTGCATCCACTCAGAATCCGTTGAATGGTACAATCTTTTAAGATACTCTGTTATAGATTCAAAAGTAAAATTTTCTGGAATATTATACTTTCCAAAAAGATCCTCTTTAATACCATAAAAGATGATCTCTTTAAAAAATTCAGGTAAATTCTTAAAACTTTTTCTTAAATCAATTTTTAAAATTTTTGCCAGAGCAACAAGATCAGATCTTTTTGAAATATCAGGCCATATACTTATGGCTCCGTCAAATAAAGACAATTCATCATCGGTTATAACGGATTCCTCATCAACCTCGACATCGTATCCAAGACCATGGCATTCTTCACAGGCACCTACAGGTGAATTAAAAGAGAAACTTCTTGGTGAAATTTCACCATAGGAAATATTGCAGAAAGGACAGATCAGAGAAGTATTATATATCTTTTCGCTACCATCGGGAAATATTATTTTTACAATTCCACCCGATTCCTTCAAAGATAATTCTAAGGATTGTGCAAGACGCATCCTATTCTTCTCATTTACAGTTAATTTATCAACTATTATTGAAATACTATGATTTTTGTTTTTCTCGATTATGATATTATCACTCAAATTTAAAATCTGTCCATCAAGGTTTATTTTAGTAAAACCTTTCCCGGCAATATTTTTTAATAAATCTTTAAACTCTCCCCTTTTGCCTATAACTACAGGTGAAAGTATTGTTAGAAGATTCCCCATAAAAGATTTGTTAATTTCCAATATTATCTGATCAACACCTGTTTTAGTTATAGGTCTTCCACATTTATAGCAAAATATATCTCCAACCCTTGCGAAAAGAACCCTTAGATAATCATAAATTTCCGTTACGGTTCCTACGGTTGATCTGGGATTTTTTTCAATATTTCTCTGTTCGATAGATATTGATGGTGACAGACCATCTATGTATTCCACTTCAGGTTTTTCGATAACTCCCATAAACTGTCTTGCATAGGATGAGAGGGATTCTACATACCTCCTTCTTCCTTCAGCATATAAAGTATCAAATGCGAAAGAAGATTTTCCCGAACCACTTACTCCGGTTATAACTATAAATTTTCTTTTAGGGATTTCACAGGAAACATTTTTTAAATTATGAACCCTTGCTTTTCTAACTACAATTTTTTCCATCTATGGACTTTTTAGATAAGATCATTTTTATGTTTGTTATTTTCTTCAAGAATTTTATTAACCTGTTCAAACATCTCTCTCTCTATTATCCTTGGATGTTTACCCTCAACTCTTCTTTCCTCTATAAAAACAGGTTTTCTTTTATTCTTTGTAGTTTCAATATACTTATAGAAATTGTGTGTTATATATCCTATATAAAATTTGTTAGTAAGTAGATTGTAAATTGCCTGCCTTGAAAATGGTATTCCTCTTTTAGTTTTAATATTATTTTCATCGAGGAATTCTTTTACTTTTCCAAGTGATTTAAACTCAAGATACTTTTCATAGATCTTTTTTACCAAACTAGCTTCCTCTTCAACAACAACTATCCTTTTATCGTTGACTTTACCAACATATTTGTATCCTATTGGACAATTACCGGTAGATTTCAATTTCTTTTCAAGAACTTTATATTCTCTATGTGCAGCGAGTTTGTTTGGCAATTTTTCGTTCTCATATCTTGAGAAGGCACCTATTATTTTTTCCCTTAGAATCTCATATTCGATAGAATCGCTTGGTTTAAAAAATACATATCTTATGGTTATATTGTATTTCAACAACTCCTTCTCAACCCACATTGTAAAAATATCATCACTGGATAGGTTTTCTCTCGAATGGCAGATCACTTTCCTTATAGATTTATTTACCCTGACATAGTTAAAAAGTTCAGATATTCCTCTATCCTCTGACTCCAAAGAATCATAAAACCTTCTTATGACATTATATATTTTTTGTTCACTTAAAAATCTATCCACTTCTTCACTTATCTTTTTATCATTCTCTTCATTTTTAAATCTTACATAAACACAGACATCAACAGTATTCAAGAAAACCTCTTTTTTTTATAAATATAGTAAACTATTCTGACAAAAAATCAATATAAAATTGCTTGACATTTTTAAACCTTCAGGTATAAAATATAAAAAAGGAGTTGGTGATTATGAAGAAAATTATCATTTTTTTATTTTTACTTTTTTTTATAAAAGTTTTTCCTGAAAACTTACTTCAAAATAGCGATTTTGAAAACTGGAATGATGATTATCATCCTTTAAACTGGTTTCCAGATTCTTTGTCCGTTGACACATTCTATGTTGAAAAATCCACAAATTTCTACTCTGGCAATTATAGTTTAAAAGCTAATGTATTTACAAAAACACAGCAGAAAACTGATATTCTTTCAGAATTTATACCTGTTCTTCCAAACAAAGTTTACAGGATAAAATCTTATCTTTTAGATAACGACCAATACCTTTACGCAAAGATCTACTTGAACCATTACGACACAAGTCACGCTTTTATTTCAAACAACTTTACTCTCGATTCGGTTGGAAATTCCACCCAGTGGCAATATTTTCCGGAGACATTGATCACAACACCAACCAACTGTTATTATGTCAAGGTTGGTTTTAGATTCTATGATCTTGCAGGTTTTTCCGGATCTGGAACTATATATATAGATTCCGCATACTTTGGTGATACTCTTACACAATCAACATCACCTGTTATTTCAAATGTTGGTCATACTCAATACGGTACAAACCTTGTAGTTTCCGCTGATATAACCGATGATATTCAAGTTATAACCGATTCTCTTTACTATAGGAAAAATAATTCAAACTGGATCCAAATCTTTCATGATAGTTTACAGGTATCAAAAAGATTTTTCACTATACCGATAGATAGTAATGAAATTATTGAATACTACATAATTGCAAAAGATAATGATAACAACAGAACCGTAAGTTCAATTTATTCTTTCAGCATAACAACCAAAAGCAAAATTAAAAAGATTCTTTTCGATTATACAAAGAATCAAACAGCAGGTAACGCTGACTGGGTTATAGATAGAGATTATCCACAACCTGTTCCACTTGATCCGACAATAGAAACAGACTGGGATGGAGCAATATCATCCTGGGGTTTTGAACTTGATACTGCACACATATATAACCCAGCAACCACTGAGTCTATATTTTTCGAAGTTTATACCCTTCCACCAGATTCATCTATAAGATACAATTCAACAAGTCCAATGGATTTAAAAAATTTCGACCTTTTTATAGTCTGTGAACCACAAAACCCATTCACCACTGATGAAAAGAATAACATTTTTAATTATATCCTTAATGGCGGTTCACTCTTTATGGTAGCGGACCATGTATCCTCAGATAGGGATAACGATGGTTGGGATTCTCCAGAAATATGGCAGGATTTTGGTTCAGATTCTTTTGGAATTCATTTTCAACAGGTTGGTGAGGGTTCTAATAACAGTTCCGATTCTACCAACTATTATTCAAGTGCTAACGATACTATCACTGACGGTCCATTTGGAAATGTCACAGGTTACTTTTACTTCCATGCTGGGACTATGATATCACAATCTTCCAAATCCACCCAGATAGCGATTTTAGAGGGAACACAATATTCTTTTTTAACCATAGCAAGATATGGTAAAGGTAAAGTTGCTGGTTGCGGTGATTCATCCCCATTTGACGATGGAACTGGAAACACTTCGGATAATCTCTATGATGGCTGGAATGAGGGCGTATCAAGAAAACTCATTTTAAACACAACATATTGGCTTGTAATAGACTCTACCGATGCAGTTCAGGGGCTAAATGAAACATTTTACAGTTGCGCACAAAAATCTGATACACTCTTTTTTAATATTAACCTGACACCATATTTCACCTATAAAACCGTTAAACTATATAAAAAGATTTTTTCAGATTATACACTGATAGATTTTAGCAATGTAAATGGAAATATTGTTACTTTAAAGGATAAAAACTTAAAAACAAAATCAGAATATAAAATAGAACTTATAAAAAATAATGGTTCAGTTGAAAAATATTTCATAGAGTTTTCTCCCTCAACCTATGAAAATAAAATTTCATTCGATATGTTGAAAAATGTTATCACACTTTCAAATTTTAATGAAATGAGTTATAAAATAATAGATTTATCCGGGAAAACTGTAATTAATGGAAAAACAAAGAATCAGATAAATTTGAACAACTTAAAAAATGGTGTATATTTTTTAATACTGAATAAAGATTTTAAATTCAGATTCATCAAAATAAGATGAAAATTTTAAATAAAAACAAAAAAGTTCTTTTTGATTACGAAATAATTGAAGAGCATGAAGTTGGAATAGTTCTTAAAGGAGATGAGGTTAAATCGATAAGAAGAGGTGCTTTTTCCATAATTGATTCATATTGTAAAATAGATAAAGAGAATATGGAAATTTATCTTTATGATATGGTTGTAGATAAAAATCCATATGGAACACATACAAAACTTGCCACAAAAAGAAAAAGAAAACTGTTGGTGCATAAAAATGAAATAAAGAGATTATTAAGGAAAATTGAAGAAAAGGGTTTGACATTGAAACCTCTTGAGGTATATTTAAATGATAGGAATCTAATAAAGATAAAAATAGTTTTATGTAAAGGTAAAAAAATGTACGATAAAAAAGAACAGATAAAAAGGAAGGATCTTGAAAGAGAGATGTCGAGAGATTTTAAGGATAACAGATAAAATTTTTTTCATTTTATTGCTAAAATTTTTACTTTTCATATCCTTCACTTTCACCTATAAAAATATTTTCTGTGAAAAATATTTTGAGGTCATAAAGGATGATAAAATAGATTCTTTGAGTATAATCTCAATCGATTCAATAGAATATGTTGATTTGAACATTCTTGTTAACTCCATAGATGGAAAAATAAAATTTAAAAATTTACAGGAAGAGATCACGATAGAGACAGATAAAAATTATTCTATAATACTCGTAAACTCACCATACATAAAGGTCGGTGGTAAAATATTCAAGATACCATATACTCCATTGTTCAAAGATGATCAACTATTTTTTCCATTTAAAGGTATAAGAATACTACTTGAAAAACTTTTGACACAACAGATAGAATTTGTTGAAAATGGTGCAAAAATTGTTAAAAGGATAAAACTCTTAAAGATTTTTGAGGAAAAGAACAGCATAAAACTTGTCTTCAACAAAACCCCCTTTGTAAACTTTGAATTAACACAGAGGGATATAATCCTTTTTCTTAAAAATTGTTATATAGATGAGGATTCTTTTAAACTTAAAAATTTAAAAAATCTGATAAGAGTTGCCGAGCCTATAGTTGATAAGGATGGGGCAACATATATTATAACATTTTCACCAGAATTTATTTTTGACACTTTGTTGATATTTGATGACACGATAAAAATAAACTTCATAAAACTTTCAAAAAATGAGCCTTCAAAAAATAACTCAAAATTGAATGGAATTAGAACTATAATTATAGATCCCGGCCATGGGGGAAAGGATCCCGGTGCGATTGGTAAGACAGGGACACAGGAAAAAAATATAAATCTTGATATATCTTTAAAATTAGAAAAGATACTCTCATCGAATTTTAACAACATAGATGTTGTTTTAACAAGAAATAAAGATAAATATCTTTCCTTAAAGGAAAGAACAAATTTTGCATTGAAATATCAAAATGCTATTTTTATATCCATCCATTGTAATGCTTCAAAAAAACAAAATTCTTCCGGTTTCGAAACCTATTTTCTTTCAACAGCGAAAACAGACTGGGAACGCGCGGTTGAGGCAAGGGAAAATGCTGCGGTAACTTTCGACCTGCCTGAAACTGAAAAAAAGGGTATAGATTTTATCTTCTATGATCTCGCGCAGAATGAGTTCCTTAAACAATCTTCAAGACTCGCCGAACTTATTCAAATGAAATTTGAAAACAGATTCAATTATGAAAAAAAAGGAGTCAAACAGGCTGGATTCTATGTTTTGAAGGGTAATTTTATGCCTGCAGTTTTGATAGAAAGCGGTTATCTTTCAAATCCAGAAGAAGAAAAAAAGTTGAAATCAAAATCATATCAAGAAGAGATCGCTAAAATAATATTTGCTGGTATAAAAGATTTTATAAAGGAATATGAAAAAAAATTATCAGAATAGGCCAATCGGTATTTTCGACTCAGGTGTTGGTGGTTTAACAGTTTTAAAAGAGATAGTTAAATTTTTACCAAATGAAGATATAATATATTTTGGAGACACAGCAAGGGTCCCTTATGGAATCAAATCGGCTGATACTATTAAAAAATTTGCTTTTCAGGATGTAAACTTTTTGTTGAGTAAAAATATTAAAATAATAGTGGTTGCCTGTAACACGGTTTCTTCAAATGCGATGGAAGATCTTAAACTCAAATATAAAAATATCCCATTTGTGGATGTTTTGATGCCCAATGCTATTTATGCATCACAGATAACAAACAATTTTAAAATTGGAGTTATTGGAACACCTGCTACTATACTTTCTGCTGCTTACAAAAAATCTTTAAAAAGATTAAATCCAAAAATTAAAGTCTTTTCTAAGATGACACCCCTTCTTGTGCCACTTGCTGAAGAAGGTTTTATAAAAGGTCAGATCGTTGATAGTCTACTTAAACATTATCTTAAAAGTTTAATAGGGAAAGATATAGATACCTTGATACTCGGTTGCACACACTATCCACTCTTTGAAAAATCGATTTCAAAAATTTGTGGTAAAAATATTTCTGTTATCAATTCAGCAAAACATACTGCAAGAACAGTTAAAAATATACTTGAAGATTATAATATGGAAAATTATGAAAATAAAAAAGGGGATATCCAAATTTATCTATCGGATATCCCCAACAATTTTGAAAGGATCTTAAAAAGATTTCTCAAAATAAGAATATCCAACAAAATTGAAAAGATAAATATTGAAAACTTTTAATCGATAGAACTTTTTTCACCCTGTAAGAAAAATACTTCGAGTTTTTCACCAGTCAGATCTTTAGTCGTAACGGGTATTGAATCTTGATTGAATCCTATAATCGTATACTTTTTGATTTTTAGTATCATCGATTCCAACTGTTTTATTTCATCCTTTGTTTTATTTGGTTTATTTTTAAGTTCATTATATGTTGAGAGTTCAGGTATGAAGATACCTATAGCAAAAGTCCCTGGATTTCCACGCTGCAATCCATGTTTGCCTGAAAGAGTATTATCAACTATTTCGACTGGGTTTTCAAGAGTGTATAATTTTATATCACCCTCTTTATACTCCTGGTTGGTATATGGATTTTTGATGTTAAACTCTTTTAAATATTCGAACAACTTTGGATCAATTTTATCGGTCAATTCTCCTTTGTTATCAAGGGAAACAAACTTTTCATATGCTGCCCTCAATCCATAAACATTTGAAATCACATTGTAATTGTTGTTGGTTTCTCTATTTTTAACATAACCCGGATAAATTAAAATATAAAGAAGGATAAAAGTTGCTACCAGGATACCTATCTCTAAAATTGGAAATTTCTTCATCTTTTTACTCCTCTTTTTTTGCAATTATAACTATATGAGCGTCATTTGTCAACTATTTTTTAGATTTTCAGATCTGTACAATCTGAAAGTTCTTTTAAGATTTTTTTGAAAAAGGTTCTCTGCCTTTTTACAAGGGACATAGAATTTTTTACTATATCTTCCACCATTCTATCTTTTGTTATCTTGCCCTTGATATAGGATAGAGGCTCAATATAACCTATAACAGGTTTTTCAAAAAAAATATTATCGCCATACATAACCCTTAACTTTTCAACCTCTTCAATCAGTCCATCCTTTAACATCAAATTTATCCTTCTTTCTATTCTTTCTTTGAGTTCGCTTTTCTCTCTATAGAGGTATTTAACGTTTCTTATTTTGAACTGAATATTTTTCTTTTTTTTAAAAAAATATGTTATCGGTTTACCTGTCTGAAAATAGACTTCAAGAGACCTCAATATTCTCTGTTTATCATTCTCATTCAAATCTAAAGATCTTTCTTTATCAACCTTTTTAAGTAAATTGTAAAGATTGGAAAGTCCCTCTTCCTGATACATCTGTTTAACTTTTCTTTTAATTTCCGTTGAAATTTCAGGTATATCATCTATACCAAAAAGTATAGTTTTCAGATAGAAGGGGGTTCCAACACTCAATATTATCCTTTTATCCTCTTTTTTTAAATACTCTTTAAACTTTCTATAAAAATCTCCAACGGAAAAATTTTTATCATACTCTGTTATATCAACAAAATAATGATAAACTTTGCTTAAAAATTCCTTATCAGGTTTTGCAGTTCCAATATCAAGGTATCTGTATATTTGTCTTGAATCGCAGTTGAATACAACAAAATCCTCTTTTTTGGATAATTCCTTTAAAAACTCCGTTTTACCCGATGCGGTTTCACCGATTAGAAATTCTACTTCCTTTTGAACCATTTATCGAAATCATCCATTTCAAAAACTAAAAAAGTAGGCCTTCCGTGGGGACACGAATGTGGATTTTCACATTTAAAGAGTCCGTTGAACAATTCTTCCATTTCAACAGGGTTAAGTTTCGTTCCAGCCTTAAGGGAAGCTTTGCAAGCAAGAGTTTTAAGAATCTGATCAAATTCACTTCCAAATCCCATTTCATAAATTTCGGATATAAAATCTTCAAAATCTTCTTTACCAAACTTTTCATTAACTATGGATGGAACTGATTCAACTAAAATTTTATTGTTATCAAACATCCTTATCGAAAATCCAATCTTTTCCATCATATGAAGATTTTCGGATAGGAATGAAAAAATTTCCGTTGTTACCCTGAGAGTAAATGGGAAAAGCAATTTTTGAGAAACTATTTTTGATTTTTCTTTCAGAAATTTTTCATAATTTATCCTTTCGGCTGCGGCATGCTGATCTAAAATATAAAGTTTATTTTTCACGGAAACAAAAATATAAGAATTTTGAAACTGCCAAAATTTTAAATTTTCATTACCATAAAAATTTTCCTTCTTTTCTGAAAGGTAGAAATCAAGATCTGAAAAAAGTTTTTCCTCTCTTATAAAAATTTCAGGTCTATGTAAATCTATATCAAAAGAGTGTTCCTCGTTCGATTCCATAACCTTTTTAACCGTTAAACCACTTTTTACAGAACGGTTCACAACATAAAAAAGATCATTTTCACACAAAATTTTAACCTCTTTTTTCATCGGATGAACATTGACATCAACACATTCTGGTGGAATCTGAATAAAAAGAATGTAAGGTGTGAATCCTTTCTTCAACTGTGTTCCAAAAGCCGAATATACAGCTTTTTTAATCTGAGGATAGAACACATTTCTTTTGTTTATAAAAACGAGGTTGGCTTGAAATTTTAGATTGTTGAATATAACAGGTTTACCAACGATTCCTTTCACCATTATATTTTTTTCAAAATAATCTATTTTAAAAGAATCACCTAAAAAAGTATCGCCTTTTATCTCCCTGATGCGGTTTTCCAGAGTATTTTTTTTAAGATTGAATATGACTCTTCCATCGACTATGAATTTAAAATTTACATTCTCATTGGCGAGTGCATGGAAAAGAAATTCATCCTCTATTTTTTTTAGTTCATAAAGATCAGATTTTAAAAATCTTTTTCTTGCGGGAACATTTTTAAAGATATCTTTTACAACAACACTTGTTCCCTTTTCTATTGAAGATTTTTCCTCTCTAACAATTTTTCCGCAATCAGCCTCTATAAGATTACCTATTTCGTCATCTTTGGTAATCGATTCGATCAAAAGGTTTGACACAAGTCCTATAGAATATAAGGCTTCTCCCCTGAAACCGTATGTCTTAACACTTTTAAGATCATCAAAATTTTCTATTTTACTCGTAGCATGTTTTACCATAGCGAAATGCAGATCATCTCTATCCATTCCTTCACCATCATCTATAACATTTATCATCTCCTTTCCACCATTTGTTACGGAAAGAGTTATATTTGATGATAAAGCATCAAGGGAGTTTTGAACGAGTTCTCTTACCACAGAGGAAGGTCTATCTATTACTTCACCTGCAGCTATCAACCTATAAACCGATTCAGGTAAAATTTTTATCTTCACTTTAAAATTTTACTTTTATTTTTGGGAAAGGATTTTCAGGTTTAGCGATAAAGAATCCCTGTCCATATTTTATACCAATATTCTTTAAAACATCGAATTCATCTTCTGTTTCGATTCCTTCGCAGATTATTTCCGCCCCTAACCTTTCGGTGAAAGGAATAAGGGTTTCAAGAAGATCCTTTTTTATAAGATTTTTATGGATGTCCCTTATAAGAGCCATATCATATTTTAAAAAATCTGGTCTGAGTTCAGATATTGTTCTTAAAGAAGAATACCCAGCACCCATATCATCTATAGCGATTTTAAATCCTTTATCTTTTAAAATCTTTACAGAGGTATCAAAAGATTGATAATCGGTAACAGCAAGTTTTTCTGTTATTTCTATAACAACACTTTCCTTTTTGATAGAGTGTTCTTCAAGAAAGTTTTCAAACTTTTTTGATTTGAATTCAGGATCATATATACTTTTTGCACTGGAATTCAAAAAAAGGAATTTTTCTTGAAGTTTTTCGGGAAGATGTATAACCGCGTTGGTTCTACAAATTCTTTCCAGATCAAGCAACATATCTGTTTCTACAGCATATGAAAAAAGAATCTCAGAATTTGATAGGAAAGAATCGTTGGTGATCCTTGAAAGGGCTTCATACCCCAAAATTTTACCTGTTTTCAACTCTATTATGGGTTGATATACTGTTGAGATTTCATTGTTGGCTATAATATATTCAAGGTTAAGATCCCTATCCAACCTGGCTTCTTCTTTCTGTCTCTCTATTATCCTTCTGGCTTTGTCTATAGCGTTAAAGATTGTCCTTTCCATCCTTCTTGTTGGACTCTTGGTAAAAAAGGAATATCCGAAACGAAAAACTCTTGTGGCAAAAATATAGTTGGGTTCCCAACCGGGAAGTTCTTTTTCAATTTTATCTTTTATTTTCTTTTGAATATTTTCAACATCCTCGGTTGAAAGTATATTTCCATTTTTATCCGTTGAAAAGAAAAGAAGTATCTCTCCACTTCTAACACCGGTCAATGTTATTATAACATTTTCTGGAAGAACCTCTTTTTTTATAAATGAAATAGAGTTTACAGTCTGTCTTATAAGTTTATCGTAGGTTTGCCATCCATACAAAGATTCTATATCCTTTGAAATATCAATATATATAACAACAACCTTTCCATAATCATCTGAAAGTTTCCTTATATCCTCTATAAGCATATGCAGAACCGGTAAGCCTGTATTAAAATCGTAAAGACAACTTTTATACTTCAGCCACTCAGTATGCATCTGATAGTAATCATTCTCGTTCATTTAAACCCCTTTAACTTAAAATTTTAAAAATTTTGTTTATCCTTTTCACAAGTTCATCAGGTGAAAAAGGTTTTGTGATATAATCAATTGCGCCTTCCTGTAAACCAGTTAATTTATCCCTAACATCAGTTTTACATGTTAACATCGCAACAGGGATCCTTCTTGTTTGCTCATCGGTATGTAAAAGTTTCATAACTTCCCATCCATCTATTGATGGCATCATTATATCCAGAAGTATAAGATCGGGCTTTTCCTTTAAAGCCATTTTTATTCCATCCTGGCCGCTCAAAGCTCCTATAATCGTGTAGTTTTCATTCTCAAGGATTATTCTTATCAAATTTATAATATCCTCATCATCATCAACTATAAGAATTTTTTTAACATTATTATTCTTCACTTTCATTTTCCCCTCCTTCCCTAACAATAGGCAAAATAACTTTTACCGTTGTTCCCTTCCCCACTATAGATGAGACAACGATATCCCCCTTATGCTCAGAGATTATAGTCTTTGCTATTGTCAACCCCAATCCCATTCCGGGATATTTTTTAGAACTCATCTGTTCAACCTGATAAAATCTATTAAAAATTTTATCGATCCTATCTCCTGGAATACCTATACCAGTATCCTCGAATCTTATAACAGCAAAAAGTTTTCCTTCATCCATTTTTTCATATCCAATAATTGAAATATTACCATTTTCAGGTGTAAATTTCAAGGAGTTATTTAAAATATTCTCGAAAGCCTCCATCAGAGCATTTTTATCAGCATAAATTGGAGTAAGTAGTTTTGAAATATCAAAGGAAATGTTCAAACCTTTTTCTTTAGCCATCGGTATGTAAGAGTCAATTATTTCTTTTAAAATTTTATCAAGTTCAAAAATTTCCTTTTCAAGATATAGATACTCACTTCTTGCATATTTGATTATTTTTTCCATCTGTTCAAGAATCGAATTAACATTTTTTATCACAACCGTTAAAGCATCTTTTTGAAGAGTTTGTAATTCTCCCATCTTACCAGAATAGATATAATCAAGATAACCCTTTATTTTTGTCAAAGGCGTTTTCAACTCGTGTGATATGTTTTCAATAACAGTTGAACTTGTTAAATCCTTCTCCTTTAAAGAGAGAGCCTGCCTTTTCAAAAGCTCCACCATCTCGTTTGTTTTTTCAATCTGAACATCTTTATTCTTGATCATTTCGATAACATAAGTATAAACTTTTTCAAGATCCCTATCATATGTGAAATTGATTTTTTCTTTACCTTTTTTCAAAGAATCAATAAAAAGAAAAAATGTTTCCATCTTTTTTGAGTGCAGTATATAGATCCAGTAAACCATTACAAAAAGTATTAAAGAGTAAAGGACAATTTGGGCTATAAGAATAAATCTGAATTTAATATAAGGATCTTTGTAAACAAATATAATTGAACTTTTTTTATCTAAGGGTGATGAAAATTTATAATTTTTTGGATAAAGATTTATTTTCTTTAAATCAAAAAAACTTTTCTGATATATAATTTTATTTTTGTAAAAATCTTCATCATCGAATTTAACAACAGCGATTATTTCATCATCTATCATTGTGAACTCTTTTGAAGACTGCATCATTTTTAAATAATTTTCACTTTTATTTTTTAATATTTCATCTGTTAGTCTATCCATGGAAATATTCAAAATCGCAGTCAATAGAATAGATGTTGAAATCAGCAGGAATACTTTAATAAAAAATTGGTAAAAGTAACTTTCTTTCACAATAAAATTATAAAACTTTGAGAAAAAAAATACAAGATATTAAAATCTGAATAAGGTCCAGAACCCAACACTTATCATCTGCCTTTTATCTCCCCTCTTTTTGTCTTCACTTCTTGAAAAATTGATGGTCAAACCACCAGATACATCGTTGGTAAAATTGTAATCAGCCCTTGGTTTGAAATCGTAGACTATTTTATCCTCTACCATATTAGAATTTGTCAAATCCTGATCCTGAACATTGGTGATGGAAAAATCTATTCCAGTATTCACCGTAGATCTGAATTTTATAACACTTTTGATGAATGGTAGAGAAAATCCTGTTGGTGAAGAAAATGGATAGGTTATGGAAACTGTGTTTGAATAGGTTTTGTTAACTCTTGATAGTTGAATCGTTGAATATGAAATGGATAAAGATTTTGAATAGTTTAAATTGTAGTTTATATTTAGATTGAAATTTGTTGATCCGGAAAGACCAAGAAGAGGGTAAAAATCGTATGAGGTATTTTTTCTGTTCAATGTTGTATCGTTTATAAAAGAGAGATTTTCACTTTTGGAAATTGATGAGGAGATATTTAAAAATCTTAAAATTTTATATATGTTGAAATATTCCTCAACATTTAAAATGGAAAGGTTCAGGGTTGGCCATTTCACATTAAAATCTTTTACTATATTACCATTTTGATCGGATCTGTTGAAAGATGAAGAAAAACTTCCATTCAGATCTATCTTTGAAAGAACCATTCCCGTTCCAAAGGAATAGTTATAATTTAAACTGTTTCTATTCTGAGAAAAACTTGTGAGATAATTTGAGGGAAGTGTGTCAACGATGCCCAATTTGTAATATAAGGGTGGATTGTTTTTAACATAATTATAATTTGTGGTTCTGTTAAATGAAAAGGAATAGTTCATAGCAGAAAAATTATTCAGGAACTTTTCGATATATAGAACAATCCATCCTGGTGAACCTGTGATATATGTTGAGTCTTTACTTTCATCTCTGAGTGATGTTATAAGACTCAAAATTTTTGCATAGTTAAAAGTTCCATTTAAACTCATCCTAAAGTTTTGTGAAAGATCGTTTGAAAAGAATGTATCAACAGAGTAAAAATTTTTGTTATTTTTTTCATAAAACGAAGTTGTAGCATTCAAATTATGAGTTATATATTTGATGAATACCGGTGAATAGGTTATAGATGAAGTATTGTTCTCCCCTATCTTTTCTCCCAAAAAACCAAAAAGATTGTCAACCTTTTTTGAAAAATCATATATCTTATTTTCCTGATAGTTGAAATCGAGCGAGTTGAATATTCTGTATCTTAAAGATAGGGAACCATTTATATTTTCAAAGAAGTTTTGTCCAACATCAACGAACCCTGATTCGCCGAGTAAAAATGATCTGGTCAAATTTTTATTGTAAGATAAAGAGTATGAAATATTTGAAGGGAAGTAGTAAAAATCAATTTTTTTAAAAAATTTCAAAGGTATTATACTGAAATCGTAATTGAAATTTATGGATGAAGAGTTTGTCTTTGTTGAATCTATCCTGCTATATGAAATATTGCTTGCATTGTTGTAAGAATAGGTGAAAGACGGTATATCAAGAGTGTAGTGTAATAGTCTGTTGTTGAAATTAGATATTCTCTTCAAAGAAGCTGAAAAATTCGAATTGGTTGAATATGTTGAAAATCTCTCTATTTCAGAAGAAGTTAGAAGATAGTCTGAACCAACATAGTATACAGGTTTATTCGTTGATTTGGAAAATGAAAAGGAGAGTGGTGAAGCTATACCTAAAAATTCAGGTAAGAGTTTTTCACCATTCAAGGATGTAGAGATTGTGTAGTTTGTTGTAAAATTGCCATTCCCATACTTGTCATTTATCATCTTAAAATATGGATTTTTGAAGCCAGTTATAATGGAAAGATTAAGAATTTCAGGTATCTGTAAAGTCGATGATAGATCTCCGGCATATCCTATCTCATTTTTTGGTTCAACAAGCATTATATCATCAACCCAGATCTGGGTGGATATATTTTTGTTTGAAAAACTTTTTGCGAACATTTCCAGATAACCTATATTTGTCAAAGATGGGGAACCATAAAAACCGTATATACCATTTTCTCCCTGAATCTGGCCATCCTTACTTCTTTTCAAATTAATAAGAGAATCAAGAGAAACAACTATCGTATCCCATTTTGATTTTGGGTTATATTTTATGTAATAGTAGTTCAAGGAATCACCACCAAATTTAAGATAAAAATAGAAAGAATCGGAATCTGTGGATCTCAAATAGAATTCTATTTTTTGATATCTCTCATATGTATCCCTCTGGGGAAGAATTTTGTAAACCTTTCCGCTCTCATCATAGTTAAAATCGTTACAATACAAAATCATAGATTGTTCTCTCTTAGGTTTCCCTGAAAAATCAATTCCCGGATTAAATGGTGGAATATAGTCTGGATCGGTTTGGTTGTTCTTTACCCCATAGAAAAATTTTGTGCTATCCCCATTTATCATTTTTGTTTTCCATTTGTTTGTAACCATCGATATCTGATACAACGAAAGGGTTGCATTCTTTGAAATTCCATACCAGTATAAGCGCGAATATTTGATAAATTTTAAATCTGGATTCCCAACTATTTCAACATAATTTGAATTTAAAGGGATCCTGTATAGTTTCCATCCGGTTGATGAGTTTCTATAAACAAGATTTTCGTTTGAAGAAAGATCTATTTTAAATTTATAATAATCATTTTTACTATTCAAAGAACCATCACGATCAAGATCTTCACTATCAAGCATATTGTTATTTTCTGTACCATTTATTTTGGTATAATCGTTAGGATTTTCCAGAGAATAAGAGTAATCATCATTTCCATCATCACCGGTTATATTATGAGCATCATCTCCAGCAACGCCATCCAGTCCGGTATCCTCATTGGCATCAAGTATCCCATCGTTATTTTTATCCTCACTTTGAAGTATTCCATCAGGACCGGCAAATGAATAATCTTTTTTCCTTCTAACCATATCTTCAGGCATATTTTTTCCAACCTCTATCACAAGTTCCCCTTCGTCCCCTTTAACCCATATTTCAAGAAACATCATATCGCTCATATCGATACCTGTTCTTGATATGAGTTGATTTAAAGTCACAAAAGTATTCAAGGCTGATGATTCTTCATACTTCATAAATATATTTAAAATTGAAACATCGTTGGTCTTCTCAATCTGGGGAATCAAATCGTTTATATTTCCTTTCGTCTCTATGCTATTGTACCAGTAATAATTATATGAAAGATTTTCAGGTGTAAAAGCAAATGGCAGAGAGCCATAAACCCACGATTTTCTATCTATAGAAATATCGTTTGAGACTATAACAGATTCCATATTTTCTATTGATGCTTTTCCTGCACTATTGTTCTGAGGATTGGATAAAGCCAGTTTAGAATTTATCGTAAGATTTGAAGGTAAGGTAGTATTATAAAATGGTAAAAGGTTCACCATATCACTCAAGTGGTAGAACTGATCATTATAAGAAAAATCAGCCTCACCTAAAAGTATCTCCTGTGGTTCCTCACCTATCCTCGGATAATCCTCAAGATTGTAAGAAAGGGTATTGTAAATCCAGTTTGAGTTTGCAAAAATTTTATCCGTCAGTGTATAATCAAGATGTAAACCTAAAAGATTTTTTGATGATAGTGAGAGAAATGGAGAATACTGGTAATCTACCGTTATATTCGCTGTTGGCGAATTAACCATATCAGTTAAAAAATTTATTATTCCATACTCATAATCTATGGTATAATCCTTATCCTTTGTTAAAACTATACCGTTCACCTTGACTACTTCTGAACCCTCAATGATATTATAAGTGCCAAGAGAATAAATCGATTGACTTCCCCTATATTTTATCTTTAGATAATATTTCCTTCCAACATTAGTTCCGCTTTCAAGTGTCCAATAGATAATAGAATCATTATCGGTAAGTTTTTCTGAAGCGAAGGGATAGAGTGATGGGAAAATTATATAACCCTTTTGAAAATCTATGAAATTAAGATCGATTTTACCATCATTGTTTTGATCAAGTCCAAGCAACCACAAAAATGTTGAATCCCCCTGTAATTGAATATCCTCACCAGAACCGGTGTTAACCTTTTTTATGGAAAGTTCAAAACTCTCGGGTATAACATTCTTAGCGTTGAAAGAGTATATATTTTTCATCATATATTGCCAGGTTGGAGAATATGGATAATCATCTTTCTGTTTTATTATTTTGAGAACCAATGTATCCAAACCGGAAACATTTACCGTTCCAACGGTATCGATCTTCCCGTTGGATCTTTTAACAATATATGAAATCCCCAATACTTCATAGGAGTTTAAAGCGTTTGTGAATTCGATGAAATGACCTTTTCTATAGTAAACATAATCTTTACCATCTCCAGGTATCATCAGAGAAAAATATCCTTCAAAAAATAAAGAATCGTGTATCTGTGGTGAAAAATAGAGTTTCGCAGGTAAAACACCCTCCTCATCATTATTTGTCCCTATACCATCATCTTTATAAACATTCAAAACGACCAGTGAATCTTCAGGGGAAATATCCAGAAGAAAAAATTTATTTTTTAAATAATCTATATCATATACGACCAGTGAATCGATCCTCGTATTACCAACAAATTGCCTCTGTTCATTTTCTCCGGATTGTTTGGATGCAACAAAAATGTAGTTTAAATCTCCGAACTGTCCTGAACCTTTTATCCCAAAAAGTCCCTTATGTTGTGGTGTACCTCCAATCAACTTTATACCAGGAAGAGAAATGGAAACATCACCCATTTGAACAAGTTGTAAAATATCATCATCCAATCCCTTATATTCAAGTAAAACATTATTATCACTCTTTCTATCCGTTTCACTGTTATGCTTGAGATTCACTTTTATTCTATCACCAACGCTACCTGTTACATTCACTATGAGTTGTTGTTTTAACATCAACTCTGGTATCCACGAAATATTTGCGGTTCCTTTTTCAATGGCTGTCAGATCAAAAGTCTTACTTCCAGAGTAATCTATTCTTTCGGAACCTTCAACGACTATCTTTCCACCCTCCCCAAAAAATGAACTCATCTTTCCAAAACTTATCGGTATATCGATATCGGTGATCAGACCGGACTTTTGTGAGGTCGATCTCATATATTCAACATAGGTGTTTGATAACAATATCTTCAAATAATTATCTTTTTTTTCAAGTAAATATTTATCCTTTGGCTTTATAGAGTCTATCGTGATAAAAAAATTTTTATAGTATTTTTTGAAAATTACCAGATCGTTTGTCTGATCGAACTCTATAACCTGATAGAATCCATCAAACTCTTTTTTATAATCATAAAATTTTTTTTCAATGTTTTCCTCTGAGTGAGAGAAAATTTTTATAAAAATAAAAAAGAGTGATAAGAACTTAAAAAATTTCATGTTTTCAACAAAGAGCGAAGTAGGCTCAAGTCATTTTCGTATTCATCAACATCTCCGGGAACCTCAAGAATCATCGGAAGATCTTTAAACCTTTTGTCGTTGATCAATATTTTAAAACTCTCCTTTCCAAGAAACCCTTTACCTATAAACTCGTGCCTATCCTTTCTTTGGTTAAAATCACTTTTTGAATCGTTAAGATGAAAAAGTTTCAATTTTTTTAAACCTATAATTCTATCAAAATCTTCAAAAGTTTTTTTATATACTTCATAGTTTCTTATATCGTATCCAGCCTGAAAAGTATGACAGGTATCATAACATACAAAGAGCCTTTTTTCATATTTTGAGTAAGAGATAATATCCCTCAGATGCTCGAATCTATAACCCAAGGAACTTCCCTGCCCTGCTGTAGTCTCAAGAAGGATGTTTCCATAATCTGAATTTTCAAAAATTATATCAAGTCCCTGTGATATTCTTTTTATTCCATAATTTTCGCCATTGCCGAGATGATTACCCGGATGCAACACAAGATCTTCTATTTTAAGAAACTCTGCCCGTTTCATATCATCTATTATATTTTCAATACTCTTTTCAAAAACATTCTGATCCTTTGAAGCCAGATTAAGAAGGTAGGAACCGTGTATATTCACATATTTTACTTTTGAATTCTTTTTTGATTCTACAAAATCCTCTATCTGATCTTTTTCAATAAATTTACTTGACCATCTTCTTTGATTCTTTGCAAAAATTTGAACCGCCTGACAGTTTATTCTGTCGGCGGTTTCAAACATATCTTTAAAACCAGAGGATATGGAAAGATGTGCTCCAAAAAGAGGCATATTTTATCCCTTTCTCCATGTTTTAAGATCCTTTCTCAATTCCTTTATCTGTGGATCGTTCGGTTTTATCATATCCCAGAGATCGATTAAAATTTTGAATATCTCAGGTTCCTCTTTTTCCATATAAAAGAAGCCAATAACATTTCCCAGTAGTTCAAAATTTGATTTTAAAAGCTGTAATTGTTTCTGAAAGTTAAAGGAATCACCACTGTTGTAATAGACCTTTAAAAGGCCTGTAAAATACATTGCATTCTTTGGATCCTTTTCATATCCATTTTTGAAAATTTCAAGTGCTTTGTTATAATCCCGTTTTTTCATATATATCTGTCCTAAAAGAAAGTTGTATATTTCAAGTTTATCACCTTTTCTGTTATGTGAGATCCCATAAAGGACCTCTGACTCAGCCTCATCGTATTTTTCAAGATCCATAAGAAATCTTACGATCTGAAGAGTTACAGCATCCCTGTCATAAACATAAAACTTTCTTCCCTCTCTCAAGTATTCTATAGATTTTGCAAGTGAATCCATCTGCGCATAATATATTCCAAGTTGTAAAAAACCTGAAGCATAGTTTGTCATTACTCTATCTATATTGTCATCCTTGACTACATTTTCATCAAGCATATATCTGTATTTATAAACATTGAATATCTTGTCTTTTGTCTTTTCAACATTTATCAGGAAAGGATACCTTTTTGCTTCCTGAGTAGAAATCACTTTATATGCGAGTCCTTCAAGCAGGAGATTTTTCTTATAAGTATTTTTAGCATCATCGGAAACAGTAACAGAAAAATATATTTCAATCGAATCCGCCCTGTAGTTGTTCAACACCTTCTCTCTGAACTCGTCGGCTGAGGAATAGAGTATATCCCTTGTGCATTTTATACCCGATGTTGTGCATATCATATTTCTTATAGCGAGATCCCTCACATAGAGTATCTCCCCATTAGGCAACCTTACCGGAAGAAGTTTATCTATTTCCTCATCAGTCCAACTTATTGGAACCCCAAAAGATTTCATCTGTTTTATATACCAGGGTGTATTCAAAAGTGAAAGGTTACATACCATAACACCTTTTTTATTTTTACTATCAAGTGTTCTATAACCCCTTACAACCTGCTCAAACCATAAAGGATATGTATCGTTATCCCCATTTGTAAACATTACAGAATTTTCATCTGGAGTATCCAGCATATTTTTGGCATACTCATCCGCGATCCAGTTATTTCTTCTGTTTGCGTTGGATCTCATATTGGCAAATATCGGTGATATGGAAAATCCAACCATAAAGAGTATCAAAAGGTAAGTCAAAACTTTATTGTTTTTGTTCACTTTTAACCTTTGAAAAATCTCTCTTAAACCAAAAGCGAAGAAAAACATAAAGAAATAGAAGGATGGAGAATAGAAATAATCCCTTTCCCTCACTTCTTTCTCAACATGTGCCAGGTTTGGATCGGATGGGGAATATTTAAGATTAAGATAGGTGACAAGTCCAATTGAAAGAAGAAAAAATATCGTTATTAGCAAAATAAAACTTTTTCTTTCCCTTTTAAAATGAACATATATCCCATATAAACCTGTGAATGTTGTGATGGCAAGAAGAAATGAGGAAAATAATCTAAGAAAGATCGTTGGATTCAAAACTTCATTGGGCCTGTAAAATGATGAGAATTGCCATGTATAATATCTGAAGTAAACCTTCAACTGTTCTATGTATGCTGGTATGGTTCCAATACCATAATCTGTTTTTCTTGGTAAAAGTTCCATCGGACCATACTGTTTTCTGTTGAAAACATCCCAGAGTTCTTTAAGAGTGACTGGGGCTGCTATGTTAATGTATGGATTCTGCTTTGCTCTTATTATTAAAACAGCATAGGTCGATATTGATATCAAAACGAGTATAATGTAAATTCCAAGATAAGAAAAGACCTTTTTATAATTTACCTTCCTTTCGGATGTAAATGAATCTATTATAATCACAGCAATTATTGAAAGGATGATACCTATTATAAGAAGAACAAGATTCTCTTTTGTTACAGCAAGGTAAAGAAAAACAAAAAGGATACCAAAAGAGATTAAAGAGATTGAAAGATCGTAGTATTTTTTCCATGCGATAACTATGAAAAATATCAATGCTGCTGGTAAGGCAAGCAAAGAAAGCATATGTATTCCTATAGAAAGTAAAGATATATATATCACCAAAAAGATATATCTATCATCCGAGTTTTCATCAAGTTTTTCCCACCATATGAGTGAAAAAAATATTGAAAGTATTATCATCAAAACCGCTGGATTGTAAACTTCAGCCTCAACTGATGATTGCCAGAACGAGTATGAAAAGGAAGCAAAAATTATAGAGAAAAAAGAGACTATATAGTTATATTTTTCATCATTGTAAAATGGAATTCTTCTAAAAATTTTAAGAAGAATAAAAAATAAAAAGACACCGGCGAGTGCACTTGAAATTGATGAAAAAAGATTAACCCTTAAAGCAATCTCTTTCACAAAAAAAAGTATCCTTATTATCATATTCCCAACAAGTATCATAAGAGGTGTTCCTGGAGGATGTGGAACACCAAGAGAATATGAACAGGATATAAATTCGCCACAATCCCAGAATGGAACCGTTGGCGTAACGGTATAAAGATATATGGAAAAGATTACAAAGAAAAGAACGATTCCCAAAAGATAATCCAATTTTTTCATCTCTCCTCCTGATATTCTAAACAATTTATTTTAAATTATACATAATAACATTCAAAAAACAATAAAATTTCAAAGATAAAATTTAATGATCTCTTTTTCAAGTCTCGTGGTATCAATGTTCATCGTCAAAACACCTTTGTATGCTATGGAAACAAACCTCCTCTCTTCAGATACCACTATAACCAAAGCATCGCTCTCCTCGCTTAAGCCAAGTGCAGCTCTATGTCTTGTTCCAAGAGTAACTCCCTGAATTGGATTCTCGGATAGGGGCAAAATAGCGGAAGCGGCAACTATTTTTTCCTCTTTTATTATAAGTGCACCATCATGGAGCGGAGATTTTGGTAAAAAAATAGATGTTATCAGATCAGAGTTTATTGATGATTTTAAAATTGTTCCACTATCATAAAGATGTTTTAAACCAACATCACCTTCAAGAACTATTAGTGCACCAAGTCCCCTATCAACAAGTTTTTGAATACTTTTCAGTATCTCATCTATGAATGTTTTCTTTTCTTGCCTTAAAAAATATCTTATCAACTTTGATTTACCCAAATCGGTTAGAACTCTCCTTATCTCTGGTTGAAAAACAACTATAAAGAATATAAGCCATATGGATTTCAGTCCACCAAAGATCCAGTTCATAGCACGAAAGTTTAAAATGTTGAAAACAAGATTTACAAATAGAATCAAAAGAATACCTATAAACATCTGAACCGTTCTTGTTCCCTTTAGATATCTTAAAACCTGATATATAAGGGTTGAAACGATTATTATATCTATTAAATCAAATAATGTGATTCCGATCAGTTGCAATATATCTCCATGGCTATTTTTAAAGCTTCAAAATTTTCTTTCACATTATGGACGCGAAAGATTTTTGCTCCATTTATCAATGATACAACATTTGCCCCAATTGTTCCATAGAGTCTTTCATCCTTATCCCTATCAAGGATTTTACCTATAAAACTTTTGTTCGAAACACCGATGGTTAAAGGTTTTTTTAAAGTTGTGAATATATCAAGATTGTTTAAAATTTTTAAATTATCTTCGACAGTCTTTCCAAAACCTATACCTGGGTCTATAGATATTCTATTACTCTCTATTCCAGATTTTTCTGCCTTATCTATAGAATTTTGAAGGAAATCAACTATCTCTAAAAGAAGATCATCGTAAACTGGATTATTTTGCATATTTTGAGGTGTCCCCTTTATATGCATCAATATAACTGATGCTTTATTTCTTGATACCACATTTTTCATCTCCTCATCAAAATTTAAACCACTGATATCGTTTACAATCTTTGCACCTGCGGATAAACAGATATCGGCAGTTTTTGAATTATAGGTATCAACTGAAAGGATAACTTCGGGAAACCTTTTTGTGATAGCATCAACAAAAGGCAAAACTCTTTTTATCTCAACATCAACATCAACGGTTTCGCTATAAGGTCTTGTGGATTGCCCACCAACATCTATTATATCAACATTCTGTTGGAGCATCTCTTCAACCCTTTTCATCCCAGTCGAGAGTTTATCATACTTGCCACCATCATAAAAAGAATCGGGCGTAACATTCAAAATTCCCATCATCAAAAATTTTTTCTTCAAGAAAAGGTCTATATCCTGAACAAAAAATGAATCTTTATATTCTATCATATCGAGAATATTATCAAGGCTTTTTTCAAGAGAAAAAGGTTGGTTTTTCAATTTTTCTTTCATCTTAAACAACTGTGATCTTGTACATGCTAAAAGTATATCGGAGCGTTTTGTATCTCCAGATATAACATCCCTTCCAATTGAGCAATCACAACCAACTGATAACGCTGTCTGTTTCAAAATATTTGCGAACTCAATTTTAGCATCTTTAAAAAAAATCAAATCAAGATATGTTTTCCTGTTCATTATTTCAACGGAATAGGGATCACATTTCGTTTTTTCAATCCAATCCTTAAAATTTTTTTTATCTTTTTTTAAAAGATAAATTTTCATCTGTTTTCACCAGCCCTTATCAAATTAAGAGCTTCCTCTCGAGTGATAGCATTTTTCATAACACCTCTGATGGCACTTGTGGTAGTGAGAACTCCGGGTTTTTTTATACCTCTCAAATAAAGACACATCTGTTGTGCTTCCACGATCACAAGAAGTCCAAGAGGGTTTAAAAGTTTATAAAGAGTATCGGCGATATCGGTTGTCATCCTTTCTTGAAGTTGAGGCCTTTTTGAAAAGATATCAACAACCTCAACAAGATTTGAAAAACCTGTAATTTTGTTATTCTTTGGTATATATGCTATATGAACATGACCAAAAAAGGGTACAAGATGATGCTCACACATTGAGAAGAAAGGTATATATCTTAAAACTATCATCTCATCCTGATTCTTTGTTTCTATAAGTTTTATCTCACTTTTAACATCCTTAAAAAGACCAGAAAATATCTCTTTATACATATAAGCAACCCTTTGTGGTGTTTCCTTCATGCCATCCTTATCTATCCTGTCTCCAAGTGCTTCTATTATAAGTTCCATACCCCTCTTTATCTTTTCGATATCTATACCATTCTTAATCTTCTTTTTCATCTTTTACCTCTTTATCAATCTTTTCGTCGGAAACATTTTTTTTCAAAGGTTCAAGATCCTTCCCTTGCATTATGGTATCTATATCATCGCTATCCAGAGTTTCCCTCTCTAAAAGATAAGAAGCCATCTTGTGTAATTTATCTATATTCTGTTTTAAAATTTCAATCGCTTTGTTCATCGAATCATCAATGATCTTTTTTACTTCGTTATCTATCTCCTGTGCAGTCCTATCAGAGAAATCTTTCCTCTGCGTGATCTGCCTTCCAAGGAATATTGATTCTTTTGGATCGGAGTATTGAATAGGTCCGAGTTTGTCGCTCATACCCCATTCGCAAACCATCTTATGTGCTATCTCTGTAGCTTTTTCTATATCATTACTCGCTCCTGTGGTTATATTCTCAAGGATAAGAATCTCTGCTGCTCTTCCGCCAAGAAGTGAAACGATATTATCAAGAAGATAACTCTTCGAATACATATGTCTATCATCAAGTGGTAAAAACTGCGTAACACCCAAAGCCATGCCTCTCGGAATAACTGTTACTTTAAAAACAGGATCAACATTTTTCAAATTCTTTGAACATATAACATGTCCAGACTCATGGTATGCACTTATCCTCCTTTCATTTTCTGAAATAACCACAGATTTTCTTGCAAGTCCCATCAAAATTTTATCTTTTGCTTCTTCAAACTCTTCCATGCAAACCTGATTTTTATCTCTTCTTGCAGCAAGTAATGCAGCCTCATTCACCATATTCTCTATATCAGCTCCGGTAAAACCAGGGGTGGATTTGGCAAGAATCTTAAAATCAACATCTTTAGCAAGAGGAATTTTTCTTGTATGTATTATAAAAATTTCCTCTCTGCCCTTCACATCAGGTCTATCTATGACGATCCTTCTATCAAATCTGCCAGGTCTTAGAAGAGCCGGATCAAGGATATCTGGTCTGTTGGTTGCAGCCATAACAATAACAGCCTCATCGGTCTGAAATCCATCCATCTCAACAAGTAACTGGTTTAGAGTCTGTTCCCTTTCATCATGCCCTCCACCTATACCTGCTCCTCTCTGTCTTCCAACAGCATCTATTTCATCTATAAAGACTATACAGGGTGAATTTACCTTAGCTTTTTGAAAAAGATCCCTTACCCTTGATGCCCCAACACCAACAAACATTTCAACAAAATCTGAACCTGAAATCGAAAAGAATGGAACATTAGCTTCACCTGCCACAGCTTTTGCCATCAAGGTTTTCCCAGTTCCCGGTGAACCGAGAAGTAAAACACCTTTCGGTATTCTTCCACCAAGTCTAATATATTTACCTGGATGTTTTAAAAATTCTATTATCTCCTGAAGTTCCTCCTTAGCCTCCTTTGCACCAGCCACATCGTTGAATGTGACTTTTGGTGTTAAAACTACAACAGCGTTTGATCTCCCAAAAGTGAAAGCCTTATTTTGAGAATTAGAAATCGATCTTGTAAAAAAATAAAATAGAATAAAAAAACCAAGAAGTGGAATCAAATATGGTAAAATCTCTCCCCAAAAATTTGATGGAACTTTTACATTTATATCAACTCTCTTTTCAACCATTTTATTAATAAGTGTGTTATCATCATAAGGGATCAAGGTTTTAAACTGTGAACCGTCCCTGTATTTCCCGGAAATGTTTTTTTCAACTATCGTAACACTCTCGATTTTATCATTCTCCAGATCCCTGTAAAATGTAGAATAATTTATCTGTTTAATTTCAGCTGAAAAGAAGGTGAGAATATTTGGAAGAAAAATCAAAAGTAGAAAAATTATTATCCAGAATAACCATTTAAATTTTTCTAAATTTATACTATTTTTGAATTTGACTTTTTTCATGATCTATTCCTCCTTTAAAACGGCAATATATGGTAAATTTCTGTATCTCTGCTTATAATCAAGACCATAACCAACTACAAAGAGATCATCTATAACAAAACATGTGAAATCAGGGTTTTCATCAACATTCCTTTTAGATCTCTTATCAAGAAGGGTTACGAGTTTTAAAGATCTTGGAGAATTCGCAAGAAGTTTTTTCTTTAAAGTTTTATATGTCAAACCTGTATCTATTATATCCTCTATAACAACAACATCCTCATCATCTATATCTATGGAAATATCTTCCTCTATCCTGACCTTACCTGAACTATTCCTTTCTCCAAGATATGAACTCAGAACCATAAAATCAACTCTAAGATCCATTGTAAGTTTTGTTAAAAGATTTGCTGCAAAGATAAAAGCGCCTTTCAAGATAACGATAAAAACAGGTCTTTTTTCTTTATACTCTTCGTTTAAAATTTTTGCAAGTTTATCTATCTTTTCATCGATCATTTCTTTTGTGATCAAAGTTTCAATAAACTCTTTTGACATAAACCTCTATAAACTCCCGATTTTTATCTTCATAAATAGGATAAAGGTTACTCCTTCTGATGTTGCCGAGTAGTAGTATCTCCCCTTTATCGTTTATAAGGATAGGCATCTTTTTTCTAAGGTCTCTATCTATTTTCATATCTATAAAAATTTTACTTATCCTTTTTTTGATTCCACTTTTAAAGAGTATCATTCTGTCTTTTTCTTCAAACACCTTCAAATAAAATTTTTTTCCGGCATCCATACCGAAAAAGAAATGATCGGGTTGAAAATCAAATTTATCATAATTTACCTTTTTAATCTTAATTTCAAAACCATTAAAAACCACCTTTTCCCCAAATTCCAATTTTAAAAAATTTTTAAAATCTTCGGTTTCTTCCTTTTCGGATATCATAACTCTATCATAGACTCTCTTTATAAAAATATCACCCATTCTTTTTTTTATGTTTTTTTTCCTAGATATCAAAACCTTTTCTATCTCGTTGATAATGTTTTTGTTGACATAGAAAATTTTAGAAAGAGCATAATATAATAAATTTTTTCTTAATTTTTTATTATACTCTAAAATTTTCAAAATATCAATATCAATACACTTTTTATCCTCATCTATGTCAAATATTCCAAGTTTTTCAAAAATTATGTGATCAAAAGTATCCTCTATTTCAACAAGGTTCTCGAAGAGAAATTTAAAATATATAAGTCCATTTTTAAAAAATTTTTCCATAAAAGGTATAAGATTATATCTTATCCTGTTTCTCAAAATAGTCTCGTCAAAATTGGTTTTATCCTTTATATACTCCATTCCATTCATATCAACTATCTTTAAAACCTCATCCTTCGTTAAAAACAGAAGTGGTCTTACATAATTTTTTTCTATAACCCTTACAGGTGTTGTTCCTCTTAATCCCATATTTCTTTGTAAATTTATAAAAAAAGTCTCAACCGCATCTGTTAAGTTATGCCCTGTAAAAATATAATCAAAATTTTTTTCAACAAATATTTCGTTGAGATATTTTTTTCTCAACTCCCTTGCTGCTCTTTCAAATCCTAATTTTTTTCTTTCTACGGATTCAAGAACCCTATCCTCCCTTAAATTTAAAACAACATCGTTTTCGATACAGTTTTTCTGAATAAATTTTTTTTCAAAGTATACATCCTCCCTTTCATTATGGTTCAAATAGAATACTTCAAAATGGACTGAAAATTTTTCCCTTATGTATAAAAGAAAATGGAAAAGTAAGGTGGAATCTGGACCTCCAGAATAACTAAGAAGCACTCTTTTTTTGAAAAGTTCTATCCCATTCTCTTTTAAAAAATCTAATATTTTCTCAAAAATTTTCATAGTTTAAGTATAATTATTTTTTTATCGATATCAAGTTATAAATAGGTTATCCTTCTATTTTTAAAACTTCTATCGTTAGTATACAGATCTCTCAATTTCATTATCGCTCTATCTCCAAATCTGATTTTTATATTTTTTATAGATTCCTCAAGTTTTTGAGAATATCCATCGGACAGGAAAATATTACCACACAATCCTCTCTGCCGTAAACCTTTAACGGATATTCCTAAGAGCCTTACAGACAAAACAAGATTCATCGTTTTTATCATTTTCGATACTTCTAAAAATATATCATCACCTCTATATATATACCTTCCCAGTTTCTTTTGTTTTGTGAATGTTGTAAAATCAGAATATCTTATAACAAGTTTTATGATATTACCTTCAAAGAACTTTTCATCCATAAGTCTTTCAATATTCTCTGTTATTATTGAAAGGTATGATAAAAGTTTCTCCATATTCCTTGTATCTTCTGAAAAAGTGTGTGTTTGGCCGATCGATTTATCTACTCCACCATCCAATGGTTCAAGTTTTTTTGTAAGTAAAGTGGATATTTCTTTTAAAAAATAAGCACGATGTTTAAAAATGTTTCTTAATACCGAAAAAGGTATACGGTCGATTTGTTTTACATAGTATACACCAATGGAGTTTAACTTTTTCTCAGTTTTTCTCCCTATTCCGGGAACTTTTCCAACCTCCCTTTCTCTTATATAAGCTAAAGAATCATCAACTATAAAAAAACCATCAGGTTTAAATTCATCCGATGCCATCTTTGCAACTATAATATTATCTGATATTCCAAACGATGCTGTTATCTTTAAATTTTTTTTTATTAAATCTTTTATAAGAATAGATTTTGAAATAGCCTCATCTTTCGTAGATGTGAAGAAAAAAACTTCATCTATGGAATATCTTTTAACATTCCATACTATTTTTTTTATCATATCATAAAGAATATCCGATACATAGATATATTTTTCCATATCTGGATTTATCATTATCAAAGATGGACATTTCTCTATTGCCTGATATGTTGGCATACCGGATCTAATACCATACTCCCTTGCCTTATATGAAGAAGAGAGTATTATCCCTCCGCTATTTGCATTTTCACCAACTGCAACGGGTAAATTTTTGTAGTATGGTCTTGAAGCTATCTCAACGGATGCAAAGAATGAATCCATATCAAGATGTACCCACCATTTCATAATGATATACTCTCCGTATCGACAAGATACCATCTGTTTGAAGATAAAGAATAGAGTATATGATAATAGAAGGAACCAGAAAGAATTGAAAAGTGCAGATTCAAACTTTCATCATTAACACTTTTCCAGTAATAGGTTATCTTTTCAACCTTTATAATCTTTCTGTTCCACACTATTATTTTAGGATATATCTTTCCTTTTGCAAAATATGCAAAAACAAAAATCTGCTCCATTCTCATACCTTTTTCAAAACACCAACAACTTTTCCAAAAATCTCAAAGGTATCTTTTGAGTTTATTTCTATCAAACTGTATAAACTATTTTCAGGTTTCAAAAATATTCTTTTTTTCTCGACGATAAACCTCTTTAAAGTAAATTCTCCATTTAACATCGCTACCACGATATCACCACTTTTCACCTCAATACCCCTGTGTACAAGAACAAGATCACCATCCATTATGCCAGCATCTTTCATACTATCACCCTTGACCTTTAAAAAAATTTTATTTGAACCTGAACCGTTAAAAATGAATCTATCCTCTATATTCTCTTCTGAAATTACCGGATTTCCAGCATTTATTTCACCGACAAGAAAAACTACCCCTGGTAGTTTTATTTTCAGTCCTCTTGAGAGATTCTTTGACCTTTCTATGTAACCTTTTTTTTCAAGATTCAAAAGATGAAAAAAAACAGATTTTGTACTCTTTTTTTTTAAAGAGATACATATCTCTCTTATCGTTGGAGGATATCCGTTATTCTTTATAAAATTTTCTACAAAATCAAAAACCTCTTTTTCCTTTAATGTCATACGATTCTTTTCACTATCTATCAAAGAACCTCCTATGTAAACATTTGTTTACATTATCCTTATTTTTTAGAAAAAGTCAAGAGATATTGACTTCAGATTTCAAGGTTATATAATTACTTTTTATGCAAAATAAAATTTCCTATTTTTTTAAAAAACTTGAAAACGATAAGGTTCAATGCACACTTTGTCCCCACTCCTGTACCCTATCTCCCAAACAAACTGGATTATGTTTTGGTAGAAAGAATATAGATGGAGAACTTATAGCGATAAATTATGGAAAAGTGATGACGATCGCAGACGATCCAATAGAAAAAAAACCTTTATACCATTTCCATCCGGGAGAATATATAATATCTGTTGCACAGTTTGGTTGTAACCTAAGATGTCCATTCTGTCAGAACTATGACATTTCACAAAACTATGTTGACGCGGAATATATAGATATAGATAGTTTATACAGAATATTAAAAAATAAAAATCGTAAAAGGATAGCCTTCACCTATACTGAACCATTGATGTGGTATGAATATATATACGATTTTGCCGAAAAATATTCAGACAAGATAGATGTGGTTCTGATAACAAATGGAACGATAAATGAAGACCCTGCAAAAAAACTCTTAAAATTTGTAAGGGCGATAAATGTTGATCTAAAATCTTTCAACCATGATTTTTATAAAAATGAGTTGAAGGGAGATCTTGAAACAGTTAAAAATTTTATAAAAATAGCGTTTGATTCAAAAACACATATCGAGATAACAAATTTATTAATTCCAACCAAAAATGATAATCCTGAGGAATTCAAAAATATGATAGACTTCATCTTTTCGATATCACCTAAAATTCCCCTTCATATATCAAGATATTTCCCTAACTATAAATATAGGATACCACCAACCCCACCTGAAAAAATGATAGAATTTTTTAAAATAGCAAAGGAAAAATTATACTATGTTTACTTAGGAAATTTTTTTGATAATAAATATTCGAACACATACTGCCCGGTTTGTTCAAACCTTTTAATCCAACGGGATTTTTACGATATCTATATAAAGGGAATCGTTTCAAATAAATGTGCGAAATGTTCTTCAAATGTAGATATCATACTGTGAAAAATTTTTCACATCTTTTTAAAATTAGAAGATTTTTCTTCCTTATATTACATCTAACTCCCCATAAAAAAATAATTTATTTTTATTAACATATGGTATGAAATTTGCTTTCTATAAACCAAAAAGGAGAAGTTTATGAAAAAAGGGTTCACTTTGATTGAAACGGTTGTAGTTATAACTATCATAGGGATAATAATAGGTTTTTCTCTCCCAAAAATTAACTCAAGACAGGCAAAATACAATAATACTGTGAATAACATTATGGATCAGTTGAATATGGCAAGGCAGGAGGCATCAACAAAAAATATCACAACAGAATTCTTTCTTTCAACAGATTCTTTCAAGTATAAAAACACTGTTTATAGATTCCCAAATAAAATCTTTGCTTACGATTATATAAACAATGGAACTTTTACCTTTGATACACCAATACAATTTTTACCAGGTGGAAGAGCTGATGGTATTTTTGCTATACTTGTAGTAGATTCAGCCAAAGGTAGAGAATCTATCATATATGTATTTCCATCTGGATATGTTTTAAAAGGAACCGGAGAGTAGGAGGTAAAATGAAAAAAGGTTTTACTTTACTTGAACTTCTCGTTTCATCTTTGATACTCGCTATCGGTATAATCGGACTTGCTGCCCTTTTCCCTGCCGCAATTAGATCCACTCTTCTCACAAGGCAGAACACTCAGGCTGTTGAAATATGTCAGGGAAAACTAGAATATTTAAGGTCACTTCGATTTACCTCACACGAACTTGATGAGGGAACATATGGACCTGATACCATAGACGGAAAATTTATATTAACCTATACAGTTACAGATAACCATCCTGCAACAGATATGAAATTTATCGAAGTAAAGGTTGAATGGAAACAGGTTGGAGGTTCCGGTGGATTGAATAGATCACAAACTATGAAAACTTATATTTCAAAATAAAAGGAGATATTATGAAAAGAAAAGGTTTTACACTACTTGAACTGCTTCTCGCTTTAACCATTTTTTCAATAATAGTCGGTGCTGCAATAACAGTTTTTGTAAATACACAAAGCACAAAACAAAGAGTTGACCTGATGACACAGGCACAACAATCCGCAAGAATTGCTATAGATTATGTAATAAGGGATCTGAGGGCTGCAGGATTCAACATAGATGTTGATATAGATTATGTAACACCACAAAGAAGAGTTGTCTATGCTTCACCTTACGAAGTAGTTTTCAACGCGAATCTTCTTCCCGTCGAGGATACTCCAGATAATCCAAAGGAACCAAGAGCGATGAAAGTCACAGCATCACTTGATGAAAGACCAGCCCATTATTACCCTTCAGTCGAATATCAAACTGGTGCGGAAACCGTTGTATTCACACTTGACTGGAACAATGATGGAATAATAAATGATGATGATAAAAATAATTCCCCAGCCTCTCTAACAAAAAACCCAGACGATTATTGTCTTATTAAAAGGGTATATGGGCTTTATGACTCGGGATTAAATTTTGAATATGTTCTACCACCAGGTTCACCCTATAACTGGACAAACCAACAGATAGTATCTATAGTGGCAGGACCTGATAGGTATCCAGCACAGGCAACTGGAATACCAATGTTTTATTATTATTATGATGATGACGAAAATCCTACAACACCTTTGAAACTTTATGGTGATTCCAACGGAGACAATTCCATAGATGATTCTGAAGCAGCAGATATGGCTCCTATTACAGATTATAATATTCTCAATAATATTAAAATAATAATGGTGAAAATAACTGGAGCCTCCCAGACAGCATATAAAGGGAAATATATCACTTCATCGATTTTAACCGCTGTTGATATTTCAAGAAGTGCATCCACACATGTTTTTGTCGCGACAGGGCATGTATATATCGATGAAAACAACGATGGAGAATACCAGGCTGGAGAACCTCCGATAGAGGGGATAAAGGTGAGGCTGTCAACAGGCGAAATAGCACTCACCGATGCGGATGGTTTATGGAGATACGCATTAATTCCGGGTAGTTATATTGTTTCAACAACACCACAATTGGGCTACAGACCAACAACATCTTCAAGTTTTGATTTCGATATAACAAATGAATCAAGAGATTTTTCAACCGAAGAAGATTACAAGAAATTTTTTGGAATGGAATTAACACCAATTGCAAAAGTCGCTGGAATAGTTTTTGAGGATATTGATGCTAATGGACTATGGGATTCTTCTACTGAACCTGGCATACCAAACATTCAGGTTGCAACATGGAATAATAGTACCAAATCTCTTTCTTCTCCGACAGATTCAATTGGAATTTTTTACCTTGATGTTAATGCCACAGAATCACTCTATATATGGGTAGATCAAACAGATAGTTTTGGACCAAGCAATGTTGATTTGAACGATCAATTAGGTTTCACACAGGGATCACCATATTTATCTGTTAATTCAAGTTCAAGTGTTCTGGCTTATTTAAACGAAGGTGATGTTGGATATATTGCCTTCGGTATGTTAAGAGCAACAGGCACAAAACCAACAATAAGAGTAATACAACCGAATGGTAGAGAATTGTGGCATTCCGGTGGATCATATGATATTGAAGTTTTCGCCTCTTCAAACGATTCTGGAGAATCGATAAAAAAATTGATCTATTATTATTCAGTCGATGGAGGAGATAACTGGAGATATATAGATGAACAATCATACCCTATTCCTGCACTTGATGATACATTGTTTAGATACACATGGGATATACCTGATACCGTAAATGGTAGTCAAATATGTCTTGTAAAAGTAATATGTGTAGATGAGGGGAACTGGTCTGTTTATGATTATTCTGACGATTATTTTACCATTGTTTCACCAGCAGGATACACATATTTCTTTCTTACCAATGAATATGTGGATTCCATTTCTGATGATACATTATACATTTATGCCCTTGATGGGTCTCCTCTACCAAGATATCTTAATACCATCAATTCAAAAACAAAGGGGATAGTAGGTGATTCTATTCCAAATGAGAAAATCTTTTTAAGTCACAAACCGTTCAAAACTCAATTGGGGAGGAATGCTGAATGGGTCACAAAAAAAGGAATGCCTTATGCTGATACAATTTTCCCTGGATGGTGGAGTTTTGTAGCATATGGTATGACTGATGATAAAGAGTGGGTAGACTTTGAAAAGTATTTTGATATAGAAGTTTATAAAACCGATTCGTTTGCATCCTGTACTGAAAGGGTTCTGCTTTTTTCAACATTAAACGCTTCAACATATGACTCGTTAGAACGTATAGGTTCAATAGAAAATCTTGAAAGTGAATCAGAATTAAGAATATATATAGGTCACGGTTTCCCAATCTCAAGATCAGACAGATTATACCTTAAAGTATTCTACCAGGGTATATTTTTTAATTTGAGTGGAATTTTCGGTTCTATGTCACCCAAAATTTGGATGACATTCGGTGAAACAAGGGGGACAAAACTTACTTTACCTACTCCACCCAAAAAATAACCTAATAATTTAATAACAAAGGAATATTTATGAAAAAAAAAGGAATAGCACTCGTTACAACCATAATGATACTCTTAATGTTATCACTATTATCGGCAGGTTTGTTCTTTACTATAAAAAATGAAACTGCTATATCCAACTATCAGGCGAATTCTATTCAGGTTATATCTATAGCAGAATCAGCAATTGATGAGATAAAGCATAGAATGAACCTTATTAAAACTGACTCAAATTTTATAGGTGACACTTCTAATCCCTTAAATCCAAACTGGGAAACTATTATTCTATTCGAAGACCATTCAGAACTTGATGATTCAACCATGGGGAAATTTTTCAAGACATCTCTGCAAACAAACATTAATGGTTTTAACCCTGATAATCCTGAAATGGATTATACAACAAAAAATTATGAGGAAGGAACATCTTTGAGGATAAGACATAAGACAAATGAGGATAAGACCATGATATATTTCTATGATTCAAAAACAGAAAAACAATTTTTAGGAACACCTTCACTCATCAATCAATATCCTTCTGTTGAAGTTGTTGAAATAACCGCCAGATCCGGTAAAGCCGTCAAAAAAATACTTGCTGAGATTGCAAAACAGGAATTAGATATGAAAATTGAAGCTTCATTATTCACAGGAACTCTATCAAGTACATCATTCTTGACATTATTCGGAAGTTCAGGTACTTTTGTTTCTGGTCATAATCATCGTCTTTCAACACCATTTAATGTTGTTCCTTTTGACCCAACCACACCAGCCCCAAAAGCACCGGGGAGTTCATCTTCTTCTGCGATCTCAGACTGGTCTGTTAAGACTGGAACTGGTTCATACGCTACTGGAGAACCTTTATACCTTGTAGAAATAGATTCAGTAGATTCTCATCCGGGGAAAAATCATTATTTTTACAATTACTATGACGGTACATGGAACATAAACAGGATAGAAATTGATCCTTATTGTAGTAAAGCTGGCTGCGTTGCAGGTGTTACTACAACATCCTCAAGCGCTGGAAATTATGGTACATCAAAAAAACAGATCTTCGGTAACCCTGATATTATGATAAAATATGAATCCGTTGTTCCAGAACTTTATGAAATTCTTGGTTATGCTTCTGAAGAAGAGATGAATGAGGCTATAAATTGGGAAACAACACTGGTTGACGATCCAGACAGTGTAAGATATTTTAAACTCGGATCAGGTCTTGGTTCAGTTGTTGATTTACCAACAAACACTCCAACTCGAACAATGGGTGTAATCTGGATAAACGGTGATCTAAGGATTAGAAGTTTTTTGTTTTTTGGTTCTAACAAACTATTACAACACAAAGGGCTTATATATGTAGATGGTGATTTTTATCAATCGGGATTCATCAGCCTGAGTAAAACCGATTTTTGGGTTTTGGGTTCATTGCTTGTTAAAGGAGATGTTGGGGATTTTTCATTCTTAGCGAGTAGCACAAGGATGTTTTTCCTTTATTCAAAAGAGGCTTTAATAAATACTTTGAAAGAATCTACATTTTATTACAGGTTGATAGGATGGAAAGAGGTTTATTGAAAATGCATGATTTCTTAAACGATGAGATAAAACTTTATGCGGATTTTATAGAAGAAGTTGATATCGTAAAATTTATAATTCAGGCATATACCGGTCCATTTCATATGTTAAAGGAAAAACCAGACTTGAAGTATATTGGTGAAAGAATTAAAAATGATTTTTTTGAAAACCATAATCTTATAAAAAATAAGGAGATTTTCCAGCAGATATCGGAAAGATGCACAAGGGTTCATATCATCCCATTTTTAAGAAAATATAAATCCGCTAGGTTTCTTGCTGAACTCTTTCTTCAAAATTATGATTTCTTTTCAAAAGATTTCCTTCCACCTATACCTGAAGATTATATAAATATAACACTTTCAAAGATACAAAATTATAATATAGATATAATAAAAAATTTACTCAACCAGTTTAATCAGTCTGGGCTTGTTCCTCACCATTCACAAAAATATAAAGAGAATCTTCATCCTTCCTATCTGATCTTTTTAAACGATACCATAAAACAAAACATTAAACTCCTATGAAAAAGAAAATTATTAAAATTTTACTTCCAATTTTAGTTTTTACAACAATTCTTTTTTCGATCTACTTAATAAAAAATAGTGAAAAAAAACTCTTTATGATAGAAAACGAAAGAATTGATTCAAAAACATTTTATCAATATAAAAATTTTTTCATCATCATTAACTCAATCGATTCAATACTTGATTGTTCGATAGCAAAAGAGATCATAAAAAATAAGATATTTTATCTTATCGCAAAGGATGAAAACATAGATCTTTCAAGAAAAAATATAGAATTCAATTATAATATCCATTTATCTGAAATACCTTTAAACATAAAAGATAGATTAAAAGATTTTAACGAAAAACAGATTTATGAGTTTTTTATTAAGCCTTTCGTCACGGAAAACCTGCTCATTGAAAAAATCTCTTACGATACAATCATCCAGAAACAGATGTACGAACATGTAAAAAAAATATCAAACGAATGGGATGGTAAATCTTTCAACAATAATTTTTTAAATCCTTTTACAGAATATATTGAACGAAGAATAGAAAAGAGAGAAAAAAATGATGTTATCTACAAAAAAGTTTCCGGGGATGATAAATTTTATTATATCTTTTCAAGCAACAAAGATATCATCTATGGTTACAGAATATCAAAGATACCCTTTGTAGAGTATGTTAAGACAAAATATGAAAAAAAATTTAAGTTAAAATTTTTTGATGAAAAACTAAAAAGATCTTTTATTCTAACAAACAAAAATAATTTCCTTTCCATTTTACTCCAGATAAAATGAAAGATCCTTTTTTCTGTAAAAATTTTTTAAATTTTTATAAATTACATACAATCCAGACCGAATCTTTTCTTTATCCTTTCCTTCTGATAAACTATAAAGGTAATTTTTCAATCTCTTCTTTAGGTTACCAGGGAATATTGATAAAAAAAGATTATTCAGATAACGATCTGAAAGATTTTTACAATTTAAGAGAAAAATTTATTAAAGAGAACAACATAGTATGTGAATTTATAAGATACAACCCATTTTTAAAAGTAAAATTTTTTGAAAATAGAGTTGAGGCTTCCGAATTTTACATAATAGATGTGATAAATACTCCCGGTGATTATTTCAAATCATTACCTCAAAGGGCAAAATCGAGTATAAAAAAGAATCTCAGTCTGTTGACGATAAAGCAAAAAATAGATTTTGATACGGCAAAAAATTTTCTCAATTACAGAAATGAATTCTTTTATGATGAAAAAAGTCTTAAAAAACTTTTAAATTCATCTTTTTCACTAACTCTCTCAGCATTTTATAAAGACAGGTGTCTGGCAACAAGTTTATTTTTTTATTCTGATGACTTTTCATATTATATCGCAAATTATTCAACCCCTGAAGGTAAAAAATTTTCTGCCAATACTTTGATTTTGTTAAAATTTTATGAGTTTGCATATGAAAAAAGAATAAAATCTATTGGTCTTGGTGGAGGTCTTATTGATGGTGATTCTTTATCATTTTTCAAAAAACAGTTTTCAACAAGAAATTTAAAAATAATACATTCTAAAATAATACATAACAAAAATAAATATGATCTTTTAACTAAAGATATAAATTATGATTTTTTCCCGCCATACCTTAAAGATGAAAATCTATTAAAATTATCCGATGGCTGCAGCGAATGCTATTGACATCATCTTATTCTTTTCATTATCCGATCTTGAAATCAATACAACAGGTGCTTTTGCACCAACTATTATTCCAGCGAATTTACAATCAGTCCAGTAGATCAAGGTTTTAGCCATTATATTCCCGGATGCTATATCTGGAACAACCATTATATCAGCATCACCCGCAACCGCACTTTCTACATTTTTATGTTCAGCGGATTCTTTTGAAATGGTAATATCGAAAGAAAGAGGACCATCAATGATACAATTTTTAATCTGTCCCCTTCTGTTCATTGAAGTTATAATTGCAGCATCTACAGTCTCAGGCATATCAGGATTCACTTTTTCTATGGCAGCAAGAATTGATACCTTAGGATTGTTCACTCCAAGTTTTTCCATCACCTTTACAGCATTGTTTATTATATCAACCTTCATATTTATATCGGGTTTAATTATAAAACCACTATCAGTCAATATAAAAGGCTTATGGTAATTCTTAATTTCAAACAAAGATACATGAGAGAGTGAATTACCCGATCTCAACCCCCATTCTTTATTCAAAATAGCTTTTCCAAGAATTGAAGTGTCAACAAAACCTTTCATCAAAAAATGAGCTTTCTCTTCCTTTACGAGTTTAACCGCTTTTTCACAAGCTACTATTCTATCTTTTTCATCGACTATTTCAAACATATCTTTTTTTAAATTATTTTCATCGATTATAAGATTTATTCTCTCTCTGTCCCCAACAAATATTGGAGTGCATAACCCTTCATCATATGCATCGTAACAGGCTTTTATTACAGTTTGATCATCAGCACAGGCAACTGAAAGTATCTTTTTATTTTTTTTTGCCTTTACAACGATATCATCGAATTTCATCGTAAACCTCCTTAATTTTTTTTATGAACGATCTGTTACCATCCATAGTGGAAGTGGTTACTCTTAAAAAGTTTTTTAGTCCATAATTATCAAGTGGTCTAACTATTATATTTTTTTTAAGAAGTTTTTCAAAAATAATTTTACCTAAAAACTGAGAGTCAAAAGTAATAAAATTGGTATAACTTTTTACAACAAAAAAGCCCATTCTTTCCAATTCGGATGTTAAAAATCTTATTCCCTTATCGTTTAAAATTTTACTTTTCTTAACATGTAAATGATCATCAAGAGCTGCCAGTGCAGCTTTCTGTGCAAGAAGATTAACATTGAACGGTAATCTTACCTTCATCAGGATAGAGATGAGTTCTTTGGAACCAACACCGTATCCTATCCTTAATCCAGCAAGTCCATAAATTTTTGAAAAGGTTCTAATTATAAAAAGATTCTTATATCTGTTTAAAAATTTAATTGATTCAAATTTAACATCATCATCAAGATAATCGTTATACGCTTCATCAAGTAAAAATAGAGTATCGGATGGCGTGTTTTTCAAAAGGTATTTCAACCGATCCTCAAAGATCATACTTCCAAGTGGATTGTTTGGATTATCGAGATAAACTATAGAATATTTTCCTCTTTTCATTTTTTTTACAAAATCATCAACATTCAGTTGAAAATTCTTATTCGAAACCTCATCCACATAACAACCATTTATCAAGCCTGAAATTTTAAACATTATAAAGGAAGGATCGGTTCTAAGTAAAAAATCCTTCTGTTCTGTAAAAGAGAATATCAAATTATTCATTAACTCAACCGAACCATTCCCTATAATGATATTATCTTCTCCAACGGAAAGCAGTTTAGAGAGTTTTCTCTTTAAATAAAAATTGTCATCGTCGGGATAAAGATTCAATCCGTTTGCAGAGTCTTTTATAACTTTTAAAGCTTTTGGAGAGATGCCGAGCGGATTTTCATTAGATGCGAGTTTTAAAATCTCACCTTTAAGTTTTAACTCTCGTTTTACTTCTTCCACGGGTTTACCAGGGACATAGTTTTTTACATTTGAAAGATTTTTTTTATACTTTATCATCCTTACCCCATTGAAATTTATTTTTGATAGCCTCTGCTATATTTGTTATGTGATCACCACTTCTTTCGTATGAAGTTAAAATATCTGTAAACACAGCGGCGGAAGAACTTTCACATATTTTATTGGACAACCTGAGAAGATGTTCCCTGTTATACTTTTTCTCAAGATCGTTCAACTCCTCTTCAAAGATAAAAATATTATTGATCCTTTCATATGACATATCCTCAATCGCTAAAATAATTTCCGATATCATTTTTTGTAAAGTTTCATTCATATTTTTTATTTCAATATATGCCTTCTGTGGTAACTTTATATCATTATCTTTTATAAAATTTGCAAACTCAAGAATATTTATAGATTGATCCCCTATCCTTTCTATATCATTTATTGAATGGATAAGAACTGGAATCTGTGCGAATTCTTCGTCTGAGAGTTCTTCTTTTGAAATAGATATTAGATAATTCGTTATTTCATTTTGAAGAAAATCGGTTTTTAATTCATATTTTCTTATTTGTTCTGCAATTTCCGGATGACCGTTTACAAGATAATCGGTAGAAAAGTTTATAGAATCGCATGCTATCTTGATCATCTCTACCATCTCTTTTTTAACATTATAAAGTGCTAAATGGGGATTTAATAGTAAATTTTTATCAAGATATTTTGTAACAAAAAAATTTTCCTTTGTAGTTTTTTTATCTTTTATCAAAATTTTGCTTATTTTTTCGAGAAAACTTGCAAAAGGAAGTAATATTATAGTGTTGAAAACATTGAATAGAGTATGTGAATTGGCGATAAATCTGCCTACATTTTCACCCATTAAATTTTTACCGGGGGTGATAATATCAAGAAATTTGTAATAAATTGGAATCCCATCTATTTTTAAAAAGTATATACCAAACATCATATAGGAAACTCCCATCATATTGAAAAGTGTATGTATTATAGCGGCTCTCTTCCCATCCGTGTTTGAGGAAATGGATGCAATAAGGGCTGTAATCGTTGTTCCTATATTTTCGCCCAGTATCAACGGGATAGCGGTGTTGATGGTGATCAATTCCTGGGTTGCAAGAACCATTGTAAGGCCAACAGTTCCTGATGAAGACTGAACTATAAAAGTCAAGATCATCCCTGATAACATTGCAAGAAATGGATTGCCCTCAAATTTTACCATATATTCAACTATCTTATGTGATTCTTTAAGAGGCGATATGGAGGAGGACATCAAAGAGATACCATAGAAAAGTAAACCAAATCCAAAGATCGTCTCTCCAACTATTTTGATTTTTCTTGAACCAAAAAGAATCATTATAACTCCCGCAGTTATAGCAGGTAAAGATAAAGATTCCAATTTAAAGGCAATAAGTTGGGCTGTCATGGTCGTACCGATATTCGCTCCCATAATTATTCCAATCGATTGAGAGAGAGTCATCAAACCTGCGTTTACAAGTCCAACCGTTATTACGGTTGTTGCTGATGATGATTGAATTAACGATGTAATGACCGTTCCGGTTAAAATCCCGGAAAAAGTATTTTTTGTGATTTTCGTAATAAAAAATTTTATTTTTTCTCCGGCAAAATTCTGCAAAGACTCTGACATAAATTTCATTCCAAAAAGGAATAATCCAAGACCCCCAAGGAGCGTTACAAATATTTCAAACCAGTTGAAAAGAATGATTTTAAAATCTATACTTTCAATCAACCTCTCCTTATAGAAGATGTTTGCTCTTACTAGACTTGTTCCAGGTTTTTTACCTGTTTTAGGGATTATCTCAATTTCGGGGCCTTGGAAATTCAGACTATCTTTTTCAAATAAAATATCACCACAAATTTTTTCAAATTTTACATAAAGATCGTTGTAGTTGATATTTTCATCAATCTTTTTAACAATACTTATTTTTAAAGGTTCCCTTAAAATTGAAGAGGTATTAGCATCAAATTTTTTCTTTTCTACGACTATCTCGAAGGAGAAAAGATAAAGAGATGTGAAAATTAAAAAAAAAATCAATAAAATTTTTTTCATTTAAAACTTCTCCATATTATTGACATATTTCTTTTGTATATATCACCCTGCCTGTAAGAAAAAAGTTTATCTTTATTACAAACATTACATATAGAAACATTGTCTACAGAGGAAACATTCTTTAAAATATCAAAAATTATATTTCTCAGATCTATGGAAAATTTTCCATTGTTTTCTTTAATATATCTGTCTCCATATTTTTTTAAAAAAAACTCCATAACATCTTTTTCTACAACAAAATGTTTTTCACAGATTCCCTGAAGAATCAGAGTCTGAGTTTCACCGGAAAAAATGTTCAAACTCTCTTCAACTATTCCTTCAAGTATACCTTTCCATCCAGCGTGTAAGGTCCCAAAAATATTACCATTTTTTGTTGTGAAAAAAATGTTATAACAATCAGCGGTTAAAAGATAAAGTGCATTTGTGAAATCATCAGAATAGAGTCCATCTCCATCCAAAACAAGATTTTTTTTTGCTTTGTTGATGATTTTGGAATGGATCTGTTTGTTTCTTATTTTATCAAGATGATTTATCTGTAAAGATTCAAAAAAGATTTCCCTGTTTTTCTGGTTCGAGGGATCATAAAAACTCATATCCCCTTCGTTCACCATATCCGATTTTAAAGATAAAGCAACATTAAAATTTTTTAAATTGTTAAAAATTAAAAAATCAATTTTCTTAACCATTTTTTGCTTCATCTATATCTATAAGTTTTAACTGTAAAACAACTTTTTCATTGTAAAAGTTTTTTGCAACATTAAACACGATATCGAACCTTTTATCCTGTTTTACAAGTTCCGGTATAAGTTCCTTACCGTTGTTAAACCATATCGCATCAAAAATTTTTGTATCCTGTTTGAACGCTATCCTTAAATGTTTATCCTTTAAAACTATTGGATAACCAAAAACATTCACATTCCTTGAAATAAAGACCGGCGACGGATTTCGAAAACCGAATGGTTCAAGTTTTTCTATTTCCTGATAAAATTTTAAATCTATCCGATCTAAATCGATCTCACAATCTATTTTTAAATCTTTTTGATAACCAGCCCCACCAATTTTTTTTATCGCATACTCTTCAAATTTTCTTTTAAAATCTTCTATTCTATCCTTCTTCAAAGTGATACCGGCTGCAAGTCTATGTCCTCCAAAGGAGATCAGTTCATTTTCAAGACTCTTTAAAGCATCGTAAAGATGAAAGTTTTGAGTCGATCTACCTGACCCTTTTCCAATATCATCAACTATCGATATCATAATGGTCGGTTTATTATATTTTTCAACAAGCCTGCTGGCAACAATACCTATAACACCTTCATGCCAGTTCTCTTTTGCAACAACTATGGTCATATTTTTATCAAGGTTATCTTTTTCTATAATCTCTATTGCCTCTTCGTAAACATCCTGATCAACTTCCTGTCTCAACCTGTTTTTAGAATTCAACTCATAAGCGAGATTTTCCGCTTCCCTTTGATTTTCAGTCAAAAGCAATTGTAAAGCCTTCAGAGGATCATCCATTCTACCCATAGCGTTGATCCTTGGTGCTAAAATATAGCCTATATGATAAGAAGTGAGTTTTTCGAAATCAAGTCCTGAAGTGGATATTAAACTTCTTATACCAAAATTTTTTACTTGCTTTAAATGTTTTAAACCTAAAAAAGATATCGTCCTGTTTTCACCTACAAGAGGGACAACATCAGCTATCGTTCCAAGCGTAACAAAATCTATAAAATTCTCAACAACAGAAATATCAAGATTAAGAAATTTTACAAGTGCCTGTATCAATTTAAATGTAACTCCACATCCAGCAAGAGATTTGAAAGGATATGTTTCGTTATCAGAGTTTGGGTTTAATATTGAGATGGCATAAGGTATCCTTTCTCCAAATTCATGATGATCTGTTACTATAACATCTATATTTTTTTTAACTGCATACTCTATCTCATTGTAGGCTGTTGTTCCACAATCAACTGTAATTATGAGTTTTACATTTTTACTTAAAGCATAATCTATACCGTTTATTGAGAGTCCATACCCTTCCTCAAGTCTATGTGGAATAAAGTAGTATGTTTCAATACCAAGTGTTTGGAAAAATTTATAAAGCATCGCAGTGGAAGTTATACCGTCAACATCATAATCACCAAAAATAAGTATTTTCTCCTTTTTCTCTATTGCCTCCCTAATTCTTAAAACAGTCTCCTTCATCCCTTTCATCAAAAATGGATCATAAAAATCTTTTTCATTTGGATTCAAAAAACTTTTCATCTCTTCAATTGTATCTATTCCACGATTTAAAAGAATTCTCACAATAGATTCATCAGTATTTAAAATCTTTGCAAAAAGGCCAAGATCTTTATTTTTTTTATTCTTATTTTCAATATCCCAATTGTAAATCATAAAATTTCCTTTAATTCCTTTATATTCCTCATCATATGAACTTCTATTCCAGATCTTATATTTTCAACATAAGGGATAAAAACTTTTTTTATACCGAGAGTTTCAAGATGTTTTATCTTTAACTGAATATTATTTGAACTTCTAAGATCCCCTGTGAGTCCGACCTCACCTATAAAAGCAAGATCCTTTGTTATAAGTTTGTTTTTAAACGAGGATAACATTGAAACTATCACGGGTAAATCGATCTGGGTATCCTTTATATTAAGCCCATTGGATACATTTATGAAAATATCCATATTTCCAAAATTAAGACCTAAATATTTCTCACAGATACCCACAAGCATCTGCATTCTTCTTATGTTTATACCTGTCGGGACTCTCTGTGGAATACCATATTTTGAATAGAATATTAAAGATTCTATCTCAATAGCGAGAGGCATAGTTCCTTCTACCGTGCAGGAAATTACTCTCCCAACTTTATCGGTCTTTGTTAAATTTATACTATCAATATTATCCAGAGGAGATAAACCATCCTCTTCCATCCTAAAAATAGTTATCTCATCTGTTGAACCAAATCTGTTCTTATATGACTTTAACAATCTCAAATTTACTCCATCGAGTGAATCAAGATACAAGATAACATCAACAAGATGTTCAAGAGTCTTTGGTCCTGCGACACTCCCATCCTTTGTTATATGACCTATAACTATGACCGTTATACCTCTTTTTTTTGCAAAATTTATGATTTCACCCATAATATATCTAACAAGATTTAAAGAGCCTGCAACAGAAGGGATCTTTTCCGATGTAAGCATCTGTATGGAATCGATTATTAAAAGATCGTATTCTTTTTGAGAAGATAAAACGAGATCCTCAAAAATATTTGAGGATAGAATTTCAAAATTTTTCTTTTTTAATACTCTACTGGCTCTCAACTTTACCTGTTGAAAAGATTCCTCTGAAGAAAAATATAAAACTTTTAACTCATCGGGTAAAAGATCTATCATCTTTAAAGCAAGGGTTGATTTCCCTGCCCCTGGATTTCCAGCAAGAAGAACAACCGAACCTTTAACCAATCCACCACCAAAAATCCTGTTTAAATTTTTATCAAGAAATTTAATTCTGAAAAATTCATCCACCTTTATCTGATCCAGAGATAAAGGTTTTATAGAGTTTTTTCTTACCTGCTCTTCCTCTTCATAATCAGGCACAAAAACATCCCATTGTCCACATTCAGGACAACGTCCAAGCCATTTAACACTCTTGAAACCACATTGTGAACAAACAAACCCTTTATTCTTGCTTTTACTCACAAACATCCTCTTATCAATCTATTTTTTCCAAGATTATCAAGAATATTGTTGATCTTCTTTAAACTTTCGTTCAACCTGATATAAATCGTATCATCTCTTAAAATCTTTTTCACACTTCCATTACCTTCAAGAAAAATATCAATTTCTTTTTTCAACGATATAAGGGAAGGATAGATAGAATCTATAACTGAACTTATTTTATTTGAACTGTAAGATAACTTGTTAACTATATCTTTAATATCATTATCATTTTTTTCAACAATATCATTTATCTTTTTTAAAGCAGAAAAAGTTGTGTCAACTATTTTATCAACCCTCTCCTTTGATGGTATCATATTGTAAACCATATCCTTTATATCTGAAACCATAACACCTATTTGAGAGATATTAAAATCACGGTTCACTCCTGAAAGTGTTTCCGCAGGATAGGAATATGATAAGTCATCAAATGGTTGAATGAATATATATTTGATTCCACCGATTATACCAAGATCCTGTATCGCAACGAGAGTGTTTTTACCAACTTTAAAATCTTTTTTCAACCAGAGTTTTAAAACCACAAAATCTTTCTTTAAAGTAACATCAACAACGCTTCCGCATTTTACCCCTCTGTATCTAACTTCATCGTTTACCTTTACTCCATCAGCATGTGTAAATTTAACAAGAACATAGTTATTATCCGTAAATAAACGGAATTTGTTCATAAAAAAACTCAAAAATATCAGTATGCTTATCCCCAGAAAAACCACAAGTCCAACCCAGAAAATTTTAGAATCGTTCATAATCCACCTACCATTTCAAATAAGATCTGGCTATTTCATTATCGAAATTTAAAAACTCTTTTTTCGTTCCAAAGAAAAGTTCTCTCCCATTCTCGATCAAAAGGATTTGATCAACATAATCTACAAAACTTTTTAAATCATGTGTTATGACAACTGTTGTTTTGTTCAAGTTTCTATGAATATAAATCAAAAGGTTTATAATTTTTGATGATGTTAAAGGATCAAGCCCTGTTATGGGTTCATCGTAAAACATCAAAGATGGTTCCATTATCAAACATCTCGCTATCGCTACCCTTTTTTGCATACCACCGGAAAGTTCTTTGATATTTTTAAATCTTATATCAGGTAAAGAGAGAATTTCAAGTATCTCTAAAATTCTTTTGTTTAAAAGTTCTTCATTATAGTCAGGGTCATTATACAATATGGGTAAAGATATATTTTTGAAAACATTCATCGAATCGAAAAGAGCATTGTTTTGAAAAAGAACGCCTATTTTTGTTCTAACTTTTTTCAAATCTCTATATTTTGATCTGTAAACATTAAAACCATTCAGATACACTTCTCCTCTATCAGGCTTTATGAGTCCCAGAATAGATTTTAAAAGTAAACTTTTGCCAGAGCCACTCTTTCCTATAATCGCACAAATAGAATTTTTTTCCACTTTAAGATTTATATCAAAAATTCCTTCCCTGCCAAAACTCTTTGTTAAATTTTCAACTCTTACCATAAAAAGAGAATCCTTGTTAAAATATAGTCTAGCACTATCACCAGAATCGAGCAAACCGTAACAGAGGAAGTGGTTGCCTTTCCAACCGACCTGGCTCCAAGTTTTGCCTTCAAACCAAAAAAGCATGCCGTTGTTGTTGTAAACATGCCAAAAACTATAGATTTAAAAAGTCCACCGTAAAGTTGATAAAACTGAAAATTTCTTTTAACACCTATTACAAATTCATTTGGAGATATACCAAGAATAGTGATGGAAATTAAAAATGCTCCAAAGACAATCGAAAATTCACATATAAGGGTTAGAAATGGGATTATAAACATAGTTGCAATAACTTTTGGCATAACAAGATATTCAACAGGATCTATTGACATCAGTTCAAGAGCATCTATCTGATCTGAAATTTTCATCGATGAGATTTCCGCAGATATTTGAGTGGAAACTTTTCCAGAAAAACCAATACCCGATATCAGAGGGCCTATCTCAAGTATTACAGATTGAGTTATCAAAGTTGGTATATATATAATCGGTAAAAAATTCCTTGCCTGATATGCGGTTTGATATGCGGAAACCATTCCAACAAAAAGTGATGCCAATACGAATATTCCAAGTGATTCGTTGATTATTTCAAACATTTCTCCCAATATCAATCTTCTGTTTTTATAGATTTTTCTAAAAGATTTAAGAATATTTACAAAAAGAAAATAAAAATCACCAAGAGATTCAAAAAAATCTTTTAAAAATCCATTCATCATTTAACCTTTTCTTTAAACAGAGTTTTGGAAGCATCGAAAAAGATATCGATTTCACCCGTTGGACCATTTCTCTGTTTTGAAATAATCAAAGAAGCCTCATCGAGTAAACTATCCTTTAAAAATTTTCTATGGATGAATATAACAACATCAGCATCCTGCTCAATACTACCTGAATCCCTTATATCTGAAAGAATAGGTTTTTCCTTTCTTTTCTCAGTCGATCTTGAAAGCTGAGCTAGTGCTATAACCGGAATATGTAATTCTTTCGCGAGCAGTTTTAATGATCTTGAAATTTCTGATATTTCAACCTGCTTGTTCTCAACTTTCTTGTCAAGATGCATCATCTGGATATAATCTATTATTATAAAATCTATTTTTTTATCAAGAACCATCCTTCTGGATTTCGCTCTTATATCAAGTGGTGTTCCCTTCGTGGAATCGTCAATATATATTTCAGATTGAGAAAAATGCTGATACGCTATGGAAAGATTATGCATATCTTCCTTTTTTAACATACCCTGCCTTAAAGCTGTTCCAGTTATATTAGCATAGGAACATAACATTCTCTGTATCAACTGCTCTGAGGTCATTTCAAGTGAAAAAATTAACCCCCTTCTTTTATCCTGTTCAGGTGATGTCTTTACGCATTGGTTAATGAGAATATTTAAAGCGAAACTGGTTTTACCAACTCCCGGTCTTGCAGCGATAACTATAAAATCGCCTTTTTGGAAACCAGTTGTCATCCTATCAAGATCCATAAACCCTGTCGGTAACCCGGTTACAGGTTCCTTTCTTGTTATATATAAATCTATCATCTTTTTTATTTCGCCTATTTTTTCCGATACGGGTATAATGTCGGATTTATACCTACCCTCCCTTACACTAAAAATCTCATTTTCCGCTTTTTCAATTATAGAATCAACATCCATATCGCTTGAACAACTTTCACCTATTATCTTTGCTGTATTCATAAGATGCCTTAAAACATAATTCTCTTCAACTATTTTTAAGTATTCATCCATATTTAAAAGAACATCAAGTTGATCTACGAGTTTTTGCAGATAATCATCTCCACCTATCTCATCTAAAATCTGTTCCCTTTTTAGCCTGTTTTTTAAAGTAACTATATCTATCTTTTCCGCATTGTTATACATTTTCAAAATAGTGTTATAAATTTTTTTGTTTTCTATAAAATAAAAATAATCTTCTTTGATTTTTGGAACGATATCATTTAAAACATTTTGTGCATCAAGTATCATTCCACCGAGAAGAGCCATCTCAGCATCTCTTGAATAAAAACTTTTATCTCTGCCCATCATATTCTTTCCATCCTTGATTTTAGCCTTTTTAGATCATTGGCTATTTGAATCCTTATATTTTCAAGTTTTTCACCTTTCGAATGTAACAAAACGGCGGGATGATATGTGGATATTACAGGTATACCAAAAATAGAAATAGAATCTTTTTCAATATAATCTAACATCCTGAGTGATCCATTACCGGTAACAATACTGGCAGCATATCTTCCCAGAGTTAATATGATCTTTGGTTTCAACAACTCAACCTGTTTTTGCAAAAATGGCAAACAACTCGAAATCTGTTCAGGTAAAGGATCTGCGTTTTGTGGAGGTCTACATTTTAAAAGGTTTGTTATGAATACCTCTTCTCTGTTTATATTGATATATTCAAGCATTTTTGTCAACTTTTCTCCAGCCCTTCCAACAAAAGGTAGCCCTTCTTTATCTTCATCCGCTCCAGGTGCCTCTCCAATTATCATCAGTTTTGGATTTCTGGGTCCCATCCCAAAGACTTTATTTTTAACAGTAGTATGAAGATTACACTTTGTGCAAACCATCACATCCTTAACAAGAGATTCAAAAAGATTTTCATCTTCACAAACATCCTTAGAGATTGTAAATTTTCTGTTATAATATTTGCTTTCGAATTTTAAAATACTGTTAAGATGTTTTATAACTTTATCCATTCTATCACTTGCAGGGCTATTTCGAATTTTTCCTTGTTTTCGATCGTCTTAGTTTTTAAATCTTTTGAAATTATGGTAACGGTTCCCTTATCTTTGTTAAGATTTTTCTGATCGTTCACTATTATATAATCGAGTCTCTTCTCCTTCAACTTTTTTATACCATTTTGGATCTCATCCTTACTTTCAAGTGCAAAACCGATTTTAAAAATTTTTTTATCTTTGATCGATTTCAGGATATCATCAGTTTCATAAAGTCTCAAGATCAAATTTTTATTCTTCTTTATTTTCTCATTACTGTATTCTGGTTTAAAATCGGTAACCGCACTCGCCATTATCAAAACATCAAAATCATCTATATGTTTGAGAACAGCGTTTTTCATATCTTCTGAAGTTTTAACTTTAAAGTTCTCTACAAAAGCGAATGGCTTTTCATCCATATCCCCATGCAGGAAAAGTATTCTATCCGCTTTGTTGTAAAAAGATGCCTTTACAAAAGCGAGAGCCATTTTACCTGAAGAAAGATTAGTTATTATTCTTACGGGATCTATAGACTCAACAGTTCTACCACCTGTAATCAAAACTCTTTTCCCTTTCAATTTTTCCTTTTCAAAGAGTAGTTTCTTCACATTATGATATATTATTGAAATTTCTGGAAATCTACCTTTTCCTTCCTCACCACATGCGAGAAAGCCTTCTTCGGGTTCAAGAAAATATACACCTCTTTTTTTCAACTTTAAAATATTTTCCAAAACCACAGGGTTGGAATACATAGTTTTGTTCATCGTAGGGACAAACAGGATTTTTTTATCAAAGGAGAGTAGTGTTGTTGATAAAAGATCATCGGCTATGCCAGCAGCGAATTTCCCAATCATATTCGCTGAAGCGGGCGCAATTACAAGAATATCAGCCCACCTGCTCAAACTTATATGCTCGGTTGACAACTCGTTATCATCATCGAAAAGGGATGTGTAAACTTTATTTTCAGATAAAGTCCTTAAAGTCAACGGGGTAATAAATTTCGAACCATTTTCGGTTAAAATTACTTTTACCTCATCGTTGTTCTTTTTGAATTCCCTTATCAGATATGCAGCTTTATAGGCTGAAATACAACCTGTTATTCCAAGAAGTATTTTACTCATACTTTTTTATTCTTTCATCAAGTAAACCATCAAAAAAATCGTTAAAAGCATCCTTCATAGGTTCATTTTTTGCTATATTTGATGGTTCTCTTTCAGATTTTGAATTGAAATGAATATAATTTTCCTGATTATATTTTTTAGCTCTTTTAGCTATAAGCACCACAGCAAGATATTTACTTTTTACTTTTTTATAAACCTCATCAACCGGCATTAGTTTCATCGATCCTCCTTTTTATATTCTTCGATTATCTCTCTTATTTTGTAAAAAGCCGTATCAAGATTTTCGTTTACAACTATGTATTTAAATTTTTTTGCACAATATATCTCTCTTTTAGCATTTTCAATCCTTAGTTTTATTTCATCGTTGCCATCCCTTTTCCTTTTTTTCAGCCGCTTTTCAAGTTCATCGAACGAAGGTGGCATAATGAATATGGAAATCGAATTAGGATATTTCTCCATTATTTTTAAAGCACCTTGAACATCAATGTCCATAACAACGATCTTCCCCTGATCTATCATTTTGTTAAGAAACTCAACAGGAGTTCCATATCTTTTACCATGAACGAGAGCGGTTTCGGCAAAATATCCTTCCCTTTCTTTTCTTTCAAAATCTTCTTCATTCAAGAAAAAGTAATCCACACCATCCTTCTCACCAGCCCTTTTCTCTCTTGTTGTTGCTGAAACTGAATAAACGGTATCAGGAATATTTTTTAGTACCATTCTGCATATGGTCGTTTTACCTCCACCTGATGGAGATGAGAGTATTAGAATCTTTCCCTTATTCGACATTGCCAACCTGTTCCTTGAGTTTTTCTATAATTTCCTTTATGCTGATAACCCTATCTATTATTTTGATATCTTCCGATTTTGATGAGATGGTATTTGCCTCTCTCTGTAGTTCCTGTAGGACAAAGGTTAAAGATGAGCCCGATTCTTCCTTTTTTAATTTTTTCAAATGTATCTTGAATCTATCTATCTCCTCCGTAACATCAACTTTTTCAGCATAAAGAAGAATCTCGTTCTTTAACTGTTCGTTGTATTCTCCAAGAATCTTTGTCAACTTTTCCTTTTTTCTTGCAACACTATTTTTTGAAGATTTTTTTATAACATTTATATCGTTATTTAAAATATTTATATACTGATGAATAATTTTTTTGATCTCTTCTCCCTCCTCGATTCTATATTTATTCAAAGAATTCAAAGATAATTTGAAAAGTTTTATAACTGATAAAAAAATATTTCTATCCACTTTCTTAACAAGTGGTATATAGTTTGAAATATCGGAATAAACGAGTGGTAGAAATTTTTCAAAATTCTCCATTCCAACTACTCCGTCGAGAGATTTGATTCTCATAAAAACAAATTTCTGAATATAATCGCTCGAATAGTTAACAAAAAAATTTACGGAAATATTACCCTTGTTTATTTTTTTTGATATCATCTTTCTCAACTCGTTTTCAAGGATTGAGAGTTCATATGGTAACTTGAAATTTGTGTTCAACCCTTTTCCATTCAAAGATTTTATTTCACAGGTAACATTTCCATAACCTTTAACACTCCTTGTCATTTTAACATAACCTGTCATACTTTTCATATAAACTCCAGAAGAAAGGTTGCAGGACCTTCATTTGTGAGTTGAATTCGCATATAATCTCCAAACGAACCTTTCCGTGTTAAAATATTTTCACTAAATTTTAAATAGAGTTTTTCAAAAAGATCTTTTGCTTTATCATATTCAAGTGCATCATCGAAGGATGGTCTGTTTCCCTCAAAATTACGGCTTGCTAAAGTAAACTGTGAAACAAGCATTATTTCCCCATCCACATCTTTTACTGAAAGATTAAATTTTTTATTCTCATCTTCAAATATTCTAAAGTTTATAACCTTTTCAACTATCCTTTCAAAATTCAAATTTGAAAAATCATCACCCTTTTTAAAACAAACAAACACAAGAAGTCCTTTTCCTATTGAGGAGAACAATTCGTTTTCAACAAATATTTTTGATTCAGAAACTCTTTGTATAAGAAGTATCATTGTATAACCCAATAAATTTATTTAAAAGGAAATGTAAATTGTTACTTGTCTGAGATGTTATCAGATTTTTTGATGAAACAACATCTTTATCAACATATTTGAATTTATATTTTTTCAACTTTTCTGATAAAAGTTTATTTTGAGCGATAGTGATAAATTTATCTTCACAGACTTCAGCCTTTACAAGAAGTGCTGGGGCATTTCCGAAAGCAAGAATAAATTTTTTTTCATCGTTTAAACGCTTTATTAAATTTAAAAGTTTATGATTTTCCAACTCATACATTATACCGTTTCCTCCGATAATTATCAAATAATCAAAACTAATTTTATCTATGGAATCTATGGAAGTATAAGGTAAAACTTTTTCAAGTGTTTCCGAAATACAGGTGTCAATAGTGGATGAAAAAATAAAATATGTTATGTTCAAAGAATCAAAAAAAGTTTTTACTTTAAAATAATCAAGATAAGAAAAATATTTTTTAGTGATATATATAGCACCGGTTGAGTTTTCAATCTCTGAAGAAATAGAGATTAAAAAAATCAAAAATAAGATTATTATAATAAAAATTTTTTTCATATCTTTATATTATATATTTATAAAAATTTTAGTCAATAATTAGAAAAAGATTTAAACTTGTGATGTAGTGTTTCTTAATTTCTTTCTCTCAAGCACCGATAGAACTTTTTTCCTTAATCTTATTGATAACGGAGTTATTTCAACCATTTCATCTTCCCTTATAAACTCAAGCGCCTTTTCCAGGGTTAAAGGGATTACAGGCGTTAGCATTATCGCATCATCTTTAGAAACGGATCTCATATTTGATAATCTTTTTTCTTTTGTTGGGTTAACATTAAGATCGTTCTCTTTACTGTTCTCTCCGATTATCATCCCCTCATAAACTGGATCATCGGGAACTATAAACAATCTTCCCCTTTCCTCGAGGTAGGAAAGCGCATAGGCAACGGCTCTTCCTTCAACTTCGGAAACGATGGAACCGGTAGCCCTTGATGGGATTTCACCCTTATATTCCTCATAACCATGAAGATATCCGTTTAAAATTCCTGTTCCCCTTGTATCAGTCAAAAATTCTGATCTGTAACCTATAAGACCTCTTGAAGGTATAAGGAATTCCATTCTGACTCTTCCATTAACATTTGTTGAAAGATTATAAAGAACACCTTTTCTTATCGAAAGTTTTTCTGTAATTATACCCACATACTTATCTTCAACATCTATAAAAATATGCTCTACAGGTTCATAGATCTTCCCTTCAACCTTTTTGAATATCACTTCAGGCCTTCCAACGGTAAATTCATAACCTTCCCTTCTCATACTCTCAATGAGAATGGATATCTGGAGTTCTCCTCTTCCTTTTACAATAAAAATGTTTGGTTGGGAACCTTCCTCTACCTGTATACCAACATTTTTTAAAACCTCATAGTAAAGTCTCTCCCTCAACTTACCAGATTGGAGATATTTTCCTTCTTTCCCTGCAAAAGGTGATGTGTTAACAGTAAAAACCATTGATATCGCCGGCTCATCTATTACAATTCTTGGTAAACTCTGGGGAAAATCTTTGCTACAAATAGTATCTCCTATCTTCACATCATCAACACCAGCCAGAACTATTATATCTCCAGGCAGAGCATCTTCAGTTTCCACGATTCTGTTCCCATCATATACCTGCAGTTTTGTAACAACCAGTGGAATTATATTTTGTTTTGAATCGATACATACCAGTTGATCATTTTTTCCAACCTTTCCGTTAAAAATTTTGCCTATAGCGAGTCTTCCAAGATAATCTGAATATGAAAGATCACAAACAAGCATCTGAAAAATATCTTCTTCCCTATATGTTGGACCGGGGATATAATTATATATGGTTTCAAAAAGTGGTGCAAGATCGAAAGAATCCTCATCAAGTCTTCTTTTAGCGATGCCCGATCTACCTGATGCGTATATCACAGGATAATCGAGCTGTTCATCGGTTGCATCAAGTGAGACGAACAGTTCGAATATTTCGTCAGAGACCTCTTTGATTCTTGCATCCTTTCTATCAATTTTATTTATTACCACAATAATTTTTAAATTTTTTTCAAGAGCCTTTTTTAAAACAAAACGGGTTTGTGGTAAAGGGCCCTCAGATGCGTCAACAAGCAGAATGGCACCATCAGCCATAAAAAGTGCCCTTTCAACTTCACTACCAAAATCAGAATGTCCGGGCGTGTCAATGATATTAATCTTTATTCCCCTGTAAAAGACCGAACAATTTTTTGCGGCGATGGTTATTCCCCTTTCTTTTTCAAGTTCAAGAGAGTCCATAATCCTCTCATCCATATCATCTGTGATTTTAACAACACCCAATTGTTTAAACATAGAATCAACGAGTGTCGTTTTACCATGATCGACATGAGCTATGATGGCGACATTTCTAATTTTATCGTTAATCTTCAATTACACCTCTTTTTAAATTTTTATTTTCAAATTTCAAAAGTTTCTTTTTAATTTGAATCTTTTTTGCAAATCCCCTTAAACTCCCATCCTTACCTATTACTCTATGACATGGTATCAGCAGCGGAACTTTGTTTTGTTTTAAAACTGAACCAACAGCCCTGAACGCCTTTGGTTTGTTCACCATCTCTGCCACCTGTGAATAGGAAAGAGTCTCTCCATATTTTATTTTTTCTGTAACTCTCAAAACTTTTTTTTGAAAATCGGTTCCAGTTATCATAACTTTTAAATCAAACTTTTTTCTTTTACCTTTGAAATATTCATCAAGTTGTTTTTTACATTCCTTTATAGTTTTACTCTCAGAAAAGACCTTTTTGGGTTTAGAATCCTCTAAAAAATCTACTGAAACTATAGCCCCGTCGTTTTCCTCGATTTTTATCCACCCGATAAAAGATCTAAAATAACCAACACTTTTCATCCTAAATGCTCCATCAAAATTTTTACTCCCACAAGTATAAGTATCAAACCACCAACCGATTCAGCCTTATTCTGAACAAATTTTTTTAAAACTTTACCTGTTAATGTGAATATGAATGAGTTAAAAAATGTCACGAATCCTATAAGAATAGAGGTTATTAAAAGATCCATATTGAAGAGTGAAATAGATATTCCAACAGCCAGAGAATCTATACTCGTTGATATGGCAAAAAGTAGAAGTACTATCGGGGAATTAGTGTCGATGTATTTTTTCATTTCTGGCTTAAAGGATTCATATATCATCTTCATCCCTATAAAAATTAAAATAACAAACGATACCCAGTGATCAAAATCCTTTATGTAAACAAAAAAAACTTTTCCCACAAAATATCCTATAATAAACATCATAGATTGAAAAAAAGCAAAAATCAAGGCAAGTTTAAAAGCGAGTTTGTATCTTTTATTTTTTTCGTTTATTCCACAAACCAATGAGACTGCGGATGCATCTAACGATAAACTTATCGAGATGAGAAATAAGGATACAAAGTTCATTTTAACTCTTGTCCAGATCTATCATAGTATAATTTTTAATCATATCCCATTTTTTGGGATATGTTATTATTATTTGAGGAAAGTTATCAAAAATCTTTAAAAGTTTCTCTATCTTCAAAATATCAAGTTCAGAGAAAGCATCATCGATAAGCACCACTGGATATTCTCCAACATTTTCATATATAATGTTTATTTCAGCAATTTTCAAGGTTGTTCCCAGAAGAGTTTTCTCCCCCTCACTCCCAAAATCACTTATGGGTTTATTATCCACACTTATTAAAAAATCATCAAGGTGTGGACCAAGTAAAGTTCTTTTCTTTTCATTCTCCTGCGGAAAAATTTTTTTTAATCTCTCATAAAGAATATATTCCTTATAATCTCCAGAATCTTTTGATGAAAAATATTTGACCTTTACAAGTTGTTTTTTTTCGAAAACCAACTCATAAAGTTGATTCAGTATATCTTCAAAGTAAATCAAAAATTCAAGTCTTTTTTCATAGATATAGACGGATCTCTGTGATAACTGTTGTGTATAGACATCAAGCAATTTTTTGTCACCGTCATTTTTTAAAACAAAATTCCTTTTTTTCAGGATGGAAAAATATTCTATGAGATTTTCAAAATAGAGTGGATCCACTGTGGAAATGATCCTATCTATAAATTTTCTTCTATATATAGCGGGTTTATCGGAAAGAAGTTTATCGTATGTTGAAAAAATAACTGAAATGAAAAAACCGAAAGCTTCAGATAACCTATTTGTTCTTTTACCGTTGATGGATATCAATTTTTTATTATCATTATACATAATACCCATAGAAAATTTTTGGTTCTCTCTTTCCCCTTCAATGTTTAAAAGAAAATTATCTTTTCCTATCATTAAAACTTTTTTATCATTGGTCGTCCTGAAAGATTTTAAATTGGTAAAATAATATATGGCTTCAACTATAGATGTTTTACCTGAACCGTTGATTCCGGTTATCGCGGTTCTTCGATCAAAATAAAACTTTTTACTTGAAAAATTCCTGAAATTATTTATACTTAAAATTTGTAAAATCATTATGTAAGGATATCAAAATTTTATAAAAATTCAACAACCAAAAGGAGTAAAATTGAAAAAGGATTTTACCAATTTCAATATCAAAATAAACTCATGGGATGATATAAAAGAATTCTATCAAGAAATTATCCAGAGGAATATAAATTCTTCAAATGAACTTGAAAATTTAATTCTCGATTTTTCTAAACTTTCAGAGTTTGTATCCGAAGAATTTGGATGGGGATATATAAATATGACAAGAGATACACAGAACGAGGAATACAAAAACAGGTTTATAAATTTATCAGAGAACATAGAACCAAAAGTCAAGCAGTTTTCTTTTGATATTTTAAAAAAGATAGTGAACTCTGAATATATTTCCAATCTCGATCAGTCTAAATGGGGCCTTTTGATAAAAAGGTTTAAAAACGAAGTTGAAATTTTTAGAAAAGAAAACATAGAAATCGATACACTCATAACCAAAGAAACAATGGAATATCAAAAAACTATTGCAGGTATGATGATAACTTTCAATGGGAAAGAATACACTTTACCACAGATGGCTTTATTCCTTCAAAGTAAAAATAGGGAGGAAAGAAAAAAAGCGTTTGATAGTATTGTTGAAAAAAGGCTTGAATACAAAGAAAAAATTGAATCCATCCTTTCCAACCTTACCGATCTAAGAAACAAAAAGGCAAAAAATGCGAATTTCTCAAACTATGTGGATTTCAGGTTTAAAGAACTTGAAAGATTCGATTATGGAGTAAAAGAATGCAAAGAGTTTCATAATTCCATACTTCAGATAGTTACTCCAATCTATGGTGAGATATTAAAAGAAAAAGCGAAAAGGATGGGTATCGAAAAGTTAAAACCTTATGATATGAACGCAACGCTTGAAGATGAAATGATTTTAAAACCTTTTGAAAACATCTCCGATTTTATTGAAAAATCAAAGAAAGTTTTTCATAGTGTGGATAAAAGGTTCGGTGAATCTTTTCAAAAAGTCGTGGAAAATGATCATCTCGATCTTGAATCAAGGAAAGGTAAAGCCCCCGGTGGATACAATTATCCTTTATATAAAACCGGATTGCCTTTTATTTTTATGAACAGTTCAGGCACAGATTCAGATATGAAAACTTTAATGCATGAAACCGGGCATGCTGTTCATACGATAACCGTTAAAGATCTTTTTACACATTTTTATAAAGGGACTCCTTCAGAAGTCGCCGAATTCGCTTCTATGGGTATGGAACTCTTCACTTTCGACAGATGGGATATTTTTTATCAGGACTCAAAAAGTTTAAAACAGGCTAAGAGAAAATATCTTGAAAGTATAATCGCTTTCTTCCCCTGGTGTGCTGTGGTTGATAAATTTCAACATTTTCTTTATTCAAAAGAAAAAATTTCAAGTGAAGAGAGACAGAAATATTTTGAAGAGATATTCAACGATTTTTCTGAAAAGTTTGTTGATTGGAGTGGATATGAAAATTTCAAGAAAATATCTTATCATAAACAATTACATATCTTTGAATTTCCGTTTTATTATATAGAGTATGGAATGGCACAACTTGGAGCTATTCAATTATGGATCAATTATCGCAAAGATCCAAAGAAGGCTGTAGACGCTTATTTGAATGCTTTAAAACTCGGTTCTTCCAAAAGGATAGATGAGGTTTACAAAACTGCAAATGTAAGTTTTGATTTTTCAAAAAAGATGGTTAAAAGATTGATAAACTTTGTTTACGATGAATTTAAAAAGGTTGATCTTTAGTGCTGATCCATTATAACTAAAATTAAACTTATGATATCAAAAATTTTTTTAATCCTTTCTGCAATATTTTATCTGATCACGCTAATTTTCCAGTTTAAAAGAAAACATTTAAATGAAGATAAAAAAATTTCAAATTATATTTTTTTTATCTCTTTAATCGTTTTGTCATTATTTTTGTTTCTTTCATTTTTCAACTACGATTTTAAAGAAGTTTCAAGCATAAACAGTGTAAAAAATCTTGGTGGACTGGTTGGTTATTTTATAGCCCATAAAACTTTTTTGTTTTTTGGAGTTATATCATTTTTTATTCCAGTATTCATTTTTTATTCTTCAACAGGTCTTTTATTTGTTCTTAGCAATTCATTTTCTCCACTTATATTATCAATCATAAACCTAATTCTTATCCCAATACTTATAGGTAATATCACAAACAATCCAGAATACAGCGGTTTTTGGGGAGAAAAATCCTCCACAATTCTTTCCAGATATTTGGGAAATATCGGTTTAGGCGTGATCGTTTCATCAATTATCATTCTATCTTTTATAGTTTTGACAAACTATCAATTGATCTTTGAGTTAATAAAAAATATAGACTCAAAATTTTTTAAAAGTGGTGAAAAAGAGTTTGAGGAGATTGAAGAAGAGGAAAAAAATGAGAATTTCTTTGAAGAAGATGAAAATGGATGGAAAGAAAAGTTAAGAAATAAAAAAACAAAAAGAGTGGTAATTAAAGATAGGGTGAAACAGATTATAAACTATGGTGATCTGTTTAACGATCAGTTCAAAAAGGAATTCCTTGATGCACTTGAAGAACCTTCGGTTTTAAAAGAAAGTATCGCTCAGCAGGAGATTAACCAGAACATAAAAATACTTGAAGAAAAATTAAAAAATTTTTCCGTAGATGGAAGAGTTGTAAATGTCAATGTTGGTCCAGTTATAACAACTTACGAGTTTGAACCTGCACCTGGAATAAAAGTGAACAGGATAACATCACTATCAGATGATCTCGCTTTAGCCATGAAAGCCAAATCTATAAGAATACTTGGACACATACCTGGAAAGGCAGCGGTTGGTATAGAGATTCCAAACAAAAACCGTGTAACAGTCTATCTTAAAAGATTGCTAACCGAGAAAGAATTTTATGAGAGTCAGGATCCCACAACTGTTGTTATTGGAAGTGATACTGAAAACAATCCAGTTTTTGCTCAAATATCAACGATGCCACATCTTCTTATCGCTGGAACAACCGGAAGTGGAAAATCCGTTTGTATAAACGGTATAATAGCCTCAATTCTATTTAAGGCTCAACCTGAAGAGGTTAGATTTCTTATGGTTGATCCCAAAAGGATTGAACTTTCAATTTATAATGGTATCCCACACCTTGAAAGACCCGTTATAACAGATCCGAAAGAAGCAGTTTTGATGCTGAAAGAATTAACCGAATGGATGGATTTAAGATACAAAGCCTTTGCGAAACTGGGGGTTAGAGACATTACAGAATACAACAAAAAAAGCGAAAAAAAGAAACCTTACATAATAGTTATAATCGATGAGATGGCAGATCTTATGATGACCGCATCAAAAGAGATTGAAAGTTATATTATAAGACTTGCACAGATGTCGAGAGCGGTTGGAATACACCTGATACTTGCCACACAGAGACCATCGGTTAACATCATAACGGGTTCGATAAAAGCTAACTTCCCTGTAAGAATATCGTTTAAAGTTCCTTCAAAGGCGGATTCAAAAACTATAATAGATACTTCTGGCGCTGAAAAACTTCTTGGAAAAGGTGATATGCTTTATATTCCCCCTCAGAAGGGAACTCCCACAAGAGTTCATGGGGCTTTCTTAAAAACCGAGGAGGCATCAAAAATAGTTAACCTCTGGGCTGAAACATACATTGTAAAACTTTTTGAAAAAGATGTGGAAGATTCTTCGAAACTTGCAAAGTTGATAATCGAAAATGAATTGATACAATGTATTTCAAATCCATCCGATATGCCAGCTTGCGAGTATAGGATCGAAGAATTCGTAAACCAGTATGCGGATGAACTTGAAATTGAAAAGGAAAAACTTACAGAAATACTTACAGGAACAATATATCATATCCCTATAGAAGAATCCGGGTTAACCAAAAATTTCAAAAAAGATCTTAATAGTGAATATGAAGATAGTGAAAATGAACTTGACCCACTTTATACACAGGTTAAAGAATTTGTATCAAAACACAGGGAAATATCAACAACGATGATACAATCCTATTTTAAACTCGGCTACCCAAGGGCAGCCAAAATAACGAGGGAACTTGAAAAAACTGGTATTATAGGACCCGCTAATGGTTCAAAACCAAGAAAGGTTCTTTTAAATAAAGAAGATGGTGAATAAATATTAATCTTTCTCTTTGATTTTCAAAATCTTTTCCTTTATATCCTGTAAAAAGATCAAAGCATCTATAGGTGTCATAACATTAAAATCTTTCTCAAGCAGAGAAGATATTATCTCATCATATCTATTTTCAGATTCGTTTCCCATAAAAAGTTTCATCTGGTTTACACTTCTCATTTTTTCCTTTACGTTCATTTCACTCTCTTTTAAAAGAGACAGAATTCTTCTTGCATTCTTTATTATTTCATCTGGAAGTCCAGCCATTTTTGCCACCTCTATGCCATAACTCTCATCCGAACTCCCTTCAACCATCTTTCGTAAAAAAACTATCTTATCCTCATATCTTCTCACCTTTGCTGTCATATTGGATATTTTTGAAAGTTCGTTTTTTAACTCTGTCAACTCATGGTAATGTGTTGCAAAAAGAGTTTTTGGAGTTTTTTCTCTATTATGTATAAACTCTATTATAGCCCAGGCTATAGCGAGCCCATCAAAAGTTGAAGTGCCTCTTCCTATCTCATCGAGAACTATAAAACTTCTTTCAGTCATATTATCTATTATATTCGCACATTCAAGCATCTCAGCCATAAATGTTGAAACACCTTTTGAGAGATCATCACTTGTTCCTATCCTTGTAAATATTCTATCGGTTATTGGGATTTTTGCTTTTTTTGCTGGAACAAAAAGCCCAATATGTGCCATAAATATTATGAGAGCATTCTGTCTTAAATAGGTTGATTTGCCAGACATATTTGGACCTGTAAGAAGTATCAAAGATTTTTTTTCATCCATATAGATTGAATTTGGTATAAACCTGTTGTTTCTATCAGCAAACTCTATAACTGGGTGCCTTCCATCTTCAATGTAAAGTTCATAAAAATCACCTATATCAGGTTTAACATAATCATTTTCAAAACTGATGGTAGAAAAAGAGTATAAAAGGTCAATATTGCCGATAAAACTGGAAACCTTTTTAAGTTCAATATAATATGAGGATAACCTTTCAAGAAGTTTTGAATAGAGTTCTCTTTCAAGCCTATTTAAACGCTCTTCAGCAGTTACTATATCCATCTCATACTCTTTTATCTTTTCGTTGACAAACCTTTCAGCATTTTTTAGAGTTTGTTTTCTTATATAATCCGGTGGAACCTTGTCTCTGTTAGAATTTGTAATTTCAATGAAATAACCCATAACAGAGGAATAACCTATCCTTAAATTGTTAATACCTGTTTTCCTTCTTTCCTCTTCTTCCATACGAAATATAGCACTGGAACTTTCAAGAGACAACTCTTTAAGTTTATCATATTCCAGATCAAAACCTTTTTTAAAAAATTTTTCCTTCTCGCCATCAAGAACAATATTCTCATCTATGGAAAGTTCTATAAGATCGATAACTTTATCGATCGGTGAAATCTCCAGATTGAAAATCTCTATTTCCAGATCCTTTACGATTTCAAAAATCATTTTAAAATATCTTAAAGAAATTTTTAGATTTACGAGATCTCTCGGTGTTGCTCTTTTAGAGACTATTCTTGCGTTTATCCTTTCAATATCACCTATTTTTGAGAGGTATTCTCCAAGAATTTTTACCTTATCCATCTTTAAAAGCATCCTCTCAACATTTCTATAACTTTTCAATATTTCACCAATATCGTTATATGGAGCTTTTAGCAGAGATCTTAAAGTTCTCCCACCCATGGGAGTTTTTGTTCTGTCGATAGAATAAAGGAATGAATTTTCGAACTCCCCATTAGTTCTTGTAAATATTTCAAGATTTTTGAGGGTTTGATTATCAACAAACATCCTTTTGGTGATTTCAACAATTTCAAAAGTTTTTATCTGGGAAAGATCTGTAAAATAATTTTCCCGGAGATAATTCAATAAAGCACCGGTAGCGATAATATAATCGAGATCAACATTTTTTATCTTTTCAACGCTTTCAGAACCAAAAATCTGCATTAAAGTTTCAAAAGAGGATTGAAAATCAAAAAAAGAATTATCGATGATTGTAAAATTTTTATATTCAAAATTCATCTTATAGTTTGAAACGATCTCCTTGATATCCCTGTTCATCAAAAAATCATAAAAGTTTTCATCTTTTTTAAAATCGTATATGTAAAGATCGCCTGTTGATAGATCAACCGTTCCAACAATGTTTTTACCTTCTATCCTGTAAAATACCGCAAAAAAGTTATTTTCCTTTTCAGACAGGAGAGATTCTCTCATTATCGTTCCGGGAGTGATGACTTCAACAATCCCCCTTTTAACGAGTTTAATATTTTTAGATGATTCTTCAAGTTGGTCGGCTATGGCTATCTTCTTGCCGGTTGAAACCAATTTTAAAATATACTGATCTGCTGATTTTATTGGAAAACCTGCAAGCGGGATTTCTTTTTCGCTATATTCTCTGGATGTAAGGGTTATGTTCAAGACAGATGAAATGAATTTGGCATCATCAAAAAATGTTTCATAAAAATCACCCATTCTAAAAAGTAAAATTGAATCCTGAAATTTCGACTTGATTTCATTATACTGTTTTAAAATGGGAACTTCCTTCTGGTTCATACTATTCTCCATAAACTATCCACGCTGGAATAGCCTCAGCCTTCTGAAAGACCTTTAAAAAATTTCTGGCATCATTTTCAGTCTTAAATTTTCCAATTCTAACTTTATAAAATTCTTTCTCTTTTACTAAAAACACATCATAACTTTTATTTTTAAAAGTTTTAAACTGGTTTTCGGCATTTTCCATTGATTTAAAGGATCCTATCTGTATCGAATAATATTTTTCTTTAACATATGAATGTTCTTTCTCTTGATTTTTTTTCAAATACTTTGAAAATATGCCGGATGGAAATTGATCCAGATAATTTGATATCCAGTAGTTTGCCGCATCCATATTCGCATAATTTTCATATATTCCTATCAAACCAGCATAACCATATTCAACCACAAGAGAATCCTTTGATGAGAGGATGTTTCTATAATATGATAAAGCGGTTGTAGTATCCGAAATAAGGGTATTATATTTTGCCAGTCTCAAAAGAGAATGAGAATAGAAAGGTAAATCCTTATATTTTTCAACGATAGTTTTATAATATTTCAATGAAAGTTCTTTGTCCGTTGTTATTTCAGCGATATAATAATAAAGGGAACTAGATATTCCCTTATCTTTTTTCTTTAAGGTATCGAGTAAACTCATCAAACCATCAATATCGCTATTTCTATAAAAATCTATTAGACTCTTCTCAAAGGAAGATAAGAAAATTATCAATATCACAAAATAAATCATAATCTTCTTCATAAATTTTCCTCCTTTATGCCATATGGTGTTATACCTTTAATTTCTACAACTTTAATTTTCACAACTTCTCCAATTGAAGAAATTTTTCCAGAGACGATAACACTCCTGTTCTGTCTATCCCTTCCATAAAATTCATTTTCATTCTTCTTGCTAACCTTTTCAACAATAACCTCCAATTTTTTGTTGATAAGTTGTTTCAGTTTTTTCTCCTTAATTTTTCTCTGTGTTTCTATAAGTTCTTTTAATCTGCTGGAGGAAATTTCACCATCTGGAGTTTTCATATAATAAGCGAGTGTTTTATCCCTTTTTGAGAATTTATAAAGGAAAGCGTCATCGAACTGAACAGAGTTTAAAAGTTTAAGAGTATCACGAAAATCTTTTTCCTCCTCATATGGTATGCCGATCATCAAATCGGTTGTTATAGTTATATCTCCCATAATGTTTCTAATAGATTCAACATTTTTTAAATAATTATAAATCGTGTATCCTCTCTGCATAATCTTTAAAAGTTTATCAGAACCTGTCTGGACGGGAAGATGAATATGGGGACATATATTTTCATAATCTTTCATCAATTCTACTAAAGAAGGAGAAAAATCTTTAGGATGTGATGTTAGAAATCTAATTCTTAAATTTTTATTGTTGATTGCAACCTTTTCAAGGAGTTTAACGAAATTTGTTTCTCCGTATAGATACGAGTTTACATTTTGACCGAGCAACATTATCTCTCTGGTCTTTTCACCAATATTATTTTTTATATTTTTCAAAATATCTTCAACGCTAAACGATATTTCTTCACCTCTCAAATATGGAACGATACAATATGAACAAAAATTGTTACACCCTTTCATAACGGGTACATAGAGTGTGAAACCAGATCTTCGTAAATAGGCTGAATAGTTACCATCCGATTCGATTTTAACCTCTTTGAATCTTTCTTTTTTTATCAGTTCGGGAAGTTTTTTATATTCAGTTGAAACGATCAGGGATTCTTTTGAAAGCGAAATATCATCTTCAAGCGCTTTGGCGAGACAACCTGTGATTATGATTCTTTTCTTTGTAGAGTTTAAACTCTTAATAAAACCAAGAGCCCTTTTATGTGCATGCTCTCTGACCGAACAACCGTTAACGATTATCGTATCAGCATCTTTTATATTATCAGCAACAACATATCCATTATCGGTGAGTATAGATGATATCACTTCGCTATCATAATCGTTCATTTCACAACCGTATGTGATTATCTTAAAATATTTTGATTTCGCCATAGACTTTACCCTCGAAATGCCTGACTATTTTAACTTTTAAAAGATCCCCCTTATAATATCCATCAACCTTTTTTACATAACAATCAAAATATCTTTCAGATTTTCCTTTATAGAATCCTTCCCTTTCACCCTCTATGATCATACTCTCATCCATACCTACGATAGAGTCAAGAAACTTTTCTTTTTTTTTATGCTGTAAATTTTTCATAATTTTAATTTTTTCTTCGATACCGATGCTTTTTTTTGAATTTTCTTTGAAATAGTAAGCAAGAGTATTCTGTCTTCTGGAGAAAGGAAAAATATGAAAATGTGAAAATTTACTTTTATCAAGAAAATCGACCATCATAAAAAAATCTTCATCGGTTTCATACGGAAAACCAACAATGATATCACATCCGAGCATCGGTTTTTTATATGTTGACCAGATTTTTTCAACAACCGATTCGATCAGTTCGTTATCGTATCCCCTTTTCATAAGTTTTAAAATTCTATTTGATATGTGTTGTATGGAAAGATGAAAAAAGGGAACAACATTTTTCATTTCACTTAACTTTTTAAAACTCAAATCGTTTAAATCCTCAAGTTCAAGAGATGATAATCTTATCCTCTCGATTCCAGTCTGAGAAATTTTTTCAACAAGTGAAATAAAATCTATAGTCTCGTATCTGTATTTCAAAATGTTAACACCTGTCAGTATTATTTCTTTTACCCCACTCTCTTTTAAACTCTCTATCTCATCAAGTATATTCTCAAAATTTCTACTTTTTTCTTCACCCCTGTGGTAGGGAACAATACAGTATGAACAAAAATTATTGCAACCAGTCTGTATTGGTATTTCGACTCTCGTTCTGTTTATGTGAAAAAATTTTTCATCAAAAATTTCCTTTTGATCAATATATTTTACCTTATGTTGATAATCTTTTTTCTCATAACAACCTATAATATGGAACTCTTTTTTTGGATATCTTTCGATCAACCTATTTAAAATATTTTCAAACTGTTTTTGTGCATTGTGTGTAACAACACAGGATGAGATAACAAGAAGATCTGCATCTTCAGGTTCATCGGTTAGAGTATTTCCCTGATGAATTAGTTTACCAACATATCTTTTGGTTAACGATTGATTGAGTTTACAACCCATATTATAAAAAAATATTTTCATAGATAATGTTTCTCTAAAAAATCTTTTATAGAATCCTTCCATTCACGCATAACATTTAAAGAATTCTCTTTTAAAATTTTATTTTCCAGAACAGAATACATAGGTCTTTTTGGGAAAAAATATTTCGATTTACTTCTTATTATGTCCACTTTTAATTTTAGAATTTTCTTTATGTAAACTGCAAAATCATACCATGATGTCTTACCCTCATCCGTGCAATGAACGATTCCTCTCAAATCGTAATCTATTAGTTTTTCAACCTGTTTTGCTATATTGTATGTCAATGTCGGTGTTAGAATCTGATCATCAACTATTTTTAAAACTTTTTCAGTTTTTGATTTTTCAATCAGGTATGAAACAAAATTGTATCCTTTAGATTTACTTATCTTTTCGCCGTAAAGTCCACTCGTTCTCAATATCAAAGCATCTGGATTATTTTCGAGTATCATTTTTTCTCCTATAAATTTTGATAAACCATAGATATTCAAAGGATCGCATTCATCACTTTCGATATATGGTTTTCTCTTGAAACCGTTAAAAACATAATCGGTCGAAAAATGGATAAATTTTATTTTATTATCGTAAAAGTATTTTGCTAAGATCGAAGGAACCAGAGAGTTAATAAGAAATGAATCTTTGATCCTTGTCTCACTTTTTACGACATCAAGAAAAGCTGCACAGTTTATAACAAGATCGAACTTTTTTGAAAAAAATTTTGGAATATCTTCAACTTTTAAAATATCAAATTTTTCTCTTCCACCTCCATCAACCTGATGTTTTCCTGATAAAACCTTGTAAAGGTCATATCCGAGTTGCCCGGTTGATCCTATTATATAGATTCTCATATTTCAAAAATTGAAACAAGATCTTTTACTTTATCACAAACAATATCTATATTCATTCCAGATTTTATATAATCGTGGTATTTTGTTTCTCCTGAAAGCACGAGTATCGAAATAACATCAGCATCTATCGCCATTCTCATATCAGTATATAGTCTATCACCAACCATAACGGCATTTCTCTTTTCTATGGAATGATGTTTTAAAATCGTTTCAAGCATAAGAATACTCGGTTTACCTATGATCTGGGGAGTTCTCCCTGTGGCTTTTTCAAACATACTTATAAAAGAGCCTATATCTGGAATAAAACCTGTTTCGGTTGGACAGAGGATATCCGGATGGGTTGCAATGTATCTGACACCTTTCATAAGATGATGATAAGTTTTTTCTATTTTTTCGTATGTTAAAGTTTTATCAAAACCAAGAAGCACAACCTCAGGATCATCATCAGTTAAGATAAATCCGTTTTCTCTTAATTCCTCTTCAAAAGATGGTGTTCCTACTGGAAAGATCTTCTTTATATTTTCATCTTTCAATTTCAGTATCGTAGCATTAAGTGAAGTGAATATCTCATCGATATCAACTAAAAATCCCATCCTTCTCAATTTCTCATAATATTCTTTTCTGTTCTTTGAGGAATTGTTTGAAAGAAAGACTCTTTTAATATTTTTTTCTTTAAGTCTATTTAAAAATTCTACAGATCCTTCTATGATTTTTTCTCCAAGATATAGAGTCCCATCCATATCGAAGAAAAAAATTTGAGGGACCTTATTCCCATTCGATAGTTGAAGGTGGTTTTGATGATATATCATATACTACCCTGTTTACTCCTTTCACTTCGTTTATAATCCTATTTGAAATCTTTTGCATCGTTTCTTTTTCAAACCAATAGAAATCAGCTGTCATCCCATCCGTTGATGTTACAGCACGAAGTGCTATTACATTTTCGTATGTTCTTTCATCTCCCATAACACCCACACTTTTTATGGGAAGAAAGACTGCAAAAGCCTGCCAGATTTCATCATAGATACGATTCTTTTTCAATTCCTCAACATAGATCCTGTCAACTTCTCTAAGAATATCTATTTTCTCTGGTGTGATCTCACCGATTATTCTTATAGCGAGACCGGGTCCAGGAAATGGATGCCTTTTTAAAAATTCATCTGGAATACCAAGTTTACTACCAATTTTTCTAACCTCATCTTTGAAAAGATCCTTTAAAGGTTCAACAAGTTTTAAATTCATCTTTTCAGGTAATCCTCCAACATTATGATGACTCTTAATAACCGAAGATGGTCCCTTAACGGATCTTGATTCTATCCGATCGGGATATATGGTTCCCTGCAAAAGGAATCTTGCTTTCTTTAACTTTTTTGCTTCAGATTCGAAAACATCTATAAAGAGTTTCCCGATTATTTTCCTTTTTCTTTCCGGATCCACAACTCTTTGTAATTCTTTTAAAAATAGTTCTGACCTGTCAACATATTTGACATCAAGTCCCAATCTTTGATTGTAAAGTTTTATAACATCCTTTCCCTCATCGTATCTCAAAAGCCCAGTGTCTATTAAAAAGCATTTCAAGTTCTTACCTATACTATTTTTTACAAGCAAGGCGGCAACAGTGGAATCAACACCTCCGGATAATCCACCTATAACTATGTCGTCTTTGACATCATTTCTAATATTTTTTATGATCCTATTGATTATATTAGATGTGTTCCAATTTTTTTTTGCTTTACATACTTTAAAAATAAAATTTTTAAGGATATCTTTTCCATAATCTGTATGGTAAACTTCAGGATGAAACTGTAATCCAAAGATCTTTTCTCTCCGATCCTTCATCGATGCATTCTTACAGTTTACACTGTATCCAGTCTTTTGAAACCCGGAAGGTATTTTTACAACATTATCTGAATGTGACATCCATACTTTTATCTTTTCAGGTATACCTTCGAAAAGTATGTCATCTTTAATAATGTTAAAAATAGCATATCCGAATTCCCTTCGTCTGGATCTCTGGACCTCTCCTGAGAGTTTTTTCGCTATAAGTTGCATACCATAACATATCCCAAGAATTGGGATAGGAGGATTATTTAAATCTATATCAACATCCAGAGAATCTTTATCGTAAACCGACTTCGGTCCTCCGGACAATATTATCCCATCATAACTCTCAAGATTCAATCTTTTTACATCATCGGGATGAATTATTTCTGAAAAAACCTGTAATTCCCTTACTTTTCTTGCAATAAGTTGTGTATACTGTGAACCAAAATCGACTATGAGAATCCCTTTTTTAACCATTTAAAATCCTTTTCATATTTTGTTTTATATCACCGCTGAAAAGAAAAGATCCAGAAACGATCCAATCAGCACCATATTCTATCGCTTTTTTCCCTGTTATATGATTTATTCCTCCATCAATCTCAATTTTAAAATCGTTCATATTTTTATGATTTTGTAAAATTTTTATCTTTTTCAGGGTGTAGTTTAAAAACCTTTGGCCTGCAAAACCTGGATGAACAGACATAACAAGAACATAATCTATATTTTTCAAAAAAGGAAAAACATTTTCAACCGGGGTTTCAGGATTCAACGCTATACCACAAAAGAGACCTTCATTTTTAACTTTTCTTATAAACTTTAAAGGGTCTCCAACAGTTTCTATATGGAAAGATATATGTGTCGCACCACTCTCTATAAACCTTTTATAATATTTTTCAGGTTCACTTATCATAAGATGAACATCAAGAAATCTATCGGTCAACTCTCTGATCGTTTTAACAAAGAAAGGACCAAAGGTTATGTTATCAACAAAATGCCCATCCATCACATCAAGATGCAGATATTTTATCTTTTCAGGTATGGTTTTAATACTCTTTTTTAAATCTTTCAAATCTATCGAAAGAAGTGAAGGGATTATTTCAATTTTTTTTTCTTTCATCATTTTCCTTTCAAGATTATCTTTAAGGTATCCCCTTTTCTCAAATATTGGCCGCTATCTGGAAACTGTTTGAAAACATAAAGATTTTCTTTTTTTCCTTTGAGTGTATCAATTTTTAAATTTAAATGTTTTAAAAATTTTGAAACTATTATCAAAGCCGAATCTGAAGGCAATCCATTTAAATTTGGTATTTGAACATAATTTTCAATTTTCCCTTTGGAAACATAAAGTGTTACCATACCACCTTTTGAGATATAACTGTTTGCGGGAGGTTCAGTTCCAATTACAACATTTTCAACATAGTTGTTATCAAAAACATATGTTGTTTCACTGATAACAATTCCCACCTTTAATAGTATATCGGTAGCATTTGAAACAAGTAAACCTTTCACAAACGGTATCTTTACCTTTTCGGTTCCCTTTGAAACTATCACTTCAACTATCCTGTTAAATTTTATTGAAGTGTTTGGAAGAGGATTTTGAGAGATAACTACACCACTTGGAACCGTTTCGGAATACTCTTCCCCAGAGATTCTCATATCAAGGCCTTCGAGTTCAAGCATCGTTCTCGCCTGATTTAAAGTTATTCCCGTAATATCAGGGATCCTTATTTCTTTGGAAGTTTTTAAAATTAAAGGCATTGTCAGTTGAATAAAGAGTAATCCAAGAAAAATGGAAAAGATCGCTACCAGAATAAGGAAACATCCCAGTTTTCCACCTTCCTTTTCTATATTTAGAAATTTCAAATTCAGTATCTTTCTCGGTTTATCCATATTTTTACACCTGTTCCTTTTTTAACTCTTGTTCCAGATGGAGGTTCCTGTTTTATCACTATATCAAAGGGATACTCTACATCAGTAACATAAAGGATTTCAGAGACAAAAAGTCCAGAACTGTTTATTTTGTTTCTGGCATCATCTTTACTTAAAGAGTTGACATTTGGCACGATCACAGTAGAAACGCCCTTCGATACTGTGAGGTTTACAACTGAACCTTCAGGTATTTTCGAACCACCAACAGGATCAGTGGAGACAACAACATCTGCTCTGTAGTTATCATTATCAACATATTTTACTTCCCCTATCTTTAATCCAAGGTTGATTATTTCCCTTTTAACTTCATCGATGTTCAGACCTATCAAATATGGGAGTGTTATCAATTTTTCAGTTTGCTCTTTTGTGGTATCAATCTTTTCCTGTCCGGAACTCACGATAACATTGACCACACTATTTTTCGTTAATTTTGTTCCAGCAATGGGAGATTGTGATAGTATTATGCCCTTTTGTCTTTCACTCTCTTTTTCAGATTCAACAAAAAGAGATAAATTCTTGTTTGAAAGTATAATCTTCGCTTTTTCAAAATCTAAACCTTCTATCAATGGAACTTCAACCATTTGCTCTTCACTATTTACTTTTTTTAAAGATGGTAAAAATGGGGAAAGGAAAATAAAAACCAGAATGGAAACTAACAACGATACAAGCAAAGATATGATAAGAGAAATTGTTATGATCTTACCAGTATTATCGAACATTCATTCCTCCTCTTTTTTTAAAAGTGCCCCATAACCTCCATTGTATGGTTCACCAAAAGTAAAGAATTGACTTATCAACTTATATTTATGTTTCTTTAAAAATTTTGAAACCACCTGGTGGTTTTCCTGAGGAAAGATTGAGCAGGTTATATACAGAATCAAAGCATTAGATTTGATAAACTCCGATGCTTTTTCGAGCATCGATTCCTGTAATTGTGGTAAAGTTTTAAGTTTTTTTGTATAATTATATTTAACATCAGGATTCTTTCTAATCGTTCCGGTCGAACTACAGGGAACATCGAGTATAGCGAGATCAAAGAGTTTATCTATATTCAATTTAAGCACATCCGCAGAAAAGGTTGTGATCTTTTTCAATTTTAATCTTTTGATATTTTCATTCATCAACTCAACCCTTTTTGGATCTTTATCGATCGCAATTATATTCACATTCGGTAAAAATGATTTAATTAAAAAACTTTTTCCACCGGGTGCTGCACAGAGATCAAGGACATCAACTATACTTTCCTCCAACTGGAGTGATCTAAAAATATTCAGGTATACTGGATCGAGTATATACTCATTTCTTGTTAACCTTTCGTTGTCTTTGAATTCCCTGTAATCCATATCATCTATCCTGAAGGCAAAAATGGAAGGTTTACTGTTGTAAAATTCAAGTAACTGGACGGTTCTTTCAATTCCAACATTGTTGATAAGATATTTTATAAAATTGATGGGGAAAGAATATCTGATGGATAAACTCTTTAAAGAATCATCTTCAGGTATGTGTATTTTTTCAAAGTTTCTTAAAAATTCTCTCAAAGCCCAATTTACAAACTTTTCCTGATTCTTCGTTTCTTTTTTTGCTATTTCAACGATTGTTGATAAAACCGCATATTCTTTATGTTTCATAAAATATATCTCGTAAGCACCCATCCTTAAAAATATCTGACTCTTGTTTGAAATATTGTTTATATCCTTTCCAGTCGTTTGGGTTATTATGAAATCAAGAAGAATTTTATTTCTCACAACACCCCAAACAAGTTCTTTTATATAGGATGCTGTTCTTTTATCAAAATCTTTTACTCTTATCTCGTAAGATTTTTTCAGGGGAATTTTTTTGTTGAAAACATCATCAAGTATTTGAAATGAGATCAATCTTCTATCTTCCATACAGCCCCATCTTTTAAATCGTTTACAATAATTTTATTCTCATTCAACCTTTCCCTTATAGAATCTGCCATATCGTAAAGTTTTTCCTTTTTCAACCTGTCTCTCACATCAAGAAGAATCTCTATAAGAGTTTTCGATAAATCATCTTTTCTTTCATTTTTTTCTTCCATTTTAAAGCCTAACGAAGAAAACATTTTACTTAGAGTGTTTTTTAGAATATTTTCATCATTTTGTTTTAAATTTATCCTGTTTACAGTCTCAAACAATATCCCTATCGCCTGTGGAGTGTTAAAATCATCGTTTAAAGCATCAATAAAATCAAAAAAAAGTTTTTCATCAATCTTTTCTTCATCATTTTTGGGTATGTTTTCTATCAATCTTTTATAGGCTGATTGTGATTCATCAAGCCTTTCAACTGAGAATTCGATATCCTTTCGATAGTGTGTCTTCAAGAGAAAAAGTCTAATAACATTTGGCGAATATCTGTTTAAAAGTTCTTTAGCACCATAAACATTTCCCAAAGATTTAGACATTTTTTCTCCTTTCAGATTCACCATACCGTTATGTATCCAGTATTTAACAAATTTTTTTTCGGTTGCACATTCGGATTGAGCGATTTCGTTTTCATGGTGAGGGAATATGAGATCCTGTCCACCTGTATGTATATCAAAAGTTTCTCCAAGATATTTCATACTCATCGCGGAACATTCGATATGCCAGCCCGGTCTTCCTTTTCCAAAAGGAGAATACCAGAATGGTTCATCTTCCTTTACCCCCTTCCATAAGACAAAATCGAGTGGATTTTCCTTGTTTTCGTTCAATTCGATTCTTTTCCCTTCAACAAGTTCATCTATATTTTTCCCTGAAAGTGCTCCATAATTTTTGAAACTGTTTACTCTGAAATATACATCATCTTTAGACTTATAAGCGTAACCTTTATCCATCAATCTCTCTATGAGATCTATTATTTCCTCGATATGTAAAGTCGCTCTTGGATATACATCAAAATCAAGAACATTTAAACTTTTGAAAACATCAAAAAACTTATCAATATTTTTCTGGGAGATTATCCTGTAATCTACACCACTCTCCTTCATTTTAATTATGAGTTTATCATCTATATCCGTAAAATTATAAACCGAATAAGTTTTAAAACCGTTTAAAATTAGGATTCTTTTCACAATATCAACGGTTATCAGGGCTCTAATATGACCAATATGTGGACTATCCTGAACCGTCATTCCACATGAATATAGTCTAACTATATTATCTTTGGATACAGGTTCAAAATTTTCCAGTTTTTTTGTAAGAGTGTTATAGATCTTCAGCATATTTTATTTCTCCTTATCAACAACTGCCGCTGTCAGTTCTCCTTCACAAACGACCTTCTCTTCAACATAGGCTTTACACTCGAGAAGAAAAAAATTACCTTTATTCTCTTTCAAAACACATTCGTTAGTCAAAACATCTCCGGGTAAAACAGGTTTTCTGAATTTTACTTTATCAATTTTTACGAAGTAAGGAACCTTGTCGTTTAAATTTTCTATATAATAGTTGACAAGCATGGCGCCTGTCTGTGCAAGTGATTCGACTATTAAAACACCTGGCATAACGGGATGATCTGGATAATGTCCCTGGAAAAAATGCTCATTCATAGTAACACATTTTCTACCAACAACCTTTTTCTCATCAGCATATAAAATTTTATCAACGAGTAACATCGGATATCTGTGTGGAATAGTTTTCATAATATCGATGATATTTAACTCCTTTCTTTTCTCTTCCATTTTACCTCACTTTGTTAAAATTAACTTGATTTCTGAAATCGTATCGGACATTTTTGAGTTAAAATCAATATCCGAAACGGATTCCTTTGATATAGTTTGTACTTTTCTTCTATTTTTAACATCGTAAATATCTATATCAAAAATTATTTTACCGGAACTGGTTCTCACCTTTCCGGTAAAACAGTAATCGGCGTTAAGAGAGAATGCATAACTTACAGCATCGACAGGTTTAAGATCTTCAATCTTATCAACACCCATATTCTGTAGATAAGAGTTCACATCATTGATGTTAACAGGCTCAAATTTATTTTCAACTTTCAAAGATTGATACAATGTCTTTGCCAGTTTGATGTGATACTGTTCATTTCTTGTCTCCTTATCCTCTGCGACAAAATCATAAACTATATACTTTTGTAAAACTGAAACGGGTACAAAGAAATCTTTATTCAACTCTTCTATTATTTTATCGGTCAAATCAAGTTCCTTTTTTGCATAGAGTATGTTACCATCAGCAAAATCAAAAATGAGGGAGAATCCCTCCTCTTCACCTATCTTGTTGATTATACTGTTTATCCTGTCCACCACAGGTTTTAAGAGTTGCTTATTGATCTGAAAAGATTTCCCTTCTTCACCGTATAATTCCTGTACCATTTTGTTCAGAGAATCCTTTTTCGCTTCTATCTCAATTCTTTTTCTTCCATTCAATTCATCAGAATACATATTCTTTTGTTCCTGATAATCTTTTTCCAACGAATCGATCTCCTGCTGCATCCGGTTTATTTTATTTTTCCAGGAGGATAATTCTTTTTCTACCTCTTTGTTTATATCGTTAAGTCCCTTATACTCTTGAAATATCCTTTTTGAATTTATGAATCCTATTTTATCGGATGGATATAATAGGAAAATGTAAAAAGACAAAATGAGAAAAAATAAAATTCCTTTTTTCATTAAAATCCTCCTAAAAGGTTGTACCTATCTGGAAATGTGGTTCCCATCTCTGTCCATAGCCATTCTCAGTTTTTGAGAATCCATAACCAAGATCGATACCCATCATCCCAACCATAGGTATCTGAAGTCTAACACCTATTCCAGTTCCAGTGTAAAAAGGTAAAAATCTATTTTTAAAACCTTCAGTGATGCTTGAATATGTGTTTCCAACATCTATAAAAAGGAGAAGATAAGCCATATCATTTAATTTAAACCTCAATTCGGAATTGAGTAACAATGCACCTCTACCACCTATAACATAGCCATCGAGGGAAGGTCCAATACTTCTATCAAGATAACCTCTTATTCCCCAATTTCCTACACCACCAAGAACAAACCTCTCGGTTAATGGAATATCATCCTTGTCCTCACCATAGGAATCTATAAAACCGTATGCAAACCTTTCCATTAAAACGAATTTCCAGAAAAGTTTTCTATAGAATCTTAAATCGAGGTTCATTCTATAATAATCTATCTGTCCACCTAAAATACCACCTGAAAATCCAGTATTTAAAGTAAGAAATTCCCCTGCATCAGGGAAAAAATCACTATTCCTTGAATCTCTTACAATCGCTGGAGATATTTCGGAAAGGATCTTCTTTTCACCAAGATACTGCTTTATCCATGGATCGAGAACAGATAGGTATGAGGAATCAGAATAAGTATAAACCTGTTCTAATTTGTATGTTATGTAAAGTCTTGTCATCAATTTCTCTGAAAGAAAAAAACCGCCTGTAACGCTTCCTCCGATTCTCCTGTCATAATAATATGTTCTATCCTTTGTTGTATAATAGGATCTTGTGGCAAGAACCACCGGATAACCTAAAAGATATGGTTCGGTGAATCCGAATGAAAAATTGGAAATGCTTGTTCCCTTCTCCAGTAAAAATTCTGTCGAAAGACCTTTACCAAGAATATTTTTTATTTTGATCGTTATATTCCCGGTGAGCCCATCAACCTGATTGTATGAGCCACCTATGTTAAATTCACCAGTTTGTTTTTCCTTAACAAGAAACTCAATATCTATCCTATCATCATATTCTGTCTGTTTTGGATTGATCTGAACATTTTCAAAATAACCGAGTCTTGAAAGATTTGAAAAACTTAAGACTAGATCCTTTCTTTTAAAAATATCTCCTGGCTTTGACAGTATTTCTCTTCTTACTACGAAATCTTCAGTTTTTTCATTGCCCGAAATAAGAATCTGATTAATATATGAAAGTTTATTTTCAACTATTTTAAAATCTATATCAAGGAAATTTTCCCTTTGACTATACTCTTCTCTCACATTCACATTCACATAACCCTTATCCATATACATCTCATAAATTGATGAAATAGATCCAGTAACTTTACTGAAAGAATAGGGCTGGGATTCTTTTATTTTGATACATTTTTTTACTTCATCATCACTTATATTCTCATTACCAGAAAAAGATATCTTACCAATTTTGTAAAAGTTCCCCTGTGTAACATAGAATTTTAAAAACAAAAATCTATTATCGAACGAGTATTCTCTCACAACCGAATCCAATGTAGCATCCATAAACCCTTTATCCTTTAGAACATTCACTACCGCTATCTTATCCTCTTCAAGATCCTCTTCTTTTAAGAGCCCATCCTGTAAAAAACCTTTCTCTTTCGTTTTCATCCTCGATTTGATCTCTTTATCGGTTACCTTATAATTACCCAATATTTCTATTCTTTTTATTCTTACGGATTCGTTCTCATCTATAAAAAGATAGAGCTTAGCCCTATTATCTTTATCTATATCTCCTATGGAATCTCTCATCTGGACTCTCAAATAGCCTTTTTTAAAGTAAAATGTCTTTAACTCTTTTTTGATCTTGAAGATAGAATAATCGTTTAAAAAGTCATTCTCTTTCACTGAAAGTGAATCTATAAAATCTTTATCTTTGAGTTTTTTATTACCTTTAAAAATTATTTTTTTCAACCTTGCATTCTCTTTTACATTTATCTTTAAAATCACCCCGCCAAGAGAATTTTTTTCATAATCAATTTCAACCTGCTTAAAAAAACCTGTTGAGAACAAACTTTTTATTGAATTTCTGATCACTTTTTCATCTATATTCTGTCCTATGACAATATTTGAACGATCAACTATAAATTCTTTTGATATTGCTTTATTACCATCAACAAAAATCTCGTCAACCCTTTTGCTTTCCAACATCTGAGAGAAAATAAAGATCGATGAAAAAAATAAAATAAGCAAAATGTTAAATCTTTTCAATTTTCCTCCTGTTCTCTCTTTGTGAGTTCACCATAGAATATCTTTATTCTATCATTTTCAACATCGAAGAAGATTTCATTGGAAATAGTAAACCTATCGTGAAGTATCTCTTCCGCTACCCTGTTTTCCATCTCTTCCTGTATAACTCTGATAACATTCCTTGCTCCATAATTTTTATCAAAACCTTTTTCAACAAGATAATCAATAACTCTGTGTGAAAAGGAGATTTTATAGTTTTTTTTGGCATAGAGCTGTGTTATCCTCTGCAAGTTTTTAAAAGTTATTTCCCTGATATTTTCTCTGGTGAGAGAGTTAAAAACTATTATCATATCAACTCTGTTCAAAAATTCAGTCCTGAAACTCTTTTTAACCTCTTCCATTATAATCTTCTGATACTTATTTTCATCAAAATCTCTTTCAGAAAAACCTATATCCTTTTTAAAAAGATCTTCAGCACTTCCAATATTTGAGGTAAAAACAATTATCGTGTTTTTAAAATCTATAGTTCTATGGTATGAATCTGTCAAAATGCCATCATCAAGAATCTGTAAAAAAATGTTATAAACATTTTGATGTGCTTTTTCAATCTCATCAAAAAGGAGAAGCGAATATGGGTTCCTTTTTACGAACTCAGTGAGCCTGCCTCCTTCCTCATAACCTGTATAACCCGGAGGTGCACCGATAAGTTTTTGAACCTCATGTTCAAGAGAATATTCGGACATATCAAATCTCATAAATGAATCTTTTTTTGTAAAAAGAATCTCTGCCATCTTCTTTGCAAAGAAAGTTTTTCCAACACCCGATGGACCAAGAAAAAACATGGATATTCTGGGTTTGATCGGGTCCTTTATTCCAAGAAGTGTTAACTTTACAGCCCTTGAAACTTTTGAAATAACATGATCCTGACCAACGATATCTTTCTGAAACTCATTCTCCAGTTTCAAAAGATCACCCTGAATGTTTGTATTCAATTTATCGACAGGTATACCGGTCCACTGTGATATGATAACTTTTATTATCTGATCCGTTACTTTGAGTTTACCAGTTCTTTTTGTAAGCCCTTCCTTTAACTGTTTTATCTTCTCTTCTATTTCAATCTGTTTTGTTCTTTTTTCACCTGCAAGTTTATACTTATTAACCGATGTGAAATATTCTTTCTGTTTTATGGTTTCCTGTAATTCATGATGCAACATTTCAAGTTGTTTATTTATCTTGTATGAAAAATCCATATTCATCTTTGAACCAGCCTCATCGATCAAATCTATCGCTTTATCAGGTAGGACTCTATCGGTGATATAAATATCAGATAGATAAACAGCACTCTTCAAAGCTTCATCGGTATACTCTACATTATGAAAATCTTCATACCTGCTTTTTATGTGATGTAAAACTTCAAGAGTCTTTTCACATGTCATCTCTTTGATATCAACAGGCTGGAATCTTCTTTCAAGTGCGCCATCCTTTTCAATATATTTATGATACTCTGATAGGGTTGTCGCTCCAATACATTGTATATCACCTCTGGAAAGTTGTGGCTTCAACATATTCGCGGCATCTATTGAGCCTTCAGCAGCACCGGTTCCGATTATAACATGTAATTCATCTATGAATAAAATTATATTTTTGTTCTCTTCCAGTTCCTTGATAAGATTTTTTAACCTTTCTTCAAACTGACCTCTATATTTTGTTCCAGCCACAAGCATTCCGACATCAAGTGAAAGTATTCTTTTGTTCTTTAAATTTTCTGGAACAAGATGGTTCACTATTCTCTGTGCTAACGCCTCAACTATCGCTGTCTTACCTGAACCTGGCTTACCTATTAGAACTGGATTGTTCTTTTTTCTTCTACCAAGGATCTGTATTATCCTCGATATCTCTTCCTCTCTTCCGAATATCGGATCAAGTTTATTCTCCTTTGCAAGTTTTGTAAGATCCTTACATAGATAATCCGCAAGAGGTGTCTGACTCGTTTCATCTATTACATAAGTTTTTGAATCTTCTTCTTCTTTAAAATTTAATCTTATCGTTTGCCCTTTGATCAAATTTATATATGTCTGAATGTTAAATCCTATTGAATCGAGAGCCTCTTTGGATTCTGGGTTAACATAGTATATGGCAACTACAAAATGTTCAGGTTCTATATTGATATCACCATTTTCAATGGCTACCTTTTCAGCTTCGTTGTAAACTCTCTTTGTTTCCTCCGAATCAGTTACATCAAAAGTTATCGTTTCTACATCATCCTCAACCCGTTTAACAAATTTCCTTAAAATATTTTTAAGGAGATCGAGAAGTTCTGAATTTTTACTCTTAGTAGCATTTATTATATATGTATTTGTTTTTAAATCTCTATCGGAAATTATCGTTAAGAGTATGTCATAAGGTTCCACCTTACTTCTGTTAAGCCCCCTGGTTCTCTGTTCACTCTTCTTTAAAATTATACTCATTCTTCGAGAAAAATTGAGTTCCATAATACTCCTTTTCTTGAATTCTTATTTTAACATAAAAATGACATTTATCAATATTGGAAAAATAACTTAAGATTATTTTATGATCGTTAAATCTTTAACATGGTCAACCGAAATACTCCCAAAAAGTCCATACCCTTTATCAAACGATGAGTAATCGTTATCAATGCTATACTTATAAAAAGATGAGTCATAGGAAATGATATAAAAATCAAATAATCCACTATCCGGGAAAAGATAGGATAAAGGAAAAAGGTTTATAGTCGTATCATCCATTATACCTGTTGAAAATAGATTAAAAGAACCGTATTCATCTTTTTGATATATCTCAAAAAAATAAAATCCAATTCCGGAAGGATTCCAGGCAACTTTAAAGTTACTATCAAGTTTGACAAAATCTGAATCGTTCAAATTATTAAAACAAATTTTTTTAGGTGTTTTTGTTTTAGCATAATAGAGATCATTTTCTATTTTTATCTCAATCTCGTAATCTTTATCCTCTAAAACCTCCATTTCTAATCGATAAACATATCTATAATCGTTATTTGATGTATCCAGATCCAGAGTTTCAAGAAAAGCCGTCTTGCCATCTATCTTTACTACAGCATCGTGTATAAAATTATTTTCAGAATTCAACGAATCACCTATAGATAGAGTGGAATCAACAATTACCTTAATGCTTTCCTCTCCAACTTTTAAAATCGAAAAAATATAATAATTCGTTCTATATACAGAATCATCATTTATAAAACTGCATGAGAACATAAAAATTAAAAAAACGATCAAATAGATTTTTTTAGAATTCACAAAAAACTCCAAGCGAAGGTATTACTGGAAACATATAAAATTCTTCCCTTTTTGAAGGTGAAACGGAATGATCATAATAATAGAAATAGACATTTTTGAAATTGAAGATGTTCACGATGTTAAAATTTATTCCCAGTTTTAACCTTTTAAAATTAAACTTTTTTGAAACTCCAAAATCTATTCTCTTATATGATGGGAATCTTACTCCATTATAATCCGAATAGATCTCTTTCCAACCTTTTTTATAATAATCATCCAATATAGGATCATAAGTATAATCAATATATTTTCCTATCACAGCGGTATAGGGAAGTCCCGTGCCATAGTTTATTACACAGTTCAAGATTATCCCATTTTTGAAAGAATATGAAAGAGATAAATTGAAAGAATGCGTTCTGTCATAGTATGTTGGATAATAGATGGAATCTTTTAAAATATAAGTTCTGGACAAAGAATATCCAACCCATCCTTTGAGATTACCAAGACTTTTTTTCAAAAGTATCTCCATACCCTGACTGTATCCTTTTGTAATTTTAAAAGATGATTCGGAATTCTCAAGGTTTAAATAAAGATCAAAAAGAGTTGTATACACAAGATTTTTGTAGTCCTTATGATATATTTCGACATTTAAAGAAGTGTTGTTCTGGAAAAAGGATTCAAAACCTAAAATGTAATTTATACATCTTAGAGGTTCAAAATTTTCCATAAGTGGTAGCCATGTTTCACCAAAAATTGATGAAAAATCATTTGTTTCCTGTTTAACCGCTGTAATAAATTGATAGTTATCCCCCACGCTAAAAGATATGGAACTTTTTTCATCTATAAAATATTTTAAAGATCCCCTCAAACTTAATACAAAATTTTTTTTGTATTCATATTTATCCAGCCTTACTCCCATATTCAAGATATAAAGCCCTATCTTTTTAAAATTGTTATCTAAAAATAAAGAAAGATAATAGGGATTGTTTTTTAAATTAAAGAGTTCTTCAGAATCTGAAACAGTAAAAATATAATCAAAACTATCTCTGTATATTTCTAAACCTGCATTAAAACTCTTTTCATCAAAATTTTTCCTGAAGTTGATCTTCCCTCCATATTGATAGACATAGGAATGCAGATGAACGTGTTTTAATAAATCCATACTGTTTTTGAAATCCGTATAATAGATGTTTGAAAAAAAAGAAAGATCGTTTGTTAAAAGAGTTGAATGGTTTAATGAAAACATTATGTTACCCCATCTCACATCAGCCAGGCTAAAAGTATCATCTTTTATATCAAGTATATCATTATCCATAAAAAAAGTTAATTTAAGGTTATTTTTTTGATTCATTTTGAAATTTACAACAAAAGTGTTATCAAAAAAATAATAAGGAAAACTGAATCCCATCAACTTCAATATCTGATCAAAATATGTTCTTCTTGCTGAAATAAAAAATGAAACACTTTTATATTGTTTGGATTCAAAATAGAAACTTGAAGATAGCATGGAAACATTAATGTTACCGTGAAAGGTTGTATCTTTTGGAGTAACACTACTAATATCGATAACCGATGATAATCTGTTCCCATAATCGACAGGGAATCCTCCCGCATAAAAGGAAGCTTTTTCTATAGAGTTGATCTCAAAAGTTGAGAATATACCACCAAGATGAAAAGGGTTGAATATAGGAGTGTTATCAAAAAGTATGAGATTTTGATCTGGAGCACCACCTCTAACATAAAGATTGGCTGAAAAATCCGAAACGGATATAACCGATGGTAGAAGTTGAAAAGATCTCAACACATCATTTTCAAGCAACGGGACATTTATTTTTAACTCCTCTCTCTTATATATCTTTTTGCTTAAAGTTATCTCCTCTTTGAAACTACTTTTTTCAGATGTGACCTCACTCCCTTCAGATTGAAAACTTTTAATTTTTAACTTAAAATCATACCTTAAAATACTTTTTTCACCTCTGGAACTGACTTTCAAAGTTTCACTTTGAAAACCTATAAGTTCACCAACAAGTAAAAAATCCCCTTCGGGAATCTCCTTTATGACATAAAAACCTGTTTCGTCTGTGAGATCTCCCTTTATTATTTTTTTACTTTTAGCATCCATAAGATAAACATTACAAAAAACCAAAGGCTCTTTATTATCAAATTGAAAGACATATCCATAAAAATCTTCTGAAAAAATTAGAAACGGGAAAAAGACGATAAGAAGAAAAAAATATTTTTTTTGCACTAAAAAATTATAATTGATAGAATTTAATTGTCAATAAAATCTACCTTTACGAGAAATAAAATATTCTTTTAAAGCAAAAAATATGATAAGAGTTTTTTTAATATTTTATTAAAAGATTCGATTTAAAATGGGCAGAAATTATTTTGATTTTATTAAAGATGAAAAACAAAAAAAAGAGTGCGGTTCTGAAAAAATTTTATTAGATATAGTTATGTACGAAAAACTTATTTTGAGATTCAATCATTAATCTTTAAGTGTAAAAACAAAATCATCACTTGAAATTAAAACTATGATAGAATTGATCTTTTCCCCTGAAAACTCAAATGTTGATTTTTTTACAGTTTTAATTTCTATAGAATATCACAGGTATAAAAATTTTAACAACCGATAGTGATTTTTATATTGGTTTATCATTTCAAATAAGAAACACTTTTATTTCTTTCTCCAGAAATAGAGTATTTGAGAGATATTCGGTCTGTATTCCCATCTACCTAATTCCCCTACTCTCTGGGCATTCAACAGAACAACAAAAAATAAAAATAACAAAGTTAATAGTTTATAGTTGAGGGTTGATAGTTGGAGTGAAAAACGCCATGAGCCTTGCACCGTGTGTGCCCTCTGGCAACCATTCTTAACCTATAAGGTTTATTTTTCGCAACAAGCCTCTCATCGAGTTCTTTGCAACTCTTGTTGCATTTAATTGCAGTCTTTGCTCCCATAGTCAGCATTTTCCTGATATAGCCAATACCCATTTTACTTATTCGTCCATTCCCTCCGCCGCTTATTCCCCTAAGCCTTCTCTTTTTACTTTGCAATACTATGAAATTTACTATACGATGACACATTCAGAACCAAGAGTCAAAGAACCAAGATTTATTTAAAACGCAAGACAATATCCAAAAATTGTAAATCAAGTTAATTGATTTTAAGGATCAGATAAGTATTATTAAAGCCATTTTTAATGTTTCTTAAATATCGTATATAATATGAACCTAAAAAAACATATTTTAAACTTTAGATATTCAGAAAAAGAGGTTGAAAGTATAAAGAAAAAGAATTATAATACTGAAAATATGTTTGATAATCTGGATAGATTCGGTAAAATCACTGTTGGATTTTTTATTAAATAAAAATGGAAAATATCGATAAAAAATTTTTTCCTAAAATTCTAAGAAAAAATTTTTCAGAAAATGATAAAGAGTTTTCTATCGATGGATTTGTAACTTTTACCGATATTTCAGGATTCACACAACTTTCCGAGATACTTATGTCTGAAGGTTTCGAGGGATCCGAAAAAATAAGAGATATCATTCAGTACCATTTTAAAACTTTTACCGAAATAATCGAATCTTTTAACGGTGACATTTTAAACTACAGTGGTGATGCCATTCTGGCATATTTTAACAATATGGATGACTTTAAAAAAAGTTTCGATATGATGATAAATTTTACAAAACAGAACAATGTGTTTAGCATCAGATCAGGTGTATCGGAAGGAAAAATCAATATCCATATTTTTAAAAACAATGAAGGATACTTACCATTATTCTATGGTGAATCAATTTTAAGTGCAATGGAACGGGAGGAAGAATCTAACCTTATGGAGTATAGATTTTCAAAACCTTCTTTCCATAAAGAAAAATATGAAGAAAAATTTTTGACAAATGTATCCAGTCTAAAAATCGATCCAGAAGTAAAAAAACTTTTTGTGGAAAAGGGAAGAGATTTCGGATCATTCAGTTATGTTGCTGCTTTATTCTTATATACAAATTCGATAGATACGGTTGAAGAAATTTTAAAAATAAACCGCGGAAGATGTCATATAAATAAAATTGAACAATACAAAAATGGAATAAGGATAATGTGTATTACAGGTATACCTTTCCCTAAAAGTTCCCCAACCATAACGATGGGTGATTTTATATCAGATCTTCTAAATTGTAATGTTAAAGATAGTATAAAGGGTGGCATAACTTCAGGTTACATTTACAGTGGTTTTTCCGATTCTAAAGAAAGAATGGAATACAATCTGCTTGGAAAAACAATAAATAGAGCCGCAAGAATAGCAAACGAGGCTTATTATGGACAGATATTTTTCGATAAATTTTTTCTTGAGGATAACAGATTTTTAGAGGCTGATTTTTTTAAAAATGTAAATCTGAAGGGTATCGGAAAGATTAACCTTTATACTTTAAAAGATTACTCTAAAAATAGGATTCCTTTCTATTTCCCCTACTTTAACCGAAATTTTTATCTTGAACAGGTAGAGGAACACTTAAAAAAAGATAACATTTTGATCATTGGTGGAGATGAGGGTGTCGGTAAAACCCATCTTATATCATCATATGTTTATAATAAAAATCTTTTCGCAAAATATCATCAATTCAACTATATAGAAAATGGAAAAAATATTCTCCTGAAAAATCTAACCGGAATAGAGAACGATGAAAAGATGGATATAGATGTTGCTAGTAAATTTTTTTCAGATCATATAAAATTTTCAAATTATGATATTTTCATTTTCGATAATTGTGAATTTCTTGATAACGATTCTTATGAATTGATCGAAAAACTTAAAAAAATGAATCTTAAAAAAAAACTTGTTTTCCTTTTCAACAATCGAAATGGTGATATTGTCTTAGATAAAATAAGACTTGATGATATTTTTGAACTTCTTACCGTTAGAACAGGTTTAAAACCTTCAAGAAGAATTGTTGAGAAAATTTATACCTTGACATCAGGAAACATATTTCTGATTTTAAATATTTTTGAAAAACTCGTTGAGAATGAAAAAATCACAATAAATTTTTTGGGAGAATGGGACTTTTCTTCAGACGATATTGTTTTATCAAAAGATATAAGTTCAATCTCACAGATAATCTTTTCCGGGTTACCAAACGAAGAATATTCATTTTTAAAATTTTTATCTTTTATCGAAAAACCAATAAAATTGAAATTGCTCAACAATTACCTTATCAAGTTTAATCCCGAAAATATTTTCGGGTTGGTCGAAAAAAATTTTGTTGAAAAAGTCGGTGATACAATAACATTTAAAAATGAGATTTTAAAAAAACATTTTTATCATTCGATCCCTTTAAAGGAAAGAATAAAAATACATTCAAAGATAGCATCAATGTATGAAACAATTGGTGATAATCTGGAAGCAGGATTCCATTATTTTATGTCAGGGGAAAAGGATAAAGGTTTAAATTTAATGAAAAATATTATGGGAATTTCACAATACGATCTTAACTACTCGCATATAAAATATTTACAAATTCTAAAAGAATATATTAAGGATTTTGAAATAATCAATAAAATTTTCTATATCCTGCTCAAAGATGGAAGAGTGGATCAGTTAAAAAATTTCATATCTGAAAACAAAAATTTACTTGATGAAATTTATTTCAAATATTTTAATTTTGAAATACTTTTCAAGGAAGGTAAATTGAATGAGGCAAAAAATATTTTTAAAGATTTTGATTTTAATCTGATAAAGAATGATCCCCTTAAAATAAAAATAATGGATCTCTTATCATATATTATGGTACTTGATAATGATGATGAACACAGATCGCTTATCGAGAAAACATATACAGAGTTTTTAAAAAACAAGGATATCGATACGGATGTAATCTTCTCTCTTAGATTACCTTCAACACTCGTTCAGATAGGAGAGTATGAAAAATCTGAAAAAATTTTCAGGGGAATATCAAAACTTCTTGCTAAAAAGGGAGAAATACTCCAATCGTACTCGGTTCTTGTAAAAATGTTTTTTCTATTTCCACTCGGTAAATATGATATCAGAGAGGCTATAGAAGTTTGTGAAAGATACCTTAAAGAAATCGATAAAATGAATCTACCCTTTGAAAAGTTCAGAATACTCCACTCACTTGCAACAAACTTGAGAGAATCAGGAAAAGTTGAAAGATCTTTAGACTATGAAAATGAGGCTCTAAAAATGGCAGAACTTTTAAACCTCACATCGGAAAGGGCAAGTATATATATTATTATGGGAAGAATATTTTTTAACAAAGGTGATATAAACAAATCTATAGATTATTATAAAAAGGCTGAAGAAATAGCAACTATAAGTCAATCAAACCTTTTACTTGAAACAATAAATGGTAACCTTGGTGTATGTTATCATGTTTTAAAAAATTACAAAATAGCCTACAACTATTATGAAAAAGCATTAGATTTTTCAATAAAAATTCCATATTCTAATACGAGATTCATATGGATTTTAAATCTTGCCTTACTCTCCACTGAAAATAATGATTTTGAAACTGCCCAAACATATCTTTCTATGGCAAAAGAGGAGATAAAAAGGTGTAATATTTCAGAAAGATGGATAGATGTTTATCAGATTGAGGGGAACTGTTATTTTTTACAGGGTAAATATAAAGAGGCAATAAATGTTTTAAAACCGGTTATTGAAGAATCCCTGAGAAAAAATTTGTTAGAAATATATTATGAATCACTACCCTACTATGCAGGTTCACTCATAATGACAGGTAATAAAAAAGAGGGTGAAATACTCTTAAACAAGGTCAAAAACTGGTTAAAAGATAACGATTATTCAAATGTTGAAGATAATTTAAAAGAAGTAATAGAAAAAATAAATTAAGACAGTTGTAATATTTACATTACACTCTTAAAAAAATAAACCCGCTTTAATCAAACACTTACAAAGGCACAATTTATGCATTTCTTTTTGTAAAAAGAGGTGCATATGAAAAAAGTAAAAACAATATTCATAATAACTCTGATAGTTATATCATTTTTAGCAATATATGGTGAAAATAATGTCTCATCTTCGGGCTCCATACAGATAGTTTTGAAATTACCTGCTATAACAAAAAATAAATCAACCGCCTCATTCCCCCCCCAATCTTCCTCCCCAAATACCCCCTACCATTGAGGTAATTGATTTTGAAATATCAGATCACTTAAATTTAAAATTGAAAAAATTGACTGATAATAAATCAAATATCAAATTATCTGCAAAGATCATTAACCGCGAAAATAAAAGTGTTGATTATGAAAAAGAATACACACTTACCCTGAATAAAGGTAAAATATTCAATATAAAATTGAAAAACAAAAAGATAATCGAAAGTAAAGATAAACTTGTTATCGCAACATTAACCGATTCAAATGGTAAGCAGATCTGCGTTGGACTTAACAGGTAGCATTTAAAAACTTAAGGAAAAATTTTATAAAAAGTATAAAAAATAGGAAAATTATCTTTTTTCTGTATGGATATAGAATGGATAATAAAGTTTTTAAAAAAATTATTAAAAAAAGCTTTTTATTTCTAATTTTTTTATAGGATAAATCTTTTGTTTTAACCTTTTTTTTAAAAAAAAGATCATCAATATAAAAACCATTTTTTTCAAGATATTTTTTACCATCAAAATATCCAACAAGAAGATCATTTATCCTTATATTTTCATCAAAGAATCCACCAAAATGGTTTAAAACTTCACCTGCAAGTTGATCTTTAGGATTTGAGGGAGAGATAATATCAATTTTTACCATCTTTTTTTTGGTAGTAAAAACTTCATCGAATGAAACAAAATCAGGATAAACTTTTTTAAAGAACTCTCTTACAACATTCTGCTTTTCGGGTGGAAGTTCATTAAAAACTTCCTCAAATTCTTTTGCCTTTTTTTGATAAAGATTTTCCAGATCATTATATTTCAAAGCTATTTTTATGTCGGAATATAGGGACTGATAGAAAGCTGCATCCAACAGTTTAAAAATTCCAAAGATAGGGGTATACTTTTTTATTTTTTCAGAATCCTTTTGAATCTTTTCCAGATCATCCGGATAGGGTATGATCAAAATAAGATTATCAGTTTTCAAAATAAGATTAAAAATTGATCTGAAAGGTAAATTCTGGGTAATCCCACCATCCGTTAAGTTCAACTTTATATTAGAATCTTTATATTTTTCAGAATAATCTTTAAAGACAGTTTTATTTAAAACAAACTCTACAAAAGGGAAAAATATAGGGAAAGAGAGAGATGCTTTTAAAATATCAAAAACCATTTTTTTCTCAACTATGTCGGGATCTATCAGAAAATCAAGGTTGTGTGTTCTCAAAGTATAATCTTTTGAATAAACTTTATCGTTTAAATCTCTAAGTAAAGGTTCAAGAGAAGTAACATTGAGTATGAGTTTTATTTTGCTATTTCTGTTATTCTTACAGATTTTCATATCACAAAAATCTGTACACCTGTTCTTTTTACATTCCTTTGAATCATATTCATAATCACATAAGGGATTATCTGTAGAAATTCTTTCAAAAACTTCAAGAAAATTGTTAAAATCAAAAATGTTCTCATCATTCTTCGAAAGCAGGTATTTCACATCAGCATATTTAATGATCAGGTTGGACATAAAGAATGGATTTCTTCCAGATCTAACTGCTTCATAGAAAAGAAAAGCTGATAATGCACCTGCCGAAGAACCTGATACGATTTCAAAATCTATATTTTGATTTTTTAAAAATGTTTGATAGAATGAAGTGAGAACACCAATCTCATATGTGCATAATGAAACACCACCTGAAATTACAAATGAAATTTTATTCATTCAACTCAATCTCAAATATGAGAAAATCGGAATCAACCATTCTTAACTTTGAACCTGAAGATTTTATTAAAAGATAAGCGTTTATTAAGGATGCATAGCGATCGTCGGCTATATATGAAGATCTGTTTAAAATTTCGTCCATTTTATCCTTCTGAAAATCTTTTGCACTGGATTCTACTCTGATGATTATTTTACCCGATCTTTCATATGTCTGCACGATTATCCTTTTAATATGAACTGTAGCCATCTCATTTATTACGAATTTCAAAATGTTGTGAAATATGGTTGAAAGAACCCTATATTCAAAAACCACATCCCTTAAATTTTCTTCGAGTTTCTTTTCAATATTTATGGTATATTTATATTCGGTATTCGTGATATAAAAGAATATTTCCTGATCGATAAAATCGTTTATCGAAAAATTAGATTTTCCTTCATCATATTCGTATTTTATTTTGTTATTTAAAATCTTGAAAGATTCCATAAGTTTTTGAAGTCCAACGATGGTAAGATTTAATGTTTTTTGCATAAGGTTTATTCTATTGATAAAATAATCCTTTAATGAAACATTTTTTTTGGTAGTATAAACAAATTTTTCAAAATCATCGATATTGTCAAGAATATAATCGAATCCAGTCTTTATAACCGAGATCATTGAAAATGAGTTATGAGCGAAACCTTTTAAAAAATCATACATCCGTTTATATTGATTCTGAATGTTATACTGGTAAATTCTATCGGTTAAAGTGTTAAAAACAAAATTTGTATACTCCTTTGATAACTTTTCAAGAATTTTAACATTGTTATAATTAAAAATTATATAAAGTTCAAATCTGTTCAATAGATCAGTTTTTTTGATTTTTTCGATTATAAAATTGTAGGTATTTTTTCCGACGATGAAATCTTCATTAAGAAAATTATTATCCTCAATTTTTAAAAGAATATCCTTATTATCATAGAACCATTTTTCCGGTGTGGTGGATTCTAATTCAAAGATTTCTGATAAATATCTATTGGTATGAACTCTTCCATCAGGTTTTACAATGACTATTCCAAAATTAAAATTATTTAAAACATCTTGAGGATCATAATCAAGAAAAAGTTTTCTGTTTTTAATTTTAAAAAAATCAAGGACAAGAAAGATTGGAGAAAGAAGAAGTACAAGAGAGAAATTTAAAATTATAATTTTATCCAAACTAAATTTTTCCAAACTATCCAAAAATATAAAAATAAAAAAAAGAAAATTTACTAAAGATAAAAAAAGAAAAAATAATCTTTTTTGAAAGAATGAAAAAAAGAGAAGTATCGCCCAGAGTATGGAAAAATAGATACCAAAATTTTTTAAATCACAAAAGAATTTTTCAACAAAAGATATTTTCATTGGGGAATCGGTCTGAACAAATACTGGTAAAAAAATGTAAACGATAGTTGTGAATAAAAAAATAATAACCGGATACAGAACTTTTATAATTCCCTTTTTAAAATAATTTTCAAAATAGTAGAAAAAAAGAAAAAAATTGAGGAAAATATAAATTAGAAACAGAATAAAATATGAAACCTTATAACCCTCGTTTAGAAATGTAAAATTCAAAATAAAAGTTGCAATAGAAAAATATGAATATATGAGCAGGATCAAAAAGAGATTATTTTTATCAAGTCCAAAATCTTTTCTAAAAAAGATTAAGAATATAAAATATACAGTTAAAAGGAAAGAAAAGAATGAAATAAAATTCAAACCAAACATTGTTTAACTCAAGGAACGAAGATTCTTTTTTGCTTCATCCTTGAACTTAAAAACGGTTACTTTTATTAAATTCCTCCTCTGGATATCAATTTTCAGGTTGAAAATATAATCTATCATAGCATCGGAAAAGAGTGAAAATATTATGTTTCCTCCCTCCACTTCCATTTTTTTCCTTCTCGAATTTTTATATGGTATCTTACCTGTAAGTTCATCAAAGATCTTTTTAAAATCTACTTTTTGATCTTCAGAGAATATTTTCATCGCTTCCACAAGAAGTGTGAGTAGATTGAACCAACTTTCATAATCTTTCTTAAAAATAGTTTTTTTGTCTTCAATTTCAAGTAATGGAATAAAATACTTAGTAATGGCATCTATGTCATAGGTAAAATTTGAAACAGCTTTACTCATATTTTCCTTAAAAATATTATATCACAATACTCTCTTTGATCAACTGGTTATTTTTAAATCTTTCATATTTCAAAATTTCAACTTCTTTTATAGTTTTATACTCCCCGGTTAAAATCTTTTCAGCAACGGAAAGACCAACTCCAGGTGATTCCATAACACCGTGTCCTGAAAAACCTGTTGCTATGAATAAATTTTTAAGATGCGAATGAAATCCTATTATACCATTTTTATCTTCAGTGTTATGATCATATAAACCACCCCACATCGATTGGGGAGAAATGATCCTGCAGTATTCCATTCCCGGAATTCTTGCAGCCATATAGTAATTCATTTGTTCCTCATAATATTTTGGATCGGGTGTGTAATCATAACCAAAGGGTTGCTGTGGATCAGCCCTTCCAACAAGAAGGTTACCTTTCTCTGGATGGAAATAAACCCCATTATCGATTATCGTCATTGGAATTTTTTCAAAGTCTTTTATGTCTGGCATCTTAACTGTAAAAAGCATCCTTTTCCATGGAACAACAGGTATCTGGTAATCGGGATAATCAACAGAGTTTTTCAGAATATCACCGGAGAAGGCTCCAGCGGCAAGTATCACAATATCACCTTCTATTATACTACCATCAACAAGTTCTACTCCGATGGTCTCTTCACCTTTAAAAATGATTTTCTTAACTTCACTATTCAATTTAATTTCAACTTTTGATGGATATTTCTCTTTAGTATATTCGAAATATCTATTGGATGCTGTTGTTGGATTGAATACACCACAATCTGGCCCAAACAATGCACCAGCGATGGGCTTCATATTTAATATCTCATTTACCTCCGGCTCAATATGATCTATTGTAGGTATATATCCAGGGACAAATTTTTCTATCTCTTCAGGTTTTAAGAGTTCAGTTCTAACATTGTTTTCATCCCACACATGTTTGAAATTTTTTATATCCTCAAAATCTTTTTCATAGTAAGTGAAAAGATAACCTATCTGTTCAAAACCGATATTGGTCCCAAGTTCCCTGTGAAAGTTTTTGTAAAATTCTATGGAATAGTTGGTCAATTTCAAATTAACTATCGTAGACCATATGTTTCTAAAAGCACCCGCTGAAAGTGATGTAGACTCCTGTGAGAGTTGACTTTTTCTTTCAATAACTACCACTTTTCCATTGTAACCTTTTTTGTAAAGATGGTATAAAATTGAACCTGAGATTATTCCTCCACCGATTATTATGATCCTGTCCATATTAAACTCCTATCTTTGTATAAATATTTCAACATCACCGATTTTTTTGATCACATTATCGATATCTTTATAATCCATAAGCATAAAGGCTGTTGCAAGAGCATCCGCTATCGCTCCCCTACTACTTTTTAAGGTCAAAGAATGAACCAAAAAACTTGGTTCTCCATTTTTTGGATTTATTATATGTGAATATTTTTCCTTACCGATTGTATAGAATCTAAAATAATCACCACTTGTAACTATTGAGCCATTAAGAATGGAATCGACTCTAACAATACTATCCTTCTGAAAACTTCTAACACCTATTTTAAAATAGTTTTTATCGAGTTCATTGTAACAGACTATATCTCCACCTATGTTTATTAGTGCTTTTTTAACACCATAACTCTTTAAAAGAGATACTACAATATCTCCAAAGAAACCCTTTGCTATTCCTCCAAAATCTAAAGAAACCTTTTGGGTAGTCTTTTTTATATAACCTTCTTCAACCGTATATGGTTTTTTTAGATTTATCAATTTTACATAGAATTGTATAGAATCTTTTAAAATCTTTTTTTGTTCTTTTTCACATCTTCTATAATAAGCAAGCAGTGGTTCTATGAATATGTTAAAATACCCACCTGTCAACTCTTTTAAAGAATCACTCAAAAAAAGCATTTCCAAAAATTCCTTTTCGGGTTTGATTTTTTCGAATGAGTTGTTGAATTTGTACACGAAAGAATTTTGATCAAATTTTGAAAAATAGGAATCAAGTTTTTTTAAAGTATCCTCAACCTGTTCAAACACCTGATCAAAATTAAAATTTTTATCCGCATAGATCATAATCTCAGTGTTAACATTGCCAAAAAGAAAGAGAATTTTTCTTCTCTCTACTATTTTAGAACAACCACTGAAAACGATTAGAATAGTTAAAATCAGTATGCTAAGATAAAGAAAAGATTTTTTCATTCTGTTTACATTTTAACAAGGCCCGAAAAACCAAAAAATGCAAGAGACATTAAACCTGCGGTAATTATACCTATCGCTGAGCCTTTGAATGGTTGTGGGACATCAGCCCAATCAAGTTTTTCTCTTATTCCAGCAAAAAGGTATATGGCTATAAAATAACCTATTCCGGTTGAAAGAGAGAAGATTAAAGTCTCTATAAAATTATAATTTTTTTGAATATTCAATAAGGCTACTCCCAATATTGTGCAGTTGGTTGTTATCAAAGGAAGATATATTCCAAGTGCATCGAAAAGGGCCGGAGCTATTTTTTTCATAGTTATTTCAACGATCTGGACTAAAGCCGCTATTACGAATATAAAAACTATAGTTTGTAAATACTCAAGTTTTAATGGGTTTAAAATATAAATTTTAAGAAGATAAGATATAATGGTAGCCATCACCATAACAAAGATAACAGCAAATCCCATTCCAGCAGCAGTTTCCTGTTTTTTTGAAACACCTATATATGCACATATACCCAGAAACTTTATCAAAATTATGTTGGAGATCAACATAGAGTCTATGGTTATTATCAATAATTTTAACATATCACACCTTACCTTTAAATTTTTACCTTTTCTTTTTCAAGTTTTTGTTTAATTCTTGCTTTTTCGTTATTTTTTATATTGATAAAATTCATACCACCAATCATCAACCCTACCGTTAAAAAAGCACCGGGAGGCAGAATCGCTACAATTGCTGGTGTATAAGAATCTCCGAAAAGTTTTATTCCCCATAATGTTCCATTTCCAATTATTTCCCTTATCGCTGCCAAAACCGATATGATTAAAAGAAAACCAAGTCCCATTCCTAAACCATCAAGAAATGAATCAAAAACTTTATTTTTTGAAGCATAGGCTTCAGCCCTTCCAAAAACTATACAGTTGACAACAATAAGAGGTATAAAGACTCCAAGTGATTTATGGAGTTTTGGAAAATATCCATACATAACAAGGTCAACTAAAATAACAAAAGTTGCTATAACTATTATGAAAACAGGTATTCTCATCTTGTTGGGCACAAAATTTCTTATAGTAGATATAACAATATTTGATGAGACAAGAACGAATGTAGCGGCAAAAGCCATTCCAATAGCATTGTTCAAAGTTGTTGAAACTGCAAGAGTAGGACAGAATCCAAGAAGTAAAATAAGAACTGGATTACTTGTCCAAATACCATTTAAAATTTTCTTTAATATGTTACTCATTTTCCACCTCTTCTGATGTCATTTTGGAGCTTGATTTAAAACTGGATTCAAGAACTTTTAAACCTTTTTCTATACAATCTCCAACGGCTCTTGAGGTTATGGTTGCTGAAGTTATCGCAACTATATCCCCTCCATCTTTTTTAACTTTAAAGTTAAAATTGGATAAAGATTTTGAAATAAATTGATCTTTAAATTCATTCAGAGTCATCTTTGTTCCAAGTCCGGGAGTTTCAGAGAATTCGAGAGGATATATCCCCGTAATTTGAAAATCGTCATCAACACCAATCATCATTTTAATGGTTCCACCATAACCTTTCTTAGTATAGGTTAATATTGAATAAGCATAAATCGAAGAATCCGGGTTTAAAATGATAAAGGTCTTAAAAGGAAAAGTATCATCCGGAAAATAGAGTATTGTATCTTTCAATATTTTTTCACTTGTGAAACCGGGGATTATATTTCCTATAGCTTCCATCATTTCAGCACCTTTAGCCTTTTCTATAGGTCCTTTTGTAATTGAGTTAACAAGTGAAAGAAGAAATGCCGAAATAACAGCGATTAAAAAAAGTTTAAAAATTTGAATAAAATTATCTTTCATATCACTCTCCAAATTTTTTATTTTTCGTAAACTTCTCTATTGTTGGAGACAGAGCCTCCATTATGAGTATCGCGAAAGAGACGCCTTCTGGATAGGATCCAAAGAGTCTAATAATAGATGTTATCAATCCGCAACCAAAAGCGAATATCACTTTCCCCTTTCTTGTTATCGGTGATGTAACCATATCGGTTGCCATAAAAAATGCGCCAAGGAAAAGTCCACCGGTTACCATATGGAAAAATGGGGAAGCGTATCTGGTTGGGTCGATAAGATTGAATATGGCTGTAAAAACAAAGACGGTACCAATATAAATAAGAGGAACAAAAAATGGGATGATCCTTCTAAAAATTAAAAGTGTTCCTCCTATCAAAATTGCAAACTCTGATATTTCTCCAATTGAACCTCCCCCAACATTTTCAATGGGAAATCCAAAGAAGAGTTTCAAATAATCAAGGTTTGTTATCGACGAAACTCCCTGAGTCTTTAACATTCCAAGGGGGGTTGCAAAAGTCTGTGTTGTCAGGTTAACACCAATACTCCATCTTGTCATCAAAGATGGAAAGGAAAGTAATAAAAATACTCTGGCAACAAGGGCTGGATTGAATGGATTGCTTCCAAGTCCACCAAAAATATGTTTTCCAAAAAGCATGGCGACAAAAGATCCTACAACACACATCCACATCGGAGAAGTGGAGGGAAGATTTAAAGCAAGTAAAAGCCCTGTTATAAAAGCACTTCCATCAAAAGATTTTTCGATAACATTTTTCACACCTCTTATTTTTAAGAAAAGAATCTCAAAAATTTCTGTAAAAATCAAACTTGTGAGTATAACCATCAATGCCCTGAATCTGTAAAGATAAATAGCCCATAAAGTAGCAGGCATAAGAGCCATAACAACGGTCCACATTATACTCTTGATATCCTCTCTTCCCCTTAAAAAAGGCGCAGGTTTGATAATAAAATTGTTAGGAGACATCACTTACCTCTCTTTAAATATTTAGTATACTTTTGTTTACCTTTTACTATACTTGAAGCGAGTTCCCTCGAAGCAGGGCATATGAAGGAACAGGAACCACATTCTATACAATCAAGAACATCATCCATCTTTTCATACTCTCTTCTATCTGAAGCCTCTTTTAGGTATGTTGGATTCAAACCCATTGGACAAACAGATAGACATCTTCCACAATGTATGCAGGGATTTTCCTCCTCTACTGTAACTTCCTCATCGGTTAAAAATAAAAGACCCGATGTGGTTTTTGTTATGGGAAGTGAAATATCGGCAAAAGGTTTTCCCATCATCGGTCCACCGTTTATAAGATATTTACACTCTTCATATATGCCTCCACAGATGTTCGCTATTTCACTAACACTCATTCCTATGGGAGCATAGAGATTTTTTGGTTCCTTTATACCTTTCCCTGTACAGGTTAAAACCCTTTCAGTTAAAGGTTTGTTAAAAACTATCAAATCGTATATCGCTTTGATTGTGGAGACATTCTGGACTATAACACCAACCTCAAATGGTAGTTTTCTGATTGGAACAACCCTTTTGGTAAGAGCATATATGAGTTGTTTCTCAGCACCCTGCGGATACTTAGTTTTTAAAAGTTTTATTTTAATTCTTTTGTCTTCCACTCTCTCTGAAAGTAATTCAAACGCTTTAATTTTATTCTCTTCTATACCTACAAAACATTCAGGGATCGAAAGATTATCAAGAACTATACTTATACCGTTTAAAAAATCGTTTGTATATTCAAGCATAACCCTGTAATCGTTTGTTAAATATGGCTCACATTCTGCTCCGTTAACTATAAGAAGGTCAATTTTTTTATCTTTTGGTGAATTCATCTTAACATATGTTGGAAATCCTGCTCCACCCATTCCTATTATTCCACCATTCTTTATTTCGTTAATAAACTCTTCCCTGTTAGTTTTGAATTCCCTTTTAGTCTCTGTTCCCAAGACTTTTTCATCTTTAAAATCATTTTTTATAACTATAACTTCGTTTTTTTGTTCGTTAGGGAAAATCATACTTTTTATTTCAACGACTTCTCCAGAAACAGGCGAATGGACCACAGATGTTACAGGTGCATCTCCTTTAGCTATCACCTGATTTTTCAAAACCCTATCACCTGCTTTCACTATAGATTTTGCTGGAGCACCAATATGTTGATTTACAGCAACATACAAAAATTCACCAGATTTAACCTTTTCAATCGGTTTGTTTTCAGTATAATCTTTTCTCTCATCAGGATGAACGCCGGTTCTTCCAAAAGAATATATCTTAGCCATTCTTTTCTCCTTCTTTATTCTTTTTCAACAATTCTCTGATTTTGTTTGCTACAGGCTCTTTCCCAACCGGACATATTTTATACAACTCTCCCTTTTTAACCATTTCAACTGCAAAAGCCTCACATCCTGCAAAACCACATGCTCCACAGTTTACACCTGGAAGAACAGCAAGAATATCATCTACAAGAGGATCCCTTTTTGTCTCAAAGACCTTCATTGTAACGAGAATTAAAACTCCAGATATCAGGGATAATCCCCCCATAACCAAAACTGGTATTAGTATTTCTTTTATCATTTTAAAACCCTCACTATTTTATGGTTAAAATTTTCCTTATATTTCCTATTAAAAAGATGAATAAAAATAAAAGAAAAAAGAAAACCTGAAAAACCTGAAAGAACGATTAAGAAATCTTTCCAATTTAAAATATATCCTATAAGTGAAAAAAGAAAGATCATTATAAGGGGTAATATATAAAATATAAAGGATAAAAATAAAATCTTTTTTGACTCTATAAAAAGTTCAACCAAATTTTCTTCCTCAACCTTATAATTGTTTGGATTTTCAGCCAGTATAATTTTTTGTTCACCCTTCTGAAATATTGAGCATTCCTTTGAGTGTGGACAGGAGGAACAGGCTGAAATAAAATCTATCTTTACCATTACTCTATCATTTTCAAATCCAACGACTTTTCCAAAAATATTTTCATCCATAATATTTGTTATATTATACTTTTGTATTATTGTGTCAAGAAGTAAAAATTTTTTAACTTGAAAAAAGAAAATTATTCAATATAATTTTTTTATGGGAAGGAAAATAAATATTTTAATAATCGATGATGAAGTTCACTTTTCAGATACACTCGCGGATGCTCTGACAATTTTTAATTTTACAATTTTCAAAGCTTTCACAGGAATGAAAGCTATGGAGATTTTAAAGCAAACCGACATTGATATATGTTTTCTTGATGTTCATCTACCCGATATCAATGGATTTAACCTTATAAAAAATATAAAAGAATTTTCACCAGAATGTGAAATAATAATAATGACTGCATATGGTGAACTTGAACAAACCAAACTCGCTTTAAAGGAAGGGGCATATTTTCTAACAAAACCATTTAAAATAGAAGATATTAAAAACATTTTGAACAAGATTAAGAAAAATATTGAGAATATGGATCTTTTCGAAAGATTTTCAAAACAGGACGAGTATATAGAATATAAAACAAAAAATAGCAAGATGAAGGAGATACTCAAAAGAGCAGAAAAATTTGCAAAAAGCGATCTTCCAGTTTTAATCTTAGGATCAACCGGAACAGGTAAGGATACACTTGCAAAATATATACATCAACATTCTTCAAGAAATGGTGAAGCTTTTATCATGCAAAACTGTGCATCTTTACCTGAAAATCTAATAGAAAGTGAACTTTTCGGCTATGAAAGAGGCTCTTTTACTGGAGCTTTTAACAGAAAATATGGTTTATTTGAAATAGCAAATAAAGGAACTCTTTTTTTAAATGAAATAGGTGAGTTACCCCTTTCAAGTCAGGCAAAAATTTTACATATAATAGAGAACAAAAGTTTTAGAAGAATAGGTGGAGTGGTTGATATATATGTTGATACAAGAATAATCGCAGCAACCAATAAAAAAATGGATGAACTCTTAAAATATGGGGAAATTAGAGAGGATCTTTTTTACAGACTTGAAACCTTACACATTGAACTTCCAGATCTTAAAGATAGAATAGATGATTTGCCATTGTTGATTGAATCGATACTTTTAAAAAGAGGAATAAATCATAAAGATTTTCAGATAGGTGATGATATCCTTGAGCTGCTTAAAAACTATTCCTGGCCAGGAAACATAAGAGAACTTGAAAATCTGATTGAAAGATCTGTTTTACTTTCAGAGGGTAAAGGAATTTTTTATGATACACTTCCATACTCAATTTTAAAAGAGAAAAAAGAGACGAAGGATTTCAAACTTAAAAATCTTGAAAAAGAACACATCTTAAAAACATTGGAATCCGTAAACTGGAATAGAACAAAAGCATCGGCTATACTTGGAATAGATAGGAAAACATTATATAGAAAATTAAAAAAATGGGGAATATAATTTGCCTCAAAATGGGGTATTTTTATCCTTTAAAAAAATCTCCTAAAGACTAACTCTCAACTTAAATAATAGTTAGAAATATTCAATTTATGGCATAAAAGTTGTATATTTAAAAAGTATGAAAAAAATATTTCTATTCTCATCCGATAAAAAATTTGTCAGTGATGTTTACATAAAATTCAAAAATTTTAAATTTTATGATGATGTAATAAACCTTTTAACCTCAACACTTTTAAACAAACCAAACATTATAATTCTTGATACAAAGGATCTTCCTTTTATGAATGAGGAACAAACCATAAAAACTTTAAATCAAATATCTCCTTTTGCGAGAATAATATTGATAACGAGAGATTACGGTATAGAGGATATTAAAAGGTTAAGAAAGAATAATAACATATTTTTTACATTAAACGAGCCAGAAGAATTGTTTGATTTTTTTAAAATTTTTGAAATTGAAAAAGAGGGAGTGGAGTATGAACTTAATTAAAAGATCCTTTTTAATCTCTACCATTTTGTGTATTATCATTTCATTTCCAGAATTTAATTATGCCGAGTATTCCATAGAAACAGATTTCAACTTACAAAATGAGGAGGTTTTGTATCTTGAACTTTCTTCAACAAGTATAGATTTAGGAGAGATAAAACCGGATATGAAAGAACTTGTAAAATTAAATCTTATAACTGCAAAAATAAAGAGTAATGTTAAATGGATTTTAACCGTTGAGCCACTTGACAATCTCATTTCAACTTCAGGAGATATAATAAGTATTGAAAAGGTCCAGATAAGGACGAATAAAGATGATTTTGTTCCTTTATCTTTAACAAAACCTGTAGTTATAGGTACCGGTGGAAAGACAAAAGATGAAGGTCAAATTCTTTCTCTTGATTTTAAAATCAAGATAAACTGGGATGATCCTGCTGGAATTTACAACACAAAACTTAGATTCACTTTAAACTCAATATACTAAGGAGGTATTATGAAAAAACTTTTAACGATTTTAACTGGCATCATCGTGCTATTCTCTGTTCTTCCAATTTTTTCAGCGACAGCAAGTCGTACGATAGATGTTCAACTGCTTATTCCTAAAAGGGTAGGAATAAGGATAAACAACACTGGTGCATTAGTTTTTGATCTTACATCCGTTACTTTACCTACAACATTTCCAGGCTACTATTTCCCAACAAGTGCTGAGACTGAAGTTCTGATGGATATCTTCTGTAATGCAGCAGCAGGTTATACACTCGATGTTGTGGCATCAGGTGATTTTAGTACTGATGTTCCAGTATCCCAACTTTACTTTGCACCAACGGGAACAGCAAAAACATCTGACGGAACTGCAACACCAGCCGCACCCTGGACAGCATATTCAACAGCATCAGTTAATGTTGAAACAGGACCAAGACTAACAGGTTGGGTTACCAAGAATCAAGCGGTTGAGTTTAAATGGGAAGATACCGATCCCGAGGTGGACCCATCTTCAACGGTTACGCTTACATACACGATAACAAGTTTATAACATATTGGAGGTGAGATGCTAAAACTTTTATTTTTTTTACCCATTTTAGTGAATTTAACTTTGTTTTCACAGATAGGTTTTAACATCTCACCTCCCAAATATGAATTTATGGTAAACCCTGAAGAGATAAAAAATTTTACGATAAATGTTCAGAACACAACCGATTCTATTCTTCATATAAAAGTTTATACCGTTGATTGGGCACTCGATTTTGAAAACAAACCTAAATATTTTCCAGCAGGTAAATTAAAAAACTCATGTTCAAACTGGATTTATATAAATCCACAGGAATTCAATATCAACCCTGGTGTTTCTGAGGATATAAGACTCACATTGAATGTTCCACCTTTAGTATTTGGTGATTACTGGAGTATGATATTTTTCGAATCCACTCCTTATAACCCATCTGGAAAGAGTATGATACAGTTTTCAGGAAGAGTTGGATGTACCATATATACAACTATATCAGGAACAACCGTAAAAAATGGTGATCTTATCTCTATAGAATTTGATAAAAAAAATTATACAGTTAAGGCAATTTTTGAAAATACCGGGAATGTTCACCTGAGACTTAAATCGAGTATGAAGATCTTTAAAGGTGAAAAGATGATCTATGAAACAAAAATTGACGAACAGGTATCATTACCTGAATCAAAAACAAATCTAATTTTTCCTGTTGAAACACAACTTTTAAAGGGAGAATATACATTAAAGGTCAGTATAGATTATTCCGGGAATGAGATTCTTGAAGGAGAGAAGAAGTTACTGATCAATTAGAATGTCCAAAATAAAATTTTTAAATTTTTTTGTATTCATTTTGTTTTTTTTTACAGTAAAATTATATTCTGATTCATTTTATTCGTTAAGTTTCAACAATTATATCTATTCAACCGATTTTTATTTAAAACCTTATATAGAAATAAAATATTCTGATGAGCAGAACTTTTCAAAAAACAAGTTTGAAATTCTTCTATCAGATTTTTTACCATCAAGATACTATTTTTTTTATCAAAAGGATCCAAAGATAGATAAAGGTTATATCATTCTGAATATGGGAGATTTTCAACCTTACAGGTTCGTTCAATTCTTTTGCAGAGGATTTAGATTTTCAACTTTCTATAAAATTATTGGATTCGACATAATCTGGGGAAAAGATTACAATCTTTTTTCATCCTTTGAATTTCAAAAAGATAACTATAACAGAGGTGTTTTGGGTTTATCCTTCCCATTCTCATTATTTAAAACGGATACCACCAGATTTTTCTTTCTTACGAGAGATGATAAGACAGATTACTCACCTTTTATAAATCAAAAAATTTTTGGCATAGATCAAAGTTTAAGATTTTTTAACAATTTTTACCTTGAAGCCACAATAAAAAGACATATCGATAGAACATATTTTGATTCTATCTATCACTCATACTCCTATAATTTTAAAACTGGTTATTTCTCAAAATATTTTTCAACATCATTCTCATTGCAAAGATTCCCTTCAAATTTTTCAGATTTCTCTCTGTTTTATAACACATACCAAAAAACATATATAAACTTTTTTCAATCGTTCAGAATATTCAATATAATCTCTTTCAATTTAAGTCATACAAGATATCTATTGAGCCCTGATAACCATTCATCTTTTGAAAGGTTTGGCATAAGGAATTCGTTGAGTGTGATGTTTTTCCCAAAGATGGATCTTTCATATGATATTTATCGAACCATTTCAACTTACGATATCTATGGGAAAGTCTTATCTATAAACTTATCAAAATGGATTAAAAGATTTTATTTCAACATATCCTTCTCTGATAAAAATTTTGATTCATACAAATCAAAAGATTTTTATTATTCCATAATATACAATTTTTTAAATTCAGCGAGTATTGGTTCATACTTTAAAATGGATCTGAACGATACGATCAAAAACTATCTATTAACAAACTATGTTAGATGGAGGATAGAAAGATTTTTCAATTTTGAATTCGGTTTTGATTTTGGAGTTTTTTCAAATGTATCTTTTTTGGGAAACCATTTTAATTTTGATATAGATTATAAAAAAATATATATAACAAACAGGTTAAGTTTGAGATATTTTAACGCCCCATTTGTGGAGATACAAACTGGTATCACCCTGTCGGGTAAACTTGATAACTTCAACACTGGAATTTTAAAGGGAAGGGTCTTTTTTGATAAGAACTCGAATGGAATTTTTGATGAGTTGGATTTACCTTTAGCAAACGTAAAGATAATGTTGAACGATTCAATAAAAAAGAAGAGTGATAAAAATGGGTTTTACAATTTTTATTTCTTAAAACCGGGCAATTACAAAATTTCAATTGATAAGGAAAAAATCCCCGCATACTATGATTTGAAAGAACATTATTATATTCAGATAGAGAATTTTACAAAAAAAACTATTGATATCCCTTTAATAAAACTGGGATCTATAACAGGTTATGTTTTTGTAGATCAAAATAAAAATGGTATAAAAGATGAATACGAGGAGGGTATATCTGGAATAATAGTTAAAATAAAAGATACCAACATATATACATATACTGATATGAACGGTTTTTACTCAATTTCAAACCTTCCATTCGGAACATATATTGTTGAAGTTCCAAAACTGCCTGAAGGTTATGAGTTCGTTTTCCCAAACCTTATAATGTATATTAAGGTAGATAAATTGAAATCAGATTTCACTATAGACTTTGGAATAATAAAAGGTTCAAAGCCTATTAGAAAAAAGGTATTTTAATATTTTTTTCTTTTCCTTTACCAGTTCAGTTTTATCATAATTTAAAACCTTACCATTAAATTTTAAGGGTATTCCTTTAGAAAATACAAATTTTATATTTTCAGGATAAACTGAAAAGATAAACCCTGAAGATGGATCTTTATCAAAAGATGAAACATTTATATCATTTTCAACAAGTATAAAATCCGCAAAGAAGTTCTCCTTTATCGATCCGGTTTCTTTTTCAATCCCTAAAGTTTTGGCTCCGTTAACTGTAGCCATTTTAAATATCTCGTTCGCTTTAATCGAATTTTTACCATAGATGATGTTCTGAAAATGTTTAGCCAGTCTCATCTCAAATATCTGATCGGTGTTATTGTTACAGGGTGGTCCATCCGAACCGATGCCAACATTTATACCTTCCCTATACAAACCTGTTAAATCCATTATACCACTGAACAACTTGCCATTTGCTGATGGGCAATGTGCAACATTAACATTTTTTCTTTTTAAAATCTTTCTATCATTTTCGCTCAAATGTATACAATGGGCTAAAATCGTTTTACCATCAAGTATTCCATTTTTCTCCAGAAATTCTATATTTGAAAGATTATATTCTTTTTGAGTGAATAAGTTTTCTGAAATGGTCTCAGAAGAATGGGAATGAACGATAAGAGAATATTCATCCCTTAATTTCAAAAGAACCTTTATACCTTTTTCGGTTAAACCCGGAACAAATCTTGGGCATAGAATGTATTTCGTATTTTTATATTTTTTTACAAGCTCAATTAACCATCTTGAATACTCTTCATAATGTTTCAAACCAGTTCTTACTCCACCAAAACTTCTATCCATCAAAACATTTCCAGAATAACCTGTTATCTTTGAATTCTCAATCTCTTCAAAAATTATTTCTTGATTTTCGAAGGTCCCCATATCAACTATAGTTGTTGTTCCAGAATCTATAAGTTCGTAGAGTGATAATCTACAGGATAAAGAGAGTGTTTCCTTTTTTAAATTTTTTTCATAAGGCAGAACAACCTTTTTAAGCCATTCGTAAAGTTGCATCTCTTCAGCATAACCTTTTATTAAATTCTGACATATATGGGTATGCGATTGTATGAAAGAAGGGAAAAGCGTGTAATCTTTACAATCTATACTATTGTATAAAGTTATGTTTGACGGACTTTTAAAACTTATTCTCCCATCTTTGATAAACAATTTTTTGGTAAATAGTATCCTGTTTGTTTCTACATCAAAATATTTTACATTTTTTAAGATAAAATTTTTATTTTTCAATTTTATACTCCTTAATTTTATCAAGTAAACTTTTATAACTTATTTTTAAGATTCTTGCCGCCTTAACTTTGTTCCATCCGACCAGGTTTAAAGTTTTCAATATTTCCTCCCTTTCAACCTTTTTTGTATGTTCTCTCACTATATCCTTTAAACCGATTTTTTTCAATTGCAAAAGAGAACCTGAATCTTTTCCAAGAAGATAAACTTCTATCAGATTTTCAAGTTCCCTTACATTTCCTTTTAGTTCAAGATCAAGAATCTTTGTTATGAATTCATCAAAATCTTCTCTTTTTTCAACAGAATATTTTTTCCCCAATCTTTTAACAATATAATTGGAAATCGGTATTATATCCTCTTTTCTATCCTTAAGGGGAAGGATTATCATTTTAAAAACATTTAATCTGAAATAGAGATCTTTTCTTAATAAACCTTTATTGACAAGTTCTTCAGGTTCAGTTGAAAATAAGGATATTATCCTTACATCTGTTTTCACTTCCCTGTTGGATCCGACAGGGAAAAAAGATTTAGTATCAAGAAACCTCAACAGTCTACCCTGAAAAATATGATCCACATCAGATAAATTTTTTAAGACAAGAGTACCACCTTCAACCTTTTTGAAAAGGCCCTCCCTTGAGTTAGAGGCACCTGTAAACGCTCCCTTGACAACACCAAAAAGTTCAGATTCGATGAGGTTTTTATTAAACGATCCGAAATCAACAACCAGTAACTCTTTTTTATTTCTTTTTGAATACCTGTGTATAAGTTCGGCAACCCTCTTTTTACCTGAACCAACAGGACCAACTATAATAACATTTATATCTGTTTTTGCACATTTGATTATATCCTCTCTTATCTGTTTTGAGTTGTTTGAAACACCAACATATTCTTTTTCAAGTTCAGGTGTATTATCATCTGTTAGAATATCTTGAGTTTTTGAAATCAGGGTATGATATTCTATAGGTTTTTGCCAGAAATCAAGAGCACCTTTTTTGATACATTCTATAGCAAGTGGAATATCACCATACGCTGTAAGAACGACGATCTTCGCTTCAAAATCAAACTTTTTTATATATTCTATAATTTCAACACCACTACCATCAGGTAATTTTATATCAACTAAAAACAAAGAATATTTACCAACCTGAAAAATATTATGGAATTCAGCAAGTGTTGAAACTTCATCAACCTCATAAAAATTTTTCAAACTCTCTTTTAGATAGTATCTAAAAGATGGATTGTCCTCAACCAGAAGTATCCTCTTTTTCATAATCAAATACTAAAATGGTTTTACCTTTATTATCATAATTTAAAAACCTGCAATCTATATTTAAATTCGAACAGATCTTTATTACTGTAGGTATTCCAAGACCAGTCCCTTTCGCATTTTCATTAAATGGACTATAAAGATTTTTCAAAATGTTATCTGGGAATCCTGGACCTGAATCGGTTATTTCAAGTTCAACCTTATTTAAAAGTTTTTTTATTTTAATGGAAACATTTTTATCCTGAGAATATTTCACTATGTTGTCAAAAATATTAAATAAAGCCTGTTCGAGTAATATCTGATCGGTTTTTATAAAAACCTTCTCATCTGGAAAATCCTTTAAAAAAACTAAAGGAAACCTGCAGAAAACAATATCCATAATTTCCTTTAAATCAACTTCGATCATATATGGTTTATGATCTTTTGAAAATTCTATAAATTTTTTTGTGAAATCTGATAATTTTTTAAGGTCATCCAGAACTACTTTTAAGTTTTCAGTATCATTACTTTCGATCGATTTTTGTAAAATACCTATTGAAGAACCGAGCTGATTGTTCAACTGGTGGGCGATTCCTGAGGTTATCTGTGAAAGACTTACAAGTCCCTCTTTCAATTTATAATCTTCCTCCAATTTTTTTAGTCTTTCATTTAAAACGGCATTGGCATCCTTTTCAATCTTTCTCATTTCAATAAGATTTTCAAGAGAATCTTTGAATACTTTTACAAAACTATCCGGATTATCATAATTTAAATCGATTTTAAGCAACTTCACAATATCTTTCATCTGTTCAACAGGTTTTTCTATAGTTTTTAAAAGTAAGATGATTAAATAAGATATGAAGATTACGATTATTATTTTATAAATAACAAAATATTTAAAAATCTTTTTTATAACAAAGGGATTATTTTCAAATGAGAGTATCAGAAAAAAAGTTTTTTTCTTTACATTTTCTATTTTAAAAGTGTACATATCTAAACCATTATAATAAAATCTCATCTTTTGGTTCTCCTTCAAAAGTGGGAGAAGAAAATATCTTATCATATTATCGTTAAAATCAAAATATTTTGATTTGACAAGAGGAAGTAAAGAAGAATCGGTTAAAAAATATGAAACTGGATTTAAATTGTTTAGATCCTTTTCTAAAAGATCAACATTTTTTATTAAAAAATCTTGAAGTGAACTATATTGTGAAAGTTTAGATTCATATCTACTTTTAAACTCATTTATCTTTTTAGAATTGTTATTGAAGTTATCTACATAAAGATTTGAAATGAAAATATTTAAAATTATAGAAAAAAGTATATCAGAAAAAATTAAAAGTATTAAAAATATTGATAGAAATAACCTTTTGCCAAGTATAGATTTAAAATCCATTTTTTTATTATACATTTAAAAATGGATTTATACAACAGTTTATTTCATAAAAAATGAAAGTAATATTCCGGCAGCTATCGCAGAACCGATAACACCAGCAACATTTGGACCCATAGCATGCATTAAAAGGTGATTTTCTGGATCTTCCTTTAACCCCATTACTTCAGAAACTCTTGCTGAATCTGGAACAGCTGAAACACCAGCCGAACCTATCAAAGGGTTTATCTTATCTTCCGTTTTTAGAAAAAGATTCAAAAATTTAGCAAAAAGGATTCCCCCTGCTGAAGAGAATGCAAAAGCAAGAGATCCCAAAATAAAGATCTTAACAGATGATAAAGTTAAAAATATGTTTGCCTGTGTTGAAGCACCTACACAAATTCCTATCAGGATAGTACATGTATCGATCATGGCTGAGGATGCAGTTTTAGCAAGCCTTGTGGTTACGCCACTCTCTCTCAAAAGATTTCCTAAAAACAACATTCCAAGAAGTGGTATGGCTGCTGGTGTTAACAGAGCAGTGACTAAAAAACCAACAATAGGAAAGATTATTCTTTCAACCTTTTTAACAGCTCTCGGTTTTTTCATTCTAATGAGTCTTTCCTTTCTTGTGGTCAAAAGTCTCATTATCGGTGGCTGTATAACCGGAACAAGAGCCATATACGAGTAAGCTGCTATAGCGATAGGTCCAAGTAAATGTGGCGCGAGTTTTGAACTAAGGAAAATAGCGGTTGGTCCATCAGCACCTCCTATGATTCCAATCGCTCCAGATTCAGGTAATGTGAATCCAAGAAGGTAAGACAAAATAAATGTTGTAAAAATTCCAAGTTGCGCCGCAGCACCAAGTATGAGTGTTTTGGGATTTGAAAGTAGAGTAGAAAAATCTGTCAAAGCCCCAATTCCAAGAAAAATAAGAGGTGGATATAATCCATTAAGAACTCCAAAATAAAGATAGTTTAAAACACTACCCTGCTCATATATACCAACCTTTAATCCCAGCATTACAGGTATATTACCTATTAAGATACCAAACCCTATCGGTAAAAGTAGCAAAGGTTCATATTCTTTTTTTATAGAAAGGTATATAAAGATCAATCCAATAAAAATCATTATCAAAAATCTGTAATCTAAATTAGCAAATCCTGTCATTGAGAAGAAAGCCTCAAAAAGTTTCAACATCTCTATACTCCTATTTCAACAAGAACATCACCCTCCGCTATGGTATCATCCTTTTTAACATTTATTTTCAAAACCTTTCCAGAATATGGAGAATGTATAGAATTTTCCATCTTCATCGCTTCCATAGTTAAAAGATCCTGTCCCTCTTTAACATTATCTCCCTCTTTAACCAGAACATTTAAAACAACTCCGGGAAGAGGTGCCAGAACTTTTTTAACAACCTCTCCATCCTTTTTTTTCTCTTCCTGCATTATTGGCTGCTGGACTGAGACTGTAGAGGATGTTTTCTTTCCCTTCTGTTCTATTGAACCAAGTTGCCTGAAATTGACTTTATAACTCTTCCCATTGATCTCTATATCAGCCACATTATTATCTATGGAGTTTACTTTAACTTTATAATCTTTACCATTGACATTTAATATGTATTCACCCATTCTTAACTCCTTGCATAAAACCAGTAGGGAGGTTTATCCTCCCATTTTATGGTCAATTTTTCATTTGAAACGGAATGGTATAATTTGTGTTCAAGTATCAATGCTGTAGTGATAGCTGTTAACTCTTCCTCATTCAACTCTATCTTTTCAAGTATACTTTTATTAAAATCTTCAGTCTTTTTATCTTTTAACTCTTTTATTGGAACATTTAAGATATGTTTCAATAAATTTATAAAAATCTGCATAATTAAAAGCCCGACAAAAACAACCGCAATTCCTATAAATGGCAAAAAGTATGGGTTGATAGGTTCTTTGCTATCTTCGGAAGGAAAGAGAAAAATAAAAAATGATAAAGAAAGAATAATGATGAAAAGTTTTACATAATTTTTCATAATTTTACAAAGGAATGTTACCATGTTTTTTGGGCGGATTCAGATCCATCTTGTTTTTACACAATTCAAGTGCCCTTATTATTCTAAACCTTGTAGTCTTTGGTTCTATAACATCTTCAACATAACCTCTAATTGCAGCCGAATAAGGATTTGCAAATTTTTCTTTATACTCCTCTTCGAATTTTGCAATGGTCTCCTCTTTATTTTCAGATTTCAGAATCTCTTTCGCAAAAATTATCTCAACAGCACCTTTTGGACCCATAACCGCAATCTCTGCGGTTGGCCAGGCATAGTTTATATCCCCCCTTATATGTTTTGATGACATAACACAATATGCACCACCATAAGCTTTTCTTAAAATTATCGTGATCTTTGGAACGGTTGCTTCAGCAAAGGCATAAAGCAGTTTAGCACCACTCTTTATTATTCCACCATATTCCTGTTGGGTTCCGGGTAAAAATCCGGGGACATCTTCAAGAATTACAAGTGGAATATTGAAAGCATCACAAAACCTTACAAACCTTGCACCTTTTTCCGATGCATTGATATCAAGAACACCAGCAAGAGATTTTGGTTGATTCGCTACTATTCCGACAGGTCTTCCGTTGAACCTTGCAAAACCAATAACTATATTTGTTGCAAAATATGGCTGGACTTCAAAAAAATCACCATTATCAACAATTATATTTATTATCTCTTTAACATCGTAAGGTTTGTTTGGATTATCAGGCACTATTGCGTTCAATTTTGGATCTTCCCTGTTTATGGGATCATCGTTAGAAATCACTGGAGGATTTTCTTTATTGTTGAGGGGTAAAAATGAAAAAAGTTTTCTTATATTTTTTAAAACTTCTTCATCGGAATCAAAAACAAAATGTGAAATACCAGATTTTGTTGAGTGTATTGAACTACCTCCGAGTTCCTCTTCTGTTACATCTTCGTTTGTAACCGTCTTAACAACTTTAGGACCTGTTAAAAACATATATGATGTTTTTTTAACCATAAAAATGAAATCTGTTATTGCAGGGGAATATACTGCTCCACCAGCACAGGGGCCCATTATCGCTGAAATTTGAGGAATAACACCTGAATATAGAACATTTCTTAAAAAAATTTCTGCATAACCTGCAAGGGATTCAATACCTTCCTGTATTCTCGCCCCACCTGAATCGTTCAACCCTATAACGGGAACTCCATTCTTCGCTGCCATATCCATTATCTTACAGATCTTTTCCGCAAAAGTTTCAGATAAGGAACCTCCAAAGACTGTAAAATCTTGAGAAAAAACAAAAACAGGCCTTCCTTCTATCGTTCCAAAACCTGTAACAACTCCATCACCAGGGATCTTTGTTTTATCTATTCCAAAATTTGAACATCTGTGTTCCACAAACATATCAAACTCTTCAAATGAACCTTCATCCAAAAGAAGATTTATTCTCTCCCTTGCAGTCAATTTCCCTTTTTCATGCTGTTTTTTTATCCTCTCCTCTCCACCACCAAGTAAAGTTTTATTCCTTTTATTTTTCAAATTTAGAAGTTTTTCCTCAAGAGTCATTTTAACTCCTTTTTATTAATAATGATGGTTTTATATTAACAAAAAATTAAATCAAGTCAAGTTATCTTTAACCTTTTATTACACCTATTGGTAAAAGTTTAACAACAGGATATGATAAACCTGCATTTTTTACTGTTTCAACAACATTCTCGATATCTTTGTATGCTTCGGGTATCTCTTCAAGAATTGTTCTTCTACTCTGGGAGAGAACAAATACGCCACTTTTTTCAATCTCTTTTATGACATCTTTCCGTTTCGCTACTTTCTGTGATTGGTTCCTTGAAAGCAGTCTTCCGGCACCATGAGCGGTAGAACCGAAAGATTCATATAAACTCTTTTCACCTCCAACCATAATGTAATTCCCGGAAACCATATCTCCGGGAATCAATACAGGTTGTCCAGTTTTTTTTAATAAACCTGTTAAATCTTTATGTCCTTTTGGGAAAGATCTTGTAGCACCCTTTCTATGAACTATAAGTTTTTTTGTCTTTCCATCAAGAGTATGTTCTTCAACTTTTGCTATGTTATGTGCAACATCGTACAATAGTCTTATTCCAATTTTATCTGTTTTATAAAACTTTTCAAAAGACTTTTTTATAAAAAAACTGATTATCTCTCTGTTACAGAAAGCATAATTTGCAGCACAGTTCATAGCATGATAATAATCTTTCCCATAAACACTTTTGAAAGAAGCGTATACGAGTTGTCTATCCGGTAGAATAATTTTTTCCTTCAAATTATAACTTGTAAATCTATCAACATAATCAGAACAGACCTGATGCCCGAATCCTCTTGAACCGGTATGTAACATTATAGCGACCTGGTTTTTAAAAAGCCCAAAACTACTTGCGAGATTCTCATCAAATATTTCGGAAACATAATCCAATTCAAGAAAATGGTTTCCACTTCCAAGTGTTCCCTGTTGATTCAAACCTCTATCTATAGATTTCTCACTCAAAGAAGCAAAATCTGATTCCGGGATGAAACCCCCGGACTCAATCCGTTCAAGATTTTCTTCAAAACCATATCCATTTTCTACAGCCCATAATGCTCCTTTTCTAACAATTCTTTTCAGATCATTTTTTGAAAGTTTCAATCTACCATCACTACCGATCCCCGATGGAACATCTAAAAAAATTCTTGTTAAAAGATCCTTAATCTTATCCTTAAGATCATAAACCGTAATATCGGTTAACAAACATCTAATTCCACAATTTATATCATAACCAACACCACCAGGAGAAATTATTCCATTTTCGAAATCAAATGCGGCAACACCACCTATTGGGAAACCGTAACCTGAATGAATATCAGGCATCGCTATGCTTCGTTTTACTATGTGGGGAAGTCTTGCGACATTTACAAGTTGTAATAACGCATCATCCTGAAGATTTTTTTCGAGTTCCTCATTTAAATAGACAATACAATCAACATCAATTCCATCCAGTGAACCTTTTTGGATTATCATCCTGCTCTCATCGATTCTTTTCAAAAAATTTCTTATACTTTTCATAAATCAAAATATATTCTTATTCCCTTTTTCCCATCATTTACAAAATAATCGATATTATGATATGTCGCCGATTTCAAAAACCTTTTAATCTGATGTTTGCTTTGAACGATTCTCTCACCATAGATTTTGTATTTCAGAGAATAATCTTTTTCTTTCTTTGTGAAATCTACAAAATACCTTTTACCAACAAATTTATGATGGTCAAAAAGATATATAAGATGGTTGGAAAATCTAACAATCAACTGTAAAAAATCTGAAGAATCAAGATTTCCATCCTCTTCTATTTTTTCGCTCACCCTGCCGTTTTCAACCATCAGATCAAATATGGCGTATGAAAGTTTTTCAAAGAGTTCTTTGTAATTTTCCCCATAGACTTCAACCCCTATATCTCCAGTATCATCAACTATCTTATAAACCCTCATATATATATCTTATTGAAAAATTTTTTATTTTCAACTGATTTTAAAATTCAATCAAAAATATTTTAATTTTAAACTTAAAGATTTTTTTAATCTATCAATTCATTAACAACTTATAGAGCCAATTTTTAAACAGGAATATCAATATTATAAGAGAGATACAGATATGGTAATTTAAAAATAATATGAACCATAATCTTTCTTTTATTCTATCTGGCTTTTTTCACTCATATATACTCTTTTGATCAAAATGTTGGTATCATTCATTATCAAAATACATCTATCAAGTAAACAACTCTTCATTCTTTTTATACCATATTTTTAAACTAAAATATCCAACTTAAATGGTATATTTTGATTGATTCTCTAAGGATCCATTATCTTTTAAACCATTAGATATTTTCTTAACATTCTATTTTCCTTTCAATTTTCTATTTTTTTTCTATCACAAAATTTTCCCAAAAATAGAAGAATTTTACTTGATATTTATAAAATTTTAAGGTAAAATTTATTTTACGATTAAAAAGGAGTTTTTATGATAAATTATGAAGAACTTTTTTCAGATAATATCAAATCGATGAAAAGATCCGTTATAAGGGAACTTTTAAAATTAACCCAGAAAGATGGAATAATCTCATTTGCTGGAGGACTTCCATCAGCTGAATCTTTTCCGGTTTCAGAATTAAAAGAAATAACTAACGAGGTTTACGAAAAATATGGGGAAAAGGCACTTCAGTATGGCTCAACAGAAGGGCTTCCCATGCTTTTATCTGAACTTATAAAACTTATGAAGGATAGCGAAAAAATCACCTTAAAAGAAGAGAATATCAGCATAACCATAGCATCACAACAGGGACTTGATCTTGTCGGAAAAATTTTCCTTAACCCTTCTGATATCTGTATCGTCGAATCTCCAACCTATGTTGGAGCGATAAGTGCTTTTAACAGTTATAGAGGCAATATGGTTTCGGTTGAACTTGATGATGAAGGAATCAAAACTGATATTCTTGATTCAACGATTCAAAAATTGAAAAGGGAAAATAAAAAACCAAAATTTATCTATGTGATACCAGATTTCCATAATCCGGCAGGTGTTACAATGTCTTTAAAGAGAAGAAAAGAACTTGTCGAAATCGCTTCAAAAGAAAAAATTATGATAGTGGAAGATTCACCTTACAGGATGATAAGATACCGTGGAAACAATATTCCTTCTATACTTTCACTTGATAAAGAAAACCTTGTGATAGCACTCTTCACCTTCAGCAAAATATTCGCTCCCGGTTTTAGACTTGGATGGGCTGTTGGTCCAAAGGAGATAATAGATAAATTTATAGTTGCAAAACAGGCTACCGATCTCTGCACATCAACATTTAACCAGTATATCGCCGCACTATTTCTCAATAAAGGTCTATTGAAAAAAACTGTTGAAAGAACCATAAAAATATATAAAGAAAAAAATGAACTCATGCTTGAGAATCTTGAAAAATATATGCCTAAAAATAAAGGGGTAAAGTGGACAAAACCTGATGGTGGATTGTTCCTCTGGGTTTCACTTCCCGAAAAATATGACAGTGATAAGATGTTCCAGAAAGCTATAGAAAAGAATGTGGCATATGTTGTTGGTTCCGCTTTTTATGCAAACGGTGAAAAGAAAAATTCGTTCAGGGTCAACTTTTCATATCCTTCAAAAGATGAGATAGTTGAAGGTGTAAAAAGACTTGCAAAGGTTATAGATGAGTTTGTAAAATAAAAAGAGGGAAAAATTCCCTCTTTTTTAAAGCTGTTTCCACATTCTTTCAATTAAATTTTTCTTATTTTTCCAATCCTGTGAAACTTTTACAATAAGTTCAAGATATACTTGTTTTCCAAGAAAATTTTCGATCAGTCTTCTTGATTCTATTCCCACTTTTTTTATCATCCCTCCACCATGTCCAATGATTATCTTTTTCTGTGATTCTCTCTCAACAAAGAGGATAACTTTAATATAATCCTTACCATCCTTCCTTTCTTTGAAATCATCGACAACTATTCCGGTTGAGTATGGTATCTCATCCCCATAAGTCTCAAAAACAATCTGGCGAACAAATTCTGCTACAAAAAACCTCTCTGGCTTTTCACTTATAATATCATTCGGATAAAAAAAATTTTCGTAAGGTAGAATAGATTTTAAATTGTTTATAAAATAATCTAGATTATAATCATTTAAGGCACTGATGGGAATAACATCACATTGATATTTTTCCTGTAAATGTTTGATGATCTCATCAGATTCTTTTTGCTCAAGAAGATCGATTTTATTAAGTAAGACCAACCTTTCACCATCTTTTTTAAATTTAATGTCTATCCTTTCATCCATCCAGTTTTTATTATCATGTATGTAAACCAATATATCCGAAGATTGAACAATCTTTTCAAGTTCACCCATCATTTCCTTTTCAAGAAGATTTTTTGTTTTAATTATCCCGGGTGTATCGTAAAAGATTATCTGTGAGTCATCATCATTATATATGCCAAGAACAGCCGCTCTTGTTGTTTGTGCTTTTTTACTCACCGCGGAAATATTGATTTTCAAAATTTTGTTCAAAAGAGTTGATTTACCGGTATTCGGTTTGCCAACTATAGCCACATAACCTGATTTCATTTTAAGCTCCGAATTTTTTTAACCTCAAAGAAGCGGCAAGCATCAAACTCATAAGTTCCTTAGAATAAATTTTACCTATTGAGCCTTTCAAAGATTCTTTTTCTGAAAAACCATTAACATCAACAGGCCTTGGGAACCTGTTGATGAATAAAAGTGGTACATAGTGGTATGAGTGTGCTTTCATAACCGATGGTGTTGAATGGTCAGCGGTTATAGCAATAACATCAAAATTGAGTGATAAAATTTCAGGAATAATTTTATCAAACTCTTCTATAACTTTTACTTTTGAATTGAAATCTCCATCCTCTCCAAAAGAATCTGTCTTTTTAACATGGAAAAAGAAGAAATCATAATTATTAAAATTGTTTTTTAAACTTTTCACCTGTTCGTTTAAACTATCTTTTGTATCAAGAACATCCATTCCAACAAGCGACGCAAGCCCTTTATACATCGGGTAAGTTGCTATACAGGCAGATTTCAATCTATATTTCTCATAAAAAGATTCAATTATAGGAATCTTTGAAATACCTCTAAAAAGGATTGCGTTTGCTTTTGTTTCATCTTTTAAAATATCCATACTCTTTTCAAATATCCTGTTTATTATATTTGCACACTCTTCGCTGTTGGGACCAAACGGTTCAGCTTTTAAAGGTTTTGTATCGGTTACCTGGGGATCAGTATCATTAACGAAAGCATTACCATCGACACCTCTTACAATCGTAACGAATCTATGTTCTTTACCTGAATAAAATTCTACCTTATGACCTGAAATCTCTTTAATATTCTGGTTGAGTATACTAACGAGTCTTTTATTATTATCGGTTGAGATCCTTCCAGCCCTTCTATCTATTATTTTCCCTTCTTTATCAACCGTTGCGAAATTACATCTTGCGGTAACCGTTTTATCATCCACTTTTATTCCAAGACCAAGAGATTCAAGTATACCTCTTCCTATCTGATATTCAAAAGGATCGTATCCAAAAACAGAAAGATGACCTGGACCGCTACCTGGAGTTATTCCGGTTGCTACAGGCACCATATAGCCAAGATCGTTAGTTTTTGCAAGTCTATCCATGTTTTCTTTAAATGCAGTCTCAAGCTCAGTTTTGCCCGTAGCGTCAGGGATACCTGAAAGTCCATCAAGTATTATCAATAAAAGTTTTGTGCCGTTAACTTCTATCAAACTTTTCAAAATATCATCTCTCATAAACTCCTCCATGCATTATAGAAATCTTCAAAATTCTTTTCATCAAGTCCACATTTTTGATAATCACCATCACCATGAAAGTCGGAACCACCTGTTATCAACAATGAATGATCAAAGGCTTTCTGTTTTAAATAATCTATGTTGTGCCAGTTGTTTTTCGTAGAAAAAACTTCAATGCCATCTATTCCACAGGCGATCATCTCATCTATAAACTCAGCAACATTGTTTTCATATGGATGGGCAAGGACAGCCAAACCATTGTATCTATGTGCAAGTTCAACGGTTTCTTTTACAGTATACTCTTTTTTGGGCACATAACAGGGTTTGTCATCACCAATATATTTTTCGAATGCCTCCTTTATACTTGAAACAAATCCTCTCTTCACCATAGCCCTTGCAAGATGAGGCCTTCCGATTGATTCGGAATATTCGGCTTCAAAAAAAATATCTTCGACATCCACATCTATATCAAAACCTTTTAAAAGTTCAACCATCTTTAAAATTCTAGTTAACCTGTCAGTCTTACGGGCAACCAATTCCTTTTCTATTGATGAAATATTTTTTGAATAGTAAAGTATATGAACCTGTTTTTTTTTATGAACAGTTGAAAACTCTATCCCGGGTATATAAAACAGATCATATTCTTTTGATATCTTTTTTGACTCCTCATACGCTTTACCCGAATCATGATCGGTTATTGAAAAAAACTTTATACCATTATTTTTAAGAATTCTGCAAATGCTCTCCACATCAAGTTTTCCATCGGAATAGATTGAATGAATGTGTAAATCAGCAATTATGTTGCTCATGAAATGATGCCTATATCCTGGGAAATCTGTTTTATTATATCGACTTCTATAAATTTTCTCTTCTCAATAAATGCTTCAAGTAAAGCGTTATCACATATATTGTTTATAAGACGAGGTTTTCCTTTCGAAATCTGATGAATCAACTTTAAAGCATCTTCTGAAAACAACGATTCTTCTCTTCCGGCAATTTTAATCCTGTGTTTTATATAACCAAGAGTCGATTCAAGATCCATTGGAGTCAAAGTAACTTTTACACTTATCCTTTCATAAAGTGGAGGATCGAGTTTTAGATTCTCTTCAGTTTCCGGCATTCCAAAAAGTAAAAAAGTTATAAGATGTCCATCGGAATCAACTATATTCAAAAGCCCTCTCAACTCTTCCATTATCTCTTTACTCCTCAACATATTGGCTTCATCTATCATCACAACAGGTCTTTTCTTCTTCTCCTTAAGATGGGATAACTGTTTATAAACATATCCTATGATATCTATTTTGTTATCGGTTTCCACTTTTGCACCAAGTTGAACTGCTATTCTTTTCAAAAGCCATCCAGCGGTAATTTCAGAATGTATTATAACAAGAAGTGAAACTTCAAAAATATCACTTTGGGATGAGAAGTAATCTAAAAGTTTTCTTGAAATCATGGTCTTACCTGTGCCGATATCCCCGATCAATACAGCAAGCCCCCTTCTCTGCTCAACAACATGAAGTAATTTGATCAACGCTTTTGAATGAAATGGGGAGTTATAATAGAATCTTTCATCCGGAGAACTGGCAAAGGGAGCTATGTTGAAACCAAAATAACTATTATAATCCATATCACATATAACTTATTTTGTTATCTTTATTTTTATCCTCAGGTTGTTCATCATTTGAATCTATAGTGAAAGTATCCACATTAAAATCATCAAGGTTAAAATCTTCACCTATCTCTTCTTTTAGAATAGCTGAAAAATCTATAAATTCATCCTTTTTAGTATCTTTTCCCTCATCTTTTGTTTCTACCTTTTTTTGTTTATCCTGTTTATTGGAAATATTCTTTAACAGATTAATTCTTTTTACAACATCCTCAAATTTTGAATCAACAGTATAGATTTCATTATATAATTTTAAAGCCTCTTTTAACATATTTTTCTTTTCATACAGTTTAGCAAGAGTATACTTTATCCCAAGATATTCAATTTGTGCTTTACCTTTAATGGATAGTGCTTTCATTAAACTTTCTTCTGCAAGGTCGATTTCTCCTTTTTCGAGAAAACATTGACCAAGCATTTCAAGAGATTTCATCTCATAATCTTTGTTTTTAACTGACTTTTGAAACTCTTCTATAGCCATATCGAAGAGTCCCATCTCTTTAAATGATAATCCCAGATCATAATGACTCGATACATCCTCTTCAGAAAGATTTTGATCGAGTCCTTCTTTAAGTTCATCAAGTAACTCCTGTAATGACCAGAAAGACTCATCTTTATTTTCTTTTTTTTCTTCCTCAACTTTAAAAAGAGGTTTTCCACCTTCATTTTTACCTTTGATAATATCTTTTGCTGTTAACTGCTCCGATTCGTTCATAAAAGTTAAATCGGATATTTTTGTTGAGAGATCCTCTTTGAAAGAGGAAAGAAAATCTTCAATTTTTTCCTCATTTTTGGATTGTTTAACCGGTTCTTCAACAGTCGGTTGTTTTATCTTTTCTTTTCTCGCTTTATCTTCTAAAGATATTTTATCACCTTCAAGTTCTCTTTTTATTCCTAAAGCCACCTGGTTTGCAGGATCAACCTTTAAAACTGTATTAACATAAAACAGAGCATTATCTTTAGAAACATTTTTAACCTTATTTGCATAGTAAAGATAAACCATTATAGCGCCTTTGAAATCTCCCGTTTTATTGGAAATTTCTATTATCCTTTCAGCTGCGTTCTTCTGTTCAGGATCAAGTTCAAAAATTCTTATATAAGTTTTTAAAGCGTTTTTTAAATCACCAATATTGTTGTAAGCCTCAGCACCCTGATAATAATATTCTATTGCGCTATTTATATCCAGATCCTCCTGAAGTTTCCCAAGTTCGATATAAGATTCGATAGTCGAAGCATCCTCTTTAAAAATAGTTGAAATATCCTCGTTAGGTGTTTCTTTAAATTCTAAACTAGCATTTGAAACTTGCTCATCCTTTTTTTTAAAAATATCACCTGTAAAAGTTTGGTCGAGTTGTTTGGAAAGATCTTCAACCAGTTCACTCAGATCTATCTCTTCAACATTTTCAACAACTTTTTTAGTTTCAACAATTTTTGGTTTTTCTTCTACATGAGGTTTTGTAGTTTGTTCAAAAGTTTCTTTTTTCCCTATACCGAGTTTAGTTTCTATTTGACTTATCTTTTTTCTTGTCATCGTTGCCTGTGGAAGTTCACCTCTTTTTAAATAGTAGGATTCAACATCTTTTAAATATTCCAGTGCAAAATCAAAATTGTTTTCCTGTATATAAAGTTCAATCAATTTTTCTTTGAGTTCTATTTTTTCTGGAACAAGTTCAAGTGCTTTTTTAAAACCTTCTATCGCTATCTTAATATTTTTTGCCTCTAGCTCTTTCTCAGCAAAAAGAATATAAGAGTTCAAAGCGTCGCCAATGGATCCTGCTTTTTTATGAAGATCACCGAGTATCTGGTAAATTTCAAGAAGTTCAGGATCCACCTTGCTTATCTTTTTTGCCATGGCTATTGCAAGTGGATACCAGGTTTGCTGAACATACAGGTTCATAGCCATTCTATAATTTTCAATGGCTTCAGATTTCTTTTTCAAATTGTTAATGTAAATATCTCCTATCTTATTATAATGAGCAGGATCAGGTTGACCTTTGGATGCAGCGATAATTTTAAGATATATCTTTATAGCATCTTCATACCTGCCACTCTTTTCGAGTTGTGTTGCCTTTTCAAGAGCCTCTTTTAATGTTGCCATAGAATTCCTTTTTAAAGTTCCCTTTTAAAATTACTGAACTCTCTTTTCAGTCCGAGTGATTCACAAACCTCTTCAACCATCATCCTGTCAACTGGAACCCTTTGTAAAAAGGCTGCTTCAAGTAAAGAGTTGTCACATATAGCGTTTATGAGTCTTGGTCTTCCATTCGAATAGGAATGAATAAGTTCTATACTGTCAGGTGTAAAGATTGATGAAATGTTTGAACCGACAACGGACAACCTGTATCTGATATAACCATAAGTTTCATCCCTTGTCAGAGATTTCAAATAAGCCCTTGCCGCAACTCTCTGCAAAAGAGATTCGTTCTGCATTATATTTCTTTCAAGTTCAGGTATGCCGATTAGAATAAATGTTATTATCCTTCTGTCGTTCAATTCGAGATTCAAAAAACCTCTCAACTGCTCAATTATTTTGGCATCAGAGAGTTTATTCGCTTCATCTATGATAATAATAGTTTTTTTACCTTCCCTATCAAGATTGACCAACTGTCTTGTCAGAATATTCATCGGATCCTTTATAAGGTTTGTGATATCTTTTAAACCGATAATCTGTGCTATTCTGGTAAAAAGCCATTCATCGGAAAAATTTTCATGAGTTAGAACTATCAATCCAGTTTGAAATTTCGGGTTTTTTGTTAGATATGCTAAAAGTTTTCTTGCAACGGTTGTTTTACCTGTCCCAACATCACCTAAAAGTATAGCGAAACCTCTCATCTTGTCAGCAGCATGCATTAATCTCAAAAGTGCCATCTTGTGTTGATTTGTTTCAAAAAAGAATCTTGAATCAGGGACATTTGAAAAAGGCTCGAAGGACATATGAAAAAAAGTTTCATAATTCATAATTCCTCACTCAAATAAAGTGAATATTATCATCATCGTTGCCAAAATTTTCAAAAATATCTATGTTTTTAATTTTATACTCATTTTTATTATTTGTCAATTTATTTATTCTTTCAGAAACATCTAAAAAATCATGATCCATTTTCAAAATGTTTTCATAAAGTTGTATCGATTTTAAAGGTTCGCTATTTTCATAGATAGTAGCCAGTTTGTACATTAGTTGTAAAACTTCTTCCTGAGGATAACTGTTTATACTATCAGACAATAAATTAATCCCCTCCTCTCTTCTATTATCTTTTAGTAAAAAATTTACACGGGAGAGTATCATCTTTACCATTACATTTCCTTTTGCGAATTTTATCGCATTGTTAAAAAGTCTATCGGAAATATTCTCATCAACAAGTTTTAAAGATTTTAAAGCGAGTTCATAATATGTTCTGGAAAGATACTCTCTATCAACCACCCCGTTTTTTAAAATCTTTTTTATATCATTTATCCCTTTATCAACGAATCTCTCATCGATGGGATATTTTCTAATAAAATAGAAAAATCTATCCTCATCGTTTTCAAGTTCTGTTATAATTTCTAAAGACTCATCAAAAAGTTTGATCATAGTAAAATGGTTAAAAAGATGAAAATCTACCTGAAACGTATCATCGAATAAACCTTTAAGGTTATAAAGGACTATGATCGATTCAAAAGGAAACTTGTATTTACACTCTCCAAATATTTTAATCAAGGTATCTATTCTATCAGGGATATCTATTTTTTTGCTTTCAAGAATTTTCTCATTAAAGTTTTTCAAAGTTAACGATCTCACCTTTTAAAATAACGATTTCAGGTTGATCATCACCAGAATAATAAAAAAGTTCTTTATAGTCATTTTTTCTGAACAGCAGGATATCCGCATCCTTACCTTCAACTATAGATCCCTTATAATCAAGATCAAGTGAATAAGCAGGATTTACAGTTATAGCATATATGAGCTCATCGTATGTTAAGCCATAATTGACCATTCCTATTGTTCCAGCAAGAAGAAGAGAATAAGATGGTGAAGATCCCGGATTAAAATCTGTTGATATGGAAATAGCATTTCCAACGCTTCTCATAAGTTCAACAGGGGGCTTTTCTTTTATCTTTAAAAACATGTTGGTTAAAGGCAAGAGGGTTATAATCGTCCCATTATTTTTCAAATCTACAAGATCATCGGGATTGGGAAAATTAAAATGATCTACAGATTTAGCTTTCAATCTTTTAGCAACGGATGAACCACCAGAATACTCCATTTCATCAGCATGCAATCTTACCTTTAAACCATATTCAATACCTTTTGAAAGTATATCATAAGATTCAATTTCGGTATAAACACCATTCTCACAAAAAACATCTATAAAATCTGCGAGTTCGTTTTCTGCTATATAAGGTATCATTTTGTTCTTTATAAACTCAATATACTCGTTTCTTCTGTTTTTAAATTCTTCGGGTATCTCATGGGCTCCAAGGTATGTTGATTTTATCTCCATTTTAAAAATTTTTTTCAATTCCCTGATAACCTTTAACTGTTTGATCTCGGTTTCCATATCAAGACCATAACCTGATTTTATCTCTATTGAGGTTATTCCTTTTCTTAAAAAAATTTTTAACCTTTCCTTTGATTCATTTAAAAGATCCTCATAGTTAACACTTCTTGTACTTTTAACACTCTTTTTTATACCTCCACCAGACTTTGCTATATCCTTGTAGGAAACACCCTGTGCCCTCAAAAGAAATTCATCGGCACGGGAACCTGAATATACAAGATGTGTATGTGATTCCACAAAACCTGGTGTAACTATAAAACAGGAACAATCTATAATTTTTTCAGCAGGTAAATTTAAATTATAGCCTACTTTTTTTATTTTTCCTTCCTCGATCAGAATAGAGTTGAAATTGGATACTGGAGATTTTATTCTATCAAGTGAAACGAATCCTGATTCTTCAGGTTGAGATGTAATAAGTTGTTTTATATTTTTTAAAAGTATCCTCATATCATTTAAGCATCGGCATCTTTATTTTTTGCTTTATGGCGGTATCCTGTGCAATCCTGTAGCCAGCATCTGCATGTCTAACGACACCAAGTCCTGGATCGTTTGTCAAAACTCTTTCTATCTTTTTTGCCTGTGTTTCGGTTCCATCTGCAAGTATGACCTGACCAGCATGTATTGAATAGCCGATTCCAACACCACCCCCATGGTGAAGGGAGACCCATGTGGCACCTGAAGCAACATTCAACATAGCATTTAAAACGGGCCAGTCGGCTATAGCATCAGAACCATCAAGCATAGATTCAGTCTCTCTGTTTGGAGAAGCGGCTCCACCTGTATCATGATGATCCCTTCCTATAACCACAGGTCCAGATAATCTTTTATTCTTTACCATACTGTTCATTATAGATCCAAATTTAGCCCTATCACCCTGTTTCAACCAGCATATCCTTGCAGGAAGCCCCTGAAATCTAACCATTTTTCCAGCCATTTCTATCCATTTTCTCAGGTGTTCATCTTCAGGAAAAGTTTCAAGAAGAGCCTTATCTGTTTCATATATATCCTTCTCTTCGCCTGTTAATGCAACCCATCTGAAAGGACCACTACCCTCACTGAATAGATCTCTTATGTATTCTGGCACATATCCAACTATATCGAATGCATCCTTTACACCGTTATCGAAAGCTCTCTGTCTTAAATTGTTGCCATATTCAAATACTTTGACTTTATTTCTCTTCATTTCAAGCATCGCCTGTACATGTTTTGATATTGAATCATAGACTCTTTTAAGGTATTCTTCTTTATCTTTTTCCCTGAGATCTTTTGCTTGCTTTACATCAAACCCTGAAGGGATATATCCAAAAAGAGGGTCATGTGCAGCCGTTTGATCTGTTAAAACATCAGGATAGATACCTCTTTTTACCATTTCTGGAAGAATATCCGCTATATTTCCCTGTAATCCTATCGATAGAGGTCTATTCTCTCTTAACGCTTCATCTTTTAATTTCAATGCCTCATCGAGAGTCTCCGCTTTTACATCACAATATTTCTGTGCTATCTTTCTATCAATATGTGTTGGATCAACTTCAACCACAATCATTACACCATCGTTCATAACCGCTGCAAGAGGTTGTGCCCCTCCCATCTCTCCAAGTCCAGCGGTAAGAATCCATTTACCTTTCAAACTCGAATTATAATGTTTTTTTGCTATAGCATAGAATGTTTCATAGGTTCCCTGCAATATTCCCTGTGTCCCAATATATATCCATGAACCTGCTGTCATCTGTCCATAACATGTAAGACCCATAGCTTCAAGTTTTAAAAATTCGTCCAGAGTTGCCCATTTGGGAACAAGAAGTGAGTTGGTTATAAGGACTCTTGGAGCCCATTCATGAGTCTTAAAAACTGCAACAGGTTTTCCAGACTGCATTATCAGAGTCTCATCAATATCCATCTCTTTTAAAGTTTCAATAATTTTATAATAAGATTCCCAATTTCTTGCAGCCTTACCTCTTCCACCATAAACTATCAGGTTCTCAGGATCCTTTGCTACATCAGGATCGAGATTATTCATCAACATTCTCATCGGTGCTTCAAGTTGCCATGATTTGCAGGAAATGTTTGTTCCGCGTGGTGCTCTTATAGGTTTATAATTATTCATAAATACTCCTATTTTAACTTTAAAAACCTTTCAACAACATCAACAACTTTTCCGGTATATGTCAATTCAAATATTTTTTCTATATCTTTATAGTAGGTTCTATCATCCTCCAGAGGCTTTATCAGTTCGAAGAACCAGTTTAAAAGTTCATTTAAGGGTTTTGAACTTTTCAAAGGTTTTCTATACCTTAAGGCTGTTAAAGCGGCAAATAACTCTATTGAAAGAATATAAAAATCGTTTATGATAAGATCTCTCAATTTTCTTGCGGCTATCGTTCCCATTGAAACATGATCCTCCTGTCCAAGAGATGTTGGTATCGAATCAACGCTTGCAGGTTGAGATAGAAGTTTGTTTTCTGAAGCCAGAGCAGCAGTTGTAACCTGTAGCATCATAAAACCACTGTTCAACCCAACATCCTTTATCAGGAAAGGATAAAGACCTGTTTGTGAGGGATCCGTTAACCTGTACAATCTTCTATCCGATATGTTACCGAGTCCATTTAAACCGATCTTCAGCGAATCAAGAGCGGTTGCTATTATCTGCCCATGAAAATTACCACCCGAGACCACATCCTTTGTTTTTAAGAAGACTAAAGGATTATCCGTTGAAGAATTGAATTCGGTTTTTACTATTCCCTTTGTGAAATAAAAGAGTTCCCTGGCAGCACCATGGACCTGAGGAATACATCTTACCGAATAAGGATCCTGGACTTTTGAACATTTTCTGTGTGATTCTCTTATCTGTGAGCCTTTTAAAAGATTATAAATGTTGTATGCGCTATCTTTTTGTCCTTTATGGGATCTGATATCTGAAATTCTTTTTTCAAATGGAACATCGGTTGAAAGTAGAGCATCGGCAGATGCTGTTGCAACTATGTCTGCGAGTTTTAAAAGAATTTCAGTTTTTACCAAAGAACAACCAGCTATCGATGTCATCATCTGAGTTCCATTTATAAGGGCAAGTCCTTCTTTTGGTTGTAATTTTATAGGTTTTAAATTGTTTTTCTTCAAAACAACCAGACTCTTAACCCTTTTACCAAACTCGATACATTCTCCCTCACCTATAAGAACAAGTGCGATATGTGATAACGGTGCAAGATCACCACTCGCACCTACAGAACCTTTTTGGGGAACATAGGGATAAATTTTTTTGTTTAAAAGTTGAATCAACATATCAAGCGTTTGGGTGGAAACTCCACTGTTGCCTCTTATGATCGTGTTGATTCTAAGAAGAATTGCCCCTCTAACCTCTTCAAAAGAAAAAGGCTCTCCAACACCAACGGAGTGTGATTTTAAAATTCTTTCCTGTAACAATTTAATTTTATCGGCTGGAATATTTATATCGACAAGTTTTCCAAAACCTGTTGTAACCCCATAAACTCTTCTGTTCTCTTTGACTATAGTTTGAATGATTTTATACGAATCGATAACCCTTTTTCTGGCATCCGCAGTTATGCCAACTTGTTCACAATCAAAGACTATCTTTTTGAATTTTTCGAAATCAAGATTGAATCCATCGATTAGAATCAAATTAACTCCTTTTTTAATTTTTATTATAAATAAGAATTAAATTAAATCAATAATTAATAGAAAGTGTCATACAGGATCAAATTCAAATTATCGTTGAAGGTTTTTACTTTAAAAATCAATGTATCAATTTTGAAATTAAAAATTTTTGAATCAACAAAAATCTTTTCATATTTTTTCAACTTGATGGATCGATCACAAAAAAATAGATAAGCGGAATCACCATTTTCGAGTGTTACATAAAAAGAAAGATTTTGATATTTGTTATCTAAATTCTTTACTTTTAAATAAGATGAGTCCGACATTCTCAAAGAAAGATGATGTGAAAATAAAGAAAAAGTTTTTATATTGAGATCAAGAAATTTATCGGTTGAGTATTCAAGAATATCTTTGGACATTATCATTTCATAAAAAAAATTTTTTTCAGTTTTATCATATTTTCCATAAGGTAAATAACAAACGAAAAAAATAATAAATATTATAAAGAGAAACATTTTTTTTAAAATATTCATATTTTCTAAAAAAATGAAATTTTTCCCTTTAAAGTCTAAGATTATTTTAAAAACGATCAAACTTAAAGTCAAACTTATTCCAGACATTATAGAAACAGGGATCCATTTATAAGTTTTGAACACAAAGAAGAATATGTTTATAAGAGAGATAATATAGAAAAGGTAAAAAACAAAATTCTTTAATAGATCTTTTTCATAAATTAAAAATAAGTTTATAAAAAATAAAGGATAAAGGATGTGATTCTCTCTTAACCCAACAAGAAAATTAAACCATATAAGTGAAAAAATAGATATTTTTTTATAAATATCCCATTTACAAAAAAAAGATATGATAAAGGATGAAATTGATAAAAAAATCAAAGAGTAGGTTTTAAGTGAAAGATTGAAAATATTTTTATCGATATCCATATTCTGGAAAAGAGTTAAAAGGTTAAAAGAATAACCTGAGAATGGTAGCATATATGTTGAGTTGTAATAGATATCTAAAAAAGTTTTAAATAGCTTTCCTGAAAAAACAAATGGCAGAAAAATAAGAAATGTTAAAACGATAAAAACAAAAAAGGCTTTTAAAATGAATTTTAAACTGAAACTATTTTTAAAATAATGTAAAAATATCAACATCACAAAAAAATAGCGCGGTTGGTTTACTGAAAAAAAGGATCGTAAGAATAACTATTCCGTAAATATTATCTTTCCTTTCAAAAAAAGTTATAGATAAAATTAACAAAAAAATTATTATAACATCGAATTGTCCATTCAGGGTTATGGAAAAATAAAAAGGTAAAAACAAAAAAATCAATTTTAACGATGGAAATTTTTGTTTATGTAAAAAGAAAAAAAATAATAGTAAAACTATCAATGAAAAGATTTTATAAAAGTTTAAAAAGGTATGGATGTTATACTCAAGGGGTAAAAAAATGAAATTATTTTACCTGTGAATATAGCGATATAGGAACCGAAAGGAAAATAATCAGCAAATCTATCAAAATAATTTTCTCTATTATAAATTTCTTCTATTCCGGATCTGACGAAAACATAACTCCAGATATGATATGAATAATGATCATACTGGAATACGAGAACAAGTGGTAAACTGAAAAACAATAGTAAAAATAAAAATAATAAAATTTTTTTCACGAAATAATTATAAAAGTAAAAAAAATGAGTCAACCATATAAAATTAACCAAAAATTAACATTATTTTAACAAAACATTTTCAAATATTAGGTATAAATGGTAAAATTTTTAAAAAGGAGTAAAAATGGCTCAGAAAAAATTAAAAATATTATTTGCATAGATTGAAAACAGTTTTAGAAGTCAAATCGCTGAAGGAATATCAAAAAAATATTTTAACGATTACATAGATGCATATTCTGTAGGTTCAAAACCAGTCGATTCAATCCATCCAAATGCGAAAAAGATACTTTATGAAATTGGTGTGGATACATCGAGTTTAAAGTCTAAAGGATTTTTTGACCTACCGAATATCGAATTCGATTATCTTGTAACCATGGTAGGTAAGGAGGTATGCCCAACATACCCTTCAAAAAAAAGTTTAGACTGGAATCTAGATGATATAAAGGATAGAGATATTTCCGAGATAAGGGAACTTAGAGATAAGATAAAAGATTTAATAGAAAAAATAGTAGAAGAAGAATTCAAAAAATAAAAATCACTTTAAAAATTTCTTCATATCAAGATTCTGTGCCTCTTTAAAAATATTATGGAATAATCTATTAAAACAAAACTTTTCAACTACGATTCCTTTTTTATCCATAATGATACTTTCCATAATTTTCAATGCCCTTTCTTTGCCTGTAAAGTTATATGTTATCGTTTTTACTGATAACGGTAGACTAGAACTATTTCAAAAGTATCAACAAAAAATTTTCACTCAATCTATCTTTCAAAATTTCAACAATTTTTTTTGTGATTTTAGATAAAGAATAATAAACTATCAATATTTTCATAATACTCACTTTCCGTATTTTTTAAAAACTTCGTTAAAGATTTCAAAAGTCTCATCATCGTATAGAACCATATATATTTTCGAGAAATCGTTATCATTATTTTTTAAATAATCAAAAATCGCTTTAAAAGAAATATCCGCTGCCTGCTTTTTCGGATAGCCATAAACACCGGTTGAGATCGCACAAAAGGCTATAGTTCTAATATTGTTTTCTGAAGCAAGTTTCAAAGAATTATAATAACACCTGTATAGAAGTTCTGGTTCTCCGCTCTTCCCATCTTTATAAACAGGACCAACGGTATGGATAACAAATTTTGCTTTTAAATTGTACCCTTTAGTTATTTTAGCTTCGGAGGTTTTACATCCTTTTAATTTTTTACACTCTTCCAGAAGCAACGGCCCAGCTTTTCTATGGATGGCGCCATCAACTCCGCCACCTCCCAAAAGTGTACTGTTTGCAGCATTAACTATAGCATCTACTTTAAATTCGGTTATGTCACCTTTTAAAACTTCAACAATATTCATATTAAAATTTTAACGATGATTTTTCTACCTGTCAACAAAAAAAATCTATTGACTTATAGAAATCATAAAATAAAATTTACTTTAACAAGTGAGGATTATGAAAAAATTTATATCGATCAATTTTTATTTAGTTATTTTCTCTTTCGCCATCTTTTCTTTAAAAAATCTTGTAACCATAACAGGTTATCATATCCCACCTATGATGGGTTTCGTCTTCACAGCATCAACGATATTTTTAATTTTTGAAAGAAAAATAATAACAGGTTTTAAAAAAAATTTTATACCTTCCTTGAAAATATCGATTCCCGTGATTTTACTTTATACAATTCTAATTTTTCAGTTGAAGTTTTTAAACTCATTTTTTATATTTACATCATTGCTGTTATCCTATAAATTTTCAACTCTCCTGTTTGAAAGAAAATATTATATTAAAATATTTTACCATCTTATTACACTTTCAATGGTAATACTCTTTATTTTAAAAAATTTTGATTCGATTGGAATTGTTATCACTTTTATCATAACACTTATAATTCAGATAATTATTTTTAAATTTTTAAGATCTTTTTACAAAACTATAGAAATATCATCGACGGATACATTTTTTTATACAAACCTTTTGGGTGCTATAGTTTTTACATCCCTATATCTTTTAAACAAACCATCAACAACACCGTTTATAAATTCAAACCAGAAATTTTACTTATTTTTCTACATTTTTATATTCAATTTTTTAATATCCTATCTTTGTATCAAATTCGATTTTAAAAAAGATGATCTAAAAAAAAGTTTATCCATAATACCTTTGCTTATTCTTCTAATTCTTGAATTTTCCCTTTTAACTCTTATAACCTTTATACTTTTATTTTTCCTTGAGATATTCAATTTTTCTCAAACAAACAAAAAGAAAGGAATATTGATCAGTGAACTCATAGCCCTTATAACGATGGTATCTATAATTTTTTCATTACTTATACCTTCAATAAAACTGGCTCAAAACAAATTCATCTTATATACAGATTGTAAAAAACTTAACGAAAATAAAAATACGATAAAAAATATATATAAGGTGGGTAGCAGATATATAAAATTCATAGATGAAAAACCTTTTGCTATATATTCAAAAATAAATAACAGTTATAAATATTTTATCATCGAATGAGTCTATAAACTCTTTCTTTTATCTTTTCCACCTGCTCTTTTATATCTTTTAAAATTTCTTCGCTTGTTTTCAAAACAACTTTTTTGTATTCATCATCCTGCAAATTTTTTAGATTTATAAGTATATTCATATATGCTGCCTCTGCACAGGAGATCGTATTAAGACAGGCAACTCCAGCATCGGATATCGAATTCACATTTCCTATGTTGCTTATTTTTTCAAGATAAGGTAAAAGCTCTTTTACCGTTTTGAGTGTTTCTATGGGGACTTCAATCGCCTTTATTGTGGCTTCTTTTAATTTTTCCTCTCTTATTTTTTTATCCTCATCCGTTTTTCTGGGCATCCTGAAAGCTTCCATATATTTGTTGAATGCTTCGGTATCAAGATCCACAAGTTCCATCATTCTACCTTTTATCTTCTGAGCAAAAATCGCAATTTTTTCAACCTCATCGTTATACTTTTCATAATCTTTTTTATTGAAGGTTAAGTTGGCAACCATAGATATAAGCGAGGCGGATATCGCTCCATTTAAAGCGGCAACACTTCCACCACCAGGTGCGGGTGAATCTGTTGAAAGTTCATCCAAAAAATCTTTTATTTCCAAATTGACTAGTTTTTTTCTACTCATTCTGGTTTGATAAGCGTATTCTATAACTTTTTTGTTTATTTCAAACTTGTAAAGATTATCAAGCCCAAGTGATTTTATCGCTATATACATTATTTCCATTTCAGGTATACCTGTTGATCTGTTCTGTTTTTTCAAATAATATCTTCCAGCTTCCAGTAAAGCATCTTTGGGAATCAGTCCAACAAGTTCTGAACCTGTAACTTTTACCCCAATCTTTTCAGCCTCTATAGATGCTGTTTCAAATGCGATATGTGGAGGGGTAACATTCCAATTTGTTAAATTTATCGAAATCTGTGCTATCCCATAATTATCAACATACCATCCTATAGCTCTACACTCCTTCAATTTACCAGGTATATAAATAGTATTACCTTTTTCATCTTTTATAACCTTCCCATTTTCATCCTTTTTCGGTACCCCCTTTTCCCTTATGACATTGGCGATTCTAGTTGCAAGTTTAGCATCCCTTGTGTTCAAATTTATGTTGTAGGCTATTAAAAAATCTCTAACACCTATAACGGTAGCACCACTTTTAGGATTGAATTCTGGTTTACCAAAATCTGGTTTCCATTCGGGATCTTTCAATTTTTCTTTCAAACCTTCATATTCCCCTTCTCTTATATTCGCTAAAGATTTTCTTTTGGATCCAGTCGCAGCATATTCATAAAGATATACCGGAACCTTCAATTCTTCAGCAACCCTTTTTCCAAGTTTTCTTGCCATTTCAACACATTCCTCTATCGAAACATCACTTACAGGAACAAATGGACATACATCACATGCTCCCATCCTTGGATGTTCACCTTTATGTTTTGACATATCTATAAGTTCCACAGCCTTTTTTATAGAAAGGAATGCTGATTCCACTACCGATTCCGGTGTTCCAATGAAAGTTACCACCGTTCTGTTGGTCGCAGAACCTGGATCCACATCAAGTAGAATCGAACCGGGAAGAGATTCTATCTGATCCGTTATCTGCTTGATTATACCCATATCTTTACCTTCTGAAAAATTTGGTATGCATTCAACAAGTTTCATCATTCCTCCTGATTCTTTTCCTTTTTTCTATCTATATTGTATTCTTTCAATTTGTAATGCAATGTCCTTAAACTTATTCCTAAAATCTCTGCTGTTTTTTTACGTGAAAAATTGGTTTCACTTAAAACATTGATTATGTGTTCTCTTTCAACATCTTTTAATTTTTTGGAAAAATAATCATATTTTATAAACCTTCTCTGTAAAATTTCAGCGGGGATATCCTCTTCCGTGATCATCTCATTTTGAGCCATAACCATAGTATGCTGTATAACATTTTCCAGTTCACGGATATTCCCGGGCCAATCGTATTTCATAAGATCGGACATAGCCTCGTTAGTAATGCCAACAACATTTTTGTTTTTATTACCAAGTTTATGGATTAGATATCTAACCAGAACAGGTATGTCCTCCTTCCTTTCCCTTAAAGGAGGAACAACTATCTTTACCACATTTAACCTGTAAAAAAGATCCTCCCTGAAATTTCCTCTCTTCACCTCATCCTCTAATATTTTGTTTGTCGCAGAAATTATTCTCACGTCAACAAGTCTATCATCGGTATCTCCAAGTCTTCTTATTTTGTGTTCCTGAAGGACTCTTAAAAGTTTTGTCTGTGTGGACAATGAAAGATCTCCAACTTCATCAAGAAAAAATGTCCCACCATCTGCAGCCTCAAACAATCCCATCTTGTCAGTTATCGCTCCGGTAAAGGCACCCTTAACATATCCAAACAATTCACTTTCAAGAAGCGTTTCCGGCAAAGCACCACAATATTGTGTTATAAATTTTTTATCTTTTCTTGGAGAATTGTAATGAATCGCTTTTGCCATCAAACCTTTCCCTGTGCCACTTTCTCCCTGAAGTAAAACCGGAACATCAGTATTTATAACCTTCTCGATCAATCTCAAAACTTCCCTCATCTTTTTGCTGGTTCCTATGATATCTTTAAAATTATACAAAGACGAAATTTCACCTTTTAAATTTTTATTCTCCACTGCAAGGGAATTGGTCAATTTTGCATTTTCAATACTTAAAACCGCGAGATTTGCAAAAGCGTTTATAAAATCTACTTCATCGTCGGAAAAAACTTTTCTTATAGTTTGAGTATCAAGATATATAACCCCTATGATTCTTTCAAGTCTTTTTAAAGGTATAACCATAATGGATCTCAAATTGTACAGAGCGATGGATTGGGATTCAGAGAAACGGGGATCGGATTGAGCATCGGAGGTTCTTATTATCTCTCCACTCTGTAATGCCGAATATACGGTCGTCATAGAAATCTCTTTAGAATTGATTATATTTTCTTTGTGAAGATTCCTTGCAACTTCCACTTTCATCTGTTCGGTTTTGTCATCAACTATCATTATGAAACCTCTTTCGGCATCAAGAAGTTTCAACACCGTATCCATTATTTTTTCAAGAAGTTCGTTGTAATCTCTGATCGAATTTATTATTTCGCTCGCCTCATAAAGTGATTTTAATAGTTTAATATTATCCGGAAGATTTTTTGTCATACTCACTCCTACATAGAATAAAAATTTACAAAATTTTCTGAAAAATTACCAAAAAGATCAACATTTCTTATAACGAATTTGTATTCTCCCTCTTTCAGGGGAAGATCATAAACAAAAAGAGTATCCTCCACAGATAAACTATCACAAAGGATCGTTTTCCCAAATTGATCTAAAATTAATATTTCTATAAATGTGGAATATGATGGTTTCTCAACTTTGAATTTAAAATTGTATGGAAAGATCAACTGTTCACCTTCATATGGATTTATTATTTGGGGAAGATTTTCAACAAACCTTATCAACATCAGATCCCTCGAATAAACCTTTTCGCCATAAGTATCAACAAGATAGGCTATACCCTTTTGCCCTATAAGATCGTAAATAAGAACAGGTGAATTGTTTTGATTAAAATTCAAAGAACATTTTATATAATCATCCTGATAAAACATTGAAATAAAAAAATCTCCAAAATTAAAATTTACTTTAACGGTATCTATATCATCCATCAAATCTTTTTCAACAACTTTTAAAACATAGTTCACATTGTAACTCAAACTATCAAAAATATCACTTACCCTTTTTATACTTGAATAAACATACGAAGTTTCCATAATGGGAATAAAATTTAGTTGTTGATCGATATTCAAAGTTATACCGGGTTTAAGTAAAGTATCCATATGAATTTTAGAATATCCTTCTTTTTCAAATTTTAAATTTACTGCTCCCTTTAAAACATTATAAAAGACAGAATAACCTGAATCGTTCGTTTGAGAAATCAAAGAATCGTTCAAAATAATCTTTACATCACTTAAAGGATCATTTAATTTATCATAACATTTTATTTTTATGTTTCCCTTACCAAAACGATTTTCAGGATCAAATTGACCCATATGGGGAACATCTATATAACATGATATAAGAGTAAAAAAAATGAATAGAATAATAAATATTTTTACCATAGAATATCAAAAATGTTGAATATGTAAACTGAAAATGTAAGATCCACAAAAAATCTGTTTATTTTTGACCAGTTGTTATAAACCTGATAATTCTTTTCTGCCTCTATTTCATTCTTTGAGTTGAGATAAATATTTTTCATGTTGACTGTAAAAATATAGGTGGTAACACTTCCAATTAAAGAAGAAAGAAAAAGAGAACTTAATGTTATGGATTTACTTTTCTCTCCAAGTCCCATCTGCCCCCATCCGGGTAAAAAAGCCGATTTGATTAGTAGATCCTTTCTATTCATAAAGGTATCTGGTATTTTTTCAATTCTGTAATAATTTGGTGTTTTTTGAACAAGAAAATTGATCCTCTCTTTTGCTTTTGAAAAAATTTTTATTATTTTTGGTGAAACGAACTCTTCGTTAAGAATATAATTGTTATCGATTGAGAGGATGTTTTCAAAATACTTTTGTCCATTTAAAGTATCTCCTTTAGCTATATAGGAAAATGCGATGTATGTCTGTAAATTGATAAGATCATCAACTTCAAGGTTAAAATCTTTTAAAATTTTTTCTCCCTCTATAACCACTTTATCGTATTCACCAGTTTCATAGTAAATTATGATATCGTTTATCGTAACAGAAAAAATTAGAGAACAACTAAAAAAGAGAATCAAAACGAGTATACTTTCTTTAATAATTCCTCCTCTTTTATGTATATTTTATCCTCTATTGTCGGATAGTAAGGATTTTCAACTTTTATTTTATGAGGTCCAATAAGCAACTTTATAGAATCGGATATTGGAGTGAATCCTATAAAATTATCATCTATCGTAACCTTTCCCCAAGGCCTTACAATTATTTTAATATAACCATACGATATTTCAAGTTCTATATCCAGTTTTAAAATTTTATTTTCCATTATCTCTATCTCTTTGATGTATTCCTTTCTATTCGGATGAACGAGTTTTAAAATATGTTTACCGGTTACCAATCTTATATCTTTTGTTAACGGTGTCTTGTCGATCAATATTCCATCTATATAAACATCAGCCCAGGGTAAAACATTCAAAGAAAGGTATCCATAACTCTGTGTGACTTTCCTCTTTTCAAATTTGAAAAATAGTGTGTCATCCTTAACTATTTCAACAATAGTATCAACAGGTATGTAATCCTTATTCAAAAGTTTAAAAGAATAAACACCTTTGTTTAAATTTATCTTCTCTGGTGTTAAAACTATAATAGAATCGTTTATTGAAATTTGCATACCCGCAGGTGTTGAATTAAGAAATATATTGTATTTTTCAGTTTTAGAAGTAAGATAAATGGTTTTCACTTTATAAGATCTCATAATAAAATTTACCTGAAAAAGTATAAGAAGAATCAATATGGTTAAAAGAAAAATAAAGATAGAAATTTCCATGTATCTGTTTTTCTTTCTTATTCTAACTTTAAGATAATCTTTTAACTCGGTTCTCTCATCACCTTTAACAAAGATAAACTTTATAAGATCATCTTTTGAAACTTCTATCTGGATCTTTTCCAGGGTATTTAAAATATCCTGACAGGAAACTGGTCTTCTTGAAGGATCCCTGTTAAGCATAGAGTTCAAAGTTTCAATAAATAGAGGTGGAATTTTATCGGGATCGTATTCAAAAGAAACATTTTTAAAATAAAGTATATTGTTGATCGTTTCAAATTGGTCCTTTCCTTCAAAAGGATTCTTTCCCGTTATCATTTCAACGATCATTATACCTAAAGAAAAAATATCAGAGGAAACCGTGATCTGATTTCCCATAAGTTGTTCCGGTGGGAAATATGATGGTGTCCCAAGATATGTTCCTGGGTTGGTTACATTTATCAACTCTTTTCCAAAAGCAAGACCAAAATCTGTAATTTTAGTCGTTCCATTTTCTGAAAGCATAATATTATCAGGTTTAAGATCCCTGTGTAATATCTGTTGACCGTGAATATAGTTTAGTCCCTTTAAAATATCTTTTATTATGATAAGAGCATAATCGAATGGGATCTTTCCTTTTTCATTTATTAGATCCTTTAACGATCTACCTTTAATGTATTCAAGAACTATAAATTTATCATTCTCCTTTTCATAAAAATCGATTATCGATACTATGTTTTCGTGTTTTAATTTGGCAAGAATAGATGCTTCCCTCTTAAACCTTTTAACAAAATTTGCATCCTGACCAAGATGGGGGTGCAATTTTTTAATAACGACTTCCCTGTTTAAAGAAATTTGCACACCTTTGTAAATTGTTGCCATACCACCGGTTGCAATTGTTTCCTTTATCAGATATTTATTTTCATTCATATTTTCCATAATTTATAATTTTAACTTAAACATGAATTTAGTCAATAAATGATTATTGGAAAGAGATACCAAACCAATCAAAATTTGGATTTTTGTTTTTTTCAAAACTTATAAATTCCACATCTTTCAAACTAATTTTTATAGGGGAAGTATCATTCACCTTCTTTAAAATGATATCCTGTTTTTTATCCTTTTTATTTATTTTCACCAACACTCCATCAGAATATTTTCTAACCTTTAAATCTTCGAAAAATTTAAGAGTAAGATATTTTGAACCATCATCAACAGGATAAATCGTATCATTCAAATTACATATTATAACAACATCACTACCTATCATACCTATTTTTTCTTTGTATCTTATAAAATTTTTGTTTCCATTTTTATCATACAGATAAGAGGTATACGAAACGGTGAAATCTTTTCCAAAAGAGAAAGGAAGTATACCGTAAAGATCAGTGTAATAACCGGAACCATATATTTTTGAAATTGTCTTTATCATAAACGAAAAAAGAGATTCACTTTTTATAGGCTTCAGATGGATTAAAAATATCTTTTCTGGTTCGAACATCCTTTCAAGATTTGATAAATAGACTATAGAAGAATCGGGTAATAGAATATCATTTTTTTTCAAAGGTTTTGAGTGAAATCTTTCCGCATTAAACCTATAACCCCACTCTCCAGCAAAATAAAAACTTTTTTCAGTTTGTTCAAAATTTAATCTTTTATAAGAGTTCGTATGAAGCAGTTCAGAATAAAGGAGTGTTGCGGAGAGTAGAATTGAAATGATAAACGAAGTTAAAATATAAGGTCCATTGCCATAACTCAAGAAAAGAAGATAAGAGATTAAAAATCCTATGTAAAGATATCTCCCAACTATCATCGGTGAAAGAAATATTATTGTCAAGGTGAACAGAAAGAATAGATTTTTTTGAGAATCATCAGGCATTTCGAAAGATATTCTATAAAATGTAAACAATCCACTGGATAGTAGAATCGTGCCCAAAAGAGTATTTAAAAAACCTTTACCATTCAAAAGAAAAAATATAAATGAAATTGTTAATGAAAGGTATAATATGGGATTTTTCAATTCTCTCTTGCTAAAAAATGGTAAGAAAAATAAACCATACCAGATAAGTGCACTTAAAATTTTCTTAAATATTTTATGATAGTTTAAAAACTTTTCAGAGCCAAACCATCTTACAGAAGTTAACGGATCCGGTCCAAGATCAAGAAGTTTAATAAAATATATACTTAAGAGGAAAAATATAAAAAAAATGTATAAAAATTTTTTATCAATTTTTTTGGACGAAAATAAAATAAAGAAAATTAAAAAAAGGTTTATGAAAGAAAATAGTATTGAAAATATAGAGGAAAACAGAAATAGAAAAAAATAAATTTTACCTCCATCATCTTCAAATTTTTTTAAAAAAAATAGTGTTAGTAAAAATGAAAAAAGATAAAGATTATCAAACATAAATGAATTGGAATAAACAAAAAAAGCCGGGGAAATGGTAAAAATTAAAGAAAAGAGCTCCGGGTTGGAAACTTTTAAATGTTTTAGATAAAGAAAAAAAATAAAAAAAATTAAAGATGTTATAAAATAGTTGATAAGGTGAAGAATAAAAATATTTGATTTAAATGTTCTATTAAAAAAATCAAAAATTATATAAGGAAGAAGGGAATGTGTTCCATCTTTAGGTGTAACCTCGAATCCATGGAAAACAAGTTTTGTCTTTGCTATATCTTTAAAGTTGTTAGAATGTAAGATCTTCTTTCCGAGAAAAAAAATCGTATCATCATAGTTGATAAACCTACTTGAGAATAACGCTAAAAAGATTATAATAAAGAGGATGGAAATGAAGTTTTTCATTGTTTTATTATATGTTTTACAATCAAAATAGTCAATACAGGAGGAATTTATGTTACTCGATGAGAGGATAAAAAAATGGGCAAAAGTCCTTACAGGATATTCCACTGAGATAAAAAGTTCTGAAAAAGTATTTTTAAGAGGTTCATATGAAACTTTACCTCTTTTAAAGGAGATCTACCGTGAAGTTATAAAAAAGGGTGCATTCTGTGAATTAAGAATAGTAGAGAATGAATTCTCTGAAATATTCTATAAAGAGGCAAACGATGAGCAACTAAAATTTATTTCTCCAACAGATGAGTATATATTTAAAAATTTCGATGTTATCATTTCAGTTGGAGGTGAAAAAAATCTAAAAACTTTTTCAAACATTTCCCCTGAAAATATCAAAAAGAGTCTGCAAGCGAGAGAAAAAATAAATAAAATTTTTTCAAAAAGAGTAGCGGAAGGAAAAATGAGGTGGGTTTTAACTTACTTTCCGACAAACGCTTCAGCCCAGGAATCCAATATGTCACTCGATGAACTCGAAGAATTTATTATGGATGCATGTTTTTTAAATTCAAAGGATCCTGAAAAAGAATGGAAAAAAATTCACGATAAACAGGAAAAGATAATCTCTTATCTGAATAAAAAAAAGAATTTTAGAATAATATCAAAAGACACCGATTTAAAATTTTCAACTCAGGGAAGAAGTTGGATAAACTCTGATGGTCATCACAACTTCCCTTCCGGAGAAATATTTACAAGCCCCGTTGAAAGAAGTGTTGAAGGGAAAATAAGATTTAGTTTTCCAGGGATATATATGGGAAAAGAGATTGAAGATATTTATATAGAATTTAAAAATGGTAGGATCGTTAAATATCATGCCAAGACAGGGGAACAACTTCTGAGTCAACTCTTAAAAGTTGACAAGAATGCTTCAACCGTTGGAGAGGCTGCGATAGGAACAAACTATGGAATAAAAAAATTTATAAAAAATATGCTTTTCGATGAAAAAATAGGAGGAACTGTGCATATAGCACTTGGAAACGGCTTCAGGGAGGCGGGTTCCAAAAATTTCTCATCATTACATTGGGATCTTTTATGTGATATGAGAGAGTATGGTGAAATTTATGCAGACGATGAACTTATCTATAAAAAAGGCAAATTTCTCATAAAGGGGGTTTTATGAATGAGAAAAATCTGAATGTTAAAATAGACAAGGAAGTCGCGGAAGGAGAATACGCCAATCTGGTTTTAACCGTTCATTCCCCTTCAGAGTTCATATTCGACTTCGCAAGAATTTTACCAGGAATAACGGAAGCGAACATACATACAAGAATTATAATGACTCCAGCCCATACCAAAATGTTTTTCAAATCTTTGAAAGATTCGATAGAAAAATATGAATCCTCCTTTGGAGAAATAAAAATAGATGATGATTTAAAACAAAAAAATATTGGTTTTTCTAAAGATAATTGATAAGGTATAATACATAAAAGAATGTTAAAATTGATAATATAAAACAAATTTTAAACTTCTTTTCAAAAAGTAAAATAAAATAGAGTTCGAGTAACAGAAAGAGTATTATATCTATTTGATAGTTCAAGATAAGGGGTAGATTGTCAGATTTAGATACTATCCATAATATGATTTTAAACAAAAATTTAACGGGGTATACCAAAAAAGTTAAAAATGGTAAAATGGAAAGTAGAGAAAATAGAAGTAAAATGTTAAAAAAGGGTAAAACCGCTAATGTAAAAATGGGGGATCCTATAGAAGCATACTTGAATTTAAACATCATATATGGAAAAGTTAAAACAAGTATTATGCAGGAAGAAAAAAAGATTTTAAAAAAATTATTTTTAAAATGAAACTTTTCTTCGGAAATGAATAACCCATAAACTGCAAGAAAAGATAGAGAGAATCCGTTATCGTAAAAATTGTTAGTGTTAAAAATTAGCATGAATATAAGGGTTAAAAAAATAAGATTTCTTTTATCGGTAATTTTCCCAAGAAGTTCACCCAGAAATAATATGGTTATAAAAATTGCAGATCTAACAACGGATGGAGTCGAATAGGTGAGATATGAATAAAAAACCAAAAATAATATTGAAATGATCACTTTTAATCTTTTTTTTATGGGGAAGAAAAAAAGAAAAAAATTTATAAAAAGGTAAACAACCCATATATGCTGTCCACTTATGGCAATTATATGGATTATTCCAGAGTTTATAAAATCCCTTTTTATCGAATAGGAAAGATCTTTCCTGTAACCGAAAAGTATGGAATTGATAAAACCATTTAAATTGGGATCCTGATAAATTTCTCTTGTTCTATTTATAAGTATCGTTCTTAATCTTGCTATACTCTTTCCACTCTTTACTGAATCTATTTGAAAAATTTCCAGTTTATAATTTATTTTAAAATTTTTCAAATCTCTTTCAAATGGGTCGATATCATCCATTTTTCTTAAATTAAAAATACCGTATAATTTATCACCTTCAAAAAAATCATCATAAGTTTTTAAATAAAATGATAACGAGGAGTTTTTAACTATGTATCCTTTTTTCAAACTTCTTACGACCTCTACATTGATTCTATACTTACCGGTTTTTATTGAAGGGAGTTTATCATATCCCACAAAAAAGCCAGATAAAAAGATAAAAATCAGCGAAAGTGTCAGTAAATATCTTTTTTTAAAAAGAAAAAAAATTATGAAAGGTAAAAAAGAAAAAAATAGATAATTATTTGAATGAGAAAAGTATCCCGTGTAAAGTAAAAAAATATATATTAAAAAAAGAAAGAGCATCAACTGTAAAGATGTGAAAGAAGTTCGGTAGCCAATCTCCTTATCTCATATCTTGCAAGTCCAACATTCTGTTCCTTCCCTGTTAAAACATAATATATGTAATAATCCTTTCCAATCATACCTGTAACTATTGTCATTTTTCCAGTGATCAAAATAATTTCAGCCATATCTCCAGCACCGATTTCTTTTGAAATTTTTTCTGCTGTTATTGCAAGTGTTGCAAGTTCAGCATCAGCAAGAGATAAATCAGCCTGTTGATTTTTTGTATATGAAGATAATGCTATACCATCAGTTCCGACAAGAGAAACGGCTACACAGCCTGTTATCTTCTCTCCACTTTCCTTCAAAATTGAATCAAAATCCATCATTTTCTCCGTAAAATAATATCAAGTAAAGATTTTTTCTTCGGTTTATATTTTTGCTTTATCATATATGCTCTTTTGTTTTTGGGATTTATTTCAACAACATGTTTGAAAAGTTCATTAGCTCTATCAGTCTTACCAATCTCAAAATATGCCTCAATAAGATTGAGCATTATCTCTTCATCTGAAAAATTGGAAGATGTCACAGCATCATCCATAAGTTGCAATCCACTCTTTTTATCCCTGTTTGAAAAAAATAGAGCGTATCCATAATAGGATTTAAACTCAGGGGAAGGTTTTTTGTTTTTGTATTTGAAATGCATTTCAAGTTTTTTAAAATATTCTATGGCTTGATCGAATTTCTTTTGCCTTGTATTCCTTTTAGCCTTTAAATAATAGTTTTCGAATTTCTCTTCCCGTTTTTTCTCCTCAATATCTATACCTTCTTTATATTTTTTTAATTTTTCATCATATTCTTTTCTTTTCTCCTCATCGGAAAGGATCTCATAGGCTTCGGCTATATCTGCAAATATGCTGTTATCAGCGTTACCTTCCTGAGCGAGTTTATCGGGATGATATTTTTTTGCGAGTTCAAAATAGGATTTTTTTATCTCAGTTTTGGTGGCATCTTCAGGCACATTCAAAATCTGATAGTAATTTTTCATAGTAAAAAATTATATTATTATTTTTTTTTAAGTCAATAAAAGATTTAAAAAATTCCCAAACTATTTTTAACTTTTAAAAGTTTATCCTCAGGTATCTCATCGAATTTGGAAAACTCCATAGTAAAAACCCCCCTACCCTGAGTCATAGTTCTTAAATCGTTCATATATCCAAACATTTCAGAAAGTGGTACTTCGCATTCTATTATACTGATCTGATTCTGTTTTGAGATCCCCTTTATTAGTGAATATCTTGAATTCAAATCGTTTATAACAACACCAACAAATTCATCTGGTAAATAGATTGAAACATCCATTATTGGCTCAAGCAATACATTTGTTATCTTTTTTAAACCCTCTTTTAAAGCCATCGATGTTGCATAGTTGAAAGCCTGTTCGTTTGAATTGTTTTGATCATATTTTGCATCAAGAAGGGTAACTTTAATGTTGATCAAAGGGAAACCTGCGATTATCCCACTCATCGAGGTAGACCTTATACTATCCTCTATCGCTTTTAAATATTCGAGAGGCAAAAGATCCTTACCAATTTTTGATTCAAAAGCAAAACTTTCCTTTTCATTTCTCTCAATTAAAATTTTAACATAGGCATAGATAGATTTTTGTCCAATAACCTTATTCAGTTCGTATTCGTTCTCAACAAAACCTTTTATCGTTTCCCTGTATGTTACTATTGGTTTTCCTACCCTTGGTTCTACACTGTATTCTTTTTTCAATCTATCAAGAATTATTTCAAGATGCAATTCGCCCATACCGGAAATTAACATCTGTCCTGTATCCTGATTGAAAAAGATTTTAAAAGTTGGATCCATCTCCTGCATATTCAATAAAGATTCGTTCAATTTTTTTTCTTCATCTTTCTTCTTCGGTTCAACAGCAATCGAAACAACAGGTTCCGGAAATACTGGCTTTTCCAGAAGAATCGGATGTTTTGGATCACATAGAGTGGAACCTGTAATAGAACTCCTTAATCCGACAACAGCACAGATCTCTCCAGCCTGACAGGAATTTACTTCAATCCTCTTGTTTGAATGTATCATAAAAATTTTTGTTATCCTTACCTTCTCGTTTGTTGTTGAGTCAAAAATCTGATCTTTCAATTCGATTTTCCCCGAATAAACCCTGATATAGCCTAATTTGCCAAAATGCTTATCTATTTCAATCTTGTAAACGAGAGCAGTAAAAGGATTCTTTATATCAAGCGTTCTGAATATGGTTTCACCGGTTCTGGGATTTATTCCCTCTATCGGATGTCTCTCGGCTGGAGATGGCAAAAAATCACATATGGCATCCAGAAGCATATGAACACACTTATTTTTTTTTGAAGAACCTGCAAGAACAGGAACTATTTTTGAATTTACCACTCCATTTCTTATTGATTTTAAAATGGTATCAAGATCGGGTTCTTTTCCTTCAACCAAAAATTCAAGTATCCTGTTATCATAGTTTGAAATTTTTTCAAGTAGAATTTCCCTTTCATAGATTGCTCTTTCTTTTAATTTATCGGGGATATCAGTGATCCTGTATTTATGCTCATCATCTTCAAAATCATAGATATATGACTGCATCTTTAAAAGATCAACAACACCCAAAAAATTTTCTTCTTGACCTATCGGTATATGCAATGGAAGAATCTCGGTTGAAAATTTTTCCCTCATACTGTTTATAACATTGTCAAAATCCGCACCCAACCTATCCATTTTGTTAATATATGAAATTTTTGGGATATTGTATCTGTCAGCCTGTCTCCATACGGTTTCAGACTGAGGTTCAACACCTTCAACACCACTGAAAATAACAACCGTTCCATCAAGCACTCTTAACGATCTTTCAACTTCAGCTGTAAAATCTATGTGTCCAGGGGTATCTATTATATTTATTCTATAATCTTTCCAATTTACCGATGTAACAGCTGATGTTATTGTTATTCCTCTCTCTTTCTCCTGCTCCATCCAATCCATGGTTGCGGCAGCATCATCAACTTCACCTATTCTATGTATCTTTCCGGTATAATATAGAATTCTTTCGGTAGTGGTGGTCTTACCTGCATCAATATGGGCTATAATCCCTATATTTCTTAGATTTAAGTTATCCATAAAAAAAAGCCCATTATATAATGGGCTTAAAAAATTTTAAAATCTGAAATGAGCATAAGCCTTATTTGCTTCAGCCATCCTGTGAGTATCTTCTCTTTTCTTTAAGGCAGCACTATTTTCTTTTTGATAACAAGCCAGCAGTTCGGATGCAAGTTTTTCTGTCATAGAATGTTCTTTTCTGTCTCTGGCAGAATCAAGTATCCATCTTATAGCAAGAGCCAATTTTCTCTCTGGTTTTACCTCCATCGGGACCTGGTATGTTGCTCCACCTATTCTTTTGGGCCTGACTTCAACAACCGGTTTCACATTGTTTAATGCTTTTTCAAAAACATTGTACCCATCTTCACCAGTTTTCTTTGCTAAAATTTCTAAAGAATCATAAAATATTTTTAACGCTGTAGATTTTTTACCCTTTTTTAATATAGAATTGATGAATTTACCAGCGGTTAAACTATGATATCTCGGATCAGCATACTCTCTTTTCGGTAAAACTCTTTTTCTCCTTGGCATATCTTTTTACCCCCTTTATGTTGTTTGTTTAGGTTTTTTCGCACCATAATGCGATCTTGACCTTCTTCTATTCTCAACTCCTGCTGAATCGTATACACCTCTGATTATATGGTATCTCACTCCTGGAAGGTCTTTAACCCTACCGCCCCTTACAAGAACAACAGAATGTTCCTGTAAATTATGCCCTTCACCTGGTATATATGCTGTCACTTCATAACCGTTAGACAATCTAACTCTTGCAACTTTTCTTAAAGCCGAATTTGGTTTTTTGGGCTTTGTAGTATAAACCCTTGTGCAGATCCCTCTTTTCTGTGGAGAACTTTTCAATGCGGGAGATTTAGTTTTTTTGGTAACAGATTTTCTTTTTTTCTTTACAAGTTGATTTATGGTTGGCATAAATACTACTCCTTTAATGTGGATGTTTGTTCTTCTATAATATCATCTTCGAAAAACAGTTCTTCCTGTTCATCCTCTATTTTTCTAAATTTTTTGAAACCTGTACCTGCAGGTAGCAGATTCCCAATTATTACATTTTCTTTCAATCCATTTAAATAATCTATATTACCATTTAATGCGGCTTCTGTCAATACTCTTGGCGTTTCCTGGAAGGAGGCTGCCGATATAAACGATTTTGCATTCAAAGATGCCTTTGTTATACCCATAAGCAATCTGGCATAAAGTGCTGGTTTTTCTCCTCTTTCCCTTACTCTTTCGTTTTCAAGATCAACATCCTGTTTTTCAACAATTTCACCCTGTATGAAATCGGTTTCACCTGGATCAGTTATTCTTACATATTTTATCATCTGTCTGATAATTACAGCGATGTGCTTGTTATCTATGTTTACTCCCTGTGCTCTGTAAACTTCCTGTATTTGATTCATCAAGAAGTTAGCGACCTCTCCAATATCTTTTATCCTCATAAGATCATGAGGATCTATTGAACCATCACATAATTTATCTCCAGCCTTGACCTCTTCTCCTTCATAAACAAGAATATGTTTGCCTCTCGGAATCCTGTACTCTTTTTTATCTTTATTTTGTGTAACAATATATACTATCTGATCACCCGTGCCTTTTTTCATTTCACCTGTCTCAACGGTTCCATCGACTTCAGAGATTATCGCTTTATCTTTAGGAACCCTTGCATCAAAGAGTTCGGTAACCCTTGGTAATCCTCCAGTAATATCACTAACAACAGATTTCGCTTTTGGATTTTTAACAATAATGGTTCCAGGTTCAACCTTCTGCCCATCTTTAACAAGTATGTATGCTCCAACCCTTACTGAAATCGTTTTCAAAACTTTTTGAGAAGATGTGTCTACAATATGTATTTGTGGATTCAACCTTTTATCCTTGGATCCTATAACGACATACATCTGCTCATCACCGATAAACTCACTCTTTATATTGTATTCTTCCTTCAAATTTTTGAATTTAGCCACCCCATGATACATTGCAAGTTCTACAAAAGAATACGGATCCCTTGTGAAAAGAACAGAATCCTTCTGAACATAATCTCCATCCTTTACTAAAAGGGTTGAAGATTGTGGGACCAGATATTCAACTTTTGTGTTATCATTCTCATCCAGAATAAGGATTTTCGAATCTTTGCCTATATTTACAGTTTCACCTTTCTCGTTGCTTACAAGTTTTAAATGATAAAATTTTATTTTTCCTTCCTCCCTTGTTGTTATCAATGTCTCTTCAGTGTATCCACCTGCTGTTCCACCAATATGGAAAGTTTTTAAAGTTAACTGTGTCCCTGGTTCTCCTATAGATTGAGCCGCCATAACACCTACGGCATCTCCCAGTTCAACGAGTCTTCCTGTTGCTAAATTTCTTCCATAACATTTTTGACATAATCCGTGTTTTGCCTCACAGGTTAAAACGGACCTTATCTTTATTTTTTCGATACCTTCCTGATCAAGTTTTAAAGCTTTTTCATGTGTTATTTCTTCATTTTCACGAACTATTATTCCTTTCTCTATATCCTTTCCATAGACATCCTCAAGAGAGAATCTTCCTTCAACAAGTTCGCTCAATTTTTTTACAACTTTATCTTTCTCCCTTATCGGGGTAACTTCAATACCAAGTATCGTTCCACAATCCTCTTCCGTTATAATAACATCCTGTGCGACATCAACAAGTTTTCTTGTAAGATAACCTGCTTCAGCAGTTTTCAAGGCGGTATCAGTTAATCCTTTTCTGGAACCGTGTGTAGAAATAAAATATTCTGCGACCTGTAAACCTTCTTTAAAATTTGACTTTATTGGAGTTTCAATAACCTCTTCTCCTGTCAATTTTTTCTGTGGCCTTTGCATCAATCCTCTCATCCCTATAAGTTGTCTAACCTGTTCGATGTTACCTCTAGCACCTGAACCTACTATCATATAAATTGGATTAAAACCATTTTTATCCTCTTTCAACTTCTTTTCAACAAGTTCCTCTATCTCTTTACTTGCTTTCATCCAGGAATCGGTAACTCTTTTGAATCTTTCCTTTTCAGTGGTAGTACCACCCTTACTATGATCTCTATTTATTTTATCGACCTCTTTTTGAGTCTTTTCGAGTATCTCATATTTTTCTTTTGGAATTATCATATCGTCCAATCCAAATGTCAAACCAGAAACGGTTGAAAAATAAAATCCCTTCTCTTTGATATTATCAAGCAACTCTACCATCTCTTTGTTTGAAACATTCCAGAAAGCATCGTAAAGCAGTTGTTGCAACTTCTTTTTATTGACAGTTTCGTTGATAAACCTCAATTTTTCTGGAATGAAACTGTTAAAAATTATTCTTCCTATAGTTGTATCGATATGTTGGTTTTTATAAACAAATTTTACAGGTGTATGGAGTTTCATAATTTTATTTTCATAAAGATAGAACGCTTCATCAAAATTGTCTATTATCTTTTCACCTATCTCTTTTTTCAAATCTGGTTTGAGAGCTGTCAAATAATACATTCCAACAACCATATCATGTGTTGGAGTAACTATAGGTCCACCATGCGCTGGGGATAACATATTGTTTGCTGATAACATCAAAAGTTTTGCTTCAACTCTCGCTTCATAAGAGAGAGGTATATGAACAGCCATCTGATCTCCATCAAAATCAGCATTAAAAGCGGTGCAAACGAGAGGATGCAATCTTATTGCCTTACCTTCAACAAGAACTGGTTGAAAAGCCTGTATACCAAGTCTGTGCAAAGTTGGGGCTCTGTTCAAAAGAACAGGATGATCTTCGATTATCTCCTCAAGAATTTTCCATACTTCTTTTGATTCATTATCTATAATTTTTTTCGCATTTTTTATTCCAGTAGCAATTTTTCTTTCTTCAAGTTTTTGAATTATGAATGGTTTAAAGAGTTCAAGAGCCATCTCCTTGGGTAATCCACATTGATAAATTTTTAACTCTGGACCAACAACTATAACACTTCTTCCAGAATAATCCACCCTTTTTCCCAAAAGATTTTGTCTGAACCTTCCATTTTTCCCTTTCAATGAATCGGTCAACGATTTTAGTGCTCTATTTCCTCTTCCTTTAATTGGTTTTGCTCTTCTCGTATTATCAAGAAGTGCATCCACAGCCTCCTGTAGCATCCTTTTTTCATTTTTCAATATTATTTCTGGAGCATTGGACTGTATTATTATATTTTTCAACCTATTGTTTCTGGATATTACTCTTCTGTAAAGATCGTTAAGATCACTTGTGGCGAATCTTCCCCCATCAAGTGCTACGAGAGGTCTTAAATCTGGTGGGATAACAGGTAATCTAAAAATTATCATCCATTCTGGTTTGTTTCCAGATTTTCTAAAGGATTCAACAAGTCTTAACCTTTTTAAAAGTTTTTTCTTTCTATCGGATGAATCTGAACCATTATCATTTCTTATCTGCATTCTTAACTCTATGGAAAGTTCATCAAGATTTATATCTTTTAGTAGTTGATATATACCTTCTGCACCGGTCATAGCTTTGAAACCATCACCATGTTGTTCTAAAAGTTCCTGATACTTTTCTTCACTTATAACTTCGCCTTTGGAAAACCCACTATTCCCTGGTTCAATTATCACATATGAATTATAGTTCAAAACTCTTTCCAAATCCGGGGTTTTCATATTTAATAGTATCGCAATCCTGCATGGTGTAGATTTATAAAACCATACATGTGCTACCGGAACTGCTAGTTCAATGTGCCCCATTCTTTCCCTTCTAACTTTTGATAAGGTTACCTCAACACCACACCTTTCGCAGACTATACCTTTATATCTTGCATGTTTATATTTACCACAGTTACATTCATAATCTTTTACAGGACCAAATATTCTTTCACAGAAGAGTCCGTCCCTTTCAGGTTTCTGTGTTCTATAATTTATAGTCTCAGCTTTTAGAACCTCTCCATATGAAAGTTGTAAAATTTTGTCGGGTGAGAGAAGTTTTAATTGTATAAAATCAAAATCTAAAGGACTGAGGATCTTCTTTTGTTTAATTTTATCTTCAGCCATCTTTTCTCCTTTTTATTCTAAAGATACTTTTTTTTCTTCATTCTTTTTTTTCATCTATTTCTTCTTCTTTCCCTAGTATCACATCAAGACACAATCCATTCATCTCTTTAACCAGAACATTGAAAGCGGCGGGTAATCCCGGCTCAGGAGGATTTTTCCCTTTCACTATAGATTCATAAAGTTCGGTTCTACCCTTAACATCATCAGATTTTACGGTCAACATCTCCTGAAGAGTGTAGGCTGCTCCATAAGCTTCAAGTGCCCATACTTCCATTTCACCAAACCTTTGACCTCCAAACTGTGCTTTACCACCAAGCGGTTGTTGACTGATCAAAGAATATGGACCGGTTGCTCTTGCATGTATTTTATCTTCAACCATATGGGATAGTTTCAACATATACATATTACCAACGGTAACCATTTCATCAAAAGGTTCTCCAGTTCTGCCATCATAAAGAACAACTTTACCTGAAGGATTTCCTACCTCAGAAAGAAATTTCTTTATTTCATCTATGGTTGCACCTTCAAACACGGGTGTGATATATTTTTCACCTTTTTTATAACCAACATAACCGAGAAGAGTTTCAAGTATTTGACCGACATTCATTCTGCTTGAAACTCCAAGCGGGTTCAAAACTATATCTATCGGTGTTCCATCTTCCATATATGGCATATCTTCGATGGGAACAACCTTGGCGATAACTCCCTTGTTACCATGCCTTCCAGAGAGTTTGTCTCCTATCTGGATGTTCCTTTTTTGCGCGATGAAAACTTTAACTATTTTCAAAACACCGTTGGGTAATTCATCTCCATGAAGTTGATCAAGAGATTCATCTCCTATTCTATTTTTGATTTTGTTTATAGCGTTTGAAGCATCCCTGATTATTTTATTAACCTTCCTATAATCGTTTGGCAAAACCTCTTTATCAAAAATTATCGTTGAAAAATCTACCTTTTTTATAATCTCGGTGGTTATTTTTGCATTTTTTCTTATAACCACTTTACCGTATATATCTTTAAGCGATTCGTTCAATTTTTTATCTAACAGAATCTCTTTCAAATATTCGTTTCTCTTTTTGAGAATCCTTTTTATTTTTTCGTCGACTTCCTTTACAACCTCTCTTTCAACAACACCCTTATTTTTACTCTCCCTTGATAAAACTCTAACATCCACAACAACACCAGAAATTCCTGGAGGTACTCTTAAGGATGTATCTCTAACATCGCTTGCTTTTTCCCCAAAAATAGCCCTTAAAAGTTTTTCTTCAGGTGTCAGTTCTATTTCACCTTTAGGTGTGATTTTACCGACAAGTATATCTCCAGGTTGAACTTTTGAACCGATCATTATTATGCCATTTGCATCAAGATTCGCAACGGCTTCTTCGCTAACACTTGGTAATTCTCTTGTAAACTCTTCGGGACCAAGTTTGGTTTCCCTTAGAGCCACTTCAAGTTCTTTTATATGTATCGATGTAAATTTGTCATCAACAAGCAATTTTTCAGAAACAACTATTGCATCTTCAAAGTTATATCCATACCAGGGTAAAAAAGCTACAAGAACATTCTGTCCAAGAGCTATTTCACCATTTTCACAGGAATGTCCATCAGCGATGATATCTCCCCTTTTTACCCGTTGTCCGATTTTTACGAGTGGTCTTTGAATAATTGTGGTATCCTGATTAGTTCTCTCAAAATTTTTCAATTTATAAATATCATAGCCTGCTTCCTCATCAAAAATATTTTCATTGGTTCTATCATCAGTTTTAATTTTAATAAAATCAGCACTCATATCTTCAACAACCCCATCATTCTTTGCCACAACAACGGCTCCAGAATCAAGTGCGATCCTTCTTTCTATTCCAGTTCCAACAATTGGGGAGGAAGGTTTCAACAACGGAACCGCTTGCCTTTGCATGTTAGAACCCATCAAGGCTCTATTTGCATCATCATGCTCAAGAAAAGGTATAAGTGAGGTAGAGGGACTTACTATCTGCATCGGTGAAACATCTATATAATCAACATCTTCAACTGGAACCAGAGGATAATCTCCTTTTTTTCTACATAGTACCATTTTATTTTTAAAGGTTCCATCCTCATTTAAAGGTGAATTAGCCTGGGCTATAAAATATTTATCTTCCTGATCGGCTGTTAAGTATTCAACGGTATTCGTCACCTTACCATTCACCACTTTCCTATATGGAGTCTCGATAAATCCAAATTCATTTACCCTTGCGTATGTTGAAAGTGATGTGATCAAACCTATATTTTGACCTTCAGGAGTCTCAATGGGGCACAATCTACCATAATGTGAATGATGAACATCACGAACTTCAAAACCAGCGGTTTCCCTTGTCAATCCTCCAGGACCAAGTGCAGATATTCTTCTTTTATGTGTAAGTTCTGAAAGTGGGTTTGTTTCTTCTAAAAACTGAGAAAGTTGACTCGTCGTAAAGAACGAAAGAATCGTTGATGAAATGAGTCTGGCATTTATAAGATCTTTAGGTGTCACTTCTTCTTTCATCATCATCCTTTCTTTGATGCTCTTTATCATCTTTGTAAAAGCCTGTTCAAACTGATTTTCTATAAGTTCTCCCACTCTTCTTATTCTACGACTTCCAAGATGATCTATATCATCAAAATTAAATTCCACAGAAGGATTTATCGCATAAAGAAATTTTTTTATAGAATATATCAAATCCTCTTTAGTCAAAGCATAGTTAGAACTATCAACTTTATGGTTTAATTTTTCATTCAATTTTATCCTTCCAACTTTTCCAAGTTCATATCTTTCAACGGAAAAGAAAGCGGCTTCAAAAAATTTCATGGCAACTTCAACGGTTGGAGGATTTGTCCCCTTAAGATAAAGAAACAATTTCTCATAAGCCTCTTCAAAACTATTTGTCGGATCTTTTCTCAAAGTGTTTTGAATAACATTGAGAGCGACATCGTTATCGGTTTTAACTATATTTATTTTGTTTATCTGTCTTTCAAGTAAAGTTTGAATAACATCGTTTGTTATTACCGTGCCCGCTTCAAAAATAACCTCACCCGTTTTTTTATCAACCTCATTTGAAAAAATAACTTTTCCATTTAAACCGGTTGATAATTTCAAAGCATCTTTTTCAGAAAATAAAATCTGTTCTTTAGAAAATAAAAGGTTAAAAATTTTTTCGTTCGTATCATATCCAAAACTTTTTAAAAGTATAGTTGCGGGAAATTTTCTTTTTCTATCAAGGTTGGCATAAAGCGTCTCATTGAGATCAACAGTAAATTCAAGCCAGGATCCCTTGTTTGGGAGAATCTGTGCAGAGTATATGAATTTACCGCCTTCACTCTCCTCTCTTGTAAAGAATATACCCGGAGATCTATGTATTTGACTGACTATAACCCTTTCTATTCCATTTATAAGAAATGTTCCATTTTCACTCATCAATGGGATACTACACAAAAAAACATCCTGTTCTATCATATCCTTTATGGTTCCGGTTGGTTCTCCTGTTTTCTCGTTTATATTTTTATATATCATTTTCAAAGTTACCTTTAATGGAGCAGCATAGGTAAGCCCTTTGTATTTTGATTCTTCGAAAGAATATATGGGTTCTTCAAGTTCATATTTTACAAAATCCAGACTGAACCTTGAATTTGCATCATCTATTGGAAAAAAATCTTTAAATATTTTCTGGAGCCCTTGATATTTCCTTTTCTCAAAAGGAACATCAGCTTGTAAAAACTCATCAAACGCTTCTTTTTGTATACTCAAAAGATCTGGAAACTTAAAATTTGAATTCAATTTTGAAAAAGATATTCTTTTCATTTATTCACAACTCCTTTTTTGTTGTGAAGGGGGAGATTTTGCTCCCCCTTGTTTTACTATTTCAATTCTACAACAGCTCCAGCCTGTTCAAGTTGCTCTTTTATCTTTTCAGCCTCTTCCATTGAAACATTTTTCTTTATCTCTTTTGGAGCAGCATCAACTATCTCTTTAGCCTCTTTCAATTCAATGTTCAATATTGCCTTTACAACCTTTATAACTTGAAGTTTTGACTGCCCGGCTGAATGTAAAATAACCGTTGCGGTTGTTTTTTCAGCCTCAGCAGCCTGTTGCCCACCAGCCTGTGGTGCTGCTACGCCAACTGGTGCCACCGCTGTAACACCAAATTTTTCCTTTAAAGCATCAACTAGTTCAGCAAGTTCTAGAACCGTCATTTTTTCGATCATCTCTATGATTTTTTCTTTATCTGACATTTTTCCTCCTTAATTACCTTCCTTTTTCTGTTTGATAGCTTCAACCGTATAAACGAAATTGCTTATGATACCGTTTAAAACATATACAAAGTTGTAAAGTGGCAACTGTATTGAACCGACAAGATTTCTCATAAGTTCCTCACTTGAAGGAATATCAGCCAACTTGTCTATACTCTTTTCATCAAAGATTTTCCCATCTACAATCGCTGTTTTTGCTTTAGGATTTTTATATTTTTTGAAAAACTCCTTTATGGTTTTGGCAGGTGAAACCGGATCTTTAAAAGAAAAAACAACCGATGTGTTTCCCTTCAAAGCCATATTAAAATCGTACTCCGAAAAGACCTCCTTTAAAGCAAAATACAGAATAGAGTTTTTAACAACTTTGTATTCTACCTTATCCTTATCAAAGGTTCTTCTTAACTCGTTTACCTGTTCAACAGTTATCCCTTTAAAATCGGTAAGGTATACACCTTTGGCATCTTTTAATTTTTGAGCAATCGTTTTTACGGTCTCTTTTTTAAGTTCCAATTTTTTGGGATCGCTCATTTTATCTCCTTACTTTATTGAGTTAATTTCCGCTGTATCCAGAGGAACACCCACTCCCATAGTTGTGGATAATGTGACACTCTTAAAATAAGTGCCTTTGGCTGACTGAGGTTTTGCGCGTTTTATCTCAGTCAGGATATGAATTATATTCTCTTTCAACTTTTCTTTATCGAATGAAATTTTGCCAACAACAGTATGCAGATTTGCATTTTTGTCCATTTTGAATTGTACTCTTCCCCTCTTTGCTTCGTTAACAACCTTTCCTATATCTTTTGTAACTGTCCCAACTTTTGGATTTGGCATCAATCCCCTTGTTCCAAGGATCTTCCCAAGTTTTCCAATCTTTTTCATCAATTCTGGAGTTGAGATAACGAGATCGAAATCAAGAAATCCATTTGAAATCTTCTCTATAAGATCATCCTCTCCAACATAGTCCGCTCCAGCTTCAATGGCTTCTTTTGCTTTATCCCCATTTGCGAAGACAAGTACTCTCACTTTTTTCCCTGTCCCGTGTGGAAGTGTAGTAGCACCTCTTACCATCTGATCAGATTTTTTAGGATCAACTCCAAGCAACATCGAGAGTTCAACGGTTTCATCAAATTTAACCTTTTTTGTCTTTTTTAATATATCTATAGCCTCATCGATAGAATACTTTTTCGTTTTATCAACAAGTTTTTTATTTTCAATAACCCTTTTTCCTCTTTTCATCATTCCTCCACTGTGATGCCCATACTACGAGCGGTTCCTTTTATCATTCTTACAGCTCCATCAAGATCTTTTGCATTCAGATCCGGCATCTTTAGTTCAGCTATTTTCTTTACATCTTCAAGTTTGACCTTACCAACTTTCTGTTTGTTAGGAACTCCAGAACCTTTTTCAAGGCTTGCTGCCTTTAAAAGCAAAACAGAAGCGGGCGGGGTCTTGGTGATAAATGTAAAAGATTTATCTTGATAGATTGTTACAACAACGGGAATTATCAAACCTTTCTGTTTTTCAGTTTTTACATTGAAATTTTTACAAAACTGCATAAGGTTTATTCCGTGTTGTCCAAGTATCGGTCCCACTGGTGGTGCAGGTGTAGCTGCTCCGGCGGGAATCTGTAATTTTACGATCGCAACAACTTTTTTTGCCATTTATCTCCCCCTTTATGTTTATTTACCTATCAACTCTGCCTGTGTAAAAGACAATTCGACTGGTGTTGATCTTCCAAATATGGTTACTGTTACTTTCATCTTTTCTTTATCTTTATCGATCTCTTCAACGATTCCATTAAAATCTTTAAAAGGACCTGAGACGATCTTTACATTATCTCCGACCATGAAAGGTATTTCCAAAACTTCGCGAACATTATCTTTATTTTTCAAAAGATCTTCAATTTTTATCTTATCCTCATTCTTCAATTTTATTAGTCTTTTTCTTCCGGCAAGAAATGTGGATTGAGAACAAACCTGTGTTAAAAATTGTATCATCTCTTCTGAATTTTCCATATGGATAAAAATGTATCCAGGAAAAAGACTTTTTTCCAGAATGATCTTTTTATTTTTTCTCAATCTTATAACATTCTCAACAGGTATAAAAATTTGACTTATTTTGTCTTGAAAATTATTTCTCTTTATCTCTTCCTCGATAAGTTTTTTTGCTCTTTTTTCATAGCCAGTATAAACCTGCAGCATAAACCAATCCATAATCACCTCGTAAATATTCCAAAAATTTTAGAAATTAAAAGATCGAATCCACCGATAACAACACCCAAAATAATAGACACAACAATAACAACTAAAGTTGAGCCCCAGAGAGATTTTGAATCAGGCAAAACAACCTTTTTCAACTCAACTTTAACCTCTCTTAAATACCTTAAAAAATTATTCCACCATTTCATAGATTCTCCTTTAAATCAGGGCAGGAGGGATTTGAACCCCCAACATTCGGTTTTGGAGACCGACGCTCTACCAGTTGGAGCTACTGCCCTAAACATTTATTTTATCTCTTTATGAAGAGTATGTTTTTTACAAAATTTACAATATTTTTTAAGTTCAAGTTTTTCAGTCTGTTTTTTCTTATTTTTTGTAGTCATATAATTTTTTCTCTTACATTCTGAACAAACCATTGTGATTATTTCTCTCATCTTAATCCTCTTATTCTAATATTTCAGTTACAACACCAGCGCCAACGGTTCTTCCACCTTCCCTTATAGCAAATCTCAGTTCCTTCTCCATCGCTATCGGTGTTATCAATTCAACTATAAATTCAGTATTCTCACCAGGCTTCACAAACTCCTGACCAGGAGCCAATTCTATTGACCCCGTAACATCCGTCGTCCTGAAAAAAAACTGCGGCCTGTATCCACTCTTAAACGATGTACTACGTCCACCTTCATCCTTAGTCAATACATAAACCTGACATTTAAACTTCTTGTGTGGCGTCACACTCCCTGGCTTTGCCAGCACCATCCCCCTCTCAACTTCATCCTTATCTATTCCCCTTAACAAAACTCCAACATTATCTCCAGCCTCAGCATAATCAAGTATCTTCTTAAACATCTCTAAAGATGTCGCCACCGTCTTCTTATGCATCCCCAACCCAACTATCTCAACTTCCTCACCAGCCTTTATCTGCCCTCTCTCAACTCTACCCGTAGCAACAGTACCCCTTCCAGTTATACTGAATATATCCTCTATACTCATCAAAAATGGCTTATCCTTATCCCTCACAGGATCAGGAAAATAATTGTCTACAGCATCCATCAATTCCATTATACATTTATACTCAGGTGCATTCATATCAGTACTAGCACTCTCCAACACCTTCAACGCACTCCCCCTTATCACAGGTATCTCATCACCAGGAAACTTGTTAGCCTTCAATGTGTCCCTTATGTCCATCTCAACTACATCAAGTATCTCAGGATCATCAACCATATCCACCTTGTTCATAAATACTATTATACTCGGAACATTAACCTGCCTCGCCAACAGTATATGCTCCTTCGTCTGCGGCATCGTTCCATCATTAGCACTCACAACAAGTATCGCTCCATCCATCTGCGCAGCCCCTGTTATCATGTTCTTTATATAATCAGCATGCCCAGGACAATCAACATGCGCATAATGCCTCTTCTCTGTTTGATACTCTATATGCGCCACATTTATCGTTACACCCCTAGCCCTCTCCTCCGGTGCCTTATCTATCTCATCATATGGAGTATACTCAGCATACTTCTTCAATGCCAATACCTTCGTTATCGCAGACGTCAATGTTGTCTTACCATGATCCACATGCCCTATCGTCCCTATGTTCATATGAATCTTCGCCCTTTCAAATTTCTCCTTTGCCATTTAATCCTCCTTCTTCTTTAGCCCATGACCAGGATTGAACTGGTGACCTCATCCTTACCAAGGATGTGCTCTACCAACTGAGCTACATGGGCATGTTTTTTTTATATAAAAAAAATAATTCCCCAAAATATCTCTCTTCTTGAGGCTTGTTTAAAAGCGGGAGACGGGGCTCGAACCCGCGACATTCTGCTTGGAAGGCAGAAGCTCTACCAACTGAGCTACTCCCGCGATTTAGTGTGGAGAGAGTAGGATTCGAACCTACGAAGACATCAGCCAGCAGATTTACAGTCTGCCCCCTTTGACCGCTCGGGAATCTCTCCACATAGCTGGTGGAGGGATTTGAACCCCCGACCAGTGGTTTACAAAACCACTGCTCTACCCCTGAGCTACACCAGCGAGCAATCAGGATTTTTTAGTATATATTTTTTTAAGTTTTTGTCAAGAGTTTATCTTTAAACTAAAATTTTAAAGACCAATAAAATGGTTATAAAATAATCTTTTTGCTATAAAAAATTACCGTTTAAAAATTCTCTTTTTAATTGGATAGCATCAATTGTGTATTATATAAAATTTTCTTTTTTAAAATTTATTTTTATCCTTTAATTGATTCATCTATAAATAATAGATTAGAAAAAATTGTGTTATGTCAGAATAGACCGATTTTTATACTTTTTTATATTTCTTCATAGATCTTTAAAAGATATTTTTTATAATCTGATTCTGGATATTTTTTTACAAGTTTTAAATAATTTTTTCTTTTTAAAAATCCTATCCTTAAACAGACCTCTTCTATACATCCCACTTTCAAATTCTGTCTCTGTTCAATAGCACCGATGAAAAGACTCGCATCGAGAAGTGATTCCGGTGTCCCCGTATCGAGCCAGGCGATCCCTCTTCCCATTTTTTCACATTTTAATTGACCATTTGATAGATATAAATTGTTAAGATCGGTTATTTCCAGTTCATTCCTTTTTGATGGTTTCAATCTTTTAGCATATTTACTGCACATACTGTCATAAATATAGAGGCCACAAACAGCATAATTACTCTTTGGTATTTTCGGTTTTTCCTCAATTGAAATTACTCTCCCTTTGCTATCAAACTCTACAACTCCATATCTTTCCGGATCGGAAACATTGTATGCAAAAATAGTCGCATTTTCATTTTTTTCCCTTGATTTTCTTAAAAAATCCATATCACCAAAAAAGATGTTATCACCAAGAATAAGCATCACATCATCATTCTTTATAAAATCCTCACCTATTATAAGTGCCTGCGCGATGCCCTTCGGTTTATTTTGAACAGCATACTCAATCTTCAATCCTAAATCTTTCCCATCCTTGAAAAGTTTTTTATAAAGTGGTATATCCTTTTGTGTTGAGATAAGAAGTATATGATCTATTCCGGAAAGTATTAATGTTGATAATGGATAGTATATTAAAGGTTTATCGTAGACATTTATGAGTTGTTTAGAGTATAATTTTGTTAAAGGAAACAATCTTGTTCCTTTACCACCAGCGAGTATTATCCCTTTTGTTTTTTTCATCATATCCTTTTGTTATAATTTTGTAAATGGTATTTTTTAAAATTTTGATCAAGACATTTTTCAACCCATTTCAAATTATTTTTATACCAGTAGACAGTCCTTTTTAAAAATTTTTCAAAATCATAAATATTTTTATGATAAAGTTGAGTCTTTATTTTTGTTATATCAAGAGAGTATCTTCTATCATGTCCTGGTCTATCTTTTACAAATTCGATAGAACTTTCATCCCTATCAAAAAAATATAAAATCTTTTTTACCAGTTCCAGATTCGTTACCTCATTCTCTCCACCAATATTGTAGATGTTTCCGCTTTTTCCTTTTTCAAAAACCTTCATAATACCCCTGACATTATCCAGAACATATATCCAGTCTCTTACATTTCTTCCGTTTCCATAAACTGGTACTTTTTGATTTTTAATTATCTTTAAAATTGTTAGAGGAATGAGTTTTTCAGGAAACTGATATTCGCCAAAATTGTTTGAGGATCTTGTTATAAGTATATCAAGATCATATGTCTTATAATATGAGAGGGATAAAAGATCGGCGGATGCCTTTGAGGATGAATAAGGTGAAGATGGTCTAAGAGGTGAATCTTCATTAAATTTATCAAGAGTATCGTACGGAAGATCACCATAAACTTCATCGGTAGATATCTGTAGAAACCTTCTAAAAAAACCAAGTTTCTGTATCTCAAGTAAATTGAAAACACCATAAACATTGGTCTCTATAAAATCTTTCGGTTTTAGTATACTTTTATCAACATGCGACCATGCTGCAAAATTTATAACCCCATCAATATTTTTTTCTTTTTTAAAAATTTTTAAAAGGAATTTATAATTTTTTATATCACCTTTATAAAATTTATAGTTTTCCACTTTCATCAGATCTTTAATATTTTCAAAACTACTTGGAAACAAAAGTAGATCCACATTTATTATCCTATATTTTCTTTTTTTTAAAACATATCTGATGAAGTTGTTTCCAATGAAACCAGCTCCACCTGTTATAAGAATCTTTTTCATAAAATTACTTTAACAATTTTTAACTTTTCAGTCAATATTTTTATAAAACTTTATTGTGCCATAACCATCAGTTTTTAAAGTATCGAAAAGTAAAAAATTCTTTTTTAAACTCTCATCCAATTTACCATAGAAAATTTTAAATTTATTAACAACCTCTTTTTCCTCTTTTCTCATTGAAACAGATTTTACTCCAGTTAAAAAATAATCGCTGATGATGATGAGATCCATATCCTGCGATTTTAAAAGTGAATCAAGAGTCTTATATTTTGTTAACTTATAGTAAGTATAGTCGTTGAAAAAGATTTTATCCTTTAAAGGAAAATAAAAAATAACATTTGAAATCACCACATTCGCATTCTTTGATCTTTCATTTATATACTTTTCTATTAAACCGTAGGATGTAATATTTCTGTTTATGTAGATAAAATAGGAAATTGAGAGAAGATTATTTAAAAAATACAAGGATGATAAAAAAATAAGCAATTTTTTTTTCTTCTTGTCAGATTTTTTCAAAATTAAGGTTAAAACAAGTATCGAATAAAATATTATCGATATAAAACCTCTTGTAACAAATCTTTCCATAAATAAAAGTCCAAGAATAAAATATGAAAATCCGATAAAACTTAAAATTTTAATATCTTTATCTTTTTTGAAAATTAAAAATGATACAGGAAAAATAAGGATTTCAAACAAAAATATATATAACCTTTTCAAACCGAAAGCATAATCCCCATACAGATTTTTCAACTTTTGAAACGGATCGCCTAAAAGTGAATACTCTTTTATCGATAGTCTTCTTGAATAAAGAAAGTAAAATTCCTGTACTGATGAGTGTTTAACAAACCAGATAAAGAAAAGAAAAAAGGAAAAACAAACTATCAAGGTCAAAGATGAGAATAGAAATGGTTTAATATCATTTTTTTTGAACGAATGGAAAGATACGATAAAGAAAAAAATTATCGTAAAAAATATCTCATCAGGATGTGTTAAAACTCCACAAAAGGAAAAAAGGAAAGAAAAAACAAAATAATAGTTTTTCTCTTTGATACCTTTCAAAAAGAAATATAAAGAGAGCATGGAAAAGAATATTTTCAAACACTCGGGTCTTACGGTTCTATATACGATATAAACCGTTGATGAAAAAATAAAAAATATAAAAAAGATTATTTTCTGTTTTAAATCAAAATTGAGAATTTTTGAAAAGAGAAAATAAAAAAAAATGATAAACAAAATTCCAAGAAAAAAAGAAAACAATTTTGATGTTAACATAGATGTATTAAAAATTTTATAAAAGGTTCCAAGAAATAAAGGATATCCAAATAGATAATCACCACCGTAAAGCCCAACAACATTTTGATTGGTAAAACCTTTTCCCTGAGAAAAATTGTATGCTGTCCCACCATACCAGACCTCATCGACCCATATCTTGGGAATTCTATCTATGAATGGAAGTTCAACGATCGAATATAATATAAGGATCAGGAAGAAAATGATAATATTTTTATAACCCTTCATAAAAATATCTTCCAAGTCTTATCATGTTTGAACCATTTTTCAAAGCGATTATATAATCGTTGGTCATCCCCATTGAAATAATTTCAAAATCTTTACTCTCTTTTTTCAAGTTTTTGAAAATTTCAAAAGTTTCATAAAAAGATTTTTCAACAATTTCTTTATTATCGGTATTGGGACCTATGCACATTATTCCCTTTACTTTCAAAAACTTGAATTCCTTTATCTTTTCAAAAACTTCATTTATAATATTTTTTTCAAAACCATGTTTTGTAACTTCATCTGAAACTTTTATCTGCAATAGTATATCGATAATCCTGTTATTTTTCATATAATAATCGTTTACCGCTGAGGCGTTATCAAGTGAATCTATCGATTGGATAAGGCTTGTGTTATCAAAAATATACTTAATCTTATTCTTCTGGATGTTTCCGATAAATGAAAGTTTAACCGCATTATTTGAATAAAAAACTTTTTTATCCCTGATCTCCTGAGGTATATTTTCAGCAAAATGTTTAAAACCAGATTGATAAATTTTTTCCATTTTTTCAACACACTGCTTTTTTGAGACCACGACTATTTCAACAGGTTTGTTTACAGCGTATTTTTCTATATCGTTAAAAAGCTTATCGATCCTTTTTTGAAACTCAATTGAAGATCTTTTTTCCAACATAAGAGTAACCACCTTTCTTTTCAGTTAAAGATTGATTTGAAAATATACAAAAACCAAGTACAGGATATTTTTTTAAATGATTGTAATTATCGGTTAAATTCTCTATACTCTGATTATACAACGCAAGTCCTACAACAACTTTGGAAAGCGATGTTCTGCTTTGAATCTTTTCAATCTGCTTTTCTATAACTTTAAAAGAGGAAGCATAAGCCATGATCAGGACATAATCTATATATGAGCCGTTGATCCAATCAATCCATTTTTGATGAAAATTATCTTCAGCAACATTTATGTCAGCAAAGACTGCACAAGAGAGTTTTATATTTGGATTATGAGTTTTCACAAGTGTAAATATCTCCTTTATGAGAATATTCAACTCTTCCTTTGGAAAGATCTCCCATTCACTTTTAAGGATCCCATTTCCCTTTAAACCGAAAAGTTTTTTTGTTCTATCGGAATCCAGAAAGAAAGGATCAATAAGAAATTTTTCCATAAAATCGGATCTTATGAAAACATCGTAAACAAACTCTTTTCCGGGGAATCTCACATAGTCAAGGTGTATACCATCAACATTATAATTTACAAGGATCTCATCGATAAGAAATAAAAGATAATCCTTAACTATTTCGGATGCTGGAGAGATAAAAAAACCCTCTATATTTCTTGACTTCACTTTTTCAAAAGAATAATCGAGGAGTGAAACATTTTTATCATCAACAACAACAGAACTCGGATACCTGTTTAAAATATGACTGTTCTCCTCTGTCAATTCTTTCCTATCCCACATATATAAAAGATTGATCCAGGCATGAATCCTTATATTTCTGGAATGTGCTTTTTCAACAAAAGTTTCAAGTGGATCAAAGTCTCTGTATCTTAAAGGTGCGATTTTAGATTTAAAGAAAGCATAACCAGAACCGTATACCTGAACATAAACATCTGTAACATTTGCAAATGAGAGGGATTCAACTATCTCTTCAATTCTTTGTGGTGAGTATATATCCCACCTTGTAACCCAAACTCCCTTGATTTCAAAACTGTTTATTTTGAGAAAGAATACTGATATCAAAAAAGCCCATAAAAATGGGCTTTTTTTGAAAAAATTCATATTTATTCTTTTTTTTCTTTTTTGGTTTCTTTATCCTTTTTCTCTTTTTTTTCTGGTTTTTCAACAAGTTCAAGAATCGATGTTGATGCGCCATCTCCTCCTCTTAAACCGACCTTTACTATTCTTGTGTATCCGCCATTTCTCAATTTGAATTTTGGTGCTATTTCATCAAAAAGTTTTTTCACAAGTTTTCTTGATTTTAACCTTTTAGCCACTTCCCTTCTTGAAGTAAAAGAATCATCATTCTTGGCAAAAGTTATCAATCTCTCAGCAAGTTTTTTTGCCTCCTTTGCTTTTGCCGTCGTGGTGATAACAACATTTTTTTCAAAAAGAGAAGAAACCAGATTATTCAACATTGCTCTTCTATGTTCGGTTGTCCTTGAAAGTTTATTGATTTTATCATTATGCCGCATTTTTCCCCCTTAACTGTTTTCATCCTTAAAATATTTCGAAACATCCATTCCCAAGTTTAATCCAAGTTCCTTTAATTTATCCTCAAGTTCAGACAGGGACTGTTTACCAAAATTTTTATACTTGAGCATATCTTCCCTTTTTTGGGAAACAAGATCCTTTAAAGTTTGAATGTTGTTTGCCTCAAGACAATTTTTTGCTCTTACCTTCAATTCAAGGTCTGTAACCTTTTTCATCAAGAGTTCTCTCATTTTCAAAACATTATCATCCTCAAACTCTTCGGTGATGATGGGTAATTTTTTATCTTCGATTTCAAATACAGAAAGATGACCTTTTAATATTATCGCAGCCTGTTTTAAAGAATCTTTTGGTAAAATGGTTCCATCGGTATAAATTTCAATAACAAGTCTATCATAATCTGTTCTCTGACCAACCCTCATATTTTCAACCGAAGTAACAACTCTTTTAATTGGTGAAAAGAAAGCATCAAGTTGAATAGTCTTGATACTCTTATCCGGAACGATATATTGAGATTGTAGATAACCTCTTCCCCATTCAAGATACATATCTATTTTTACGGTTGTATTTTTAATGATTGTAAAAAGATAAAGATCCTTGTTTGCAACTTCAACTCCAGTTGGTGTATTTATATCACCTGCAAAAACATCTTTTGGCCCTTTTACCTGAAAACTAACCTTGACATCATCCATATCCTCATTCATTTTGAATCTTATCTTTTTTATATTCAAAACTATATCGGATACATTCTCTTTTACACCATTAAGAGTTTTAAATTCATGGTTTGCATTTTCAAAAACTACCTTTGTGATTCCAACACCATGTATGCTTGAAAGGAGTATTCTTCTAAAAACATTTCCCATAGTTATTCCAAAACCCCTTTCAAAAGGTCCTATTATATATTTACCGTAATTTTCTTTTTCCTCAACAACTTCTATCTTTTGTGGTATCTGAAAAGGTTTTATTTTCATTTTTTACCCCTTCCGTTAAATTTATTTCGAATAAAGCTCAATTATCAACTGTTCATTGATATCAGCATCTATATGATATCTCTGAGGTAATTGAACAACCTTACCACTCATTTTGGGAAGATCGAGAGAAAGCCAATCTGGAATCTGGGCTTTGCTATTTGTTAAAGTGTTTGTTATAACATCAAGGGTCTTGGATTTATCTTTTATGCTTACCACATCATTCTCTTTGACAAGATAACTTGGTATGTTTACATTTTTATTGTTAACCATAACATGTCCATGGTTTACAAGTTGTCTCGCCGTTGCTCTTGAAGGCGCAAATTTTAACTTATAAACAACATTATCAAGTCTTCTCTCAAGAAGTTGAAGTAAAACTTCTCCGGTGACTTCCTTTTTTCTGGATGCGATTTCATAATATTTTTTAAATTGCTTTTCAACAATTCCATACATTCTTTTAACTTTCTGTTTTTCTCTCAATTGAACAGCGTATCCTGATAATTTTTTTCTTATCTTTTTTGCCACTTCACCTGGTGTGTTCTTTTTTCTTTCAAGAGCACATTTATCAGTATAACATCTTTCCCCTTTCAAGAAAAGTTTTGTTCTCTCTCTTCTGCAAAGTTTACATTTCGAATCTATGTATTTTGACATTTAAATCCTCCTTAAACTCTTCTTCTTTTAGGTGGTCTACAACCATTATGTGGTATAGGGGTAATATCCTTAATAGAAGTGATCTTAAAACCCAAGTTATGTAACGCTCTTATGGCAGTCTCCCTTCCACCACCCGGTCCTTTTATACATACATCAAGTTTTTTTATACCAAGATTTAAAGCATTTTTACCTGCCTTTTCTGCTGCAATCTGTGCAGCAAAGGGAGTAGATTTTTTAGTCCCCTTGTAACCAACATTACCTGCGGAGGACCAGGTGACAACATTTCCTTTTGTATCGGTAATAGTCACTATAGTATTGTTAAAAGAAGAATGAACAAAACAAATTCCAGAAGATTCAATACTTTTAACCTTCTTTTTAACTCTTTTACGTGCTTTCTTTTCGACAGCCACTATTTCCTCCTTTTATTTCTTTGGTGCCTTTTTCTTCAAAGCAATACTGCCTTTTGATGGGCCTTTCCTTGTTCTTGCATTGGTTCTTGTTCTCTGTCCTCTAACTGGAAGTCCTTTAATATGCCTGATACCCCTATAAGATTGAATCTCTTTCAACCTTTTTATATTTTCTGATACCTCGACCTTTAAAGCACCTTCCACTTTATAATTCTTTTCGATTATTTTTCTAATCCTTTCAACTTCCTGATCTTTTAAATCTTTAACTTTAATTGACGGATCAACATTTGCTTCTTTTAAAATCTTAAAAGAACTTGATAGCCCTATACCATAAATATAAGTTAAAGCTATTTCAATTCTTTTATTTTTTGGCAAATCAACTCCAGCTATACGAGCCAAAATAACCTCCTTTAACCTTGTCTTTGCTTGTGTTTAGGATTTTCACAAATAACCTTAACGACACCTTTTCTTTTAATAATTTTACATTTATTACAAATTTTTTTCACTGAAGATCTTACTTTCATTTTTCCTCCATAACTTTTATTTAAATCTATATATTATTCTTCCTTTAGTAAGATCATAGGGAGAAAGCTCCACTGTAACTCTATCTCCTTTAGCGATCTTAATATAATTCATTCTCATCTTTCCAGATATGTGTCCAATAACTATATGCTTGTTGTCTAGTTGAACTTTAAAACAAGCATCTGGTAAAAGATCTATTATCGTGCCTTCAACAAGAATCCCTTTTTTGGACATTTTAAAGAACCATCCTTTTTATATCTTCGAAAACCTGTTGAGTATTTTTTTTACCATCTATTTTTACAAGTATTCCTTTTTTCAGGTAATAATCAAGAAGTTCAGATGTCTCGTTTTTGTAAACATCTATCCGTTTTTTTATGACATCTATGTTATCATCGGTTCTTTTTATAAGTTTGCCATGACAGATATCACATAGTTCTTCTTCGTAATCCCCGGGGAAAATTTTGTTACAGGATGAGCATATAAGTCTGCTGGAAAGCCTTTCTATTATAGTCTTTTCGTCAATATCGATTAAAAGTGCTTTATCGATAGATATCCCATGTGAATTTAATTCATCATCAAGTCTTTTAGCCTGAAAATTTCTTCTCGGGAAACCGTCGAAAACCACATTTTTGTTGTAAAGATCATTTTTTCTAATATATTCTATAATAAAATCTGTTATCATTTCATCAGGCACAAGTAGACCTTTTTCAAGAAAATCTTTTATCTGTTTTCCAAATTCTGTTCTGTTAGCTATTTCATTTCTTAAAAGATCTCCGGTTGAGAAATGAACAAAATTCTCCTTTAAAGAAAGAATTTCTGCCTGTGTTCCTTTTCCTGAACCAGGTGGACCAAGCAAAACTAACTTTTTCATCAAAATCTTCCTTTTATTTTACCTTTCTTTAAAAACCCTTCATAACTTCTCATCAAAAGATAGGATTCGATCTGCGAAACTGTTTCAAGTATAACTCCGACAACTATAAGTATGGATGTTCCTCCAAAATATACGGGTATTCTCATCCTATCTATAATTATAATCGGTACGATAGCTATCAATGCAAAGAATATAGCACCTGGAAAAGTGATCCTTGTTATCACTCTGTCTATATAATCTTTGGTCGGTTTTCCCGGTCTTATTCCAGGGATAAATCCACCATACTTTTTCATATTATCAGCCATATCCTGTGGATTGATAACAACGGAAGTGTAAAAGAATCCAAAGAAAATTATCAAAAGTCCATAAAGTGTAAGATAAACAGGACTTCCAAGTCTAAAAATTTCCATAATTCCCATAGCGATGGAACTATTTTTAAAGAAATTGGATAGAGTTGAAGGAAACATCATTATTGATTGTGCAAAAATTATTGGTATAACACCAGCGGCATTAACATTTAAAGGAATATATGTCGCCTGTCCTCCATAAACTTTTCTTCCAACAACCCTTTTTGCATATTGAACTGGAATCCTTCTCTGAGATTGGGTTACAAGTACTACCGCTGCGGTTATTCCAACAGCGATAGCAAGAAAAATTATAACATAAACTATACTCAGAGTACCTGCAAAAACAAGCCTTGAAATATCCATAACATCATTTGGCATTCTGGCAACTATACCTATCAAAATTATTAATGATATACCGTTGCCTATTCCCTTTTCAGTGATTCTCTCTCCAAGCCACATCACAAATATCGTTCCAGCAGTTAAGGTGATAAGTGTTAACATTCTGAAACCGGTTCCAGGATGTGGAACTATTCTATACCCTGAAAGCGCTAAACCTTCCAAAAATATTGAAATTCCATAAGATTCGATCATGGCTATTAAAATTGTAAGATATCTTGTATATTGGGTAATCTTTTTTCTTCCCTCTTCTCCTTCCTGTTGCAATTTTTGCAGATATGGCCATATGGCACCAAGCAATTGAAGAATGATGGATGCTGAAATGTATGGCATAATACCAAGTGCAAAAATGGTTGCTCTCTGAAGATTTCCACCTGCAAAAACATCGTATAAACCAAGTATTCCGCTTGCCTGAGAAGCAAACCAGCTGGAGAGTGAAGAAATATCTATACCCGGGAGTGGTATATGACTACCAATTCTGTAAACTCCGATCAACGCTAAAGTGTATAATAACTTTTTACGTAATTCTGGAATTTTGAAAGCATTTTGAAATGTTCCTATAAGATTTATCAACCTTCACCTCCAACATACTCTTTTTTTGAAGGGAAATCAATTTTTCCACCACTCTTTTCTACTATCTCCTTTGCTTTTTTCGAACAACCATCAACCTTTATAAAAACTCTTTTCTTTAATTCTCCATTACCGAGTATTTTGACCGGTTTATCCAGTGAAGATATAAGACCTTTCTCTTTCAAATTTTTCTTTTCTATTTCGGATCCATCATCAAAAATGTTTAGATCCTCAACATTCACAATCTGATATATTTTTTTGTTAAAATTTTTGAAACCTTTTTTTGGTATTCTCCTGATCAAAGGCATCTGCCCGCCTTCAAAACCCCATTTTGCAGAATATCCGCTTCTTGATTTCTGTCCCTTTTCGCCTCTACCAGCGGTTTTACCATTTCCGCTTCCAGGTCCCTGTCCTTTTCTTTTATTATCTTTTAAGGCACCTTTTGGTGGATGTAACTGGTTCAATTTCATTTTACTCTCCATCTTTGATTTCTTCTACTTTTAAAAGATGTTTCACTTTCCTTATCATTCCCCTTATTGCAGGAGTATCATCTTTAATAACAGTATGATTTATCTTTTTCAAACCAAGCGCTTTTATTGTTCTTTTTTGTGTTATATCATAATCTATTTCACTCTTAATTTGTGTAATTTTCAATTTAGCCATTGACTACCTCCTGATTTATATCGGAAATTTTTCCTTTCTTCATCTGATATATTTCCTCTGGAGATAAAACTGAGGTTATTGCGTTTAAGGTTGCTTTTGCTAAATTGACAGTTGTGTTTGAACCGAGAGATTTTGTTAGAATATTTTTAATTCCCGCAAGTTCCAGAATGTTTCTTACTGTCTCGGTCGCTATTATTCCTGTTCCTTCAACAGCTGGTTTTAAAAGAATCTTAGAAGCGCCATGTTTTCCATAAATTTCATAAGGTATGGTTCCTTTTTCGTTAACATAAACCCTGACTATATTTTTTCTGGCTGATTCGGTCGCTTTTCGTATAGCATCAGCGGTTTCTGTAGCTTTACCCATACCAACTCCAACAAAACCATTTTTATTTCCAACAGCGACTATCGCTCTCAATTTAAATCTTCTTCCACCCTTAACAACCTTTGCAACTCTTTTTATATCAAGAACAGATTCGGTCAATTCAAGACTTGAAAGATCAATTTTTGTTCTAACATTCTTTTTCACTTTTCCTCCAGTTTTTAGAAATCAAGGCCACTCTTTCTAGCTCCATCAGCCAAACTTTTTATTCTGCCATGAAATTTGTAACCATTTCTATCAAAAACTATATTTTTTATACCAAGGTCTATGGCTCTTTTCGCGATCATTTCCCCAACTTTAAAAGCTTTAGATTTTTTATCACCTTTTATCTGGGGAAATTTTTTGTCTATGGTTGATGCACTACAAAGAGTAACACCCTTTCTGTCATCAACGATCTGGGCATATATATTTTTTAAACTTCTAAAAACAACAAGTCTTGGCCTTGTAGAGTTGACGAGTATTTTACCTTTAATTCTTGTGTGTCTTCTCTCTCTCTTTTTTCGTTTTTCAATATTCTTATCCATTTTTAAACTCCAGTCTTTCTCTCTTTCTTTCTTACTTTCTCACCTTTATATTTTATACCCTTACTTATATATGGTTCCCATCTTCTCAATTTTTTAATCGTTGCCGCTATCTGTCCAACAACTTCTTTATCTATACCTGTAATTATAACTCTTTTTTCCTCTGGAACTTCAAATTTAACTCCATCTGGCACCTTTATATTTACAGGATGTGAAAAACCAAGCAACAGTTTCAAATTTTTACCTTCAAGTTGTGCTTTATATTCTCTTGCTTCCAGCACGAGTTCCTTTTTAAAACCTGTTGTAACACCCATCAACATATTTTTTATGAGTGCTGTCATAGTCCCATGGTACATATTGGATATCTTATTTTTTTCAACATTTTCGATTACTATTTTATTATCCACTATTTTCACATTTAATCCCGGAAGGATATTTTTCTTTAAAGAACCAAGTTGTCCTTTTACATTGATAACATTATCTTTTATATCTATATTCACACCGTTTGGAATCGATACAGGTAGTTTGCCTAATCTTGACATTTTGCCTCCTCTTACCAGACTCTGCAAATAACTTCTCCACCAACTTTATTTTTTCTAGCTTCCTTATCTGTTAGAATTCCTTTGTTGGTAGAAATTATGGAGATTCCCATTCCACCCATAACAGGTTTTATCTCATCGTATGAAAGATAAATTCTGATGCCGGGTTTTGAAATCTTTTCAATGGTATGTATTACAGGTAATCCATTCTTATCATATTTAAGATCTATCTGAAGAAACTTTCTTCCATTTTTTTCAACGATTTCCTGAAAATCTTTTATATAACCCTCTTTTTTCATTATATCAAGAATAGATTTTTTTATTTTTGAAGAAGTAATTTTTATTTTTTCAAAATTAGCCTTTTGAGCGTTTCTGATAATTGTTAGCATATCAGCAATAGGATCGGTAATCGTCATCTGAATCCTCCTTACCAGCTTGATTTTTTAACTCCGGGTAAAAGCCCTTTGTGAGCCATTTCCCTTAAACATATTCTACACAAGCCAAAATCCCTATAATAACCACGAGATCTTCCACATATCTGACATCTATTTCTCTTTCTGATTTTATATTTTCTATCCTTTTGATTTTTTATAATTAAACTTTTCTTTGCCATCAATTTCCTCCATCACTTTTTAAAGGGCATTCCCAATTTTTTTAATAAAGCGTAAGAATGCTGGTCATTTTTTGATTTGATCACAAAAGTCACATTCATTCCAAAAGAATATTTTATTTTGTCATATTCTATTTCTGGGAAAATAACATGATCTGTAATACCAAGATTAAAATTTCCTCTACCATCAAAAGAATCATCAGATATACCTCTAAAATCTCTGATTCTTGGTAGTGCGGCGTTAAAGAATCTTTCCATAAATTCATACATTCTTTCCCTTCTTAAAGTTACCTTCAACCCTACTTTTGCGCCTTTTCTTAATTTGAAATTGGATATAGATTTTCTGGCGATAGTTACAACAGGTTTTTGACCTGTTATAGACGAAAGATCCTTTACAGCTTCATCAAGCATTGCTTTATCTGTTAAAGATTTACCAAGCCCCATTGAAATTACTATTTTCTCAATTTTGGGAACCTCGTTAATATTTTTCAATTTTAACTCTTTCATCAGTTCCTTCTTCATCTTGGTGTCATAAACTTTTTTTAACTCTGACATAATTACCTCACTATCATCTCTCTGCAATTTTTGCAAACTCTTAAGTTTCTGTTATCACTTCTGATATGACCTACCTTAGTCGGAGTATTACATTTTGGGCAGACAAGCATAACATTAGAGATACTTAACGGTGCTTCCTTTTCAATTATTCTACTATTTTCACCCTGTTTTCTTGCCTTTTGATGTTTTTTCACGATATTCACGCCTTCAACTATAACCCTGTTTTTATCTCTTAATACTTTCAATACTTTGCCTTTTTTCCCTTTATCTTCACCTTTTGTAACGATTACAAGATCATCCTTTTTTATATTGAACTTTTTCATTTAAACTACCTCCGGTGCAAGTGATACGATTTTCATATACTTTTTTTCTCTTAATTCTCTTGCAACTGGTCCAAAGATTCTTGTTCCTTTTGGTTCACCTGCTGGATCTATGATGACACATGCGTTATCATCGAATCTAATGTAGGAGCCATCCTTTCTACGATATTCTCTTTTAGTTCTTATGATAACAGCTCTTATTTTTTCACCCTTTTTTATTTGTGCTGTAGGAATAGCATCAACAACAGATGCAATTATCACATCACCAAGATAACCATATCTTCTACTGGTACCACCTAGAACCTTAATACACTTAACTATTTTTACTCCCGTATTGTCCGCGATTTTCAATCTGGTATATTCCTGTATCATTTGTCCTCACTTTTTAATCTACAGTTTGAGCCTTTTTTATAATCTCAAGCAGACGAAATCTCTTTCTTTTTGATAAAGGTCTTGTTTCTTGAACTTTAACTATATCTCCAATTTTTGCTTCATTTTTTTCATCATGAGCCATCAGTTTATATTTTCTGTTTATATACTTTTTATATAAAGGGTGCATCTTTTTTCTTTTAACAACAACGACTATAGATTTGTTCATTTTATCCGAGACAACCTCGCCTGTAAAAATTTTTCTTTTTAAATTTTCCATCTTAACTCCTATTGATTTCTCTTTCTCTCTTAATCGTTAGAATCTTTGCTATATCTTTTCTTAAATTTCTAAATTGTGCATTATTGGTTATCTCCGTTGTTTTTGATTTAATTCTCAAAAGAAAAAGTTGTTCCTGTAATTCATGTAATTTTGAATCCAGTTCTTTATCATTTAATTCTCTAATAACTTTAACCTTCATTACAATACTCCTTCTCTCTTTATAAACCTTACTCTTACAGGTAATTTATGAGAGCATAGTTCAACCGCTCTCAGTGCCACCTGTTCCTGAACCCCTGCTATTTCAAACATAACCTTTCCGGGTTTAACAACCGCAACCCACAACTCAGGAGCACCTTTACCTTTTCCCATTCTCGTTTCAGCAGGTTTTTTAGTAACAGGTTTATCAGGGAAGATTCTTATCCACAACTTACCATCTTTCCCAAGAGTTCTTTGAATCGTGACTCTTGCAGCCTCTATCTGTCTTGCTGTTACCCATCCACAATCTATCGATTGAGCACCAAAATCTCCGAATGAAACCTCGGTTCCACCTTTCGCTGTGCCCCCTCTCTTTCCTCTCTGCTGCTTTCTAAATTTTACTCTCTTTGGCATCAACATAAAAGATTCTCCTTATTTATTTTTCTTTTTAACTTTAACATTAACTTCATCACTTTGAATCTGATCGGTTGGTATTTGACCCTTATATATCCATACCTTTACACCTATAGCACCAGCCGTTGTTCTTGAAATTTCATATCCGTAATCTATATCGGACCTGAGAGTCTGTAGTGGGACTCTTCCTTCTCTGTACCATTCTGTTCTGGCAATTTCTGCGCCATTTAATCTTCCACCACAAGAGACTTTGATACCCTCAGCACCTGCCTTCAAGGCATTTTGAACTGCTTTTTTCATCGCTCTCTTATATGCAACTCTTTTTTCTATCTGTCTTGCAATACTTTCAGCAATAAGTTGAGCATCAAGAGCAGAATTCTCAATTTCATTGATATTTATATCAACTTCATCTTTTTTAAAATATCTTTTTACTTCTTCTTTTAAAGTGTCAACGACCTCACCTTTGTTACCAATTATCAATCCAGGTTTTGAAGTGAAAATTATAATTTTTACTTTTTTGGCTTTTCTTTCAATAACGATCCTTGAAATACCAGTTGTATAACCTTTCTTTTCAAGTTTTAAGGCTTCCTGTTGAGCTTTTGATTTAACATATTTTCTTATTTGAATATCCTCAGTTAAAAGTTGAGGATAATCTTTTAGATTAAACCATCTTGAAAACCAGTTTTTGTTTATTCCAACTCTAAAACCATAAGGATGAACTTTCTGTCCCAAAAAAAACCTCCGTTTATTTGTTTTCTACAACAATTGTTATATGACTTGTTCTCTTTCTTATGAGAAAAGCCCTTCCCCTCGCTCTTGGCATATTTCTTTTCATCATTGGTCCACAGTTAACTTTTATCTCTTTTATGTATAGATCATCTTCGGTCATATTTTCTGAACCCTTTTTACTTAGTGCGTTAGCAGCGGCTGAATGGATCAATTTGTAAAGTATCCGTGCACTTTTTTTTGGAGTAAACTGAAGTGTATAAAGTGCCTGTGTAACATTCATTCCCTTTACAAGATTGGCAGCAAGAACCGCTTTTTTAGATGATATTCTTACATATTTTCCATGAGCTGTAGCCTGCATTTTACTCTCCTTTATGAAGCTGTTACTTTCCCCTCTTTTCTATCACCGGAATGTTGTCTGAAAATTCTTGTGGGAGCAAACTCTCCAAGACGGTGTCCAACCATATTTTCGGTAATGAAAACAGGTATAAATTTTTTTCCATTGTGTATCGCTATCGTATGTCCAACAAACTCTGGAGAAATCATTGAAGCTCTTTTATATGTTTTTACAACTTTCTTTTCATTCTTTTCATTCATCAAAACGATCTTTTTTCTTAATTTTTCATCGATATAAGGACCTTTTTTTAATGAACGTGTCAAGGTTATCCTCCTATTTTTTTCTTCTTGAAACTATATATTTATCAGAATACTTTTTCTTCTTCCTTGTTTTATAACCTTTTGCTGGAAGTCCATTTTCACTACAGGGATGTCTTCCACCACTTGTCCTTCCTTCTCCACCACCCATAGGATGATCAACAGGATTTTTGGCTACAGCCCTAACTCTTGGTCTTATACCTCTATGTCTCGAACTACCAGCTTTTCCAATAACAACATTTGCCCAATCTGAATTTCCAACTTTTCCAACAGTGGCAAAATTATCACCCCTTATCAATCTAACTTCACCGGAAGGCATTCTAACATGGCACCAGTCTCCCTCTTTTGCAAGTATCTGTGCAGAAGAACCGGCAGAACGTACTAGTTGTCCACCTTTACCTTTATTCATTTCAATATTATGGATATCAAGACCTACTGGAATATTTTTAAGAGGTAAAGCGTTACCAAGTTTTGCCGGAGCATCTTTACCAGATACTATTTCATCACCCACTTTTAATCCTTCCGGGGCAAGTATATACCTTTTCTCTCCATCTTGGTATACTATAAGTGCGATAAATGATGTTCTGTTTGGATCATATTCTATAGATTTTATTTTACCCGGTATATCAAATTTATCCCTTTTAAAATCTATTATTCTATATTTTTTCTTATAACCTCCACCGATGAACTTGTTTGTAACCCTTCCAAGATTATTTCTTCCACCAGTTTTTTTAAGATGGATTGTCAAAGATTTTTCAGGTTCTTTTTTTATAACCTCTTTATAGGAAAGACTCTTTTTGAACCTGAAACCAGGTGTGATAGGTTTATAAATTTTAAGTCCCATAATTATCAAGCTCCTTCAAATATTTCTATTCTTTGATTATTCTGCAATGTTACATAAGCCTTTTTTATATCTTTCTGTTTGCCTAAAACCATTCTTGTTCTTTTTACTTTTCCTTTCTTTGTAAGGGTATTAACATTTTCCACCTTTACATTGAAAAGTTTTTCGACAGCATTTTTTATCTCTTTTTTGTTTGCCTTTTTGTCAACTTCAAAAACATAGGTTCTTCTTTTGCCTTCAACAAATACAGCTTTCTCAGTTATCAAAGGCGCAATGATTATCTTTCTTAAATCCTTCATAATCCAAACACCTCTTCTAATTTTTTCAATCCATTTTCCGTGAAGATCACATAATCAGAATTTAAAACAAAATATGGATTAATCTCTCCGGACATTATTATCATTGACCCTTCCAGATTTCTAACCGAATTATAAAAATTTTTATTATATTTTTCACTTACAAAAAGTTTTTTATCGGATTCTGCTATCTGAAGTTTTTTAGCAAGGTCTGCAAAAACTTTTGTTTTCGGTTTTTCCATATCAACATTTTCTATGATTAAAATTTTATTCTCTTTAGCTTTCAAGGTTAAAGATGATTTCAAAGCGATTCTTTTTACCTTTTTGTTGATGGTGTAATACCAGTTTTTAGGTTGTGGTCCAAAGGTGGTTCCTCCACCAACCCATAAAGGAGAACGAATGCTACCCGCTCTCGCTCTACCGGTACCTTTCTGTCTCCACGGCTTTCTACCGCCACCGGAAACCTCTCCCCTTGTTTTGGTTTTCGCTGTTCCCTGACGCTGATTGTTCAAAAATTCTTTCACATACTCATATAGGACATTCTCATTTACTTCAATATTGAAAATATTTTCCGAAAGTTCTATTTTCCCTTTTTCTTCACCAGTTAAAGAATATACGGTTACCTGCATTTTTTCTCCTTATGCCTGCTTTATTATAAGTAGTGAATTGACATGCCCTGGAACTGCTCCCTTCACGGCAAGAATGTTTTTTTCTTTATCGAACTTTACTATCTTCAGATTCAAAACCGTGATATTTTCGTTTCCGTAATGACCTGCCATTCTTTTACCTTTATAAACTCTTCCTGGAAAAGTATTGGATCCGATCGAACCTGGATGTCTATGAACTTCATGCGCACCATGTGAACCAGGTGATCCGGAAAAGCCATGTCTTTTCATCCAGCCAGCGAATCCTCTTCCTTTACTCTTTCCAGTGATGTTAATCTTTTTTGATGGATCGAGTATCGTTAAATCAAGTTTTTCACCAACATTAACTTTATCTATAATATCTTTATCAAATCTTATTTCTTTGATTATCCTTAAAGGTTTTATTCCAATTTTTTTAAACTGTCCAAGATCCGGTTTGTTGACCCTGTTCTCTTTTTTTTCTTCTATACCAAGTTTTAAAGCGTTATAACCAAATTTTTCATCGTTCTTTTTTTCAAGGATAGTATTCGGTTCAACATAAATAAGTGTAACCGGAACAACATTTCCCGCATCATCATAAACCTGTGTCATTCCCACCTTTTTTGCGAGCAAACCTTTCATCTTTTCCTCTCTTTTAATTTTCAAATGTTACTATTTCAATATCAACTCCAGCTGGTATGTCAAGTTTTGTTAATGCATCTATAGTTTGTGGAGTAGATTTTGCAACAAAAATAGCTCTCTTGTGAACTCTGATTTCGAACTGTTCTCTTGACTTTTTATCAACATTACTTGCTCTATTTACCGTATAGACTGTCTTTTTCGTTGGCAAAGGAATAGGCCCAATTATCACAGCGTTGGTTTTTTTGGCTGTTTTTACTATGTCTTTTACAGCCTGATCAAGCAATTGATGGTCATACGATTTTAGTTTAATTTTATAATTTATTTTATGGGTTACCATCTTAATCCTCTTATTCTAATATTTCAGTTACAACACCAGCGCCAACGGTTCTTCCACCTTCCCTTATAGCAAATCTCAGTTCCTTCTCCATCGCTATCGGTGTTATCAATTCAACTATAAATTCAGTATTCTCACCAGGCTTCACAAACTCCTGACCAGGAGCCAATTCTATTGACCCCGTAACATCCGTCGTCCTGAAAAAAAACTGCGGCCTGTATCCACTCTTAAACGATGTACTACGTCCACCTTCATCCTTAGTCAATACATAAACCTGACATTTAAACTTCTTGTGTGGCGTCACACTCCCTGGCTTTGCCAGCACCATCCCCCTCTCAACTTCATCCTTATCTATTCCCCTTAACAAAACTCCAACATTATCTCCAGCCTCAGCATAATCAAGTATCTTCTTAAACATCTCTAAAGATGTCGCCACCGTCTTCTTATGCATCCCCAACCCAACTATCTCAACTTCCTCACCAGCCTTTATCTGCCCTCTCTCAACTCTACCCGTAGCAACAGTACCCCTTCCAGTTATACTGAATATATCCTCTATACTCATCAAAAATGGCTTATCCTTATCCCTCACAGGATCAGGAAAATAATTGTCTACAGCATCCATCAATTCCATTATACATTTATACTCAGGTGCATTCATATCAGTACTAGCACTCTCCAACACCTTCAACGCACTCCCCCTTATCACAGGTATCTCATCACCAGGAAACTTGTTAGCCTTCAATGTGTCCCTTATGTCCATCTCAACTACATCAAGTATCTCAGGATCATCAACCATATCCACCTTGTTCATAAATACTATTATACTCGGAACATTAACCTGCCTCGCCAACAGTATATGCTCCTTCGTCTGCGGCATCGTTCCATCATTAGCACTCACAACAAGTATCGCTCCATCCATCTGCGCAGCCCCTGTTATCATGTTCTTTATATAATCAGCATGCCCAGGACAATCAACATGCGCATAATGCCTCTTCTCTGTTTGATACTCTATATGCGCCACATTTATCGTTACACCCCTAGCCCTCTCCTCCGGTGCCTTATCTATCTCATCATATGGAGTATACTCAGCATACTTCTTCAATGCCAATACCTTCGTTATCGCAGACGTCAATGTTGTCTTACCATGATCCACATGCCCTATCGTCCCTATGTTCATATGAATCTTCGCCCTTTCAAATTTCTCCTTTGCCATTTAATCCTCCTTAAAAGATTAAATTAATTTTTAATTTCCAAATAAATTCCTAAAAAATCAGGAATTTGAAATATATACATTTTTTTTAATTTTGTCAAGAGGTAAATTGTTTAAAAAATGTATTTAGATATAAGTATTGAAATTTTAAAGAGTTATTTTTTTTATAAAAATTTTTTTATTTAATTCGATTACATTTTCTTATAAGTATTAGCAAAAAAATTTCTTATTTAAAAATGTTGACAGTAAACTGTCAATCTGTTATAATTATTCTATGCAGTTTAAAAAAAATATAATCTCTTTTGATGAACTGGTTGAAAAAACTAATACTTCAAAGGATTTCATTTTAAAACTCATCTCAAAAAAAATAATTTTCCCAATACAGAGGGAGCCTGAAATACTTTTTTTTAGTAAAGATGTTCAAAAGATAAATAAAATCGTTGAGTTGAAGGAATTAGGTTTTACAGAACATGAAATAACCAAAATTATAAGAGAGATTGGCCTACCTGACGAAAGAGTCGATAACAATGAAAAATTGTATACAATAGGAGAATTCTGTAGAAAATATAATCTTTCCTCAAGAAGAATAAAATACTGGGAAAATCTGGGTCTTTTTTTTCCTTCCGTCAGATCAAAAGGTGGAATAAGATTGTACAAAGATTCTTTGATCGTTCATATAAAATTTATAAACAATCTTCAAAAAATCGGTTTTGAATTAGAACAGATCAAACTCATACTTGAAAATATGGATGTTCAAAAGGTTGAAGAAAAAATCAAAGAAATTTTAAATGTGATAAACGAGTTAAAACCTATAATAAAGAATATAAAAAAATTAAACAGAAAAAATATCCCTTGAAACTTTTTCGATAACATTTTTATAAAATTTTTCATTTAAAGATATTTCGTTTAAATAGGAATATCTATCTTTTCTAATTTCTTTAGCTTTTAAAAAAACTTTCAAAAGTTTATCTTTATCTTCAAATATTTTTTTCAGTTCCACAGTTATGCCAAAATCCCTAAAACAGTTTAAAATTTTTTTATATTCATTTTTATCTCTCAAATATGAAATTATCAAATGTCCCGCTCCCACTTTTTCTCCATGGAGAAAGGTGTTGTCAGGATAAAGTAGATCGAAGGCATGTGAAAAATTATGCTCAGACCCTGAAGCGGGTCTCGATGAACCAGCTATCTCCATGGCGATTCCAGAGAGAACCAATCCATTCAAAAGTATTTTCAGGAATTCTTCATTGTAAATATTTTTCTCATTAAAATTTAAAACACTTTCAGCAGCAGAGAGGGCTATCGCCTTTGAAAATCCATTGAATCTTATTTCATATCCTTTTTGATATGCGAGTATCCAATCCTCTATAGCTGAGACATTTGAGATAAGATCCATTATCCCGGAAAAAATAAATCTTTTCGGTGAATTTTTGATAACATCTATATCGATGAGTATACCAAGAGGCATGGAAGCACCAACCGACATCCTTTTCCCCTCTATCATTATGGATGCAACTGGAGATGCTATACCATCATGTGATGGTAAAGTTGGAATACTTAAAAAATATCCTCCATATCTGAATGAAGCGAATTTGGCTATATCAAGAGCTTTCCCACCACCTATACCAATTATAAAATCGGATTTTAAATTTCTTGCAAACCTTTCAACCCTTTTAACCTCTTCATAGGTATTAAAGGATACCATAATGAATTTACTCTTTTTTATTCTAAGCATTCTTGCAACCATTTTTGCATACTCAAGTGATTTTCCAGCATCTGTTACTATAACTGGATTGTTCATATGAAGATTTGACTTTTGAAGTATCTTTTTGATATTGTGTAGAGCATTACTTTCAATCGTTATGAAAAGCGGTATATCGATGGTATTATACATATTTACCTTCCTTTTCTACAAATTTTTTTCCATTGTTTCCATCTGTATATTATAAGTGTAACACTCTTTTTTTATTATCTCAAGATAGTTCTCTTGTTCCAGTATTTTTTTATCTTTTATAAGATACAAAAATTTTATAATATCATTTTTTAATATTTTCATTATAAACTTTTTATCTAAAAATTCATAGATAAAAGATTTTGTGTGTTTAAAAGCATCTTTCATAATACCTTCCGTTATATCATCATCTTCCATATAAAAGAATATCATATTCACCTTGTATCTTTCAAGTAAAGAGTTGATATAGAATATCTGTTCTAAAGGTCTATCACCAGAACTTTTTATCCATTTGATTCTACTATTTCCCAATTTTCTTTTATTCTCTTTAATCCACAAAAGATTTTCATTATCTTCATTTGAAACAACAAAAATGGTTTTTATTTCATTATTTATCAGATAGGTTAATAGTTTGGTAATACTCGCTTTTTCTCCCGGGTTTATAGTTTTTAAAAATAGTATAGCAAAAATTTTTTCCTTTTTTGCGGATCCGTATGCTGGTTCGATAAGAGCAGCAAAGGAAACTATAAAAAGAAGTTGTAATGCTTCCTGAGACCATACAGCGGTATAAACCGATGCCAAAAGATAAAGAAAAGATATTCCCGATAAAGCAAAAGCTGTGATCCTCAAAAATTTGTCTTCTATATGTATCGCTCTCGTTAATGAAAAAAAGATAACATAAAAATAAATCAAAGCCACAAAAAATAATCCACCTATTCCTATTTCAAGAAAATATGATGGAAAGGATAGTGAAGATTCAAAAAAGCGCTCATACTCCTGCATAAATTCAGAGTTGCCAAAACTTTTTGATACCACAACAGTTCCGGGACCATTACCAAAAGAGAGAGTTAAAATATCCTTTTTTAAATATTCGTAAGCAAAAAGAAGATTACTCAACCTTCTCAATTTTCCTTCAGAATAGGTCCCAAGCATATCCTTCTTAATGTTCTCGATTGAACTTATAACTTCAAGGGTCTTCGCTGTTTTAGGTTCAAAAATGGGAACAATGTAAATCAACATTGTATAAAAAATTAAAAATATGAGTAAAATACCAACTACCGTAAAAAATAGAGAATAAGCGGATACATATTTTACATGCAACATATAAACGATAAACATAAATATCATCGCGAGAAAAAAGAAAATAAAACCTGCTCTCGCTGAACCTAAAATAAGAGGTATCATAAAAAATATAGAATATAAAAGATATTTTAATCTTATCCTGTCAACTATCATCCAACCAAGTATAAAAAGAAACATCGAAGCCATCAAAACAGCACCTATGCCTGTTCCATGCCTTGCAAGAAAACCACCACACCAATCAGGTCTGTTTCCCTTTAAGAACTGTACTATGGAAGTTGGGACCTGAAGTATAGACATAAAGATTATGAATTTCAAAACCCTTTTGTATGTATCGGATTTTATGTTTAGCCTCATAAGAGATATAAAAAGAATAGGATATCTTATATATACGATAACACCCTTTAATTTCAACGGCAAAGACTCCCTACCTAAAATTGTTGAAATCATCAAAAAAATAACATAAAAAATAAAAAGAAATTCGATCCTGTAAATTTTTCTTTTACCACCCACAAGTCCATATAAGAAGAAAAGATAGATTATCAGATCATAAAGAAAAACTATTTTCCCAGGGAATCCATACGCTTCTGTAAGAAAATTGAAAGTAAAACCTACTATAACAAGCAAAATAAAAACTATTTCTATGTTAGTTATTACAAGTATCAACAAGAAGAGTGTTCCAACGAGTGACAGTTTGAGAATATCAGCTTTACCAAAAAATACGATAGCAATAGCCAGTAAAATAAAGAATATCACTTTTAAAAATTTGTTTTCAAAAACAAAATTCATCCGTTTTCCCTATAAATACTCTCTTTATAAAATTTTAAAACTTTTGAAGCAATAAGATCGTATGAGAAATTTTTATGAGCATACTCTGATAATCTGAAGGATTCTTTTTTATATGATTCTTCCTCATCAAAAAATTTTTTTAACGCTTTATAAAGATTTTCCCAGCAAGATGGTTCATACAACACATATCCTTTTATCCCATCAGGTAAAACATCCCTGTGTGGCTTTATGTCTGAAAGAACCATAGGTTTACCCATAGCCATATACTCCATCACTTTCAATGAACTCGCTCCTCTCCACCATACCAAGTCGGGCAACGGGGAGACACAAACATCAGCAATACTTATATAATCCGGAATAGATTCGTAAGCAACGGGTGGTATGAGAATATTTCCTGAACTTCTCAACATCTCTTCCATTTCCCCATCTCCACCACCAACCACAAAGAGTACAATATTTTTATCGGATAATTTGAGTCTCTCAACTGATTTTGACAATTCTTCAAGACCTCTTTTTTTTGATATCGATCCATGATAAAAAATTATTTTTTTGTTTTCAATATTAAATTTTTTTAAAATATCATCTCTTTTTTCTTTTACATAAAAGATTTCTTCGTTGAATCCCGATGGATATACAACATAGGTTTTAAATTTTTTCTTTATAAACACTTCACATATTCTTCGTGTTTCTTCAGTTATGAATGAGAAACCATCAAAAAAATGTTTAGATATCCTTAAACTTATTTTAAATCTTATTATATCTTTTTTTGACGGATCTACAACAGGGATCGATCTCACATCAAGAATAAATCTATTTTTGCCTCCAAAAATTTTTCTATAAATAAAATTACCTATAAAAATCATAGTGGAATTTACATCAAAGACAAAAATAGTCTTCTTGTTTTTGAATCTTAATATGAACTTTGCGATATTCAATTTGATTAAAAATTTGATGTTTTTAAAAGAAGAAAAAAGTTTTACAAAATCAGGTTCATTCTTTTTCTCACCGAAAGCAAGAAGTAAAGAGTTTGTTTTCAATCTATTGAATGATCTGACTATTTCCCTCTCACTTGAAATATAAAATCTTTTTTTAAAATCCTGAAATCTTATATAAACAACTTTCATCTTTGAAATATTTTCTCCAGAAGACTTATAAAATAATTAAAATTGAACTTTTCGATTATTATTTTTTTTGCATTCATACCAAGATATTTTAAGGAATCATAATTCTCAACCACAATATCGAGTTGTTTGGAAAGTGATAAAGGATCCATTCTTTTTATTCCGATATAAGATTTTTTATCAAAAAATCTTTCCATAGATTTTGTTTTCTTGCATATCACTATTCTTCCGGATGAAAATGATTCAAGAATAGACTGGGCAAAAGCAGGTTCAAAAGGAGAGGGATAAACAAAAACATGATTTTTTGAAATGATCTCTTTCACATTTTTTACAGGCGGATAAATCCTGATAATATTTTCAAGGGCGAGTCTTTTTACAAGTATTTCCATTTTTTCCCTGTAATCCCCATCACCATAGAATGATACCTCTATTTTCTTTAAATTTTCTTTTTTCATCATTCCAACAGCTTCTATTAGAATATCGGGTCTTTTGAAACCGTTGTATTTACCAAGATAATAGATCCCGAGTTTCCCATTAAAATCGTTAAGTTCAACCTCATAATCTTTACATTCTATTGGATTTGGCGTTAGAAAAAGTTTATCTGACGATATTTTAAAAATTTTTTTAATCTCGTCAACATCCATACCTTTTGCGATGAATCTATCTGCCAATTTAGAAGAGATTTTACTTATAAAATAATTGATCTTTTTATCATAATTTTTAAGATGGTATACCGAACTCGTTGGCCAGAGTATAACGGTTTTTTTTGAAAATAATTTTCCAATAAGAACAGCAGGTAACATTATAGATTCAGCATAATGGATGTTGATAAGATCGATTTTTTCTTTTGAAAGGATTTTTAAAATTATAAGTGTACCAAAAAATATATCAAAAAATTCTTTGAAAAATTTCTTTTTTTCAAAAAAATCGTATATCCCTTTAAAACGATCCAGAGAATAAAAAATAGTTTTTTCGTTCAATCTCTCTTTGTTAGCTTTAAAAGATAAAAGAAAGATTTTATAATTTTTTCCTACAAGATTATCTATAATGTATCTTGTTGTTTTTTCTGAACCTGATTCATATGGATAAAAATATTTTGAAATGATCAAAATATTTTTCAATTTGCTCACTAAATCTCCTTTATAATTTTAGCAGGAACTCCACCGACCAAAACCCTTTGGGGAACATTTCTGGTAACAACTGCACCAGCACCTATAACCGAACCGCTTCCAATCCTCACGCCATCAAGTATTTTTACCCCACTTCCTATCCATACATTGTCAGAGATAACTATCCCTTTACCATCAACCCCCTGCTCATATATTGTAATATCCGTATTTTTATAATTATGATTTGACGAAATTATAAGGGTTTGTGGACCGATTCTAACAAAGTTTCCTATGGTTATATCTCCATTTGAAACGATCATAGAGAAACTGTTTAAAGAAGAATAGTTTCCAATAACTATTCTTCCTTTTGTTACTTTGATGATGGTATAAGGATGAATTATACAGTTTTCTCCAACGGTTAAAGAGTTCTTTTCTTTTGAGGCAAAAAGTGTAACATCCTTATATATTATTGTACCCTTACCGATGAAAATATTTTGAGGATGTGAAATAAAGGGTGTGGAATAGTAGGTAACCTTACCGTTACTTTTCAATAAAAATTTTGAATACAGGCTTGACAAAATAAATTTTTTTAATTTCATAAAATGTTGAATGATTTTTGCAAGAATCATAATTTCACAAATGATAATCTTATTTTTTTAAACATTTGATTTATTATATTTTTTTCTTCTATTTCAAAAGGTTGAATAAGTTTTGAAAGAATAAAATAGATAAAAACTCCAGCAGAAGAGCTTAAAAGTATAAAAATATAAGCTTTCAAAGCTGAATCAAAAATAAAAATGCTCTTTGCTAAGGAAACTAAAGAAAATAATGATAATGAAATTATAATTGTTCTGAAAAGTGATTTGAACGGAAAGGAAAGCACTATATTTTTTCTTAAGAGAAACAATATTATTAAATTTTTTAAAAGGATAGAAAAACCGAGAATAAATGCAACACCAAGTATTCCAAAATATTTGATGACCATTATAGAACCCAAAATATTTAATATCAAAGAGATTTTACTTATAAGGTTTATCTCAAGTTTTTCAAGTGATAGGACAACAAAACCCAAAGGGACCTGAAAAGAATTGAAAAGTGTAAACATAAAAATCACATCGGTAATCTTCTTTGAGTCGATGTATTTGGGATCAAAAACGAACCTTATGACAAGATCGGAAACTGAAATGAAATAAAAACATAAAAAAGCAAAAACCCAGAAAAAAAATTTATAAAGAAAAACATACATTCTGTTTATATACTCTAAATCATCTTTTCTATCAACATATTTCATAAAAAAAATAGGCTTTAAAACATTTGCGATCTGATCTATTGGAAATATTTTCATAAAAAGATCGTTTATCTTGTATGCGAAAGAATATTTTCCGAGTTCCACTGAATTTGACATTGAAGATATGACATAATAACTGGTTGCCTTGCTTATCATTCCCGCTCCAACCTCGTTGAAGAAGGAAAGTAGACCATATCTTATGATTCTTTTTCTGAAATTTTCAATTTTATTTTTGGATTCATTTTTTAAATTGTTTTTGATAAATTTTAAAATAACAAATATATATATTATCGATGCGTTGAAAAGACTGGTAAAACTTTCTATCAAAAAAATCTTTTTTAAATTTATGTTGAAGATAAAAATTCCATAGACTGAAACTCTAAAAATCGATGCAATAATATTCATCAAGGCCGTCTCTTTCTGCAACAGTGTGGAAGATGAGATCGCCCTTACATAAAGAAGCAATATATGACCGAAAAGAAAAAAGATGATCTGATTTTTATAAAGTAATATATCTGGCAAATTAAAAAATGTAGAAAAACTTTTGGAAAATAAAACAAAAATTAAAGAAATAAGTAAAAGTGAAATGAAAACTATTATGAAAGAATATTCAAGTAGCCTCTTAAAAATGATGTATCTCTGCTTTTCAACGAGTTCGGGGATGAACCTGTTTAGTATGGTTGATATACTTGAAAGTGAAAAGATCTGAACGAAAAAGAATGAACCGAGTATGAAACTGTATAATCCAAATTCGGATATTGAAAGTTTTCTTATTATGTAGATGGAAATTATGAGATTAGCGAGTGAAACAAAAAGATTCCCTATATAAAGGAAAAGAGTGTTTTTGACCGCGTATTCTATTGCAATTTCTTTTTTCATCAACCATTATTCTTTAACTTTTCTAAATCACTATCAACCATCATATTTACAAGTTCTTTAAAACTTACGGTTGGTTCCCAACCAAGGATCCTCTTTGCTTTTGAATAATCACCAACGAGTTGATCCACCTCTGCGGGTCTAAAAAGTGTTTTATCGATAACAACAAAATCTTTGTAATCAAGGCTAACCCTTTCAAAAGCTAGTTGAACGAACTCTTTTACGCTGTGTGTCTCTCCGGTCGCTATAACATAATCTGAAGCTTTTTCCTGCTGAAGCATCAGATACATCGCCTTCACATAATCTCCAGCATACCCCCAATCTCTTTTAGCATCAAGATTTCCAAGATAAAGTTTATCCGTCATTCCAAGTTTTATCTTTGCAACACCTTCTGTTATCTTTCTGGTTACAAACTCTCTACCTCTTCTTGGACTTTCATGGTTGAAAAGTATACCTGAACAGGCAAATATATCATAACTCTCTCTGTAATTCACGGTAATAAAATGACCATAAACTTTTGAAACTCCATAGGGTGATCTCGGATAAAATGGAGTGGTTTCCTTCTGAGGGATCTCCAGAACTTTTCCAAACATTTCACTCGACGATGCCTGATAAAATTTTATTTTTTTATCTATAAGTTTTATCGCTTCAAGGATCCTTGTTACACCGAGTGCTGTAAATTCTCCAGTTAAAATAGGTTGTTTCCATGAAGTAGGAACAAAAGATTGCGCTGCAAGATTGTAAACTTCATCAGGCCTTATCTCATCGATCATTTCAACGAGTGAAGAGAAATCGAGAAGATCCGCATGATAAAACTCTATTTTATCTTTTATATGTTCAATCCTTTCAAAATTTTCAGTTGAGGATCTACGAACCATCCCATAGACCCTATAATTTTTTGATAATAAAAATTCAGCAAGGTATGACCCATCCTGTCCGGTTATTCCAGTGATAATAACTTTCTTCATAATTCACCTTCTCCATAATATTTTTTATAATATACGGAATAATAAGTGGAAACTTCAGTTTTCGCACTGTTAACAATAATGCCGAGTATCTTTCTTTTAACTGGAATAAGCAATTTTTTTGCATGCCTCAAATCTTTCCTCTTAACCTTACCCGGAGAAACAACCCATAAAAGTTTATCAGCATAGTTCGCTAAAACTATCGGATCGGTTACAACATTCACTGGTGGAGTATCTATAAGGACATATTCATAATACTTTTTACACTCTTCCAGCAACTCGTTCATCTTTTCGTCTTCAAGTAACTCTGAGGGATTTATAGGCTTTGTTCCATAAGTTATCACATCAAGATTTTCAATTTCAGTATTTCTTAATATATCTTTAAAAGAAGCCTTACCATTTATATAGTGAGCGAGTCCTATTCCATTTTTGACATTGAATATCTTATGTATAACTGGCTTTCTCATATCCGCATCTATGAGCATAACCTTTTTCCCAAGATTTGCTATGGTTATACCAAGATTCGATATGGTCGTTGATTTACCTTCTCCAGGGATTGAAGATGTAAAAACGAATACAAGTTTTTCCGCATCCTTACTTCTGTATTTTATCTGGGTTCTTATACTTCTATAAGCCTCGGCTATAGGTGCATGTGGCTCCATATTTATTATCAACTTCTTTCTTATCCTATCTATCACCTCATTTTCAGATATGTTTTTTGTTCCTTTTTTGTCTTTTAATTTACCATTACTTATATAGTTTATTATTCCAAGAATCTGCTCACCGGTATAATGTTCTATCTCCTCAGTTGTTCTAATTGATTCATCTAAAAAGAAGAGAACAAAAGCAACAGTTATTCCAAAGAAGATTCCAAGCATAAGTCCCAATATTAAATTTTTCCCTTTCTTGGGACTAACAGGTATACTTGGTACAACAGCGGTATCTATAATTGAAACATTACCAACTTCAGCGACTTCTTGAAGTTTAGCTTCCTCATATCTCCTTTTAAGCATAAGGTAAATATCTTCGTTAACCTTAGCGTTTCTTTCAAGACGAACAAGTTGAATATTCTGATCTGGAATAGTTTCCAATTTTTTATTGTAAACATTTATAAGACTTCTTAAGGCTTCAGATTTTGCTTCAAGAAAAGCGATATCATTATCCAATTCAAGTATCTTATCTATTATATCACCTGAATATTTTAAAGGATCCTTTTGAACGAGTTTATTTTTGAAAGACTTATCGGTTTCTTCTTTCAACTGATTCTTTAAATTTCCAATTTTGTTATCTATCTGGATTATTTTGGGATGCTGGTTTGAATATCCCTGTGAAATATAATAAGCTTTTTCAATTTCAAGTTTCGAGATTTCAGATAAAATGTTTTCCATTAAAGCCGTTCTGTTGGAAGTAAAATTTTCTATCAAATTTTTTTGAGTTTGATCAAGTTCCTTTAGAAAATATTCTTTCTGTTTTGAATATGAATCTATGTTAAGTAAGATCTCTTTATGTTCCGATTCGAATTGTGAAAATTGATCTATCAGTATCTTTGTTTCGCTTTCAAGGTTTGAAATTTTATTTTCCTTCTTGTAATCTCTTAAAAGTATCTCAGATTTGTTCAACTCGTCTTCCATCTTCTTAAGTTGCTCTTCCAAAAAGATTCTTACCTGAGAAACTGTAACCCTCATAGCATCAAGATTCATTCTATAATATTCACTTGCGATTTTATTAGTTATATATGCAGCCAAAAACTTATCGGTACTTTTATAGCTCACCTCAATTATGTAGGTATCCTGCAATTTGTTGATAGAAAGATTCTGTCTTGAGGCTGTAACTTTATGATAACCTCTATTTAAGAGTATGGTATCCTCTTTTAAAGATCTGTTAACTCTTTCCATCAAGGTTCTTGATTTTAAAATCTGTGTCTGATTGTTCAATAAAGCTACCATTCCAAGAGGATCGGTTACAGGGAAAAATGTGGAACCTGTATTCACCCTTTCAAATATTAAAACGGTCTTTGCAACATATTTGGGTTTTTCAAGATATGTTAAAGTTAAAGATAAAATAAAAATGGAAACTATTATAATCGAAATCAAATATCTGTATTTTAAAAGGATGTTGATAAAATCACTTAAAGTCAGTTTCTCCTGTTCCTGAAGATCCTCAAGCATAAAAACCCCTTTATTTGGTTAGGTTTATGTAAATTAGATACGCTATGTTTGCGATTACAGCTATATTGTAAAGGTCTCTCATATAACGCGTGAAATGATACAAAAAATCACCTCCAACCCTTACGGTATCCCCAGGCTTTAAAATTGGATTATGATTTCTTGAATTTTCATTTTTATATTTTGCAAGATCGCATATCTGTCTTGTTCCATCCGAATGTATTATCACAACAGAATTTAAGTTTGCATTTTCTTTGGGACCACCTGCATAGGATATTGCTGTAATAAGATCCGTTCCATCAGGAACAAGTGTTGACATAGGATTGTTAACATAACCCCATATATTTACCCTTATCAAAAGATATTTTTGTTGTTCATCATATGAAAAATAATCATTCTTGATAGTTTCCTGTGAAAATATGGATAAAGAAAAGATCATAAAAAAAATCATTGAAGCGAACCTTTTCATTATTTCTCCTTTTTCTAAATAAATTATTTTATTATAAATTATTGATAAAATCAATAAAAAATTTAATAATCAATTTTCAAAAAAGGCTTTATACGCTTTAAAAGTTTCATAAAGATCGACTTTCGAAACAATTTCAAAAGGAGAATGCATTGAAAGAACAGCTGGACCACAATCTATAACGTTTGAATTGAAAAAAGCAAGAAACGCTGCTATGGTCCCTCCTCCTCCAGCATCTACCTTCCCTAACTCAGCCGCCTGCCATGAAACATTATTTTCAGATAGTATTTTCCTTATCTTCGAAACATACTCTGCGTTTGCATCGTTAGCACCAGATTTTCCAGCGGAACCTGTGAATTTTGTTACAACTGTTCCATATCCGATCTTAGCACCATTTTGTTGTTCATGAACTTCAGGAAAATCGGGATCTATACCTGCAGAAACATCAGCGGATATAAAATCAGAATTTTTTAGAACTTTTCTTAAATTTTCATATGTCGGTTCAATCTTTTCTCTTTTCAGAATCTCTATTATAATATCTTCCAAAAAGAGAGATCTTGCCCCTGTTGCACCAGTGGAACCAACCTCTTCTTTATCGAAGAGAATCGAACAGACAGTATGTTTATTGTTTGATTCGAATAGTGCAGTTGTTGAACTGAAAGCACATACTCTATCATCGTGCCCATAACCACCTACAAGAGATCTGTCAAAACCAATATCAAAAACACTTCCCTGTGGAACGATTTCGAGTTCGGCGGAGACAAAATCTTCTTCAATTATACCATATTTTTCATTCAATATTTTTAAAATCATTTTTTTTACCGAATTCTCCTTTTCATCTTTTAAAGGTATAGAACCAACTATTATATTCAACTTTTCTCCCTCGAAAGCGTCCTTTAGACTCTTTTCATATTGAGTTCTTGAAAGATGAGGTAAAAGATCGTTGATCGTAAAAACTGGATCGTTATCATTATCTCCGATCATTATTTCAATCTCCCTATTATCCTTTGTAAAAATTACTCCATATAATGAAAGAGGCCTTGAAAGGTAATGATATTTTTTTATTCCACCATAATAATGTGTCTTAAAATGCGCAATACCATCTTTTTCATACAAGGGATTCTGTTTAAGATCTATCCTTGGTGAATCGGAATGACTTCCTATGAGTTTTATTCCTTCAAGTGGGGAAATTTTTCCAATCTTTATGAAAGCTATATTCTTGTTTTTATTAACGATAAAAAATTTTTTTCTTCCATCCTCTGAAAAATCTTTTTTAATAGAAAGATTTTTTAAGTATTTTAAAGTTAACCTTTCAGTTTTTGAATTTTTTAAAAATTCCATATAATCAGATGCGTAATCGAAAACTTTATCTCTGTCTTTTCCCTCATATTTTGTCCAGAGGTTTGTCTTTTCAAAAACAAGATCCTTTTTCATTTAAAACTCCTTTTTATAATTTTCGGTTAAAATTTCAAATCTATCCTTCAAAACAAGAACAGTGTTTTCATAATGGGCTGAGAGTTTACCATCAGCAGTTACAGCGGTCCAACCATCATCAAGAATCCTTACCCTATATGAACCCTGATTCACCATCGGTTCTATGGCAACACACATACCCTTTTTCAAAATTGGTCCTGTTCCCATCTTTCCAAAATTTTGGAAAAATGGTTCCTCATGTAAACTTCTTCCAACACCATGGCTGACAAAATCTCTGACAAGTGAAAAATTATTGGCTTCAACGGTCTTCTGGATCATAAAAGATATATCATAAAGATGGTTTCCTTCCACAGCCATCCTTGCACCTTCAAAAAAAGATTTTCTTGTTATCTCAACAAGTTTTAAAGCTTCATCTGAAACTTTTCCAACGGTTATCGTCCTTGCAGCATCTGTTATGTATCCTCTATGGATAACACCAAGATCTATCGAAACTATATCACCATTTTTTATTACACGGTCAGAAGGGATACCATGAACAATAACTTCATTTACAGAGATACAACTAACCGCTGGATAATTTTTATATCCAAGAAAAGGTGATTTAACATTATTCTTTTTCAAAAGTTTCCTTATAAACATCTCGACATCATATGTTGTCATACCATCTTTAACAAATTCAGAAGCCTCTAAAAGTATTTCTCCAAGTATTTTACCTGAGGCTCTCATCAAATCTATTTCTTTATCACTCTTTATCGGTATATTCATTCAAAAACTCCATCATATTTTTTCTGTTCTCCTTTTCATCCTTGAATTCGAATACAACAATGGTTTCCTCATCGATAAGTTTTAAAACATTTTCATATAATTTAAAATCCTCTTTCCTGAAAAGATGTAGATCGTTCTTTTTGTCGTTTGAATGAAAATGGAGAATTTTTATTTTATCCTTCAAACTCTTTACCAAATTCAAAAAATCGTCACAGGTTAAAATCGAATGCCCAAGATCAAAACAGATGTCAAAACCGTTATCAACAAATATTTTCATTTCACTAAAACTGTCAGCAAGATATGAAAAAGGCAGATTCTCAACAAGAATCTGAACTTCAAAAAGTTTTGCGAATTCTTTTATCTCGTTTAAAGATTTCAATGAATTTTCAAGAGCCTTTTTTCTATTTTCATTTACAACTTTACCTGAAGGATGAACTATCAAATATTTTGCATTAAAATGGTTTGATATAGGAATAGATTTTTCAACCTCTCTTACGGATTTCACCCTTTCCCATTCATTTAAAGACTCTATATTCACATTTTCAATCGAAGAATGAATAATAATCTCTTTTTTTAAATTTTTAAAAACTTCGAAGTTTAAACTATCAAAATCCCTTATAATATCATCCCCTCTTAATTCCAAGCCTACAATTTTTTTTAACGATATTATGGGATCATCTAAAGAGTTTTTAAAAAATATCTGTGAAATAAAAAATTTTTTCACCCGCCGATCCTTTTTACGATCTCGTCTCCTATAGTTTTAAAATGTTCTATGAGTTCTGAATTTTTAAATTTTTCTATAAATGGTATACCCATATCAACCGATACGAGAAGATTTCTATCGAATGGAATTTTACAAAGAATTTTTACCTTGTATATCGAAAGCAAACTTTCCAAACTCTCCCTTTTGTAAAGTTCAATACTGTTTTTACAGATCGGGCATACAAGACTGCTCATATTTTCAACAACTCCAATTATTGGAATACTATTTTGATTCGCAAATATTATCGACCTTTCGGTATCTATAAGAGTTATATCCTGACTACTTGTTACTATAACGGCCCCATCTATTTTCTTCAATTTTTCTATCAGGGTCAATCCACCATCTGAAAAACTGACTGGAAAATCAACAAAAATATAGTCGAATCCATTCCAATCTATATCGTTTACAAACTGTTCTGTTATAATTTTTTCCTGAAATCCACGAAGTATGACTGGAAGTTTTTTATCTGTCAAAAAGAAACCATAGGATGCTAAAAAAAGGTTGGATAACACTTTTACAGGTATCATTTTTTTATTCTGGATTCCCATCTTCCTGTTATCTACACCAAAAATCGATGGCAGATCTGGATTATAAAAATCCATATCTATTATACCAATCTTTTTATTATAGTGAGTTGCGAAAAAATATGAAATGTTGGCTAAAATTGTAGATTTTCCTATTCCACCTTTGTTACCCAAAAAAAGTATAACTGAAGTCTTTTCCTCTATCATATAGCCCTCTTAAAAGTTTCAAATGCTTCAAAACTCGATCTGACAAAAATTCCAGAAACCACGTGTTTTATCCCCGCTTTCATAGCCATCCCTTTTAATTCTTTGAACTCTTCCTCAGAATAATATTTCATTACTTTATGATGGTTTATGGATGGGGAAATATATTGTCCTATGGTTAGTATATCTATGCCAACACTATTAAGATCATAAAAAAGTTCAGATATCTGTTGATAAGTTTCTCCAAGTCCAACCATTATTCCACTTTTTGTTTTTATTTTTTTGCCTTTAACAAAAGAGAGCATCTTTAAAGAGAAATCGTAAGAAGCACCTTTTCTTACAACAGGATAAAGTTCCTTTACCGTTTCAAGATTATGATTGAAAACATCTATATACGAAAAATCAAGGTTGTTTAGATTTTTGAGATCCTTTTTAAAATCTGGAACAAGTATTTCTATTTTTAGATCGCCAAAACTTTTCTTTAACTCTTTTATTATCCTATCAAAGTATGCCGCTCCACCATCTTCCAGATCATCTCTCGTTACAGAAGTTATAACAACATATGAAAGAGATAATTCCCTTATCGTATCCTCTATTTCAAATATCTCCCTTTCATCAAGCGGTAAGGGAAAACCCTTTTTTATAGCGCAGAATGAACAGTTTCTTGTGCATATATCACCCATGATCAGAAAGGTTGCTGTTCCTTTGGAAAAACATAATCCCCTGTTAGGGCATTTAGCTTCCTCACAAACAGTATGCATATATCTTTTTCCACCAAGGCTTTTTCTCACATTATTATCTTTGAATTTAGGGAAAAGATACTTCCTATACTCTTCTGGTAAACTCATCTTTTATCTCATTCTTTTCGTTCAACACCAAAATTTTAGCAGCATACTTTTTAATTTCATCATCGGTAAAGAATCCAAAAGACATAATGATAAGTCTATCTTTTTTTTGGACTAAACGTGCCGCACCACCATTTACTCCTATAACACCGGATCCTCTTTTGCCTTTTATAACATAAGTCTCAAATCTTTCCCCATTCTCAATGTCTATCACAAGAACCTTTTCGTTGGGAAATAAACCACTCTTTTCCATAAGATAAGCATCTATCTCTATGCTACCCTCATAATAAACTTCTGCCTTTGTCACGACCGCATTATGGATTTTTGACTTTAACATTATTCTAAACATTTTTTTACCTTTTTTGATTTTTAATTATATTTTAAAAAAACGCTATGTCAATCAATAAAATTCAACTAAAAATTCAATCATCGTTAAACTCTTTGATAAAAAATAGAGAAGAAAAAATATAACACATTTTAAAGAGTATTAGAAAAAAAAATTTTTGAATCATCCTTAAATAAATATATCCATTCTCAACCAGATTGAGATTGAATATAAAAATAAGCAAAAAATTTAAAAGTATTACTGGAAAAAATATTTGAAACAAGTTTGTAACAATCGTTTTAAAAGATTTTAAAATATGTGTACTTTTACTGGATATGAAAACAAGCAAAAGAAAGAATGTTAGAAAAATAAATTCAAGTGTAAATATGAAAGTTATATAACTATAATTTATGTTATAGATTTCATTCCGTTCACTGTAAAATATTAAAAAGAAAATTAAAAATAGAAATATAGTTTGAAAAATCCCAAGAAGAAAGGAAAGGAACATTATAATATCTTGAGAATTTTTTTTCTTAAAAAAAATAAAAATTGAGAGCAAAAGAAAAATAAGAAATATGAAAATAAAAATCACTTCAAACTCCGTAGAAATTCCATCCTGGTTTTTACATATCCAAGTATCGATTCAGTATATCCCACTTTGATAAATCTTATCTTTCCTGTTTTATCGATAAGTAATATTACAGGTATATCTTCAAGATTTAAAGAATCCATTAAATCATTTCCTCCACAGTAAACTTTAAAATTGAATTTTCTTCCCTTAACAAAATCCTTGATCCTATCTCTATCATCTTCAGATGTGACAGCAATAAAATCAAAGTTTTTATCATTTTTAAACTCTTCTTTCAAAAGATTGAATACCTCCAGTTCCTTTTTACAGTATGGGCTCCAGGTTGCAAAAAAATTTAAAATCTTTATATTCTTTTTTGAAATTTCAGCGATTTTATAAATTTTTCCATCAAGATCGGTTACTTCAACTTCAGGTAAAGATAAAGAATCCATCCCAACTTTTAAAAAATCAAAGACCCTTCTTCTTATTTCAGTTTTTTTTAACTTGAGTTCTTTTACAAGAATATCATTTATTTTTTTATCATACATATTTTGGCTTAAAAGTTTTATACCGTAATCTAAAAGCATCACCTTATCGTTAACCTCAATAGCATAGTCAAACCCTATCCTGTAGATTTCAAAATTATTCAAATTAAACTCTTTCTCTGCCATCTGTAAATATTGTTTAACCTGATCATATCTTTTTAAAATGAGATTACCCTTCGCCATATAATAGTTTATCCAATCTCCATAATCATAATAGAGTTCACTTTCATAGAGTGGTTGTAATCGTTTGAGAGTATTTTCCACATCATAATTGTTATCAATAAAAAAAGATGATATTAGAAAAATAATTTCATCACTGATATTTTTGTTTAAAAGCATCTTGAAATGTTTTAAAAAATTCATAGATAGTATTTTCTCTTCATACATATCGATAGCAAAATAGACTATGTATGGAAAATCATCTTTTGTATAAAATCTATCAAATGCAAAGATGAGAAGATCTTCCAAAGAGGACTTCTCCAAATGATATGTGAAAAGAATTTCTCCTACTATGTTAAATGAAATTTCTGATGTATCAAGGTATGGTATAGCTTTTTTTAAAATTTCAAAGGCTTTAGAGGTATCTTTAAAATCTTTATAAACAAGACTATTTTTAAATAAAACATTTATATTGGTAGGATAAGAATTGAAATATTTTTCCAGATACTCTTTGATACTGTTATTATAGTTTTCATAAATATAATCTATCAATTGTGAATATGAATAGAAATCTTTCCTCTTATTAAAAATTTCATTCAAATAAAACAAAACCGTATCCTTTTCGTTGTAATTTGAAAAAATTTTTATTTTCATTTCAAGAAGGGTATTTTCAAAAAGATCTTTTCTGAAGAATATTCTTACAGGTTTACCCTCACTTTCAAAAATTACCACCGTATCATTTTTTTCAGTTTTTAATGAAAAAAGATTCTTTTTTAAAGGTCTTAAAATATCGTAATTGGAAAAATCAAGATTTTTGATAAACAGGAGTGAATCCCTTTTTTCTTTGAACTCTATCTTCGATCCCGGAATAAAAATATCTGTCGAAAATAGATGGAAAGAAATAAATAATATGATCAAAAGAAAAAATTTTTTCATCCGTTTCTCCATTTTTCTATTTTTAATATTTTTATACCATCAACGGTATCGTTAACTCTCTTGCCCTTTAATTTTTGAGCAAGGGGGGAAAGATATGAAATAATACCACTATCTGGGAGGGCATCAAAGATGCCAAGTATGGTATACCGTTTTATTCCCTCATCATCCTCTATTTCCACAGTTACACCTATATCCACAACATCTTCCTTTACTTTCTGAAAATCTATGGGATAGGTTTTGTTTATCTCTCTTGTCAATTCTTCGGCTTTTGATGATAGCAAACCATATTGTTCCCTTGCAAATTTGTACTCGGAATTTTCACTAAGATCACCAAGCGCGGCAGCATCCCCTATCATCTTTGAGATTTCTGGTAATTTTTTGTTAACGATATCCCGTAATTCTTCCCTTTTCCTATTTATGCTCTCTATAGTTGAATAGAATAGATCATCAGGATTCTCATTTTTAGAAAGATCAGGGAAGACTCTGTATATTTTTACTTTAGCGGTATCCTTCTGGTAATCGTTTAAAAACTCTATTTTTCCAATTTCCTGAAGAATCATTCTGGCAGTTTCATCATTAAAATCTTTTAAATAAAGATCTATTCCCTTTTGGGAGGTTATAAAGAATTTTTTAATAAAAGTGATATACATATCGTTCTTTTTACTATGAAATGCATTGTTCGCGATAGTCAACGATCTAAGTATTATGTAATCTTTTTTTAATTTTAAAAGGTTTTCATCAAGATGAAAATTCAGATACCACATCAAAAGATTAAAATTTTTAGATAATCTAAAAGATCTTTCAACATCCTCAAGCATTTTTTTCTTTTGCTGTTCTTTCATCTTTTTATAAATATTTTCTATATTATCTATCGATAAATTTTCAAAAAAAGATATGATATCGGTAATATCGTTATTCTGCTCCAACATGAGTATCAAAAGTTTTTCTTTATAATCCATATTTTGGAAATATTTAAAATTTTTGAAATCTTTTGATTCGATATATTTTAAATCCATTGTTAGAAAAAATCTGATCTCATTTTTAACAACAAAACATTTTTGTTCAGCGATCTCTAAAATTCTATCTATTTCATGTTTTGAAAAACTTTTCATTTTGACAATGTTAAAAATGTATTCCCTTATTTTAAACTCATCGGTCATCCTTTCAATATTTTTAAAAAGATTATCGGTCCCACTCTTTGAGAGCATAAATCTAGGTGGCTGGTCGAAAACTATTTCTATTTCTGAACATTTTTCTATTTCTTTTTTCTTTTTTGAAAGTATGCTACCAGCTTCTTTACCATATATGAATGTCAGTTCATCTTTTATCTGCTCTTTAGTCAATCCAGAATTTCTGTATTTTAGTATCAAGGTTATCAAAGTACATATATCCATCTCTTTTGCTTTCTGGGGATTAAAAAATTTATAAACACGAAAATCGTCTTCATCTATAGGATATGTTTTAATAAGGATTTCTTCAGCATTCACCCTCTTAACTCTTCCCAATTTATCCTTCAAGGTAAAAATTTTCAAAACCTGATCATAACCTTCTATTTTGTGAATATCGTTGTTGTAGATTATGTAAGAATTTTTTGTGAACTTTAAACCTTTCTGGAAATTTTCGAAACCTGAACCATCTTTATCATTTTTCAAAAAAAGTTCAAAAGACAATTCAAATGTTGCAAGAATTTTTTTCAATTCTTCTTTTTGTTTCGAAACATCTTTGTTTAATATATATGAAGAGAAAAATGAAATTAAAGGGTTGGAAAAATCAAGATTATATTTCAAGTATTCTAAAACCAGTTCATTGTTTCTATGTTTCCATATGAATTCAAGTAACTTTTCATCTGAAAAAACTACACCATCTCTTTCAAGACAGGTAAGAATAAAATCCTCAAAAAGATCTTTCCTGTTTTTTAAAAAAATATTTTTTAACAACCTCAAAATCTCATCTTTTGATATGCTCTCATCGTAAAGGAACCTGTTGAACATAAAATCTATATCGTTAAGGATTTCACTATCTTTGACTTCCACTTTATCATAAAGTTTTTGGGGAATCCTGTTTCCTGCTCGAAAAAATAATTTTAAAATGTGTTTGTCTTCAAAAGAGGATAAATTTTCTAACACTTTATCCACATATTCTTTATATTTACCATCATCGTAGAGTTTTTCAAGATTCTCGATTTTCATTTATGATACTCCATATTGTTCAATATTGTAAATCCTCTGTAAATTTGTTCAACGAGCATTATTCTCGCTATCCTATGTGGAAAAGTCATCGGTGAAAAAGATAGTACGAGATCACAGTTTTTTTCAACCTGTGAATTCACGCCATATATTCCGCCTACGATAAAAAGAATTTTTTCTTTTTCAAGTATCTTTGAAAAAAGTATGGAATCCATCATCTTTCCATCTTTTCTTAAAAGTATTTTAAAATGATCCTTTTTCAATTTTTTTAAAATCTCTTCAGATTCGTTTTTAACTATAAGTTCCTTCTTATCCCCATATCTTCCATAATCCTTTAAAAATTTTACCTCGGTTTTTTTGAATCTATTTATTCTTTCACAATAATCTTCAAAGATGTTATAAAAAAGATCATTTTCTTTCTTCCCAACAGTTAAAATCATTATTCCCATAGATCATTCCCTGAAAAATTTTTTTATCTTTTGCTTTTCTATACAACTTATCATAAAAGAATCTATCCATGGTCCATAGAGGTGCTATAAGATTTACAGGGATCATAGACGATTTTATTCTATGAATTATCTTATCGGGTGGTAGAATTTTAATGAGTTCTAAAATTATATCGATATACTCATTCTCCGAAAGCAACTTTACTTTTCCTTTCATAAAATATTGATAAATCGTTGAATCCTCAACTATATATAGATGATGGAATTTAATACCATCGCTCTTTGAAAGCAAAAAAAATTTTACGGTGTTTTCATAATCTATAAAATTTTCATCCGGTAAACCAACGATCACATGTGCAACCAAATGGGAATCAGGTAAAAAACTTTTCACCGTTTCACACGCTTTTAAAAATGTTTTGGATTCATCCTGTCTGTTGATTTTTTTTAATGTTATGTCATTTGAAGTTTCAAGTCCAAATTCGATCTGAATGAAAAACCTATCTGATAGTGTTGTGAGATATTCAAGCACTTTACAATTAACAGTATCCGGTCTGGTCGCTATCGATATTCCAACAATTTTTTGAAAATCTTTAAGTTTTTCAATTTCCTCTATAAGTTTATCAGATTTTTTGTACATATTTGAAAAGGATTGGAAATATGCGATAAATTTTTCCCCTTTTTTTACATATTCAAAATACTCTTCAACCTGTTTGTGGACTTCCTTTTCAAAAGGTTTTCCACTCCCATGGGATGAACAGTATATACATCCGCCATACCCTTTGGTCCCATCTCTGTTCGGGCAGGTTTCATCTGTAGCGAGTGATATTTTGTATACATTCGAATTAAATTTTTCTTTTAAAAATTTTGAATAGGAATAATAAAAATTACTCCTGATTTCTAAACCATTGTGATAATTCATCGAGTTCGTACTTCTCACTTTCAGTTAACGAGTTATATCCCTTCTCTCTTATCCTATCAAGAAGTTCGTTTAACCTCTCCCTTTTTCTATCCTTTTCCATATCTTCAAATGTTTTGTAGATTCTTGTTTTTTTTACCCTTTTGGTTCTCTTCACAACAAAACTTTCAAATTTTAAATAGAATAATCCGCTCAAAATTCCTCCAAGATGTGCAAAATGCGCAATCCCTGATGAAGTGTTTGAGAGACCCAGCAATAATTCTGTAACTCCAAAAAGTATAACGGCATATTTTGCTTTTATCGGTATAAAGAAATTAATGTAGAGTACTGTTTCGGGAAAAGTTAGACCATAGGCGAGCAAAATTCCATAAACTGCGCCCGATGCCCCTATTGATGGGATGGTTGAATTTGTATTGATAAGATAATGCAACAAACCACCACCAAGCCCAGAGATCACATAATATGAAAAAAACTTTTTACTACCCCATAGTGTTTCGAGATTTACCCCGAATATGAAAAGGGCAAACATATTAAAAAATATGTGAAAGATATTTCCATGTAAAAACATATGCGTGAAAAATTGCCATAAAAAATATTTATTCGTGATCAAATATGGAATCAATGAAAAATAGTATATAAAAAATTTTGGAAAGATCTGTTGTAGAATAAAGACAATAATATTTACACCGATTAAAGTTTGAACCACTTTTGGTCTTTGATAATAGTTAGTATTATAATACATTTGAAAGTTTTTCCCTGAGTCTTTTTCCAATATATGGTGGAACCATATCTCTTATATCAGCTTTAAGTTTTGCAAGTTCTCTAACGATACTGCTTGAAAGATACATATATTTTATATCGGTCATAAAAAAGATGGTTTCAAATTTCTTATTCAATTTTCGATTTGTCAGAGCCATCTGAAATTCATATTCAAAATCAGATACCGCTCTAAGCCCTCTTATAACACCATCTATTTTATTCTTATCTATATAATCAACAAGAAGACCTGTGTATGAGTCAACTTTCACTTTTCCGTCATATACCTTTACAACTTCCTTTATCATTTCAACCCTTTCGTCTAAATTGAAAAGTGTATTTTTCCAGGGATGAAATGAAACAAGAAGCGTGATCTGTCCAAAGAGTTTTAAACCCCTCTCAAGTATATCGATATGACCATTTGTGATCGGATCAAATGTTCCAGGATAGATTATTTTCATTTTACATTCTCCTCAAAAATAAAATTTTTGTAATACCAAAGGTTGATTGCTTCACCAATAAAAAATTTACTAAATCAACATTAGTATCGATACTTGTTAAAGAAACTATGATTCCATTCTTTTTCAATATCCCACCTTCATCTATTTTTGATAAAGGGTTTAAAATTTTAAACATCCTATATGGAGGATCAACAAAAATTAAATCAAAAGAGTATCCTTTTGAGTTCAAATCTTTTAAGGCGATATTAAAATCTTTATTATAAATTTCACTTTTCGTGTGCAGATTAAATCTTTCCAGATTCTTTTTTAGATTTTGTGCTATAAATCTATTTATCTCAACAAAAACAACATGTTCGGCACCTCTGGAAAGAGATTCAATACCTAAAATTCCTGAGCCTGCAAAAAGATCTAAAATATTTGTTTTCAAAATCCTTGTGGAAAGGGTATCAAAGATCGATTTTCTTACTATAGCGGTAACTGGTCTAACAAAATCCTTTTTCAGATTTTTACTTAATATCTCTCTATTTTTAAAATCTCCACCTATAACTCTTATCATCTCTACACTATTGTTCTATTTTTAAAAACATATCCTTTATATCTTTAGAACCTGAAAGAATCGTCACAGCTTTTTTGGTTAAATAATCGTTTTTAAGGAAAACTGTATAGAAGAGTTTTTCTCCTCCTATCTGTCTTGAAAACTCATAGATAAGTTGATCCCTTACACTGTTAAAAATTATCGAATCATCTTTTAGATTTTCAATGTTTATTTCCTTTTTTTTCAAAAAGTTTAAATATTCGTTATAAATCTTTTCATCAAAATTTTTAACAAGATTTTCTTTTCCATTATTCTTTGCAAGATACTTGGAAACGAATTCCATAGTAGCCTGTTTACTGTAAATTTCCATTTCAATTTTAGAGATAAACCTTTCCTGATATATGAAATCAGGAATTATTCCTCCTCCTCCGTAAAGTTCCCTGTTCAATTCTCCCAATGAATAATATTTTGTTGTATCTTTAACAGTTTTTTCAAATTTTATAAGTTCTCTGTCTATAGATCTTCCAGATGGAGTGAAATATCTTGCCGTTGTAAATTTTAAAATTCCCCTATCATTCTTATCATTCTTTGAAAAATCTATCACAGACTGAACAGAACCTTTTCCATATGTTGTATCACCCATAACCAGGGCTCTATCCCAATCCTGTAACGCACCTGCAACTATCTCTGAAGCACTTGCGGAACCATCATCGACAAGAACTATAATCGGGAAAAATCCTTTATATATTGGTGTTATAGCTTTAAAAACATAATTCATAGATTTATTTTTTGAACGGGTTGAAACTATATCAGCACCTTTCGGAAGAAAGATATCTGAAATTGCGATAGCACTATTTAAAAGTCCTCCGGGATTTTGTCTTAAGTCTAAAATAAGTTTTTTTGCACCTTTCTTTTCAAAAAGATCTTTAACAGATGAAAAGAACTCATTCTCCACATTTTCGGTGAACTGTGTAAGTTTTATATATCCTATGGAATCATCCACCATACCATAAAATGGTATAGATTTTATCGTGATTATCTCTCTTATTATATCAAAATCTATTAAATTTCCATACCTGTTTACTTTCAATTTCACTTTTGTTCCGGGTTCACCCCTCATAAGGGAAACCGCTTTATCAACATCCATACCTTCAGTTGAAATGGTATCTATTTGAACTATTATATCTCCAGCTCTGATACCTACTCTTGATGCTGGAGTATTCTCTATAGGTGAAATGACAGTGATAAAACCATCCTTAAGCCCAACTCTAAAACCTATTCCACCAAAACTACCTTTTGTTTGAGTGTAAAAGTTTTGAAGATCATTCTCCCTATAAATGTAAACGGAATGTGGGTCAAGAGTTTTCAACATACCATTTATCGCTTCATCTATAAGTTCAGAGTCTGACACTTCCCTGTAATAGGAATCTTTTAAAAGTTGAATGGTTTGAACAAATTTTTTCATTTCCGGATTGAAAAAAATATTAACAGAATTTTTTGTGTTGTCATTATTACCATAAAGAACGAGAAACCATCCAACAAAAGAAAAAAGTATTGAAATCACAAGAATGGTTAAAATTATCTTTTTTTTCATCTATGCTCCTAAATAAACTTTAAAACAATGTTCACAATCTCTTTATGAATATGTTCTATAGAACCGAGTCCATCTATGATACGGAATCTCTCCTTATTTTCTCTGGCAAGTGTCAGATATGCGCCTCTGACCCTTTTATGAAAATTGATCTCCTCTTCCTCGATCCTATCCTTTCCTTTTCTTTCCTTTAACCTTTCCAATCCAACATCTTCGTTTATATCGATCAAAAAGGTAAGATGTGGGATCAAACCTCCTGTTGCAAAATTGTTAATTTCGAAAACCTTTTGCTTGGGAATATTTCTACCTTCTCCCTGATAGGCAAGTGTTGAGTCAAAATATCTATCACATATAACTATTTTACCATTTTTCAAAGCAGGAATTATTTTTTCAAATGTGTGTTGAGATCTACTTGCAAGGTAAAGAAAGAGTTCAGTTAGATAAACCATGTTATAGTTTTTTTTATCAAGTAAAATTTCTCTTATCTTTTCTGAAATCAGTGTCCCGCCCGGCTCATGGGTCAGGACACATTCTATATTTCTATTTATAAGATACTCGTAAAGTAGTTTTGCCTGGGTTGTTTTACCACAGCCCTCAATACCTTCAAAAGTAATGAATAGACCTTCCATCATTCTTATTTTATTTTAGACTGTATTTTGAAATAAATTCTTCAGTCTTTTTCTTACATATAGAATCTGGAAATTGAACAGGTGGAGACTTCATAAAATATGAAGAAGGCTCTATCTGTGGACCTGAAAGTTTGTTATCAAGAGCAAGTTTCAAACATCTAATAGCATCTATTACAACTCCGGCAGAATTTGGTGAATCCCAAACCTCAAGTTTTAGTTCAAGGTTTAAAGGAACTTCTCCAAAAGTTGTCCCTTCCATCTTTAAAAAACAGAACTTTCTATCTTTAAGCCATGCCACATAATCCGATGGACCGATATGTATGTTTTCATCATCTATTTTATATGGAAGAATCGATGTTACAGCCTGAGTTTTGGAAATTCTTTTACTTTCCAATCTCTCCCTTTCAAGCATATTAAGAAAATCTGTGTTTCCACCAATGTTAAGTTGATAGGTTCTATCAAGTCTGACTCCCCTGTCCACGAAAAGTGAAGTTAAAACTCTATGCGTTATTGTAGCACCAACCTGCGATTTTATGTCATCTCCTATTATTGGAAGACCTGCATCCCTGAATCTTTTTGCCCAATATTCTGAAGTCGCTATAAAAACTGGTATGGCGTTTATAAATCCAACTTTTGCCTGTAATGCCTGTTCGACATACCACTTCGTTGCTTCCTCACTACCAACAGGTAAATAGTTAATAACAAGGTCAGTATTTGTATCTTTAAAAAGTTGAACGATATCAGCAGTTTTTCCTGGTGCTTTCTCTATAACATCTGAGAGATATTTCCCAATTCCATCATGTGTCATTCCCCTTTCGACCTTCACACCGAGTTTGGGAACATCGGTGAATTTGTAGGTGTTATTGGGATGTGCAAAGATAGCATCGGAAAGATCTTTTCCCACTTTAGTTTTGTTAATATCGATAGCACAGGAAAACTCGATATCAGAGATATGATATCCACCAAGATTTACATGCATCAAACCGGGTATCGTTTCAGTCTCTCTGGCATTTTTATAAAACTCTATCCCCTGAACCAAAGAAGAAGCACAGTTCCCAACTCCTATGATTCCAACTCTGATCTTTTTTGACTTTTTAGCCATTTTTTAAAACCTCCTTCTTGTTTGTTCCCGCTTTTACAATCATTATTCTCTGAATGACAGTTAAAAAAGTCAGGAATGTAAATAATATTATCATATATTTGAAAATATTCAATGGTAAAAAAGAGATGATTATAATATAGATCATCCTCTCAACTCTTCCCATAAGACCATTCTTACATTCGATTCCGAGTCCCTCCGCTCTTGCCCTTGTGTAACTGACCATTATTGAAAAAAACATAGATGACAGAACTATGGTTGAGTATAAAATATCCTCTTTAGAATAGAAAAAAAGTATCATTCCCGATAAAACAAAGAATTCGTTAAACCTATCTATGGTTGAATCAAGAAATGCTCCAAAGATGGTAACCTTCTGACTCTTTCTTGCCACCATACCATCAAAGGTGTCATACAGTGAACCTAACAAAAGAACTATACCACCATAAATAAATGATCCTTTAAAATAAAGAAATCCTGCAAAAATGGATAACAACATTCCAAAAAGTGTAAGAAAATTTGGAGAGATTTTTAAAAATATTATAAAATCTATTAAAGGATTTAAAAGGTTTCTAAAAAAATTTTTAGTTTTTTCGTTTATCATCTCTAACTCCTTCTATCAAAAGAACCATTTCACCTTTTTTTGTCCATTCCTTTTTGATAATATCACTGACTTTTCCCCTGATAAACTCTTCAAATGTTTTTGTGAGTTCTCTCGCAATAACGATATTCCTTTCGGGGTCAATATCGTTCAACTCTTTAATGGTTTTATCTATCCTGTATGGAGACTCATAAAAAATTGATGTTTCCCTTTTTGATATTGCTTCATTTAAAACCTTTTTTCTTCTCCCTTCCTTTTTTGGTAAAAAACCATAAAAAGTGAAAGAATCGGTTGGAAGTCCAGAACCCACAAGAGCGGTTATAAAAGCAACGGGACCGGGTAAAGGAACAATTTCTATTCCTTCGTTTATAGCCTCTCTGACAAGATAAAAACCTGGATCAGAAATCAAGGGTGTTCCAGAATCGCTCAAAAGGCCTCCGATTTTCCCATTCTTTATCATATTTATAATGATCGATGTTTTTGTTTTTTGGTTATATTCGGTAAAAGATATGTAATCTTTTTTTTCTATACCGAGTTTTTTTAAAAATATACCTATAACTCTTGTATCCTCACAAACAAGAAAATCACATTTTTTTAAAACCTCCTTTATTCTTGAGGAAATATCATCAATATTACCGATGTCTTTGGGAATGATGAAAAGTTTACTCATCTTTAAAAATGGTATAGTTAAAAAAACCTTGAGATTTCAAAGCAAATCTAAAATCTTTTAGAGCTATTTTAAAAATATTCTCTTTAATTTTATCGTTACATATAACATCGTATGTTTTTAAAAACCTGTTAGTGAATTCAGCCATAGCTTTTATAAACTCATCTTTAGAAGCAAAAACATCACCTGTCAGTTCTATTCCGTTTATAGTTATTTCTGACATAAACTTGTAATCCTCATCTATATGTGATTTTGCTATAAGTGCACCTTTCTTAGCAAAAGTGGGTCCATATGAAGCAGCAAATTCTTTTATCAGATTGTTAACACTTTTTAAAAGAAGCTGAACTGTTGCAGGTGTCGCCTGTTCTATCCTTTCAGGTAATTTGTCATAAAGTGAAAAAATAACATTTAAACCATCCTTTGAGGTTGATTTTAAAAGTTGTATCAGTATAGAGGGTGTTATTGAGACATTTATCTTATCCCCAAAGTAACCCCTTGTGGGAATACCTTTTTCAAATAATGAATAGAAAAATTCGTTACCTTTTTTTATTTCAAGAAAACCGGAAAATTTATCAACCGCGATCTGCCCTATCATTTTCTCAACGGAAATTTGAGTATGATCTTTATCTTTTAAGATCGGGGTTAAAGTAAAAGTTGATACCATCAAAAGTACAAGTTCTTCTGGAACCTCGTATATGTTTATAATTCCCACATTCGATTCTTTCACCTTTTTTATAACTTCATTTATTGAAATAAGGGTTCTCGCATTCTGTGTGAATCTGGCTGCGTTTATAGGTTCTCCAAGCGATAAAAATATCATATCAACATCAGAAGGGTATAGAAGTGATATGTACCCGTGTATTCTGTGAGACCTTTCCCTTTTGCCAGCATTTAGAATACTGTCAAAATTTATAAACTCTATGTTGGTATTTTCAAGTAAAATTCTTCCTCTTGGAAATCTCATAATTTTTCCTTTTTTAAATCAACATGTTCAAATACTATATAAGAGAAATCAGCGAAATCCATAAAAATATTTTTAATAAAAAAGAGTAAAGCGAGCCTTTTATTTTTTTTCTGTTCATCCTGATCGTTTACAAGAACATTATCGAAAAAATCATTTATGTATGAAACAAGTGATAAAAGATTTTTTAAAATGGAATCATAATCTTTTGTTTCAAAATATTTTTTATTTACCATTAAAACATCTTTACCTTTTTCGTAAAGATCCTTTTCATAGACATTTTCAAAATTTTTATCTTTCAGTTCCACATGAGAAATATTTTTCAAAATATTTGAAACTCTCTTCTGTCCCTCTACCATCCTTCTGAAATCAAAATCGTTCTTTAAGTTTAATATTTTTTCTGCCCTCATCTTTATATCAGAAGTGATAAAGGTTGAACTTTGTAAAAGAGAACGGGATATATCGTATGGTATCGAATGATAATCCTGTAAAAAGATTTCCATTCTTTTTTTAACATAATCTATTATCTTTTCCAAATGATCCTTTTGATTTAAAAGTTCCAGAGAAAATTTAAAAATTTCATAAAGATCAATTTCAATATTTTCATAAACCAGGAGGGAAAGAAGCGAAAGGGTGTCTCTTCTAACATACATTATATCCTTACTACCCGTAGGTTTGTTTCCAGAAACGAAAGCAACTGATATGTTATCAACTTTATCTGAGATGGAAAAAATTTTTCCAAGAAGAGTTTTGGGTTTATCACCATCAACATTAACAGGCAAATAATGTTCATATGAAATTTTGGATAGATTCTCGTCGAAACCTTTTAATCTTGCATAATGGTATCCTATCCTTCCCTGAAGTTTGGTGAACTCTTTACCATCCTTAATCATATCGGTTGCTATGTCAAATTTACTTATGATACCAGCCTCTTTTAAAATTTGTGGGTCATATTCCATCTTCATTTTTCCAAAAATATATTCGACGAGTTTTACATTCCTCTCAACCTTTTCATAAAAAGAACCAAACCCCTCACAAAAAATAGTTTTTTTCAATCTATTCTCATATTCATCCATACTTCTTGCTATGTCGTTTTTAAAATAGAATTCTGCATCCTCCAGTCTGGAATTGATGATTCTTTGATTATTTTTAACAATGTCTTCATAAGAAGCGTATGGGGAGTTAGCAACGAAGATAAAATAGTTTGAAAGTTCGCCTTTTTCATTCTCTAAAGTGAAATACCTCTGATGTTGTTTTAAGGCAGCGATTATTATTTCTTTTGGAAGATATAAAAATCTATTATCAAATTTTCCTTTGAATATTACAGGATACTCTACAAGGTAAGTCACCTCTTCAAGCAATTCCTCATCCCAAATAAGGGAAAGCCCCTGATTTTCGCTTATATCCTTTATTTTATCAACTATCATTTGTTTTCTTTCTTCAAAAGATAAAACCACATAATTATCTTTTGTCTTTTCCAGAAAATCGTATCCGTTGAAAAATGGAATTTTCAAATTTCCAGTATTTCTGTTTCCATATGTGAAATTTGCCCCAACCAAATTACCAATTTTTATTTCAAGTTGTTGGTTGTTAAAAAAAGAATTCACCCATCTTATGGGTCTTGGGAAAACTATGTTGGTATCATCCCATTTCATTCTTTTTTCAAACTCAAGTGAATTCACCAGGTTGAAGATATTTTTTATAAAGAGGGATGATATTTCTACTCCACCTTCCAACTTTTTATACCAGACAAAACCATCCTTAATTTCAATATCGCTGGGATTTAATTTTCTAGATTTCATAAAACCTTCGGCGAGTTTTGTTGGTCTGTTATCTTCAAAAAAAAGATTCTCCTGTGGTCCCTTCTCTATCTTTTCTATCGCTGGAGTTTTTTCTGGAAGATTTTTTATAAATAAAACCAGCCTTCTGGGTGTTAAAAAAAGTTGTACATCAATATTCTTTACCTTTTCGGATTCAAAAAAATCTAAAATTTTTTTTGTTAAATCTTTTTGAATAAGTTTTAAAGCAGAGACAGGTAATTCCTCAAAACCAAGTTCAAAAAAAATTGTGTTATCTTTTCCCTTCGACATATTTTTTTGCCACCTTTTTTGCAAGGTTTCTGATCCTTGTTATATAATTTGCTCTCTCCTTCTGAGATATAACACCTCTCGCATCAAGAAGGTTAAAAAAATGTGAACATTTTATAAGATAATCATAAGCAGGATAGATAAGATCTTTTTCAAGCAATCTATCAACTTCACTTTCAGATTTTATAAATTGACTCATAATGAAGTCAGAATCAGATTCCTTGAAGTTGAAAACACAGTATTCCCTTTCCTGCTGCAACATTACATCCTTCCATTTATATTCTTTGTTCCATTCTATATCAAGAACCGAATCTTTTTTCTGAACAAACATCGTTATCCTCTCAAGACCATATGTGATCTCTACAGGGATAACCTTAAGCATTATCGAACCAATCTGCTGAAAATATGTAAATTGAGTTATCTCCATACCATCGATCCATACTTCCCATCCAAGCCCTTTCGCACCAAGTGTTGGAGATTCCCAATCATCTTCCACAAACCTTATATCATGTCTTTTTATATCCACACCTATATACTCAAGACTTTTTGTGTAAATATCCATAATATCATCAACCGCTGGTTGAACGATCACCTGAAATTGATAGAACTGCTGGAATCTATTAGGATTTTCAGCGTATCTACCATCCTTTGGTCTTTTTGAAATTTCAAGGTATGCTGTTCTATAATACTTTTCATCAAGAACCTTTAAAAATGTTGCTGGATTAAAGGTCCCGGCTCCAACTTCACTGTTATAAGGTTGGTATATCAGAGCTCCATTATCAGCCCAGTAATTACACAATTTCAAGTAAACATCCTGAAAATACACATCTTCTCCTTATTAAAATCGGAGCGACTGGATTTGAACCAGCGGCCCCCAGCCCCCCATGCTGGTGCGCTAAACCGGACTGCGCTACGCTCCGATCATTTAATTTTTAATTTTATATTATATAGAAAAGAAATTAAAATTCAAGTAAATATACCATCGAATATAGATTGAATTTTAATTTACAAACTGGTATAATCGCAAAAAAAGGATTTTAAATGGTTAAAAAGATATTTTTTGTCATTCTTTCCATAACATTATTCTTCATTTCGGTCTTCAATGAAAATTTAATAGTGATCATTACTGATGGTATGAGTTTTGATGCTTTATCGATAATAAGAAAATTAAAAACCGATCCGAGAGGAGAGATATCCTTTGATAGATTTTCACAAATCTTTTACTGCGAAACTTCAGCGGATAAGACTTACATTACGGATTCGGCAGCATCCGCTACTGCAATATTTACAGGTTATAAAACCAACAATGGTGTTTTAGGGATGGATAATACGACCATCTTCAACAAAAAGGATGGAATGAAACAAGAAAACATAATCGAATTCTGCCATAAGAACAATTATTTAACAGGTATAATCACAAACACAAGAATAACACATGCAACACCAGCAGGAACATATGCACATATAAATTCTCGAAACAAAGAGTATGATATAGCATTACAACTCCTTCAAAGTAATATAGATCTTATAATGGGCGGGGGATTGAAATATTTTCTTAAAAATAATAGATTCGATAAAAAAGATCTTATCGCTGAGTTTCAAAAAAAGGATATACAATGATCACCGATAAAAATAGTTTAAAAACGAAGGATAAAAAAAGATTTCTGGCTCTTTTTTCAAACTCACACCTTGATTATGAACTTACTAAGGATACGACAAAGCAACCATCATTATCCGAAATGGTTCAATTCTGGTTAGATTTTCTTTATACGAAATCTATCTGTGAAAATAAAAATTTTTTTCTTATGATAGAATCTGGAAGGATAGATCATTCAGCACATAGCACACTTGAAAAAGAACTCATTTATGAACTTTTTGAAACCGAAAGGATGGTTGGAATTGTTCTTGATTTTGCATATAAAACAAACACCATGGTTCTGCTTGTCTCGGATCACTCCACCGCAAATCCTGTTATCGTTGGTCTTATGAAGGATTCCGTTTTAACTACTATGGACTCATATT
>DYMB01000001.1:241052-310386 GCA_020721805.1 Acetofilamentum sp. | reverse complement strand
CCTGTTATCGTTGGTCTTATGAAGGATTCCGTTTTAACTACTATGGACTCATATTTTTTGGAAGATAATTATAAACTTGATGAAAAAATTTCAAAATTTAAAATAAAATTCTCAGATATAACCCAATTTTCGGCAAAGAGTGATGATGGTTCATACAAGGGTGATCATACCACCAGTGATATTTTGGTATTCTTTTATTCAAAAAAAATCTCCCTTAAAAAAATTTTTTATAGAAATAATCAAATTTTTCAAACAATGAAACAGGTTTTAAAATGTGAAATATGAACGAGGTTTTTAAACAAATAAAAATTGTCAGTGAAAATATATTCTTAAAGGATCTTTCCGAAGGGGCATCCGGTAATATATCGTATTTGATAGATGAAAAGATAAATTTAAAAAAAAGAGGACAGATGAATTTGCAGGAAAGGTTGGAATTCCTATCTTTAAAAAAGTTCATAATTTCAGCGACAAAAACAAGGATGTATATGATAAAAAATGATCCTAAAAAATTTTTTTCGATTTTTTCAATCAACGAAAAAGCTGATGGGATAATTCTTTACAACGATCTTAAGCCGTCTTCCGAATTGCTCTCCCATCTTTACATATACAACGCTTTCTTAAAAGAAAATATCCAGATAAAATCCATACTACACGTTCATCCCAAATTCTCACTGATGCTTCCACTGGATGATGAAAAACTCTTAAACCTTAAACTGAAAAAAACTCACAAGGAGTTTGATATATTCTTTGAAAATGGTGTGGGAATAGTTGAAAAATTTCAACCAGGTTCACTGGAACTTGCAAAAAATCTTGCAGAGAAATCACTAAAATTCCCCATTCTGATATTGAAAGAACATGGTATCTTTTCATATGGGACCGACCTTCTGGAAATTTATGATAGGATAGAAATTTTAGAATCCATTTCAAAAATGTTTATTTTCAAGACTCTACTCGGTCAAACCTTTTAAAGATATCATCAACATATTTTAAATAATAACCTTTATCAAAAAGTTTTTCTATCTCATTCACATCCGCTAATTTTAAAATTTCAGGATCCTTTTTTATAAGATCTTTAAAATCTTCTTGCTTTTCCCATGAAAACATAGCATTCTTTTGAACAATCCTATAAGATTCTTCCCTGCTCAATCCTTTTCCTATTAAAAATAATAAAACTCTTTGTGAAAATATAAGATTGTTAGAAAGAGAAAAATTCCTTTCTATGTTTTTTTCATAAATTTTCAAATTTGCAATGATAAATGAAATTTTATCAAGCATATAATCAACAAGTATCGATCCATCTGGAAGAATTATTCTTTCAACCGATGAATGACTTATATCCCTTTCGTCCCACAACGGCACATTTTCAATAGATGATAGAAGATAACCTTTTATTACTCTGGAAAGTCCATTCATCTGTTCGCAAAGAACAGGATTTCTTTTATGAGGCATCGCAGAGGAACCCTTCTGGCCCTCCATGAATGGCTCCTCTATCTCTCTGGTTTCTGTTCTCTGAAGTAACCTTATCTGCAAGGATAATTTCTCGATTATCACGGATATCCTTGTTAAAATATAAAGATAATCAAGATAAACATCCCTTGATACTATCTGGGATGAAATTTTCGCTTTGTTCAAAGAAAGTTTTTTCAAAACTATATCCTCAACTTCTGGTGGGATGTTGGCATAGTTACCAACGGCACCCGATATTTTACCCCTTATAATGTTTCCCTTAAAAAATTTTATCATCTCTAAAATACGATCGAATTCATCAACAAAGATTAAAAATTTTAAGCCCAAACTTGTTGGTTCAGCATGTACTCCATGTGTTCTTCCGAGTATGGGAATATTTCTGGTTTTGTATGCTTTTTGGTAAAGAATCTTTCTTAATTTCAACACATCCTTTTGTATCTCGTTTAGAGAATCTTTCAAAAGTAATGCGTTTGCCGTATCAAGCATATCGGAACTTGTCATACCCATATGTAAATACTTAGAATTTTCGCCTATTTTTTCTCCAACAGCGGTTAGAAAAGCTATAACATCATGTTTTACAACATTCTCTATCTCCTTTACCCTTTGTAAATCATAAGACGCTTTAGCCTTTATATCCTTATAAACAACCTCATCTATCAATCCTAGTTTGTGGTATGCCCATACAACCGCAAGTTCAACTTCAAGATATTTTTTGAATCTATTTTCATCCGACCAGATATATGACATCTTTTTTCTACTATATCTTTCAATCATGATCATCTCCTATCAAATGAATTTTCCCATAATAATTGGAAATAATCTATAAAATCTTTTGATATCTCTTTTCCCTCAAGAAGAGTGTTGGCTTCATTATTGGAATTTAAAGCACTTATGGTCCAGTTCGTAGAGCCAACAACCACATAAATAGAATCTATGATGAAGAGTTTACAATGTGTTGTAAGAGTCAATGGATCGTATCTTACTTTTATACCATAGGATTGAAGTTTTTCTCCAACTGTATAGTTTGAATTTGTTACATCGGCGTTCCAATCCGATTGTTCAAGGAGTATTTTTACATCAACACCTTTTTCATTCGCGACTATCAATCTATCGATAAGTTTATTAACTTCATTATCATAGGTATAATAATTGATATTGTATATTACACCATAGATAGATTTTTTTGCATTGTCAAAGAGTGAATAGACTACAGGATAATAATCTCTGTTGCATAAGATTTTTGCTTTTGTTTGAACAAGTGAAAGGGTATCAACATCCTCCTCACCATCAACCCTTGCTGGTTGACAGTTGCTAAATAAAATAAGGAGCAAAACTAAAATAAAACTAATTTTTACTTTTTTCATAATCTTCCATAAACTTTTTTATACCCAGATCTGTCAGAGGATGTTTGATAAGTTGTGTGAAAACATTATACGGTATGGTAGCGATATCTGCACCATATTCAAGGGATTTTAAAATATGAACAGGGTTTCTTACCGAAGCGACTATAACTTTAGTATCGTATCCATAGTTTTTAAAAATTTTCATTATGCTCTCTATGATCTTCATACCATCATTTGAAATATCATCTATTCTACCAATAAAGGGTGAAACATAAGTAGCACCCGCTTTTGCAGCAAGAACAGCCTGGATTGGAGTGAAAGCAAGGGTCACATTGGTATCTATGCTCATTTCTTTCAAACTTCTTACAACCATCAATCCAGTTTGTGTCATTGGTATTTTAACAACAATATTTTTAGATATTTTAGAGAGTTTTACAGCCTCATCTATCATACCCTGATATTCATTTGATAAAACCTCTGCAGAAATTGGTCCTTTGACTATAATCGATATTTCTTTTATTATCTCTTCCATCTTTTTACCAGTTCTTTTTATTTCTTTTGCGATAAGGGTTGGATTGGTTGTTACACCATCCACTATCCCCTGATTTGCAAGATCTTTTATCTCATCAAGGTTAGCACTATCAATAAAAAATTTCATAAAGAACCTCCTTCAATAGTAAGCTTTATAAAAAATAAGCCCCTCGGCTGGAGCCAATTTGCCCGCATATTTTACATTTTTCAATTTAAGTAATTCATTCGCTGAAAAATTCACCTTTCCGCGCCCGATATCTATCGCTGAACCAACAAGAAACCTCACCATATTGTGAAGAAATCTATCTGCACCAAATGTGAAAATTATCTCTCTACCTTTAGCCTTTATTTCACTTAAACTCAATGTTACAATATTGTTTTCAAGTAAAGATTTCTTTCGGCAAAAAGATGAAAAATCGTGTCTTCCCTTAATATCCTCTAAAAACTTTTTCATTTTTTCAATGTCCAATCTGTAATCGATCTGCCAGTGGAAATCTTTTTTCAAAGGGCTGTTGCCATTATAAACATAATACCTGTAAATCCTCATCCTGCATGAAAATCTTGCTGAAAAATTTTCATCAACCTCTTTTACCGAATAAAAAAAAATCTTTCTATCAACGATGGAATTAAGACCGTGAAGAAAACTCTTTTTATCTATTATTTTTTTTTCAGTTTTAAATGAAAGAGGATATCTATAGGCTGAAACACCACTATCTGTTCTACCCGCACCAACAACTTTTATCTTTTCATTAAGAATCTTTGAAAGAGCATCCTCAATTTTATCCTGAATAGTATTTTTGGATGGTTGACTCTGCCATCCCTCAAACTTTCTACCATCAAACTCACAAATCACAAAATAGTTCACTTTTTTAAAATCAAATTTATCAACCTATTGGGAACATAAACATATTTTTCAATTTCTTTATCTTTCAGATATTTTTTTACAGTTTCGTTAAGAATAACCGATTTAAATATCTCCTCTTTATCCGTATCCCTCTGGACAACAAGCCTGTCTCTTATTTTGCCATCTATCTGAACAACTATTGTAACATTATCCTCCATCAGAAAGTTTTTATCGTATTCAGGCCATGTGGTAAGAAATATAGAATCCTTTTCATTGAATCCCTCATATATTTCCTCTGCTAAATGTGGAATAAAGGGTGATATTATCTGGGTGTATTTATATATTATAAAATTGAGAAACTCAAATGAAAGATTTTTTTCCTCTTTATAAAGAAGGTTTAAAAGTTCCATCATTGAGGCTAAAGCCGTGTTATGACTGAAATTACGGATATCGTCACCAACCTGCTTTATTGTTTTATTCAATTTTACAAAAATCATTTTTTCTATATCGTTTTGTGGAGTATAATCCTTTACAATATTTTTATTATATTTGAATGCGAAATTCTTCAACCTCTCAAGAAATCTCGAAATACCGATAACACCATCCTCTGACCATAAAGCATCCTTTCCAGCGGGACCTATAAATAGTTCCGTTCCCCTTGCGACATCGGTTCCATATCTGTCAACGAATGGTCCCACAGGGACAGCGTTACCCGCTGATTTTGACATAACATTTCCATTCTTATCCATTATCATTCCCTGATTGAAAAGAGCAAGTGCAGGTTCATCGAAAGAAAGGTATCCAAGATCTTTTAAAACTTTTGTTATAAATCTAAAATATATAAGATGACCATTGGCATGTTCCGCACCACCTATATACATATCAACAGGTAAAAATTTATCCACAAGTTCTTTTTCGAAAATCTTTTCATCATTCTTCGGATCGGCATATCTCAACTGATACCAGGAGGAGTCAACAAAGGTATCCATAGTATCTGGATCCCTTAAAGCATCATTCCCACATATGGGACATTTAACATTCATAAAACTTTTATGACTTTCCAATGGAGATTTTCCTTTTGGAGTAAAATCGATTTCAGATGAATCTGGTAAACGAACAGGTAGATCCTTTTCGGGTACCGGGACGATACCACATCTTTCACAATGTATCATCGGAATGGGAGCGCCCCAATATCTTTGACGGGATATTAGCCAATCCCTCAATCTATAAGTAACACTCCTTTTCCCATAACCTTTTTCTTCGATAAAATCGGTAATTTTCTCTTTCATAAGAGAAGATTCCATATTTGAAAACTGTTCGGAATTTAAAGTTATCCCATCCTCTACATACGCTCCTTTTGAAAAATCCCACTCATAATCTTTTGGTTTTATAACCTGGATGATCTCTATACCATTCTTCTGAGCGAATTCGAAATCTCTTTGATCGTGTGCTGGAACTCCCATCACCGCGCCTGTTCCATATCCTGATAAAACATAATCACATATGAATAACTTCACTTCCCTTCCGTTTACAGGATTTATACAGTATAGACCACTCCATACTCCACTCTTTTCTTTCTCTGTTGAACTTCTCTCTATCTCACTTTTTTTTATGGAATCCTCAATATATTTTAAAATCATCTCTTTTTTATCATCATCAAATTTCAATATTTTTATAAGATCATGTTCAGGTGCTATTGCAAGGAATGTCACCCCATATATAGTATCTGGTCTTGTTGTAAAAACTTTTATTTTAAGATCCGTTCCCTTTACTTGAAAATCTATTAGAAGACCCTCAGATCTTCCAATCCAGTTTTTCTGCATCGTTTTTATATTTTCAGGCCAATCTTTCAAATCTTCAAGACCATCAAGCAACTTCTGAGCATAGGATGTGATTTTGAAATACCACTGTTCAAGTTCCTTCTTAGTAATTTCGCTTGAGCATCTCCAGCATTTGTTATTGATAACCTGTTCGTTAGCCAAAACAGTTTGACAGGATGGACACCAGTTTACATAAGATTTTTTTCTGTAAACAAGACCATTTTCATACATCTTTAAAAAAATCCATTGTGTCCATTTATAGTAATCTTCCCTGCATGTGATAACCTCTCTATCCCAATCGTATAAAAGTCCCATCTTTTTAAGAGTTGAAGATGAAATACCAATATTGTTGTATGTCCACTTATCTGGAGATATTCCTCTTTTTATCGCTGCCCCTTCAGCAGGAAGACCAAAAGCATCCCACCCAACTGGATGTAATACATCATACCCGTTCATAAGTAAAAACCTGTGAAGAACATCACCGATAACATAATTCCTAAGATGTCCCATATGAAGATCACCCGAAGGATAAGCAAACATTTCAAGTAAATAAAATTTCTTTTTATCACTTTCACCTTTAAATTTTTGAAGGGAAAGTTCTTTCCATCTTTTATTCCATTTTTCCTCTATTTTTTTTAATTCTTCCATAAGTTCAACCATTCCCCATCTCTTTTAATTTCTTTTCGAGCATTTCCAAACGTCCTGTAAGTTCAAGTTCTTTTTTTCTTTTTAATTCAAGCCTTTGTGATATGGCTATTTCTTCTTTCCTTTTTGCAACTATTCTCTGTGTTATTTCAAATTCCTCTTTCTTTTTCTTTTCCAGTTCAGTGCCTATCACAGCACCTATGCTTCCATTCTGAGGTATGGAAGAAGCCTGTGTCTTAAGTTGATTTATTCTTTCCAGAAGATTCTTTTCCTCATTTCTTTTCGCTTCGATATTATTTATTATCTGCTGAAGTTGAATTTCAAGATTGGATATCTGATTTTTAAGTTTTTCCGCTTCAACATTGATGGTTTCGTTCTCTTTTACCTTATCTATCTGCTCTTTTAAACTTTTTTGTTTTTCTACAAGTTCAGATATTTTATTCTCATAAAACTCTACCTGTTTCTTTTTTTCCTCAATTTCCTGTTCGCTCTCCCTTATTATTCTATCGACCTCATCATATTTTGAACCTGTCTCCTTTATCTTCTTTTCAAGTTCAGATATTTTTTGTTCTTTACTTTTGATCTCATTATTTTTGGATGCTAAACTTTTTTGCAATTCATCTTCCTGTTTTCTTAATCCATCTATCTTCGCAGACCTTAAATTGACAAAATCCTTCCCTTCTGAAAGTTTCGAAGAGATTGTTAATGAGAATATTAAAGCCAAAACGATACCAAGAATAAATGTTATCCCTACAATAATTATAGACGAGCCAGAAGATTTTTCCGTTTTTTCTTCAAATGAAACCTTTTTCAAACCAAGATGTATTTCACCTCTCTTCTTATCACCAGTTTTTATAGAAAGCCCCAGATCGTAATAATCTTTTCCTTTATCCTGAACCTGCCTGTTTTCACTTTTCAAAAGGTTTATAGAAGGATCGTTAAAAGGTTTTAAAACATTCAAGGGCTGTTTTGAATCACCAAAGACGAGCCCTTTATCATCGATAACTATTATATAATCTAATAAACCGTTTGAATTTTTTACAGTATTCACAACAATATCCATTATTGGTGCTTCATCCTCATAAAGTAAAGGTTCAAGAACAGCATTGCTTATCACATCTGCGATGCTAAAACCAGATTCTATTCTCTCCTTTGTTAAAATATCCTTAATATTAGTTTCCATGCCTTTTTCCTTTGAAGGAGAAAACTTTAAAATTATTACAGAATTTATCAACAAAATTATAATTATACAAATTAAAAAAAATATAATGAAAGTTGATTTTTTCATATATGCTCCTTCGTTTTATTTTTTTAATATATATAAATAATGGGGTTAAGTCAATATATAAATCAAAAGTTTTTTATAAATTTAAAATCGAAAAGCATATCTAATCTATCTTTAACTATAAAACCCTTATCTTTATTGTAAAGAGGTATCTGCAATGTCATAAGATCAAAGAAATTAAAAATCAATCCGGTTTGATAAAATATTTCAGGCTTATCTTTTCCAGCGATAATTAAATCTTGATATATAAAGTTTATCTTGACTCTGAATCTATTCAAATATTTAAAGGTCTGGGTCGTATCAGTAAGATACCCATATCCTCCGGCTATATCGTTTAGAGTGATAGGATAGTTTGAAAAATTCAAAGTGTAACGATCAAAAAAACTCCATCTTCTGGAATATAAATTTATAGATGTCAGGCTATTATTTTCTCCCTTTAAAAATTCAAAATCATAACCCAGATCTATATTAAATCTACTTAAATTAAAATCATAGTTTAAACCAGTTTTTAAATCCACTGAATTAAAATCAGAATATATTATTTTATCATAGAAGTTAAGACTAATTTCCCCTCTTATTTTACCTTGGGATAAATTTTTATAAAAATTATAGTTAAGATCCATAGATCCTATTTTCCCTTGTGGGAAAAGGTATATATAATAATCTGATGGAGATAAACTTTTTCTAAAATTGTAAGATATCAATATATTTTGACCAAAATCCTTTTCGTTAAGAAAATAGAAAAATTTTGGTGTGAAGTTTACAAACTCTTTTGAATATTTCAAGTAGATTCCATTACCAACTCTGTTTTCCTGAAAAGTGTTTAAATCAAATTTCAAATAGAAACTCTCATTTTTTATGTTATAACCTGTAAAAATATCTATAGAATAATCTCCGATCAGGTTGAAATATGGGGATGATATTTTTAAAAGATCAAAAATTTTTGTTTTAACACCCGGAGTGAATTTGTCAAGAATCGTGTAATCAAAGAATGGATAAAAATAAAGATTGTTTTTATCTATCTCAAAAATTTCAAAGAATGTGTGAATTTTAAACTGGGGTTTTATGGAATTGTTAAAATAGTTTATATCGAGAGAACTCTTTTCTGGATCTATCGTTATATTACTCATCGACTTCTTTTCAAACATTATGGTATCCTTTTGCACATCAACTCTTTTAACGAAAGATTCTCCATCCTTCATAATAAATTTTACATCAACCGGTAGATCTATGGGATAAAGATTTTTCAAGACATACTTATTCTTTTCCTTTCCCTGTGAAATTTTTTCAAAACAGTAATCGGTATAAATATTTTCATAAAGAAGAGATTTTAAAGAATGTTGATATTTTCCACCACTCCTCTCGTTAATAAATTTAAAAAACTCATCTATACTTGGATGAGTAAATTTGTACTCTTTAAAAAAATCTTTAATATAAATTTTAAAACTATCCTTCAAGACGATATCTTCAATTTTCTTAATTATCAGATATCCCTTTGAATAGAAAATGGTATAATTATCTTTTTTAGTATCAAAGGAAGAATAGTTTATAGGCACACCCTTTTTGTTTTTCTGTAAATTTAAAAAATTCAAATAATGTGTTGTAAAGAGATCGTAAACTTTTCTATTAAAAAGTGTTAACTGGTTTTTTTCACCATACCTATTTTCCATATAGGTTATCTGTGAATATGTTGCAAAACCTTCATCCAGAAAAGGTTCCATCGCCTCATTTGATCCTATCATTAGATAAAACCATTGATGTGCGATTTCATGGGAAATAACATCCTCAAGGTATTCATACCTTACTATATTTCTAAACTTTCTATCTATAGATAAAATAGGACCCATAACTATAAACTGGGGATATTCCATACCTCCACCTGCTCTCAACAGCCCATCGACTATGGTGATTTTTGAATATGGATATGGGAAATAGAGGTTGGAATAGAAATCCAGTATCCCGTGGACCTTTTCAATAAGTTCTTTGTAATATTTAAAATTTCTCTTTCTACAAGCTATTTCAACTGTTATTCCGTTCTTTTCTTTCTTCAGATAGGAAAAATCATTTACAAGAATAAAAGCCATATCGTTAACATTCAAAGCGTGAAGTTCAACTATTTTTAAAGAATCGTTTGTGTTCATTTTGTATTTCAATTTTTCATCATAAAGAAGGGAGTCGAGAAACTTTTTATCCTCATCAGGATAGATGGCATCCCCGGTTCCAAAAAGAAAATATTTTTTTGGCAACCTTATTTTCAGATAATAATCACCATACTCGTTGAAAAATTCACTCTCTCTGCTTGCCTGAAATTGAGCCCATTTACCATCTTTATAAACAGCAACCTTTGGATACCATTGCGAAATATTGTACTCTCCTTTCGAATAGCCCTCCCTTAAAAATGGATATGGAACTTTATTTTCAAAATATATTCTCAGTTTTAAAGAATCATAAGGCAAAATATAATTTTTCAATTTCAAGTATCCAAGAGTTTTATCAACTCTAAAAGAATCGTTTCTTTCATTCTCTTCGAGTATCGAATCTATCCGTGTATAACCTTCCCAGGACGATTTTATTTTTCTTTTTAAAAAATCACCATCCTTTCTAAAAAGGTTGGCATAAAGATGAAAAACCATATCTTTTAAAGTATCCTGAGTAAAATTTTTGTAAACGATATCAGCATAACCTCTTATTATCCTGTTTTTATCATCAAGTTCAACATCAAAATAATAATCAGCCCTGTTGGTCTTATTCGCATAAAGCATAATCTGCAACGATATGACAAAAAATAATAATATTTTTTTCATCATCCAAACTCCTTTTTTGAATAATATAATAAAACGATAAAGGAAATAATTGAAACGAGAAATCCCATTAAAAGATCGTAGGGAATAAACTTGAGTCTTTTTTCATCAACAAAACTGCCATCAACAGGATTTGTTATATAATTTTTATTTTTTCTTTCACCATTCTTTTTGAAAAGATAAAAAGGATCTTTTGAAAGAGTTTCAAAACCAGAATTTTCAAAAATGTATGGAAAATGGAGTATTTTACCGGTATTCAATTTTTTAATCATATAAATTTCACCTTTCCCGAAAAACCTTAAATCCTTTTCAACATAGATTATAGAACTTTTTAAATCCTTTATATCTTTCAGGTATGGCTCCTTTATGGGTAAAGGTTCAAGACCATCAAAATCCCCATCATAAAAAATTAACAGAGTATCCCTGAATCCAGTTTTGAAATCGATTCTCAAAAAATCTTTAACTTTAAGTATTATAGGAACATCGGGAACAAAAACATAATCATAATCCAGATAAAGAGGATTGAGTATAAAATTGAGATTTGAAAAACCACCCGTCATTATGGATGGATCATCAAAAAATTCAACATACTTTTTAAAAGTAAAATTTTGATATAGGTTGAAAGAATATGATGAATAGTATATCCCTCTGTTACCATATGTTGAATATTTTTTTAGAACTTCAAGATCGTAAACATCAAAATATTCTTTTATATACTCTTTATAAAAGAGTATATCTTCAGGTATAAAGGTTAAAATATACTTACCCGAAAGTTCATCGTATGGAACATTTTTTATTTTTTCCATTTTTTCAAATTTTATAATATTACCTGTTAAAACAAAGAGATCCAAAAGTATGATAACAGAAAGAAATAAGATTTTAAAATCTTTCCCATAATCTTCTTTTAACCACACAAAATGAAAAAACAAGATATAGCATATAAAAAATAAAATTGTTATCATATATCTTCTAAATGAAAAACTTCTCAACAAAATAAAAAGAAGTAGGAAGGTAAAAAAAAGAATTGAAAAGAGTAAAAACTTTTTTTCCATTTTTTTCAACATTTCTGGTAAAAAGAGTAAAAGAAAAATGCCTATCGAAATTGATAGAGCCCTATAGGGTGTTAAAAAAATTTTTAAATAGATAAAATCCAGAAAAGATATTGATAGAAAAAAGAGTGGTAATAAATATTTTTTTAAACTTTTCAGGTTTCCGTTAACAAAAATATCATATATCGAAAAGGATAGTGAAAAAAAGAAGAGTAAAGAAAAATAAAATGAAGTTTCATTTATATTTGACAAACCATCATACGCTCTTTTAAAAATTGTTGAAACTCCGCCAAAAAGATCTGGAAAGAGTGTTAAAATCAAATATTTCACAGGAATAGTGTTATAGTTAAGATCCATTCTGTATGAGAATTTGAATACTTCAAAAGTTGGGATTATGATAAAGAGTGAAACAAAGAAAGAGAAGAATAATAGTATAAAAAGATAAAGAAAATTTTTAAAGTTTCTGTACCGTATTAAAAAAATAAAAAAGGAAAGTAGAAGAGTGTAAAAAAATATCTGAGGATGCCCCGCTGCTAATTGAAGCAAAAAGAGGATAACTGTAAGTATAAAACTTTTTTTATTTTGTTTTTCGAAAAAATCTATAAGCGAAATTAAAACATAAGGCAGGACGGTAAGAGAAGCGATTATGGTATAGTGTGGAATATGGGAGATCGTAAAAGAAGAAAAGGTAAAAATAAGCGAAAGTAATAAAGAAAAGTCATTTTCAATTTTTAACCTTTTTAAAAGTTTATAGATACCAAAAAATAGTATCAAAACATTTAACAGAATAATAATATGAACCATAAACATAAAATCAAAAGGTAACATTACAAGCCAGTTTAATGGATAAAAAATGCCGGATTGTATATCTTTGTATATGGGAAAACCTAATCCAAAAGATTTTTCATAAATAGGGAATTTAAAAGAGTGAAAAGAATTTTTTAAAAGAAAAAATTTAGGGACATATTCATCAAGAAAATCTCCATCAATTATACCATAACCTGTGAAAATTTTAAAAAAGAAAAGGATGAAAAAAAATAGAAAAATCGTCTTTTTCAATATTCTTATCATATTTTTATTATAATATTGAAAAATTATAGGTCAACCTGTTTACTTAAAACAACAAATGATGAAACTCCAACAGGAATAAAACCCATTTTGAAAAGAAAAAATTCAAATTTAAACAGTCTATCAAAAACTTTATTCATAGAAGGTTTAAGAGGTCTAACATCGGAATATTCATCATATGATAAAAAATTTGATATTACCTTTCTATAAAAAATTATAGGAAGGAAAAATAAAAAATTCCAGAAAGATTTTTCTTTGATGGTAAAACCATAAGATTTAAAAATTTTAAAATCTCTGGTAGAAAATCTTTTTGAAGTTTCAACAACATTATCATGATTACTATATAAAAAGTTAAACATTGGAAGGTTCAAAAAAACATATCCACCCTTCTTTAAAACTCTGTTATACTCTCTTAAAACTTTATCTATATCAATACTTTTATGTTGTATTAAATCGAACGAAAAAATAATTGAAAAAGTTTTATCTTTAAAAGGTAAAAAGTTTGCATCACCGTTAACCAAACTTTTGCAATAATTGTAAGCCAGTAGTAAACCATCGAAACTATAATCCATTCCTATCGCATCCTTTAAATCTTTTATATCCCTTCCAGTTCCACATGCTGAGTCGAGTATCAAACCATCTTTATAATATTTTTTCAAATAAAAATCAACGATTCTTCTTTTGTTGATAAACCAGAAATGGTTCTCTTCAATTTTAAAAACATTATCAAATTCTTTGTTTCTCATTTAAAAGAGTTTACTCCTTTTATAACCTCTAAAACCTCATTATCCGTCATTTCAGGAAAAATCGGTAGTGAAAGTTCTCTTTTTGAAAGTTTTTCCGAGTTTTTCAAAATTATATCCTGATAAAAATATTTTTGTTTATGTAAAGGATAAGGATAATGGATCGCTGTGATTATACCCTGTTTTAAAAGATGCTCTTTAAGTTGATCCCTTCTTTGTGAAAATATTGGGAAGATATGACCATTTGAAGTTTTATAATATCTTTCCGAAGGAAAAGATACATATTTATTTTTTATTCCATCATAATATTTCCTTATTATTTCCCTTCTTTTGTCATTTTTTTTCTTTAGACTTTTAAGTTTTTCAATTAAAACGAGTGCCTGAATTTCATCGAGTCTACTGTTTATCCCTTCCATTTCTGAAGAGTATATCTCTTTCTGACCATAATTTCTCATCTTTTGAAGCATTGTGTACAATTTAAAATCATCTGTTGCAATAGCTCCCCCATCACCATAGCATCCTAAATTTTTCGTTGGATAGAATGAAAATGCTGACAAGACAGAGTTGGAGCCTGTATGTTTCCCATCGATATAGGTATCTATTGATTGTGAACAATCCTCAACAAGAACTATTCCCTTTCTATCACAAACATCTTTCAATATTTCAATCCTTTCAGCCTGTCCATATAGATGAACCGCAAGAAAGAGATCTATTTTTTTTCTAGATTTTTGAAACTGCTCGATATTAACCAATCCTGAATCTGGATAGGTATCAAAAAGAACCATCTCACAACCAGCCATTTTTATCGCCTGTCCACATGGTAAAGGACTCGAAGCGCACACTCCAACCTTTTTGGCTTTTAATATTCTAAGGATAAGATATAAAGAATCGGTTGCGTTACCTGTTCCAACAACATATTTTTTACCTATAAACTTTCCAAAAAGATTTTCAAACTCACTGTTATAATCTCCAAGAATAAACTTCCCTTTTTTATAAAAATTATCCAGTTCTTTTTTTATTCTTTTAAATTCCTCTTTATTCCTGTTCAATTGAGTAAAAGGTATCATAGATAATATCCTTTATATTTTTGGAAGTATTCATAAGTTTTTTTCAACCCTTCCTCTATACTAACAATTTCTCTGTGTTCAAGTAGATTTTTTGCTTTCGAATTATCTATTATAAAAGAACCAATATCTATGTTTTTCAAAACGTCAGGAAAGGGAACATAGATTATTGAAGATTTAGGATTCAAATCAACAAGAATTTCGGCAATTCTTTTAAGAGTGAATGTTTTATCTGAACCAACATTGAAAATTCCGGAAACATCCATAACAAGTGAATTGTATATTGTATTTACAAGATCTCCAACATAGAGAAGATCTCTAACATTTAAGCCATCACCAAAAATTTCTATAGGATTATTTGTTATGATCCTGTTCATAAACCAACCCAAAAATGATAACCTTTTATCCCTTATATGCATACCTTCACCATATATGTTTGATAATCTCAAAATCACGACATCAAAGTTTAAGTGTTTTGAATATATCGAATAATATGATTCAGTCGAATATTTGTTGATCCCGTTGAAATCAAGAGGTTTTACAGTGGCATTTTCATCAACAGGCATCTTCTCCTGTTTCCCATAAACCTGTCTTGTAGAAGTGTAAACTATTTTAGAGATTTTAAATCCTTTGATATTTTCAAGAAATCTAATATGTTCAACAGTATTATTCTCTATATCAGCAAGTGGATTTTTCATAGAATCAAGATGTCCTATAAGTCCGGCAAGGTCAACAACAGAATCAACATTTTTCAATATTTCTCTATGCTTATGAATATTACCTATCGTCCCCTCAATTATAGTCAAACCTTTTTTCTTAAGGGTAAGTAGATGAAATTCGTTATAACCAGAATTTTCATTCTTTGAATCGAGAACAAAAACTTCAATCCCCTTTTGAATAAAAAACTGTGAAAGGTTTAAACCTATGAAACCTAAACCACCGGTTATAAGAACAGATTTTATTTTTTTTGTTTTCATAAAATTATCTCCTTTTACCTACAATATTATACCATAAAATCAAAATATGAAAACTAACAAAAAATAATCTTTTAAAATTGAAAAACTGTGAATTACCATATTCTCTGTTGTAATGGTTTACACCAACCTCTTTTATCTTTCCCTTTTTCAATTCGATCTTTTTTACCATTTCAACACATATGGTTCCAGAGGTTGAAATAAATTTTTCATCTTTAAAGATATCTTTTTTAATTATCCTGAAATCACAATCGATATCTTTAAGTTTTATTCCAAAAAAAAATTTCATAAAAAGGTTATAGAGTCTTCCTATTATTATCCTGTAAAATGGATCCCTCCTTAAAATCTTATATCCGTTAACAAGGGCCATATCATCATCAAGAAATTTTATCAGTTTTTCTATTTCATCAGGATCATACTGCCCATCACCATCTGTATAAAAAAAATAGGGAAATTTAGCATTTAACAATCCATCCCTTATCGTTAAACCATAGCCTAAATTTTTATCATGGAAGATCAATCTCAACTTTTTATTCTCTTTTGATTTTTCAAGTAAAATCTCTCTTGAACCATCAGTGGAAAAATCATCAACAACTATTATCTCGTAATCATCTGCAAATTGTTTTAATTTTGAATTCACCTTATCAATAAGTAAACTTATGGTTTCCCTGTCATTATAGCAGGGAAACATCGCACTTATTGAATATTTTTTCATCTTTTCAACTTTTTTATAAGAAGTGGCACAACCTCAAAAAGATCACCAACTATTCCATAATCAGCCACCTGAAAAATTGGGGAGTTTGGGTCCTTATTTATAGCGATTATAGTTTCGGAAGATTTCATACCTGCAAGATGCTGTATGGCTCCAGATATTCCAACAGCCAGATAAAGTTTTGGAGAAACCGTTTTACCTGTCTGACCGACCTGATGGGAGAATGGTAACCATCCATCATCTATACAGGGTCTTGAAGCACCTACGGCACCGTTAAGAAGACCAGCCAGTTCAAATATTAAACTAAAATTATCTTTTGATTTTAAACCTCTTCCACCAGATACTATGATATCAGCATCTGAAAGGTTTACAGTCTGAGTTTCATCTTTTTCGAAACCAAGATACTCGACCCTTTTATCTATCATTCTTTCCTCTATAGAGAACCTTTCGACTATTCCGGTTCTTTTCGGATCCATAATCGCCTCTTTAAAGACTTTGTGTCTTACGGTTGCCATCTGTGGTCTTCTGTTTGGAGTTACGATCGTAGCCATTATCGATCCACCTGCGGCTGGTCTTGTTTGCAACAGTTTCCCATCCTCTGGATCTATATCAAGTTCGGTACAATCTGCTGTAAGACCTGTTAAAAGTTTTGCGGAAACTCTTGGGAATAGAGATCTACCTATATTTGTTGAACCCGCTATAAAGATTTCAGGTTTATACTTTTTTACAACATCAACAACAATATTGGAATATGTTGAATCCACAAAATCTTTTAGCCTTTCATCATCAACAAGTATAACTTTATCCGAACCCTTTTTTATGAGTTCATCTGAAAATTTTTCAACATCATAACCTATTATAAGACTAGTCAGATCAACTCTCTTTTTATCAGCAAGTTCTCTTCCCTTGTTAAGAAGTTCAAATGAAACTTTTTCAATTTTTCCAAACCTTGTTTCAATGTAAACCAGAACGCCTTTATATTCTTTTAAATCCATATATACTCCTTAAAGTATAGATTTCTTTTTAAGTTCATTTATAAGATTTTCAACATTCTTGTTTTGATCCTCGTCGTTGAATATTATATTCTCCTTCTGAATCGTTGGTGTGAAAGCTTTTGTAACCCATGTGGGGGATCCTTTGAAGCCACATCTTTCAAGATCTATATTTAAATAGTTTGCATCCCATACGGGTATATCCTCTTTTTTTGCCCTTATCTTTCCTCTCAGGGATGGAAGTCTTGGTTCATTGAGTTCCTTTATACATGTTATCACGGCCGGTAAACTGACCTTCAAAGTTTCAAAACCATCCTCCATACCTCTTTGTGCTATGATATGATCTTTTGTTATTTCAACTATTTTTCTTACAAATGTTATTTGAGGTATATCCAAAAGGGCGGCGACCTCCGGACCAACCTGTGCGGTATCCCCATCTATAGCCATTTTTCCAAAAAGCACAAGTTTAACATCACCCAATTTTTTTATAGCCTCAGAGAGAACATAACTGGTTGCGAGTGTATCGGATGCGGCAAATGACTTGTCTGATAAAAGTATCGCTTTATCCACACCCATTGAGACAACTTCCCTTAAAGCGTTTTCAGCCTGTTTTGGACCCATCGATATCGCAGTTATGGTAGCATCCGGGAAAAACTTTTCCTTTATCCTTAGTGCCTCTTCAACAGCATAAAGATCGAAAGGATTAACTATATTTTCAACCCCCTCTCTTTTTATAGTCTTCGTTTCAGGATCAAACTTCATCTGACTCGTATCTGGAACCTGTTTTATACAAACTACAATATTCATACACTCTCCTTATATATCTTCTTTAAAGCATTTTTTGCTGCTTTTTTTTCGCTCTCTTTTTTTGTCTTACCAACAGATTGAGCATAATATTTACCATCAAGATAAACTTTACACTTAAACTTTTCATTACTGTAAACTTCAGTTTTAAACAAAGGCAATTTTTTAAATTTCACCAGGGATAGTTCCTGTAGTTGATTTTTCGCATAGAACTCATCTGAAATTTCTCTTGAATTTTTAAGAAGAAGTTTAAAAAATTTTTTTACTCCCCTTAATCCTTTTTCAAGATATATCGCTCCAAAAATAGATTCCACAACATCTTCCTTTATAGAATCTGGTAGAGTTTTTAAAGATTTTCTATCAGCTATGATAATCTCATCCAGGTTGAGTTTGTCAAATACAAAGGCGAGATTCTCCCTGTTAACTATTTCACTCCTTTTTTTTGAAAGTTCTCCCTCTGAAAAATCTTTATTTTTTTTATAAAGATAAAGGGATGTTAAAAATGAAAGAATAGAATCTCCAAGAAATTCGAGTCTCTCATAGGACCCGCTATCACCGTTTGATCTGTGTGTTATCGATTCTTTTAAAAGTTGTGTATTTTCAAAATCTATTCCGGTTTTTTTTTTAAACTTTTCAACAAGAAGAATATCATTCATACCTGGCAAAAGCAAGAGTTACATTATGTCCACCAAAACCAAAAGAATTTGAAAGAGCAAACTTTATATCCTTTTTTATAGCATAATTGGGTGTATAGTTGAGATCACAGTTAGGGTCTTTATTTTCATAATTTATGGTTGGTGGGATTATTCCATTTTTTATCGAAAGTATCGTTGCGACAGCCTCAACGGCACTTGCTGCTCCAAGCATATGACCATGCATAGATTTTGTACTGGAGATGTTTACATCGTATGCTTTTTCCTTTAGAGCCTTTTTTATAGCAAGTGTCTCTATCTGATCATTCAATTTTGTTGAAGTTCCATGTGCATTTATATAATCAACATCCTCAACACTCTTTCCACTTCTTTTGATTGCGAGTAACATACATTTTGAAGGTCCTTCGCCTGATTCATCTGGTGCGGTTATATGGTATGCATCATCGTTTACACCATAACCTGTAATTTCTGCTAATATGGGAGCATTTCTTTTCAAAGCGTGCTCAAGACTCTCAAGAATTAAAACTGCCGCTCCTTCAGCTATTACGAAACCATCCCTTGTTGCATCAAATGGTCTTGATGCTTTTTGTGGTATATCGTTTTTCGTTGATAAAGCCTGTAAGGCTATGAATCCGCCTACGGAGAGTGGCGTTATCGATGCTTCAGCACCTCCGCATATCATAACATCGGCATTATCAAGAATTATGTGATTGTAAGCATCAGCTATCGCATGTCCACTTGAAGCACATGCCGATACAACAGAATAGTTTGGTCCTTTTAATTTATATTTTATGGCTACATTTCCTGAAGAGGAATTTATTATCATCATAGGAATAAAGAATGGACTCAACCTATCAACTCCTTCAGACAAAAATAATGAGTGTTGTTTTTCCCATGTTTTAACTCCACCTATTCCGGATGCTATTATCACCCCGATCCTGTCAAGATCGCTTGAGTTAAAATCTATTGAAGAATTTTTAATAGCCTCATCACAAACATAGAGACTATATTGGGTAACGAGGTCAAGTCTTCTTTGTTCTTTTTTGTTAAAGATAAATTCAGGGTTAAAATTTTTTACTTCACCAGCGATCATCGATGGAAAACCTGTTGCATCAAATTTTGTTATTCTGGTTATTCCACTACCACCAGCAAACAGATTTTTTGAAAACTCATCGATATTGTTCCCTATTGAAGATAAAACACCCAAACCTGTAATTACAACTCTCTTCATATTTTGTCTCCATGTTGATGAAGTGGGAGAACCCACTTCATCGTTTATCTTTATTTTGCTATTTTCCCTTCTATATACTTCGTTACATCTCCAACAGTTTTCAAATTAGCATAATCTTCCTGGGGAATCTTGATAGAATAGATCTTTTCAAGTTCATTTACAAGATCCATAAGATCGAGAGAATCAGCACCAAGATCTTGCATAATGTTAGCATTTTCATTGATTTTACCTTCATCGATTGAAAGATTTTCGACCAACAATTTTTTCACTGTTTCATAAACCTGAGACATCAATACCTCCTTATTTATTTTACATTAACATACCGCCATCACAGTGAATAACCTGACCGGTAACATAATTTGATCTTTCCGAACAAAGAAATAAACAAAGGTTGGCAACATCATCCGGTTTTCCCATTCTTCCCATCGGTATCAGTTTGGAATATTCATTTATAACTTCCTGAGGTAGAACTTTAGTCATATCAGTTTCTATAAAACCAGGGGCTATCGCGTTCACTCTTATATTTCTCAATCCAACTTCTTTGGCTAGTGATTTTGTAAATCCGATTATTCCAGCCTTACTCGCTGCATAATTCGCTTGTCCTTTGTTTCCCATTATACCTATTACAGAAGAAATATTTACTATAGCACCGTATCTTTTTTTTATCATATATTTTACAACATTTTTTGAACAGTTGAAAGTCCCTTTTAAATTGACAGAAATAACTTTATCCCAATCGGTTTCCTGCATACTTATCAAAAGATTATCTTTCGTTATACCAGCATTGTTTATAAGAAAATCTATTTTTTGATATTTTTCTATCAATAGATCTACAACTTTTTCCACTTCAGAGTAATTGGATACATCAACTTTAAAATATTCAAATCTTACCCCGTAATCTTCAATCAGCCCTTTCAACTCATCCTTCCCTTCTTCAATCATATCAAAAATTATAATATCGGCACCTTCCTTTGCAAAATTTAAAGCTATGCTTCTACCTATACCTCTGATTCCACCTGTAACTATAACATTTTTACCTTTAAATTCCATATTCACTCCTTAAAATTTAATATTTCATCCTTCTTTTCAAAAGAAGAAGATCTTTTTTCTAAATCTATCTTTTTCAAAATACCAGATAAAACTTTAGATGGTCCCATTTCGTAAAAATTACCATAACCGTTATCTATAAGATTTCTCATTATCTGTGTCCATTTTACCGGACTTATTATCTGTTTTTTCAACAGTTCTCTGATTTTAGTGGGATCATTTTCAAAATTGGCTGAAACATTCATTAAGACATATGATTTCGGTTTATTGAATTCATATCTATCTATAAAATCGGCAAACTCTCTATACGCATAATCCATAAGAGGAGAATGAAAGGCACCTGAGACATTAAGTTTTACAACCCTTCTTGCTCCTTTTTTGGAAAGTATTTCAGTTGCGTTTTGAATACCCTCAACTGTTCCAGAAATAACGGTTTGTTGATCACCATTATAATTGGCTATAACAACCCCTTCTATTTTAGAAAGAACATCTTCAATTATCAAAGGTGAAAGACCTATAACGGCAGCCATACTGCCCTTTGCTTTCAAACCAGCATAACTCATCAGTTCGCCTCTCTTTCTTACAAGTTCCACGGCACTTTTAAAATCAAAAACCCCAGATACCAGTAAAGCTGTATATTCACCAAGAGAATGTCCACATACAGCATCAAATTTTATTCTATCCTTCATAAGAGAAAAAACTGAAAAGGAATGTAAAAGTATTGCCACCTGAGCGTTTTTTGACTCGGTAAGAAGTTCATCTGGACCTGAAAACATTATTTTTGCTATATCATCATTGATTATCTGAGAAGTTTGGTCAAAAAGTCTTTTCACCTCATCGTATTCATACAGATCGGAAGCCATACCGACATACTGAGAGCCCTGACCTGGGAACATTAAAACATTTTTCACTCTACCACCTTATTACAGCTGCTCCCCAGGTGAAACCTGCTCCAAAAGCATCAATAAGGATCAGATCTCCTTTTTTCAAAAGCCCTTCCCTGTTCATTTGATCCAGGGCTATCGGTATCGATCCAGCTGAGGTGTTTGCGGTTTTATCAATGTTGACGAAAACTTTTTCCTTAGGGACTTTTAAATACTTTGCTGTCGTATCGATTATTCTTATATTAGCCTGATGCGGGATAAACCATTTTATATCCTGAGAAGTTATCTTGGCAAGTTCAAGTGCCTTTTCGGCAGCCATCTGCATTGTATTCACGGCAAATTTATAAACCTCATTTCCAGCCATATGTATGGTGTGTAATTTTTTTTCAACGGTTTCAAATGTCGCTGGATTCCTTGAACCTCCTGCTGGTTGATGAAGAAGATATTCCATATTCCCATCGGCACCTATATATACTGAAATGATACCAGATTCATCAAAAGATTCTTCAACAACAGCAACCCCAACTCCATCTCCAAAAAGAACACATGTGGATCTGTCCTCCCAGTTTGTAACTTTGGATAGAGTCTCACCTCCAAATACAAGTATCCTTTTCATAGATGTTGAGTTTATAAGACCACCTGCAACGGATAATCCATATATGAATCCAGAACAAGCGGCTGAGATATCAAATGCTGGAACATTTAAAATTCCAAGAGATTTTTGAACATATATGGCTGTTGAAGGGAAAAGTTTGTCTGGAGTTACAGTAGCAAAAATGATAGCATCTATGGTTTCAGGTTCAATTCCATAAGTTTCAAAACACCTTTTTGCAGCTATAACACCAAGATCGCTTGTAGCCTGATTTTTATCGGCTATATGTCTATTTTTTATACCTGTTCTCTGTGTTATCCATTCATCGTTTGTATCAACCATTTTTGAGAGATCATCGTTGGTCAAAATTTTTTCGGGAAGATATGAGCCTGTCGCTATTATTTTAATCTTCTTCACTATTACTCCTTTCAAAAACTTCTTTTAAATTTTCAACAAGTTTTCCTGATGCAATATACTTTGCATTTAAAATACCGCTCGCAACAGCTTTTGGATTCGATTTACCATGTCCTATAAGAACAACCCCATTAACTCCAAGAAGAGGTGCTCCTCCATATTCATCATAACTGGCTTTCCTTAAAAATTTTTTTATTGAAAAATAAAAGAAAGGTAAACCTAAAATTCCCGGAGAGGATAAAATAAGACCTGTGAGTGCCAAAGGAAAAGGTCTTAAAGAATTTTTTAAATTATCTTTAACCCAGTGGATCATACCCTCAGCAAACTTTAATATTATATTACCTGTAAAACCATCGGTAACTATGATATCCACCTTATCGGTAAAAAAATCACCACCTTCTATGTTACCATAAAAGTTTATAGATTTATCATTCTGTATAAGTTCAAAAGCTTTTTGATATATTACCGAACCTTTGGAATCTTCCTCTCCTATGGACAATAAACCAACCAAAGGATCTTTGATGTTTCTCATAATCTTCATATATTCTTTTCCGATCAAAGCAAACTGATAAAGATTTTCTGGTTTGGGATCAGGTGTAGCACCAAGATCTAGAATCAATGGATGTTTTCCAATAGGAAAAGTGAATCCAAGGGCTGGTCTTATCACACCCTTTATCCTTCCAACCTTTTTTAATGTAAAGGCTAGCACAACACCAGTATTTCCTGGTGAAAAGAAAGCATCCGCTTCTTTTTTACCTATAATATCAAGACCCTTTGAGACTGAAGAATCTTCTCTGTTGAGTAGAGCCCATGTTGGAGAATCATCCATAGATATATCATTCTCTGAACCAACTATCTCATATTTTATGGGAAAATCTTCATATTTTTGTTTTAGTAGATTATATATTTTATCTTTATCACCAACAAAAATTATAGTATCACTCTTTTCCAATCTCTTTGATGCTATGTATGCACCAGCCATGTTTACACTTATTCCAACATCTCCTCCCATAGCATCAAGAACTATTCTCATTATACCTCTTTTTTAATAGTTATAAATTCTTTCCCTTTATAATAACCACAGGAAGGACACACTGCATGTGCTCTTGTTAAAGCTCCACAGTGTGAACAAACCGTAAGAGATGGTTTAAAAAGTTTCCAGTGTGTTCTTCTCTTTCTACCTCTTGTTCTTGAATTTCTTCTTTTTGGAACAGACATTTTTCCTCCTAAAGATTACATTTACACTTTTCTTCATTCAGGTTAACACCACATCCAGGACAGATTCCTTTACAGTTTTCATCACAAAGAACCTTAATTGGTAGTGATGTTATAACCAGATCCTTTACAAAATCAGTTATATTGCAATAAAAATCGTTAAAACTTATAATATCGATATCATCTCCTATATAATCTTTTTTTAATATAAAAATGACATTCTCCTCAATTTTTTTTTTAAACTTTTTCAAACACCTATCGCAGACAAGTTGAATTTCAAACTCTATTTTTCCATTAAATTCTATCTGTCTGCCATGAATATTGTTTATATGAAAAAATCCATTTATGTAAACATCCTCATTAAAAAAATCATATTCATCTTTTCTTATTACCCATTGAAACTTCTGTTCTGAAATTCCAACAGGTAAAGATAATACATTTATCTCTATCATAAGTTTTTTATTATAACAATATTTCATTAGTTGTCAAGTATAGAACTTATAAGTTTATTACGATCATATCTCACCATAAAAAAAAACCCGGTTGGAAGCGAGGCCAACCGGTTAGGGAGGGAATATGAGATTGGTATTTAGAACAATATATTCTTTTTTTTATTTTTGTCAAGAGATTTTTTTCAAAAAAAACTTTTAATTTTTCTAAGTAGCGAAAAAATCAACATATCTTTGTCAAAAAATTTTTATAAGAAATATAGGTGAAATTGTTATTTAAAAGTTTTAACTCTTAACTCTTAAAAAAAGATATACTTAAATAATGTTTCATTTTTTATAATTATTAATATTATCCTTATAATATGGTGTAGAAAAAAATATGAAATGAAAAAATTTCTATTGACAATTTTAAAATAATTTATATAATAATTTTTCCTAAAATTTTTTGGGCCGTTAGCTCAGTAGGTAGAGCATCTGCCTTTTAAGCAGGGGGTCACTGGTTCGAATCCAGTACGGCTCAAACTATATCTAAGGAGATTTTTATGCAATCAAGGCTCTTTACAAATTTTGAAAAAGATGAAATTGACCGGTTTCTTTCCTTTATGAAAATAAGAAGATTTCAACCAAATGTTTTTATCTTTAAAGAGGGAGATAGGGGTAATGAACTTTTTTTGATTCAAAATGGTGAGGTTGAAATTTTCATTGAAAGAAAAGGTAAAAAAATTCATCTTGCAACACTAAGCAGAGGTGATTTTTTTGGAGAGATGGGAATTTTAAGAGGTGAATATAGGTCAGCAAATGTTCTTTCAAATACGATTCTGGATCTTTATGTTATCTCAAGAGATAATATTGAAGAACTTGTAAACGGTTCCAGTAAAATTGCAGCAAAACTTTTCTTAAATCTTTCAGAGGTTCTCGCTGAGAGGATAGCAAGTACAAACAGAGAAGTTGAAAACTGGTTTTTAATAAACGATGCTCTTCTGGAAAACGAAGTTTTTAGAAATATATATTTTAAAACACATAAAAACAAATAATGTCTCCATCGTCCAGTGGTTAGGACACAGCTCTTTCAAGGCTGCGACACGGGTTCAACTCCCGTTGGAGACGAGGGGCGGTTAGCTCAGATGGTCAGAGTGCTTGCTTGACATGCAAGAGGTCACTGGTTCGACTCCAGTACCGCCCAATGTTATAAATTGTATGATAAAAATTAACGGTAAAGATTTCGATTATAAAAAAGGATATTCCTGTCTGGATTATTTAAAAGATTCAAAAGATTTTTCAGCAGAGAATTTTTTCGCTTTTGAGAAGAATAATTTTTTATTCGATCTTTCTAGAGAGATTGAAGATTCTTCCATCATAACACTGGTTGATTTTTATTTACAAAAAGGTAGAGAGATTTTCTGGCATTCAACATCTCATCTTCTCGCTATGGCTGTAAAAATTTTTATAAAAGAAATTAAAGGTGATGATAAATATGTGAAACTTGCTATAGGACCTTCAATAGAATCTGGATTCTATTATGATTTTGAATTTATAGATTACAAATTTTCAGAAAACGAAATTGCAAAGATAGAAGATATAATGGCAAAACTTGTTCAAGAAAATATTCAATTCAAAAGGGTTGAAATAAAAAAAGAAGAACTTTTAAAAAAGTATAAAGAACTGGGTGAAAAATTTAAAGTTGAACTTGTGGAGAATATAGAATCTGAAAATTTAACCTATTATGAAAACTATTCAAAGAGGTTCGATTATAGATTCGTTGATCTATGTAGAGGCCCACATCTCCCATCAACAGGCTATATAAAACATTTCAAACTACTCTCCTCTGCTGGTGCATACTGGAGAGGGGATGAAAAGAAAGAGATGCTAACAAGAATATATGGTATATCCTTCCCAGAAAAAAGCATGCTTGAAAACCATTTGATCAAAATAGAAGAAGCATCAAAAAGGGATCATAGAATTCTGGGCAAAAAGTTAAACATTTACAACATATTCGATCAATCAGGTCCTGGGCTTGTTTTCTGGAACATAAATGGAGGAATCATAAGGGATATAATAGAAAGGTTCTGGAAAGATGAACATTTAAAAAGAGGTTACAAACTTGTTATAACTCCACATATTTCAAAAGCAAACCTCTGGAAAACATCTGGGCATTATGATTTTTACAAGGAGAATATGTATATTTTTAAGATAGATGATGAGGAATATGTTTTAAAACCTATGAATTGTCCATTGCATATACTTCTTTATCAGACAAAGTTACATTCATACAAAGATCTTCCAGTTAAATTTGCTGAACTTGGAACTGTCTACAGGTATGAAAGAAGTGGCACATTACATGGATTGTTAAGAGTAAGAGGATTTACACAGGATGATGGCCATATATTCTGCACACCCCAACAGTTGAAAGATGAAATTGAGAAAGTATACGATTTTGCAGTTTTTATGATTCAAAAATTTGGTTATAAGAAGTTTGATGTCGAACTATCAACGATGGATATCAATTTTAAAGATAAATACGCTGGTACTTTAGAAGAATGGGAGTTTGCCCAAAACAGTTTAAAAGATATACTTTTTAAAAAGGGAATTGAATTTAAAGAGATGCCTGGAGAAGCTGTATTCTACGGACCAAAAATAGATATAAAACTTGAAGATGCAATTGGAAGAAAATGGCAGGGACCAACTATACAGTTCGATTTTAACCTTCCAAGAAGGTTCAATGTAACTTTTGTTGATAAAGACAACAAAGAGCATTATGTTTATATGATACATAGAGCATTGTTGGGTTCACTTGAAAGGTTTATAGGTGGTTTGATCGAAAATTATGCTGGCAAATTTCCATTATGGCTTTCACCCGTACAAATAGCTATTTTAACGATTTCAAACAATTCTGTTGACTATGCAAACAATATAGGTAAAATATTTTATGAAAAGAATATAAGATATAAAATCGACGATGGAAACGAAAAGATAAACAATAAGATAAAAAGATGTGAAGAGGAAAATATACCTTTTATGCTTATAGTAGGTAAAAAAGAGAGTGATGAAAATAAAGTTAGCGTTAGGATAAAAGGTAAAGGTGATGTTGGAAAAAAGAGTATAGAAGAGTTTTTGAAACTTTTCTATGAAAACCTATAAAAGAAGAAGCAAAACACCGCTTCTCGCCTTAAGCGTTAGCAAAGAGGCTAAAAATGAAAATTAAAGAAGGGTGGTTTTGCCACCTTTTATTTTTTTAAAGGAGGTATGTATCAATACAAAGAATGTAAGGGTAAACAATCAGATAAAGTCAAAAGAGGTAAGATTGATAGGAGAGAATGGAGAACCACTTGGCGTACTCCCAATCTCTGAAGCTTTAAAAAAAGCGGAAGAATCATCCCTTGATCTTGTAGAGGTGGCTCCAAACGCCAATCCCCCTGTTGTAAGAATAATGGATTTTGGGAAATATATCTATGAGTTGACTAAAAAAGAAAAGAACGCAAAGAAAAACCTACACCAGATTGAGGTCAAGGAGATTCAATTCAGGCCTTCAATTTTTGAACATGATCTTGAAATAAAGATCAATCAGGCAAAAAAATTTTTTGAAAAAAAATATAAAGTCAGATTCGTTGTTAAGTTCAGAGGTAGAGAAATGCAACATATAGATGATGGAACAAAAATACTTGAAAAGGTAAAGAAGATGGTATCAGATATCGCTATACCAGAAAGTGAACCCAAAATTGAAGGAAGAAGAATTTTTCAGATGTTTTCTTTCATAAAGGATGGACAAAAGAAAAAGAAAAACCAGGAGGAAACAAATGCCAAAATTGAAAACAAAGAAGACGGTAGCCAAAAGATTTAAATTGACAAAAAAGGGAAAAATAAAAAGACAGAGAGCCTATAAGTCCCATATATTAACCAAAAAAACTTCAAAAAGAAAAAGAAAATTAAGAAGGGGGACCACTGTCGATAAAACCAATGTTAAATCTATAAAGATGGTATTGCACAATTAATTCATAGGAGGAAGAGATGACAAGAGTCAAGAATTCACAGATAACTAGAGAAAAAAGAAAAAAATGGATTAAAAGAAGTTCAGGTTCCTTCGGTAAAAAATCAAACGCATATAAATCAGCAAGATCTGCAGCAACAAAAGCTCTGGTCTATGCATACAGGGATAGAAAAAAGAAAAAATCTGAAACAAGATCATTATGGATAACAAGGATCAATATAGCTTGCAGAAATAACAATATATCATATTCAAAATTTATAAATGGATTGAAAAAATCTAACATATTTCTTGATAGAAAACAGTTATCAGAGATGGCTATACATGAACCAGATATTTTTAAAGAACTTGTTAAGATCGCTAAATCGGTTTAGTTATCTTTTATTTTTGCTGCTTTTTATAAATTGCATAGATAAAAAAAATCAGGTTAGGATTTTTAACCCATTACCATTGTCCACAGGGCAGTTTGTTGAATATGTTAAGGATTCTATTCCTTACGACTCATTCCATGTAAGATTTTTGCTTCTTGATCTAAAATCCGATGGTTTTTCACTTGAAACAGATTATATAACTTCACAGGAAACTTTAAAGATAAAAACATTCCATAATATAAAGGATAATTATCTAATAGATACTTTTAAAGTTCAATATAACAGTGAGACACCGCTCAAATTTGTAAATCCCGGTGGAAATTTTATTTTCGATTCACCTATATCCAATATAATGATATGGATAAATCATGTCGATTCGACAAACTGGAGATCGTTTAATCTAAACAATGACAACTATATAGTATTTCCAGTAAAAGTGAACAACGATTCAATATATTATTGTTCTGAAATTCCCATTTTTAACTCTCTTAGAATAAAACTAGATGATTATAGATTGACCGTTTCAGGATATGGGAATAAAGGGGCATCCTCTCTATTTACAACAGAGAAGGAAATTTTGATAACAAATGAAAACATTCCTAAAAAATTAAGAGAAAATTTAAATGTTGACAAGAGGTGAAAATACTTTAAGATAATAGAATGGAGTATGTATGAACAATTTTCTTGAAAAGATTGAAAAACTGAGTGAATATATAGAAAAATCAAATTTAAGGATAAAAGAACTTGAAAAGGAAAAGAATCTTTTAAATGAAAAATTAAAAGAAAAAGAAACGAGTGAAAAAGAAGCTATCAAAAAACTTGAAGAGATTTTGAAAAAAATCGAGGATCTTTGAAGACAGGGAATATAAACTATGGGGAATGACCAGAAAGAAATAACTTTAAATATTTTTGGTAAAGATTTTTTCATAAAAACTGATGTCGATGAAGAATATACCAAAAAGGTTGCAGATTTTTTAAATGAGGAAATAAAAAATATAGCAAAAGAGAATACAGGACAGAAATATGAAAAAATCGTTGTGATAGCATCTTTGAATATAATAGACAAATATTTTACTCTGCAAAAAAAATATGAAGAGATTGAGAATAAACTGAATAAAATTTTAGATAAAATAGAATAGTTTATATATCCCTGCTGTATTCGTGATGGTATAATTTGCTGAACCAACATTTGAGTTTTGGGAATCTGATGGCACTATCAGCAAAATTCCCTTTTTGGGAATTGGTGTGAAAGTGTCTAAACGATACCCCCCTTATTTTAAGGGCTCAAGCAAATAATCCACACGGTATTGGCGGGGATTTTATTTTAAGGAGAAAATTTATGGATCCAAAATTATTGATCATTATAATTGGAACTCTCTTGACTTTGATCCTTGGCATTCTTGGATATTTTGTTGGTTACCTTATTGGTAAAATAAGTATCAAAAATAAATTGAAGGATGCTGATGAAACATCGAAAAAGATACTCAAGGACGCGAAAAGAGAGATTGAAGCACAAAAAAGGTTATCATTACTTGAAACCAAAGAGGAGATAGCCAGAAAAAATGAACAATTTGAAAAACAGTTGAGAGAAAAAAGAAACGAATTGAGAAGATCCGAACAATCGATAGAGGATCGGGAAAAAAATATAGAAAAGAAGAATGAACTCTTAACTAAAAAGGAAACCAATCTTTTACAAAGGGAAAGGGAACTTTTTCTTAAAGAAAAGACTGTTAAGGCAAAAAATGAAAGATTAACAAAACTTTTAGAAGAAGAGAATAAAAAACTTGAGCAGATAGCTCAAATGTCAAAAGATGAGGCTATAAAAATACTTATGCAGAATCTTGAAACCGAAGCAAAACTCCAAGCGGCAAATATGATAAAACAGATAAAAGAGGATACTTTACAAAAAGCACAGAAGGAAGCAAAGGAGATTATAACACTCGCCATACAGAGATCCGCAACAGACCATGTAGTGGAATCTACGGTAAGCGTTGTGAACCTGCCAAATGAGGAAATGAAGGGAAGAATAATAGGAAGGGAAGGAAGGAATATAAGAACTTTTGAAAACTCTACTGGTGTTGAAGTTATAATAGATGACACTCCTGATGCTGTTACACTCTCCGGATTCGATCCGGTAAGGAGAGAGGTGGCAAGATTATCACTTATAAAACTAATCTCCGATGGCAGGATACAACCAACAAGGATTGAAGAGATAGTTAAAAAAACCTTTGAAGAGATGGAAGAGAATATAAAGAATATAGGTGAAGAAACACTTGTTGAACTCAACATATCCAATATGCATCCGGAGATGATAAAACTTATAGGAAGGTTAAAATATAGAACAAGTTATGGACAAAATGTTTTACAACATTCCAAAGAGGTTGCATACCTTGCTGCCATGATGGCTGATGAACTTGAAATTGAAAACAGTTATATTGCGAAAAGGGCTGGTCTCCTTCATGATATAGGAAAAGCGGTTGATCAAAATTTTGAAGGAACCCATACAAAAATAGGTTCAGAACTTGCAAAAAAATATGGCGAGGATCAGATAGTGATAAACGCTATCGAAAGTCATCATGGAGATGTTGAACCAAATAACCTGATATCGATTCTCGTATCTACAGCTGATGCGATATCCGGAGCAAGACCGGGAGCAAGAAGGGAGACTCTTGAGGCTTATATAGAAAGACTCGAAAAACTCGAGGAAATAGCTAACAGTTTCAACGGTGTTGAAAAAGCTTATGCCATACAGGCTGGAAGAGAAATAAGGGTTATGGTTATTCCTGAACAGATAACCGATGCTGAAGCTGAAGAACTATCCCATCAGATAGCAAGAAGAATAGAACAGGAGTTAAAATATCCAGGACAGATAAAGGTAACTATTATAAGAGAAACGAGAGCTATAGATTATGCAAAATAATATAAATATACTTTTTATAGGTGATATTATCGGGAAAACTGGAAGAAACGCTCTTTCAAAGGATATAAAAAATCTAAAGGAAATATACAAACCTGATTTCATAATCGCTAATGGAGAAAATATTGCCGGAGGTTTTGGTATAACTAAAAAAACAACAGATTTTTTGTTTTCAATGGGTATAGGATGTATTACAACTGGAAACCATGTATGGGACAATAAAGAATATGTTGAACTTTTAACCGACCCAAGAATACTAAGGCCTATGAATTATAGTTCAGAACTTCCTGGAAAAGGTGTTTCAAAATTTAAGTGTAACGATATAGAAATTGAAGTTTTGAATCTGTGTGGAAGAATATTTATGCAACCTATTGATTGTCCATTTAAAACTGTTGATATATATCTTTCTGAAAATAGCAGTATGATAAGGATAGTTGATTTTCATGCTGAAGCTACCGCAGAAAAACAATCTTTTGGGTTTTTCCTTGATGGTAGAGTCTCCGCAGTTATTGGAACACATACACATTGTCAGACTTCCGATGAAAGAATACTTGAGAACGGAACAGGTTTTATAACCGATGTTGGTATGACTGGTAGTTTCAACTCGATAATAGGATTTGAAAAAGAAAGTGCATTGAAAAAGAACCTCTATCAGATACCACAAAGGCTAGAAGTTGCAAAAAATAATATGATACTATCAGCCGTTTTTTTACAGATAGATAAAAATAGTTTTAAAACTGTAAAAATAGAAAGGATATTCAGGTATGTATCGGATTGATGGTAAAAGGATCTCACAATTGATACTTGAAAAAAATTTAGAAGATTTTAAAAAATATAAACCAAACCTTGGTGTAGTTTATATTGGCAACTCCCCTTCAACAATTTCATATATAAAATCCAAAATCAAAATAGCAAAAGATTATTTTATAAACATAAAACTTTTCAACTATGATGAGAATATCTCAAACGAGGATTTTTTAAATGAGATCGAAAATATTTCAAACTCAAAAGAACTTGATGGAATAATAATCGAAAAACCTTTACCAGAAAGAATAGATCTTAAAAAAATATCCCAGATACTCGATTATAAAAAGGATGTGGATTGTATAACTCTAAAAAACTATGGAAAACTGATAACCGATAATTTCATCATAGCACCATCGACAGCATCTGCGGTTATACAGACTCTAAAGTATGAAAATTTAGATTTTACAGGTAAAAATGTTGTTATACTGGGAAGATCTGAAATAGTTGGTAAACCGCTTGCTCTTCTCTTTCTTTCCAAAAGAGATGGCGGTGCATCTGTGACTGTTCTTCACTCAAAATCAAAGGAGATAAAATCATTTACAAAAAATGCTGATATAATAGTTTCCGCTATTGGGAAACCCTTCTTTCTAACAGGTGATTTTATAGGTACAAATAAACCTATACTTTTAGATGTTGGGATAAACTATTATGATGGAAAAATCGTTGGAGATATCTTTAGCGATACCTATCCATTATCAAGTGCTTATACCCCGGTTCCAGGAGGTATAGGACCCGTAACCGTTGCAACGCTTTTCCAAAATCTTTTGATCTTGAAAAAAGAATATGGAAGATAAAATTTACACGGTTACACAGATAACCGAAATTTTAAAAAACCTTATAGAGGATAATTTTCCATCCAATTTCAAAATAACAGGTGAAATTACCAATTGGAGCGAAAGTCCATCAGGTCATATCTATTTTTCAATAAAAGATGAAGATTCTCTTATAAAATGTATAATCTGGAGATCAACAAAAATTGATAAAAGTTTTAAAGATGGGAATAAAGTTTTGATAAAAGGGCATCTTACGGTGTATGAGAAACAGGGTCAGTATCAGATAATAGTTGAAGATATAAAATTGTCAGGTGTTGGAGAACTGTATGAAAAATTTTTGAAACTAAAAGAAAAACTTGAAAAAGAAGGATTGTTCTCTTCTGAAAGAAAGAAACCTTTACCAATCTACCCTCTATCCATAGGGATTATAACTTCTCAAACTGGTTCAGTTTTACATGATATCTTAAACATATTAAAAAGAAGGGCACCCTATTTAAAAAAATACCTGTATCCAGCATCGGTGCAGGGTGAGGGAAGTGAAAAGAGTATCATAAAAGGATTAAAATATTTTAACAGAAAAAAAAATGTTGATCTGATAATAATAGCAAGAGGTGGTGGATCCTTTGAAGATCTTTTCGTGTTCAACGATGAAAGACTCGCAAGAGAAATCGCAAAATCAAAAATACCTGTAGTATCTGCGGTCGGCCATCAGACAGATTTTACAATATGTGATTTCGTATCTGATCTAAGGGCACCAACACCCTCCGCTGCCGCTGAAATTATAGTTAAAAATGTTGATGATATTCTTGATTTTTTGACCAGATCAGAAATTGAACTCAAAAGGGATTTAATAAAGAAAATTACCAACAAGAAGCAAACATTTTCAAGTTTGAAAAAAACATTTTTTATATCCACAATCGTTCCGATAAACAAAAAAAAGGAAAAAATAGGATTTTTGCTTGAAGAGATGGAGAGCATTTTAAACAAAAAAATAAACGATTATAAAAATAGAAAAGATCTGTTGAAGAATACCATTTTAAAATACTCCCCTCTTTTAAAAATAGTGGAAAAGAAAAATTTTATATCTATGATGAAAAATCAGATGACCCTTGATTTAAAAAATAGATTTAGCCTTCTTACAAAAGATCTTAAAATGTTGAAAGATTCACTTGTTAATTTAAACCCTTCCCAGATACTCAAAAGAGGATATTCGATAGTTGTGGATGCTCAAAAAAATACGATAAACTCAATAAAGAACATAAAGATAAATTCAAATATAGATATAATTTTAAGTGATGGAGTTGTTCAAAGCGAAGTGAAAAAAATAAAAGAGGAGAAAATATGAACGAAGAAACAAAAAACGAAAAATTAGAAGATAAGATAAAGGAGATTGAAGAGATCGTAAAAATTTTAAAGGATGAAAATATTGATATTAAAAAATCTATTGAAATGTATGAAAAAGGAATTAAACTTATAAAAGAAGTTGAAGAAAAGATAAAATTTTATGAAGAGAAGATAAAAAAAATAGTTGAAGAGAACGAAGATGAAGAGTGAATTTGAACTTTATTTAGAAAAAAAGAAAAAACTTATAGAGGAAAATCTTAAAAAATATTTTATAAGAGAGGATAAGTTCACTAAAAGGTTATATGAGGCTATGTATTATTCAATTTCAGCCGGTGGGAAAAGGTTAAGACCGATAATCTTTCTTACCGTTCTGGACGAACTTGGAGAAACAAGAAGAACAAAAGATCTTCTTCCTGCTGCATGCTCAATAGAGATGATACATACCTACTCTCTGATCCATGATGATCTTCCATCAATGGATAATGATGACTTGAGAAGAGGAAAACCCACTCTTCATAAAAAATATGATGAAACAACCGCTATACTTGCAGGTGATGCTCTATTCGCATATGCTATAGAAACTTTTTTAAAAACAAAAACAGAATATGAGTATATTGTTTCAGGATTAGAAAAACTCATAAAAGCAAGTGGAATGAAAGGAATGGTAGCAGGTCAATTTGTGGATACTAAGAGTGATTATTTTAAAAAGGATATAAAAACATTGAACTTCATTCATACAAAAAAAACTGCTGCGATGATACAAGCCAGTTTTACACTTCCCTCTATACTTCTTGGGTACGATGAACAAAAAATAAATTTACTTGAAAGACTCGGTTTACATGCTGGTCTTCTTTTCCAGATAATCGATGATATCCTTGATATGACTTCATCTTCAAGTGTTTTAGGTAAAACAGCTGGGAAGGATCAGAAACAAAACAAATTAACCTATGTGAATTTATTCGATCTCAAGCAAGCAAAAGAATTCGCAAGAAAAGAGGCAGATAGAGCATTGAAATACATAAAAAAAATGGAAATTACAACAGGAAGATTGGAAAAAATAATAGATATATTTTTAACAAGGATAAATTGATGTTAACTGTAAAAATTTTATTATTAACACTCCTTAGTGGTTTTACCGCGCAATTTATAAAGGTTATCACATATTACAAACAGTATAAAAAAATAAATTTTAAAAGATTCTTTGAAACAGGTGGAATGCCAAGTTCACATGCTTCAACATCAGCAACCCTTACAACTCTTGTAGGATTCTATGGTGGATTCAATTCACTATATTTTTCAATAGCAGCATTCTTTTCATCGGTGATAATGTATGATGCTGCAGGTTTAAGAAGGTCTGCTGGGAAACAGGCTCAGGTTTTAAACAAAATAATAGAAGATTTCCAAATGGAACACAAGTTTAAAGAAAAAAGATTGATGGAGTTTCTTGGGCATACCCCTATAGAAGTTTTATTCGGTTCACTACTTGGTATAATAATAGCCATAATTTTTAAATAGATGGAGAAATAATGGATAATATATTGCAAAAAGTTAATACACCAAAAGATTTAAAAAATTTATCTATCGATGAACTATACCAACTCGCAAGTGATCTGAGATATTTTATCATTGAAAACACATCAAAAACAGGAGGGCATCTTGCTCCATCTCTAGGTGCGATAGAAATTATCATAGCGATGCACTATGTTTTCGATTCTCCAAAAGATAAGTTCATTTTCGATGTTGGGCATCAGTCCTATGCACACAAAATACTTACTGGAAGAAAGGATCGTTTTAACCTTTTAAGGACATATAAAGGTTTAAGCGGATTCAACAATATTTTTGAAAGTGAATATGACCATCTCACGGTTGGTCATGCAGGGACATCCCTTTCCGCAGCACTTGGAATGGCTGTTGCGAGAGATCTGAAAAAAGAAAATTTTGACATAGTCGTTCTTATAGGAGACGGTGCCATGACAAATGGGTTGGTTTACGAGGCTTTAAACAACCTTGCAAACCTGAAAAATAAAATTATAGTGATTTTAAACGATAACAAGATGTCAATATCAGAAAATGTTGGTGGAATTTCCCAATATTTAAACAAATTGCAAAGAACCCACGCATATACTAATCTGAAGAGCGATCTGTGGCAGTTGATGGGTAAACTACCTTCCAGTCTTGGTAACAAGACAAGGGATCTTTCAAGAAGAATGAAAGAATCTTTAAAAAATTTTTTCATTCCAACAATATTCTTTGAAGAGTTTGGCTTAAGATATATAGGACCACTCGATGGCCATAAAATTGAAGAACTCATAGCAACCTTAAGATATGCAAAAAATTATCCATCACCTATACTTATACATACTATAACACAAAAAGGTAGAGGATATATATTTGCGGAAAAAAATCCTGTAAAATTTCATGGGATATCGATATTCGATAAAGAGACAGGTTCATGTGAAAAAAGTAAAGGCTGTGTGAAATATACCGATGTCTTTGGAAAAACTTTGACGGAACTTTCAAAAAATAATGATAGAATAGTAGCCATAACCGCAGCCATGCCAGATGGAACAGGGCTATCATATTTCAGGGATGCTTTTCCAAAAAGATTTTTCGATGTTGGGATCGCTGAAGGGCATGCTGTTCTTTTTTCCGTTGGCTTATCACTTCAGGGATATAAACCTGTTTGCGCGATATATTCAACATTTCTTCAAAGATCCTACGATCAACTGATACATGATGCATCACTTATGAAAAGGAATATTTTCTTTGTTCTCGATCGTGCAGGTATAGTTGGTGATGATGGGCCTACCCATCACGGAATCTTTGATCTTTCATATTTAAGAACTGTTCCGGATATGGTTATAATGTCTCCAAAAGATGAGGATGAACTCAGGAGTATGATTAAACTTGGACTTGAATACGATAAGGGACCGATAGCTTTAAGATACCCAAGAGGTGAAGGATACGGTGTAGATATTTCAGGTGAGATTAAAGATATATCTTTTGGAAAAGGTGAGATTCTACTTGAAGGAGAAAAAATAATAATCGTTGCGATTGGAAACACCGTCTATCCAGCAAAAAATGCCGCTCTGAAATTCAAAGAAAAGTATAACTTCTCTCCTGTTCTGATAAACGCAAGATTCGTTAAACCTTTTGATATTGAACTCCTTCTTTCCAGAATAAGGAATAATGAAGTTATATTAACGGTTGAAGAAAACATACTTTCAGGTGGTATGGGAGAATATGTTTCAAGGATTTTAAGTTACAGAAAACTCAAAAATATAGTCATAAATTTGGGTATAGATGATAAATTTGTTGAAATGGGAACACAAAAAATTTTAAGGGAAATCGAAAAATTGGATGAGAATGGAATCTATGAAAAATTACAGGAGATAATGGATGCTAAACTTGTTTAAAAAAATTTTCCCTTCCTACTCTCAAAAAAAATTAAAAGAGTACGATAGACTGGTTGAAAAGATAAACGAAACCTATGAAATATACTTAAAGGATCCCTTGCTTGATCCAAAAAAGAAAACCTATGAATTCATAAAGAGGATAGAGGATGGAGAGAATCCTTCAGAGATGATCGTTGAATCCTTTGCTCTGGTAAAATATGTGATGAAAAAACTCTACGATGAAAAATTTGAATACACATATGAGGATATGAAATTCGTATGGGATATGGTTCCTTTCGATGTTCAACTGTTGGGATCCGCTGCACTTTTTGAAGGAAACATAGTTGAGATGGCAACAGGTGAAGGTAAAACACTTGTAGCTGTTATGCCTTTATATTTGCATTCACTTAAAAAAAGAGGTGCATACCTTATAACTGTTAACGACTATCTTGCAAAGAGGGATAAAGCATGGATGTTTCCAGTATTTGAAAGACTTGGGATTTCGGTTGGCTTGATCCAGATGGGAATGACACCAGAGGAAAGAAGAAAAAACTATAACTGTGATGTAACCTATGTTACCAACAATGAATTTGGATTTGATTATTTAAGAGACAACATGGCTTTTCAAAGATCCGACAAGGTTTTGAGAGAGAACTTTTACTATGCTATAATAGATGAGGTTGACTCTGTTTTGATAGATGAGGCAAGAACCCCACTTATAATTTCAGGTTATCCTTTTGGAGATCCGGAGGAAAAAAGAACAGAACAACTCTATAGGAGTTTGAATCCATCTGTAAATCAGTTCGTTAGGACACAAAAGGAAATCGTAAAAAATATTTTTCAAAAAGCAAAAAGAACTTTTGAAGAAGGTAAAGAGGATGATGCGATAAAACTATTTTTATCTGCAAAAAGGGGTTTCCCAAAGATGAAGGAGATTACAGATCTTCTAAACAATTCAGAGATCATCGCAAAAATGGAAAAAATGGAAAATATTTTTATAAGAGATAAAATTTTACATACACTTGATGAGGAACTCCTCTATTCGATAGATGAGAAGAGTGGTGGGATAACTATCACCGATAAAGGGGAAGATTATTTTGAAAAGATATATGGTGATAAAGAATTTTTTAAAACACCTGAACTTTCCACAGAATTAAAAAATATAGATGAAACTGTTGAAGATCCCGCTGAAAAAAACAAACAGAAAAACCAAATAATGCAACAATACATTTTAAAAAGTGAACAGATACATGCTTTACATCAACTTTTAAAGGCTTACACCCTTTTCGAAAAAGATGTTGAATATATAGTTCAGAATGGAAAAGTTGTAATAGTGGATGAGCATACCGGAAGACTGATGCCCGGAAGAAGATTCTCTGAAGGACTCCATTCAGCTATAGAAGCAAAGGAAGATGTGAGAATAGAAGAGGAGACCAAAACACTCGCTACAATAACTTTGCAGAATCTTTTCAGAATGTTTGAAAGACTTTCTGGAATGACTGGAACCGCTGAAACCGAACAGGATGAATTTTTACATATATACAAATTACCTGTTATAGTTATTCCAACAAACAAAAAGGTTATAAGAAAAGATTACAACGATATTATTTTCATAAGAAAAGATGAAAAGATAAAATATGTTATAGATCTTATCAATAAACTCCACAATGCTGGGATACCGATACTTGTCGGAACCGCATCGGTTCAATCGAGTGAGTATCTTGATTCATTTTTAAAAAACAGAAAGGATAATCAGGGTAAAACTTTAAAATACAATATTTTAAATGCAAGATACCATGAAAAAGAGGCAAAGATAATTGCTGAAGCGGGTCTTCAGGGAGCCATAACCGTTGCAACAAATATGGCTGGTAGAGGAACCGATATCAAACTCGGACAAACCATAAAGATGTTACCCGAAAGAAGTTGCTTGATGCAAGCTCTCTTTGTTAAGGAAAAACTAACAAAAGAACCTGTTATAGTTTATAGATACGATCTCTCAAAAGAGTATATAGATTTTATTCTTAAAAATGATCCATATCTTAAAGATAAATCTATATATTTTACATACGAAAAAAATGAAAAAAATAAAATATTGATAACCGATGATGATTCTTTTCTAACAGATAACACAAAATTCTGTATTGAAATAACCAACCCAGAGGATTTTGAAAACAGAAAAGTTTTTGTAGAATTCGACAAAAATGGAAAACCAGTGCTTGCTTTTTCTCCGGGTTTATTTGTTCTTGGAACTGAAAAACATGAATCAAGAAGAATAGATAGACAACTACGAGGCAGATCTGGGAGACAGGGGGATCCCGGTTCATCCCTTTTTACCGTTTCACTTGAAGATGATCTGATGAGAATATTTGGAAATGAAAGAATAAGTGATCTCATAAAGAGGCTTGAATCCTTTTCATCAAAAGATGTTAACATATCCCACAAACTTCTAACATCGTCTATAGAAAACGCTCAGAAAAAAATCGAATCTTTAAATTTTGAAAGAAGAAAATATCTACTCCAATACGATGATGTTATAAATAAGCAGAGAGAGGTTGTTTATCAGATAAGGAATTTTTTCCTTGAAAAAAAACCTCCGATTGAATATCTTGACAAAGAACTTTTTTTGAAAACTCTTTTGAATTTTAAAGATCAATTCTTAAAAACGGATGATGAGAATCTAAAATCTGAAAAGATCAGAGAACTTTCGATAATCTTGAACTGTGAAAAAATAAAAGAACTCTCTTTTGAAAACATAGATGAAAACTTTTTCAAATTGGTTAACGATACAGTTTATCAAACCTTTAAAGATAATTTTAAAATCATCTATGACTATATAATTGAAAATATTAACCAGGTAGTAAAAGAATTTGTTGAAAAGAATTTTCAAAATCAGGTTAGCGGTGATGAACTTGGAATAATAAACGAATTTTTAATCAACAATTTCAGAGTTTCAATAAAGACTAAAGAAGAAGAGATTCCCCGTAATCTTTTACTGGAAAATATACTAAAAAGCATCAAAGAGATATTCGACGAAAAAATCTCTCCATTTTTTGAAAGAACCGATATACTGGTTTTTAACATATCAAATATGTTTATACATAGTATAGACAATCTATGGATAGAACAACTTTACGAACTTGATGCCATAAAGGAAGGAATATTTTTGAGAGGATATGCCCAGAGGGATCCTTTGATAGAATTTAAAAGGGAAGCATATCAACTTTTCAGTGATTTTATGGATAACCTTTTTAAAGATTTTGCACAAAAATTCCTTTCTTCGTTTGAAAAAATGGAAATAAAAAGAAAAGAATTGAAGATGGTTGAAACGATTAAAAAAAATATTTCAAACATAACTGATGAAAACCCGGCCAAACTGAAGCCTATTGTAAATACTTCAAAAAAGATAGGAAGAAACGATCCATGTTTCTGCGGTTCCGGAAAAAAATATAAAAACTGTCATGGTAAAAATAAATGATAATGTGATTAGGGAAAGAATAGAACAACTCCGTAAGATCATAGAAAAATATGATTACCATTATTATGTTTTAAACGATCCTTTAATCGATGATTACGAATATGATAAACTTTACCACCAGCTGCTTGAACTTGAAAAGAAATATCCACAGTTTTATTCTCAATTCTCCCCGACCCAGAGGGTATCAGAAAAGAATATAGAGAATTTTGAAAAATTTTCCCATAACCCAAGAATGTTATCACTTGAAAACACATATTCGGATAGGGAAATCCTTGAATTTGATAAAAGGATAAAAACATCGGTTAAAGATAACTACACATACACGGTTGAGCCAAAAATAGATGGGGCTGCCGTTTCGATAATCTACAGGGATTCTAAATTTTTTAAAGGTCTTACGAGAGGTGATGGTAATATCGGTGATGATGTTTCGGCAAACATTAAAACCATAAGGGAACTACCCCTCGTTTTGAACACGGAATACAAAGGTGAACTCATAGTTAGAGGAGAGGTCTTTTTCACAAAGGAAAGATTTTCAAAATTGATTGAAAAATATCCATTCTCCAATGCAAGAAATGCGGCATCTGGAACCTTGAAACTTCTTGCACCAAAAGAGGTTGCAAGAAGAGGTCTTTCAATAAGAATACACACCGTTATAACTGATCTTGCATCAACCCATACCGAAACTCTTGAAATTTTAAAATCTTTTGGAATTCCCATTGTTGAAAAGTATTATATCGCAAAGAATATTCTTGAAGTTCTGGATATAAAAGAAAAATTCAAAACCGATAGGGACACTCTACCATATGAAACGGATGGTATCGTAATAAAGATAAATCAACTTTATTTAAGAGATATAATAGGATACACTTCAAAATCACCAAAATGGGCTTTCGCTTTTAAATATGAACCTGAAAGGAGTATAACAAAACTTTTATATGTATCATTTCAAGTGGGAAGAACAGGAATAATAACACCGGTGGCTAATCTTGACCCTGTATACATTTCAGGTTCAACCGTAAAAAGGGCAACTCTTCACAATTTTGATGAGATAGAAAGACTCGATATAAAAATTAACGATCATGTTGAGATAGAAAAGAGTGGGGAAATAATACCAAAGATCATAAGAGTTCTTAACGATAAACGAGATGGAACCGAGATAAAAATATCAAAACCTACCATATGCCCTTCCTGTGGACAACCCTTGATACAATATGAAGACGAAGTCGCTTTAAGATGTATCAACAAGAATTGCCCTGCACAGATAGAATTATCCATAATACATTTCTGTTCAAAAAAGGCTATGAACATCGAAAACCTTGGTGAAATGATGGTAAAAAAATTACTTCAATACGATCTTATAAAAACCATACCTGACATTTACAGACTGACAAAAGAAAAACTTTTTCAGATACCAAGGATCAAAGAAAAGAGTGCAAACAATATTTTAAATTCAATTGAGAATTCAAAAAAAACAACACTCAAAAGATTCATCTATTCACTCGGGATAAAAAATGTTGGAGAATTTCTTTCGGAAAAACTTGCCGAAGTTTTTGACTCTATAGATGAACTTATGAATAGCGATTATGAAAAACTTAAAGGTATTGAAGGTATCGGCGATGAGACAGTCAGAAACATTCAGATGTTTTTTAAAAATCAAGGGAATATAAATCTCATCAAAGATCTTCTGTCCTGTAAAATAAAAATAGAAAAAGATAAAAAATCTGAGGTTCTAAAAGGTATCCTTTTCGTCATAACTGGAACCCTGAAAAATTTTAAAAGGGATGAGATAAAAAACATTATAATTGAAAATGGCGGTAACTTCTCTGAAAATGTATCAACAAAGACCAACTATCTCATAATGGGTGAAAATCCCGGATCGAAACTTGATAAGGCGAAAAAACTTAAAGTAAAGATCATTTCTGAGTCAGAATTTTTAAATATGCTGGGGAAAAGATGAAGGTGGAACTTTCAGGTTTCAACTATGATAGAGAATTTGGTGATCGTTATATAAAAACACCTGAAACTCTATGTGCAGCATATGCAAGGATATCAAGATCTTCAAAGAGTATAAAGGAGTTAAGGGAAGAATCCGCAAAGGATATAGTCAACGCAAGAAGATCCAATGAAAAAATTGTTTTTCAACTCGGACACTCATCGATAGCTGAACATGCTGTCTTTAATTTTGATCTTGTTGATATATCAAGGTTAGCGATAGAATATATACAACACCATAGACTTGCAGCCTTTACCGAAAAATCACAGAGATATGTCAACACACATACAGGTTTTATAATCCCATACGAATTGAAGGATGATAAAGATCTACTTGAAAAATTTGTCAATTTTAACAAAAGATGTTTTCAACTTTATGAAAAATCCTATGAGTATTTAAACCAGAAAAATGATAGACAAACATCCAATGAAGATTCCAGATATTTTTTACCATTATCAACCCTAACACAGTGTGGTATGACTCTTAACGGTAGAACTCTTGAATATATGATCTCAAGATTGAAAAGTCAAAACATTGTTGAACTTTACAACATTGCAAACGAACTTGAAAAAGAATCGACAAGACTCTCCCCATCAATAATAAAGTACACTCAACCCGATGAAAAATTCAAAGATCTTGAAAACATACCCAAAGGATCTACTTTAAAAAAAAGTGTTAAACTTTTAAAATATGATTATGATGGATTTAAAAGAATTATCTCATCATATCTTTTCCACAGGGAGGGTAAAAATCTTTCCATCAAGAATTACGATGAAAATTCAAAAAAGAATTTTATAAAAAATATTTTTAAAAATTTAAAATCTTTTGATAAACCTCCAAGAGAGTTTGAACTTGTTGATTTCACATTTCTAATATCATGTTCAGCATCATGTTACGCTCAATTGAAAAGACATAGAATGGCTACAATAATAACTCAGGGTTACGATATAAACTCTAAACCTGTTATCCCTGAAACTTTAAAGAATACTCCCTTTGAAAAAAAGTTGTTAAACCTTGCTCTGGAAAGCAAAGAACTCTCATTATCACTTTATGGCAAGAATCCTCTACTTTACAAATATGCCGTGCTCAACTCTACAAAAAGAAAAGTTATTCTAAAAATGAATGTTAGAGAGATCTATCATTTTGTCCGTCTCAGATCGGATAAACATGCACAGTGGGAGATAAGAGATATTTCAAATACCATATCTGATATTGTAAAAATGAAAGAACCGATTCTATTCGAATACCTTTCAGGAAAAGATTTTTATGATGAAAAAAGATAAAAAAAATTTAAAAATACTTGTGGTTTCGGATCCATATTATCCATATCCATCCGGAGTTTCCGAGTATACATATTACCTTTCAAAATATTTGAAAAAGAATGGCAACGATGTAACCATATTAACAACAAATTATAAGAATCAGACGGATGAGGATAGGGTTGTCAGGTTTGGAAAGGTTTTGATGATACCTTTGAACAGATCCTATGCAACAATGGCTTTTGGAACGGATATCTACCCATCGGTAAAAAATTTTCTCAATAAAAATTATTTTGATATAATACATCTAAACGGACCATTCTTTCCATCCTTATCTTTTTTTGCATTACATTTTTCAAATAGCATAAATATAGCTGCATTTTTAAATGCTGGATTTAAATTTTACAAATCAGGTTCCTCTATTTTTAAAATGGTTTATAAAAAATATCTTAACAAAATATCAGGTTATCTTGCCATATCACAGACTGCGAAATTAGCAATGGAACCTTATTTCCCTGGAGAGTATGAGATAATCCCGGCAGGAGTTGATACCGATTTTTTTACTGAAAGAGGTGAAAATTTTAATATTGAAGGTTTTCCCAAAATACTTTTTCTTGGAAGACTTGACTTAAGGAAGGGTGTTTTAAAAATAATAGATGTTTTTAACAGATTCGTCAAAATAAAGAATGAGGCTAAACTCATTATCGCTGGTAAAGGACCACTTGAAAAAACTGCAAAAGATCTTGTGAGAAGATATGGTATAGAAAAATCTGTAATCTTTACAGGTTATGTGAAAAAAGAGGATATACCAAAATACTATAGGACAGCGGACATATATTGTTCACCTGCACTTGGGGGTGAATCTTTCGGCATAGTATTACTTGAAGCGATGTCCTGCGGAACCCCGATAATAGCATCCAGAATCCATGGATACTCTCAGGTTATAGATGACAAAAAGGATGGATTGCTTTTCAACAATGAAGATGACTCTGAACTCTTATCAAAACTCATCGAGTTAACAGAGGATGAAAACAAAAGAGCATTCTTCAGAAAAAATGGATTGATTAAATCAAAAGAATATTCATGGGAGAATGTTATAATCAAAATAGAAAAATTTTATAAAAAAATTATCGAGCAGAAAAAATAGGTTATGTCTTCTTTTTTTTCTCCCTTGATGCGGGGAAAAGAACATTGTTCAGAATGAGTCTGTATCCCGGAGAGTTTTTAAAATATTGCAAATCAGTTGGTGGATCGTTTACATAGTGAACATAATCTTCAGGATCATGCCCTGCAAGAAAGGTAAAAAAACCATCTTTGAAAAAACCATGTATGTATTTGGCATATTTCGGGTCATAACTATCAGCGAGTATCACGACATTCTTTTTTATTTTTTTCTTATCAAAGGATGTTGTTCTTCCAAGAAATTCATTTATGAATTGGGTATGGTTCTGAGTCAACATCGTTTCCACGAGATCAAATTTTGGTGAGAATTTTTTCAATTTAAACTTTTTATTCTCCCACGACATTTTATCTGAAGGTTCATAGTCTATATCATCCATTTGAATGTCAGGTTTATCGTTAAGCATAAAATTTTCAAATGCGAGTGTTTTCGAATAGTCGGGTGTGGGCGGTTGGGTTCCATCGTTATCGAGTATTGAAGGTATAATATCCTGATAACCTAACGATAATGCAAGATCAAGAGTATTCGTCCCTGAACACATCGCAAACAAAAATCCACCATTTGAAACATAAGTTTTTATCTGCGCCGCCACATCCCTTTTGACTTTCCAGTATTTATCATAACCAAGGTCTTTTGCTATCTGTTTGTTCATATTATACATCTTTCTAAACCAGGGTTGATAAAAGGAAGAAATATAGAATCTATCAAACTGCCCTGTAAAATCTTCATGATGAAGATGCAACCAATCGTATTCAAAAATCTTTCCGTTCAACACTTCCCTATCATAAATAACATCATATTTTATCCCAACATAATCAAGAACAAGTGTTACAGCATCATCCCATGGTTCCTTATCAGGTGGAGAATAAACTGCCAATTTTGGAGCTTTTTCGAGAAGAACCATCTTTTCACATAAAGAGTTAAAATATTCCCTTCTCTCCTGAGAAATGTTGTAAAAAAGAACACCATTCTTTATACAATCTTTTTCATAAAGATCTGATAGAATTATAAAACTACCTCCCCTGTAGTTTAAAAGCCACTCTACCTTAACATTATCTTCCAAGGCTCTAAAAACAACACCATACGATCTGAGATGATCGGACTGCTCTTCATCCATAGGAATAAAAATGTAAGGATAAATTTTTAAAGAAATAAAAATTAAAATTATAAATATTTTTTTCATAAATATTTGATAAACAGATTTTTAAAAGGACTCTTCTGATACTTTTTTAAAAACTCTTCGATATCATATTTATCAACCATACCATTCTTTATATCGTAAACAAGTATCTGTGTCATAAGTGCCTCATTTTCAAAATTTTTAAATTTAAAAAGTTTAATTTCATCAAATCTTTTTTCCTCTACAAGCATCTCATAATAAAAAATAGAATTTTTCCCTATACTTTTTATAAAGGGTTTCATATTCTCTCTATCACCCATCAAATAGTATTGCAGGAATTTTCCATCATTTATTTTTTTAGAAACCAAATAAAATTCAAGAGCACTTAACTTTACAAAATCATCAACTCCAGATGAAAGAAGTTTAATAAGGTTATCAAAAGATCTTTCTTCATCTGATAAAAAAAGATTCAAAAGAAAAGAAACATATATTCTTCTTTCAGGATCGATCGTTTTATCCTTTTCAAGAAAAATCTTTAAATCATTGAAATTGTTTAAAAAAAGAAGTGTCAAAGGATAGAAGTAAGAATCCTCTCTTGATAAATATGTCTCTTCACTTTTAAAAACTTTTCGAAAATTCCTATACGAAAACTCATATTTCGAATTTTTTAAAAATTCGGTATAATCTTTTTTAAAATCATAGAAAGATATCTTAAAGATATCTTCTGACAGTTTATTATCTATAACATTTTTATTTTTAGCATTTTCTAAAATTAAAATTTTGTTCTGCATACTAAGGATGCCAGATTCAAATATGTCCAGAATATTTTCTTTCCCACTCTTTGAAATATATTTAGAAAATTCTTCCTTCCCTGTTTTATACAAGAGCCTTGCTGCAATGTAAACTTTTAACCTGTTGTGATTGGGCAACAGTTCGTATAGATCTTCAAGTCTACTCTCCGCTGCAAATTGAGCACTCAATTTTTTGTAATCAAGATTTTTTTCATCAGAAAATCTAACTATATAATCATAATATAATTTTTTATCATTTTTATCCTTAAAATATTTTAGAAATATAATATATTCATTCTCTTTTATCCGATCCTTTTTGAATAATGAAAGGTAGATTTCCACAACACCATCCCTTTTTATCAGATTTCTCAAAAAATATTCATAATCAGGTTTTTTAAAACTCTCCCTATTTAAAAATATAATTTTCAAAATATTATCTTTTTTTGAAGATGCATCCAGTTCTTTAAGTATTATCTTAAAATCGCCATCTTTAACAATTTCCTCTATTCCCTTTGCCAGAAGACCAATAAAGGAAAGAAAAAGAAAAAAAATAAAAATTATCTTTTTATTTCTATTCATTTATAAGTTCCCTGTAATAAAGTTTTAAAAGAGGTATCCATTCTTTTCTTTTAAAATCATAAATATTTTTATATTTTTTTTTCAATTCCCAATATTTTTTATAACCAAAATCTTCCGGCGTGATAAGTCTGAATGGGAGGTTGTAATCTTTTCCAGTTTTACTCTCCCTTTTTTCCTCTATTCCTTTTCTGTATATCGATTTTGTTAAATTCAACATCCTCTTTAAAACTCTTTCCTGTTTTTTTAGAATCTCTTCGTCAAGATTTCCTTTTTTTAACTCTTCCGATACATCTTTCAAAGAATCAGCAAGTGATGATATGTTTTCACCAACATCATCTCCAGTTTTTTCTCCAATTTCCTTCATCTTTTGAGAAAGTTTTTTTTCAAGATCAGAAAGCATATCAAGCATATCTTTTGAAATTTCGCTTTTATTGAACATTTCCCAGAGTGTCTGAGAGATCTTCATCTGTTCTTCTGATATCTTTGACAATTTTTCAGATATATCCTCCATAGAACCGGTAGATTCACCTGATGGATTCTCTTTTAAAAGATAAAGAATTATAGAAAGGTTATGTTTTTTTAATGATGTGAAATCACCTTCACTTAAAACCACAATCCTCTGTGCTGTTTTTAAAAGTATTGTCAAAGGTGATGTTGGGCTTTCATCAACATAATCTATTATTGACATATACAGATCGTTTATCAATTCCCTATCCTGTGTGCTATCAACAATCTCATTTATGAAAAGTATAGAATATATTACAAGATATTTATCATATCTTTTTTCGCTGCCCTCAAGTTGTTCAATTTTTTTCTCAAGATCCTTTTTTAAGTTTTCCAATTTTTCTTTTACTCTCTTTCGTTCCGAAAGATCTTTTTCTGATTTTTTTGAAAGTTTATATGTTTCGTCAATAGGTTTTTCAAATTCGTTCAGTTGCAAATCTTTTAAACTTTTTTCTTTCATTTTTCCCAGAGACCGTGTTATCTCTTCTTGACCTTTTATGTTTTCATTGGATATGATAGAATCCTGTTTCTGTAAAAGTTTTTCTATATCTTCCCTCATCTGGTTCAGTAAAAAAAGCGTGTTAAGATCCTTTATCATTTTTTTTAATTCTTCTAAATTTTTTTGGATTAAACTGTCCTGATTTTTTATTTTTTCGAGGATCTCTTTTCTTTCAAAATCGTTTTCTATCTTTTTTGAACTCTTCAAAATCGAATCAAGTTTTGAAAGTAAATTTTTATCAAGTTTTTCTATCTCTTTTTTAATTTCAAACATCCCTTTATAAATTTTATCTGGTATTTTATATTCTGATAGATCTTTAATTTCCTTCTTAACATTTTCAATATTCTCCTTCAATTCGTTCAGTCTTTCTCTATACTCCTCGATCTTTTTTTCAAGATTCGAATTATCTTTCCTTGTTAATATATCGTAAACATTTTCAGAGAATCTATCAATATCTTTTAAAAACTCGTTTTTGACATATGTTGAATCATAAATTGAAGATAACAAAAAGTTTTCTTTTAAATATAATCTTTCTGAAAAACCGAGTTGTCTTCTTTCAGGATTGTTATCTTTCCCCTTGAAATATAATTGTTCACAATCTGTAAGTGATTCCATATCTAAAGAAAAAATTAAAATGGTATCAAGACCATAAAATTTGTATCCCTTAGTTAGAGAATCATCATTTTTTTTCAAAATCAAATATAAAGAATCTATACCGTAATCATCTTTAAACATAACAGGTATCGTTAAATATTTTTTTGCTGAAATATCTTTTTTATCCATCAGAATTAAAACTTGTGGAGTGTTATCTTTAACAACATTCATTTTAATCGAATCTGAATATTTCCCTTTAAAAATTTTATATACACTATCGGAGGATAAATTTTTAAAAAATATTTTCCGATGGGTCTGGTCGTTAAAAGATATTTTAACATCAACATCTGAGAATTCAGGGAGATCAAAAATATTTCCGGATACATTATAATTTTTTACTCCTGTATATTTTAAAGGTTTAACAAGACTTGATATGGAATCTATTTTAAAACCTTTCAAAAGTTTCACAGGTAAAATATTCGATTGAACTTTTGGACCAACGAAAAAGATCTTTAAACCGTAAGGATAATCCATACCATCGATATAGGGAAAAAATTCTGAACCGTTTGTCACAAGAAGTTTTCCAACTATGCTACCATAGTTGAATGAAAGAATCTTAACCTTGTTTGAGCAATCTTTCAAAACAACAATTTTTTCAGTCAAATTAAAAAAGTTGGTAAAAACTAACGGAAACATTATTATTAAAATCAAAAAAACTGAAAGGATAAAAAAATTTTTTCTAACAATCGTCTCCCTTCTTTTTTGATCATAAAAAATACTCTTCTTTATGGTATCCTCTGTGAAATTCTTCATTAGAATTTCAATATAACCATTATTTTTTTCAATATTCTCATAGATCGTGAGTGGGACATTTTTCAAATTTTTATTCAAAAGATTGTATCTTTTTATAGATTCTCTTTCATTTAACAAAAAAATGAAAAAAGTTTTAAAGGAAAAAATCAAAGAAGATAAAATAAAAAGTAAAAATAATTTTTCAGAATGGTAGAAGAATAGATCTATGAAAGCAAAAACTACTAACGATGTTATTCCCCAAAAAGTAAAAATAAGCAGGCTATCTATAAAATTATCAAAAACTATTTTTTTATGAATTTTATGAAAAATATCTTTTAACATAAAGAAGGGGGATCCTTAAAGGATCCCTCCATCATTCAATATTCGGAAATTATACTTACTATCTCGTCTGCGATTCTTTCCTGAGCTTCAAAGGTTTGTGCTCCGATATGAGGCGTTGCAACAAAATTTTCAAGTTTGAAAAGTTCATTTACCACTGGAGGTTCAACTTCAAAAACATCGAGTGCCGCACCCCTTATAGATCCAGTTTTTAAAGCCTCAAGCAAACCGTTTTCATCAACTATTCCACCTCTTGCACATGAAACAAAAAATGCACTCTTTTTCATCTTTTTAAACTCTTGAATGGATATCATATGTTTTGTTTCATCAGTCAGAGGCAGGTGCAATGAGATATAATCTGATTCTTTTAAAAGAGTATCAAGCGAAACCATATTTACAGGTGGATTTGAAACTTCTTTCACATAGGGATCGTAACCTATTACTTTCATCTCGAATCCATAGAACCCCATCCTTGCCGTCTCCCTTCCAATTCTTCCAAGTCCTATTATTCCAAGAGTCTTTTTGTATAGTTCATACCCTTCAAATTTTTTCTTTTCCCACTTTCCATCCTTCATAGATTTATCAGCAACGGTCAGTGCTCGTGAAAGTGATAGCATATGACCTATCGCAAGTTCGGCTACAGAGATACTTGATGCTGCTGGAGTATTTTTCACTTCAATATTTTTTGATTTTGCATATTCAACATCTATGTTATCTACTCCCACACCGCCTCTTATGATGAGTTTAAGATTTTTCCCAGCATCTATTATATTCTTTTTAACCTTTGTAGCACTTCTTACGACAATACAATCAAAATCAACTATAACTTTTTCAAGTTCCTCGGGTGGAAGACCAGTCTTTACTACAACATTGTGTCCATTATTTTTTAACTGGTTTATCGCTGTATCTGATATTTTATCGCTTACAAGAATTTTCATAATCTCCTCCTTAAATTTTAAGGATATCGTTAATATCATCAAGAAGTTCCTTTATATCCTGTGGCATCAGATCTCCCATAGCTGCTATTCTAAAAGTTATCTCCTTTAATTTACCATATCCGTTTGATATGGTTTTACCTCTTTTGCCCAACTCTTTGTTGAGTTCCGATATGTTGAAATTTCTATTGTTTTTCAAAGTAACAACCGTCCTTGACTCATAACCCTTTTCAGGGAAACCCTCTATACCTTTCTCTTTAGCCCAGGTAAATATCATATCAGCCATTTTTTTGTGTCTTGCGAACCTGTTCTCCATACCTTCTGCAAGCATTCTATCGAGTTGGACATTCAAGGCATTTATATGTGATACGGATGGTGTTGATGGTGTTTGACCTTTTTCATGGTACTTTAGCATATCAACTATATCAAAATAATAACCTCTGTTTTCAACAGTCTTTGCTTTTTCAGCAGCCTTCTTTGAAACGGTCATAACCGCAAGTCCTGGTGGAAGTGCAAAGCATTTTTGAACACCTGCCAGTATAATATCTATCCCAAGTGCATCAACCTCTATCTTATAACCTGTAAGAGATGATACAGCATCAACAGCAAAGATAACATCTGGATATTTTTTCATAACTTCGGCTATCTCTTTAATCGGATTCATAACTCCAGTAGAGGTTTCATTATGAACAAGTGTAACAAGGTCATACTCGCCGGTTTTCAATTTTTCATCGATCATCTCTGGCTTTATCGCTTTACCCCACTCTATCTGTAAAGGATCAGCTTTTTTACCATTCTTTATAGCGATATCATGCCATCTATCCGAAAAGGCACCACACATACAGGAAAGTATCTTTTTGTTTGAAAGATTTCTCACAACACTCTCCATACAGCCTGTCGCTGAAGATGTGAAGAGTAAAACAGCATTTTTTGTATAAAGAACCTGTTGCAATTTTGGGATAACCTGATTGTAAAGATCTGAAAATTCTTTCATTCTGTGTCCTATCATTTCACATGCCATCGCCTCTCTTACCTCTTTTACAACTTCGGTTGGCCCTGGAATGAAAAGTTTTTTATGCATAAATCCTCCTTCAATAATTTATTTTATAATTTTATTTAATAAAATGAGTTGTGTCAATCTTTAATTTAAAGAATGCTTATTGTTGACTAAAACTTTAAAATAGTTAAAATTAACTAAATATGATTTCAGATTTGCATAATCATTCAAGATACTCTTATGATTCAAAAAGAAATATGGAGGATATGGTAAAAGAAGCGATATCAAAGAATGTGAAATATTTTGCTTTCACCGATCATCTTGATTTTAACAAAAACGATCCTGGTTGTAATTTTTATAAAGGTGAAGAACAGTTTGAAGAGTTTAAAATATTAAAAAAAAAATATTTTAAAACTATAACTCTTTTTTATGGTATAGAATCCTCATATGAAAAAGAATATGAAGAAAAGATAAAAAAAAGTTTTCATACTTTCAATTTTGATTTTAGAATAGTTTCCCTCCATTTCGTAAACAGTATCGTTATCTCAAACTGGATAAAGATGATAGAAGAGGATAAAGAAAATATTTTTGATGTTGATTATATGCCTTATTTCAAACAGTTAAGAAAGATAATCGATTTTGGTGATTTTGAAATACTCGGTCATATTGATTATTATAAAAAATATTCAAAATTTAAAACCCATATTGAAACTTTTAAAAAATATGAAAACGAATATAAAGACATTTTGAAAAATATAATTAAAAAGAATATAATCCTTGAAATAAACACAAGTGGTTTAAGGCATAGTTGTGAAGAACAGTTTCCTTCTGAAGGGATTCTTGAAATGTATAAAGATTTTGGTGGAAAAATAGTTTCAACAGGTTCAGATTCCCACAAAGAGGGTGATATATTAACAGGTTATAATGTTTTAAAAAAAATATTAAAAAGATTCAATTTCGAAATTTTTAAATTATAAAGGAGAAAAAATGATTCCAAAAAAAATCTTTAAAAAGAGAAGAGAAAAACTATTAAAAATGATGGAAAAGAATTCTATCCTTCTACTCGAATCAGCATCGTTTAAAGAAAAGAACAATGAAAACAATTACATATACAGACAGAGTTCAAACTTTTTTTATTTAACAGGTTTTACGGAACCACACTCAAGCCTTTTACTCTGCAAAGGAGAAAAGGAAGAGAAGGAGATGCTTTTTGTGGAAGAAAATAATCCATATTATGAGGTATGGACAGGGAAAAAGAAATCGGATATTCAGGTTAAAGAAGAAACCGGAATAGAGAATGTTTATTATAACAAGGATTTTTATTTTTATTTTGGCAACTATGTTAACAACGGTGTTATATGTTATTTTGATTTTATGAATTCACAGGTAAGGGAATTGCTTGATTTCACTCATTACAAAATTTCAAAATTGAGAGAACATTTTCCACAGATAAGATCTTTTATCCCTGTAAACAATCTTATTTATCCTTTAAGAGCTATTAAGGATGAGTATGAGATAGAATCGATTCAAAAAGCAATAGATATAACAAAAGAAGGTATAATAAACTGTATGAAAAAGAGTGAACCTGAAATGTATGAATATCAGATACAGGCGGAACTTGAATACATTTTTTTAAAAAATGGTGTTTTCATTCCAGCATTCAACTCCATAGTCGCAGCAGGAAAGAATGGCGCTACATTGCATTATACTTCAAATAATCAAAAAGTAAAAAAGGATGATCTAATTTTAATAGATTGTGGTGCCGAATACAACTTTTATTCGGCTGATATAACAAGAGTTTTTCCACCAAAAAGAAATTTTTCAGAAAGGGAGAAAAAACTTTATGTTCCCCTTCTTGAAATTCAGGAGGAAATAATTGATTCTGTAAGACCTGGAATAAGTTTAAAGGATTTAAACGAAGAAACAAACGATCTTATAGCAAAACTTCTCATAAAATTAAAATATATACAGGATAAAAAGGATTTAAAAAAATATTATCCACATTCTGTTGGACATATGCTTGGACTTGATACCCATGATATTTCAATGATACCAAGATATATGCCGGAATTAAAGGATGGTATGGTCCTAACGATAGAGCCGGGTATATATATACCAAAGGAGAATATTGGAATAAGAATAGAGGATGATATTCTTGTTACGAAAAATGGTTATAAAAACCTTTCGCTCTCAATACCAAAAAGAATAAAAGATATAGAAAAAATTATAGGGGGTTAATATGCATAGAGTCATATTTCAATTTGGTAATTTCACACTTTATTCATACGGTTTGATGCAGGCTATAGCCTTCTTCTCAGCACTTATCGTGATAAATTATTTATCAAAAAAATCTAAGATTTCTAAAGATATTCTTTTTGACCTTTCTGTATGGATAATAGTTGGCGGGATCATCGGTGGAAGGTTATGGTTTATATTAGAAAATTTCAACATCTATAAGGATAATCTTTTTTCCATATTTAAAATATGGGAAGGTGGTATGGTCTTCTATGGTGGCTTCTTTGGTGGGATAATAGCAGGTCTCATCTATATAAAAAGAAATAAACTCGATATTCTAAAAATCGGTGATATAATAATGACAGCCTTTCCACTTGGAATATTTTTCGGAAGAATAGGATGTTTTTTAAATGGATGCTGTTATGGGAAAATATCCTATAGATTTGGTGTTAAATTCCCGGCTCTACATTTACCACCTCCTTACTATGACCAACTTGAAAAGGGATTAATAGATAGAACCGCAACACATTCACTTCCCGTAATACCAACACAACTTATAGAATCTTTTTACTCTTTAATAATTTTCTTTCTTCTTCTTTTCCTTTACAATAAAAAAAGATTTTTTGATGGATTCATCTTTTATCTTTTCTTTATATTATATGGAACAGAAAGATTTTTTGTTGATTTTTTAAGGGAGTATTCAAAAAATGCTCTCGTATTTAAATTTTTATCCTTATCACAGATAACTTCAATTCTAATAGTATCCGTATCATTCATTCTACTCATTAAGAGATTTATCCAATTAAAGAAAGAATAAATAAAAAAGCCCCCTTTCAAAGGGGGCTTTTTATTATATTGAAGTTTATATTATTTAAGGTATGTCATCTTAAGAGATGATTCATAATCTGACGCTGAAAGTTTGTAGAAATAGACACCCGAAGAGACCTGATTACCAGAATTGTCCTTACCATCCCATCTAACTTTATACCAGGATACATCCTTTACCTCATTAACAAGAGTTTTTACGAGTTTTCCAGTTATATCGTAAACTTCAAGTTTTACCTTTCCTTTAACTGGAACCGCAAACTCTATCATAGTAACATCGTTAAATGGGTTAGGTTGATTCTGTGTTAAAGCGTATGAAACAGGTTTTGGTTTACCCTGTGCTACGACTTTTATCACTGGATGCTCTGTCTTAACACCAGATTTTGAAAGATCGGAGACTCTGTAATAATATACCGTGCCACCATTTATTTTAGTATCAGTGAAAGTATAGGTTGATGGTCTATTCTTTGCAAGCAATGTGCCTATCTTTTCAAAATTCTTACCATCAAGTGATTTTTCTATTATCCATTGAGCATTGTTCACTTCGGATGTTGTTGACCATTTTAAGGTTATGGAGTTGAAATCGGAAATGGCTGATATCTCTGTCATCTGAACCCTTGTGAGTGTAGTGGCATCATCAACAACTACCACCGATCCTTCAGATGCATCGCCCCAGTTATTTGCACTCTTTGCTGGTGAAGCATCACGACCTCTGACCCAAATCTTTACTTCACCAACAGGCCATCCAACTGTTGAAGAAACATTTGCTGTAACCTTTTCAATAACACTATCAAATGTGCCATCATCAGCACTCATAGGATTTCCAGAACCGGCTGGTGCGGGTTCTGAACCATATGACCATTCCGCAGCAGAAATATTTGACAATCCGGTTGTTGAATCTGAAAGGGTTGCTGTGATAGTAAATGATGTTGGAACTCCAAGTCCTTCCGCGTTACCTACAGGTGATGGATTTGCCTGAACTGAACCAGCATAAATTATAGGACCAAGGAAATCTCCACCATTTCTTAAAATAGTAAAGTTACCTGTTGTTGCTTCACCACTCATTGAAGGATAAACATCTTTATCATTAACTTTTACCTTAACCCTGTATTTGACTCCATTAAGAAGTGTTGAAACATCCCATGTGTATGGTGATGTTAGAGTTGTCCCTTTAGTAATAAGTATCCAGGAATCACCACCGTTAGGCGAATAGTAAATGAATGTTGTATCTATTGCAGCACCACCATAAGCGGTTGCACTCCATTCTATAGAAATTGTGTTTGTAGTATATGTTGTGCCTGTTGTTGGTGATGTTATTGAAACATCAGGATGATCATGCCCTATAAGCCAGATAAGGTCATTATTCAAAATATTTGTTCTTGTTGCTGAGGTATGATCGGTAGTATCTATCTGGGTTATCTCAAAAGCGTTGAAAATAACCCTTGTCTTATATCCGCCCCATACACCCTGTCCTGTTGTTCCAAGAGTGTTGTTTGATTCCCATTTTGTTCCAACAATTGGACCTGAAGCATTGTTCCATCTCCAAACATTTGTAGATGTTCCAGCAACAAAAGCACTTGAAACTCCATACATAGAATCTCCATCGGCACCTTGTCTGTATGGATTATATGGAACACCTCCTGTATATGAACCAGATATAGGATCACCTGATACACCATATAATGTGAAGTTACCGGTTGCAGTTATATCACCAACATATCTTCCCATCATATAGTTGATAACAAACAACGAATCATCTCTGTTTGTTCCAACAGCACTAAAACCATCACTTGAAGCCATAGCCCATCCAAAATCATGACCAGTATACGCTATTCTTCCACCACCCGCTTCATATGTTTTCAAAGATTCTTCCTGTGGTTTCGTGAGTTCTGGATAATTTTCCTGCCCTGACTGCAAGAATATTGCCTTATAATTTCTCAAAAGATCGGTAACGGGTAACTGACCCAAATTGTTGAGTGAGGTCTGATACCAGGCATAATTCCATCCACCTTGTTCTATCGCATAAGTCAAAAATTCTGGATGTGCAAAAAGTTCTCCTTGAAGATTATCATCGGTAACAACAACAAGAATGTCAGCACTTGAAAGATCTACTGTTGCAAACTGGTAATGAGAGCCATTATTGTCATCCCTGACACTATTTCCTTTATTATCTCTAGATTCTACATCATAATAATAGATAGTATTTGGAGTAAGTCCAGAAACAATTATAGCCTGGTCACCTGAGTGTTCATAAACAAGGTTTGGATTCTCAGCGGTTTCAGAGCCAAGTGAAGTCGTTGTGCCATAGTAAACTTTCCCTGTTGTGGGTTCAGTTGTTGACCATGCTATGAATGCCCTCGTGCCTTCAGCCTTTTCGCACCTTACATTGTAAATTGTGAATGAAGCGTTATCTATCAAAGCCCTTGCTCTCAAAGTTTCTGCTGGGTTTGTATCACTATACATAGCCCATATAGTATCAATCTTGTTTACCCCAAGGTACCCATCATTAACATTTGATGATATAGCTGCCTGATAAGCCATCTGAACTGTCCCAGTAAATAGGCCAGTTGTTCCTGTAAGAGTGACATACTCTGTATCACCAAGTTGAGAGTAAACATTTATATCAAAAGTAGCATTATCAGGTAAATTCATATCGGTTACGATAAGTGTTGCTATAGAATCTATAGTAGAATAAGTTGCTTTATCAAATTTTACAGAACCATTTGCTACATTAAGAGGATTGTATGTAACAACGATTGCATAAGGTTGTGGAGAAACAGGACAATCTGTTGCAACAACCCTTGCTTTCCAAATACCTTTTGCTGGAGTTGTATTTCTATACTGTTCTATGGTATTTAGATGGTCGGTTCCGGAAACAAGTGCTCCAGATGGATTGTATACCTCTAAATCAAGATCGTTAACAAGAGTTGTATCTGTGACACTATTGTCTCCAAAGAATGGTGCCGGATAATCTGTCCATACAAGTGTTACCCTTAATTCAGAAGAAGTATCAGTAAGACTGAATTGATATTCAACATATTCACCTGTTAACACACCTTCATGATTATCATCAAAAACAATAGCCTTTGGTGAATGTGCCGCTGTGTCTGAAAAGAATAGAGCATTGTTTAACTGTAATCTACCAAAACCATAGTCGTTGTTTGGGATCGTCTGTCCAGCATCGTTTGCAGAGTTTACAGCGAGTGCTCTTATAAGAGCAGAGGATGGATTTGTAATGCTGTGTTCAGGTATTTTTGTTCCAGTTGGATAAAATCCCTGTGCAAGCCAATCCCTAATCAATGCTATAGCACCTGCTGAGAATGGTGTTGCCATCGATGTTCCATCCATATCTTTATAATTTGAACTTGAACCTGATGTTGAACCATCCGCTGACCTAACAGCTTCACCTGGAGTCAACAAAGTAACACCATACCTTCCATCAGCGGTTGGACCTCTTGAAGAGAATGAAGAAACATTGTTAATTGAATTTTCAGGATGTGAACCTGCAGCATAAACATCCTTTGCGCAGGCTGTCCCAGCAATAGTCTTTGCATTGGAACCACTATTTCCAGCAGCAAAATGAACATTGAAATCTCTATGATCCCACATATAGGCATCAGCCAGCTGGCATCCTTCATCATATGCTCCTCCAAGTTCCGGATATGTCCCAACATCTGGCCCATAAGAGTTTGAAGTTATCCTTGCTCCATGAACATACATAGTATCAAACATTGAATAACAATCTATTGGAATCCACAAACCATTATCAACTGTGTTTCCAGCATCCATAAAAAGTATCTTCGCATGTTTGGCTATACCATCATAGTTTGAAGTTCCTCCAGGAAGAGAATCGTCTCCAGCAACAGTTCCACTTACATGTGTTCCATGATATGAATGGTTATTCCCATCTCCAAAATCTAATGTATCAATGAAGTTAGGATGGGTTGGAAGATAAGCGATAACTTTTCTATGTGTTGGATAATATCCCCATGTTGTAAGTGAAACTGATGGATCATAAAACGCATAATGACCAATAGTAATTCCAGAATCTGTTACATTTACTATCTGCCCGGCGCCATGAATTCCCATTTTCCATATTGTAGTATCACCAACAGTCGTTGAACCATTCATTATAATGGATCTTCCAACATCGTTTAGTGGATATTTTTTTGCATACTGCATCATAAGATAGACATCTTTGATCTTTGCGATCTCTGCTATCATATTTTCTGGAACTTCAACAAGAAAAGTTGCAAGTGCTGTCGTAGGCTCAGATTTGTCAATAATCCTTGCCCCAAGTTTTTCAAGTGAATTCAAAACTTCATAATATGAACCGTTTCTGAACAAACGAACAACGATCTCTTTCTTTTGTTCAGATTTTGAGTTTAAGAATTTTGGTGAGGCTTTGTAGGCTGGATGCCACAAAGAAATAAACTTCACATATGGAAGTTTAGAAATCTTTTCAATATTGACATCATTCATTTTAACTATGTAACCATAGTTATGAATAGGCCATTCAAACATAACATCATAGTTTGAAAGTTCACTCTTATACTTTTCAAGAACTGGACCTGAAAATTTAACGATGTAATAGTTCCATCCATCCTTTGAAGATTTTGCTCTTAAATCTGAAGGAATGTTCGGTTCACCATTTCTAACATCAAAATCATGGTAAGGAAGATGGATAATGTTTGGATCCTTCAAACTTTTTACCATCTCTTTACCTTTTACAACAGATTTGAATCCATCAGCAAGTGGATTCACAAAATTCCCCTCATTCATAACCGGTGAGGTGTTAAAATCAACACTCTTTTGCGAAAAAGATTTTGCACCGGTAAAAAGAATAAGGAGAGATAAAAGAAGCATTAAATTTAAGATTTTCTTCATCTTACCTCCTTACTATTTTTTTTACTAAACTTTACACAATCTTGTTTAAGCAAAAAACATGCCATCTTTCATTTTAACTCTCTTTTAAATATATATTTAATAGTAGTGAAATAGAAAAAGAATGAAAATTGTTGAAAATTTTTCACATTTTTCTTAAGGGGTGCAAATTTTTGCACCCCTTATATCTTAATGCTCTATTTTATAATATTGAAACTTTTTGAGTATATTTCTTTTGAATTATTAAATACTTTTAAAATATATTTACCTGATGGTAAAATATTTGTCTTTATTATATTCTTTCCTTCAACGAGTTTCCTATTTATAAGATTTCTTCCAGCAATATCAAAAATCTTTACTACACTCTGATCTTTTGTATCAATGATAACTTTATTTTTTGCAAAAGTTATGGAAATATTCTCTTTTGAAAAAAGATTAAGATTCTCAATTCCTGAGACTTTTTCTATCCATATAGAATCAACTGATGGAGTTAATTCCATCCTTGTTGTTGTAAAATCTATCCTATATTGAATATAATGATGTCCAGCTTTATTTGTTATTGAGGTTATATCTGTAAGATTCTTAGAAGAATTGTTATATGTCGTTACAGATGGACATGAAGACCAATCTGGTGCATTTACCATTGTTGAATCGGAATCTGATCTCATTTTCAATGTAAAAGTTGTAAACTGTGGTTTATTGAAAGTAATAAATACATTATAAAGATCAAAATAATCAGAAACAGGTATGGTATCATATTTATCAATATTTATAGCACTTGAAACAAGATAACCATTTTTAGAATAACTGTCATAATAGATTTTTCCACCTAAAGATGATGAAGTTGCTCCAACACCATATGTGTGTTCACCAAGTTTAACCATACCTTTTACGGAACTATCGGTTAAAGAATCGCAAAATGTGAAAGTATATCCACCATCGGTAGTTTTATATAAAACACCGGGAAGCCCTGATGTGACATAAATTGTTGAGCCACCATCAAAAGAGTAAAAACCTGTTATATCACAGGTATCAGGTATTGTTTTCAGAGTGTCCATCATCTCCCATGTGTTGCCAACATCCCCGCTTCTATAAATTCCACCACCAAAAATACCATAAGATCCTGTAAAAATATAATTCCCGATTTTTGTAAGTGAAAGTAATGCAAAAGGATTACCAGAAGAAGTAAAAGCTGAGTCAACTGAACCTGATGCTGCCCATGTTACTCCATTATCTTTTGAAATTAATATAGGTTCACCGTATAAAATATTATCACCTGAAGCGATAAGGGTATCGCCATTATATTTTATAATATTGGTGATTGCAGCATAACCGAGTGTATCAACCTTATCATATGTCTGGAAACGATCTGTCGTTCTAAAGATCTGTCCATCATGATCTGCGGAAGATTGATCTGGATCCCCTGCTGCTACAAGAAATGTATCACCTCCAATATATAATATAGTATAAACTCTTGCAGCCCCGTCAGGCTGTGTTACATTTTCCCATGTCTTCATATCTGAACTTTTAAATATGAAAGCAAAATTTACTGCTCCCCAGTATCCACCAACATATATAGTATCGTTAACCTTCTGAAAGGTAAGAAGTTCAGAATTATTTTGATTAACTGGTAATGTATCAAATGTAAGCCATGTTTGTCCTTTATTGATTGAATAAGATAGGTTCGCTGTTAAACCACCCAAAGCAAATATTGTATCATTAAGATTTAAAAGGCCATTGGATGTCCCAACATTACCTGCCGCTGCTGAAGGATATGTTGATACCAATGTAAAATTAGTATCCTCAATATAATCGAGTGTTATAGGATTTAAAGAGAAATGTATTCTTTCCGATGAAAGAAATTTTGTCTCATCTGTAAAAATATCCTGCCCAGAACCACCGACCCAGGAAATCTGTTTAAATGGATACTTCACATTTGGACCAACATATGCAAACGAGAGAAGAAATGATAAAACCAGAAAAACAAAAATAAACTTTTTGTACATAAAAACCTCCTTTCAAAACTTTATTATTTTCTTTATTTTACCATTATCCATTTTAAAATAAACCCCTTTATTTTTAATTTTTAAGACTGTTCTTCCCATAATATCAAAAATTCTTTCTTTATTTTTCCCTTTTTCAAAATCAACACTCAATTCAACGGTCTGGATTTTTTTAGAATTATCTTTTATTTTTATCAAATAAATATTTTGCCCTATAAAAGGATTTTTGTCAACAAAAAAGTTGAAGAATTTCTCAAATTTAAGGGATGAGTTTTTTTTAACACATTCTATAATCGAATAATCAGAATTTTTCAAGATAATTTTTATAAAATCTTTTCCTTTTTCAACAGAAAATTGAGGTTCGAACTTTTCAACGGATTGGCTCTTTAAACTTCTAAAAATGTTTAAAAAACCATAACCTGAAAATGTTGAGCCATTCAAAGCATCACCTGAAATGATATCAGCACCGATCTTTATCAACTGGTAAAGTTGATAAACGCTTAAATTCGAATCAGCCTGAAGTAGTTGAACAAGCGCTATACCTGTAAAGATTGAAGAATAACTTGTTCCCATAAAAAAGCCTGAACTATCCTTATAAGGTATTCCATTTTCTCCGATTTTCATACTTAATATATATTTCCCAGGAGAAAAAATATCCGGTTTTAAACTATTTTTGTTTTTTGAATTCCAGCCACATATTTTAAAAAGAGTATCCTGAGAAGAAAAAATAAGAGCGTTGGTTCTTGAAATGTATGAACCTGAAGAGATAACATTCTCGATTGAAGATGGAGAACATAATGTTGAAGATGAGTTCCCTTCAAAAAAATTTTCATATGAAGGTTTTATAAATGCTCCGCCTCTCGTTATGAACATTTCTACAGAATCGTTTAAATCTTTATTAAATACCTGTATTCCCAGATATGCTCTATTTTCATGTTGGAAAGTTAAATGTGAATTTTTTCTTTCTGGATTAAAACCGAAACCTATAAAATAGTTTTGCCCATATAAAAAGAAAACATTACTATCTTTTAGGGATATCCATTTTGAAATATTAAACTCTCCATTATCCACGACGAAAAATCTTAAAAAGATATCGTTTCCGTTTATCATATCAATATCAAGAAAATAAGAAGTATCGGTAAGAATCAATACCGATGAATTTGAAAAAATTTCTTGAAATGTATCTGTTGCTATTTCGTTTAAAGTTGCATTTATTTTAAGGTTACCAAGATTTCCCGCTGGAACCGATATACCTCTTTTTAAACCTTCCAGTGGGAAAAGTTTTTTCAAGCAATCTTCAAACAGATCATCTCCCTTATGCCCTCCCCAATAATAGTTGAGTGGCATAAAAACAACAAAAGGTTTTTGAAAATCTTCACCCTTTTTTACAAGATATTTTATACCCTCTATAAGATTTTTGGTATTTGGATATGTGTTTACTCCAATTATTTTAGATTTTTTTAAAATTCCTTCCACAAAATAACCTTCAGATGATATTATGGAAAGAAGTGATGTCCCATGTCCAGTCCTATCCTCCATTCTGTAGTAAGTTATCTTTGTGGAATCCACCTCTTCACCATACCAGAAACCTTGCGGAGGAAGAAAACTATTATTTCCCTTCTGGTTCCATAAAATTTGAAATTTTGAGATATTACCATTGTTTAAAAAATAAGGGTCGAATCCATCATCTATAAAACAAATATTAACACCCTCTCCATCATATCCCATTCTAACCATCTGTGAGATTCTTGTAAAATAGGCTGCACTATCAGAGGATTGAAAAACAGGTTTTGCAATCTCACAGTAATCCAGAAAATTAGAATCTGTTATATTTGAAAGGGTTATAAAATCTACATATCCGGTCAATATTGAATCAGTTATTATCAAAGGCTCACTAACATATTGATAAATTTTTAAGACATTACCTTTTAAGATAACAGGTAAAAGATCCTTATCCTTATTTTCAAGAAAAAAATTGTAGGAAAGAGTTTTATAATCATTTTTACAATTTTCTAAATCTATCTGTAAACTTTTGACCTCTATTAAAGAAAATTCTTTACCTAAATCTTCTGAAAAATAGGAAAGAAGAGTTGGGTCCATTTTCCCAATATCTAAAGAAAAGATTTTCAAAAAAAGAAAAAATGGTAAAATTTTTAAAAAAACCTTCATATATAAATTATAGAACCTATAGATTTATAATGTCAAGTAAAATTTTCTATTGACATTTAAAAATTTTTTTGTATGATTTTTTTTTATGCCAGGATAGCTCAGACGGTAGAGCAACGGACTGAAAATCCGTGTGTCCGCAGTTCGATTCTGCGTCCTGGCATTCTGCCGGGGTGGCGAAACTGGCAGACGCGCACGTTTGAGGGGCGTGTGGGCTTCCCATAGGGGTTCAAGTCCCCTCCCCGGCACTTAAAATGTAGTCGGTGTAGTGTTATCTTCCGTTTTATTCTTTCTCTCATTCTTTATCGCAGTATGGATAGCATATGAAAGATTCCCAACAAGTAAAATAAATCCAAACAAAAAGAAAACCAGCGCGCTATATTTAAAACTGAATTTAACATTTAAAATTTTTGTTTTTTCTATCATATAGTAAACTGATGTGATAAAAATCAAGAATAAAAGATAAAATTTACCCCATATTGAAACATCATAAAAATTTTTAAAATTACTCACAAGTAAAGATACCAAAAGTGTAAAAATAACAACCAGAAATCCTCCATATATTCTTGCACTTAAAGGATAATCCTCATAAGGCTTTTGCAATTCGTTGAAAAGTGAAAAGAGTATCAATATTATCAATATAAAAGGAACAAGATATTTTATCGAGAGATCAAAAAATCTGTCAATCTTTATTTCGGAAACTTCATTTATAAAATCCCTCAACTTCTTTGCACCAAGTATCCATCCTACTATTATGGTTTCGAAGAGTCCAACAACCAGAAGTCCGTATGAAAGTATCCAGTGATCTACTATATCAAGCCAGTATAAACCACTTCCAAAACAATAAAAAAGCCCTAAGAAAAGATCAACCGCTACGATTATAAAAACAGATTTTTTTCTTGAAAAGTTGAACTTATCCTTCAACCCGGTAACTACAGCCTCCATCAGTGAAACAAGTGAAGTTAAACCAAGGAAAAGAAGCATCAAAAAAAATATGATGCCAAAAAGATTTGGCAAGCCGGGAATATTGGATATAGCCTCAGGATAAGTCACAAAAGCAAGACCAGGACCACCAAGTTTTAAAGAGTCTATTGGAACATTTTTGGAAAATGCAAGAAAACCAACTGTGGAAAAAACTGCTATACCTGCGAGAAATTCCACCAAAGAGTTTGTAAAACCGGTTATCTTTGCGTTGTTTGCAATATCTGTATTTTCATCTCTATAACTTGCATATGCTATCAGTATTCCAAAACCTAAGGATAGTGTAAAAAATATCTGAGAGAAAGCTTCAAGCCAGACATTGATCGAACGAAGTTTTGTAAAATCGGGTGTAAAGAATTTTTCCAATCCCGAAAAGGAACCTTTCAAAGTTATCCCTCGTAGCAAAAGTAAAAGAAGTATAACAAAAGATAAGGGTAATAACAATATATTGAATTTACCAAGAGATTTCACTCCTTTTACAATAACATAACTGGATATAAACCATATAAGAATAAGTCCAGCAAATATGTTAAAATTGAATTTTGAAAAATCGAACGGGGTTTGAGAAATTCTTAAAAAATCGTTAAAGAAAAAATTTATGCTACCAGTAGTATTCCATGAAAGGTTGAAAGAATAAAAAAGATAGTTTAATGCCCAGGAAAGAACAACAGCATAGTATGAACATATTATCACTCCAACGAATATTGCAAACCAGCCAAGCCATTCAAATTTTTTTGATACCGATGAAAAACTTTTTGCAGAGGATCCCTGAAATTTCTGTCCTAGAGCAGTTTCCATCATAAGCAGTGGTATTCCAGCAACAAATAGTGCAACAAAGTATGGAATAAGAAATGCACCTCCACCATTTTTGTATGCAACATATGGAAATCTCCACAGATTGCCAAGTCCAATGGCAGATCCTATCGTAGAAAGAACAAACGCAATCCTTGAATTCCACCTCTCCCTTTTCATCAAACCTCCTCTTTTTCTATTATTCCAGAAAGAACAACCATATCATCTCTATAGATAACCCCTATCTGACCTGGAGTTATACCATAGATCGGTTTTTTAGTTTTTACATATATTCTTCCATCATTTAATTTTTCCAGATCACATTCAACTTCATCACTTCTGTATCTAACCTTTACTTTCAGATCAACTTTATCATCTGTAAAAATCTCAACAGGCGAAAGATGAAAAAAATTCTCCCCAAGTTCTTTTTTTGTAGAAACGATTACACTCTTTGAAGAAGGTATTATTTTTTTTATGAACAATCTCTCTCTTCTCCCACCCACCATTGCCCTCTCGCCTATTGTAAAATGAAAAAAGCCTTTATGCTTTTTTAAGATGTCTCCCTTTGTTGTTATCATATTACCTTCCTCTTCCTCAAAACCATTCTCTTTCAAAAAGGAAACATAATCTTTCTGCACAAAACATATATCCTGACTCTCTTTATATTTTTTAAAAAAATCAAATTTGACTCTTTCAAAAACAAAATTTTTGATATCCTCTTTTGTTGAAAAAGAGGTTATGGAATTAACAAATTTTTTGAAAAACTTTTTTTCAACAGTTGAAACATAATAGGTCTGATCCTTTTTTTTATCAAAAGGTTTAAATATTAAAGAATCCTTTATATATATATAATGCCCTGTGGAAAAATATTCAAAAGAATTTTTTGAAGATATCTCATCAAGAATAGGAAACTTTATCAACCTGTTACACATCGCACAGGGATTGGGGGTCTTTCCTTCTCTGTATGTATTCAAAAAATAATCGATAATCCTTTCTTTGAAAATTTCCCTACCATCAAAAATCAACAGTGGAATTTTTAAACTCTTATAAATTCCCTCAACCCTATCTTTGTTAATGATATTCTTTTCGGTTAAAATGAGGTATAAACCATATACATCATAGCCTTTCTTTTTAAAATATAAAACTGTGGCAAGGGAATCTATACCACCTGAAACTCCTACAAGAATTCTTTTCATCTTACTCAAATTTTACATAAATGTACTCTATTTTCAATAACTGATTATAAAATGGGGTAAAAGTTATTTTAAAACTTTTACCATTTATAAGAGTTTCAAGTGTTATATTTTCAACATCAAAATTGACTTTTTTTATAACGTTATCTATATTGTTTTTTTCACTATCTTCAAATATTTCATAGATATCATCATTTTTAAAAATTTTTTCAAAACTTCTATTTTTCAGAACTATATGCCCATCCTTTTGTATCACACAGATAGACTCATCATTTTCGAACCATTTGGAAAATATCTCCATAAAAATAGTTTCAGATGTCCTCCATTCTTTAACACTATCATATTCAAACCCAAAAAGAATCGTGAATCCAACATCTTTATGAATAAATGTCGAAATATTACAGAGAAGATTGATATCCCTTCTTCCAAACCTGACTGGAAGAAAAATAGTTTTCGAGATATTTTTGTTTTTTATAAATTCTATACTCTCCTTTAAAAAATTTCCTTTCTCGTTTAAAAGATATTCATAAAAATTCTTTTTTAAACCGGTTTTAAAATTGGAATAGAATATTTCTCCATCCTCTTTAATGACAAACAGATAAAAACCACTTGTTTTTACTATACTTGAAAGTATTTTTTCATAAAAATCTTTTTCAGATTCGGTTAGATTTTTCTCTTCAAAGATTTCCTTAAAAATCTCAATATCCTCATATATCCTTTCCTGCAAATATTTTATGTAGAAAAAGGAGACCACAAGTATTAAAATGAAAATGAGTATTATAAAAAGTGTCTGAAATCTAAACACATTGTTATAAATCTGTTTCACCTCATATTCTGGAGAATAAACATAAATATACCATTTTGTGTTATGGATATCAATAAAAGATTTTATAAGTATAAACTTTTCATTCTTTTTAAAAAGATCAAAAGAGTTTAACGATGTTAATTTTACAGTATAGAAATTGCTACTCGAATCAACAAG
>DYMB01000001.1:30149-240952 GCA_020721805.1 Acetofilamentum sp. | reverse complement strand
AAGAGTTTAACGATGTTAATTTTACAGTATAGAAATTGCTACTCGAATCAACAAGCGAAGTGTCATCTACAAAAAAGAATCTATTAACACTGACTATATCTTCAAAATTTTTAAAATAATCTGGAGCATAAACTATTTTACCATCCTCGTTGAAAACTATTATGAAAGAGTTTTCGGTTGGTTTCAACTCTTGTAGAATTTCCTCATAAAAATATTTAAAGGGGATAAGAAAGGTTAAAGCTCCATCAAAACTATCGTCTTTAAAAACTGGATAAGCAAAGGCTATAGCTTTATATCCCTGTATGGCAAGAAAAGGTTTTGATATCACAAGTTTTTTTTCTTTAAAAAGTTTTTTATTATGTTCCTGATACAAAACATCATTTCCTATATACTCTTTTTGGTAGGGAAAGGTGTATATTATCTCCCCATTTTTATTTATTCTTGTAAAATGCGAGTATTTTAAAGAATTGTTTTTCTGGATAGAATCGATAAAAAATTTACCTGTTGATGTTAAGTTTATTATATCCTTATTTTTACTGTATATTTCAAGTTCTTTTATTATCTCTTTGAACTCATGTGTCAAACTTTTTTTCGTAATTTCCAAAAGATGTTTTGCCTGTGAGATATGATTTTCCGAGACAAGTTTTATAAGAAAAAAGTTTGTAAAAAGGTAAATAAGTGATAATAAAACTAAAGAGGTTATAACAAATATTAGAAAAGATTTAAATAGATTCTTTATATTCCCATTCGCCATCGATTAAATTAGAACACAAAAAAAAATAAATGTCAAGTGGTCAGAATATCAATTCTTTGTAATCACCTTTTTTATAGAAGGAGATTTTGAAACCGTTTTCAGAGAGGATCTCTCTTTTTATATGATCGGTTGAAAGATTGTATATCTCTTCTGATAGTTCGATATAATCTTTTTCTTTAACAAGGACAGAGTTGAAGCCATCTATGAGAATATCTCTGGAACCTCCAGAACCTGTTGCTATTATGGGAAGTTTGTAAGCACCCGCTTCAAGATAAACTATTCCAAAACCTTCGAAATCACCTCTGTAATAGTATGGAGTTAATATGAATATGTCAGACTCTTTGTAAAGGTTTACAACCTCAAAATTTTTAAGATTCGTTTTTATAAAGACTCTATCCTTCAGTCCATAATTTTCAATCTTTTTTTCTATAACATCTTTAAACCATCCAGAACCAACCATATAATAGACAAAATCTATTTTTTCTTTTAAAAGACTCAAAGCCTTCAAAACATACAGATGCCCTTTCCTTGGTGTTAGTTGAGCAACGGTAATGATTTTTATCTTATCTTTTTTTATATGTTTTTTATCCTTAAACCTTTCCTTAGAATATATTGGAGAGATTATGCGAACATCAGTTTTTGTTATACTTTTTAAAATCTTTTCAGTATAGGAACTTATGGTAATTATCCTGTCAACTCTGTTTAAAAGAAATTTTTTTAAAATGCAAACGAATCTGGTTTTTCTTTTGATATAGGGATCTATTATGTTGATATCAGTTCCATACGCAAAAGTGATAAGTCTTGTGGATGGTGAAAAAATTTTATAAAGATATGAAAAAATCGTTGTGGGTATCAACGATTCTGTATAGATATAATCTATCCTCTTAAAATTTAAAATGAAAAATTTCAATATTTTAAAATAAAAATCTAACCTGTAAAATTTACCCTTTAAAGGCAGATATTTTGATCTTACAACATCTTTAAAAATTGAAAGATCCTCTTCGGGTTGAATAAATTCAGGTGTCTGAGTTATAACAACAAGTTCGTTTTTGAAGGGATAATTTTTAAAAGTTTCATAAAGATAATGAGATATTCCACCTCTATATGGTGGAAAGGAAGTTGTTAACAAAACTTTTATCATTTCTTTACTATATCTCCATCTTCATCTATGAAGATTTCATTATCCTTGAAATTTTCTTCGGAGAGTTTTTTTATAAGTTTAACAACCCCATAGGAAGTATCCAAAACAACACCTTTATATTTTATCTGTTTAAAAGGATATATTTTACCCTTTACGAAATCTCCATTTTCGGAAAGTTCAACATATAAGAGTGGAGCAAGTCCATTTATGCCTTGAATGTTTATACCTGAATAGGTCATAAAATTTCCCAGAGAGTATGCTATCAGTTTGTCTCTGTAAATTTCGATTCCTCTTGGAACATGTGGACCATGTCCTATGACGAGATCTGCACCAGCATCTATAACAGTGTGTGCGAACCTGTATATGTTACCCCTGTATTCACCAAACATATACTCATCTTTATCATAAACCATCATAGCATCCTTTCCCTCTTTCCCACCATGAAAGGTAACTATAACTATATCAAATTTTTTTGATATTGAATCTATAAGGTTATAACTTTTTTTCAAATCTGTCAGATCGTTCATACCAGAATAGTTTGAAAAACCAACGACACAAACCTTTTTATCTTTGAAATCAAAATAAGCGTTCTTACCAACAAACCCGGTATACTTTATAAAATTTTTTTCAAGAATCTTTTTTGTTCTGTTCAAACCTTTTTCGCCAAAATCCCTTATGTGGTTGTTTGCAAGGTTTAAAAGGTTAAAACCTGATCTTTTGAGTGCAAAAATATATTTTTCGGGAGTCCTGAAAGCATAACTTTTACCTTCAACTATTTTTTTTCTTAAATCTCCAGAATCAGAGATGGCACCTTCAAGATTCCCTATAACGATATCACCCTTTTTTAGGATAGATTCAGCCTGAGAAAAAAGATAGTATCCATCATCTTCAGGCAAAAGGATTTTTGGATAATCTGTCCCCAACATTATATCGCCTGTTGCCGTTATTTTTAAATTTTCAGAATTCAAAATAAAAAAAATCGAAAAGAAAATTAAAATTGAAAGGATTTTAAATTTTTTCAAACAACACCTCATCTTTTGAAATTAAAGCATAAGTTCTTTCCCTTGAAAGAAATTTTGAAATCGATCCAGGATTAACTATTATTTTTGAATTCTCCTCTTTTAATTCTTTTCTATGTGTATGCCCATAAAAAATATATCTTGTATGATCCTTTAAAATGTAATCTTTTAAAAAATATGGCTCATGCATTATGGTTATGAATCCAAAAGGCTCTATGAAAATCTCGTAAGGGGGAAAAGAAAAATCGATATTTAATTTTTTCAAAATAGCAACATTTTCCATATCGAATCTATCGTTGTTACCTTTGACAAGGTAAAACTCTTCTGAAATTTCCCTTAATATTGAAAGATTGTTAAAATCTGTAACATCTCCAAGATGGATAGCCGCTTTAAATTTATATCTTTTGAATCGCTGATATAGAGTTTCGAAAGAGAACCTATCGTTATGTGAATCGGAAAAAAGAAGTATCATTTCATTGACCATAAGAGTATAAATATTCCAAGTATAAAAGTATAGATAGAAAAGATATGAAGTTTTCTATTTTTAAAACGTTTGTAAATGAAAATGAGTGCAATATAACCTGAGAGAAATGAAAAGAATATCCCTGTAATTATGTTAAAATCAAATGATGGTTTAACTTCAATAAGTTCTTTAAAGAAGGCACCCAGGATTAAAGGTATCGCCATAAAAAATGAAAAATCGAAAGATTTTTCATTTTTCAATCCAAGATACAAGCCTGTCGAAATGGTTAATCCAGATCTTGAGATCCCCGGCAGAAGGGCAAAAATTTGAGAAAAACCTATAATAAGCGAATCTTTAAGAGATATTTCCCTTTCCTCTGGTTTTGAAAATTTTGTCATAAAAAGAACAAAAGAGAGTAAAAGATAAAATATTCCAACAAATAGGATGTTTTCAAAAACCTTTTCTATCATATCGTTGAAAATAAAACCTACCATCCCTGCAGGTATTATACCAATAAGAACAAGAATGATAAATCTAAGATTTTTCTTTTCCATCTTTTTTTCTTTTATCTCAAAAAAAGAATCCTTTATAAGATTTAAAATTTTTTTTCTAAAAAAGACAAGTATGGAAAATATTGTTCCAAGATGTAGCACCGTTTCAAAAAAAAGATTGGTCGTTTCGATGTTAAAGATTTTTTTTAAAATCACAATGTGCCCAGATGAAGAAACGGGTAAAAATTCTGTTAAGCCCTGAACCAATGAGATAACAACTGTCTGTAAAAATTCTTTCATCTTCCTCCAAAAAATATCGCTATTAGTCCTATAAGCATATCATATTTTATAAGATCGTTAACACTTTTTTTAGTTGTCATGTCAGGGAAAAGATAGAAGATAAAAAGTAAAATAATTATAAAAAGATCTACTCCAAAAAATGCTATCAACATATATGTTCTGTTGTATAAACCTAAAAAATAGGGTATGAATGTTGTAAAAATCAAAATTATAAATATGAAAACCGTTAAAAAGAATGCTTCCGTTTTTCCTAAAACTATCGGTATCGTCTTTCTACCTATGTATCGATCACCATCGACATCCTCTATATCTTTAAGTATTTCTCGACCAAGCGTCATAAGAAAGGAAAATATTGCAGGGAAAAAACTCTTTTCCACATCCCCACCTATCTCTGCGCCAAAAACAAAGAGTAAAGCGGATAACATGGATATAATGAAATTACCACAGAATGGTATTCTCTTGAGTTTAAAAGAATAAAGGAAGAGTATCACATTTGAAAAAACTGTTATCAAAAAAATAATTTTTGAAAGAAAGAATGAAATGAATGTTGAAATTAAAACGAAAAAAAAATAAAAGAATAAAACAGTTTTTATTTTTAGAGTTCTTTTTATAAGAGGCCTTTCAGGTTTATTTATCCTATCGGTCTCAATATCAAAATAATCGTTTATTATATTTCCAGAAAACATCACAAACATTACCGAAACGATTCCAAGAAAAAGATCAAAATTGCATATTTTTGAATTGACGAGTAAATATGAGACAAAAACACTGAAACCACCTATCAGTGCATTGTTCAATCTCAACAGTTTTAAAAAACCTAAAACTTTACTTTTTTTCAACATGCTTTTCCTTAAAAATCTCTTTTATACTTCCAAGTGAAGATAATATACCGCTTGCTTCGTATGGTATGAAAATTTTGTTTCCGTTTCCGGTAGCTATTTTTTCAAGTGTTTCAAGATATTTCAAAGTTATAACATCATCGGATGCTACCCCTTCATGGATAGCGCTGAAAAGAGTCTTTATAGCCTGTGCCTGTCCTGTTGCTATAAGTATCTGAGATTGCTGTTCACCTTCCGCAACTCTTATCCTGCTCTCTTTTTCACCCTCCGCTTTGAGAATCTTTGATTGTTTTTCACCTTCAGCAAGTAGTATCGTTGCCCTCTTTTCCCTTTCAGCCTTCATCTGTTTAGTCATCGCTTCCTGTATCTCATCTGGTGGAGTTATATTCTTCAGTTCAACCCTATTTACCTTTATACCCCATTTGTCGGTAGCTTCATCAAGTATGAGTTGCAACTCACTGTTTATCTTTGTTCTTGAAACGAGGGTTTCATCGAGAGTGAGATCGCCAATAACATTTCTTAAAGTTGTTATGGTCAGTTTTTCTATAGCGTAAACTATGTTGGTTATTTCATAAACAGATCTGTATGGCTCGGTTATCTGATAATATATAACGGAATCTATCTGCATTGTTACATTGTCCTTTGTTATAACAGGCTGTGGCGGAAAATCCAGAACCTGCTCTCTCAAATCGATTCTTAAAAGATACCTTGAACCGAACGATATAGGCCTTATCGTATCGATTATTGGAATTATTATATGTATACCACTTTTAAGTGTCGCTCTGTATTTACCTAATCTTTCAATAATAATAACCTCCGCCTGTCTTACTATCAAAACGGCTTTTGAAATGAATAAAAACAAAGCCACGATTATAAAAATCCATAAAATGATCATATTCGCTCCTTTTTTGACTTATAAACTTCAACCCCATTTTTAAAAGTCTTAAGTATTTTAACATTTTTTTCTTCAATTCTTTTATCCATCACTATAAAATCAGCCTTATAATTTTCTTTAATTTTTCCTACTATATTTTCAACTCCGTTGATGAAAGCACTTCCATATGTGTAAAATTTTAAACCTTCATAAAAATCGAGTCTCTGTGATTGAAACTGTGCAATTGATAGGGAATTTATTCCATACATAGGAGATGGTGGCATACAATCAGAACCCAAGCCAAGGGGAATATTCTCTTTAACTATAACTTTAAAAACATTGTTGAACTTATAATATTTATCGGGTAACCTTTTCTCATACATTTGTCCCTTTAAAGCCCAGTTACCTATAAAATTTGGCTGCATAGAAAGAAAGAGTCCCATCCTCTTAACTCTTTTAATCTGTTCTTGATTTGTTATTTCAAAATGTTCTATCCTATGGTTTGATTTTTCAGGTAAATTGTTCAAAACAAAATCGGTAGATCTATCCCCTATTGAATGTATCGCCAGTTGATAACCTTTTTTCATAGCGATCGTAATTATTTTTTTAAAAGTCTCTTTCCCAATAAAGATTTTACCAGATTTTTTATTGTCGTATCTACCATACAATGCAGCAGTGTAAGCACCGATCGAACCATCGACAAAAACTTTAAGTCCTTTCAATCTGATATTCTTTTTATCCTTCCAACCTGAAAGTTTTTTTTCAAACTCCCATGGAAAATAAAAATGTATATCAAGGATAGGATCTATTTCTTCAAAGAGTTCAAGAGCATCAGATGTAGCCATCTCAGAGATAGAAGTTATACCATAAGATAAAAATATTTCCTGTGCCTTTTTGAAAGATTTTACCAGTTCCTCCCTATCAGGTTTAAAGAGAGTGTTTAACTTTAAGACTATCCCTTCTTTAATTACTCCATCCTTCGGAAAATCTTTTATATATCCTTTTACAAATTTCAAACCTTCAGTATTAAAAACTGCAATATGTCCACAGATTCTTCTAAGAATAACAGGTTTATCCTTAAAATGAAGATCCAGAAATTTTCTTGAAGGTAAAAAATTTTTTGTAAACTTTGTTTCATCATATCCTTCAGCGATAACAACCTTTATTTGAGGATTTTTTGAAATATAATCTCTTATCCTTTGAATTATCTCATCCTGATCCCTTACATTGCTAAGATCACATCTTGATATATTTAATCCATACCAGATTATGTGAGTATGGGAATCGAAAAATGATGGATAGATAAAATAATCTTTTAAGTTTATCAACCTATCATAAAATTTGATATTTTTATTTCCAACATAACTTATTTTTTCATTCTCTACAAGCAGGTATTTTTTATATCCCTCATCTGTAAAAATATTTGAATGTATTAGAGTTTTCATGATTCCATATCAAGAAAAGGCTTTAAAGATTCGGACCTATTTTTATGGCTTAACTTTTCCAGTGCTTTTGCTTCTATCTGTCTAACCCTTTCTCTTGTAACATCAAGGATCTCACCCACCTCCTCAAGTGTTCTGTTATAACCATCCTGAAGCCCAAATCTTAACTTTAAAACAGTTTGCTGCCTTGGAGAAAGTTCTGAAAGAGCAAGTCCCAGTTTCTCTCTTAACATAGAAAGCATCGCATGGTGTTGTGGCGATTTTTGGTCAACATCCTCTATTACATCACTGAATTTTGATTCATCACTATCTCCAATAGGTTTATCGAGTGAAATAGTTTCCTGAGCTATTTTGTAAACACTCTTTATTTTCTCTATAGGCATATTTAACTTTTCGGCTATCTCCTCTTCTGAAGGCTCTCTTCCAAATTCCTGCATAAGGATTCTTGTAACCTTAACGACCTTGTGCATTATCTCTATCATATGAACCGGGACTCTTATGGTTCTAGCCTGATCCGCTATAGCACGTGTAATGGATTGTCTTATCCACCATGTTGCATAGGTGCTGAACTTATAACCTTTCTGATAATCAAATTTTTCAACAGCCTTCATCAAACCTACATTTCCTTCCTGTATCAGATCCATAAATTCAAGTCCTCTGTTAGTATACCTTTTAGCAATGGATATAACAAGTCTCACATTTGATTCCATCATTCTTTCTTTAGCCTTTTTTAAACTATGTTCAAATTTGTCAAGATGTTTTATCAGTTCCACAAAGGTATCGCAATCACATTTTAAAACCTGTTCATACTCTTTTAACTCATTTTTTATCTTTTCAATCTCTTCAACAGCAACTTTGAAATCTTTCCTTTTGAGATTCTTTCTTCGGAATTTTAAAGAAACACTTCCCTTCCCTTTAGAAATTTTTACAATCTCATCTATAGATGTATCAAATCTTTTTTCAAAGAGTTTCAACTGTTCTTTTTTAAGATTTATCTTTTTATAATATTCTCTATACTCTTTTATAAGTTCGTTTAATACCTGTGGGTTTAACTGAAGGTTTTCAATATACATTATAAGGTTTTTAAATACTTTTTTCAACTTTGAATCTTTATCTCTTCTCTCGTCTTTTTTTAATTTAGTATAACCTCTTTTTAGCTCCTTTATCGTCTTCTGACATTCTTTTATTTTTGAGTAAATCGTTTCTAATTTCTTAATCTTTTTATTTTGAGAGAGTTCGGATGAAATCTTTGGATCCTCTATATGAAAATATTGATCTATGGGAACATTCTCTTCAGAAACTTTAACAAAAAATTCATCGAGTTTTTTAAAACTTTTATCTATCATAAATAGATCGTTGAGGATTTCCCTTCTTCCCTCCTCTATGATCTTTGAAATTTCAATCTCCTCCTCTTTTGTTAAAAGATCTATGGATTTCATTTCGCTCAAATACATTTTTATCGGATCATCGTTCTTTATCTGCTCAATACTATGTTTTTCTATTTCAACCTTTTGTAAAGGTTCGTTAAAGCCCTTTTCGATTTCCTCCTCAACCATCGATATGCCAAGATTTTGAATTCTTTTTATAAGATAATCTATCTGGTCCACATCAAAATCTTCAGGTAAAATTTCGTTCAATTTTTGATAGGATATTTCTCTGGAATTATTGGTCTCTTTGATTATCATCTCAAGTATATTTTCTGTTTGGTCAAGGTCTTTAGGATTTTTAATCATAAAATTTTCCCCCTTTGAGCTTTTTCTGAAGGAGAACTTTTATCTCAAGAAGTCTATCCTTTTCCTCGTCATCTGTAAAATTTCTTATTTTATTTTCTATCTCATAGATCTTTTTCTCAATTTTTTTTCTTTTAATGATAGAGAGTATTTCCCTTACTTTTCTTTCATTTGGTAGTTCATGGCTGTAATAATCGATTCTCGCTATCAAGATATTTTTTAAGTTATCTATTATATCTTTCTTAAAAATTAAGTCAATATTTTTGTTATAATCCTCATCGACAGAATTGCACAGTGAAACAAAAATTCCTCTCAAATTCAAATCCAGAAAATCGGACTCATCCATCTCGGAACAGAAAGTTTTACATAGGGATGGATCGTTTATCATTATTGAAATCACCTCTATATATACACTGGATTTTAAACCGTTTTCCTGAACCTGATTTTTATTTTGTGTTTCACTCTTTTTAGAATCTATCAAAAAACCTATCTTTTTTCTTACCAGATCCTGATACAAAAATCTTACGGAGTCATCCTCTATAGATTCAACTGAACTTTTTAAAAATGATAGAAGATGTTTTTGCGCGAGAAGTTTATCAGTATTCTTTCTGTGAAAATAGAAAGAAGAAAAATCCACAATATCATTAATATCTTTTTTTAATATATCGAAACTTATTTTTTTTAAATTTTTTGTAAGTTCATCGGGATCCTTGAATTTTTCGTTGTGATAGATTTCTACGATAAGTCCGTTTTTTAAAAGAATAGGTATGGTTCTCATCGTAGCGTTCTGGCCTGGTTCATCCGAATCATACATTATTACAACCTTTTCACAAAATTTTTTCAATATTTTCGCCTGATTCTCGGTACAGGCTGTTCCAAGCTGGGCAACAACATTCTTGATTCCGCTTTTGTAAAGAGATATAAAATCCATGTAGCCCTCAACGAGAAAACAAAAGTTGTCTTCACCAATATTTTTCTTGCTAAAATTTAATCCATAAAGAAAATCTCCTTTAGTGTAAACTGCGGTTTGCTGTGTATTAACATATTTGGGTATCTCATCTTTAAGTGCCCTTCCACCGAAACCTATTATATTACCCGTCAGTGAAAATATAGGGAAAATTATTCTGTTGTAAAATACCTCTCTTACCCTTCCATCCTCAGTTTTTTGCACAAGCCCTGCTTTTATAAAATCCTCGATATTCAATTTCTCTTCTTTTATAGATTTTAAAAGAGTTTTTTCTCCATCAGCATATCCGAGAGAGAATGATGCCAGATCATTATCAACCAGTCCCCTACCGTAAAGATATTCTAAAGCGTTTCTATTTTTAAACAGACTCTTTTTAAAAATCTCCATCGCAAAAAGGTTGGTTTCAAAGATTATAGATGCGATACCTCTTTCTTTGTTTTTTAAAAAATCTTTAATGTTGATACCACTCTTTCTTGCAAGTATTTCAATCGCATCGTTGAAATCCACATTTTCTATATATTGTATAAAAGTGATAACATCACCACCCTTACCACATCCAAAACAATGGAAAAAACCTTTCTGTGGATTAACAAAAAAAGATGGAGTTTTTTCTGAATGAAAAGGACATAATCCCTTATATGAACTTCCGCTTTTTTTCAATTTAACATATTCACCGATTACCGACTCTATGGGATTCAGATCCTTTATTTTATATATCAAATCTTCATAGTTGAACATAAAATTACTATAACCTTCTTTTATAAAAAATCAATATAATATTGACTGATGGTTTAAATCAAATATACTCAATAGATAAATAATATGAATTTAAAAATAACAGTAGGTATTTTACTCCTTATATCTTTTATATTCAACTCACTATTCGCTTTTAAAGTCCATCCGATTTTACAAACGATTTTAGCCTTATTTTCGATTTTCTTCATATTCTTGTATTTTACAAGATCCTATTTTTATATAAACCATATTTTTTTGATTCTCCCCGTATTATTCATAGCACCCTTTCTTGGGGAGAATTTTGGTTGGTATATCTATTTTCTTCTTCTAATCTCATCTATCATTTTAGTGGTTTTAGATTTTGATTTTATCAAATTTATCTTTTTTTTTCTTATCTTTTTGATAGTCTTGCTCATAAGGACATTCTTTTTTTTCAATATAAAATCTCTCTTTATAATAATCCCTTTATCCTGTGTGTACATAGTATGTTCTATTTTGTTATTTTATAAAAAGAAGAAATTCAGAGAACTAAAAAACAGATATGAAAATATAAGATCAAAGAACAGCATAGTTGAAATATCACCGTTTATGCTTGAAAGAGAAAAATTCATAAAGGAAGATTATAAAAAAAATATGATGACATTCAATATAGTTGATGAAGCCATGAACTCTTTACTTGTAACTTTAAAAATCCTTCTTAAAAGTAAAAGTGCAGTTTTCTTTCTATACAATAAAAAAAATGATACACTTTTTGCCGAATATGGCATTTCGAGCGAAAGGATAATTTTAAAGAACAATGTTGAAAAAAATAATTTTCTTTATTCGGTTATAAAGGATCAAAAAAATATTCTTGATAACTATTTTATAGGGGATATTGAAAAGTTAAAAATATATAATACCAATCCGGTGATCAGATCCGTCATTTCAACACCCGTTGTGAAATCGGGGAAGAGTGTCGGCGCTTTATATGTTGATGATGGAGATGAAGAAAAATTTTCGCCATCGGATCTTGAAACGATCAAACTCTTTGCCGATCAGATAGGGATGATATTAAATTTTGTAGAATATGCTCAACAGGCAAAAATTGAAGCAACATATATTTCAATCTTAAACGATATAACTCACAGATTATCAAAAACTTTAGATTTTGATGAAGTTTTAAAAACCGTTATAGATTCCATCAAAAACATTATCACTTTTTCAAACTATTTTTTAATAACTATAAAAGATGATAGATTTGAAATCATATCAACCGATAGTGGTTTAAAATCTCTATCGGGTGAAATTATCCCGGAAACTTTTCTATCTTCTCTTCCAGTTGAAGATTCCATTTCCTTTAAAAATAACCTTATGTCAAGAAAGATCCCTTTAAGGTTATTCTCGAAAGATGAAAATTTGGATTTTGATTCTCTTGTCTCTATACCACTCTATTCTTCTACGAAAAATAGGATAAACCTCATATTGATATCCAATAGAGATCTTTTTATGGATCAGATAAAATTTTTCGTTTTGAATTTTATTTCAGACATTTCTAAAACTGCCATAGAAAAAGCTTTACTCTATAGAAAGACAAAGGATCTTGCAATAAAGGATGGTTTAACTGGAATATACAATCACAGATACTTTCAGGATGAACTTACGAAAATCCTTTTAAATGCGAGTAGAAACAAAAGTAAGGTTTCATTAGGTTTGCTCGACATAGATTATTTCAAAAAATTCAACGATAACCATGGTCATCAAACCGGTGATCTCGTTTTAAAACATATAGCAAAAACACTTGAAGATTCCGTGAGAAAAACGGATCTTGTTGCAAGATATGGAGGAGAAGAATTCGTCATAGTTTTAACAAATGTAAAGGATCCCCACTTTGAAACCATTTTTGAAAATATAAGACATAAAATTGAAGATTCCAAAATAAAAAATGAAAACAATGACGAGTTGAATATAACTGTAAGCATAGGTTATTCCCTCTTTCCAGATAATACAACCGATAAAAATCTTTTAATAAATTTTGCTGATAAAGCTTTATATAAAGCGAAAGAACTGGGCAGAAATAAAAGTATAAGGTTTAGAAATAATCTTTAATCTTAAGATAAAGAAGATAGGTTGAATAAACATCCATTGAACAGTATTTTGCGATTTCGAAAAATTTTTTCTCCCGATAAAATTTTTCAACATCCTTTCCTGACATAACAGTTTTAGATGATGGTATGTTAAAAATTTTACAGTATATATCCAGAGAATTACCTTTTATCAACCCGTTGAGTGTTAAAATATCGAAAAGATCAAAATGTTCATCTTTTTTAAACCTTGGAGTATTTATGTTTCTTGTTGGTATTACTCCATTCAATATGGATCTGAAAGTGATGAATGGACAGTCGAATCTTAATCCGTTAAAGGTTATAAACCTTGAACAACTTTTAATTTTTATATAAAAATTCTCAAGAATACCTTTTTCATCACAAACGAAAAAATTTCTTTTGAAACCTTCATAATCATCGGTGTAGTTGCCTGAAAATAGATCAACGCTCTTTGATTCGTAGAATGTATCTATGCATTTTTTTTCAACATCAAGCATGGATAAAGTGATTATTTTACCACTGAAAGGGTTCAAACCTTTTTTTGACGAAAAGTTCTCATCCCGGGATAAAAAATATTCCCTTACATCCTTTTCAATTTCAAGATCATCGATACCACAGGTTTCTATATCAAAACAAATCTCTCCCATTTTATCCTCAAAAAAGTATTGTTTCAAGATGGGAAACATCTTTTACGATAATAGATTCTGAAAGATTATTCTTTTCGTTTTGCGACATATATCCGTATCCAACTATAAAGCAATCTATTTTGTTATATCTGGCTCCGAGATAATCACTCTCCCTGTCCCCTATCATAACCGTCTTTTCTTTTTCTAAAGAATAATTTTGCAAAACCAATCCGATCAGTTCCTCCTTGCTTGAATTACCGCCATCAAACTTTGTCCCCACAACTCCTTTGAAATAATCGAGTAAAGAAAAATTTTTCAATACAATTTTTGCAAACTCTGTTGGTTTTATCGTGGCAAGGAAAATATCAGCATCATATGAAAAAAGTTTTTTTATGAGTTCTTCGATACCATCATACAATCTGTTTTTGGAAATTCCTTCTTTTTTGAAATGTTCGCGATAGTATAGAATCGCATCCGCTATCTTTTTTTCATCTTCAGTTGATAAAATTTCAGCATAAATTTTTTTCAAAGGTTCACCTATATAGTTAACGAGTTTGTTTTCGGGAAGTTCAATATCGAATTTTTTTAAAGAATATTTCAAAGAGGATACTATACCTTCCTTTGAGTCGGTTAAAGTTCCATCGAGATCAAAAATAATATTTTTGTATTTCATACATTGTAATATTTGAGTATCTTTTCAAGATATCCGATTCTTTCTTTCCAATTCTCTTTTTCTTTATAAAGACGGAAAAGATCCTTATTCAATAAACCTTCTATCGTTAGATACTCTTCAAGGAAATCATAATAAACATCTTCAAACTTTGAACCTTTATCAAATTTTTCCAACGATTCCTTTAAAAGGTTATAAAGTTTCGAAACGGTTTCAGTCGCAAATCTCTGTTTTCTCAGAATACTCACTATATGCATAACATGAAAAAATTTTTCAGTATCCTTGATAAGATTGTATGGATAAAAAATAATCTGTGCTTTCGTTATTAAATTGACCCCTCTGTTCTCCTTGTAAAATATTTCGAGATGGTTTAAAGACAACTGTTCCATATGTGATCGTAATCTTTTGTTTTTTCTGTAGGCACCCTTAACCAAAAAATTTTTGTTACCAAAAATTGGAGTAAAAATTTCAACCATAGCACTACTCTCAAGATATTTTATCTTTTTTAAAACTATACCTTCAGTTTCGATATATGAACTACTCTTCATCTTCTTGGAAAACCTTTTCCCATAACCTCATAGACATTCGAAACAACAACAAATGCATCTTTATCTATTTCCTCAATTATCTTGTTAAGAATTGATATCTCACGCCTCGAAACAACACAGTAAAGAATGGTTTTATCTCCACCGGAATACATCCCTTTACCATTAAAACCTGAAACACCTCTCTTCATTTTTTCAATTATGATTTTTGAAATCTCTTCAGGGTTGTTTGTAAAGATCAATACTCCCTTAGCATAGTCCTGTCCTTCAAGAACCAGATCTATCATTTTACTTGAAAGATACAATGAAAGATAGGAATAAAGTATCAACTCATAATTTTTAAAAATCAACCCAGCCATTGCGATAACTATGGAATCGAGAATAAATATGGATGTTCCAAGTGATATGGATGTGTATCTTTCCATCAAACGACCTATAATATCACTACCACCCGTGGAACCTTTTCCCTTGAATATGAGTCCAAGTCCAATTCCAAGTATAACTCCACCGTATAAGGTTGAAAGTAAAGGATTTCCATGAAAGATCAATATTTTAAAATAGAGATTGAAAATATCGGAAAGTATACCAATAAAAAATATTGAAAAGAGGGTTCTTATTACAAAAAGTGTCCCAAAGATTTTTACACTTATCAAAAGTAAAGGGACATTTAATATTATCAACAAAAGACCAAATGGTGTCTTGAATATATGATGCAATACCATTGAAATTCCAGCGATTCCACCGGTACTTATTTTCGCAGGAACAAGGAAAAATGTGTAACCTGATGCACAAAGGATCATACCAAAAACCAAATAAATCAGATCCTTTGAATCTATTCTCATCTTACCCATTTCATAACTCCTCAATTTTTACCTTTTTTACAACCATTTCATCAGCATCAATGATAACTATTTTATACCTGTTGTCAACGATCACAACATCACCTATAAATGGAAATCTTTTCAACCTGTAGATCAGATATCCGGAAAGGGTTGTAAAACCTTTCCCTTTTAAGGTTAATCCATATTTTTCGCTGAATTCGACTATATTGATATCACCATTCTCATAACCCAATATATTCTCCATCAGTGATTTTTCTTTTTCTTCAATTTCTCCAAGAATCGTTTTAAATAGATCGTTCTTTGTTATAACCCCCTCAAAACCTCCGTATTCATCTATAACTACCGCAAAGTCTTCATCGTTTTTTTCCATCATTTCAAGAACCTTTAAAAATGAATATGATTCTTCAACATACAAAGGCTGTTCTATTAGATTCTCAAGATTCTCAAAATGTAAATTTACAACATCGATGATATTCAAAATTCCCTTTATATCATCAAGACTATCATCATAGACAGGTATCTTCGTAAAAATTTTTTTTGCTCTTTTTATCGTCTGGAAGATCTTTTCTTTTTGCCAACCGATGTTTATCATATATACATCTTTTCTTTTCGTGCAAATATCTTTTGCCTTTTTATCCTCCATCTTAAATATTCCAGTGATCATCTCCTTTTCATGTTCATGCTCAAACTTTAAGTCAAGTCTTTTGTATAAAAAATCTTTTATGGTTTCCTTATCATACTCTTTTGAATAAAAATCCCTTCTCTTTTTACCGGTCATTTTTTCAGCCACTCTTGTAAAAATGTAGATTATGGGATATTCGAGGATGAACAAAAAATTTATAAATCTGTAAAAGATCAAAGCAAAATTTTCAAGTTTTTTTGAAACTATTATTTTCGGTAGAATTTCTGAAAAGATCATTATGGTTAAAGAAATATAGAATGTAAGAAAAAATGGTTGAATAAAAATTTTTTCTTTATCGAGAAAAGATTCTACCATCGTTGCAACAAGAATATTTGATATGTTATTCGAGATTAAAATCGTATAAAGATAATCAAGTGGTCTATTCAAAAAATGTAAAAGTTGTAAATAGTTTTTATTTTTTTTAGATTTTATCCTTATAAAAATTTTATCACTCGATACAAAAGCCATCTCACTCGCAGAAAAGATGAATGAAAAAAATAAAAAAAGGAGTATATAAAAAATATAAATCATAAGTTTATTTTCCTCTCATTATTAAATTCACGAGATCATCTATGGTAATAGTTGAAAGAATCTCATCATCTTTATGAACAAAAACGATATAAGTATTTTTTTTTATCATAAAATCCAAAACTTTTGAAAATGGTGTATCATAATCCACATAAGGGATATCTTCGATAAAATCATCAATGGTTTTATTTTGATCTTCTAAAAAAATATTTTTGAAGTTCAGAATCCCTGAAAATTCTTTATCATTCAAAACCGGTAAATAGAGTATTCTCTTTTCCAAAAAAATTTTTAAAGCATCTTTTACAAAACTCCCCTTTTTAACATAGATTGAAATTTTCTCTGGCAAAAGCACTTGCGAAATCTTTTTATCTTTATAAAAATGATAGTTTTTTAAAAAATCCATCTCGTTTTCAAAATTTTCTTTATTCTCTTCAATAAAAAAATAAATAGAATCGAAATCGGATTTAAATTTCCTTACATTATTTTTATTATTTTTAAAAAACACCTTTATAAAAAAAATATAGAATCCAAAAATTGGATAAAAGATTAGAAAACTTTTAAGAAAAAAATCTTTTCTTATAAAGGATAGAGTTTTTGGCAAAATTTCGCAAAAAAGAGGTATGTAGATAAGAAGAAAAAAAAATTCAAAAATCTTTGGAAAATTTAAAAGAGATACAGTTTCATAAAACATTATGATTATACCGACATTAAAAAAGGTGTTAAGGGAAATTAGAAAGATAAGGAAAAAATTTTTATTGGAGAACAATATTTTTAAATATCTTAACCTCTTGGACATTTTTTCAATCTCATAATTGGACATTGAAAAAAATGATGTTTCGATTCCAGAAACGAGAAATGAAAAAACAGAAAAGAGAAAAAATGAAAAAGTGTAAAACATCAAAGTAAAATTGAAAGATATCTATTTTCGAGTTTTATAAATTTTTTGTATTCTTTTTCACCCTTATGATCATAACCTACAAGATGGAGTATTCCGTGAACTATTCTTCTTAAAATTTCCTTTTCAGTATGAGGTTTTATCATATCAACACAGATGTATATATCTCCAAGCATGTTATAAGAGTATTCTGGAAATTTTCCCTCAACAAAGGAGAATGATATGACATCGGTTGGCTTATCAATATTTCTGTACTTTTTATTTAAAAAATTTATTTTTTCCTTATCAACAAAAATTATGTTTACCATAAAACCTGTTAGAGAGTTCATCAGAAGGATATCATCGATCCAGAGTTTTAACCCGTTATTTTTTATTTTGACAGTTGAAGGTTTGTTATAGATTTTAATTTTATTCCTTTGGAGCATACTCTATCCTTGGATGATATATTCCTTTAAAAAATTCAAATGATATCTCTTTGATCCTTTCAATCTCTTTTAAAGTTATCTCAGAGTCTTTGAACTGTTCCTCTTCCATCCTTTTTTTAATTATTTTATCTATGATATTTTTCAAATTTTCATCATCCGTTACATCCAGACTTCTTATGGCAGCCTCAATGGAATCAGCAAGCATAACAATGGTTTCCTCTTTTGATGATGGTAAAGGACCAGTATATCTGAACAGATCCAAAGAGAGATCTTTCCCTTCTTGTTTAGCTTTATCGAAAAAATAAGAAATTAATGTCGTTCCATGATGTGTTGAAATAAACCTGCGAATCTTTAATGGAAGTTTATATTTTTTTGCAAGAGCCAATCCATTCGTAATATGATCCTTTATGATCTGTGAAGAAATCTCAGGTGGTAGATTCTCATGCGGATTAAGTCCTTTAAACTGATTTTCGATAAAATACTCAGGAGATTGAAGTTTTCCTATATCATGATAATACCCTCCAACCCTAACCAACAAAAAATCTACTCCAAGTAATTTTGCTATCCTTTCAGCGAGTCTACTGACAAGTATACTGTGATTGTATGTCCCGGCTGCTTTTTCAGATAATTCCTTTAAAAGTTCGTTGTTAAGATCGGAAAGTTCAACGAGTGTTATAGTTGTAATTCTGTTAAGAAAAGTTTCTATGGTTTTTATCGTAAACATCATCAGAACAAATGAAATAACTGGATTTAAAAAACTCCATAAGGTCGAGACAAAAATTGTCTGTATTTCGGATCCTCTGTATATTTCAATAAAAAATGTAAGTAGTGTGTTTATGAATGAGATCTTAAAAATTATCATATAAAAATTCTTTTTTAAACTCTCATCCTTTACGAAAAAAATAGAGTAGATGGAAGATATCATTAAAGCAAGTAATCCATATATTCTCATACCTGAATACAGTATCAGAGATGATATTATAAAAATCACGGTTATCAATGAGAAAGTTTTACTGTAAAGTAACGATAGATAGAGAGAAGTTAAAATTAGTGGAAGTATATATTCAACATTTCTAAAATCATAAAAGAAACCATAAACGAAAAGATTCAGAATGTATAAGATGGAGACAAAGAGTTTATCCCTCTTTTTTAATAAAAGCCTGTCAAACTGCGTATTGATAAATAGAATATAAAGGATGAAGGATATTATAAAAATTAAATTCTTTACCATTGTTATGTAAAAATTTTTAAACCTATCCTCTTTTCCCATCAAAAATTGGTTCAAAGAATAGATCTTATCTTCAACTATCTGATCAACCATCTGATTCGCTTTGACTATTATCTCTCCCTTTAAAACTACCCCTATTTTTTCGGGTACCTCATTTTTTGATTTTTCCCTTCTGAAAAAAGTTTCATCTCTATCAAAATAAAGATTAGGTTTTAAAAAATAGTTAAAAAGTTCAGTTCCATACCTTAAAAGAAATGAATTGCTTGAGTACTTTTTTATTATCTGATTTTTTATATACTCATTAGCCTCATAAATATCAAAAATTTCATTTTCACCTTTTGTAATTTCACCATCACTTTTTTTTATGGATACAACCTTATTTTTACCAAAAGGTATAACCGCTTTGTTTCCAACAACCCCTTTTTTTAAAATATCCTTTAACGAATTTTCTACAAAAGAGAAAACAGGTCTGGATTGATCAGATATCAAAAGGTTGATAAGATCTTCAGAAAGATTTTTAAAACTGTCAGAAACTATTTTTCTTTTAGCATCAACCTTCCAGATATTTCTGTTTACCGATTCAATAAGCCCTTTAAATTCAAGAAAATTATTAATAATCTCCACACTCTTACCTTCATCAAAAATAAGAAGAGGTGGAGTGTTATCGTAAGCATTCTCCTTCTCTTTTTTAAGGAGATCTTTATTTTTTATGACATCGAAAGTAAAAGGCGCGATTATATCTTTAGGAGCAATATCACCCTTTTTCAACTCAGGGATCTTTTTGAAACTGTATGGATAAAATAGGTTAAAAACTATAACTAAAAAAAGTGTAAGAAAAATTTCAAAATAAAATTTTTTAAAACTATTTTTTATTAAAATTATAATATGCATCTATTATCTCTTTAACAAGTGGATGTCTTATAACATCCTCGGATGTAAGATAAACGAAGGATATATCTTTTATTTCTTTAACAATTTCCTGCAATTCAACGAGTCCGGATGTCGATCTTATTGACAGATCTATCTGTGTCACATCACCTGTTATTATCGCTTTGGATCTAACTCCAAGTCTTGTTAAAAACATTTTCATCTGCATTGATGTTGTATTCTGTGCCTCATCGAGTAGAAGGTAAGCGTTTGAAAGTGTTCTCCCCCTCATATATGCAAGCGGTGCTATCTCTATCACACCATCCCTTATCATCCTGTCAACTCTCTCTTTATCCATAAGATCGTACAATGAATCATATAAGGGTCTTAAATAGGGATCCACTTTTTCTTTAAGATCCCCAGGTAGAAAACCAAGATTCTCTCCAGCCTCAACAGCAGGTCTTGTAAGAATTATTCTTGAAACATTCTTTTTCAAAAGTTCATTCAATGCTTTTGCAACAGCGAGAAAAGTTTTACCTGTTCCGGCAGGACCTATGGAAACAACCATATCATACGTGTTTAAGGCTTCAATATATTTTTCCTGTCCTTTAGTCCTTGGTTTTATAATTTTTTTTGGAAGATAAAACAGATTCTGATCTTTACCTGTTGATAGATCACTTATCACTTTTGAAATTGAACCTATAACATCGCTTCTCTCAATGTATCCTTTATCATTCTCTATATCAATAAGTCTTGAAACTATAGAGTTTAACCTTTCAAAATCGTTTTCATTACCTTCAAAGGAAAAATCATTTTTCAATAATATTATTTCACCTTTGAGATTTGAATTTATAAGTTCTCTATAGTTGGGATATTTAATCAAAAAATTTTTTGTTTTTTCATCCAATTGAAACATATTTTAAATGTGGGCTGATTTGAAAACAGCCCACATTAACTCTTTATGGCCTCGGTATCTCGAGTTTCCAGTTTGGATAAATAAGATTCGGATCCTTTATAAATCTTTTATTTGCTCTATATATTTCAGGCCATCTTTTCCAACCACCCTTCCCATAAACCTCTTTATATTCTGCCAATTTTGAAAGCCAGTCACCTGATTTTACAATGTAGAATCCTCTCGTTTCCTTCAGGTTATTCAACTGGGAAAGAAGTTCCTCTTTTTCTTTAGAAAGGTTGGAAACTTCCGTTTCGAGTTGTTCTTTGGCTGTTTTACATTCAGTCAATTTTGCATTTGCCGCATCAAGCCTTGCCTGCTCCATAGATATGGCATCAAGGGCATCTTTTTCTGTCATCTTTTTATCCTGAGCAAAGAGGGTTAATGAAAGAATAAGAGCCAATAAAACGATAAATATTCTTTTATTCATAATTCACCTCTGCTATTTGTAAATTTCTATCTGTTGTTTTAACTCTTCTATCTCTTTTTGAAGAGTCTCTATCTGTTTCTTCAGTTCTTCCTGTGATTTCTGACATTCAGCATACTGGGCTTCAGCCTGATCTGCAGCCATTTTTAATTCTTCAAGTTGTGATAACTGCGCCTGTGTGGCTTTCTTTGGTCCACAACCTGTAAGAATAAAGGAAAAAATCAACAAACCTAAAATTAAAACGATCAAAGTTTTTTTCACCTATTCCTCCTTGTTCTTTTAAATTTTATCATTTTTAATCTTTTTGTCAACATATTTTTATCAAAGCGGGCAACGGGAATTGAACCCGCAACATTCAGCTTGGGAAGCTGACACTCTACCATTGAGCTATACCCGCATCATTCATAATTTTTTCAAGTTTTTCAAATTTGTTCTTATTTCTCCCTAAATTAAAAATATCATCTTCCAGAGATTTATCCTTTTCAAGCACCTTTATTGTAACAATTTCCTCAACAACATTTCCACCAACGTCTACAAAACTTCTTATACTTTTAGGAAAATTATCAGAATAAGATTTTAAAAAAACCTGTAATATGACTTTGTTGTTTGCATCATAGATTTCAACTATTTCAGGTAAACCGTTTTCCTTGTCCAATTTTATGATTATGTTTGATATGGTAGGGATATTTTTCAATATCTGAAACCTTAGATAATCGTTCCCATCCACCCTCTTTGTTGAAATATCAGATATATCTGCGAAAAATTTTAAAGATTTCAATATATCAAAAAGTCCAAAACCAAAACTGCTTGACAGAAGATTCAAAGAATCTTTTATCAGTCTATCATAGTATACAATATCATCAATGTTTACAAAAATAGAGTCATTCATTATGTAAACCGTTGTCTTCTCTTCACCTTTTTTTACTATGTATTTTTTTCTTCCTTTTAAAAGATCTTCATAAAAATAAACTTTTGTTGAAATTTTGTTTTCATTTATCTTAATATCCTTAACATAGAATCCCTTTAAACTCTTTACATTTGAAAACAAGGAATCGATTATATTAACACATGCTGGTGTTCTGGCATGTGTTAATACAAAAAAGAAAAAAAAAATCAGAAAAAAATATTTATTCATTTAGAATAAAACTCATTCCATTGTTGTATGGTAAGACCGAAACAGTTTTAACATTGTTTCCTGAACCATATGAATAACAGCAGCATTGTGTTAAAACGAAATTAAAAGAAAAAGTTGCAAAAACAAAAATTGAAACAACAAGTAAAAGAACGATAATAAGAATGTTTATTTTCATCAAACCTCCTTTTTGAGTATTTTAATTAAAACAAAAAAAAATTCAATAGATAAATTTTATTTTATAATTATTTATTTTTTCAACAATATTCTTTACCTTATCAAAAGTGGTAATGGTATAAGGGAAATCCACATTATATGTATAGTGGGTTGAAAGAATATTCTCTCCATTCTTAAAAAAAATAAGTGAATCATAATAAAAATTTTTAGTGTAGAAAAGTTTTACACTATCAAAATATTCATTTTTACCCTCAAATAGAATAAATTCGTCTCTTATAAAATTTTTAAAAGATACAAGTTTTTTTGCAGGATTTAAAATCGTTTCAACATCAAGTTCATCTTTTTGAAGGGTATCTTTATTATATCTTTTCTTTCCATCAATCTCCTCAAAGATACCTTTATAATCGAAACCAAAAATTTGAGCTTTACCATCCTTCAAGACAAAATATTTAGTTGAATCCTCTGAAAAAATTACCTTACCGTTTATTTTCCCAACCATTTCCCCTGTTGAAAGTTCAACAGTTTTTGTGAAAAAAAACTCTAAATTCTTAAAATTGTTTTTATTGATTATGGAATCTATAATTTCTGTTCCAAAAATAACTTCAAAAATTAAAAAAAAAAGCCGGCAAAAACCGGCTTTAATTTAATCTTCACTTATCGCTTCCGTTGGGCAATTATCTATGGCTTCATCAAGATCACATGAATCAAAATCTGCATCATCTTTAACCTGTGCTTTGTTATCATCGTTAAGTTCAAAAACATCTGGACAGGTATTTATACATACACCACAACCTATACATTTTTCCTGATCAACTTTAACTTTCATCATCACTCCTTTTTTGTTTTTTTTGAATATACTTAAAAACTAAAATTAAGTCAATACTAAATTTTAAAAGGTTCTTGACATATAAAAAAAATAGTCTATACTTTATTTTTAAATCGCGGGGTAGAGCAGCGGTAGCTCGTTGGGCTCATAACCCAGAGGTCGCAGGTTCAAATCCTGCCCCCGCTATTTTTAGTTTCTTATTTTTTCCCAAATTTATAAAAAATTTTTACAATTACCAAAAAGAAAGAGAGTTTACATAAAAGATTTTTATACTAAACACATATAAAGAAAATCAAAAAAGAATTAACTATAAAAAGATATACAATATTTCACTTAATCTTTATAAATTAACTGACAGATATAAAAAAATAAGAGAAATAGATTGTCAAAGATAAGATAGAAAAAAATCGATGCACAATTATTCGTATTTAAACTTTTGAAATTTTACTGGTCTGAAAATTCTATTAAATCTAACAAATTCCCATATTTTCCATAAAGGTTTTGATTTATCTATTGAAAAATAGTAAAGAAAGGGTGTTCCAACTATATACTTTCTATGCAATGGTCCCCAAAATCTCGAATCATCAGAATTATCCCTGTTATCCCCAAGCATAAAATAATGATCCGCTGGAACAACTACTGGTCCAAAATTATCCCTTGGAAGTATACTAAAATATTTGTTTCTGTAAAACTCTCCCTTTTCCCATAACTTCTGATAATCTTGAGGCGAAAGATAACCTTTAAACATATCGTTTATATGTGGATAGGTTATGGAATCTATATGTTGAACAAAAGGTTCGTTGTAATGCTTACCGTTTATATATAAAACTTTGTTTATGATCTCTATGGTATCTCCGGGTAATCCAATGCACCTTTTCACAAATGGTCTACCATCGTATGGGAATTTAAAAACAACTATATCACCTCTCTTTGGATTTGAATACCTTATTATCTCTTCTGATGTTACAGGAACATTGGTTGAATATTTTAATCTGTTAACAAAGAGAAAATCGTTTATCTGTAAAGTATTTAGCATCGATCCTGAAAAGACCATATAAGATTGGATGAAAAAGGATTTTAAAAGGAAAGTTGCAACTATAGCGAAAAGTAAAGCATCTATCCAATCTATTATCTTTTCTTCTCTGGTTTTTATTCTTTTTTCTTTTTTTCTCTTTTTAAAAAACATAGTCATAGTATAGAGTTTTAATTTAAAATGTCAATATAATTTGAGTTCAGAAATAATTTCAGACATTGTTGGATGTATGAAAATACTCTCTTTCAACAATTTAAAATCTATTCCATTTTGAATGAAAGGTAAAAGTTGATGAATCAAAATGTCACTATCCTTTCCAATTATATCTGCTCCGAGTATTTTATCATCATTTGAAAGAAAAACCCTTACTTCACCTGCTCTTGCCTCATACGATGCAGCCCTTCCATTCTCTGCATAACTGGCTTTTAAAACTTTATATTCTATATCTTCACTTTTCAACTCATCCTCACTTTTACCGGAATGTGATATCGGTGGAAGAGTGAAGATAGAGTATGGTATAAAGGTATAATCTATTCTTTCAGTTTTAATTCCACATATATTTTTTGCACATATCAAACCATCATAATAACTTTTATGTGCAAGCATCGGTCCTTCGGTTACATCGCCTGTTGCATAAACTCTTTCATTGTTGGTTCTTTTTGTTTTATCTGTTATTATGAATCCATTTTTATCTTTTAAAACTCCAAGTTTTTCAAGTTCAAGATCACAAAAAGGTTTTCTACCAACAGAGACTATCACCTTATCACAAAAAATTTCCTCTTTATCGGAAAGAATAACTCTCTTATTTGTGCTATCAAAAGAGAGAACACTCTTTCCTCCAATAAATTTTACTCCATTCTTCTGTAAAATTTTTTTAGCATTATCTTTAATAAAACTATTTTTAAGCGTTGAAAGAGGTGAATCAAAGATCTCAACCATAGTAACTTTACATCCAAAAATTGAAAGATAAGTAGCAAACTCACAGCCTATAACTCCACCTCCAACTATCACAACACTTGAAGGCAACTCTTTTAAAGATAGAACATCTCTTGAATTTAAAATAGTTTCCCCATCAAACAAAAGAGATGGAATCTGAGAATCTTTACTCCCAGTAGCGATAACAAGATTTTTAAATTCAAACTTTTCACCATTTTCAGTTTCAACAACACTTTCACTGGATATATGCGCTTTAGAAAAGATTATATCTATATTTTTACTTAAAAGTCTTTTATAAAGCCCTCTTTGTAAAATTTTTACTATCCTCTCCTTTCTTTCAAAAATTTTCAAATAGTCTGGGGTAAAACTTGATTTGATACCAAATCTTTCAGAATTTTTAAAATTTTCAATCAACTCAGCCGTCGAGATAAAACTTTTTGTTGGAATACATCCAATGTTAAGACATACTCCCCCTATACTCTCCTTTTCAATCAACAATACACTTTTAGAATTCTCAAACTCTTTAATCTTTTCCGCAGTATAATAACCTCCTCCACCTCCACCTATTATAATAACATCATATTTTTTCAAATTAACTCCTTTTTTTTAAAAAATTATATATAAAATTACTAATAAATCAACAAAAATATGAAAATTTTGCACTTATTGATTTTTATTGTATTTATAAGATATATTTTTAAGTCTAAAAAAACTATATATTTATCAAAAATTTTAAATTTTTAGGTGAAAATTTTGTATAAGAAATATTTTGGTAATTTTCTAAATATATATATAAATATGAATTAGAAATGGCATAAAATTTGCTTTAAATTTTAAAAATTATGATGATAAAAGGAGGTTATATGAAAAAATTACTCATTTTAATTGAAATCCTGCTTTTTGTGGGTTCGGTTCTTCTTGCTGTTCCCGCAAGGCCTGGATTTAGAGTTTTTGACCAACCTGATGGGACAAAGTTTATCGCTCAATTAAAGGGTGATGAGCATTTCCATTTTGCAGAGACTGAGGATAGGTATGCTATCATAAGGAATAGTGAGGGGTGGTGGACATATGCTAACAAAGTTGATGGACTTTTGGTGCCTTCTTTGTTTATAGTTGGTAAAGATAATCCACCATTTCCAAAAAATTTAAGGCCAGATGTTGATAAAATTGCCGCTTTACCTGTAAACCAGTTCAGGCAGATTAACTGGTCAAAGCTTTATAATATCAACGATGAAGCGACAACAAAAGAGGTTAATAATGACAAAAAGTTTCTTGTTGTTATTGGCTGTTTTGATGATTCATCATTTTTAGGGACAGTAAGACCTACAACAAGATGGGATACCGCTGCATGGACTTTAAGAAGTGGATTTACTTCTGGAAGCACTGGTGGAACAGCCCATGATTCTCTTTACTGGGATTCAGTCTTCTTTTCATATTCCCCCGGTTCATTCAGAACATTTTTTAAAGAGATTTCTTTTGGTAGATGGCTTATAGATTCGGCTTGTCATGTTCAGGGACCCGTATCTTCTGGAAAGACATATGGTCAATATGGAGATGGGAAGGAACTTGATTATATGAAGGATATAATTGCAAAAAGTTCCGGAAGAATGGCATATCACACAACACATAGAGCCGATCAAAATGCATACAGTGATTATGATGGTGATGGTGATGGTTATGTTGATCACTGGATAGTTGTTCGTGCTGGTGGAGAACAATCAGCAACAGGGTCAACAAAAGATATGTGGGCTACAAAATATACAACTACCGTTTCAACAACAACAGGTGCTACAGTCAGAAACCCAACCAATGCAGGTGAATTGCTTGATTCTCTTTCAAAAAACTGGACTGCCACCCAACTTCAGGATACACAGTTTATTAGAAGTTATACGATGGGTATAGGAGTTCATTCACATGAATCTTTCCATGCTTTTGGTGCTCCTGATCTTTATGATTATGGTTCTGAAGGTGAACCCTGCGGAACCTGGTCATTAATGGATGCTGGTGCATGGATAGGTGATGGGATTCAAGCTGGTTCAAGGCCTCCACATCCAGGTGCTATGCTTCAATACTCATTTAGAGGATACCCGGAAGAGGGTGATTCAACGGCTGGTTTTATGCCAGATGATTGGGATCAGTTGATAACTACAAATGGAAGATATTTTGTCGTCGGTCTTGCCGCTGAATCAACAAAATTGGGACCAAGATTTATTCAGATACAGAATTCGACTTTCCAGAGTGCAGACGAATATTTCTTTGTTGAAAATAGGACTAATAAAGGTTTCTTTGAGTCCTGCTTACCAGAACATGGTTTGATAATAGTTCATTATGATCCATCTGAAAAGGGAAGTTATTATAATGAGGGACCTACTTATTATACATATTGGGTAGAACAGAGGGGGTTTGATCCAGTTACACATTCAACCTATTCGTCCGATACCATTTTTAGAGATGAGGGGCAGGCTCCATATTTTGCGGGTGATGATTATGAGTTTACAAACACAACATATGCTGCTGCAAATCAAAATGGTTCAACAACCGCTTTTGGACCATACATAATATCAATTTCAGCGCCAGGTGATACGATGTGGTTTACAGTTGATAACTGCACAGTTCCATCAAATGCATCCTTTGCTTATAAATCACATACCGTATACGATACTCTGACAAATTATTCAAACAACAATGGTGTTGTGGATCCTGATGAAATAGTTGACCTTGTGATTGCCGTTAAGAATGTTGGTGGTAATGCTACAAGCGTTGCAGCAAAATTAAGAAATAAACAGGGTTTTGTCACCGTCCTTGATTCTACAGCAGACTATGGGACAATAAATTCACTCACAACTGTTTCAAACACTTCAGATATTTTCAGGATAAAAGTAAAACCAAGTTGTCCTACCGATACGACCATTTTCTTTACCCTTGATTTCACTTCTTCCAACGGTTCAAATGAAGTCGAATTTGGTATAAAGATAAATTCAACTTCTTTGCTATATACAACATTGCTGAGAAATGTATCAGGTTCACTCACTGATGCTGCTGGATTAGATCTTGTTTACTCTGATGCTGTGGGGGATTGGATGGTTATTTCCGCTGGAACAGGCCTTGGAAATGCTTATGGAACAGGTTCTAAGAAAATGATCTATTTTGATCTTTCAACATGGGGCAGTGTTGTTAAAGATTCTTTCACTTATGCTGGTGCGAATTATCTTATGGATATGGATCATGATGCTCTTGGTAGAATATGGTATTCTTCAGGTGATTCCGCGCATATCTATGATTTTTCATCTGGATCTCCATCTTATGTTGGAAGAGTGAGATGGCCCAATTCAGATTATGCTGGAACAGTAATGAAAAGAATAAGAGGATTAACTTTTGACAACAACGATTCACTATACGCTTACTGGCAAACATATGGAACACTGGAAGAATCATTATATGCTGTTAGAAAAGTTATAAATGGTGCCGGGACTATATGGAAAAGAGCTCCACTTTTAGATGGTGCAGGTTATGGTGGAAGGTGGAACAATGGTAGAGGTATAGAATGGGATGGCTCAGCTTTATGGTCAGTTAATATTTATGAAAACCTTATCTACAGAAAATATCCTATAACCGATCTTGGTGTAAGCGGTGATTCTATTCCAGATAGTTTGAAATTTAGAACCATAAATACAATTTCCTGTCCTTCGGTTCAGGGTTCCTATCCTGCATATGATCTTGCGATTCAGGCTGTTTCAGCAGATGGCACTACACCAGCGATTCCATATGCATACGGAAACAAATATTATATGTGGACGATGAATCTTGATAATTCTGAAGTAACAAAAATAGATATAACCTCACTCGTGTTACCAGAACAGGTCGATCTTGTTATAGATTCATGTAACTTTAATGATGCTACGAATGAAGTAACATTGAAATGGAAACCCAACCCATTAAAAGATTTTGTTACAAAGTATATTGTTTACAGATCAACTGATGCTAACTTCTTCGCAACATCAAAAGATTCTGTTCTTACAACAACAGATGATTCAGCAAAATTTGTTATACCTGATGTAAAAGGTCTTCATTACTTCAAAGTAAGAGCAGTTAATTATCAGGGTTATTCTTACAACACATCCGATGAAGTTTATGTCATCAATAATATAATAGCACTCAACACGGTTTCACTTGTTGCCACACAGAATGGTTCTGAAATATACCTGCAATGGCAGAAGGAAGGAATAAACAATGGAAGCGAGTGGGAAATCTCAAGATCCAGAGATAATGGATACTTTAAAGTTATAGGCTCAGTTGATTTCAAATCATCAAAATTTGTTGATAAAACTTTATCTCAAAATGGAGCATATACATACAAACTTGATCTCGTAAAACTTGGAGGAGAAAAGGTCACATATGGACAAACATCTATAAAATACTTTAACCCATTTGTATTCAAACTTTACAAACCAGAGACCAATCCAGTAAAAGGAAGTTTAAATATCAACTTTGCAATAGACAAAGAAGATTTTGTGACTCTTAAAATATATTCTATCACAGGTCAGGTTGTTGCGACACTGCAAAACAGAGTTATGTCTCCAGGAAGATATTCGGTTAGAGTTGATAAAGAAAGACTATCATCAGGTATTTACTATATTCTTTTAACGCAGGGAAGCAAAAAAGATAAAATAAAGATAACAGTCGTTAAATAAGACTCTCATTTTAATAAAAAAAGGGGGATAAAATCCCCCTTTTTTATTTATATACTCTTTCAACAATCTCTTTTGCGATCTTTTCCCATAAAAAATTTGAAGCAAATTTTTTTATATATTCCCTATCCCATTTATAATCAATACCCTCGTGAACTCTTCTTAAAAACATTCCTTTATCCCTTTCTGGAACAATAAAACCTGTTTTATAGTCTGAAACAGCCTCTTTTACTCCACCAACATCGAAGGATATTATTGGAACACCTGCAGAAAATGATTCAAAAATAATAGATGGAAACCCTTCAGATTTACTTGTTATGAGAGTTAAGAATGCTTTCGAGTATATTTTTTCTATCTCTTCCCTTTTTACAAAACCTTTAAAATCAATATAATCTTTTATTCCATACCTTTCAATCTCTTCAAAAATTTTTTCTCTTAAAGGTCCATCACCAACGATAACGAGTTTAAAATCTTTCCTTGATTTCAAAAAATCGTTAAAAATATTTAAAAGTAAAATAGGATCCTTTATGTCGGTCAACCTCCCTATGAAAAGAAGATTTTTTGAAAGATCGGTCATTTTAAACTCTCTTTTTATTCCATTTCGTATAACAACGGTTCTTTTTGTTTGAAAATCATTTCTTAAAATCTTTTCCATTTTATAACTGACAACTATAACCTTTCTTGCCTTTTTAAGAAACAATTTTACAAAAAACTTATCTATGGGTCTTTTTGATATCAACATAAGATCACTTCCATGAACAGTTACAACAAATGGAATTCTTTTTAACCTTGAATATACAAATGATGCCAATCCATCAGGGAAGAGAGTATGAGAATGAATAAGATCGTAACTTTTAAAGTAAGTTTTTAAATAAAGTATTAAACCTATAACGAAAGAATCGAAATGTTTTGTTAGAATTCTAGGATATTTTAAAAATATACAGGTTTTTTCTTTATGAAAAATATAGTTTTTAAAAATATTTTTTTTTGTTGAAAAAAGAATCTCTTTTAAAGTTGGATTTATTCTTACAGGAACAAAAATTTCAAGATCTACATTATTCTTTAACTCTTCAACCTGTTCATAAACATAGATTCCGGTTGATGGAGTTAACCTCTGGGGTGAATAGGGCCAGAGATGTGAAAGGAGAATGATTCTTTTTTTATCTTTCATATTCCAAAAGTTTCTTTTTCAAATCAGAAGATATTTTGAAGACCTCAAGATCTTTTTCATTTTCAACTATAAACTCCTGAAACCTATCTATCGTTTTGATATGAACCAATTTTCTTTTTCCATCAAAAATTCCAAAAATATTATGTTTTTGTGGAGATGGGAATGGCCCATCAACACCACCGGTCTCAAAATAGATTTCAAAAACTTTTCTTTTTAAACTAAAAAGATTCTTTGTTTCAATCTCTCTCTTCAAAATTCCATCTATGTTTTGAGGAATATCTATATTCAAAGAATCAAACAACAAAGGTAAAAAATCTACAGTTGAGCGAAGAGAGTTATCCTCTTCTCTTAATTTTGAATCATATTTTATAACAAAATTGTGCAGAGTATAGTTGTAAAGAAAGACTCCATACGCTCTCTCACCAAAGACTTCCCCCACCGATGCACCATGGTCTGAAAGTATCCATATTTGAGTATCATTATCAAGTTCATACTCTTTAACTTTTTTAAAAATATCTTTAAGATATTCCCCGGAAATTTCGATATCCTTTTTATACCTTTTAATATTCTCTTCTCTATTTTCAAAATACTCTTCACTCCTATCGGAATAAACATTTAAAACATTTTTTACAAGTGATGTGTGTATCTTCGAATAATGCAAATAAAGGAAGAATGGTCTATTTTCGTTCAATCTTTTTTGGTTTTCCTCTATAAATTTTAAGTGTTCCTCTTTAACATCCTGATTGTATTCATCGTGCAAAGAGTATACATCAAAGCCTCTATTTGCCATCACAACCAGGCTTGGTATATTTGCAAGAGTAAAATAACCTTTCTCCTTTAAATATTGTGGGATTATTTTGACATCTTCTCTAAGATCCTTTGGTCTTAAATAGCCACAAACCCCATTATTTTTTGGATAAAGACCTGTAAAAAGAGCGTGCATGGAGCCTATGGTATAAGGTGACGCGGTATAAAATCTGTTAAACCATTTTGAATTTTGAAAGAGTTGTTTGTAAGTATTATCCTCTTTTACAAAATCATACCTTGCACCATCTATCAATATAAGTATTACACTTTTCATTCACTATACTTTTTGTTTAAATCTTTATAAATCTTTTTTGCAAATTCAAGATCTTCAAATGTATCAACCTCTGTCCACAAAAGTCCATCGGTATATAAGGGTTTAAAGAATATATTCTCCCTGGATACATCAACAAGAAGATCCTCGTAGTATTTACCTTTTGATGTAAAATCAAATCTATCATAAAATTTCATCATAGATCTTATGGTGTTATGTTTAACCATCGTTATCCCTATATATTCACCAACAGAATTTTCAACTGGATTCTTTTTTGAAAGAGAGAATACAAAACCATCCTTTAAAACCACTTTCATTTCCTCTTTACCAACTCTTTTCACATTATCCACCACTATAAAATTTCCATCATTCTCAAGCAATCTTTTTAAAATCAGGATATCAAATATTATATCACTGTTAAAAATTATAAAATCTTTTCTAATATGTGGAAGGGCTGTAAAGAGTGTATAACAGTTGTTGAATTCCATATATTTTTTATTTTCAACAAAGGAAATGTTTAAATTTAAATAATTTTTCTTTAAACCCAAAAGATACCTTTTTAAAATATTGAATCTATGTCCTCCAACAATCATTATATCGTTTATGCCAGAATTGTAAATGTTATTTATTATTTCTTTTATAAGAGTACTTTTACCTATTCTTAACATCGTTTTAGGTTTATTCTCAGTATCAGGCTTCAACCTTTCACCAATTCCAGCAGCGAGTATAACCGCTTGAAAATTTTTCATATCTCTCCTATTTATCTTTTAAATAACCCAGCCTTCTTAATTCCTCTTTTACAAATTCATCATCCTTATCTATACTCTCTTTTTTTCTTTTCACAAGAAAATCGTAAGTATCTATAAAACTTTTTTGAGAGGATTCAATTAAACTTTTTCCATCAAAATCTTTTGCAATTGGTAAAGATAAAAAATCAAGTAAAGTTGGTAAAAAATCGTATATCGTGGAATCCTCTATTTTCCCCTTTCTTTTTAGATTTTTATCAAATATGATAAATATACCTCTTTCATCATGATCGGATGATCTTTCTATATCATTTATATCAACAAGAGATTTGAAATCATAGTAATCTGTCCCAATCAAAACTTTTAAATTTGTTAAATCCTTTTCCTGAAATTTACCTTTATCGAACTGTGTTACCTTTAAAAATATCCTTCCACTATTATCTTTTTCAACAACTTCAAAAAATTTTTCATCTATAGGTTTTATGATAATATTTTTGAAAAATTGTAAAAGGGAATCAGGATCAACTGAAGAATCATCCTTTACTACGATAACGGAATTCAAGCCAACAAAATATATTTCCACTTTTTTGTTCAGATTCGTTTTATCAAGAAAACTTTTTTGCTTAAGTGAGAGAGTTTTAAAACTACCCTCCCTTATGGGTTTCATACCATGATCGGATATAATGAATAGAACAGAATCTTTGTTTTTATCATAAATTTTTTTCAAACTCTCATCTATCTCAATATAAGATTTTAAAAGTAATTCTTTATATTTTTTTCTCTCTATATCTGAGACTTCAGGAAAATTCTCTTTATCGGAATATTTCCAGAAATAATGTGAAGAAGAATCTGCAATTGGGATGAAGAAAAAGGAAATTTCAGTTTTATATTTTTTTACTAAATTTAAAAACAAGGAAAGGTTAAGACGGTTCAAAAGGATCAACCTTTTAAAAAGTTTTATCTTTTTATCATAGAATCTTTCAAAGATTGTGTTTAAAACTAACTGAACTAATGTCAAAGAATCAACACCTATCCTTTTCAATTTGAAAAATAATAAAACATTGCTCAAAAATTTTCTCTTCTTTTTGCCTCTCAATTCCATTATCGGTGAAAGATAAGAAGGAAAGGTTCTATTATCTCTTGCCATAGAACAGGGTATTGTAAATCCACCATACTCTTCGGGAGGCCAGGTCAATTCCCATCCAAAAGTTCCGACAGAATATCCATAATGGTTTAATATTTCAAACCATCTGGCTGATACGATATCCTGTTGAAGATTGAAGAATGAAAGGATCTTATGTTTTTCAGCTTTTTTCCCTGAGGCAAGCGATGTCCATATGGTTGGAGATATAGGGACTCTCGTATTCTGGTCTACAGAATACATATCAGAATAGAGAGAATTCTCCTTTAAAAATTTAAAAAATGGAAGTCTACCGTCATTTATAAATCTATCTATAAGTAAAAAGGTGCCACCATCTATACCAACAATAATAATTTTTTTTTTCATATGTTTTATTATATATTTTTAAATATTTTAATCAAGGGGTATTAAGTAAAAAATGGGAGTCTCTAAACGAGTTTTGTGACTATTTACTGAAAAGGAAGCACCAAATCTTGACTTATTTCTTAACTGGCAGAGATTATATCCGTTAATTTTGACCAGTTTCCCCTTTAAAGTCCTGATCTTATTCTCAACCTGTATGAAGTATATACCATTTTTTAAATGTCTGATATCTATTTTGTGTTCGCATTGCTTCTTTGGTTCCTCTTTTATCACTTCTCTGTCTGATATGTCATAAATTGTTAACATCCCCTATTCTTTTTACTCCATATTATGTATTGGCTCTGCATCTGTATTATTAACTTATGGCACAAGGCTGATAGCTCAATGTTATTTTCATACGGCTCATAGCTCATGTCGAACAGCGTCTTCACAGTTTACTGCAACCCCTCTTCAAATAACACTCATTTTCCATTCTGTCATTCTGAGCAACCTGCTTTACCCACTTACCTCTGAGCGTGGGGATCCGCTTATTCACTATTCATTTTTTTTGTCATTGCGAACGCCTTGCTTGACTTTCATACCTCTTAGTGCGGCAATCCCATTTTTGACTATTCATTTGTTTTACAAACAGTATTTACCCCACTAAGAGGATGCTTCGTCGCTATGCTCATCGCAATGGCAGAAGAGAAGAAGAATGCCTAATAGAGGAATTGACAAAGAAAACGGTAGTAATCCCCGAAATCGTGCGAAAAAGACTCAAAATGTGTAAGTCCTGGTAAATTTATACGATAGGATAGAACCCGAGAAAAAGGGGAAATTGCTGAAACTGGTCTGCTCGAAATTCTCATTGAACGATGAAGGTATGCATTATGAATATAGAAAACCCTTTTAACTATTGGTGAATTCTGATGACCGTTTAAAGTGGCGGGAGCGACGAGACTCGAACTCGCGACCTCTTGCGTGACAGGCAAGCGTTCTAACCAGCTGAACTACGCCCCCTTAGAAAAGTCATAATAACATAAAATTGAAATTTGTCAATATTCATACATCTATGTTTTCAACAAAACGGGCATTCTCTTCGATAAATTTTTTCCTCGGTTCGACCTCTGAACCCATAAGTATGGTAAAAATTCTATCAGCCTCAACCGCATCCTCAAGTGCAACAAGTTTCAAAATTCTTCTTTCTGGATCCATCGTCGTCTCCCATAGTTGTTCCGGATTCATTTCTCCAAGTCCTTTATACCTTTGAATGTTCACTTTGTCCTTATCGAGAGATTTCAAAATATTTTCTAGTTCATCATCAGAATAAGCATACAATGGATTACTCTTCCCCGATGTTATCTTATAAAGTGGAGGTTGTGCTATAAAAACATTCTCATTCTCTATCAGTTTTGTCATATACCTGTAAAAAAATGTTAAAAGTAAGGTTTTTATATGGGAGCCATCAACATCGGCATCAGTCATTATTATAATCTTTCCATATCTTAACCTTGAAATGTCAAACTCCTCATCACCTATACCTGTTCCAATAGCCTGTATTATAGTTTTTATCGTTTCATCTGAAAGAATATTATCCAACCTTGCTTTTTCTACATTCAAGATCTTTCCTCTTAAAGGAAGTATGGCTTGAAAAGTTCTATCCCTTCCCTGTTTTGCACTTCCACCTGCGGAATCTCCCTCAACAAGATAAAGTTCGGCTATCTTCGGATCATTGATTGAACAGTCTGCGAGTTTTCCTGGAAGAGAAGCAGAATCGAGAGCACTCTTTCTTCTTGTCAGTTCTTTCGCTTTTCTTGCTGCGATCCTTGCTCTTGCCGCAAGAACAACTTTTTCTATTATCCTGTTTGCGATGGAAGGATTCTCTTCAAAAAATGTTTGAAGTTTTTCAGATATCAAAGATTCGACTATACCCTTAACCTCAGAGTTGCCAAGTTTTGTTTTAGTCTGACCTTCAAACTGCGGATTTGGTATCTTGACTGAAATTACAGCCGTCAACCCTTCTCTACAATCATCACCACTTATCGAATCAATATTTTTTAAAAAATTTCCCTTTTTAGCATAATCGTTTATAACCCTTGTTAAGGCGGATTTAAACCCGATAAGGTGTGTCCCACCTTCCTTGGTGTTTATATTGTTAGCATAGGAATAAAGATTTTCAACATACGATTCATTATATTGCAGTGCTACTTCAACCTCTATGTTCTCCTTGTTGTTAACCATATATATCGTTTTATGCAAAACATTCTTGTTTTCGTTTAAAAACTCTATAAACTCTTTTATACCACCTTTGAATTTGAAAACATGTCTTTTCTCTACCTTCTTTTCTCTCTTATCCTCTATTTCCACTTCAAGCCCCTTGTTTAAAAAGGCTATCTCCCTTAACCTTTCAGACAAAATATCATAAGAAAATTTAGTAATCTCAAATATTGTTTTATCAGGCAAAAATGTAACCGTTGTCCCGCTTTTTTTAGTTTTTCCAACGATCTTCACATCCTCAACGGGTATACCTCTCTGATACTTTTGATAGTAAACATTACCATCTTTCTGAACAAAAACTTCAAGCCATTCGGATAGAGCGTTTACAACTGATACTCCAACACCATGCAATCCACCAGATATTTTATAAGTTTTTCTATCAAATTTTCCACCAGCATGAAGGATAGTCATAACAACTTCAAGTGCGGATTTCCCCTGTTCATGGTGTATATCCACAGGTATTCCTCTACCATTATCCTCAACGGTACAGGAACCATCCTCGTTTATTGTAACCTTAATTTTATCACAGTATCCAACGATCGCTTCATCTATTGAATTATCCACAACTTCAAAAACAAGGTGATGAAGGCCTCTGGTTGTTGTATCACCGATATACATGGATGGTCTTTTCCTTACAGCCTCAAGCCCTTTTAAAACTTGTATGGAGTTTGCATCATAAACTGATCTTTCATTATTATTTTGTGGAAAAAGTTCTTCGCTGGACATTTAATTTTCCTCCATTATTAACAAAATTTTAATATCTTTAAACTCTTCACCGCTTCTGGAATTTATCTTTTGAAGTATATCCTCTTTCATTCTGTTGATCTCAAACATATAACAAGTATCTTTAACTTTTACCAGAACCTTTTTTCCTTTTCTGCCTATAAGTTTTGAACCTTTTGCAATATCCTCTCCTACTATATCGTTCCAGTCTATATTATCAGCAAAAGAGTTTTCAACTATTTTTCTTTCCAGATCACCTATTATTTTTTTTAATATTATAGATATATGTAAAGGTTCTGACATTTTTTTATTATATCATAATTATCAAATATTATCAACCTTTAAAGATTTGAATATTTTTTTCACAATAGGCTTCAACACTGCATATAGAACATTTTGGATTTATGGGTTTACAGATATTCTGCCCCCATGTTACAAAAAGTCTATTTATGATTTTCCAGTATTTTTCAGGTAAAACTTTCATCAGTTCAATCTCCGTTTCATAGGGATTCTTTGTTTTAACAAGACCCAGCCTGTTTGAAATCCTGTGAACATGTGTATCGACACATATAAAATTTTTACCATATGCTGTTGATAAAACAAGATTGGCGGTTTTGTGCCCGATACCTTTTATTTTTAAAAGTTCCTCAGGTTTGTCTGGCACTCTTCCATTATAATCCTCTATTATTTTTTTTGAAACATTTTTTACAACCATCGCTTTGTTTTTATAAAAACCAGCCTTTTTTACTATTTTTTCTATTTGATCTAAAGGTAGTTTAGCCATAGTATATGGGTTTGAAGCTTTCTGTAAAAGTTTTCTTGAAACCTCTTCGGTTATAGAATCCTTGGTTCTTAAAGATATTAAAGTGGTTATAAGAATTTTATAAGGATCCTTTTTATCAGAATAAAGTTTTTCAACAACAGGTTTTTTTAATCTTTCAGTCTCTTTTAAAAGTATCTTTATAATTTTTACAATTTTTTTCTTTTCAATCATAATAAAAGTAGAGTTAAGACGACAAAAAGGGATTCCAGAAAAAATAGGATTCTGTAAAATGTTCTAAACTTTAAAGGAAAATTATAATCCATATTCTTTTTTAAAATTTTAAAAGTAAAAATAAGCTGAAATATAAAACCGGGGATATAGGAGAATCCAGTATACAAAGGAATTATTTTAAAAATAGAGATTATCAAAAAATAGAAGGATGAGATTCCAAAAAAGAAAACTGTAAGCAAAAAAAGATTTTTTCTACCAACACTGTGGGCTATAGTGAATATTTTTGTTTTTTTATCAACCTCATAATCAAGGTTATAATGGTTAAGATGACCTGCTATTTCAATAAGTCCAAAAAATATGGAAAAGATTAAAAGGTCAAAACCAAAATAACCTGAAACATATGAACCAAAAATAGTTAAATATGGCATAGTCAAAATATCAAGAATAAACGGAAAGATAATATTTCTTTTCATCATTAACTTCGGATGTGTATACAAAATCCATCCAAACATAAGAAGAATAAAATAAAGTGTGGAAATAATGTTTATAAAGAGAGATGAAAGAATCGTTAAAACAAAAAAGAATATTGATATTTTAAGAAGAAAAGTTTTGTTTATACCTTCAAATTTATTTTGAAATTTTTTACTTTCATCTACAAGATCCAGTTCAAAAGTTGCATAATTGTTGTATGAGAGAACCTGTGAAAGAAATGATAGAACAGTTATACTCCCTATAAAAGATTTCAAACTTATTTCAAAAAAGGCGAGTTTATATGTTGCATAGATAAATCCTGCAACTGTAAACAAAAAATGTTGAAGATTTTCATAGGGTCTTATCGCAAAAAAAAATGCTGAAATCTTTCTTTTAAACTGGTTCATCCTTTTTTTAAAATCCCATTTGAGGCTATAAGTCCTGATATTGCCGCTCCAACTATTCCCCTGGATTTACCTGCACCATCACCTGCTACAAAAATGTTTTTCACATTTGTTTCAAGTTCATCGGTTGTCTGGTAAGAGATGGAATAAAATTTTACCTCTGGAGCGTATATTATATTCTCTTCTTTTAATATTGTATTACCAAAAATCTTGTTCAACCTGATAAGACCCTCTTTCAACTCTTTAACTATCTTATAAGGATAAGCCATCCTTATATCACCGGGTGTTACGAGTTCTCCAATCTGTAATGTTGGTTTCACCCTGTCAAACCATCTTGTTTTATCAAAAAATGTTTCAAATTTACTTCTTTTTTCATCAAGAAAATCACCTATTCTCTGTATTATCGGTTTACCGTTACCAAGAAGATTCGTTGCTATTGAGATCAACTTTCCATATACAAAGGGATCGGTTAAAGGCTCGGTTAAAATTATCGTATCGAGCAATGCAAAATTAGTATTTTCAGTCTTTTTCATTTTCAAAGCATCGCCGTTAATAAGAGTAAAATCATCATACCTTTCAAGTGTTACTCTTCCTTTTGGATTCGTGCAGAAGGTTCTTAAAACATTTTTATATTTTGAAAACATTTTAAATTTGGGATCATATATAACATCGGTTATAGGATAGGATTCTTTGTTCATCTCGAGCCTTATGCCGACATCTATCTTTTTCCCATTGGAATAGGATATTTTGAGTTTTTTTGAAATTTCTCTAAGCCAACTTGAACCGGATCTTCCAGGAGCGAGCAAAAGATATTTTGAAAAAAATTCCTCACCTGTGGAAGATTTTAAGAAAAATTGTGAATCTTTTTTCTCTATATGAACGATTTCAGTTGAAAGTCTTATTTTAACATTCTTTTCTTCAAGATAGTTTCTAAAATTTTTTATTATCTTTTTTGAAAGATCTGTTCCTATGTGCCTTTGCAATGATGGGATAAACTCAACATCGTTTCTTTTCGCCCTTTCAGCCCATTCTTTATACAACTTTTCATCAGAGCCATAAACTTCATCCGGTGCACCAAAAAAAAGAAAAGTTTTATCTATAAAATCTATATATTCTTTTGCTTTTTCCTTTGTAATCCTTAATTCTCCAAGATCCATACCGATCTCGGTCGAAAGATTCAACTTGCAATCGTTTAACATCCCTCCGGATGGAAAGGGATTCTTATCGATTATACATATTGAATCCTTACCATTATTTACAAGATTTAAAGCGGCAAAAAGTCCAGATGGTCCTGAACCTATTATTATAATTTCATACATAGGATTATATTATATCAAAAAATATTTCTATGTAAACTTTTTTTTATAACTTCACCCTATCCCCTTTCTCGTCAACAAGTATTTTTCCTGCTCTTCTTACAACATTTTCAGTTAACTTAAAGGTATTTTTTTCATCTTCCCTCAAACAGATCTTTTCATCATAAAGTTGATACATATGTCTATATTGTGCAGGGGTATAATTTAGCATTATAACATTCGCCCCACTATTTAAAGCCTTTTCTCTGCCTTTCTTATCAAGTGTTGCCATGGATGTTGTTGCTGGAATATTAGTATTTCCCGTAATGAGTCTTAAAAGTGCAAGGAAATTTAATACGAGTTCAAAATCTGGTTTTTTTTCATTTTTTAAAGGTGTTTCAAAAGAAGGTAAAAATGGACCAACTCCAAGCATATCGAAATCATAAATTTTAAAAAAGAGAATATCCTTTGCAAGATCCTCATATGTTTGTCCTGGTAAACCTATCATAACACCTGTTCCAGTTTCATAACCGAGTTCTTTTAGGTAAAGCAGAGATCTTAACCTGTTATCAAAATCATCATCTGGATGAAGTCTTTTAAAGAGTTCCCTGTTTGTGGTTTCTATCCTTAAAAGATATCTATCCGCACCTGCTTTTTTCCACTCTTCGTAAACTTTTCTCTTTCTTTCCCCAAGAGATAGGGTTATCGCCATATCAAAATTTTTCCTGGTAAATTCGATAATTTCTGTTATATCTCTATCAAAGATCTCGACTTCCCCGCTCTGTAAAACTATAGTTCTGAAACCATCCTGATAACTATTCTTTATTATCTCTTTTATATCCTCTTTTTTAATAAAATACCTGACAAGATTTTTGTTGCTTTTTCTTATACCACAATATAGACAATCTTTTCTACATATGTTTGAAAATTCTATAATACCTCTTAAAAAAACCTTTTTTCCAAAAATTTTTTCTGTTAGTTGGTTGGCTTTTTTTCTTAAATTCAAATGTTCTTCATTTTTAGACTCCAAAAGATGAACAAGGTTTTTAAAACTATAATTTAGCATCCAGACTCCGGAAAACTTTTTATATACTCATCGTAAGCATCTTTAAAAACTTTTATGGTTCTATTTAACGCGTTGTGTATATGTGATATTATAACACCATAGTTTGTAACGGGGATATTCTCTTCTTTTGCTTTTAAAATTCTTGATAGAACCTCCTTTCTGTTAATCATACAATTCCCACAAAGTATAATCAGTTTTGAATCTGAAATATCCTTATGTATCATTACACCAGGATTCATAATAAAATTTAACTTTTTGCCCGTATATTTTTCTATCCAGGCTGGTAATTTAACCCTTCCTATATCATCATATTGTGTATGGTGTGTACACGCTTCAGCGAGAAAAATTTTGTCACCATCCTTTAATTTTTTCAAAACCTGCAATCCCCTTACATACTCAACAAGATCACCTTTGAGTCTTGAAAAAAGTATAGAGTATGTAGTTATATCAATATCTTTAGGTACTACTTTTGAGACAAGATCAACCACCTGTGAATCTGTGATAACCAGTTTTGGTTTCCTATGCAAAACTTTTAAACTTTCTTCAAGTTGAGTATCCTGAACAACTATGGAAATAGAGTTTGCATCAAGCGCATCCCTCAATACCTGCTCCTGTGGCAATATCACTCTTCCCTTTGGAGCGGCTGAATCTATTGGAATAACATGAACAACGATATCATTCTTTCCTACCAGATCTCTTATTATAACATCGGATGTTATAACTTCTTCCAACAATGAAGCTATTTTTTCTCTAAGTTTTGATATGTTTTCACCAGTTTTTGATGAAACCTCAATATATTTAACTTTATTCTCTTTTAACCATTCCATAACCTTTGAATCGTTTTTTTCAATGTCCATTTTTGAAAAAACGACAAGTATCTTTTCATTTCTCTTTTTCATACTCCCAATGAATTTTTTATCAAAATCGTTGAAAGTTGAGTATGTTGAAACAAGGATTACCAGATCAGTTTTCCCCAAAACCTCAAGAGATTTTTTTACCCTCTCTTTTCCCAGTTCACCTTCATCATCTATTCCAGCAGTGTCAACAATATAAACAGGACCAAGTGGCAATATTTCCATCCTTTTACCAACAGGATCCGTTGTTGTGCCGGGGATATCTGATACTATTGCTATATTTTGACCTGTAATACTGTTTATAAGTGATGATTTGCCAACATTTCTTTTCCCAAAAATTCCTATATGTGGAGCCATCGATATGAGTTCTTTTTTCATAAAAACTCCTCAAAAATACAGATCCCTCTTCCCCTCTTTAGTCTCATTCACTTTTTGAATAAAATTTTTCTTTAAAATCGTTTCCTCCATCTTCTCTATCTCTTTTTCAACAAATTTGAATCCTACTTCTCTGGTTTGAAGTGATGCATAATCCTGTAAATATTCTATAAAGGTTAAAATAGCATTTGGCTGACAGAATGTATGTATATGACCTCCCTTGGCTTCACTCATAAAATGTGATCCTGTTCTTCCACTTCTATAACATGAAGTACAAAAAGAGGGAATATAACCGTGTGATGCTATATCAAATATTACCTCATCAAGAGATCTTGTATCACCTATAGTAAACTGTTGCATATCAGGTTTATTAGTTTTAGCATCATGGTATGCACCCGGGTATGTTCTTGAACCTGCGCTTATCTGTGATACCCCCAGTTGAAAAAGTTCTCTTCTAAAATCTGCTTTTTCCCTTGTTGTAAGAATGAGTCCGGTATATGGAACCGCTATCCTTAATATTGATACAATCTTTTTAAAATCCTTATCCTTTACCTGAAACGGTGGATGTTTTGAAAGAGGTGCACCAAGAGCAGGTTCGATTCTTGGAAAAGATATCGTATGTGGGCCAACTCCAAAAACTTTTTCAAGTTGCATAGCATGTTGTATTAAAGCCATAACTTCAAACCTGTAATCATAAAGTCCAAATAAAACACCCATCGCTACATCATCTATTCCCGCTTCCTGTGCTCTATGGAGAGCATAGAGTCTGTAAATATAATCCCTTTTTTTACCCTTAAGATGAACCTTTTCGTAAGTCTTTCTATGGTATGTTTCCTGAAAACATTGATAGGTACCTATACCTGAACTTTTCAATATTTTAAAATCTTCCGTATCCATTGGAGCACTGTTAACATTTATCCTTCTTATCTCTCCATTACCAGATTTTACCGAATATGCTGTAAGTATGGTCTCTTTTATCCAGTCAACTTTAAATTTAGGGTGTTCACCGTAAACCATTAAGATTCTTTTATGTCCTTCTTCTTCAAGAATTTTAACTTCCTCTTTCAATTCATCGATACTAAGAGTTCGTCTGTTCAACTCTTTATTGTCTGCACGAAACCCACAATAGTCACAAACATTTGCACAAACATTTGTAACATAAAGTGGAGCAAATATTACAAGCCTGTTTCCATAGATTTCCTTTTTTATCTTCAATGCAAGAGAAAACATCTCTTCTGTCAGTTCCGGATCATCATTCTGTAAAAGGACAAAAACATCCTCAACAGAAAGACCCTTCTTCTCTTCTCCCTTCTTTAAAACTTCAATCACTTCGTTTTTTGAAGGTTTTTTATTTGATTTTATGAGATCATCAAGATATTCCTGGTCAATAAAATCGTTAGTTTGGTTCATAATTTCTCCTTTTTTATAAAAGTGGATGAAACTTTAACTCCCTTTATTCTTCCAAGTTTTCCTGTCATCGCACCAACATCTTCATTTGTTCCTTCAACAATCAAAGATATGGCACAGAAATTTTCAGTTAAATTTGGTAGGCCCATCCTTCCCTTTATTATATATCCATAATCTGTTAAAATCTGGTTAACTACACGGGATACTTCATTTCTATTTTCAACAATAATACCTACTATCCCAATCCTTAATCTTTTTTCATTTTTTTGTTCCATTGTTTCTCCTCGGACTTAAAATATCTTGTCCTCAGTTTTTTTGGATCCTCGGTTTATGAAAAACATCAACCTCAGATCTGGTTTTATTGTAAACTAAAAAAAAGAAAAATCAATTAAAAAAATTAGCCGGTAATTGAAAACATCATTTTGGTCCTTCATAATTTGGAGCCTCTTTGGAAATTATAACATTATGGGGATGGTTCTCTTTTATAGTTGAAAAGGATATTTTTATGAATTCAGCATTTTTCTGTAATTCCTCTATGTCCTTTGACCCGCAGTAACCCATACCGGATTTTATTCCACCAACAAGTTGAAAAAGAATTTCGGATACTCTTCCTTTATAGGGAACCCTTGCAACTATACCTTCTGGAACAAGTTTTGATTCTTCCTCCTGGAAATATCTATCTTTGGAACCGGCCAACATTGCATCTATTGACCCCATTCCCCTGTAAACTTTATATTTTCTACCATCCATTATAACAGTCTCTCCAGGGGCCTCATCAGTTCCAGCGAGTAAACCACCTATCATCACAAGATCGGCTCCAGCAGCGAGGGCTTTCACTATATCTCCTGAATAGACTATACCTCCATCGGCTATCAGTGGTATTTTATACCCTTTTGTTATATTTTTGACTTCCATTATGGCTGTCAGTTGTGGAACACCAACTCCCGCTATGACTCTTGTTGTACATATTGAACCTGGACCTATTCCAACCTTTATTCCATCAGCTCCAGCATCAGCAATATGTTTTGCACCATCCATTGTTGCAACATTCCCTGCTATGACATCTATTTTAAATTTTTTCTTAATCTCCTTTATAAAAGAAATGATATTTTTAGAATCTCCATGGGCTGAATCTATCACAAGAAGATCGACATCGGATTCTATCAATTTTTCTGCTCTTTTCAAAGAATCAGCAGAAACTCCAATTGCCGCTCCAACTCGTAACCTTCCGAAATTATCTTTACAAGCCAGTGGATGTTCAACGATATTTAAAATATCTTTTATCGTTATCATACCTATAAGAATGTTATCCCCATCGACGATCGGGAGTTTTTCTATCCTTTTTTCCCTGAAAATCTCTTTAGCTTTCTTGTGTGTCACTCCTTTACTGGCAACCACAAGTTGTTTCGAAGTCATCCTTTCAGAAACTTTCAAATTCAAATTTTTTTCAAAAATTATATCCCTTTTCGTGAGAATACCAACAAGTTTATTATTTTTTTCAACGACAGGTAAACCTGAAATATTATACTCTTCCATAAGCTTTTTCGCTTCCCCTATAGTTTGATCAGGATAAATTGTCAAGGGATCCAGTATCATTCCAGATTCATATCTTTTTACCTTTTTTATCTCTTCGGATTGTTTTTCGATAGGCATATTTTTATGAATTATTCCGATACCTCCACTCTTTGCCATCTCTATAGCCATAGAACTCTCTGTAACTGTGTCCATCGCTGCAGATACTATCGGTATGTTTAATGAAATATTTTTTGTAATTTTTGTTTTTAAAACAACATCCTTAGGTAATACTTCAGAATATTTTGGTACAAGAAGAACATCATCAAAAGTTAATCCATCTTTCATTTTTCCTCCATCATTATTTTTTCAAAATCTTTTCGATCTTTAAGTCGAGCATCATCTTTTCAGGAATTACATTTAAAATCTTTACCCTCACTTTATCCCCTAACGATATTATCCTTTTTGTGTTTACACCATATATCGAAACCTCATCATCACAAACTCTGTAATAATCATCCTCAATATCCCTGTACCTTACAAGACCATCTATGTAAAGATCCTTAAGTTGGATAAATAATCCAAAAGGTGTTATCGATGTTACAACACCATCATAAAATTTTTTTCTATTCTCTTTTATATAGTAAAGTTTAGCTGCATCGTATGCCATCCTTTCCGCTTTTTCGGCGGCTATTTCCCTCTCAGTTGAGTTTTTTGCAATATGTTCAAAATCGTAAACCAGAGGATATTTTTTTTCAAAAATGGTTCTAATTTGTCTGTGAACGATAAGATCCGGGAATCTTCTTATCGGAGATGTGAAATGTGTATAATATTTTAAACCGAGTCCATAATGTCCAGAATTTTTTGTAGTATATTTTGCTTTCATCATCGATCTTAAAATCAGTTCTCTAACTATGAAACCATACTCTTTGTTTTTGCTCTTTTCAATAATACTCTGTAACTCTTTGCCATCAATTTTTTTTAGATTTATATTGTAATACTTTAAAACCATTTTTAAATGTTGAAGTTTTTCAAAATCTGGTTTTTCATGTGTTCTATATATCGTAACCTTACAATTCTCAGTAAGATATTTTGATACCATAGTATTTGCAACTATCATAAAGTTTTCGATAAGTTTATGTGAACTTAACCTTTTCTTTTCCTGTATAGTTTTTATCCTTCCATCATCAGTTAAGGTGATTTCAACCTCAGGAATATCGAAATCTATCCTACCATCAAAAAAACTTTTTTTCGTGAGTTCTTTTGAAAGTTTATCCATTAAAAAAATATCTTTATAAAAAGGATCCGATCCTTTTGAATTAAGAATCTTTTCAACCTCATCGTAAGTGAACCTTCTTTTACTTTTTATAACGGAAGGGTAAATTTGATAATTTTCTATATCATAATCTTTGTTGAAAATAACTTCACATGTTATGGTATATCTCTCCTCATAAGGTTTTAAAGAACACAGATCGTTTGATAATTTTTCGGGTAACATCGGGACATTTTTTGTGACAAGATAAAGACTGGTTCCCCTTTTCATAGCCTCTTTTTCGATACTTGAGTTTTCTTTAACAAAATATGATACATCAGCTATGTGAACGCCAAGGACTATTTTTTCTCCCCTGATATTGATAGAAACAGCATCATCAAAATCTTTGGCGTTAACCGGATCTATGGTAAAAATATTTTTATCCCTCAGATCGATCCTTCTATCAATATCATCCTTTGGATTAAAATTTATTCTCTTCACCTCTTCCATCACATCTTTCGGAAAACTATCAAAGAAGTTGTTTTCTATGACGATCATCTTTTCTACCAGATCGAGAGTATTCCGAGATTTTAATTCGCTTTCTATAACACCGGTTGGATTGAGTTTTGGTGAAAGCCAATCGTTCAATTTAACTATGACCCTTTTATCTATAAGGTTGTCAAGATTTTTATTCTTTTCAATGAAAATATTTTTTAAAATTTTCTTATCGTCTGGAACAACGAAGAAAAATTTTCCACTACTTTTTAAAACACCAGTTATCCTATCGCTCCTCCTTTCAATAACGGAAACTATTTTACCATCTTTTCTTTTCCCATCACTTTTACCTAAAATCTTTACAAGAACCCTATCTTTATCAAGTGCTGTTCCCATAAGATGAAGCGGTACAAATATATCATCTTGAAGATCATCCCTTATAACAAAGCCAAAACCTTTTGGATTTACATCAAGGATTCCGGAAACTATGTTCATCTGAGATGATAGACCATACTTGTTGTTTTTCAATTTAACCACTTCACCATTTTTGATAAGTTCTTCAAGAATCGTTTCGATCCTTTTTTTATCCTCAAACTTTAAAAATTTTAAAATATCTTTTATGGTGAATGGCTTTTTTAATCTGTTCTTTATAAACTTTTCTATGCTTGTTTCTTTTTGATCTTTTTTCTTCTTCTTACTCATAGATAATTTCAGGTTTTAAAGATGAGAGTTAAAATTAAAAATACTCAAAGTGATTTTCTCTCAAATAATGGTTTATGTTTAAATTTTTTAAAATAAAATCATCATCCCTTGTTTCAAGGATAGTTGTTGATGCTGGATCGAAATGTATCTTCCAGAAATATGGTTTTGGAATTTTCAAAATACCTGCCAGTAAAGGTTTTAAAACTGCTCTGTGGGTAACTATCAGAATATCGGTTGAAGATATTTCAACGATCTCTTTTAATCTTATGCAACTCCTCTCCATAACATCATCAAGTTTCTCCATACCTTCCACATCAAGATATTCGGGAGTTTTCTTCCATAGTTCCCATTCTTTTGGAAAATTTTTTTCAACAAAATCTTTTGTTAAATTTTCCCATATGCCAAGGTTTATGTTGTTAAAGTTTTGATCCTCCTGTATACTTATTTTTTTAATCTTTGAAATTGGTTGAGCTGTCTGAAGAGCTCTTTTGAGTGGACTTGAAATTATCTTTCCGATATCGAATCCTTCTAAAAATTTTGCAAGATCCTGTGCCTGTTTCTTTCCAAGATCGGTTAAAGGGTAATCTACTCTTCCTCTAAACTTGTTATCCCTGTTTCCTTCACTTTCGCCATGTCTTACAAGAAAAATTTTCATTTCAAAATTCCAATAAAGTTATAAAAATCAAAAATCTCAGGCTTAACATAAAACTCTTCAATTATAATTTTACCATACTTTTTTTTCAATATTCTTTCATCGAGTATAAAGATCTCTCCCTGATCATCCTTCTTTCTTATCAACCTTCCAATACCCTGTTTGAGTTTGAGTATCGCTGATGGTAATGAGTAATCGTAAAAAGGATCCATATCAAGATTTTTCAAATTTTCAGATCTTTTCAAATAAACAGGGTCATCGGGGACGATAAAAGGTATTTTTAAAATTATAAGTATTTCAAGTAGATCCCCTGGCAAATCTATACCTTCCCAGAAAGTACTGGTTCCAACAAGAATCCCATTTTTTTTGTTTTTATACTCAAGAAGATATTTTTCACTGTTACCATCCTTTTCCTGAAATACATACTTTTTTGAACCCTCAAACTTCTTTTTTAAAAAATCTATCTGTTGATAGGATGTTGTAAGAACAAGAGTTTTTTTCATTTTTTTCTCTATATTTTCAAGGAAAATGGAAACATTCTCAAGAAAATTTTGTGAGTTCGGATCTCCCATATTGTCTATACAAAATATTTTCATCTGATTTTTATAATCGAAAGATGACTCGTATGAATCCTCAAAATATTTCCTTTTACTTTTATCCAATCCTATTCTCTCTTTAAAGAATTTAAAATCGTTATAAGATTTAAGTGTTGCCGAAGTGAAGACCATTGAACTCTTCTCCTTTTTCTTTAAGAAGCCTGCAAACTGGTCTCCAGTGTTTACAAGGTAAGCGTTAAGTATGATGTTTTTAGTCTCTCTGTTGAAATCATAAAAAAATGAATAGTCATCATTCTGAGCTTCAAAAACAACTATTAAAATGTCAAAAAGTTTTGAAAATTTATCTGAAATGTATTTAAAAGTTTGTTTTACTTCAAGATTTTTAAACTTTTCTTCATTTAACATTTTTAAAAGTTTTTCACAATATTCGGTGATGGTAAAAATATACTGTTTATTTTTCAAAAAAAATAAAGAAAGGTTTTCAAAGAAAGAGTTTGAATAAACATCCCTATCCTTTTTACTGGTAGATAATCTATCTAAAAGGTTCTGATAGATAGTTTCAAAATTTTCATAAACCGATGCTATATATGAACCTATCTGTTCAAAAAAATTGACAGCTTCAGGCGAGAGTGAATAATCTTTTAAATTTTTTAAATGCTCTTTGATCTTTTTTTCGAAATATTTTAAAAGTTTAAAAATTTCAAAAAAATCGAGAGTATATGAAAAAATATCAGAGATGACTTTTTCAAGATTGTGCGCTTCATCAAAAACTATCATATCAAAATTTCCCATTATACTTTTTGGAAGGGTATGATCGATCAAAGTTAAATAATGGTTTGTTATAACTATTGAGGATGATAAAGCTTTTTCTTTAACTTTAATATAAAAGCATATGTTTGAAAATGGACAATTTTTATCCTGACAGTATTCAGCATCACATGTTATATCATCGTATGATATACCTTTTAAAAATTTTAAAGAGTTCACATCCCCGGTATTTGACATCTGTATAAAACCCTCAGTTGCTAGTTTCATAAGTGGATGAAAATTATTCATATTTTCATAATATTTTGCAAAACAAAAGTAGTTTGAAATCCCTTTGATACTGAGAACAGAAAAAATTTTTTTTGAAAAGTATGATGCAAGTTCAATATCTTTTGTAAAGATCTGTTCCTGTAAACTTTTCGTATTCGTTGAAATTAAAAATCTTTTGTTTTCAATATTTTCCACCATCGGGATAATGTATGCCAGAGTCTTTCCTATACCGGGAGGTGCCTGTGCAAGCAGTATATTTTTTTCCTCACAAAGCAAAGTTTTAATTCTTTCTTCCATCAGATGCTGACCTTCCCTATATTCAAGTTTGGGCATTTTTTTTGATGGATGTACTATCTTGAAGGAATCGGATGAAAACTTTTTATTCTTATTTTCAGTTTTCTCTTCCTGTAAAAGAAGTAAAAGTTCGAGAAATGGTCCAGAATCGTAAGAGAGTATGAAAGAATTTATAAGAGAATTGCTATAAGAATTCACTCTTCTTTTAAAATCGTTAAAAGTAAAATTACCTACCCTATCAAAAAGTATTGAATTTTTTTCCTCAAGGGAAATCTGTGAAAAGAGATTTTTCAACTTATCCAACTGTTGCCTGTATAACCTCTTCAAGAGTTGTTATTCCGGCTTTAACTTTTATAAGCCCATCCTCTCTCAACATTATAACACCTTCTTTTCTAGCCTGCATTCTTATCTGATCAACAGATGCCTGCTTTACTATCATCTCGGATATGGTCGGTGTTATTGGTAAAACTTCAAATATTCCGATCCTTCCCTTATAACCGGAAAAACCACATACCGGGCATCCTTTTCCCATCATAAAATTACCGCCCCTCATATATTCAGGATTTATTCCATACTTTATAAACTCATCATCAGATATTTGAATGGGAACAGCACAATTTTTACACACTCTTCTTATCAATCTTTGTGCTTCTATTAGAACAACACTCGATGCAACCTTATATGGCTCTATGCCCATATCCTCCAATCTTGCGATTGTGGAAACGGTATCGTTTGTATGAAGGGTTGAAAGTACAAGATGTCCTGTTAGAGCAGATTTGATTGCTATATCTCCAGTTTCAAGATCCCTTATCTCTCCAACCATTATTATATCAGGATCCTGTCTCAAAAAAGCCTTCAAAGCTGTTGCAAAAGTGTATCCTATATTTTCCCTGACATTGACCTGATTTATACCGATAAAGTCATATTCAATTGGATCCTCAGCAGTAGTGATATTCACATTTGGGGTATTTAACCTGGCAAGGATAGAATAAAGTGTTACAGTTTTCCCAGAGCCAGTTGGACCTGTCACAAGTATAATACCATTTGGCCTTGAAATAGCCTCTATAAAATCGTTATAAGGTTTTTTGGAAAGACCTATATCTTCAAGTTTCATGAGTGATGATTTCGCTGCGATTCTCATACATATTTTTTCGCCATGTGCGGTTGGAAGTGTTGAGACTCTCAGATCTATCGATTTTTCGCCGATCTTCATACCTATTCTTCCATCCTGTGGAACCCTTCTTTCAGAAATGTTAAGTCCAGCCATTATTTTCAATCTTGAAACTATTGCGGGCCCAAGTGTATACTGCGGGCTCATAACCTCCTTCAACTCACCATCGACCCTATACCTTACCCTTAAAATTTTATCAAAAGGTTCTATATGGATATCGGAAGCATCCTGTTTAACAGCCTCTATGATTATACCGTTTACAAGTTTTACGACAGGTGCCGCATCAACATCAATAAGAAGTTGCTGTGAATCGGGTTGTTTCTCTTCCTCGAGTATCTCTATCTCATCCTCCATTCCTAACTCTGAAAGGACTTCAGCCATAGAACCGGCAACTCCATAATATTTTTCTATAGATTTTGAAATCATATTTTCACTTGCAACAAGTGGAATCACATTGTAACCTGTGGCAAACTTGATATCCTCTATAGTATAGACATCGACTGGATTAGCCATAGCAAGATAAAGATTTTTCCCTTCCCTTTTTATCGGTATAACCTGAAATTTCTGTGCGATCTGGGGTGAAACGATTTTTAAAACGATAGGGTCTATCTCCTCTTTAAACTCCACAACTCCAACATTGTATTGCTTACCAAGTGCTTTTGATATCTGCTCATCAGTGATAAATCCCAATTGAACCAGTATCGATCCAAGTCTTCCCCCATTCTCTTTCTGGTAAGAGAGTGCATTGTTCAACTGATCTTTTGAAATGAGTCCCTCATCTATTAAAAGATCACCTAACCTTTTCCACATAATTTTTCCCCTTTCAAATTTGTTATTTTAAATTAAAATTGAAATATAGTCAAGTAAAAATAATTAAAAGAAGTTTACCCTTACCATGTTGACTATTAGTTTTATAACTATATAATATTTTTTATTTTAAAGGAGTAACCTATGAAGAAAATTCTCACAACACTTTTATTCATATCAATCTTTTATATAATTAACTCTTTAGAAATATCACCTGATGAATATATTTTGGGCGTTGGTGATTCTGTTGAAGTTTATGTTGTGGACAGCAAAGGAGTAAACTCTTTTTCATTCGTTTCACAGACACTTGATGATGGTTCGTTCATCCTCATGGCACCAACAACAAATAAAACCGGTTTTTTTGATGTTCAAACACAGATCTTCTTAACAAATTTTAAAAGTATAGGATATAAAAATTTAACAAGAAAAGATTTTCAGGATTCAATTCTTAAAACATACAGAAGAGAGTTTGTTATAGATACAGTTCTTATTAACATAAAATATTATGGTTCACATTCTTATATAAATGTTACGACGAATCTTGATTCAACAAGATTTGTAAATTTTGAATGGGGAAAAAATTTTCTTTACTACCTTTCCCATGTTCAAACAAAATATGTTACTCTAATTGATTCCAGTTTAAGCATATACACGATAAGAAAAGGTAAAAATTTTCTTGAAAAAGTCTCACCTTATGATATCGTATATCCAGGAGATAGAATATATTTAAAACCTCAGGCTGTCGGTGTTGTTGGTCAGGTTGTCAACGGTGGAATGTATCCATATTCTCCAGATCTAACTGTTAAGGAGTATATTTCACTTGCAGGTGGACCAACGATAGATGGTGATATAAATAACATTAAACATTTTGATAAAAAAGGTAAAAAGAAAACCGGACAGGTAGAACCTGAGGATATCCTCGTTGTTGAAAAATCTTTATCCGCAAAGATGAAGGATATGTCATATTTTGTTTCGGTTATAATGAACTCGATTTTAATATATGTTTATATTTCAAATATATTTAAGAAGTAATGGGGGATCAAATGAAAGATTCATTAAAATTTTTAATATATGTTATAAAACATAGAAAACTGATAACAGTTTCACTTTTCATAACTTTTATAGTTTCAACCATAATAGTTTTCATCATACCAAAACAATATACATCCACAGTATCGATAGCACCACCTTCCGGAAGCAGCCAATCACTTCTCTCATCGCTAACATCTTTCTCAAAACTTACCGGTGGTCTTGCTGATATTTCAGGATTTTCGGTTCAGAGTGTTGATCTGTATGTTGATATTTTAAGAAGCAACTCAGTATTGGATTCTTTGATCATAAGATATGATTTAAAGAAAAGGTATAATTTAAAAACTATAGAACATGCAAGATTAAAATTGAAAAGAATTACAAAATTTGACATCGAAACATCCGAAATGCTGAAAATATCTTTCACCGATAAAGACCCTGAATTCGCAAAATCAGTTTGCAATGACTATATCTATTTCCTTAACAAACAGATTTCAAATTTAAATGTTATGAAACAGAAAGAAAATTTAAAGATATATGAGCAATTTTATCAAAAGCAGATTTTAATCGTAAACGAAATTTCTGAAAGAATGAACGAGTGGTTAAAAAAGAACAGATCTCTTGGTGTAGAATTTTCCGTTCAACAGAAGACCCCTTCCATGGTTACACTATACGATGAACTCATAAAGGAAAAAACCGAATTCTATAAATTGAAAAACTCTGTTTCCGATACTTCGATGGCGATAAAAAATAAAATTTTAAAGATAAAGGAAATTGAAAGGGCTGTGGATTCTATATCCTATTCGCTCTTCGAAAAGCCCGAAGAGGTTGTTAAATATGCACAGTTAAAGATAGATCTTGAGGTTGCAATGAGAATAAAAAACGAGTTATTGGAGCAGGTCAACCTGATAAAAAGTAATCTTGAAAATCCTTCGAGTGGTATTTTCCTCGTGGATGTTGCAACAACTCCAACTTTGAAAAGTTTCCCACCAAGAAAGGAGATAGTCATCATAACCTTATTCCTTCTTTTTGTTCTTGAACTTTTATTTTTAAGCATCAAATTCTTTTTTGAAAACTACCTTGAAACAGATGAAAGAGAAGAAATCTATAAACATTTAAAGTTAATTTTTTATGATCCGTTTGCAAAAAGAAAAGATATTTAAATTCTCTCTTTATCTTTTATCATTTTCAATCTTTCTTATAATACTCATATTTGTTTTAATAGTTGGTCATAACATTTTTGGAACAAACAGGGGATTATTTTTTTCCGCGATTTCAATAGTAACTTTTTTTTTAATACTCTTCTCTCTCTTCCTTCCGCTAAAATATTTCTGTTATATCTATATTCTTCTACTTCCATTTTTTTTACGACTGAATGTAACCAGATTCTACATCGAAATGTTTGATCTAAAATTGCACCCGATAGTCTTATCACAATTTTTTTTCATTTCAATTGGATTCATAAAAATTTTTATTGAAGGTAAATTCCCCAAAAAATATGATATCAATGGCTTTTTAATCTCTTTATCTTTTTTACTTTTAATAACAGGTGGAATAGTTTCTTCTCTTATCACTAAAACTGCAGTTGGTGGGGACACGACGGTTTCCTTTCTTTCTTTCATTTTCGCATTTCCCATTCCATTCTCTTTTTTCTTCATCTACTCAAACAGTATCAATAACCTTTCAGAATTAAAAACCATCCTTGTTCTTTTTGTATTTTCAATATTTTTAAATTCCATAACCGGTCTTTTGAACATAATTACAAGATTCAACCTTGTGGAAATTTTTGTTAACAGAGCATCCTTTAATTTCATAGGACCCAATGTTTATGCGGCAACCGTTTTAATCTTCGTTCCTATATCATTCTTTCTTTTCAACATAGAAAAGAAACTTAAAAAATTTATACTCTTTATCATATTTTTGGTTATAAATCTTTCAATACTGATGACAATAAGCAGAGGTGGGCTATTATCTTTATTTTTGATCTATATACTCTTTTTTATCTTGATAAAAGATTATAGAAAAAATATTTCGATTCTTTTCAACATAACACTTGTGGTTGCCCTCTTTGCTTTCGGTTTACTTTTCAATGTGATTTCGAGGTTTTTCACGATATTTACAAGAACGAAGGTGACCGAATTCAGTACACTGATAAGAGTAAATGCATGGAAATTGAGTATTTCCCAGATACCTCACAATTTACTTGGAATAGGTGGAAATCAATTTCCACATCTTTGGAGAAACTATGGAGCCTTTCCAGATCAACTGGTTCTCCATTCTCACAACCTTATACTTGGACTAACCATCGAGTATGGCATCTTAGCCATCCTTGGATTCCTTTTGTTCAATGGACTGATAATTTTAAAACTCTATCAGGTATCAAAAAAAGTAAGTGGTGATATAAAAAACCTTTCACTATCTTTTTTTATCTCCCTCATTTCATTCTTTTTTATGGGTTCAATATCTGAAGGTCCAAGAGCCCATCTAAGCAATGAAGGTTTCTTAACCAACGACCCACTCGTTGTATATTATATATTACTCGGGATAATCTATTCTTTTCTAAAAATTTTAAATTATGAAGAAAAAAATATTGATACTGGCACCGCCTGATTCAACGCATACCATTGAATGGATAGAATTTTTAAAAAAATTTAAAAATTTTACCATATACTATATAAGTTTAAAAAAAGATTTTAAACCTGTAGAAAAGAGTTATTCAATAAAATTTCTCTTTCCATTCTACAAATTGAATCTTCTATATTCTTTCTTTAAAATAAAATGGATCACTTTAAGAATAAAACCAGATCTTATACATTCTCACTACCTGTTCCCTTACGGTTTTTTTACACTGACACATAAATGTAAAAAAATTATTTCCCTTTGGGGAAGTGATATAACAAACGATTATAAAATCTCCGATCCTCTAATGAAACTTTTAGCGAGAGTTTCATTAAAAAATGCCGATTTTATAACCTTTGCTGGAAAACATCTAAAAAATTATCTTCCATTCGAAATTAAAAAGTCTGATGAGTTGATATGGGGAGTTGATAAAAACCTTATAGATAGGATAAAACCTTTTGATAGAAAAGAGATCGGTATTTCAGAAAACGATTTTTTGATACTCAACCTTAGATACATAAGGGATATATTTCAAATTGAGAGGGTTATAAGAACAGTTGAACTTTTAAATTCAAAATATAAGGATATAAAACTTGTTTTAATAAAAGGTGATGATTCAGAATATTTTAGAAAGATGGAAAAAATGGTTGAAAAAACAAATTTTATAAAAATAATTCAAAATCTTTCAAAGGAAAAATTTATCTCCCTTATCAAAAGTTCAAACTTAACCTTATCTTTATCTTTAAGGGATGGAAGCCCTGTTTCAGTAAAAGAAGCTATGATGTGTAAAAAATGTGTGATCTATCAGGATAACGATTCGATGAGGGATTTTCAAATTTTTAAAATTGAAGAAATTATTTTAAAAACCGATTCACTCAACGAACTGTATGAAAAAATTTTAAACCTGCACGATGACAGAAACCTGTTGAAAAAAATTGAACAAGCAAATTATGTTATCGCTGAAAAAAATTTTGAAAAAAATTCCTGTTTTATGAAAGGATTAAAAATATATGAAAGCTTACTTCAAGAAAAACTCACTTAAGATTTTACATTTATCCACAATACCAGTTTGGGTTCTGAAAAATGATTCGGGCATGCCTTCGGTGATGAAAACATTACAGTTTTACGATGAACTCGGATACGAGCAGTTATACATATATCCATATGAAACAAACAGAGTTTCATTTTTTGGAAAGAAATGCAGAGTGGTTTCAATAAAAATCCCCAAAATCTTTTTAAATCAAAAAATATTAAAATCTTACCATATTTTCAATAAACTAAGATTTCTTTATTTTATGACTTTTTACACTTTAAAGATAAAAAATCTGATAAAAGATTTCTCTCCTGATCTTGTATATGCACATCTTCAATATATGCCACTCACAGCATTTTCAATTTTCAAAAGGAAGAAGCCTATTTTTGTTAGATACTATGGAACACTTAACATCTATGAATATCTTAAAAAAAGAAAGTTTTACAAATTTGAGGAAAATCTTCTTTCCTTTAGATTAAATTTAACAGGATACATACTGGTAAACGATGGAACCGCGAGTGATATGGTTGCTGAAAAAAGAGGGTTAAAGAAAGAAAAAATATTTTTTTCTATAAACGGTATTGAAAAATTTAAAAATATGTCAACTTCGGAAAGGGAAAGTTTAAAGGAAAATCTTGGATTGAAGGGAAAATACATTTTGCTTTTTCTTAACAGGTTAAACAGGTTGAAGGGAACAGACCTTTTCATAAAGTTTATTGAAAAATTGCAAAATGTTTCAGACATATCCTACCTTATAATAGGTGATGGAGAGGATAGAGAAAGACTTTTAAATTTTTTGAAATCAAAAAGAATCGAATATAGATATACTGGATCGGTCAAACAGAATGAAACTTATAAATACTATCAGATTTCAGATCTTTTTTTGAATTTTAACATTATCTCATCATTAAACAATCCAGTTCTTGAAAGCATCAGGAATAAAACTCCAGTTTTGAACTTGAAAAGAGGTTACAATATAGATTTTTTGCATAAAACGCTTTATACTTTTGAGGATATTAACGGTATGGTCGATTTTGCTAAAAAATTCATAGAGGATCTGAAAAAAGAAAATGAGAATATCCTTGCAGACAAAGAAAGATTAAAAGAGTTTGAATCAAAATATTTGATAACATGGGAAGAAAGGATGAAGAAAGAATACGAGTTCATACAAAAAAGGTTAAAAAATGTTTAAAAAATCTCTGGCAACATTTAGCAGCGAAATAATTATTCTTATTGTAGGTATAGGAACCACAATAATAATCAACAGAGGACTTGGTCCTACAAACAAAGGCTATTACTCCTTTATTCTTCTTCTTGCTTCCACATTATCCATGGTATTTGAATTTGGTCTATCGACTGGCTTATCCTTCTTTTCTGGGAAAAAAATATCGGTTTCCATAGATAAATGGAAGACTTTTTCTTTGATTCTAACAACAATATTTTTTTTACTCTCATTTTTAGCAACATTTTTTCTTCTTTCCATTTCAAAATATTCCTCCATTTATTTTGTGGTTCCACCATTATTTTTTGTTCTCGTTTCATCAAAATTTACACTCGGCATCTTTCTTGGAACTTTAAAAATAAAACTTTATAACATCTTGAGAGTCCTTCCAATATTCGTTGAGATGACTTTACTTCTGATCTTTTTATTTTTTAAAATTCAACTCTCCCCTCTAAATGTCTCGCTCGTTTACTTCTCTTCAATATTTTTACCATTTTTATTCTCGATCTATTTTCTTTTCCCCCTCAAATTCGAAATTCCGTCATTTACAGATATCGTTTCGTTGTCCAGATACAGTTTTTTAATCTATCTTGCAAACCTTTCTTCGTTTCTCAGTTATAGAATAGATATGTTTCTTATAACATTCTTTTTAAGACCGGAATATCTTGGATGGTATTCGGTTGCAGTCTTCATAATTGAGAAAACAAGACTCCTTTCCCAATCGACATCTCTGATAAATTTTGCATTAAAGATAAATACGGATACAAAGGATTCCTTCGACTTTACAACAAGGGTTGTAAACAGTATAAACATTTTACTTTCAATACTCGTGATAATTTCAGCATACCCTGCTATAATTTTACTTTACTCTTCAGCATACAGAGAATCGGTCATTCCGATGATCATCCTTGCTCCAGCCATTCTTGCGAGTGGATATTCAAAAATGTTGTCGTCAGAACTTTCCGCTGATGGTATAGTCCATATTCAACTTTTTTCATCTTTGTTCTGTCTTTTGATAAATGTTGCACTTAATCTTTACTTTATCCCCAAATTAAAAATAGTTGGAGCATCAATTTCATCTTTAGTATCCTACTCGATAAATGCGATCATCCTTGTCCTATTTTTCTTGAAACATTATAAAAAAAGTATAAAAGGTCTTCTTCTTGTTAAGCGTGAGGATCTTATCAGGATAAAGTACAATTTAAAAAAAATATAAAATGTTTCTTCTAATATTTATTTTTCTTTTTTCGTCGTTCACATTGAATTCAAAAGATCTTTCTAATTATTTTGTGGGATGGTATCTTAACGATGATATTAAAATAAGTAGAAGTTTTTTAGGTCTTTCCGAAGAAAAGAATGAATATTTTGAATATTACGATATTTTTTTTCAATACGGATTGTATAACAGAGAAAAAGATTTTTTATCTGCGGATATTTTCAAATTTCAACCATTGATAAAGTTTGCCCATTCAAAAAAAATGATAATAGATTTGCCCCGCTACTCAACATTTTCAAGAAACCTATTTTTTTTATTCAACGTTGATTCTACGAAAAATAACATTCTTGAAATCTCTGATCTTTACCTTTTAAAAAAGAACAAGAAGATTTTGATCGATTCTGATAGTGTAAATAAATATTTGACCGCATTCTGGGATAAAAATGAACCTTCCTATGGAGTTATAAAAATAAAGAATTTAAAAAAGGATGAAAGAATAGTTATTCAAATAAAGAAAGAAAAGATATTCGATGAGAGATTCAATTCAGTTGTCTATTCATATTTTGACATTTTTGGTTTTTCATATAAACTTCTTGGGAAAAATTCTTCATTGAGTTTCATTTTCGAGTTCAAAAATTCTCACTCCTCTTTTTATTTTATATTGAGTAAATCTTTAAAAGAAAAACTTGATTTAAAATATAAAAATTTCATACGCACCGATTTTAATCTGACAGGATATAAAAGTGATATGTTTAAAATACAAAAGAATGATACCAACAGGTTTAAATTAAACATTCCGGTTGAAAATACCTTAGATACGGTATGGCAGACTTTCCAGATAAATCTGAGGGAAAGATTGAAAACTCTTTTAAAATCTAAAGATTATAAGTTGGTGAACCTTAAAATAGTCATAAAAAACACATACCTTGGAAATATAAATTTTTCATACACTAATGAAAAAAAGATAGAGATTACAAAAAACTTGATAGATATTTTTAGTAAATCTTTTGACGACAGAATAATCGGATTCTATCTTGAGGATGAGATCGAAGCAAAAAGAATATTAAACCTTGACAGATGGTTTTTCGATTATCGAAAAGATATCTATCTTAAAAATTCTTTGAAAAAAGAAAAAGAAAAACTGGATACTTTCATCTTTGAGATTTCAAATTACATAAAGGGTAAAGGACTTATCCCCTTTATTTTGCATTCAGCTCAATTTTATGATTACAAAGAAAATCAAAAGTTGAAAATGATGATGTTTGATGATACAGGACAACTCTTATTATCAGAATATATAATGTTTGATGACTATACCTATGACTATTTTTTTTCAAAAAGATTCAAAATCATAAACGATTTTGCAAAAGCAAATGGAAAAAAAATACTTTATGTGGGCGATGCATATCAAAAAAATAGTTTTGAAATGGTAAGATGGAGATTCTTTACTCCTTTGATACTTGGAGCTTCTGGAGCACTTTTTTACGCATACTATTATCCCTATAACGATTTTAACAGAGAAACGATAGGCTCCTTTACAAAATTTTTAAAAATTAATTCTTTAGATTCTTTAAAAAATTCAATCGAGTTTACATATCAGGATAAAGAAGGTGAAAAGTTTTCAAAACTTTTTATTTTCAAAGATAAAATTTATTTACTTTATTTTTACAATTCGAATTTCGAATCTTATCCTAAAAAATTGAACCCTGATATGTTTTTAAAAGAAATAAAAATTTTGAAAGATAAAATAGGCTTAAAAACTTTTTCTCTTTATGACCTTACACCCTATTCACTTAACGATTTAAAAGAGGGAAAAGTCAGACTCTTAAGTTTTGAAAAAATTGATTTAACAAAATTTATGGAAACTTTAGAGAGTAAAGGATTTCTTAAAATTGAAAACCTTTTCGATATTAGGATTTTAATGTTAAAATTTAATAAAGAATAAACTTGACAATAGTTTTATCGATATTATGATATAGATATGAAAATGAATAGAAGTGAAATATTAAATGAACTTATCGAAATTTCCATAATGATAAGTTCAATCTCCAATCTCAACAATCTTTTGGATATAATCTTAAAGAAAGCGAGAGACATAACCAGAGCTGATGCTGGATCACTTTATTTGAAAGAGAATGATAAGTTGATCTTTTTAATTACACAGAACGATTCAGTAAAAGAGATAAATTCAAAGTTGAAAACTTTTGTTTTGAATATGGATAAAAGATCGATAGCAGGTTATGTTGCCATTACAAAAAAAATTTTAAACATAAAAGATGTTTATAAAATCTCCAGAGATTTTCCATTCTCCTTCAACGATGAGTTTGATAAAAAAAATAATTATAGAACAAAATCAATGTTAACCGTCCCAATGATAGATAATGAAAAAAATATCATCGGTGTATTGCAACTCATAAACTCCAAGGACGATTCAGGTAGAATTATAGTTTTTTCAAAACAAACGGAAAAAATAATCGAATCTTTCGCTTCCATTTCTGCGGTGGCGATAAAAAATGTTCAATTAAAGGAGAATATAAAAAAAGCACACCTTGAAACGATATACAGACTATCCGTTGCAGCCGAATACAAGGATATGGATACAGGTTCCCACATAAAAAGGATAAGTAAATATTCAGAATTACTTGCAAGAAAATTAAAAATGGATGATCATTTTTGTGAACTGATTCTGTATGCATCACCTTTACATGATATTGGCAAACTTGGGATACCTGATGCGATTTTAACAAAACCGGCGAAACTTAACGCTGATGAATGGGAAATAATGAAGAAGCATACTACGATGGGCTATGAGATACTATCCGGTTCAAATGAGGAGTTGATCAAATTCGCATCATCCATAGCCCTAAACCACCATGAAAAATTTGATGGGACAGGTTATCCAAATAACCTTTCAGGAGAAAATATTCCAATTGAAGGAAGAATAGTTGCAATAGTCGATGTATTCGATGCTCTTTCAACCAAAAGACCCTACAAGGCTCCCTGGCCTTTGGATAAAATACTTAAAGAGATCGAAGATCAGAAATTCAAACACTTTGATGGAAAACTTGTAGACATTTTCCTTTCAAACATAGATGAGTTTTTAAAAATCAGAAAGGAGTATGAAAATTAAGATATATTCAAGGTGACCATCTTCAAACTCACACCCTTTATTTTTTTAAGTTCTTTAGAAAGTTTTTTACCTTCACTGTATTGCCACTCTTGTTTTGATCACACAACCATATTTTGTCAAATTTCTCAAACATTTACAGTGGATTTACTTTTGTTTGATACCAATAGAAGAATTAAAATTGTTTTACAATTTTTCCTTTTTAAAAGAAATTTTAAAATTTTTATCTATAGTTTTAACTCCATTCCTTTCATACAATTTTAACAAACCATTTAAAGAAGAATCAAGACTAAAAAAGTTTTCATCCGATTTAAAAGAGAGTTTTCTTTTACTGTAAAGATCAACAATTTTTTCCACGGTTAGAAATTCAAAATTTCTGTCTTTACATTTTTCAATAACATCGAAAAGATATTTTGAAAAACCTTTGTAGAATATATTGTCAAGACTCGATGGATGGAAGATAAAGGTAAAAAAACCATTTATGGATATGATATCCTCTACCAGATCCGAAATGGTTTTATAGTGATCTTTCCCTTTCAATTCCTCAAAATAAAGAGTACTATCCATTGTTATCACAGGTATCTGTAGAATATCACTCTCTATAAAAAATGGACTCGATAGTCCGGAATAAAATCCTGAAGATCTTCTGTTTCCAAGTGAAGAATCGCTTCTCACTGAATTATTTTGTAAAATTTCCAAAACTCTTTTATCGGGTCTGTTCAGAAAATGGAATCTTACATCTATCCTCTCCTTTTTGAATATCGTTTTAAAAGTTTTTATTTCTTTTTCAATCAAATTCTTGTCTGTAAAGGATTCATATGAAAGATGAAGTCCTACTGTATTATCCTTTGAAACTTTATTGAATATCTTTTTAGTTTCGCTTAACGGATACCTTTTTGTAAATATATCTTTATTTTTAACAAACAGATAAAAAGTCGCATCCTTTTTTATATCTTCAAGTATGTTTAAAATTTCGTCAACCCTGTCCCATGGATCCTTATTTTTGTATGTTCTTTTAATATTGAGATATTCTTTCGAAAATTTATTTTTTGTAAAAACATTTTTTAGGTAATGATATATATCCTTTTTCCAGTTGAAAAATTTGATCCTATCGATATCGAAAGAAAGGATCAGGGTCGGTTTATTCTTTTCGATTTCCAAAAATTGACCATCGTTATTTAAAAAGAAATTTTTCATACTCTCGGAAATATTTATAATAATTTTTTCAAGATATGGTTTTCTTCTCAAAATGTTAATACTCTCAAAAAATTCTTTTTTTTCAAAAACAAACTCTCTATATATCGAAGAGTGAATCAATGAAAATATATCAAACTTTAGAATGAGTGAATTCGATTCAATGTAGAAAAGATCATTATAATCTTTTAAATTCAAATAAATTTTATTCAATATGAAACCATCGTTAATCTTTTCAATATTATGTATAACACCATTATAAAGCCTTTTATCCTCGAGAATATAAACAACTCCAGATTTGAAATTTTCCATGCTGTCTGTATATATAATTTTATTTTTTGAATAAGGGAATTCGACGGTATATAAAAATGATAAAAAGATATTTTTTATCAGCTCAAAATCTTCTGTTTTTTCTTTTCTTCTGTCTTCAACCGATAACATACGATTTTTCTATTTTAAAATAAATTTTTAATTCGGGTTTCAATTTACTCTTATATTTTGCTATTCTCTCCGTATTCGCTCCACTGAGGTCAAGAGTGTATCCATCAAGAAAACCATTAGAATAAATCTGCTCGATCAGTCTTGCGGTCTCTTTTCCTGAAATTATATAAGTGAATGCGGTTTTATTTTGTTCATCGTAAAGTAAAGCAATTTTTGCCGTTGAATTTGAGAATATCCTTAAAAGTTTTTTTTCCATTAAATTTTTAATAAGGAAAATAAAATTTTTTTTCTCTATATGCATATTTCCCTTGTATGAAAGTTGAAAACTTTCGAAGAGCCCCTCCACATCATAGATTTCTAAAAAAGAAGGATCGTTCTCAAAATCCCTATTTGTTTTAAAATTTTGTAGAACATATGTATAGAGGGGTAGAGTTTTTATGCCGTTCCAGATGAAAAATCTCATATCAAAAAAATCAAACGATAAAGGGATAGAAAAATATAAATAATTTTTCTTTAGATGGTTTGAATAGGTATAGATTATATCCCTATAGGTGAAAAATTTTTCTTCTTCACTCTTAAAATTCTTTTTAAAAATCAAATTAAAAAACTGTGTGAACTGTGGTGTTAAAAAAATTTTATGAAAAAATATTTTTCTTTCGTTAACTGGGAATAAAGCCAGAATTTTACCATTTGAAGAAATAGAATTGAAACTGATATTTTTAAAAAAATTAAAAGACTCAAGATATTTTTTTGAAACGAATATGTTGTATCCATAATAATTAAAAGATTCTTTTTCATAAAAATCAAAATCGACTTTATCAATCTTCATCAACATAAAAATATTTCATCAGAGTCTTTAACCTCTTTTCCTTTATCCCTTTAACTTTTAAAAGATCTTTTATAGATTTAAAACCTTTAAGACTATCTCTAAGGTGTATGATATTTTCGGCTGTTTTTTCTCCTACACCTGGAATATCTTTCAATTCCTCAAAGCCTATCCTGTTAACATCATACAGTCTTTTTTCAGTTTCAACTATGGCATATTCAAAACTCTTTGAAAAATGCTGTTTTAAAAAAAACAAGGACAGAGAGAAAAGCAAAACGGTTATAGACAAAATGAAAAAGATTTTATCTGTCGTATACCGTTTCAATGATAACCTCCGCCACATCCTTTAAACTTTTAGATGAACATTTGTCTGGTGTATCATCAACCGTATGCCAATATTTGTATTCTATGTCTATCAAATCCACACACCTAAACCCTTTCTCATTTAAGGGGATATGATCATCCTCTATGTAGAAACCTAATTTATCAACAAAATTTTTTTTATTCAGTTTTTTTGCCGTCTTAAAAATTTTGTCATAAAGTTTTGTATTGACTATCTGTGAATTTATCTCCCTTTTAATGTTCAGGTCGCTATCACCTATCATATCTAATAGTATCGCCATTTTTGGAATTTTGCCTTTATAATTTTTAGCAAAATACTTTGAACCCAAAAACCATTCGTCAGGGTGATTTATCCTGCCACCATCCTCCGCATCAAAAAAGACAAAATCTATCCTTTCTTTGAAATCATTTTCCTTAAAAAATTTTGCAAGACCCAAAAGTAACGCAGTAGAGGATGCACCATCATTTGCTCCATCTATGGCTCTATTCTTTATATTTGAAAAAGGCCTTGAATCATAATGTGAAAAAAACATTATATTTTCTTCCTTCTCCGGGTTGAGTATACCTACTATATTTTTAAACTCTATCTTTTGTTTGGAATATGAAACCTTCCTTTTAAAAGTTTGAACATAAACACTATCAACATAGTTTTTTAACAGTTCAACGATCAGTTGGACACATCTTTCATGAGATTCCGTTCCGGGAACCCTTGGGCCAAAAGAGCACTGTTCTTTTAAAAGAGAAAAAGAAAACTTTTCATCAAACTCTTTTGTAGAAAGATTGATAACTGAAAAAAAAAGAATGTTAAGTATTAAAAATTTTGCCAAAAATTTCATCTGCTCTCCTTTTTAAATTATCCAGAGAGGAAATGTTTTCTACAACAAAATCGCTGAATATTCTTTTTCTATCATCACTCCATTGGTATTTATCGAGAAGTCTGTAAAGGTTTTTATCAACTCCATTCTTACTTTCAAAAACTCTTCTGAATCTTTCTTCAAAATCCCCATCCTGAACAAGAATGATGTGATCAAAATAATAATCTATCTGCCATTCAAATATCAATGCAGCATCAAAAATAACATCATCATATTTCTCACATTTATCAATTATTCTATCAGGAAGATGTGTATACACCCAATTGTTATATTTAACAAACATAGTTTCATCTTTAACTATATTATCCTTCAAAATTTCTAAATAATCTTTTGTGGGGATCAATCCGAGATGATCAAAAATGGTTTTATAATTCTCTCTTAAAAGTTCTTTACCTTCCTCATCTCCGGATACGATTTTAATTTTACCCCTTGATAAAAAATTACAAAAGGTAGATTTTCCACTACCGAATTTACCTGTAACTCCTATTTTCATTTTTTATAACAAAAGCAGATAAAACTTAACCATTTTTTTCTTGGATTATCGGTGATTATAACTCTTTTTGTAAGTTTATCGACATCATAATATTTTTCTTTTTTTCTTTTTAAAATCTTAGATAATATATCCCGTTTTCTGAAAATATCCCACAATGTTTTTAAAACATTCAATTTGATCTTTTCGGGAACAACTATATTGGTAAAAGGATACAAAAAGATCTTAAGTTTTGTAACTCTCCGTATCTCTTTTCTAAGAGGAATTCCGAGAAATGTTATGCCAAAGATCTTATATGAAGGAAAATATTTTGATAACATGGAATCGATTTCAAAATAGTTTAACTCCCTTTTATGATGATGATTCCACGGTGTTTGAAAAGGTAAAAGCCTTAAACTTGAATTTGGTGTCGTTAATATCAAAAATCCATCATCCTTTAAAATCCTTTTCACCTCTTTAAAAAAAATATCGAAATTATCAAGATGTTCGAATACCTGTGAAGCGACAACAACATCAAAAGTTTTGTCCTGAAACATCAGCCCTTTCTTTTCAAGTTTGTCAATAAACAAAAACTCAAGATTATCAAACCGATATTTTTCTCTCGCTTTTATTATAACATCGGATGAAACATCAACACCAACAACTTTTTTGGCGACATCTTTCATTATAGATGAACCGTATCCTTCCCCACAACCAAAATCGAGAACAATTTTGTCTTTAACATAACCTTTTATGAGTTTATATGTAGCAATATGAAAAACTAAAAGGTTTATGTTTTCATCTGTAGACTTTAAAACTTCAGGATCGAGCCTTTCACTTGTTTTTTCCATTTTTTCCCCTATAAGATTATACCATATTTATAGATTTAAGAAACCTTATGAATAATGAAAAAATAAAGATACAACAGAGTCTTATCAGTATGGCATAGTATAATAAAATTTTAACTAAAGGATTTTTAATAAAATGTTTTCTAAAAAAGTTGTACATACCGATATTGTGATATACTTGAGATTTTGTAAAACCTTCTCCAACACTTGCTCCATGATAGTGATAGATAACAGCATCGGGAAGATAGATCACTTTTCTGTTTGATTTTTTTATCCTGTAACAGAGATCTGTATCCTCTACAAACAATTTAAAAGTTTCATCAAAAAAACCAAGATTTGATACAATATCCCTTCTTGTCATCAAACATGCCCCCATTATCCAATCAACATCCTGAACTTTATCATAATCGAGATCCTCCAGCATAAAATCCTTGCTTATCGGATTTGAAGGGAAAATATATCTAAACAAAGATTTCCTTCCAAAAAAAACATTAAAAAAATTTGGAAATCTTCTGCATGAAAGTTGAAGAGTTCCATCAAAATTTTTCAACTTGGCTCCGATAACACCTACAGAATCGTCATACTTTATGTATTCAGCCATCCTGTCTATAGATTTTTCGGTTACGATCGTATCAGGATTCAAAAGAAGAATTATATCGCCTTTACTTCTTTCAAAAGCTATATTGTTGGCTTTAGCAAAACCTAAATTTTTTTTTAACCTTATCAACCTTACAGCAGGAAATTCCCTGTAAACTATTGAAGATGTTTTATCGGATGAGTTGTTATCAACGACGATTATCTCAAAATCATTTTTTTTTATAGACCTATATATACTTTTGATACATTCTCTAATAAATTTTTCAGAATTGTATGTAACTATAATAATACTTATCATAACTTACCCAACAATGTTAATAACCTTAATCTCCATACAAGCCAGAAAGCTTCCCAGATTATTTTTTTGTTCATTTTCGAATATCCATCAACCCTGTCTTTAAAAATTATAGGTATCTCTTTGATCCTTCCTTTTTTCCTGAATATCTTAACATCTATTTCTATCTGAAAAGCGTATCCATCGGATCTTATCTTTGAAAGATCTATGTTTTTTAAAAATGATACTCTATAACATTTGAATCCACCTGTGAGATCATCTATGGGAACACCCGTAACGATCTTTGCATAAATATTTGCAAAATAAGATAAAAGCAATCTTTTCATCGGCCAGTTTACAACACTCACTCCATCAGAATATCTTGATCCTATAATAAGATCGTTATCTTTGATCTGGGATAAAAATCTTTTTATATCTTGTGGATCGTGTGAAAAATCAGCATCCATTTCGAAAACAAAATCATAGTTGTTTTTTATAGCATACTCAAAACCTAAAACATAGGCTGTTCCCAACCCCATCTTCCTGGGCCTTGAAATGATGTCGATCCTTTTGTTTTCCTCCATCATCTTTCTTACTATATCAGCTGTTCCATCTGGAGAATTATCATCAATTATAAGTACATCTATCGATTGATCCTGTCTTAAAACCTCATTTATTATTTTTTTAATATTATCTTTTTCGTTGTATGTAGGTATAATGATCAGAGTTTTCATTTTGACCCCATCTTTATTAAATTATATAAAAAATTTAATTTTTATTCAACAATATCCTTTTTTCTATAATAAAAACAAAATATACTATTAATATTCCAAACAATGAAATTATAAAAGCAAAAATCTGTAAGGTTGAAGAAAAGAAGAATATAACATCATTCGTTCCTTTTTTTATTTTAACCCCTCTAAAGATGCCATCAACTTTATACAACTTTTCAGATCTTTCGTTAACTTTAACCTTCCATGCTTTATAATACTGATCCAAAAAGATAAGCATCGCATCTTTACTTGATTTTACCTTTAAATAGACCATATTGGGAGTATACTTTATGGAATCGATAAAATAAACGAGTTTTTCATCCGATCCGCTAAAAGAAAAATTTTCATCTTCTACGGTTGCCAATCTTCTTGGGTCAAAACTTACCGAATCGATTGTAAATATTGCTTCATCAACATTCTTAACTTTAACAAAAGAATCAACAACAAAGAATCTTGGAAGAAAATCGACGGATCTATGCAACATATATTTTCCACCATAGTAGTATGGTTCAAATCCCATATTTCTAAAAAGATTCTGGTAAAGTATTATCAGATTTTTTGTGTTTTCATCGTAACCTGTTGTATCGGCTGGTATTTGGGGAGTTATAAGATACTTAACATTTAAAAGTTTTATCCTGTTTTTTTTCTCAAAAAGTGTTTGGGAATTGAACATAACCGAATTTCTGTTGTTAACAAAAATCTGATACTCATAGAATGGACTTGGATGTATCCCTGATATGGTTTGTATTTTATAGAGATTCAAAAAGTCGTTCTCTCCATAAGATATGGGAAAGACTCTTAAAAGATCCATATCCTCTCTTATTTTTGAAACAATTCCATCAGATTTATAATATTCTCCCGGAGAAGGAACAGCAACTATATAATCCTTTGTAAAATAATACATCTCGAAAAACTGAAACAACGAAAGGAAAATAAAAAGAAAGAAGAATTTTAAATTTTTTATCTTCGTGATAACAAAATAGAGTATAGAGATCACAAAAAGATTTAAAAGGACTATAATTTTCACATTGTTCAAACATACTCTTAAATTGTTCAATTTCATATTTCTTACATTATCGGAAAAATTTTGAATTATATTCTTTGAAAAGATATTTTCAAAAAATCCTGGGAAAAGAAGAATAAGTAAACCAAGAGTTAGTATAATATAAAAAGAGAAACTCAAACTTTTTTTATCAAATTCTTTTAAAGCGAACAATGAAAGAATAACGAGTGAAAATATGTTTATAAAAATTATAAGCTCGGGTGCTCTGAATTTATCAAAATAGGGAAAAAGTTTCCAGAAGAATTTAAAAAATGGAGTATTTCCACCAAGTGATATTATAAGTGTTATAAAAAATATTATTGAGAAGAACGATTCTATGGGTTTTTTATTTTTTCTGAATATTCCAGAGATTCCAAGAAACATCACAATTATTCCCGGATAGGAATGATGTAGTTTGAACGGGTTCATCCCCCAATATGTGTTTATCCCATTCACATTTACTCCAGAAAAACCATGAAAAAACATATCTATAAGATCTGGAAATCCCATCGACCAGCTTATCGAATAATTATAATCTCTTGAAACTCCTCTTGCAGCATCAGGCAAAAATCTAAGTATAGGTATATATTGAACCGATGAAACAAGAAAGGTTATTATACCAAAAAATAAAAGTGATAAATATATTTTAACGCTCTTCTGGTTAAACTTTTTTTCAAAAATCATAGGAATTGAAATTACAGAAATTATAAAAATCAAAAAACCAAGATTTTTGTTTACATAGGAGAATAAAACCCCAACAATAAAGGAAACAAAATATGTCCAGTTTCTTAATTTAAAACTATAGTCCCTATCAATGTGTAAAAAAGATACAAAAAATAGTCCGGTTAAAAATACATATAAGGATGACTGGATATGACCTGACAAAAACATGAATCCAGCCGATATACCTGCAAAACCATAAAAATAAAATTTTCCTTCATTAAAACCCAGATAAAGAAAATAGAGGAGAATGGGAAGATAGGAGATAACTATAACTCTACCATCGTGTCCTCCATAAGTTTCAGTCAGAATTATTCCTGTAAACATATATGCTATCGCCCCAAAAAATGACAGATCCCTGTTACTCGTTAAATTCCTGGCAAACATATATGTTCCAAATCCAGCCAAAAAAGAGTGAATGATAAAAGTCAAAGTCCAGAGTATAAAAAGCGGTACAAAAAACCTTAAAATAAAAGTTATGGGATAAAAAATATCTCCGAGAAATCCCTCCCCTGATGGAATCCCTGCAAATTTCATTGGATTCCATAAAGGAAAATTCCCACTCATTATATTCTCTTGAACAAAATATCTCTGAATATATTCACCCATAACCCAGTCGGTACCAAAAAGCATCTTGCCTGTAAAAAGAACCTTACCGAATATAAAAAAAGATAATATGGCAAGGATCAGAATATAGATTTTATCCTTTTTTTCAAATCTTTTCATTTTTCCTCCATATCTTTTTATCACCTATAAAAAAGACCAAATAAAAGAGTTCCCCTATCGAGACCTCTATTCTTGAAAGGAAGGATCCTATAATTGCGATATCTGGACCTGTAAAATTCTTTAAAATTAAAAATATCATCCCCTCTCTAACCCCTATCCCTGCTGGAACAAAAAAGGATAAAAATCCTATAACCCAGCTTGAAGGGTATACGCTCATAACACCGATAAAATCATATGTTCTGTTTGTAAAAGAATAAAGGAGAAGATAAAACTCCAGCCCTGAAAATATCCAGACGAGTATGTATAAAAAAAGAATAAAAAAATATCTTTTAAAACTTATGTTAAAAAATATCTTTTCCTTTTTAAAAATTTTCAATAAAATGTTTATCACAAAACTAAAATTCTCGGGAATCGAGAACAAAAACAATAAAAGTATAAAAATTATAAACGATATGGTATATAGAATTTTGAAAGGATAAATTTTAAACAAAATAATTGAAAAAAATAAAAATGCTGTAAATATTAAAAAATATGTCTCAAGTATAACCGCTGTGAAAGATTTTTTTTTCGGTATCCCACACCTTTCAAGTAAAGCAACTCTACCAACCGTAAACCAAAGTTTACCCGGAATGTATTTACCAAACATCGATATTCCTATAATTCTCATAACGGTGTACAGATCAACATCAGAATCAAGATAGTCTAAAATTTTTTTGTAAGCGATACTCATAAAAAAATACCATATAGGTATCATAAGAAATGATAATATAAGATAAGGTATGTTAAATTTTAAACTCCTGTAATCAACTTTCAAAGAATAGCCATAAAGTTTATAAAAAATAAAAATAACTATAAAAAAAACAAGGGAAAAAATTAGAATGTTTAAAAGGTTTTCTTTTTTAATTTTCATTTAAAATTTCTCTGTATCTGTTAACTATCGAATCTATAGAAAATTTTTCTTTTATTATTCTATAACCTTCTTCCTGCAGTCTCTTATAAACAATTTCATTCTTTATTAAAAAATTAACCTTCTCTGCAATATCTTTTTCATTCTTCTCTTTTACAAGTAGCCCCGTCTTCCCATCAACTATTATATCTGTTATACCTCCGACCGAAGTTCCAATGGCAACAGTTTTGTTCAATATCGCTTCAACGAGCACCATACCAAGTCCCTCGGTATCACCTCTTTTATCATGTATGGCTGGTAAAACGAATATTTTACTTTTTCTATAAAAATTTTTTAATTCATCGGAATCTATAAAACCAAAAAATTTAATCCTCTCTGAAAGACCTTCATTTTTAACAAGTCTTTCTAAATCTTTTCTCATATATCCATCACCTATTATGAAAAGTTTATAATCGATATCAATATATTTTATAGATTTTATTAGATAATCAACTCCCTTCCTTTCAACGAGTCTTCCAACAAAAAGTATTATATTCTCTTTATTTTCAAAATTTTCATAATTTTGAATTTTTACACCGTATGGTAAAACATTTATTTGATAATTCTTCTTTTTTAAAATATCCTCAATTTCTTTTCTGGTAAAAGTTGAAATGGCGAAAATTTTAAACGAGTTTTTTAAAATAAAATCAAGAATGAATGAAAATGTTATAAATCTGTTTTTGAAAAGTTTTATTTCTGCTCCGTAAAAAATTGAAATCAATTTTTTACGAAAGAATAGTTTTGAGGGAAATGCTATAAAAAAAAGAGGGAATGGCCAGTGAATAAAAATGTATTCTATTTTATACTTCTTTACCAGTTTTATACATTCCACTATTCCAGCAATGAAAAAAGAAGGTAATAATAAAAGATAAATTTTATTTGTTTTCAAAAAATCCTGAATCGTATGATCATGGGTCATCATCATCATTTTTTTTGGTGCATAGTTGAATCTGAAGATTTTAATGTTTTTATATTTCTGTTTTTTTGAAATATTCTTATAACCTGATGTTAAAACGAAAACCTCATCATATTTGGATTGTTCAACTAAAAGTTCAAGAAGCCAGGGTGTTATCACATCATTTTTTTTTCTTATGAATGAAGTCGTTATATGTAAAATTTTCATATCAGTTGAAAAACCCAAATTTTAAAATCGAGTAAAAAGTCCTTAAAGCGTCCTTTAACCTTATCTTTTTCCCCTCACTGTAACTTCTCGGATAATAATTTATAGGAATCTCTTTTATGGATAAGCCCATCTTTCTTAATTTAATGGTCAACTCGGGATCTATACCAAAACCTTTCGATTGAATATTTATTTTTTTGAAATATTCACTTTTAACAGTTTTATAACATGTCTCCATATCATTTAATTTTTGACCAAGGAAAAAGGATGTGGTTGTGGTCATTATCATATTACCTATAAATTGAATAAAGGTCAGTTTTCTTTTGTTATCTTTAGAGAATCTGTTACCATAGCAAACTGAAAATTTTCCCTCGATTATAGGTTTTATCAATTTTAAATAATCATTTGGATCATACTCAAGATCGGCATCCTGAATTATTACTATATCACCAGTAACGAATCTTTGACCAGTCTTTATGGCACCTGCCTTGCCTATATTTTTTTGATGGAAAAAGATCTTTAAACCCTCATCATCAATATTTTTCAAAATCTCCCTCGTTCCATCTTTTGACATATCATCAACAATTATTATTTCTTTTTCAATCGGAACAGCCTTTACTCTCCGTATTATTTCCAAAATATAATCTTTTTCATTGTATACGGGGATAATAATGGAAAGTTTCATAATCTCTTTTTTATCTCTTCAATGTCTTCGATAACTATGGAGATCAACTCTGAAATGAAACCGAGCAAGAACATCAGAAGGCCTGATACTATAAGTAGAATTACAAGATAAAGTATTGGTCTAAAACCAAAATTAAAAATGATCCTTATGATTATGGCGAATATACCTATTAAAACCCCAAGTATGAAAAGTAAACTACCACTTATACCAAAAAATATCATCGGTTTCTTTAAAAAGGTGGTAAGAAATTTTACAGTTAAAAGATCAAAGACACCAACAAGTATCCTGAAAGAATTTGAATATTTTGAAACACCATACTTTCTTGGATAAAGGGTCACCTTTTCCTCCGTAACGGAAAACCCTTTCTCAATTGCAAGTGATACTATATATCTATGCCAATCCCTTCTTAAATGGATATTCTCAAGAACCTCTCTTTTTAAAGCCTTTAGCCCATTTTGGTCATGTATGGGGAGTTTGAAAAATTTCCTTGATAAAAAATTATATATCTTTGAGACAAAGGCTTTACTGTATTTCCCCTGTTTCCATCCCGTAGATATATCGAAATCAAATTTTTCAATTTTTTCAACAAGTCTTTTGGAATCATCAAAAGAATATTGCATGTCCGCATCATAGATCACAAATATTTTTCCTTCAGCAACCTTGCTTCCACTGACTATTCCAGAAGTCTTTCCTAAATTTTTTTTATGTTTTACAATCTTAATGTTTTTAAAATTTTTTGAAAGTTCCAAAGATTTTTCATAGGTTCCATCATTTGAACCATCATCCACGAATATCAGTTCCCACGAATAATCCTCTTTTTTGTTAAAAGAATCAAAAGTAGAAAAAAGCTCTTCAACATTATCCTTTTCATTAAATGCGGAACAGAGAACCGATACCTTTATCACTTTATCCTCATCACCTTATCTATCAATTCCTTTCCATCATTATCAAATATAATATAGTATATACCCTGAGGAAGTTTTTCCTTCAAAACTATTTCCATCTTTCCATTCACATTAAACATCTTTTTTATAACCTTCTGTCCAAGAGAGTTAACAACACTCAGATTGATTTTTCCGTTTGCAAAAATTAAAGCCTTGTATGGCTCTTTTTCAGACCAATAAAATTTTGTAGAATAAAGAACAATATTTTTTCCATACGGATCGATTTTCACGATTCCAAACTTTTTTTTCAAACCGCTGATGCCAATGCCATACAATGTATAGATTCCACCATCCCTGTTTAAATGTGTAAATTTTCCTGAAAGATGAAAATCTTGAAAAACTTCATCATCGTTGAACTCTATTACAATCTTTTCAGTAAAATTATCTTTTATATCGTAATATATGATAACATTTTCTCCATCCCTCTTTGCTGTTATATCGATATCTTCAAGTTTTGTATCTATAACTATCGTATCGGTTCCTCCAGCCTCATGATATCTTGCAGAAAATTCCTGTAAAAACATCTCCGCAAAATATTTCGAATGAAGTATTACACAGTTTTCATCGTTACCTGTTTCTGCATTATTGGACCAGTTGTATGAACCTGTTATAACTATAGGGTTTGAATTCCATAGATCAGCATCTATGAGCATATATTTATGATGCAAAAGATTACCATTAACATTATCTTTGAAAACATCCGCTGGAGGTGACCATGGGTTGTTTGTACTATCCTTGTTAAAAAGTCCTCTCATATCAAGTGATTTTGAATAATCAGCATCCCAATAGGTTGCATCAAAAACACCTTTCACATCTACTCCGTTATCATATTTTGTTTTCATAGCATCACAGATGCCCTGATCTGAGAATGAAAAAATACAAAAATATATAGATTTATCCGCCGTAGATATAGCATTTATAATCTTTGAAGCAACACCATCAGAAGGAGACATATAAACCTCAACGGTATCGTTTGCAACAATAAAGTGGTGAGTGATGTTATCAGCTTTTTGTGTTGAAAATTTTGAATAGTTCGAATCTGGAATCAAGCCGTCAGAACCCCACATCTCAGAAAACTCTTTTATATAATTCTCGGAGACCTGTCGATCCTTTATAATAACAGAGTTGTTTGCATTTGATACCGTACCATTATCGGTAACATTCCAGGAACCCGTAAAGGTTATAGAACTATCAATAACTATAAACTTATTATGCATAATGTTTGAACCTGAATAGGTTAAAGGATAAGTATCATCTATAACCCTTATTCCAGCACTCTCAAGTTGTGCAACTTCAGGTAAAGATCTGTTGTCATAATCGGTAATAAACCTTATCTTAACCCCTCTATTGAAGGCTGACACTAAAGAATCAGCGACAACTCTTCTATCAAAATCGTAAAGACAACAATCTATAGTTTTCTGGGCTTTTGAAATATATTTACAAAGTATCTCATCAAGTTTAGATGTATCCTCTGCTAAATTGTATATGGCAAGGGATTTATCAACAGTTTTATTAAAATTAACTTCAAAAAGTGTATCAAGTGTATCCATAACGATATATCTATAATAATCTGATGTGGCATTCGGTGGTAAGAATCTAATCCTATTTTTTGAATCTATACCTTTTAAATAATATCTCACATCGGTTTGCACTGGAAAGTTGGGTATGGTTTCAACATAGGTTGTATCGTCAAATTTTAGCATAGTTATAGAATCTGTTGTAGAGAAATTATCGGTTGAATAGAATATTTTAACATTCTCTATAGTTGTATCTGAAAAAGCGTTACAGGATATTATTACAGAATCTTTGAATGTGGGAGATGCTGGATTTCTTTTATGATTTTTTAATGAAAAATAGGAAGAGTTTAAACCCCCTGTATCAGGTCCAATTGTTGATTGCCCAGATGCATTGTCCCAAACATAAGATAAAGATTCAGAAACTTCCCCATTATACTCTGGGCCCTCAAGATCTTCAGGCCATCTTATATACGATACATCTACACTTGGAGCGGTTGAGATCGGATACCAGACACTTTCAGGATTTTGTGTTGTATATTTCGATAAATACGCGAAACAATCTATTATAGAGTCTGCAGCATTTTTAAGATAAACCTGATCTCCAGAATTGCTTAAAGCAAAAGTACCTGAAGTTTGAAGTTGTCTTACTCCGGTCGATCCAACATATGCAGCAAAATCAGGATAATAACCATACTGTACATAAAATGAATCAGCATATATTGCAAAGGTAATTTTTCCATCCGGATAAAGATAATAGGAGTTAGAGGGGATAGTCCATGTCCCTTCTCCATCGGTCAACTTCCATCCATCAATAAGAATTAGTGAATCTGAATGGTTGTATATCTCAATCCATTCGGATCTATCATTGCTGATGCTCGGATTGACAAGAAGTTCAGTAATGAGTGGATTGTGTGAAAAAAGTATTTTGAAGAGAGAAAATAAAAAAATCGTCAAAATTAAAATTTTTTTCATAAAATCACCCCACATTCTTTGATATTTAATTTTTTGAAAGTTTTCTATCCATCTCTCTCAATCTTCTTACAAGGTTTGTTATCAAGGCACCAAGCAAGGGATCTTCCTCTATCTGTTTTAAAAGAGTTTTTCTATCGATTATTATAACTGTTGAATCTTCAAGTGCCGCAGCAGAGGCTGATCTTGGTCTTCCATCGATTATAGACATCTCTCCTAAAAATTCACCTTCAGTTATGATGTTTAAACGTTTTTTGTTTTCTCCTTCATTCACAAAAATCTCTATTTTACCACTTTTGATGAGATAAACCTCATCAGGTGGATCTCCCTGTTTAAACAACAATTCCCCTTTAGAAAAAGTTTTTTCAAATTTTTCTAAAATATTATCCTCCCTTTTTAGAAGGTTTTTTCATTTCCCAATCGTATACAAGTGGTACTACTACAAAATCTGAAGAATATGTTCCAACTATAACTCCAACAAGAAGGGCAAAAGCAAAATCGTTTAAAACTTTTCCACCAAATAAAAATAACATCAATATAACAAAAAGAGTTGTAATCGATGTTATCAAAGTTCTTGAAAAAATCTGATTTAAAGATCTATTGATAATTGTAAAAAAGTTATCCTTTCTCATAAGTTTTAAATTTTCTCTTATTCTATCTGAAACTATTATGGAATCATTTATCGAGTATCCTATGAGAGTTAACAGGGCGGCTATTATCTGTATAGACATCTCTCTTCCAGTTATAGTTAACAAACCCAGTGTTATAATTACATCATGGAAAAGAGCTATGATCGATGCGACACCAAATCTAAAGGTGAACCTTATCCATACATAGATCAAAATACCAACAAGTCCCAATAAAATAACCCACAATGATTTTAACTGCAAGTCTTTTGACATTACAGCAGCAACCACTTCCTCTCTATCGATTCTTGGATTCTCTTTTTCAAATTTCTGTCCGATCAGATTTATGATCTTTTGTGTTGGTGATAATTCAATCTTGCCAGAATCCTTTTTATATAATGTATCCTCCCATTCGGAAAGCACTTCAAAATTTTTTGAGTTTTTTGAAATAGCATAGATCTTTATTTCTTTCTCAACACCTTTATTGTTATTCCTATCAACCCCAAAGACCTGTAGAGTTATTATGGAATCCTTTTTTATTTCACCTATAGAAAAGTTTAAAATTCCCCATTCTTCTCTGGAATTATAAACATCGGAAGGAACAAACTCTTTAACTCCATCAAATATTTCAGATTTTGCGAAGATATTTTTTATCTGGCTATTTTGATCAAAAATTTTGACTTTTACTGTTAGATTTTTCTCACCATAGGTTGGATTCGGATATGATGAAAAGGCTACAACAACAGGTCCAACGGTATCTTCTATCTTCTCATAGTTTTCATGAACTTTTATAAGGTAATCGTTATCTGAACCATATTTTTGAATTACAGCATTCTTATATCCACTTGAAACCATAAGTTCTCTAAGGTCATTTATATTTACCTCTTTATCAAAATGAATCTGAAGAGTTATTCCCCCAGTAAAATCTATTCCCATATTAAACCCTTTATTTATTATAAAGGAAAATAGGGAAACGAGTATCAATATCAATGAAAGAATATATGTTATTTTTCTGATGCCAAGGAAATTTATTTCTGAAAGATTTATTCTTTTAAAACTCATCGTTCCTCCTATATGGACAACTTTTTAAAGTTTGGATTGGATGTTAGGATATCAAAAATGATCTTTGTTACATATATTGCTGAAAAGAAACTTATAACCAGTCCTAAACCAAGTATTATTGCAAACCCTTTTATTGTGCCTGTTCCAAACCAGTAAAGAATTATTGCTGTTACAAGTGATGTTGCGTTGGCATCAAATATTGTCGTAAACGCTTTAGAATACCCTAAAGAGATTGCAGTTTTTATTGTTTTTCCTGAGGCTAATTCTTCCCTTATCCTTTCAAATATCAAAACATTTGCATCTATTGCGGTACCAACAAGCAGGATTAAACCCGCTATACCGGGAAGTGTCAGGGTTGCTTTGAAAAGCGATAGGATAGCAAGAAGTATTATAAGATTTATAACCATTGCAAAATCGGCTATCAAACCAGAAAAACCATAATATATTGCCATAAAAATGAAAACGATTATAACCCCATATATTAAGGATCTGATACCTTTTCTTATAGAATCACTTCCAAGAGTTGGTCCAACGGATCTTTCCTCTATAATTTTTACCGGAGCAGGTAAAGCACCAGCTTTCAATATAATAGCGAGATCCTTCGCATCATTTATGGTTGCATTTCCCATAGATATTTCAGTATTCCCTGAAGGAATCCTTTCCCTAACAACAGGGGCAGAGACTATCGTGCTATCAAGCGAAAATGCTATCCTTCTTCCAATATTTGAACCGGTTATTGATGCCCATCTAGACTTTGCGTTCTTATTCATAGTTAATTCTACCTTTACACCATATGGATTATCATTTGTCCCTATTGCTGCCCTTGCATCAAGTATAGCATCACCTTTTAAAACAGGGTTTTTTTCAACAAGATAAAGTATCGTTTGATTAATACCATCCTTTGTTTTTTCTCTTCCCCACATAAATATATAATCGGCTGGTAATACTGCTTTTATTTCATCTTTTGAGAGTATATTTTTTACAATGGAAATATTTTCAGGATAAACTATAAAATCTACCCCATTGTTATCAACAAGAGATGAGATTTTTAAAGTGTCCTTACTCTCTTCAAGTTTTTTATCTATATTTTCAAAAACTTTCTGAACAAAATCATTTTCAGCAACTATTCTGAATTCAAGTTGTGCAGTTTTACCAATAAGTGATTTTGCCCTCTCCCTATCAACAACACCGGGAAGTTGAACACTTATCCTTTCATTACCCTGTTTTTCTATCAAAGGTTCGGTAATACCAAATTGATCTATCCTATTTTTCAATATTTCAAGTACTCTATCAACAGATCCTTCCGATTCTTCCTTTGTAAGCGATGTTTTATCAACCTCAAGAATAAGGTTCATTCCACCCTGTAGGTCAAGTCCAAGATGAAGGGATCTATTTTTTAAACTGCTCAACTCTTCATATGACATGTTAACTTTCTCTTTCTCAGAAATAGTATAATATCTTAATGAAACATAAAGTTGATAGAAAGAAAGTAAAAGAACAATAACAACAATAAAAATTCTCCACTTCAAATCACGTTTCATCGATCCTCCTTAATATTCATAAAAATTAAATTACTATTACCCAATGTTTAAGGTTATCATAAAAATAGTTTTTGTCAATATTTTCTATATTGACTTGTTTTTTTAAAATAATAATTTATACTTTAAATAAAATAAAAATAAGAACATTATCTCTTTTCTACAATTTTGAAAAAGTAAGAATAGATGGGAAATTTCTAAATACGATCAATAATTTCATACTTTTGTCAAAATTGATGAGAGAAAAAATAGATATTCAAACTTTAAGATTGTCAACCAACATTGTCAATTTAAATACTAATTTTAAGACAAAAATTTCATTTCTGGAAGAGACTTCACAATTAACAAGAGAAAAAAAATATAGAGTTTTTCAACGCTGGGACAGTTGAGAATCTTTCAATCAACTCTATAGTTCAAATTTATCAAAGATTCGATATCTCCGCTTCACTGAAAAGAAAAACAAAAAAGTATGATAAACAACTTATAAAAAAATCAGCCAAAATCATAAAAGAACTATCCAGAATAGATCCATTAAAAAATTTCAACTTCGGAATATCTTTCAATCTCTTTGAAGCTTCTCCATTTTACCCATTATCCTTTTTAAATCTTAATGGGTTCTCTATAGGATATGAGAACGGGGATATCTTATTCAAAAATAGATGACTTCGATGAGGCAGAAAATATACTTTCAAAAGAACTCATAAAAATATATCTTCCTCTTGAAAAATTTTATAAATATCTTTCCTTAAAGACAAAATTGAATTATATCGGAATGGGTCTTTCCTTTGCACCAGGCATAGAAAAGAAGAGTTCAGTTTTTGAAAGTTTTTTGATCCTTTTCCTTTCCCCAGTTTGTGGTTATGGTTTGGATACTATTCCTCTGCCGTTTGAAGTTAAAAATGAATTTTTGGAATACTTGATTCTCGATTCATTTACAATTTCAAAAAAATGGAAAAAACTTTTGCAGGTAAGACTTTTACCTGTTAAGGCTAAAAACTCTACAGCGGATTTTAATCTGAAATATCTTTTAAAATCAAAATTTCTGGATTATTAAAATGATGTCCCAATCTGAAAAAGGAAAACATATGGTATTTTGAAAAATTCATCCCTATTCTGACCATATGTTCCAACGATAGAAAATGAAGTTAAAATATTTTTTAAGGGAGTAAAAGAAAGGTTAAAAATCCATATGGATGAAATATCATCAAGATTCAATATCGAATTAAAAGATAACTTTAAATTTTCATCTAAATTAAAAAGTAATATTGTGAAAAGGTAATATTTGCCGATTAAGAAATCACCGTTTAGATATTTGTTTATTATTTTTATATTATCGTAAGGTTCGTCATATCCACTAAAATTTATGTAGATTTCCTGATTTAGATAGAGTTTTTCAAAAAAAGTATAATCGTATCCCAATTTTAAATGGTATCTATATTTATCATCAGTTTTTATCATAACCATTTCGTTGTAAATCGCTGGTCCAGTATATTCTGATAAGAAGGATATTCCCAAAAGTATATTCTCAACGGAATCTAAAACGGTTAAGTTTTTTCTTACCTGAGAATATCTTGAAAGAAAAAATCTTGAATTAAAAAAATTGTTTAAATATTCCAGATACAATCCCTCTTTCGATGAAAATAGATCCTTGTTATCCTGATACACAAATGAAGTTGTAAGATTATTTTTGGAAAATGAAAGTAGCATATTGGAAGGATAATCTATTAATGAAACCATTTCAAATGGAGAATGAAAATAAAAAATATCAACTGGAGAGTATATTTCCGAAAAACTCCATTTTAAAGGAAATTTGCCTACTTTGAAGTTAAAATTATCCTTGAAAAAGGAAAGATAAAGTTGGGTGAATTTGAATCTGTTTGAAAGATAAAAATATTCTGGCATCAAACCGATGGAAGAAAAATCAACATCAGGATAGGGTATCTCATATCTGGCATCTCCTTCATAAATTCTTGCATCAAACTGTGCAAAAAATTTCAAATAATTGTTTGAATTTTCAAGATCTAAAATTAAGTCATGGGCTGAAAAATAGTTTGAATTATAAAAGTAAAAATAATTAAAATTATATTTAACATTCAAAATGTATGAGAATAATGTTAAAGTTTTAAAAAGTAAAAATGATAGTAAAAGATATTTTTTCATCTCTCAAGATATGTCTTGGTAAAATATGAATCTGAAAGATTATCCTTTAAATTTATCTGGGTATATTCGATTGTTGTGACATTATTACTTTGAAGAAGATCCTTCATTATTATTTTTTTGGGAAAATATATATTTTTAATTTTCTCATAATCTTTTATGAAAAACTCCTTTAGCAATCTACCGGATGAAGAATATATCTCTTCTTTGTAAGGAAGGTATACATCTTTTCTAATATAACTTTTTTTCAACTTATATGGAGCATCATCAACTTTTGCTTTCATCAAAAGTATGTAAGAATTATCATCCTCACTCAGATCTATAGAGTACATATCGGTCAAGTTTCTTCTCTCAGAGAGATCCTCATATGAAAACGCACTTCCCATAAACCCTTCTTTCAACATATGCCCTTTTATGAGAACGGATCTTCCCGCTGTAGGTAAAAAAAGCCACATAGAATTATCCTTTTTCAAAAATCTACTTCTATTTCCATCCGTTGAAGATAAAACTTCAACATACACATTCTTTTCATTTTTAACATAAATTATCATATCCATACTTCTTTTATTTTCGTTTTCCTCAACAACCATTCTGGCTTTATAGATGACATTTTTGACACTTAAATTCTTTTCAACTTTCTGGATTATAGTTTTTGCATCATCGGAGAATATCGTAAAAGAATAAAATAAAAAAAGAATGGTAAAAATATATTTTTTCATTTTTACTCCCTTAAGATTTCTGCGGGATTGATATTTTTTATCCTTTTTAAAAGAAATAAAGAGGAAAGGGATGAAGTTATTATACCCAGTGAAAAACCTATAAAAATGTTAGTAAAAGATAAAACAGGATAGATAACAGGTGTTATTGGAATCTGAATATTTTTTAAAGCATCTGAAAAATCAAAACCTGTTTTTGATAAGATAAAAGTAATAACTGCTCCTATTATCACTCCAACCATTGTACCCAAAATACCTATTGTCGTAGTTTCAAAGAAAAATACTAAAAAAACATTTTTAGATCTTAATCCAAGCGCTTTCATCATACCTATCTCTTTCTTTCTTTCATACAAGGACATGATCATAGTGTTTATTATCGCTATGGATGCAAGAAAGAATATTATCATAAAAACAAGTCCCATCACAAAAAAAGAAACCTGTAACAGGTTTAAAATAGTTTTCCCTTCCCTCCAATTTGAAAGATGGTATCCATCGTTTAAAAAATTTTTTATATGTTTTGTCACCTTGAAGGATGAAGCAAGATCTTTACAATAAATGAGAAGTTCAAAAGCATCTGTGGAATCGAGAGCGAGTAACCTTTGAGCATCGCTAAGATGAAGAAAGACCATATTGTTTGCGATGTATTCTATATCGGTTTGAAAAAAATCTGAAACGACCAATGAAATCCCATTAAGGTATCCATATTTTGTTTGTGTTATCAGTATAAGTGTATCATTTTTTTGTGCACCAATTTTTTGGGCAAATTTGTCTGATATTATTATTTCACCTCTATTTAAGGATCTACCACCAAGTAAAAGAAACTTTTTTTCTCTTTCGGGAAGTATAGAAAAACCAACAACCCCATCAACCTCATAATCACCTTTTGCTATAAGAGTGGGAAATTTTATTCTTGGTCGTAAAAGTTTTACATCGTTTATCCGTTCTATTTTACTCTCAAGAAACATATAATTGAAACTCTGGTTGACTGGCATTAAAAACTCTTTTTTTTTATACTCTTTTTTTACTATTTTTATGTGTCCGGTTTCCATATCAGATATATTTTGAATAACTGGAGCAAATTCACCATCTATAAAAGATTTTCCAAAGATTGTTGCCGCAACAGCTATGGTTATTCCCAGGGATGTTAGAAATGTCCTTCTATGATTTCTGAAAATATTTTTAAAGGAAAGTTTCAAAATAAATTTCATTTCATAATCCTTATTATGTTTTCCTTAACAGCTCTCCTTGCTGGATAAAAAGAAGCCAAAATTCCAAAGAGTATTCCCAGAAAACCTGCTTTTAAAATCAAAAAAATATTAAAATCACTTCTAAAGAGACTGTTTTTAGGATATCCTATATCCATATTTCCTATCATGCTTGAAAAATCTATTCCAACTTTATATAGATAGTAAGATCCCAGACCTCCAAGAAACATTCCAATAAGAGATCCTAAAAAACCTATTGTTGCACCTTCAAGGGTAAAAATCAATAAAATTATTTTGTTTGGAGTTCCAATAGATCTCATCGTTCCTATCTCTTTAAACCTTTCGTATATTGAAAGAAATATAGTGTTGGCGATTCCAACCGCGCCTATAAGAAGGATAACAAAAATTAGAATTGAGGATGAACTCTTTTTTGCGGAATCTATTGCCTTTATTTCAGTTGTAAAATCTTCCCATGTCACCAATTTCAATTGTGGATATTTAGATATTACCTGTTTAAATGATTTTAAGAACTTATAAAGTGAGATATCTTTTTTTAATTTTATCGAAACAGCAGAAACCTTTTCAGGCATATTCAAAAAAGATCTTGCTTGGTTTAAATCAATAAATATAGTGTTTCTATCAACTTTAGGATTACCTGTGGAAATGATTCCAGAATACTTTACATCAAAAGCATCGAATGTCCCACTACCTGTTCTTGATTGGACAACAAAGAAAGAATCGGGTGGAACCTGTAAATACCTTAAAATTTCATCACCTATAAAAGTTTCCCCCTCTTTAAAATTTTCAACTCTTGGATAACTGTTGTGAAATGTGAGATATGTATTTTTATAGGTTTTAAAATCGATACCCTTTACAATAACTGGAAATCTGTTTAAACCATCTGAAAGATTACCCATAAAAAAGATCTCATAGGTGAAACTCTCAACAAAAGAAGAATTTTTTAAAAAATCGATCACCGGTTCTGGAACTATAAAAGTTATATCGTTTATATCAATCCTTTTTTCATCTATAGAAAAATTTTTTGATACTATTTTTAAACTCGATGTCTCATAATTTATGAGATTCTCTATAGATTCTTTGTTTAAACCTTCGAGAAGGGATTGACTTATTATAAAAAGGAATACTCCAAAAATAATCGGTACTAAAGTCAAAATGGTTCTATTTTTGTTACGCCATACATTTTTTACAGCGAACTTGATCCAGAAGAGCATTTTAATTCTCCTCAACTATTTTTCCATCTCTCAAATGTATGATTTTTTCAGCAAAATCCATAACCAGTTTATCGTGTGTTGAAAAGAGAAAAGTTGTTTTCAAATCTCTATTCATTTGCTTCATAATTTCCATAACATTTTTAGCATTATCCGAATCAAGATTTGCGGTAGGTTCATCGGCAAGAACTATAAGTGGTTTCTTTATTAGAGCTCGAGCTATTGCCACTCTCTGTTTCTGTCCTCCGGAAAGTTCTTTGGGTAACCTATCCTTTAATTCAAAAATTCCAACCATCTTTAAAATCTCTTCAACATTTTTTTTATGATTCCCTTTAAATTTTGGGTTTATGCATAATGGAAACTCAACATTCTCGTATACAGTTAAAACCGGTATAAGGTTAAAATCTTGAAAAATAAAACCAATATTATCATTCCTAAAAGATGTGAGTCTATTATCATCATATCCTGTTATATTTTTATCGTTAAAGAAAAGGTCTCCATTTGTAGACTTGTCAAGACAACCGATTATATTCAGAAGAGTCGTCTTCCCACTACCCGATGGACCTGCTATCGAAATAAAAGAGGATTCTTTTATATCTAGTGAAACACCGTTAAGAGCCCGGACAGTTATATCCCCTACTTTGTAATCTTTGATAAGATCTTCAACCCTAATATTTACCATTTTTCCTCCATAATTTTTTTATTTTATATACTACATATCAACCTGTCAACAGGAAAAATAGATTGACTATTTAGTATTAATAAATATAATATGGAGAGAATTTAAAAAATATATAGAAAGGAGTTTATATGTTGAACTATTTTTTATTCAACCAGACCACACAACAACCAAATCCCCTTGTCTCACTTCTTCCTTTAATAATAATGTTTGGGGCACTCTATCTTTTATTCATTCTGCCACAACAAAAAGCTGAAAAAAAACATAGACAGATGCTGGATTCTTTAACAAAGGGTAACCGTGTTTTATTGTCCTCAGGGATAATAGGAACGATAACCAATATCAAAGATGATCTGGTCATAATTGAAATATCACCAAAAGTGGAAATAAAAGTATTAAAAAATACGATTTCAAGAATAATAGAGGATGATGCCGAAGTAAAAAATGGATAATTTTGTCTTTCTTGGGAACGATAATATTTCAAAATTATTTCTTGAAAAAATAATCGTTAAAAAAAAACCACTTTTTATAATAACAGGAGAGGATAGATTAGCAAGAAGAGGTAGAAAACCGACAGAATCACCACTCATTGAAATCGCAAAAAAATTTTCTATAAAAGTTTTAAAGACTGAGAACCCAAACGAAGAAGAATTTTTGGAAAATATAAAAAAAAATGGAAAAATAGATTTTTTTCTTGTCTTTTCTTTCGGTTTTATTCTTAAAAAAGAGTTTTTAAGTATACCCCAAAGGATGAGTGTAAACATCCATCCATCATTTTTGCCATATTATAGAGGACCAGCACCTATAAACAGAACCATCATAAATGGTGAAAAGAAAAGTGGGATAACTTTTTTTAAAATGGATGAGTCAATAGATGGTGGCGATATAATCTATCAGGAAAGTTTCGAACTTTCCCCATATATTGATTCTATAGAGTTAAAAAATATAATGGTACAAAAGGCTGTAAACATTTTTTTAGAATTTAACTGGTCTGAAAATTTTAAAATTTATAAACAGGATGAAAGATTTGCAACATACGCAAAAAAGATAAGAAAAAAGGAACTCTTTCTTGATCTTTCTCTTGATAATAAGAGATTGGCAAACAAAATAAATGGACTTGCAGAATATGGATTGAAATGTAGAATAGGAAAATATAATGTTAAAATAAGGAAGGCTATTCCTCATAAAAATATGGTCAAAAATGGAATAGTTGAAATCAACGATTTAAAAGAATTGATCATTGGATGTGAGAATGGTTCCATATCTGTTTTAAAAATTCAACCTGAGGGCAGGAATATAATGGATATAAAAAGTTTTATAAATGGTTACAGAGTTAAAAATGGAGAAAAAGTATGTGTGGAATCTTTGGAATAATAGGCTCAACCAACGCTTTTATAGACATCTATAAAGGTCTTAAAGTGATCCAACACAGAGGTCAGGATACATGTGGTATAATAACATTTTCCAATAAGTTTAATATCAAACTCTCCGAGGGATTGGTTATAAATTCTTTTAATGAACAGGATCTTTCAAAGTTGCAGGGTTCTGTTGGTATCGGACATGTCAGATACCCTACTATAGGAAAAGCTGGTATCGAAAATGCTCAACCTGTTTTCACCAATACTCCATTTGGGATAGCAATGGCTCACAATGGAAATGTTGTTAACTATTTTGCGTTAAAAAACAAACTTATAAAAGATTATCATAGATATATAAATTCAGATGGTGATATCCAGATAATCTTAAATATTTTTGCGTACCATTTAAGCAAAAATAATGATTTTAATTTTCAAATATTGTCTGACTCTGTAAAAAATGTGTTTAAAGAAGTAAAGGGAAGTTATTCTGTTATTTCTTATATAGCAGGTAAAGGATTTCTTGCTTTCAGGGATCCTGTTGGATACAGACCCCTTGTTTTTGGAACTGATGGTAAAAGGTATGCATTCGCCTCTGAATCCGTTTCTCTTGAAAGTATAGGTATAAACAAATTTGAAGATGTAAAACCTGGAGAAGTAATATTTATTTCCGATAGAGGAAAAATTTATAGAAAGGTTGTTTCTTCCTCACAACATAAAGCATGTATTTTTGAATGGGTTTACTTTGCAAGGCCTGATTCGATAATAGATGGGATAGATGTGTACAACGCAAGGTATAGGCTTGGAGAAAGACTGGCGGATGTCCTTATGGAAAGAAAAGATGATTTTGATGTTGTTGTTCCCATTCCTGACACTTCAAGAACCGCTGCACTTGCTCTGGCAACAAAATTGAACCTGCCATATAGAGAGGGACTGATAAAAAATAGATATATTGGTAGAACCTTCATAATGCCCGGACAGAAGAAAAGAATCGATGCTATAAGAGAAAAACTAAATCCCATAAAAATTGAATTAAAAAATAAAAGGGTTTTACTGGTTGATGATTCCATAGTTAGAGGAAACACATCGAAAAGCATAATCAAACTTGTAAGAGAAAGCGGCGCAAAAGAGGTCCATTTTGCTGTTTATTCTCCACCTTTGAAATATCCCTGTTTTTTTGGTATAGATATTCAAAAAACCGATGAGTTTATTGTAAACAAAACATCTTTTGAAAAAATAGCATCAGAAATAGGTGCGGACTCTCTAACCTATCTCCCACTTGAAAAATTGATAGATGGTGTGGGTATGGGGAGAAAAGATTTTTGCCATTCCTGTTTCAGTGGCAAATATGATATAAAACTAAACAGAAAAGATCTTGAGGCGATTAAAAAAGATAGATTGAACTCTTGTTGATTTTCATATTAACATCTTTTGTATGTTTTGTTTTAAATTTTTAATATTTACAATCTTTTTACCCTCAAATTTTCATACTTTAACTTTCGATTCAATTTCAGATTCATTCTCTTTTGAAAAACCGGTTTACAAAAACTCTATTCAGATATATTCTGAAAAAATATTGTTAACAAAGGATCATGATTATTCGTTCGATGGGAAAACAATATATTTCAAAAAAAGTTTCTTCGATGTTTCAATTTTTTATCAAATATCTGATAGCACCATCAATATAAAAAATTTCAAATATAACCTAAAAGATAGGCCATTTGAGGATATATCACCCCAAAAAGAAAATACTAAAGAAAATATACTTTTTTCTGGAACACAGGGATTCACAGTTCAATCTGAAAAAAATTTTTTAAAGGTTGATCAGAGTACACGGATAAATATAAAAGGAGATATAGATTCATTCTGGTATATAGAGGGAGAACTTGTAGACAACTCTTCATCAAACCAGAAAGGTATAAATATGCCAGTTTATCAGATAGAAAATTTAGATTTTTCTTTAAACAATAAAAATGGAACCCGTTTTTTTTTAGGAAACTCATTCTTTTCTTTTAATTGGTCAAAATTTTTGGATATAAAACAGAATATATTTGGCATAGGTTTTAATTCAAAAATAGTATCCTATCCTTTATTCTTTGTTTACTCTGCACAAAAAGGTAATATCAAATCAAAATCTTTCTTCTGTTTTGATGGAGTTCAGGGACCATATAATCTGACGGATCAGAGAAATGTTTTTGACTATACAATAACACCAAAGAGTGAGAGAGTCTATCTCAACGGTGAACAACTTCAAAACGGGGAGGATAAAGATTATACTATGGATTATTATTCTGGAACCATAACATTTACAAACAAAAGAATAGTTGATGGAAACAGTTATATCTATGTAGAGTTTCAGCAGTTTGAACAGTTTTCACTCAACACAGGTTATCATATCCTGTTGGGAGATAATTCTAAAAGTTTTAAGATATATTATGCGAATGAGGCAACAAATGTATACGATAAAAATATAATGGAAAAAATCTCAAATGCTGGAAACGATTCATCCTATGTTAATATTCCCGGATTTGAATATGTTGGAAATAACGAAGGAGATTATATACTCGATGACTCGATTTTTGTTTATAAAGGTGAAAAAGAGGGAGATTACAAGGTAGAATTCTATTATGTAGGTTTTGGAAATGGTGATTATATATATATACCATCAACATATTCTTTCATATATGCGGGTCAAAATAACGGGAACTATACCCCGTACAAAAGAATCGAACTCCCTTTTCTTTACCATCTGTTGGATATATCCCTGACAAACAATTCTGTGGTTGGGAAAAGTGAATTTGAACTTTTAACGGGTTTTTACAAATTCAACAGATATTCGATAAACTCAAATTTTAAAAATGATATTTCATATCTTTTTTCATATGAGACAAAAGATTTTTATTTTAAAACTCTCTCTTCAAAATTTAGTTTTACTTTTAAACAGAATGATACTCTTCTAACAACAAAATGGAATTATAAAAAAAATTATGATATTTTATATTCTGATACTATAATTAAAATACCTTTCAGAGAAGTCAAATTCAAAATCAATCCTTCTATTGAAAATTTTTTCAAGTCAAATTTTTCTTTCAGACTGAACGATTCATTGAATATGTTTGATTTTCTGGTTAACGGTGATACAATCTTTAATTTTTCATCAAATATATCCTATCTTAAAATCTTTTTGAAGGATTTTGTTTACTATGAACGAAAAGGATTGGAGTTAACAAGATTTTTCAAATATTTAAATTTTGCTCTTTTCCTTGAAGATGAAAAAAAAGAGTTCGATTTTTTTAGAAGAGGAATAAGATGTTTCACCCCTGCAAAAACATTTCTTTTTGAATATAAAAATGAAAATGGTTTTAACGATTCTCTTTTATCTAAAAATTTTGATTCCTACAGATTAGAATATAACAAAATTGAAAATAGTATTTTGAGTTTTTCATTGTCAGGTGAACTCCGCATTATGGATCATATGGGTTTACGAAAAAACATATTTGTTGTAAATACATATTTAAAAAATAATCTGAAGAATATCCTTGAGTATAATTTTAATGGAAGTATCAATTCCTTATCAAGTTATAAAGTTGTTGAAACATACATTTACGCTGGCAGGGGAAACGGAGAGTATGTTTATGATAGCTTAACCAATACATATATTTACGATAAGATCTATGGTGATTACATACTGATAGAAGAAACCGTTCAATCAGACGAACCTGTATCAAAAAGAGATGCAAAATTCAGTTTGAATTTTAACCCTTTTGAAACAGTCTTAAAAGTAAACTATCAGGATCTTTCGAAAAATTTTTACACAACCGATTTAAAATTTTTAAAAGAATATTCTCTAAAAATTGATTTCAATATGGAAAAGATCATCCCAAAAAGTTTAACTCCATTCTTTAAATCATCAGTTGAAAGAAGATACTTACAGGATCTTTCTTCATTCTTCAACATATTTTACGATATTGGAATCAAAAATAAAAGTGTTATGGATTTTTACCTTTTCTATCGCTATAGTGTTGAATCCGATAGCGAGAATTCTGGAGAATACAGAATAAATTCCAATTCTTATAACTTTAAACTTGATTTGAATGGATTTCAACAAAACTATGATTTTTCCATTTCCATTTTAAATTTTTCCGGTTATTATGAATATCAGGATCTGGAAAGAACAGACATAGCTGGAAAAAAAATCGAATTCACAGCACAGATTGAAAAGAAAATTATCAAAGATTTTTATCTGAAACTTTTACCAACCTCCTCCTATACCATATACAGTAAAGGGAATGATCAGCCTCTTACGATAAACTATAAACTTCCATCTGGAATATATTTTGAAAACAACATAACCTTTACATACTCCAGTAAAATTTTTAATTCAAACATTTCATATATTATGGATTATTCTTTCAGAAACTCCTTCAGACAGAGAATTCTTTTTTCCCTATTTACCTTTTTTTAAAAAATTTAACTGATCAAAAAGATCCTTTGAAAATTTAAATGGAAAACTGTTTTCTCCATATTTTGTTTTAACAATAATTTCTCCATCAATGTTAACAAAAAATTTTTTTTCATCAATTTTTTTTAAAATATCTGTATTAAAAATATTGAACATAACTTTTAAATTGGTTGAATATATCCCATTTGAATTTTTTTTCAAAATAAAACTCTTTTCAGAAAACCCCTGACCTATAACTTTTTCATCGTGTATGATTTTGTATATTATCTTTTCGATAGTCACATCAACTTTGTTTGGATTAAAAAGAAGGATATTGAGAGTTAAATTTATACCTGTAAAATCAAAAGATTTAAACTCAACGGAATCGAGTTGATATCCTATCGCTTTAATAGTCTTAACCTGATTCAAATAAGCACAGTTTAAAAAAATAGCCAACAACAATACGATTATTTTTTTCATATCATTTTTTTTAACTTACTCCTATAGTATTCGGGATCAACTTTTATCCTGTTCACCTTTTCTTCTATGGCAGTTTTTAAAACCTCGTAAGATTCTTCCACGAATACTCTTCTATCGAATGGTTTTGGAATAAAATAATCTTTTGAAAATTTAAGATCCCGTTTATAAATTTTTTTTATATAATCTGGAACATTTTTTCTGGCTATTTTTGCAAGAACAAGTGATGCTGAAAGTTTCATCTTTTCGGTGATCTTTCTTGCCTCACAATCAAGAACACCTCTAAAGATGTATGGGAAACCCAAAACATTGTTTATCTGGTTGGGATAATCTGATCTGCCTGTTGCCATCACAATATCCTTTCTAACTTTTTTCGCCTCAAAAAAATCTATCTCGGGAATAGGATTTGCGAGTGCAAAGACTATGGGATCCTTTGACATTTTTTTTAACATATCTTTTTTAAAAACACCCTTTATGGAAAGGCCTAAAAACATATCAGCACCTTCCATAATCTCTTTTATCTTAACTTCTTTTTTACCTCTGGCAAAAATTCTATTGTAATCGTTTAAATCATTTCTTTTCTCATGTAGCATACCATACTTATCGAATACAAAAATCTTTTTTATATCCGCACCCATCATCAAAAACATTTTCAATACAGGTATAGCAGCAGCACCAGCACCAAAAACAACTATTTTTAAATCACCAATATTTTTGTTTACCAATTCACAAGCGTTAATAAGCCCGGCTGTTGCTATAACCGCTGTTCCATGCTGATCGTCATGGAATACCGGAATCTCCATAATCTCTTTCAACCTCTCTTCTATATAAAAACATTCAGGTCCTTTAATATCCTCAAGATTTATTCCTCCGAATGTCGGTTCAAGTGATTTAACTATACTGACAAATCTATCCGGATCCTTTTCCTCTATCTCGATATCGTAGGCATCTATGAACGCAAATTTTTTAAAAAGTACAGATTTCCCTTCCATTACCGGTTTTGAGGCACAGGAGCCGATATCCCCAAGACCAAGAACCGCTGTTCCATTTGAAATAACACCAACAAGATTCTTTCTGTTGGTATATTTGAATGAAAGATCTCTCTTTTTAAATATCTCCAAGGAAGGAAATGCTACCCCGGGCGTATAGGCTAAAGATAATTCATCTTTGTTGTTACAACTCTTTTTTAAGTTGATCTCTATTTTACCGGGAGTGGGAAGGGAATGATATTTTAACGATTTTTTCTTTAACAAATTTTTCATAAATCTTAGTATAGTTTAATAAAAAAATTTTTCAATATTTAAATTGACTTATAGAATAGAAAAAATATAATATTCTAAAAGGAGTAAAAGGAGATAAAATGAAAAAATATTTAATTTTTTTACTTGTATTCAATTTAATTACAAATTTATTCCTCTTTGCTCAGGATACAAAATCCGATCAGAATACAACCCCTGATTATGAAAAGGGACTTTTAGAAGGAAAAAGTAGAGCATCCACCGAAAATATGCTAATGTGGGGTCTTTTAGGATGTGGATCAACCTGTTTTCTTGGTGCTCTTGGATGCCTTGGCTCAACACTTATTGGATACCTTATGGAACCTTCAACTTCATATGTTTCAACGACAAAAGGTGAAGATTATATAAAAGGTTTTAAAGAAGGATATTCATCTTCAGTCAAAACGAAGAGGGCTACAAGTGCTTTTATAGGTGGTTGTATTTCATCCGTTCTTTAAATGGCAATATTCATACCAGTTTATATGCTGTATGGAGCAGCCATAATGGCTCAACTCTCTACAATTTTTAAATAAAAAAAGAGGTTTTTTGCTTACAAAAATTTACGATTCATCATACAACATTGTAGGCTATATACATGATAATGTTATTGAGGATAGTTCTGGAACACAGATAGGATTTATTGAAAGTGATAGAATACTCGATGCATATAAAAATATTGTTGGATATTTCCACTATAACAGGTATGAGGACTCTTCGGGAACACCTATAGCCTATTTTGAAAATGATACAATTCTGGATTCGACATACTCGGTTTTAGCATATATTCTTTCAGACAGGATAGAAGATCCAACACATAACACAATAGGATATATATATAACAATCTTGATAAAGGTTTGATCGGTGTACTTGTAGTCTTTGGATTTATATCTCTTATATGAAAAAATTTTTATCATTCTTTTTTATTTTCATTTTTATCCTCTCATATGGAAAAAATTTAAGATTTGCCATAATTTCAGATATTCATCTTTATGATACGATCTTAGGAATAAGAGGTTCAAAATTTAACTATTACATTGAAAATGATCGAAAACTTTTAAAGGAAAGTTCAATTTTGTTTGATAATTTTTTAAAAGATATTCAGAATGAAACTATAGATTTTATACTTGTTACAGGAGATATAACCAAAGATGGTGAATTGATAAACCATAAACTTTTTATTGAAAAAACTTCAGATATTTTTAAAAAGGGAATAAAAATTTTCGTTATTCCGGGAAACCATGATATAAACAATTTTGATGCATATAGGTATTATGAAGATAGTATGGTAAGGGTTGAAACTATTCAAAAGAAGGATTTTGAAAACCTATATAAAGATTTTGGTTATTCAAACTATTTTTCAAAAGATGATAACTCTTTAAGTTATATTCAAAAAATAACCCAGGATCTTTTTCTTATAGGTCTGGATGGCTGTCAGTATTTTTTAAATGATGAGAAGAATCCTTCAACGGTTTGGGGAAAGATCGATAAAAAAAGTTTAATATGGCTTGAAAAAAATCTTGAAATTTTAAAAGATAAAAAATTTATAGTAATGATCCATCACAATATTATTGAACATTTTAAAGGACAGAAGAAAGGATATCCCCAATATGTGCTGCAGAACAATTTACAACTTTTAAAGATTCTTTCAAAATACAATGTAAATCTTATTTTCACAGGTCATTTTCACGCAAACGATATAAGCAGAAAAAAAATAAATGATAGATTCATATTTGATATTGAAACAGGTTCTCCGGTTACCTTTCCATCACCTTACAGGATAGTTGAATTTGAAAACGATACTTTTGTGAAAATAAGAACATATTCTCTTTTAAAAGATTCTGCAACATATTTTTATTCAAAGAATTATACTCAAACAGGCATATATAATATAGCATTCAGAATAATAAGAGGGCTTAAGATTTCCCAGAAAGAATCTGATATTCTCGCTAAAAAAATCTCCTTTTCTATGGTATCACACTATTGTGGTGATGAAACGATGCCAGAAAATTTTTTCAAAACAAAAGATTTTTCAATAAAAGCAAAATTTATAATGTATCTAAAAAAAGATATGTTTAAAAATTTGCTTGTTGATTCAACTCCTGATAACGATGTTCTTATAAATCTTTTTTCAGGGGAAATTTCCAAACTAAAATAATTTTGCGTCACCGGGGAATCGAACCCCGAACCTACTGATTAAGAGTCAGTTGCTCTGCCAATTGAGCTAGTGACGCATTAAATAAAAATGCGCCTGACAGGAATCGAACCTGTAACCTACGGATTAGAAATCCGTTGCTCTATCCAATTGAGCTACAGGCGCTTGGTGGGGTGAGTGAGGGGACTCGAACCCCCAACAGCTGGAACCACAATCCAGAGCTCTAACCAATTGAACTACACTCACCAAAAAATCGGGGCAGCTGGATTTGAACCAGCGACTTCCTGCTCCCAAAACAGGCGCGCTAAACCGGACTGCGCTATGCCCCGATAAGATATTCTTTCATTAAAAAATCTGTAAATTTTTCTAAAGCTTTCGATCTGTGTGAGATCTTATTCTTTGTCTCTTTATCAAGTTGTGCAAAAGTTTTATCAAAACCATCAGGGATAAAAACAGGATCGTATCCAAAGCCGTTTTCACCAATAGGCTTTGTTGAAATCTTACCTGAACATACCCCTTCAAAGTATTTTACATACTTCTTAGTCTTAAAGGAAATAACAGTTTTAAAATAGGCTTTTCTTTCCTCATCCCTAAAATTTTCCATTCTTTTTAATAATAAAAGATAGTTATCCCTATAGGTTGCATCTTTTCCGGCAAACCTCGCCGTTAAGACACCAGGTTCTTGATTCAAAGAATCAACAAAAAGCCCTGTATCCTCTGCAAAAGTATCAATACCTGTAAAAAAAAATCCATTCTCTGATTTTATAAGAGAATTTCCTTCAAGTGTATCAGATGTCTCCTCAACTTTAGGATAACCTGGAAAATCATCTATGTAAAGAACATTTATATTTTTTGAAGTTAAAATATACTCAATTTCTCTTTTTTTGTCAAGATTATGGGTAGCAAAAAAAATTTTATATTCTCTCATGGGATCTCATGGGACAACTGTAAAAGCATCAGAGTAACCTTTATCTCTTACCAGATTTCTAAAATTATCCGACTCCTCTTTTGTTTTAAAATGCCCTATTCTAACCTTATAGTATGGTGGTATATATTCAACATAAACATCCTCTGTAAATTTAGGTTTGGCTTCATCTCTTACCTTATATGCTTTAGTTTCATCATATGTTGCAAAAATTTGGACTTTATATTCTACCAGAGTGTCAGTTGTTGTTTTTTGGACATTAGTTTCGGTTGGTTGTTCCTCAATAACTTCAAGTTTTGGCTGCTCTTCTTTTACCTGTGGTTCCTCTTCAATAGTTACAACCTGTGGTTGTGTTACAGGCTCCGCCGTTTTAGATTTTTTTGTGCATGCGGCAAAAATCAAAATAAAAAATGAAAAGATTATAATACTTTTTCTCAACATTATTCCTCCTTATAGATATTTTTCAAACTTTTCATCGTTTTCAAGAATTTTTAAAAGATTCTTTATTTCACCAGTTTCATTTTTCTTACAGATTAAAATTTCTTTTTCAGTCTTAACAACTACAAGATTTGATATTCCAATTAGAGTTACAATTCCAAACTCTGAAATCACTATATTGTTTTTAGAATTTAACGCTACAACCTCACCTTCAATTATATTTCCTTCCTTATCTTTATTTTTTATCCTCTCCAAAGCATTCCAATCTCCGACATCGTCCCAGTTGAACAGAGCTCTCACTATTACTATGTTTTCTGCCCGTTCCATAATTCCAAAATCTATAGATGTTGATGGAGCATTCTGATAAAGTTTCAATAAATGTTCTTTTTCATCTTCAAGTTTAATATGTTTTTCATATTCTACGAGTTCTTTATACATTTCAGGTAAATATTTTTCTATTGATTTTAGAAGTGTTTCAACCTTCCATAAAAAAATTCCGCTGTTCCAGAGTGTGTTTCCCTTTTTAAGATAGGATATAGCTCTCTTAACATTGGGTTTTTCTTTAAAAGATCTTATCCTGTAAACTCTTTCCTGCAAAAGTTCCTCGCCTATCTCGATATAACCATAACCTTCATCTGGTCTTGTTGGTGTTATACCGAATGTTACCAGATTACCTTTAAGTGCATATTCCAAACCAATATGTATGGTGTTTTGAAACTCCCTATCAGGGAATATGTTATGATCCGCTGGACAAACGAGCATCAAAGAATCTCTGTCAAGATGTTTCAACCTTATAGCACTAAGTCCTATTGCGAGAGCAGTATTTTTACCAAAAGGCTCATATATTATGTTCTCTTTTTCAAAAAGAGAGAAAGACTCGATGGGTTCTTTTAAACTCTCTGTTGTTACTACATATATATTATTCTTATCTATAAAAGAATTCAATCTTGTAAAAGTCTCCTCTATCATACTCTTTTTTGAAATTATCGGAAGGAGTTGTTTTGGTTTCGATTTTTTTGATCTTGGCCAGAACCTCTCGCCTTTTCCTCCAGCAAGTATGACACCATATATTTTATCCATAAGACATCCTTTTTGGGTATTATATATCAATTTCAACTAATAGTCAATTATTCCTTTTTTCAAAATAGATTTCAAATAGATTCTCTTATCCTTTTCATAACTTTTGAATAATAATGAATATTATGCTCTGTTGCTAATATCCCGGCAAGCATCTCCTGAGATTTGAAAAGATGGTGTAGATAAGATTTAGTATAATTCTTACAGAGTGTGCATGAACAGGTTGGATCAAGAGGGGTAAAATCATCTTTGTATTTTGAATTTTTTATTAAAATCTTGCCACCATCAGTAAAAAGAGCCCCATTTCTTGCATTCCTTGTTGGTATCACACAATCAAAGATATCAAAACCATTTTCAACGGCATACTCGATATCATCGATCTCACCAACACCCATAAGGTATCTGGCTTTATCCTCTGGCATTATATCATCACCAATATCTATAACTTTTCTTATATATTCTTTTGATTCACCTATAGCAACACCACCCATAGCGTATCCATCAAAATCCATTTTTTGCAACTCTTCTGAAGAGTGTTCCCTTAGATCATTGTAAACCGAGCCCTGTATTATTCCAAATTGAAACTGTGGGTATCCATACAAACTGGAAGTTTTTGTAAACTCTTCTCTTGCTCTTTTTGCCCACTCGAGTGTCCTTTTTACCGAATTTTTCGCATATTCAAAAGTCACAGGATATTCCATACATTCATCAAGAACCATCATTATATCGGTTCCAAGTATTCTTTGCATATCAACATTATTCTCTGGAGTAAAGAGATGGTATGATCCATCAATATGTGATTGAAAAATTACACCATCATCTTTGAATTTCCTTAACTTTGAAAGAGAAAAAACTTGAAATCCACCTGAATCTGAAAAGAGGGTGCGTTTCCAGTTCATAAATCTGTGCATACCACCAGCTTTTTTTATAATTTCAAGGCCTGGTCTTAGATATAGATGGTATGTGTTTGTAATTAAAAATTGAATGCCCCATTGATCGAGTTGTATTGACGATATCCCCTTAACAGAACCTGATGTTGCAACGAACATAAGATTTGGCGTTTCCACATAACCATGTGAAGTTTTCAGTAGTCCAAGTCTTTTTTTACCTTTTTTTTTAATAACTTTAAAAATTTCACTGCTCATATGATCAACATCGCATCACCATATGAAAAAAACCTGAATCCGTTATCTATCGCATATCTGTAAGCATCAAGTATCAATTCCCTGCCAGCAAAAGATGATACAAGCATCAATAGGGTCGATTTTGGTAAATGAAAATTTGTTAAAAGAATATCAACACTCTTTATTTTATATGGTGGATAGATCAAAAGGTTTGTAAAACCTTTCTTCGCGAAAAAAATTTTTCCATCGTATACAGTCTCAAGAGCCCTTAAACTTGTTGTTCCGATGGAAACTATCTTTTTCCCATCATTCTTTGCTCTGTTTAATTTGAAAACAACATCATCATCTATTTCAAAATATTCTGAATGCATTTTATGCTCTCTTATATCTTTTACTTTAACCGGTTTAAAAGTCCCCAAACTTATATGAAGAACAAGATCAACTATTCTTATACCTTTTTTTATTATGGTCTCTATAATTTTTTCGTTAAAATGAAGTCCAGCTGTTGGTGCGGCACAGGATCCGAGTCGTTCTGCGTAACACGTTTGATAATCTTTCTCATCATTTTCATTTTCATTTCTTTTGATGTATGGTGGTAGTGGAATATGTCCATATTTTGCAAAAAAATCATCTCTGTTTTTAAATGGAACTTTTATTAAAAATCCTTCATCAAGTTTTTTTACAACGGTAACGATCATTTTATCATCTATAAAAATTTTATCGTTTTCATTCAATCTTTTTCTTGATTTTAAAAGGCATTTAAATTCTCCACTTTCACTAAAAGGGTCGAGTATCAGAATTTCCACCCTGCCACCAGTTTCCCTTTTACCATATATTCTCGCTTTGGCAACTTTTGTAATGTTTCTTACGATAAGAGATTCAACAGGAAGAATATTTGTGATATCTTCAAATTTTTTTTCATAAAAACGATTTTTTTCTCTTTCAACAACAAGTAATCTACTTTGCCCTCTTTGAACAGGGTTGTACGCGATAAGTTCTTTTGGGAGTTTAAAATCGTAATCTGAAACTTTAAAACTCATTTTTTTAAAACCTTGAGAAGAATGTTAAGAATCAATGTAAGAACTATAGATATTATTATGCTGCTACCTAATGGAAAATAGAATTTAAAATTTTCTCTTTCAATTTTTATATCGAGTGGATTTTTAAAATTTATCTTTTCAAAGATAAAGAATATTAAACCAGTTAAAAGAAAGATTACAGAAAGAAAAAAGAAAATTTTATAGATCAAAGAGTCCCCCTTTAAACTCGTATCCCAGATGATCAAAAGCTATTCTGGTTGCGACTCTTCCCTTCGGGGTTCTTTTTATCAAACCTTTCATTATTAAAAAAGGTTCATAGACCTCTTCAATAGTTTCAGAACTTTCCCCTATTGAAATTGAAAGTGTTGATATACCAACGGGTCCACCATCATATTTCTCGATTATCGTTTTCAGAATTGAAACGCTGAGATCATCCAGACCAAGTGAGTCAACATCCATCATATTCATCGCTTTTAAAACAGTATCTTTATCAACTATTCCCTTTCCTTTTACGAGAGCGAAATCTCTAACCCTTTTTAGTAATCTGTTAGCTATCCTTGGTGTCCCCCTGGATCTTTTCGCTATCTCCTCAAGTCCCTCGTCAACGGATTCTATTCCAAGTATTTTGGATGATCTTTTCAATATGTTTTTCAAATCCTCATCGTTGTAAAAATCGAGTCTATAGGTCATCCCGAATCTTGACCTTAAAGGCGAAGTGAGAAGTCCACTTCTTGTTGTAGCACCAACGAGTGTAAATGGCTTTATCTTTATTTTTATGCTTCTTGCAGATGGTCCAGAATCAAGCATTATGTCTATAACAAAATCTTCCATAGCAGGATAAAGGTATTCTTCAACGATCCTGTTTATTCTGTGGATCTCATCGATAAAGAGAACATCACCCTCTTCAAGTTTTGTTAGAATTCCAGCAAGATCTCCAGGTTTTTCAAGTACAGGACCACTTGTCGAATAAATTTTCACACCGAGTTCATTTGATATTATATATGAGAGTGTTGTTTTGCCAAGCCCCGGTGGCCCAAAAAATAAAATATGATCAAGTATATCCTTTCTTATCTTTGCAGACTCTATAGCAATTTTTAAATTTTCCTTTAATTTTGTCTGACCTATGAAAGAATCTATACTTTTAGGTCTTAAACTTTCCTCTATTTCAGTATCTTCGTTCAACTTTGTTGAAGATATTATCTCTTTGTTCATCCTAACCTCTTTAGAATCTCTTTGATAATTTCCTCAACATTATCCTGATTTTTTATTTCCTTTAAAACATCCTTCATAACAGGTATTATATCCTTTTCGTTAAATCCAAGTGATTTTAAAGCATCATAAACGGTTTTTGAAACTCCATTCCTTTCAAACTCGATTTTTTGTGAAAATTCAAGAATTATTGATTCTGCCAGTTTCTTACTCACATTTTTTGCCTTTGCTATCATAGAGGAATCATGTTGACTTATGGCAGCCTCAAACTGTTCGACAGAAAAAGTGTTGAATATTGAGAGAGCGGTTTTGGGACCTATCTTTGGTATTTCAATCAATTTCAAAAAGATATCTCTTTCTTGTTCAGAAGAGAAACCAAAAATTTCGAACTCTTCATTCTTTAAGGAAAGGTAAGTGTATATCAAAACTTCTTTTAAAGAATCGGATAATGAAGTAAGAGAATTGAGAGAAACTCTGAGTCTATAGCCTATACCGTTGTTTTCAACTACAACGAAAGGAAAATTCTTTTCAACAACCTTACCTTTAATATACCAGTTCATAATTTTCTCCATTTATGTAAGCGAAACATATCGCGAGTGCATCTGAGACATCATCTGGAAGATTGTTATCAAGGTTAAAAATTTTTTTTACCATAAATTGGACCTGTTCCTTGTTGGAATGACCATTACCAGTTATAGATTTTTTTATATGATTTGGAGAAAAAAATTTTACCTGAACATCGTTTTTCATACAGGATATTATAAGAGAAGCTCTAACCATCGATAGTATTGAGGTGGTTTTAACATTTTTGTGATAAAATGATTCTTCAAAAACAGCTATCTTTGGTTTTATTTTAAAGATCATTTTTTCTGCCTCATTGAAAATTTCATACAACCTTCTTTCAAAAACAGAATCTGAAGATGTTTTTATAATACCTGCTGAAACAATCTCAAGCCTTTCATTTACAAAAGCGTAGCCTGTCTGTTTTAAACTTGGATCAAAACCAACTATGATCACTTACTCAACTTCTCCATTATCTCATCCGGTATATCAAAATTTGAATAAACATTTTGAACATCGTCATGTTCCTCAAGAGTATCTATCAGTTTCAACATAACCGACGCATCACTCTCATTTAACTTAACGGTTGATTGTGGCTTTTTTGTCATCATCGCATTCATCGTTTCTATCTTTTTATCATCGAATATTTTTTTCACTTTATATAAATTTTCAGTTTGAGTATATATCTGGATAACATCTCCCGTTTCAACAACATCTTCAGCACCCGAATCTATGGCTATTTCGAGTATATCATCAAATTTGTATTTTGATCCATCTATTTCGATCAATCCCTTCTTTTCAAACATCCAGGCAACGGAACTAACTTCACCGAGTTCTTTCCCAAATCTTGTAAATATATGTCTAAGTTCTCCTGTTGTTCTGTTTTTGTTATCGGTGACAACATCTATAAGTATCGCTGCACCACCAGGTCCATAACCTCCATATGAGACCTCTTCATATGTTGTTCCCGGTAGTTCACCCGTTCCCTTCTTGATCGCTCTTTCTATATTATCAGCAGGCATGTTAGCCTTTTTTGCTGCTGCTATAGCCGATCTCAATCTTGCGTTAAGTTCAGGATCGCCACCACCCTCTCTCGCTGAAAGAGTAATCTCTTTTATCAATTTGGTAAAGATCTGTCCTCTCTTGTTATCCTCAACAGCCTTCTTTCTCTTTATCGTACTCCACTTATTGTGACCTGACATAAATTTCCTCCTTTATCTTTTACCACCTGGTCTTATCAACGGTTCATTTTTCAAACATAAAGGACAAGTTTCCGGAAAGAAGGTTTTTGCTTCAACCTTCATTCCAGAAAATAACGGATATTCAAATTTTATGTTATCACTCCTGTCGATAAGAACAGCGATGGACTGTATATTTCCATTAAACTGTTTAACAGCATCCATCATCAGATTTATAGATTTTCCAGTCGTGAGAACATCATCAACAAGTAAAATTCTATCATTTGAGTTTATCGGTGTTCCTCTAAAAAGACCCAGTTTATCATCCCTCTTTTCAAGGTATGCTGCTTTACATTTTAAGATCCTTGCAAACTCATATGCCACAACTATTCCTCCAACAACAGGTCCAATAACATAATCAAAATTTTTTCTATTCAACTTTTTGATCACCTCTAAAACAAGATCACCAAGTATTTTTGGATTTTCAAGTATCCTGAATTTTTCAAAATACACATCAGAATGCAAGCCACTGGTTAAAAGAAAATGCCCTTTTAAAATCACTTTCTCTTTTTCAAGAGTCTTTAAGTCCATTTTTGATTTCCTTTAAAATATCTTTTACCACTTTTAGAGGTTCGGTTGATGTCGTTATGGGTCTTCCAACAACTATATAATCAGCACCATCCTTTATCGCCTGATATGGTGTAGAGGTTCTCTGTTGATCATTTTTATCAAAGTCTGTGGGTCTTATTCCGGGTGTTAAAATCAAAATATCCTTTCCACACTTTTGCTTTAACATTTTTACTTCAAGTGGAGATGCTACTACACCATCTATTCCCGCCGATCTTGCAGCCTGAGCGAGTATAAGGATCTCCTCTTCTATACTTCTTGATGTGGCTCCAATCATATCCTGTAAAAAAGCACTATCAAGGGATGTTAAAAGAGTAACTGCGAAAACTTTTGGTGCAGGGGTCTTTTTCTTTCTTTTCTGCCATATAAGTTTTGCAACACTCTCCATCATATCGAAACCACCCATAGCGTGGATTGTAAGCATATCAACACCATGTTCCAGAACAGAGGATACCGCACCAACGACCGTGTTGGGAATATCATGAAATTTTAAATCAAGAAAAATCTTTTTATCTCTCTTTTTAAGAAATTCTAGACTCTTATAACCTTCCTTTGTAAATAGTTGTAAGCCAACTTTATATGTTGTAACATTTTTGTCCAAAATATCTACAATTTTTATAGCCTTTTTTAAAGAATCAAAATCAAGGGCTACAATAAGTTTATCGTTTATCTTCATAAACTCTCCTTAACACATCCGATGATCTTTCCAATATCACCTATATTCTCTTTAACCATATAATCTTGCAACTCTCTGGATAGTTTTTCAAGAATATTGGGTTGTATAAGTAAACCTGTTCCTATCTGAACCCCAACAGCACCAACCATCAAATATTCAAGAACATCATTTAAGTTCAAAATACCACCGATACCTATTACTGGTATTTTAACAAATTTTGTCATTTTGTAAACATTAAAAAGAGATAAAGGTTTTATCGCGGGCCCGGAAAATCCTGCCTGTATATTATCAAATACGAATTTTCTATTTTCCACATCGACTGCAGTTGCAATATAGGTATTTGTAAAACTTATTCCATCAAAACCTTCCATTTCGGCAAATTTCGCTATTTCAAAAGATTCTACAAAACTTGGAGATAATTTTAAAAGTAAAGTTTTTTCAGTCAATCTTCTTACACCCTTTAAAAGTTTTTTCGCTTCCAAAAGGTTTGAGTTGAAATTGAGATTTTGTTTTGTTATGTTGGGACATGATATGTTGATTTCGTAACCATCGAAACCCTTTTCTTTATCGAGTATATCAATCAGACTCAAAAGATCTTCCCTTGAAAATGGTGCAAGGTTTAAAAATTTAGCACATTTAAATTTCTTCATTTTTGGAAGGATCTTTTCAACAAAATAATGAACACCATTATTCTCAAGGCCTATCGAATTAAGTAAACCACCATAAACTTCTTTTATTCTTGGTTGTTTGTTTCCTATTTTATTTTTTAAAGTTATGGATTTTGTTACAAATCCACCGATAAAATCCATATCGTTAAAATCTTGAAGTTCAACTCCCCATCCAGAACAGCCACTCGATCCAAGAATGGGAAAATTCAATGTTGTTTTTCCAATCTTTATTTTTGTGTTATTCATAATCTATTAAATTTCCATTTAAAATCGGGCCCTCTTTACAAATTTTTATGTAATCTCCATTCTGAGTTTTTACAGAACATCCATTGCATAACCCAACTCCACAAGCCATCACCTCTTCATATATCGCAAAATATTTTTTACCATTTTTTTGAGCATAATCTTTTAAAGTTTTCAGCATATTTTTGGGACCGCATCCTATCATAATATCAAAATCGAACCTGTTTATAAAATCCGTTGCAAAACCTTTAAATTTATTCTTTTTCTCATGACAATACAAAGCCTTTAAAGAAAAATATTTTAAAACATTTTCGTATTCCCCTTCCTTATCTCCAAAAATAAAAGAATAATCTTTGCCTCTCAAAAAAGGTATAATTGCAGCAATTCCTATACCTCCGGCTATAAAGAGTGTCCTTTTAAAATCTGTTTTTTCTTCAAATCCCTTACCGAGAGGATAAATTATATCAACCAAATCACCTTTTTTTAAATTACTTATATATTCTGTTGAATCACCAACTACTTTTATAAGAAAGGTTAATTTTTTTTGAGAATCTTTTACAACGGTAAAAGGTCTTCTCAATATTTTATCTTTAAGTGGTGTTTTTATTGAGGCGAACTGACCGGGCAGAATTTTACAATCTTTACTTTTAGATATCTTCAAAAGAAAGATGTTTTTACTTAAAAAAATTTTTTCTAAAACCTTTTCATTCATTTTTCAGCTCTTTTATCAGTTTTAAAGCCTCTATTTGATATTCTGTAGAAGGATAAAATTTTACTATCTTTTCAAGAAATTCAACAGATTTTAAAGTATCATTTTTATCCTTTAAAAAAATATATGACAAAGCGAAAAGACTTTTGGGTCCATAAAGGGTATTGGGAAAAGAATCGAATACAGTTTTATATTTTTCAATCGCATTTTCTATATTTTTATAATCAAAATACTCTATCTCTGCAAGAAAAAATCTGTTTTTTATCTTTTCTTCAAAAGAGAGTGTATCATCTTTTAAAGAGAGAAGTATCCCATTCTTTTTTAATCTTACCTGAGCATCTTTATAGAGAGATGATGATGAATATCCTTCAACAATTTTTCTATATGCTTTCTGTGCGTTTTCAAGATCGTTTAGTTCTTTTTCATATATATATCCCTTTGTAAAAAGTAATGAGTCTACCAAAAAGGTATCCCTTTTCGAAGTAATATCCTCTATAAGTTTTAAAGATTCCAAAAAAAGATTTTCTTTTAAAAATATCTTTACCTTGAGGAAGTAAAAAAGATTTCTTCTTCTATGATCCTGAAACAACTGAACGCTTCTATCAACATATTTCTCAGCATTCTTTAAATCACCAGTTTGAATAAGAGAGTATATAAGATAAAAATAGTAATCGATAGCATATTCTTTGGGAAGTTTTTTAACATTCAAATTTTTTAACAATTTTAATGATCCATCATAATCGTTATTCAAAAATTTTAGTTTTGCCTGTAGGAGAATGTTTACAGGTTTCCTCTTATATTTTTCAGGAAGGGATTCAAAGATGCTGTCACCTTTTTGATACTGATCTGTTTTCACATAAATGTTTATAAGTTCGTTCACACTTTCATCAACAAATTTTTTTTGTCCTGATACAACTTTAGAAAAGATTGATATGGCGATGCCTGTATCATTCTGTAAAAGGTATGTTTTACCAAGAAAATATAACGCTTCATCAAAATAATCGGACCGAGGGAAATAATCCATAAGTTCTGAAAATTTTTTTACTGCCTTTGAATATTCACCCTTGTACATATACGCTTTCCCTATAATTATCAAAGCATCATCGACATATTTCGAGTTTTGATGGAACTGGAGTATTTTGGAAGATTTTTCGATCGATTTATCAAGATAGTTTTTATCTACAGATTCACCATTCTGAAGAGGTTTTATACCAAGATTGTAATATTTTTGAGCATTGTAATATATGTTATAATATGCATTAAAATTTGCACAGGAGATTGAATAGATTATGATAAATGATAAAAATAATTTCATAAATTTAAATTATATCATATATTATAAAAAAATAAAGAAGTTAGAACTATTCATAGACGGTTGACTTCAAAGATAATTTACCTATAATATAATTTTATTATGTTTTCAATCTATGGAGAGATTTCAAAAACGATCGATAAGAAATCAGTTGAAAAATATGGCATAGATCCTATAATCCTTATGGAAAATGCTGCCATAGCATCCTGTAATCTTATCATTTTCAAATATAATGTTGAAAAGATACTCATCGTTTCCTCAACAGGTAACAATGGGGGGGACGGTTTTGCTCTTGCAAGGCATCTTATAAACAAAAATTACCTGGTAACGGTTGTCATCCTTGGAGATGTTAAAAAATTTTCATTCGAGACAAGAAAAAATTTTGAAATTCTTAAATCTCTTTCGGCAAAAATAGTTTTTAATCCAGATTCAAAGAAATTTAAAAACATTATTAGGGAAAGCGATTTGCTCGTTGACGCTATTTTTGGAACAGGCTTTAAGGGAATCTTTGATGATTTTTACAGAAAATATATAAAACTTTTAAACAATTCAGCAAAGAAAATATTTTCCCTCGATGTACCATCAGGATTAAATTCAAATACTGGAGAAACTGATCCTGATACGATAAGGGCTGACACAACGATAACTTTTGGACTAATAAAGACCGGGTTACTCTGGAAGGATTCTAAAAAATTTACAGGTGATCTTTATGTAGCGGATATCTCTTTACCATACAAAACAGTATTTGATTTCGATTATCAGATAATAATAGAAAAAGATCTTGTTAAAACCCTTGTAAAAACCTTAAAAATAAAAAGAGAGGATTATTTTCATAAAAGGGAAAGGGGGAATCTGGTCATAATAGGTGGGAATAATGGAATGGAAGGCTCTACACAGATAGCAGCACTTGGTGCTCTTAAAACCGGTGTAGGAATAGTATACATCCATCAGTTGGGAAATCCTAAAATAAAATTTTTAAAAGAACCTGTCTATTTTGAAAATGTAGAGAAAGCTTGTTCGAAAAGTGATAATATTATCATTGGATGCGGTTTTGGAAACGATGAACAATCTAAAAAAACTTTTATCGAAATTATGGGAAAATTGAAGGATAAGAATATTTTAATAGATGCCGATGGATTAAATATAATATCCAAACTGAATCAGAATATGAAAAAAAAATTTTTAAAAGATAGTATCGTTACACCCCATCCTGAAGAATTTTTTAGATTGACAGGAAAAAGGTTTACAAATATAAAGGAAAAAATTTCTTTTGCAAAAGAGTTTTCTTTAACATATTCAAACATAACCGTATTAAAATCTCCACCGACCATAGTGACAAATGGACAAACAACTTTCATATTGCCAAATTCAAATTTAAAACTCGCTACTGCTGGTTCAGGTGATCTTCTCTCTGGAATAATAGGTGCATACATATCATTCGGATACGATAAACTCTCATCCGCGATTCTGGGTGTCTTTACACATTTTTATGCTTCCGAAAAGACTGATGTTAAAAATCCACTCATAACACAGATAGCTGAAAATATAGGAAAAGTTCAAGATGAAATATCTATTTAAAATATTCATATTTATTTCGATACCGATCTTTTTTATAAATTCCTCATGTGAAACAAATTTTGAAAATTCTGATTATGAGATCATTTCAAATTTCTTGAATGTTACAGAAATCACAGGGAACATCGATAACATTTTCATCGCCACTACCACAGGAATTTTAAAATTTGACAAATATACCAATAAACTTGAAACTCTTTTATCTTTTAGAAAATGGATGTATGATATTCCATTCAAAAACATATATTCCGACAGGTTCAACCCTTCATACATCTATTTTACCGGTAGAGATTTTTTATATTTTTATGATATTTTCACAGATACGCTTTTATACTGTAAAATATTGGATTTTTCAGGTAAATCGGTGTCCAATATTGGGACCACTCAAGAATCTGTATTCGTAAAAATAGATACCCTTGTTTTTTCTTCAAAAAAAGAGATTTCAGATAAAAACTCATGGAATTTGAGTAAAGATTCAGAAAAGATTTACTGGAACATAAAGAAGAATATTAAAGATTTCCCTCAACTGTTACCTTATTCCCTCTTCTATGAAGGTAAAGAATACATATACACTTCAATATATGAGGATGAAAATTTTTACTATGTTGGAACGGCTGGAATCGGATTCTTAAAAATCAACAGGTCAACTTTAAAACAAGAGCATTTTATCTATGGAACAGGTTCTATCGATATAAGAACGATTTCACTTGATTCTACCAACAATCTCTGGATAGCTGGATTAAACTGTCAGAAAATCACCAGATACAATTTGACCGATAGAAGTTTTAAATATTTTGACATCTCCAATATAGTTGAGATTCCGGATAATCAAATCAATGTTATCTCAAGTTCTAAAAAATATATTCTCTTTTTAACTCAACTTGGTGGAATATTTTATTATGATATTTCAAAGAAAAGATTTTTTACCATACCGAACAATATGAATTCACTCTTTTTTAGATGTAAACCTATAAACGACAAAACTTTTTTAGTTTCAAATGATCGCGGGATAGGGATAGTCGATGTTGAAGAAAAAAAATTTCAACTAATTTTTGATAATATACCTTCCATCATAGATCTGGAAATTTACAGGGATACCATATACTTTGTCTCACAAAACAAACTCTATAAAACAACCTTAAACGATTCTTTATATTATCCCATAAACTTTGATTTTCCCGTTTTTATAGTATACCAATATTATAAAGATGATTCTGTTGAAATATTACTAGATAATGCCTATGTTCATATTAAATCTGATGATGATCTTTTCAGATCCTATCCAAACAATCTTTTCGGTGAATTTTATGATCTCTATTATAAAAAAGGATCGATTTTTGTTGCTGCAACCGATGGGTTTGGAATTTTTCCGCTGAAAGAAAAAAGATGGAAAATATTCAATAAAAAAAGATACCCTTTACCTTCAAACAGTTTTTATAGTATATCCATCTATAAAAACTATCTTATAACAAATTCAAGATCTTCACTCTTAAAAATAAATTATGAAAAATTACTATCGGAATATTAAAATTTTTATACTCTTCGTCCCACTACTCTTTTTTTTAAATCTTTTTTCTGAAAAAGTTAAGGGTATATACATATCACAATATGTTTTCTCTTCTAAAAGATTCTATGCTCTACTCCCGGCACTTATAGAGAACAACTTCAACACCGTTGTAATAGATATGAAGTATGATAATGGGGAAGTTAGAGTTAAAATGGACTCTCTCTTTTTTAAAGTGGGTTCTTATGTAAAATTGAATAGTTTAAAGGAGAGGATAGACACATTGAAAAAATTGGGAATAAAACCTGTAGCAAGAATAGTATGTTTCAAGGATAACATTTTAGGGAAATATGATAATCACAAATATGCTGTAAAATATGCTGATGGATCAATATTTTATGATATATCCAACGCTATATGGGTATCACCCTACTCCGAGTTTGTTCAGGATTATATTATAGATGTTGCAAAGAATTGTGCTATAAACGGTTTCAGTGAAATCCAGTTCGATTATATAAGATTTCCAACGGATGGTATAAAGGGAACTCTTCTTTTCCCTGATAAAAATGAATTTTCCGGTTTTGAAATAATAATAGAGTTTCTAAAGAAAGCATATACTAGTTTAAAAAAATATGGGGTTGATGTTTCCTGTGATGTTTACGGTTACACTGTATGGTTTGATTCTCTAAAATTAGCAAACCAGTATCTCGATGGAATGGCTCTTTATGTGGATGCTATATATCCTATGGTCTATCCTTCACATTTTTCTGACTCACTCTTCAAAAAGATGGACAAAGAGCAAAGAATATATCAGATAATCTATCAGAGTGGATTAAAATCAAAAAAGAGGATAGATAAATTCAAAACAAAAACTATCCTTTATTTACAGGACTTCACATGGAAATCTTCCCTTATGGGAAAAGATTATGTTAACAATCAGATAAAAGCCGCATTTGATTCAGATGTCGATGGTTTCATACTATGGCATCCTTCCTCACTCTATTCATACTTTTCTCTTGATAAAAAAATAAATTTTTCAAATATCTATGATGAATAATTATATCAAAAATTTCAACCAGTATTTAAAAACTCTTTTTTCTTATTTTTTCAGTAAAGAGTTTTTAATAATATCTTTTTTTACCTTATGGTCAGTTTTTATTTTATACAACAGTGATTTTTTATATCCAATATCTATGTGGAACATTTTTTCAACATTATCCCTGTTTATAGTTCCCGTTTTTTTCTATATAAGCGTATTCGAAGAAAAAAAATTTATAAAAATTTTTTATTTCATAATTTTCTTTTCATCTCTTATAATTTCCTTTTACATTGTTAATTTAAAAGGTTATTCAAGAAATATAGGACAAAATGAATTTATAAACGGTTCGATGATAATCTATTTTTTATTGTTGATCGTTTATTCCTTTTTAAACAAAAATTTCCATCTTAACCTTTTTAACTTAAGTATGGGTGATATAAAAAATTCTATAATTTTTACTTTAATCTCTATAATCGTCATTACTCCCCTGATAATTTTCACATCCAGAAATCCTCAATTTAAAACTGTTTATCCACTTTTTAAACAAATGAAAAATTCGAATTATGATTTTATTAAATACCAGTCAGCATTTTTATACTTTTTCTTTTTCTGGGAATTCTATTTTAGAGGAATAATGTTGAAATCTTTTGAAAAAATTTTAAAAAATAATTTTCTTGCGATAATTTTACAATCTATAATATTCACCTTCATACATTTTGGGAAACCTGGACTAGAAACCTTATCTTCCTTTTTTGGTGGATTCATTCTTGGATTCTTTTCAATAAAATTAAGGACATTCCTTCCCTCATTCATTTTACATTATTATATTGCTTTTCTTATGGATTTTTTATCAGTTTTTTTCTAAAATTTTTTTGTATTTTTCCAAAATTTTATCATTCAAAATTTTTCCATCCTTTATAGTGATTATTTGAGAAATTTCTCTTTTCCTTAAACCGTTTAAAAAGGTATCAAGAATTTTTATCAAAAGATCTTTGTTATTTTTATAAAAAACTGAAAGAGTGAAAAGAAAATCGTTATCCTCAATTTTATCCGACAGATCAATTATAACATTCTCTTTAAAAATCGAATCAAAAATCTTTTCATCATAGAGTTCTTTTATTATTTCTTTTCTTCTTTTCTCTTTAAGAACCAATAGCCATTCTCTTGAAATTCTGCTTTTGGAAACATTAAAAAAAAGTTTATCAAATGTTTTAGAATTTTTCAAATCTTCATATGTTTCCCCATCGGTTGCAAAATTGAACCTTGTTTTATATTTGAAAAATCTAAAAATCCTTGTTGGATCTTCGATAAAAAGATTTTTTCTATTCCCCTTTATGATTTTAAGTTTTAAATCGTTCATACCGTTTAAAGGATCAAAAAATTCTTTATTTTGAACATCAAAAGATATGCTGTTAATGGTAAAATCTCTTCTTTTTATGTCATCCATTATATCACTTTTAAAAAGTTGTGGTAACATTCCGTTTTCTGGATAGATCTCTTTTCTTGTAAAATTAAGGTCAAAGAAGCAATCATCCATTATAAATTTATAAGTTTTTAAATTGGATTTTAATTCTTTTTTTATATTTTTTGCAAAATAGATTTTAAAATACTCAACAAATTTTTCGAAATCTCCCTCAACGGTTATATCGATATCTTTAAAATCATCATAACCCAATAACCGATCCCTTATTACTCCACCTATAAGATATACTTTAAAATTTTGTGATTTTGGAATGTTATTTAAATGATTTAAAATTTCAAAGAATTTCATATAAAGGGGGGAAAACTCCCCCTTTCTTATAATCTCTTTTTGGCTTTTTCTAAATATTTTTTTGCTTTTTTATGATTAGGATTTATTTTTAAAACCTCTTCAAATTTTTTCACAGCTGTTTTATAATCACCTGAAAGATAAGCGGTGTAACCCTCTTCGTAAAGTTTATCGGGATCATCTTTTGGTTTTTGAACTTCAGATTTTGTTTCTTTAGGTTTAGATTCTTCCTTTTTTAAACTATTCTTCAATTCATCAACATGTTTTTTAGCTTCAGCATTAACCGGATCAAGCAATAATAGATTGTTCCATTCAGAGATGGCTGATTTTGTCCACCCTTTAGTTTCATAGGATAGAGCATTTTCCCTATAATTTTTTATCATCTGTTGTTTTTTTGCATTCGCTTCCTGTATGTAGGCAAGAACTGTTGGATCCTCTGGAGCGAGTTTTAAAGCCTCATTGAGTTTGGATATTGCACCAACAATATTACCCTTACTCAAACTCGTTTTCGCTTCCATAGCAAGTTCTATGGCTTTATCATGGTTTATCTTTTCAGTATCATCTTTTTTGTTCAATTTTACATTCAACTCTGTAGTGGTGGATGAAGTTACAGTAAAGATCCTTTTTTGCCATTTATAACCTTGAGATTCAACTTTTAATGTATATTTCCCGGGTTTTATAAGAATTTTTTTATATCCTTTTAAAAGGTTTATCGGTTTAACATTTACTCCTTCAAATGTGATAACTGCCTCAAGAAGTTTGTTGGTGGAAGCATCAACAACATTAACTATCAAGGTTCCGTTCGATTCTTTTTGCTGTCCTGCAAAGTTTATCGAGTAATTAAGACCAAGTTCGATTCTTGGTTTTAAAAATGATTCCCCTGAAGTCAAAAGTTCAGCATGTGTGAATCCTAAAAGAATATCCAGATCCTTTATGTTATATTTCAATCCAAAATTTATATTCCTTCCTGTAAAATCTGCAAGAAAATGTAGACCACTCACAACAGGGATCTCAGCTCCCCCAAATAGACTGAACATAAATTCATTGATACCCGATGAAAGTTGTTGTTGATCAAAAATTATAGAAGTTGAGAGGTATCTTCCTCTGCTGTATCCCACAAATTCTCCCCTTCCGATACCTAAAGAATATTTTCCATAATTTTTAAAATCTTTTGTTGTTACCAGATAAACGGAAAACCAATCCTGTGATCTCAAATTATAACTATTGTCTAAAAGACCACTTGTAATAGTGTCCCCTCCACCCCCCTCATCTATATATTTTCTATAACTTATGTTTCTTACTCCAAACGAAAGAGAAGGAACATTATCTTTTTCTTTTAAAAAATTGTATTGAAAATCAAGAGTATAATCTTTATAGGTTATAAGGTTTAAACTCAAATCAAATATATTTAAAAATCCATATGAAACAAAAAAATTGTATGTAAAAGGTTTATAATCATTTTCTAAGGCTGATGAAAGAGATGTTTTTATCCCAAAAGAAAGCTGACCGTTGTTTAAAATATCGGATGTCGGTATATCTATCAAACCGGTTTTGTTAGTGAAAGAAAAAGAAAAAAGAAAGATAAATAATAACATTGGCAATAAAAATATTTTTTTCATCTTTTCTCCTTTTCTAAAATTTTAACAAATATAAAAAATATGTCAAGCGATCAAAAAGTATATTAAAGGGTTATAATAAAAAATAGGGATAAGCAAAGAATAAACAAAAGAAAAAATAAATTTTTTAATGAACTCATCTTTTCAGTTTCATTTTTCAATTTGAATCCTTTATTTGAATCGACCAACTCTTCACGATATTCAAAATCTAAAAATTCGGTTTTTAATTTCTCTTTCATAAAATAATCAAGCATAAATTTCAAGAGTGGTAAAAAACCAGGAGTATAGATAAAATTTGATAAAGTGGTATCGAGTGGAACCGAAACATAAAATTTGTTATCTTTAAAAGTTAATATTCTGTTTCCAGAATCATCATAGATCAGGGTTTTGCCTTTGATTTTTGCTATCTTTCTATATAGGAGGTTATCAAAGCCATTTTGTATCATATTCTTTAAATTTTTATCATCAAAAAAGATTTTTAAATTTATATTTTGATTTTCCAACAGATCATCTTTTACAAAGACTATCCCTTTTTTTATATTATCACTAGAAGATATAAGAATATCTCCTTCCCCTTCACTATAATTTAAAATTTTCAAACCGACTTTAACAGATTTTTCATCAAGTAGATTTTTTACTTTTCTGTCAGTAAAGTAAATTTCATTTTCAAAAAGAATGGTATCGTTACCCGCTGAAATATAGTGTAAAGATTCAACTTGAAAATCAATATTATTTATTCCGGATCTGATATAAATATTTTTTTGATAACTTTCGGTAGATATTTTTATGAATCTATCATCTTTTGAAAAAATTTTTAAATCAGGATAAACATTCACGATAAAAAGATCCGGATCCCTTTTTATCCTAAAAAAATCAAAATCATCTCTGAATCGTTCAAAATTCCTATCTGAAATTAAAATGGATCTATAGGAAAGAGAATTGAGTCCATCTATAATTTTTGTAAATCTTCTTTTCACAAAATCCTTTTTTTCAATTTTCCCCCTGAAAAGAATCTCTTTTTTGAATGGATATTTGTAAGATCTTTGATTATCGTAAACGAGTATCCTTTTGAAACTCTTTCCCTTCAAATGTTCTTTAACGATGGAATCTACTTTTTGTGAACCGAGATCGATAAGTGGTGTATTATCAATATAAACAAGTAAATATTCATAGGATTTTGTTTTCTTGAAAGGATCCGATAAAAATAATATTAAAAAGATAAAACTTAAAAGGAAAAGAAGAATCTTGAGAAAAAGAATTAGAATTTTCAAACTTTTGTTGATATTTTTTTTTTCACCCGAAATAAAGACCTCGACATAGGGATATAAAATCGTTTTTTTTAATTTTTTTGATAACAAAATTAAAATTAAAAAGATGGGAATTAAGAAAAGTAAGAATAAAAGATACTCTCTATAAAAATACATTTTTTCTCCTTAAGAAGAAAAGGGAAAGAGGTTTTGAAAAACTATCCTCTAAAAATATATGGTTGTAATCGATTCCGTTTTCATATGAAATATTTTTTATACGATCCGTTCTATCTTTTAAAATTTTTATATTTTTCTCAACGGAATCGGGAAAAAATATTTTTTCACTCTCCATATCCTTCAGGTAATTACCATTAAAATTATCTCTATCATATTCTCTTTTGCTCTGGATATGAAAGATTATGGAATCATTTTTAAAAACTGAAAAATAGGAAATCGTTTTGATCAAAGAATCCAGATCTTCACAGAAATCGGTGATAAAGATAACGAAAGAGGATCTTTTTACATCGGGTAAAATATCTTTAAGAACACTCCCTCCATTTGTCATACCTTCAGGTTTTATGTTTAAAAGATCTTTGTTTATCTGGTAGAGAAGATTTCTCTTTTTTGAAGGCTTTTTAAAAATTATTTTTTTATCGTTGTAGAGACAGTATCCAAAAGAATCGTTCTGTTTTTTTGAAATCATGGCAAAAAGGAATAGTAGAGTTTTTCCATATTCAAACTTGTTCATAAAAGACATCGATCTGGATGAATCAAGGAACACATATACATTTGCGTCAGATTCTCCTTCATTTTCCCTAATAAACAATTTTTCGCTTCTTAAAAAAATTTTCCAGTCTATTCTCTTGAAATCATCACCCTGAATGTATTCCCTGTATTCTGAAAATTCCGCTGAAAAACCTTTATATGGGACTTTATGTAAACCTGAAAAAAAACCTTTTAATATGTATCTCGATCTTAAAAAAAGGTTTTCTATTTGAAATATTTCTATATCATCTCTTTTCATCAACAATAAAAACTCTTAAACTATCATCTCCGTAAAGCGTGTCATAGAGAATCTTGTATGACTTTAAAAATTGTGGAGATTTTCCAACATTAAAAAAGAATCTATGACCACAGATATTTATTCTGTTTCCATTGAAATTTACCGTCTTTGCTATTCCACCCAAAAATTTTGATTTCTCAAAGAGTAAAAACCTCATAATTTTTATTTTTTTAAAATAGATACGCCGAGGTCAATACTGCAGACCACCACAAATGATTATCCTTTTTCCCATTATGGAAATTATATAATATACTTTTTTTAAATCAACAGTTATTTCAGAATTTTACAATTTTAATTGTTTTTACTTTAAGGTTTTCTTTATATTTTATAAAATATATACCACTTTTTATAATACCGTTCAAATCGTTTACCCCTTCAAAAAGTTTTTTTATCACTCTTCCATTTTTATCGATAAGTAGAGCAGAATTAAGATTGATCAAAACGATTTTATTTTCAACAAAGTAAACCTTTTTATGTGTCTCGATTTTTTTAGAATCTTCTTTTTTATTCTCTTCATTTAACCTTACAAGATTAAATGCAAGATCATAGTTGAAAAATTTCGAATAGGTTTGATTTATCAGATTACTCATATTGTCAAAATCAAGATATTCTAAAGGGAATCCAAAAAAGACGGTTCTACTGGAAAGAGCATTGTTCATAACACCAACACTCATAGGTGCTTTTGAACCTTTAAGGTAATAATTTATCTTGACAAAAGTATCATTTTTAAATGGAATAACAATATCTGGTTGGTCTTTATCGGTTGATTTTGTCTGTATTATCTCTTTAGTATATTTGTTTTGAGAATAGAATGAGTTGGTATCAGCAATAAAATAATTATCATCATAAAAACTGTTATAATAATCCAATAAAAGATATTTACCTAAAAATGGAAATTCCGTTTCTGGAGTATTTTCCTTTTCAACACCAACCGATTGGGCAAAATTCTCTCCAGAGATCATAAGATTTCCACCATACCTTAAATAAACCTGTAAATTGAAAGTATCATAAGGTAAATTAAATACTTCTTGCTGTGTCCCTGTAAAAATAAAAACAGAATTATACTTTGCAAGGTCAATAAATTTTGGATAAATGTCGGTGGATTTTAAACTGATATAATTATACTCTATACCACTTTTATCAAAAGATTCTTTAATCTCAATTGAAGATTTTGAAACCTGATTATCATCCTGTATTATAAGTGTAAGACCTATCGAAAAGAATCTTAATATATCTCTTAAATATGCTGTTCTAATAAGAAGATTTAGAGTATCCGAAGAGATATATTTACCCTGTTTATCTGGAAAAGAGAAAGCTCCAAAATCTGTTGTTTGCATAACGGTCTTACCAGGGAAATAATATGGTCCTTTACTTTCAGGTGGAGTGTATGCTGGTGCCAAAGATCTATAAAGTTTTTCTTTTAAATCAAATAAAAGAAAAGAATAATAGTATGGTTCTTCCAATCCCAAATAATTACCCAGTTGGTCAACAGAATAATCTGGTGGAGTTAAAGCGGGATAAAGAAATTTATAAAAGTTAAAAAAGGTTGAATTTGAATCGGTAAAAAGTGTATCGATATTAGAATAATTTGAACCTCCATCATCCAGAAGAGAGTCGTTAAAATAAAAGTTTAAAAATTCTTTATCCACAAGATTAAGAAAATGTGCTATATTTTTCCTTCAATATAAAGACAACCACCAGAATTTAGATATTCTTTTAATTTTATTCGGTCCTCATAACTTATTATTTCTTCTGAATAGGATCGCGGTCCACAAACAATAAATAGAGCACCATATCCTGTAAGAGAGTTTAAATCTGGCAATAAAGATGATATAGTTAAATTACCATTATCTTCTGAAAATCCTACAACTTCAAAAGATTTTATGAAATTCATCTCATAACCTATAAGGGCTCCCGGTTTATCAGGATTCTCAAAGGTTAATTCTCTATCATTATCCCATAAAAAAATTTTAACATTAAAATAGTTTTGAGGAAATAAAAATAAAGTAAATAAAACCAGGACTAATAAAATAATTATTTTTTTCATATTAAATTCCTCCTCTTTTTTGACATTACACTATCTTAAAAAAAGTCAACCAAAAAATATAATATTGACTTTTGTCAAATTTTTGTTATAATTTTACAAAAAAAGGAGGGAAAGATGAAAAAAACTATTTACCTTTATTTTTCATTTATAATGTTTCTTCTTTTAAATTCTTACGAGTTAAACCTTGAAGGAGAATCAAAAAAGTTTGAAGTTTTCTCAACAAGTCTTTCTATAAAATATATTTTTGAAAAAAGCAATGATGTTTTAATCTTTTATCCTGATAGTATAAAACCTGATCGTCTCATTTTTTTAATTCAATCCTTGGGACTGAACTCTATTTCAATACAAATTTCAGATTCTTCATATGAATATATTAAACATTTGATAGACTCTGTAAGGAAGGAGAATAAAATTTCCTATATAATTCTTATAGGGGATGAACATATTATCAATCCTTATAGAAATAGTATAAATCCTTACACCTTAAACCCTTTTCCATCCGATGTTTACTATTCAAACATTTTTTATGATACAACTTTAACGATGGTTTCAAGAATACCTGTAAAAACAAAAGAAGAGTTTGATTCTTATATTACAAATCTTGAAAATTTTCTTTTTTCCAACAACGATTCTTTTGAATTTATTTTTACCGCTCCATTTTATGATTCTAACAAAGATTCAACAGAGGATTACCTCTATTTTACATATTCCCTTTTTATCAACAATGCTTTACATGGATCCATTTTTGGCGAAACAAACTCTATTTTTCCCAAATACACTTATACTTTTGATCCTCTTCCCGATTCTTTAATTTCCCCGGAATATTCATGGGATTTTCCAATAACTCAACTGAACACTCTTGATAAAAATTTTATATTCTCTTATAGAGGGCATGGTAACACTATCTCATCGCTTTTACCAGACTTTTCTTTAAACGATATAAACTATCTATTATTGAAAAAAAATTATATTTTTTTATTTTTTTGCTGTCTTATGGGAAATTTTGACAAAAAGATATCATCATATGAAAGATCATTTGTCGAATCACTCTTCGTTTCAGATGGCAGAATGCTTATCACTCTCTCTTCCTCATCGGAAACCTTCTATCAGTATAACAATTATATGATGAACAAATTTTTTGATCAACTGGATGATAACGCGTTCAAAATAGAAAAAAGTGAGCCCGATTCAATATTTTCATTGATATATCTTAAAACCGTTAAAAATCTTTTGGAAAACTTTGGCATCAACGATTACACAAAATCGCAAATATATTCTTATAACATTTTTGGTCTACCCTTTTTGAATATAAAAAAAACACCATCATCAAAACCTTTTACAATAAAAGATACAGTTGAAATAAGCGATTCGATGGTTGAAATAGATATTTTAAAAGAATGTAGAATAAATATTTTTTCAAAAAATTCGTTTGTGGATACTCTTGTTTTCCACTCTCCTCAAAAATTATTTTATAAACTTCTAAATGTTAAACCAAACACTTTTTATTATGTTTCATCTTACCTGTCAGGCAATCTTTTTTTAGATTCATTTTTCGTAAAGAGTGAAAATATACAAATGGATACTTTTTTCTTCTCTGATGAGAGTGGTAACAACAATGGATTCATAGAGGAGAGAGAACTGATAAGAGTCAATATTAAATTGAATCAACAACCGGAGAAAATTTTTGTTAATTCAGAGGATTGTGATATCATCTCTCAACCTGTATTTTCAAATCCCTATCACATCTTTTATATAAAACCTTATAAAGGTTCCAAACAGATTTTGTTAAACCTTTCCATAAACGGCTATAACTTTTACCTGATTTTTCCAAATAACATTCTAGAATTAAAAATCTCCCCAAATATTTTTAATGAAGAAAAAATTTTATACAAGGATCAGGAATATCAACTGGGAATAATTTTAACAAAAGATTATATACCACCTATTAAAACTATCAATTTAAAATTTATTGAAGATGGATACGATGTAATTTATGATTCTATAGAATTGAAAGCAGATTTTGACACTGTTATCGTTTGGAACTTTTTTAAATTTCATAATGATACCAATTATTTAAAAATCGAATATTCAAACGGTTTTATAAAGGATACGATTTCCCTTAAAATTTTAACCTGTAAAAAATTCTCACTATTCTTTTTTGATCCCTTAGAAAACTATAAAAACTCTTCGCTTATCTTATTTCTAAAAGATACCTTAAAAATCGATCTAAATTACTCTACACAACTTGATACCATTACTCCATACTCTTCTTACTTTTTTTCCTATGGCGTTTATCCTAAAAGATATCAGATGACCACAAACGAATCAAAGTTCATAGAAAAACTTTCACAAAAAAATGTTCAAATCTTTGTTGAAGGTGGTGATGTTTTTGGATACGACAGGGAAGGTAAAAGGATAAAATCACTTTTTAATATAGAGGAATCATTCGATGGAAATACAATTTATAAAAAAACGCCTTTTATTTTAAAACCTTTTGATTTCGAATTGATCTATGATACAACATCAGGTTATATGGATTATTATACTTCAACAACTCCATACCTTCTTTTTGAGAATAAAATCTATGGTGTTTACAATCAAAATAGGTTTGCTCAATCTCCATTGTTGAAAAATTTAAAATATCCTGACCAAAATTTACTCTATTACTTTTATGCCTTAAATATTCTTGATTTTGTTGAGAATATATCATATAGAGACACATATGATATATCCTTAAACCCTTCAATCACAATTGAATCGAAAAGCGAAAATACTCTTTTGATCTTTATAAGCGCATCAAAGAACTATTATGACTCAATAAAAATCGATGGCGGGAGATTTATAGAGCCATTCGGGGAAAAGAGAATAACTTTTTTTGTGAAACGATTTTCTCCAGCATTTTACGATAATCTACATATCTATACCGGTACAGTTGAGCATTCTTTTCTTATAAAATATTTTCCTCAAACCTTAACACAAAAAACTGCTTTTCAAAGAAAAATCCTCTTTAAAAATGATATAAAATATTATGATAAACTGGGTAGAAAAATATTAAAAAATGATCTTAAAACTTTTGAAATTTATTTTACGGAATCGAAAAAGATTTTTAAATTAAAATAGTTTGACTTTTTTATCTGTATTTTTATAATTTTTCTATGATTATACTTCTTATAATACTATCTTTAACGATTCCTTTAAACTCTTACACGATTAAAAAAAGTGATCTGATAAAATATTATGATACACTTTCGGTTGATAAAAAAGTTTCACAGTTATTTATAGTTTATAAAAATAACCTGAATTTTGAAGATAATATACCGGGTGGCATCATACCTTCTATAAACCTTTTAAAAGCATTCTATCAAAAGAAAAAAACTTACCAAAACATAAAAAATATATTTGATATTCCTCCGTTCATTGTAATAGATCAGGAAGGAGGAAAAGTAGATAGATTAAAATTTATTAGTAAAACTCCTTCCTTAAACATTCTTTTTCACGATAAAAAAAATAGAGAAAAAAGTCTTCAGAATATGTTGATAAATTTAAAAATTGTAAATGTAAATATAAACCTTTCTCCAGTGGTTGATCTTTCATATACTCCAAACTCGCTTATGAGAAGACAGAACAGAAACATATTTTCTTTATCTGTTGACTCGGTAAGTGATTTTTATGAGGAATATATATCTTTACATAAAAAGATGAAGATTTTAAACTGCTTAAAACATTTCCCAGGTTATGGTGAAACTTTTGACAATTCAGATTTTGTTATAACAGAATACAAGGGTAATGAAAATCTTTTAAAGAAAAATCTTGAACTCTTTTATAAACTTTTCGATAGATCAGATTTTGTGATGTTATCGAATCTGATCTATCCTTTCATCGACTCTATACCTGCGATAAGATCAAAAAAAATAATTTCACTTATAAAAGAAAAAAATGATAGAATAATAGTATTAACCGATGATATAGCTTCGAAATCACAAGAAAATCCATTTTTCACATTAAAGGAATCTTTTAAAAATGGGGCTGATATGTTTATCCTGATGGATGACACTCTTTTTCAAAAAATGGTTGATTCACTCTTCATATGGTTAAAAAGAGATGAAATTTCAAAAGAGGAATTGGATAAAAAACTTTTTAGAATAATGTTAAAGAAAGAGTATCTTTTTAATATGATTAAAAGGATTGATCAAACACCTATCAAAATCACTTTTTGAACAAACTGGACAAGTATATCCCTTGCTTTTTTCAACTCCTCAGGCTTATATGGAATAATTTTTGTGAAATCGTTGTTTAAGGTTTTAATATTTCTGAACTGCTGTAAAACATATTTTTTTGCACCCTCAACGAGAATACCGATCTCCCTTATATCCTCTAAGTTTACAATTTCAGGAACCATCGTCGTGCGAAATTCATAATCTATCTTTGAATCAAGTAATGTGTTAACACTCTTTTCGATCAGTTTAAAATTCAGATTTATACCTGCACCTATGCTATATTTTGATGGAGAGGTTTTTATATCCATGGCTATATAATCAACTAAATTTTCATCTAAAAGTCTCTTTAAAAGATCTGGATTGTATCCATTTGTATCCACTTTTATAGGAAGATTAAAACGGTTTTTCAACTTTATCAAAAGATCTGATATATCATCAGATAAAAGTGGTTCTCCACCAGTTATGGCTAAACCTTCGATAAAATTTTTTCTTTCTTCAATCAATGTAAAAAGTTTTTCTTTCTCTATGGTTGGTATTTGATCAAAATTTTCAACAAGTTCATAATTGTGGCAGAAAGGACATCTAAAATTACAACCGGCAACGAAGATGGTCGCTGATACTCTCTCAGGGTAATCAAGTAACGTGATACCCTGAAAACCTTTTATTTGTAACATTTAGTTTAAACCTTATATTCTTTCCTTTCTTTAAACTCTTCCTTTTTTCCTTCATTCCAATTGCTCACAGGTCTGAAATATCCTACTATTCTACTGTAGATTTCGGTTGGTATAACTTTGACTTTTTTTACTTCAACCTTTTTCTCTTTTACATCATCTTTTAATTTTTCCATTTATTCTCCTTTTTCAATAAAAATTTCTATTCCATATTTCTCAAGTTCTTCGCTGGTATGTTCATAGGGGCAATAGTTATGTTCACCAGGTATGTAACCATGAACAGGACATATTGAAAATGTAGGGGTTATCGTAAAATATGGTAGGTGAAAATTTTCTGCTATCTTCTTTACAAGTTTTTTACAGGTTTGTGGTGAATAGATTCTTTCCCCTATAAACCCATGTAAAACTGTCCCTCCCGTATACTGACACTGTAATTCATCCTGTAAGGTTAAGACCTCAAACAGATCATCTGTAAATCCTACAGGCAACTGTGTTGAATTAGTATAATATGGAACATCTGTTCCAGCTGTTATGATATCCGGAAAACGCTTTTTATCCTCTTTTGCAAGCCTGTATGATGTTCCTTCTGCTGGAGAAGCTTCAAGGTTATAAAGGTTTTCGGTTTCATTCGTAAACTTTTCAAGTTTTTCTTTCATAAATTTTAAAGTTTCAAGAGCAAACTCTCTACCATTCTTCTGTCCTATGTTTTCTCCAACCATCATCAAACTCGCCTCGTTCATTCCTACAAGTCCAATTGTTGAGAAATGGTTTGCCCAGTATTTACCATTTAGCCTTTTAACCTCTTCAAGATAGACTTTTGAATAAGGATATAAATTTTCTTCGGTAAATTTTTCAAGAATCTTTCTTTTGATTTCAAGTGAAACTTTTGCAAGTTCCATCATCTTTTCAAGTTTTGAGAAAAAATCACTCTTTGAACTTGAAAGATAAGCTATTCTTGGTACATTTATAGTTACAACGCCTACGGAACCTGTCATCGGATTGGCACCAAAAAGACCACCACTTCTTTTTGGATGTTGTTTCTCCTCCTTTATTTTGTTATCCTTCGTTTGAAGAAGATTGAGTTGAATTCTTTCTTCCCTTTTTTTCAACTCTCTATTGTCAAGCCTTAAACGACAACACATACTTCTTGCATCTGATGGATCCATATCAGAATTTATAAAATTACTAAAATATGGTATTCCATATTTTGCGGTCATTTCCCATATCTTTTCAAGATTTGGATTTTCCCAGTCAAAATCTTTTGTTATGTTATATGTTGGTATTGGAAAAGTAAAGATTCTTCCTTTAGCATCCCCTTCCATCATAACCTCAGCAAAAGCTCTATTTATAAGATCCATCTCCTGTTGAAACTCTTTGTAAGTTTCGTTCATCCTCTTTCCACCTATTATTACTTGCTCATCCTTTAAATTCTGCGGACAAATCAGATCCATAGTTATATTTGTAAATGGAGTTTGAAAACCAACCCTTGTGGGAACATTAACATTGAAAACAAACTCCTGCATCGCCTGTTTCACATCTTTGTAAGTTAACTGATCGTACCTTACGAATGGAGCAAGATAGGTATCAAAATTTGAAAATGCCTGAGCACCTGCCGCTTCCCCTTGCAAAGTATAGAAAAAATTGACTATCTGACCAAGCGCTGTCCTTAAATGTTTGGCAGGTTTTGATTCTATCTTTCCCTGAACACCTCCGAGTCCCTTTAAAAGCAAAAGTTCAAGATCCCATCCACAACAGTATACGGAAAGCATGCCAAGATCATGTATGTGCATATTCCCCTCTATATGTGCATTTGCAACCTCTTTCGGATAAATTTTTTCAAGCCAGTATTGAGCTGATATGGTTGCTGAAATATGGTTATTAAGTCCCTGTAAGGAATAAGACATATTTGAATTTTCATTTACTCTCCAATCTATCCTTTCTATATATTCATCTATCAGATCTATACTATTCTTGATCAATTCTTTGCTTTTTCTAATCTGGTTATGCTGTTCTCTGTAAAGAATAAAGGCTTTTGCTGTTTTCGCATGTCCGGATTCTATAAGCATTTTCTCAACAAGATCCTGAACATTCTCAACAGTTGGGACCTTTCCATCTTTGTAAATCACCTCAAGAACAGCAACAACCTGGTTGGTAATATTTTTAGCAGGTTCAACATCTTCACCGCCAACCGCTTTTACAGCTTTGAATATAGCGGAAGTGATCTTCTCCTCTTCAAACTTTTCAAGCCTACCATCTCTTTTTCTTATGAATTCGATCTTTGACACCTATCCTCCATTTTTTTTAAAAAAATATTAACACTTTTTTAAACCATGTCAATACATTACACAATATTTTGTGGTTTAAAATTTTGTCAAACACTATATGTTGTAAAATAAGATGATTTAAGATGATCCTTACTTTACAAACATTTCTGCTATTTTAAAACTTAAAGAAAACTCAAGTGAATCAATGCTTTCAAGTGTTGGAAAATCAATAAGATATATTTTCCCCGTGTTTGTTGAAACAACAACTTTATCTTTAAAATATTCTAAATCAGAGCAGGAAGGTATGTTAAATGTTTTTATAATATTTAAATCTTTATCAAGAACATAAACTTTATCAAATATATTAGAAACAAAAATCTTATCCTCTATAACTTTTATCTTGCCCAAAAATGTATCAAATGATAATGAATCGACTTCCGTTGTTCCAACTATTTTTTTTACTTTTCCATAAATGTTATTATAATTACCAACAAGTGAAACATACAAATTTTTTTCATCATCAATATCCAGATAACTCGGGTTGGAACCTTTTGCTATATCCTTTGTTACTTCTTTGAAATCTTCAGAAATTTTATAAATGAACCCATTTTCAGAAACATTATTTGAACCAACATATAAGTAAGAATCTTTATATATTATCTCCTGTGGTGAAACAACTTCCAAAGAATCAACTATCTGGAAACTCTTCTTATCTATTTTTAAAAGTGAATTTGAAAGCCAATCGCCAACAAAAAGGTAATTTTCATTAGATGCCATATAAGCTGGAGAACTATTATCACCTCTTATTATCTCGCTAAGTTTCTTCCCGGAAAGATCGTACTTTTGTATAGTTGGAGTTCCTCTAAAACCCGAGTTTGTTATAAAAATGTTTTCATCATCAACAAATATATCTGTCGGTGCATCCCCAGCGATTATGAAAGGATCCTGTGAAACAAGATTAAAGGTTGAATCGATAAGCCACACAGACTCCTTTTCCCAATCAAGAAGATAAATGGTTTTAAAAGAAGGAGCATTTTTTAAGATGGAACAGGAAAATAAAAAAACTAAAAGAATGACTACGAAAAGTTTTCTTTTCATAAAACCTCCATTTTTAACATAAAGTTTATTTTTCTTCCTTCACTTATGTATCCTTTAACTGTTTCATAAGTTATATCAAAAGGATTTTTAACTGTTAATTTTAAAATGAATGGGTTATAAACATATTCAAGATCGACTCTTTCAAGTAGATAATACTCTTTTAAAAATTTAGTATTTTGATTGTTTGTAAACCTTTTAAATCTATATTCAAAAAAAGTTGAAAAATTAAAATTTTTATAAGATAAATTTAAATAATAGTTAAAATTCAACGGTGAAGTATATAAAAGTATTTTAAAATTATCAATAAACATTGGTGAAAAGTTGATCGCGAATGAATTGTCAAAGAAAAGAAGTTTTTTCCTATACACAAGTTCAAAATAAGGGTTGTACACATTTAATATATTCTGTGGTGTATATATTCCAGATTCATTGATCCATCTGATGAGATCATTATAATAGTTGAATCCCAATGTAAACTTCATATTCTCGTTAACAATGTTTGAAAAGAGAGAAAACATTTTTTCGTTTTTCAAATATGGATTACCTTTTGCAAAAACATCCCCGCTCCAGTAGAGTTCATTAAAGGTTGGTCTCCTTGTGGAAATCTTCAAAACAGTTTCAAAAATTTGATTTTTAAAAAATATTTCTTTTTTTAAAACAAAACTGTAAAGAAAATTTTTTTTATCTTTTAAATCATCTTTTAAAGAGTAAGAGAAAGACAGAGTGTTGGTAAAATAAAAATTGTTAAATTTTAAATTTGAAAAGAAACCGTTATAAAACTCTTCACAGTATGATATTCTGCTTGATTTTAAAATATTTTTCTGTGAAAAAATTCCAAAACTGTTTAGATAACTTAGAATGGTATTATAAGATGATGTATATGATGAATCTAAAATTTGAATATCATTGTTATCGTAAAGATATCCATATACACTGTTTGAAAAAATGAAGGAAAAATATTTTAAAAGGGAAAACTTTAAATTTATTATTTTCATAGATTCACTAAATTTTGAATCGAAGAATCTATGTCCCAATATTCCGGGATCACCGTTTTCTTGATCTCCTTTAAAAAAAAGAAAAGAAAATTTTTTGTTATTTATATAAAAATATTGACTTTTACCTTTTTGATAAGAATTGAAAAGAACCCTCTTTTTTGGTAAAACAATATCCTTTCTTTCAAAAAAGTAGAACCCTGTCTTTAAAAATCTAAAAGATAAAGAGTTTTCAAATTCGGAAAGAAATGAATCTTCAAACTTTATCCGTGCCATTGCTTTATTTTCATTCCTTATATTGAAATCTATTCCTGCCGCAAAAATGTTTTCACCAACAATGTTTGGATAATGATTTTTATATATCGATAATGAAGAAAAAAGATCCTGTGGTAATAAGGTGATTGGAACTATTTTTGATTGCTGGTTTACAACAGGTACTCCATCTATAAGTATTTGAACATTTTCGTTTAAAAGTCCATCTATAGAGATTATCTTTGTTCTGTTATATTCTCTTATATTTGCTGATGGAACTTTTTTTAACGATGAGAGTAGATCTTCATTTTTTATTTTTACCTTTAAAACATCTCCGTTCAACCTTTCCTTTTCAACAATATATGGAGATGATAAAAAAGGGTTGGGTTCAAGATAAACAAAAATGGTATCCTTATCAACATCTATATCTATATCCTTATAACCTGTTGAATGGATCGATAACTTTTTTCCTTTTGGAAATATAAAAGGTGTTTTTATCTGTTCTTTTTCATTCTCATGTGAAATAACAACGAATTCAATAGTCTCATAAGATTTTGAATCGTAAACGAATATTATAGAAGGAAAAATATTAATAGAAAATATTAATAATAAAAAATATAACTTAAATTTCATAAATCCATCCTTTTTAGGACGGACCCTGTCCAAAGCAGGTTCCGTTGGTCAGGCAGGTTTCCTGGCTCGCGGCTTAGCCTCCTGTCACCTTCCCCGATTTTTTCGAGTGGTTATCGACATTCGTATCCGCTTACAGTTGCTTGACAGCAGTGGTTTTTCACCACTTTCCCTTTTAACTTTAAACAGCACCCGACATCAGGCATTATATAAAAAATCATCTTTAAGTCAAGTGGTTTCTAAACAATTCATAATATTATAACTCTATTGACAATTTTTCCATTATTTATATACTATAAAATTTAAAAATAATAAAAGCCACGGAGGTAAAATGGTTAACATACATTTAAAAAGAATAGGTAAAAAGAAAACCTTATGTTACAGGATAGTTGTAGCTGATACCAGATTCCCAAGGGATGGGCGTTTTATAGATTGCATAGGCTCCTATGATCCCAAAGGGAAAAATTTAACAAAAATCGATACTATGAAATACGATGCCTGGATCAGAAAAGGAGCAAAACCCACAAAAAGAGTTGAAACCATAATAAAACTTTTTAAAGAGAATAAACTTGAAGGAAAGGTATTTAAAGATGAAACAACTTCTTGAGTTTATTGCAAAATCACTTGTTGATAATCCCCAAAAGGTTAAAATACATGTGTGTGAAGGGAAAAAAACTACCCTTTATGAAATAGAGATAGATAAAAACGATATAGGCAAAATAATCGGTAAAGATGGCTCCACTCTCGAAGCTATAAACACTTTACTTTCCGTTTCATCTGTAAAAAACAATAGAAAATCTGTTCTTGAAATCATAGATTGATATGTTTTTCAAAATTGGAAAAATTCTTAAACCACATGGATTAAAGGGAAATTTGAAAATTTATTTTTTCGATGAGGAGAGAAAAGAAAAAGTACCCGATTTTTTTTACATAGATTCAGAAAAATATTATGTTGAAACTTTTGGAAAAATAGGGAAAAATGTTATCATAAAATTTAAAGGTATAAATTCAAGATCTGAGGCTGAAAAATTTTTCAACAGGTATCTTGAACTTACAGAAAAAGATCTTTTAAAATTAAAAAAAAACCAGTATCATTCTCACACTATTGTTGGTTCAAAAATAATTTCGAGTGATAATGTTGAAATAGGAAAGGTTTTAAATATAATTTTTATTAAAACGGGTGATGTGCTTGAGGTCGAAATAAAGGGAAAAAAAGAAACATTACTTTTTAAAAAAGATTTTTTTTCCATCATAGATCCAGAAAAGAAGATATTGAAATTAAAATATAAAGAAGATTTCTATGCGTTTTAGTATAATAACGCTTTTTGAGGAACTTATAAGACCGTTCTTTGAAACATCCCTTTTGAAAAGAGCTATTGAAAAAAAACTTATAGAAGTTGAAATAATAAACCTAAGAGATTTTGGGATAGGTAAACATAGAAAAGTTGACGATTATCCATATGGATTATCCTCAGGTATGATATTGATGTGTGAACCTTTAAAAAAGGCACTTTTTTCAATTGAAGGTGAAAATAAATATGTGATACTAACATCACCATCAGGATACCAGTTGAATCAGAACATTATTGAAAATAATTTGTCCAAAAAGAAACATCTTGTTATAATTGCTGGAAGATACAAAGGAGTTGATCAAAGGTTTATCGATAAATATGTAGATATTGAAATTTCAATAGGTGATTATATACTTCAGGGTGGAGAAATACCCGCGATGATAATAGTAGAGAGTGTGAGCAGATTCGTAAAAGGTGTTTTACACTCCATAGATTCTGCCCAGAATGATTCTTTTTCAAAAGGTTTTCTTGATTCACCCAAATACACAAGACCCAAAATTTTTGAAGGATTACAGGTTCCAGATATTTTACTTTCAGGGAACCATAAAAAGATAGAAGAATATGAGGAGGAGGAATCGTTAAAGTTGACTTATAAAAGAAGAAAAGATTTAATTAAAAATAGGGACTTGACAAAGAGGCAAAAAGAAATTATAAATAGAATAAAATTGGAGGAAAAAAATGACAAAATTGAACATTGATAAAATCAAAAAAGAATTTGAAAAACCATACGAAAAAACCGAAAAATACGATTTTAATATAGGAGATACGGTTGATGTTTCCGTAAAGATAGAAGAAGGTGGAAAAACCAGATTACAAAAATTTAGAGGAATAGTGTTGGCACAGAGAGGTTCAGGTTCAAAAACAACCATAACAGTAAGAAAAATATCTGAAGGAATAGGTGTTGAAAGAATATTCCCTTTAAATTCACCAAATGTTGCCGATATAAAAGTGATTAAGAAAGGAAAGGTTAGAAGAGCAAAATTAACCTATATGAGAAAAAGAACCGGGAAGGCAGCTTTAAAGGTAGAATGAAAAGAAATTTAAAAATTTATGAAGAAAAGTGGTGGCGTAAAAATCGCTACTTTATAGCTGGAATCGATGAAGCTGGCAGGGGTCCTGTCGCTGGTCCTGTTGTTTCGGCTGCAGTTATTTTTTCGGATACTGTAAATATAGATGGAATAGATGATTCTAAAAAATTATCTCCAGAAAAAAGAGAAGAACTTTATCAGAAAATAATGGAAGATGCACTAGCTGTTGGTATCGCTTATACGGATAATGTCGTGATAGACAAAATAAATATTTTACAGGCAACCTATCTTTCTATGAAAAGGGCTCTGGTAAGATTGAAAATAGTTCCAGATGTCATACTCGTTGATGGATACCCTATACCCAATATCTCGATAGAGCAGGAATCTATAATAAAAGGTGATTCAAAATCTTTCTCAATAGCCGCCGCATCAATAGTAGCCAAAGTTCATAGGGATAGAATAATGGAATTTTATGGTATGGAATATCCAGATTATGATTTTCAGACAAATAAAGGTTATGCAACTCCAAAACATATTGAGATAATCTTAAAACAGGGTCCATGTGAAATCCATAGAAAAACCTTTACTCCTGTAAAGGAAATCATAGAGAAAATCTTTGGTGAAAGATCCTAAAAATAAATCCAAAGGAAAAATCGGAGAAAATATAGCTTCCAACTATTTAAGATTAAGGGGTTTTAAAATAATTGAAAAAAATTTTAAATTTGGTAGAAGTGGTGAAATAGATATTATATGTGTAAAGGATAACTATTTAATTTTTGTTGAAGTAAAATTAAGAGAAAGTATTTTAAAAGGAATGCCGGAAGATTCTATAACGGAGATCAAAAAGGAAAGAATATATAATTGTGCAAAATATTTTGTCTTTAAACACCCCGAATTCGCCGATTATAATTTTAGATTCGATTTTATAGGTATAACGAAAGGAAAAACTCTTTTTAAAAAATTTTCAATCAAACATCTGGAAAATGTTTTCTCTTTCGATGAATTTTAAAATTTAAAATCCATTATCTTTAAAAACTTTTTCAACCAGTTTATGGGCTTCTTTATTCTCTTCCCTTCTCATATGAAAGATTTTATATTCCTTTGTTAAAGAGAGGATTTCACATGCCTCATCGTAAATCTTTTTAAGTTCAGCATTTTTTACTCTATATCTTTTCAAAAGCTGATTGACAACAAGTTCACTGTCTGACCAGATTGTCAGTTCGATACCCTTAAGATCGAACATACTCCTAAGTCTTTTTAAAGAGTATAATAAACCAGCCCATTCCGCCTTATTGTTGGTTGACTCTTTTAGAAAACATCCTCCCGTAAAAGTTTCTTCTGGAGTCTCTATTTTATATGCACAGGCAGCGGGTCCCGGATTATATTTACATCCACCATCAAATTTTATCGTTACTTTCATTTTTATTATAAATAAGTATCCTTCCACAATTTATACAAAACTCTATTTTTTTCATAGATTTAATTTTTTCAAAAAGTTGTGCTGGTATTGATGAATAACAACCAAGACAGTAAGGTTCCTTTACAAGTATCACTACCCTTTTTTTTCTTTTCTCATAAATTCTTTGATACTTTTTTTGATATTCTTCAGGAAGTTCGGAAACAAGTTTCTCTCTTCCCAGATCCAATTCTTTGTTTTCATTCTCAATATCTTTTAACAATTCATTTATTTTTTCAATCTCTTTTTTTAAGTTTTCAAGTGTTGAGTCTTTTTCTTTTAATTTATTTATATCCTGTTCTATTTTTTCAATTTCTGAAAGATTTTTTAAGACCTTCTCTTCACTCTCAGCGATTTTTTTATTTTTATTTGAAATACCTTCAAGTATCATCATATATTCATCATTAGATTTTACAGTTAAAAGATAATCTTTATCCTCTTTTATTTTATCTCTCAAAACCAGTATCATCTGCTCAAGTTCTTTGTTTTCAAGAATCAATTTTTCCTTATCTTGATTCAACTTTTTTATTTTATCCATTATCAAGTCAAATTTTTCCTGTAACTCTCTCCTTTTTAAAGGATTATCTCCCATCCTTATTCTATTTTTTTCAATTTTTTCCTCTATCTCTCCTATCTTTTTAAAATGTTCATATACAGGATCCATCATTAACCTCCATAAAAAAGGGGAGTGTTATAACACTCCCCTTTAAAGTTTCCAAAACAAAAATTTTCAATAGTTTCTTTCAATTAAAATTCCTTTGTGAAAATATACTTATCTTTGCCATAAGTCATTAAATTGGGCGAAACAGGGCTCGAACCTGTGATCTCCGGTATGTGAGACCGGTGCTCTAACCAACTGAGCCATTCGCCCTTAAATTTTAATTATATTGATAAAAAAAAAACTTGTCAAGTTAAAACTATTTTTTTTATAAAAAGTTATATTTTTTGATTCTTAATCTGTTTGAAAAATATTATTGACATTTCAAATTTAAAATAATACAATTAAATAAAAGGAGGAATTTATGAAAAAATTTTTGTTTTCTTTTACTATTATTTTATTAGTGTTAGCAGCATGTTCTTTACTTCCACAAAAAGTTAGTGTTGACGATACCAAAGCATTCCTGAATGATTTTGAAAGATCAGTAAACAATCCAACCGCCCAATATGATGGAGAGAATACCACTTTAACAACGGCAGCAAGTCAAGATTTTTTCAACAAGGGTGGAACATCCAAGGGCACGATTTTATTCCCATCGATTTCATTCAACAGGATATTCAATCCTATAGTAAAAGCCCCTCAATTTTTTTTCAATTTCGGATATGGAACCTATGAGTATGATGCGTCAGCATACGATTTTGTTTTAACCGATCCTGACAATCCAGCAAATGGTTATCTTTTCAAATGGATATTTATCGATTCAACTAATACAAGTCATAATATGAGTCTACTCTTTGATTCTTTAATATATTATTCAGGCGACCCAAATCAGAGCACTCCAACAAAACTTTACATAAGTTTATCAGGCGATAATAAAGATTTAATGTGGCTTAAAATAAACGCACAGTATACAACGATCTCGCATTGGAACTACAATGAATACACACCAATCTCTTTGCAAGCACATCTCGAAATCACGAATGAAGTTGCTTTAGAACTCGATTATGTTGGACATGAAAGTGGTGATACAACCGTTCTGGTTGATTCACTAAGAACAAGAATTGATGATATAATCAACGATGATTGGGTTGAATACACTGTAAAAATGAATTCGGATTCAACTCTAAAATTTACAGAGGAAACAAAAAAAGGATGGTTTTTGACTTTAACAACACAAGAGACTGAAATCGTCGATCAGCATTATGAAAAGACTGATTTTACGGGTGAACTTTTATACAAGAAGGTTCATGCTGCGGATATTTCCGGTTATACTTATAATCCAGAGGATGCAACTCATATTTCAATTATGATAGCAACTTTCCCTGATGGTTCAGCGGATACGATTTTACTGAATCCACAAACACCTTTTCCTCAGACAAAAAAGTAATTTAAAACTAAAAAGAGGGGGATTTACCCCCTCTTGTAAATATGAGAAATCTTATACCATTATTCATACAGGAAAAAATTGATCAAAAAAATTATGAAGGCTCTTTTTATGGTTTTGTCGTAAGTGGTGATATTGAGAATTTTACACCTATGGTTGAGAGTTTAATGTTAAAAGGCAAAGATGGTGCTGAAATTCTTGGGAATATTTTAAACAAGACATTTGGGAATGTTACAAATGTAATCTATCAGAATGGTGGTTTCATAACATCTTTTGCAGGTGATGCATTTCTGGCTGTTTTCGACAAAGAAAAATCTTTTGATGATATTTTGAAAATATCAAAAAACATACTTGAAATCTTTTCCTCTTTTAACAGAAGAGAAAACATAAGGTTGAATATAAGAATCGGAATATCACATGGCACAATAGAATGGGGGATCTTCAACAATGAAAAATTCATCTACTATTTCAAAGGTAAGGGTATAAACGATGCCATAAAGATTCAGCATACTCAAGAAACATCGGTTATCAAAGTAGATAAAGAATTGATAGATCTAATAGAAAACGATAAAGTTAAAGAGATCAAGGAAAATTATATCGTAATAGATGATAAAAAAATTGAATCCGAAAATAGAAAAGTTGAGAAATCAGTTATTTTTTCCTTTAAAAGTTTAAATTCAAAATTTTTCCCTGAAATCATATCAGAATTGAAGAATGATGGAGAGTTTAGAAAAGTTATACCGGTTTTCATAAATTTTCCATTTGAACTTCAGAAGAACAAATTGAACATTTTTTTTGAAACCATCGATAAATATTCTTCAATGTATAGCGGATATTTAAACAAGGTAGAATTTGGGGATAAGGGTGGCATGGCGCTTATAATTTTTGGTGCCCCCTACACTCAGGAGGATATGATAGAAAGAGCCATCGCATGTTCAATGAAAATTTTTGATCAACTGAAACTATCCGACATTGAAACAACTATAGGGCTTGACTATGGGACAACCTATGCAGGTTATATAGGAAGCCCTTATTGGCAGGAATATACGGTTATAGGTGATATCGTTAATACATCTGCAAGGATCGCATCCTTAAAAAAATCAAAAGTTATAGTTTCCGAAAGAATCGTTGAAGAGACAAAAAGATTCAATTTCGACGATGGTGAGATTCTATCTTTGAAAGGCAAAGAGAAGAGAATAAAGATTTATTATGTTGAATCCATCAAAACAAAAGGTGATCTTGATTTTATCTCTCCATTCATAGAAAGACAAAATCTAAAAGAAAAAATTGAAAAATTTTTAAATGTTATCGAGGAAAAAAAAATATGTGGTGTCATAAATATTGTTGGAGAGAGTGGAACGGGTAAGACAAGATTCTCGCTTGAAACTTTTTCCAGATTAGATTTTGAATTATTATACACATCATCCGATCCTGTTATCAAGGAACCATTGATAACCGTTAAATATCTTTATGAAAATATTATAGGGAAAAACTTTTCTGAAAAACTCTCTTCAAGAAAAAATCTCATTGAAAATTTTTCTAAAAAATACAGTGATCTTTATGGAATAGATTTTCAGCAAACATTCTCTTTCTTACTTTACTTTTTCAACCATGAGGAAACTGATCTGATAAAAAACCTTTCAGCAAGAGAAAAATTGGAAGGAACATTTTTTACATTAAAAAGTATCCTTTATCGTACCATAGTTGATAGAAAGGTCGCTATAATTTTCGATGATTTTATGTGGGCGGATCAGGAAACCATAGATTTCATACTCTATCTTTTAAGGGATCCCTATGAGTTTAAAAATGTTCCATTTATTTTTCTTTATAGAGAGGAAAATGAGAATATAAAAAAACTGAAAAATTTAAACTGTGATAGTATTTTACTGAAACTGGATAACTTTAATTTTGAAAATGTAAAATCTTTTCTTGAAAAATTTTTTAAAAGCGAAATCTCAAAAGAACTTTTAAATATTCTTTGGCAAAAAAGTGAAGGTAATCCTTTGTTTCTTGAACAACTTTCAGTTCATCTTTTAAACAACAATCTTCTCTTAAATTCAAATGGCACAATAATATTAAAAGAAAAAAATTATGATATACCTTCCAACATTGATAGACTGATACTATCAAGACTCGATTCACTCTCCGCTTTAACGAGGGATGGAATTCAAAAAGCATCGATAATAGGTAAAGAGTTTGAAATTCTCCTTCTGTCATACCTCGTCGAAAAGAATAGTTTGGAAACCATACTATCAGAAGCAGAAAAAAATAAAATCATTACAGTTATCGCACACAAAAATGCAGTCTTCAGACACATTCTTCTTTATGAGATAACTTACAAAATGCAATTAAAGAAAATACTCATAAAGCTGCACAAGAAAATCGGCAAACTCTATGAATCATTATTTAAAGATAATCTTATAAACTATTATGAAACACTCTACCATCACTTTTCAAAGGCTAATGTAAAAAATAAGGCAAGATTTTATCTGAGAAAATCTATAGAAAAGGATATGGACTCATTTTCAAACGAAAATGCTTTAAAACTCATAGATCTGTATTTAAAATATAACATTAAAAGAGAAGAAAAGATCGAGTTTAGTATAAAAAAAGCGGAAATACTCTCCCACATTGGTAGATATTGGGATTCCATAAAAGAATATAAACAAATTTTAAAAGTCAAAAATTTAAAGCAGAAAGATAAAATAATTATTTATAAAGGTATTGGAAATTCTTTCTGGTCTATGGGAAATTACAAAGAAGCTCTCTCGATCTATCAGAAAAGTTTAAAAATGGCTATGAATAAAAAAGATAAGAATCAAATTTGTGATATACTCGAAAAAATAGGTCTTGTATATTACAATAAGGGAGATTATTCAAAATCAAAAGATATTTTTAACAGTGCTTTAAAATATAGTTCAAAAAAGGAAAAAAGATATTCGATATATTCAAACATAGGATTGGTGATGTTCAGACAGGGAGATTATAATAAGGCGATGGAATACTATTCACGTTCTTTAGATTTTGCAAGAAAAACCAACAATCTTTCAAACCAGGCTTTGTTCTATTTAAGAATCGGTTTGATCAATTATGAAAAGCAGGAATATGAAAAGGCTTTGCATCACTATTTCCTTTCACTTGATTTAAACAGAAAGACTGGAAACAGAAGAAACGAAGGGGTAACATTAGGTAACATTGGGACAGTATACAACGAAATGGGAGATACACAGAAGGCTCTTTTCTATCTATTTGAAGCTTTGAAAATAGATAAAGAGATAAATAACCTTGAAAATGAATCGATAGTTCTTGGTAATATAGCCAACATTTTCGGTTCAAAAGGTGAGTGGGAATCATCGCTTAAATATTATAAAGATGCACTCGAAGTTGATAGAAAGATTGGAAGTAAATGGTCTGAAGCTATAGATCTTGGAAACATTGGACAACTTTTTAAACTTCAAAAAAAATATAAAGAGGCTGACCAGCATTTAAAAAAATGTATAAAAATAATAAGAGAGATGAACGCGAGATATCCTTTAAGCCATTTTTTATATCATAGGGCTCTTCTCCTATTTGAAATGAATAAAACTTCATTATCTCTAAACCTTGCTAAAGAATCGTTAAGAATAGCAAAAAAATTGAAAAAGGGAAATCTCATAAAAAGCTGTCAGGAATTGATAGATAGGGTGGGACATTAGATGCTTTCATATAGCAACAAATACGAATGTACATATAAAGATTTCCCAAGATATTTGAAATATTGTGAATATGTTGCACACTATGTAAAAAATAATAAAAGTAAAAATTAAAAAAAGTATTGTATTTTTAAGGTTAAACAATATAATAAAAATTTGAGGGCCAGTGGCTCAGTTGGGAGAGCGCATCCTTCGCAAGGATGAGGTCGGCGGTTCGACTCCGCTCTGGTCCATTTTGTGAGGATATGTCAAAATGATAAAAAGGATTGGAATTTTAACAGGCGGTGGAGATTGTCCCGGTTTAAATGCTGTAATCAGAGCCTCTGTAAAATCCGCTTTGTTTCATTATAACTGGGAAGTTTATGGTATCGTAGATGGATTCGATGGATTAATACAGCCTGATAAAATTTTTAAAATGGATGCAAATTCGATAAGGGGAATACTTCCAAAAGGTGGGACAATACTTGGAACTTCAAACAGGGGCAATCCTTTTAAATATCCCGTGAAGGAAGAAGGAAGAATAGTTGTAAAGGATAGATCCGATGAAATTTTGAAAAATATTCTAAAACTTGAATTGGACGGTCTTATAGTGATAGGTGGAGATGGTTCATTAAACATAGCATTCCAGTTGTATAAGAAAGGTGCCAACATAGTAGGTGTTCCAAAAACAATTGATAACGACCTTGCTAAAACCGATTATACTTTTGGATTTTATACTGCAGTAAATACCGCTACCGATGCTATAGATAAACTCCATACAACCGCTGAATCACATCATAGAATAATCATAGTTGAGGTTATGGGAAGGGATACGGGATGGATAGCTTTAAATTCAGGAATCGCAGGTGGTGCCGACATAATTCTTATTCCAGAAATTCCTTTTGATGTAGATAAAATTATAAATAAGATAAATGAAAGAAATTCGAAAGGATCCCATTTTTCAATAATAGTTATAGCCGAAGGAGCTTTTGAAAAGGGAAAAGATAAGACCTATCTGGAAAAAGCAAAAAATGAAGGGACTTTACCAAGATATGGTGGAATAAGCAATTATCTCGCTATGGTTTTAAGTAAAAAGACTGAAATGGAGATCAGAACAACGATACTTGGACATATTCAAAGAGGCGGGACTCCAACCGCTTTTGATAGAATACTCGCTTCTAGGTTTGGAGTGGAAGTGTGTGATCTCATAGCCAGAAAGAAATTCGGCTATATGGTTGCCTTATCTGGAAACAATATCGTTTCAATTCCTATTGAAGAGAGTATAAGCCAACAAAAATTTGTTGATCCTTACGGACAACTTATTGAGACTGCAAGAAAATTACAGATCTCTATGGGGGATTGATGAAAGTTTTACTCGTAACACCTTTTCCTTTGGTAGCATCACAGAGTGGTATATACACAAAAGATATAGCTACATATCTTATTAAAACAGGTAATGAAGTTCTGGTGGTTGACATCGATAACAAAGAAACAGTCTACAATGAAAATTTTAAAATATACAATCTCCTTTTTAACAATGAAAAAATCCCGTTTCAATTTCCCTGTTTTACAACACACCCACATACTGAAAAAAATTTTTTTCAAATGACTAAAAAGGAACTTGAAATATATATAAAATACCTTGAAATCGGATTTGAAAAAATAATAAACTACTTTAAACCTGATATAATACATTCCCAATATCTATGGATAAACACAAAAATTCTTGGAGATTTTAAAAATGATACTCCACTTATAGCAACAAGTTTTGGAAATGAGATACAGGTATCAAATGAAGATATAAGATATGAACAATTTATGCAGGAGGCTGTCGAAAAATCGAGGTTTATCGTTGCCCCATCAAAACAGGTGGAATTGATTTTGAGAAATAAATTTAAACTTGATTCGGTCAAATTGAAACTGATCTATAAAGGATACGATGATGACCAATTTCAACTGATAGATGGAAATTTTGAAATCTATAGAGATTATTTTGGAATAGACGATGAAATAAAATTCATAGTTTTCTTTCCTGAAAATTTAACTTATATGAAGGGATCCGATATATCCATTAAAATTGCAAAAAATATAGTTGAGGAAAGAAAAGATATATGTTTTGTTTTTACGGGAAAAGGAGATTTTGAGAAAGAGGTTGAACAACTTTCTAAAGAAAATAAAAAAAATTTTCTTTATTTTCCGAATCTAACATATGAAGAAAAACCAACGATGTTTCATCTTGCTGATCTGGTTGTTCTACCTTTAAGATTTGAACAATTTGGAACAACGGTGTTACAATCTTTTGCTATGGGCACACCGGTACTCTCATCCGATGTCGGTGAATTTCAATTCTTCGTAAATTCTGAAAATGGTAGGAGGATAAAGAATATCACTGTGGAAAATTTTCAAAAGGGCATAATAGAATTACTTGAAAAAGATTTTAAGAAAAAAGTGTCATTATTCTGTTACCAATATGCAAGTAGAAATTTTTCGAAAAACACTGGACTATCTTTGCTAAGCAAGCTTTATGAATATGCGTTAACTGAACGAGCTTAGGAGGTTGAATGGAGATAAAAAAAACTGCTTCGGCTGGATTCGAGAACAATTCCGATCTTTCCGTTACCATTGAGCCTTTCGAGAGTGGAATAGATGTGAACATCTTTTCATCTATGAAAGAGAGTCAATATAAAATCATACAGAATATTGTTGATGAAATATTAAACTCATATGGAATCGCAAATGCAAAATTCACAATTAAAGATTATGGAGCGCCACCTTTTGTTATAAAAGCAAGGGTTGAGACAGCGATCAAAAGAAGTTCGGTTGAAATGGAAAAAAAATTTTTCATCGATAAATTGAATTTAAATTATCAACCATTAAGATCCATCTTTAAAGTAAATCTTAATAATGCAAGACATTTGAATGAAACAATTAAATTCAAATCCGACGCATTTCTTTTGGATCTTTACAGGAACATACCGTTGAACGAAAAAGACAGTATAAGAATTCTGGGAGGACATTTTTTAAAGGAGATCATGGATAAAACTGTTGTTAAAATCGTTAAGATCAATCCTCTCGATCTTGGCGGAAACGATGATATCGATTATTTATCGCAATTTTCTCCCAATATGATAATGATTCCAAAATGCGAAACAGAATACGATGTAAAGAAAACTTTAGAACTGATAGAAAAAACTGAAAAAAAATACAAAATTCATCAGAAGATCTCTTTGATACCATCCATAGAATCGGCAAAAGGTCTGGTTAACCTTTTTGAAATAGCCTCCATCAACGATAGAATTTTCGGTGTCAGTTTAAACATAACGGAATATATACTTTCACTTGCATTGCCCGAAAACAAATCTGATGATCATACAACACTTGCCAGACTGGACTTTATCAAAAAGGTTAAAGCGGCTGGGGTTATGGCTTTTGAAACTACAATATCAAAAATAGAAAATATGGAAGATTTGAAAAATGAATTGAATTTATCCTGGAATATTGGATTCGATGGAAAAATAGTGACTAATCCTAAAATGATAGATATGGTTCATTCCGTTTTCAGGGTTGAAGGAAATATTGAAAAATATGAAAATATATCAAACCTTTACATAAAATCCAGTGATGATTCTACAGGTATTGTCACCAACAATTCCTATCTGGTTGATAAATATGAAATTTTAAAATCATTAAAAATGGTAAAAATTTCAAATGCAAGCAAACAGAGGAGTAACAATGTTTAAAATTCTTGCTATAAACCCAGGTGCCACTTCAACAAAAATCGGATACTATGAGGATGATACTGAAATCTTTATACAATCTTTAAGACATCATAACAATCAAATTCAACAGTTTAAAAAAACGATAGATCAACTTGATATGAGAGTAAATCTTGTAAAAGAGTTCTTGAAAGAAAAAAATATCTCACCAGAAAATATAGATGCTTTCGTAGCCAGAGGGGGACCATTCAAACCTTTAAAATCTGGAACATACGCTATAAATAAAAAAATGATAGATGATGTTTTAAATGGTAATGTCCTTGCGGATCATGTATCTAATCTTGGATGTTTGATCGCTGAAAAACTTACAACAAGAGATACACAGAAAAAATTTATAGTTGATCCTGTTTCTGTTGATGAGTTTGATGATATAGCAAGAATTTCTGGACTTAACGGAATTGAAAGAAAATCTTTATCACATGCTCTTAATATGAAAATGATCGCGAAAAGATGGGCGAAGGAAAACAGTAGAGATTATTTTAAATCATCTTTAATTGTGGTTCATCTTGGAACTGGGATCTCAGTTTCTGCACATAAAAACGGAAGAATGATAGATATCAACAATGCAAACGATGAGGGACCATTTTCACCTCAAAGAACAGGAACATTACCCGTAACACAACTTGCCAGAATGATAATCTCCAAAAAAATGGATTATGAGGAAATAAAAAAAATGTTAACCGTTCAGGGCGGGATTTATTCCTATCTTAAAAATGACAATGTAACGGAACTTATAAAATTGAAGGAAAGTGGTGATAAGAATGTCGAATTGATTCTATCCGCAATGATGTATCAGGTATCCAAAGAGATAGGCGCAATGTCAACCGTCCTTAAGGGGAAGGTGGATGCGATACTCGTAACAGGGGGGATCGCATTCAATAAATGTCTTACCGATATTATAGAAGAAAGAACGGGTTTTATAGCACCAATATTTATATTCCCGGGAGAAAATGAGATTTTAGCACTTGTTTTGGGAGCATTAAGAGTTTTGAAAGGTGAAGAAGAAGAGATGGAATATTGAAATGAAATTTTTCAATTTTATTTTTTTAACCTTTATTTTGTTTATAACCGTTACACTCCATTCTGAAAAAATTCCAATCCCAACAGAGTATTCTTCAGTCTTCCCTTCAGCGAGGATAAGAGGACTTGGGGGAAACTCATCTGCACTTTTTGGAGATATAAATTCTTCATTTTTTAACCCTGCAGCACTTGCGGGGCTTGATAATGGTGGATTATCGATAACTTTTGAAACAGATCATTATTCATCATATTCGGAATTCATAGAAAAGGAACAATCCCTATATGGGAAAAACATATCATTCTTTACATTGGCAGCATATCAGGGCGGAATAAGTTATATGCCACTTTTTAAGATCACCTACACTGATTCAGTTTTTGATTCCCTCTTGTTGGAGAGAGACTTCTCGGTTCAACTTGATCAATACTGGTTATCTTTCACAAGTTATTCTGGATCAGATGAAAAATTTGAAACACCATATTTTCTTGGTTTTAACTTTAAATATATAAACGGAAAATCCGCTGAAACAAAACTCTTTTTCGATTCTTTAAAAAATATAAAATCCGCTGATGCTATACTATCATCTGCAAATGGCTTTGGCTTTGATGCGGGCTTACTTATCAATTTAAACTTTTTTTATCTTTCTTTAATGTTTAGAGATATAATAACCCATGTGTGGTGGGATTCTTATGATAAAATGATTTTTCCGGTCAACGGCAATCTCGGTATCCTTTACAAACCAACACAAAACTTCTTTTTCAATTTCAACCTTTCAAGAATAATCAAAAAAGATTTTCCTTTTATTTACACCCTCGGAGCCGAGTACACATTTTTAAAGGATGAAAAAAAGAGTTTGACCGATTCTACATCATTCTGGGAAAATTTAAAAAACGGATATCCAAGTTTTAGAATGGGAACATCATTCAAAGAGTTTCCCTCTTTAAACAACCTTGTACTCAATATTGGTGCAGGTTTCAATTCCAACGCAATGAGAGTTGATATGGCATTTGAAGCAACACTTGAAAGATACTATTTAGGAAAATTTGATTACCAGTTAACTTTAACTTTTCCAATAAAACTTTAGGAGGAAAAATGTTGATCTCATCATTTTTAAAAAAAGAGAATGTGATCTTCGATCTGAAAAATAAAACAAAGGATAAGGTTCTTGAGGAGATTGTTGATAGGATGAAACTTTCAAAAGAAAAAAAAGAGCTTATTCTTCTTTCATTAAAACAAAGGGAAATTTTAGGAACAACAGGCATTGGTAGCGGCATTGCCATACCACACGCAAGAAGTGTAGTCTTGGATAAATTGTGTCTTTATGTGGCTATTTCGAAAACGGGTGTTGAATATGATTCCCTTGATGGTAAAAAGGTAAATTTAATTTTTCTCATAATAGCACCTCCCCTCGATACTTCCAACCAGTATCTAATGCTACTTGGGAAAATAGCTTCTTTCTCTAAAAAGATCATAAAGAAAAAAGAATATTTAAAAATGGATAACTATGAAGAGTTTATTAAAATGATTCAAAAATATGAAGAGAGTATGGAGGATAATTTATGAATTTACAATTACATTTCCTGATCCAGTTAAGCGACCTTGATACCCAACTCGAAGAATTGAAAAATGAAAGAATAAAAGAAAAAGAGGAAGCCATCGGATTTAGAGTTCAGGCGAAAGAGAATGAAATAAAAAAACTCAGAGAAAGTATAAGAAAGAAGATAGAGCCTACACTTTTAATCAAGTACGAGAGGATACAGAAAAAATACAAATTGAGAGCTGTAGCACAGGTAAACGATGGTGTCTGTTATGGATGTTTTGCAACTCTTCCTACCAGTTATATTTCTGAAAGTGATAAAAATAATAAAATAATAACATGTCCAAACTGCGGGAGAATACTTTATTGGATAGAATAGTTGAAAAAACAATTATCAATCTTCAAAAACATTATTTTGAAGTTTACTACTATAAAACACTCGAAGAGGTAAAAGAGAAAATTAAAGAATATCTTCAGATCTATCAATCTTTTGCCTTTGGAGGTTCAACAACTCTTGTTCAAACTAAATTGAAGGATTTCATAATTGAAAATGGGGGGAAATATATAGAAAGAGAGAGTCAAAAAGGTGAATTGGAGAAAATTGAATCTGAAAGGGCTGCTCTTCTATGTGATATTTACTTTATGTCATCTAACGCTATCGCATCAACTGGAGCTTTGATAAATATAGATAAAAGAGGAAACAGGGTTGCATCACTTATTTTTGGACCCAAAAAGGTTGTCATCATCGCATCAACAAACAAGATAACAAAGGATATCGATAGCGGTATAGAGAGGGCAAAAAACATAGCAGCATATTTAAACTGTAAAAGGTTCAATCTTCAAACCCCATGTGTGTATTTAAACAAATGTGTTGATTGTGAACACCCTGATAGCATATGTTATACAACGGTTATAACAAAAATGTCTTTCCCCCATAAAAGGATTTCTGTGATTCTTTTTGATGGAAACTATGGATTCTAAAACTATACCTTTTGCACAAAAATTCAGACCAACATCACTCGACGAATTTGTAGGACAGAAACACCTTGTTGGAGAGAATGGACTGATAAGGAAATTTATACAAAAAAATATAATCTGTTCAATGATCTTTGTTGGTCCACCCGGTTCAGGCAAATCAACCCTGGCGAATATAATAGCCAACAGTTTAACACTTCCAAAACTCTCTATAAATGGGATAAATTTTTCAACAACGAATCTAAAAAAAATAGTTGATGAAACCCATTCAACATCTCTTCTTATCATAATCGATGAGATACATCGTATGAACAGAATACAGCAGGATTCTTTGTTACCCTATGTGGAAAATGGTAAAATCATCATTATTGGAACAACGACTGAAAACCCATCCTACGAATTGGTTCCAGCATTATTATCAAGAACAACTGTTTTTATCTTCAATCGTCTCGAAGACGATGATCTCATTGAAATCGCCACCGATATTTTAAAAAAATTGAACATAGATCCTTTAAACGAAAATATAATAAAAAGGATAGTTAAACTTTCAAACAACGATGCAAGACAGATGATAAACATCATACAAAATTTTTACGATGAGTTAAAAAATGTACAGGATGATAAGGAATTTGAAAAACTGATAACCTCAAAAAAACTCATACAGTATGATAAATCAGGTGATCAACACTACACCATAATATCAGCATTTCATAAATCCGTAAGGGGAAGTGATGTTGATGCTGCAATATATTATTTTGCTCGGATGATAGTAGGTGGGGAAGATCCGTTATATATAGGTAGAAGAATGATAAGGATAGCATCCGAAGATATTGGAAACGCTGATCCTCAGGCGCTGATCATAGCGAACAACGCCTACGAGGCATATGAGAAACTGGGATCTCCGGAAGGTGAACTATCACTTTTACAGTGTGCAATATATCTTGCTTTATCTCCGAAATCTATATCCGTTTATAAGGCTTACCAATCCGCTATAGATTATGCCAAGGAAACCTCACATGTTGAAGTTCCTTTAAAATTTAGAAATCCTGTTACAGAGTTTGATATAAAAGAAGGATATGGAAAGGATTACAAGTATCCACCAGAATATGAAAACAGTTTTGTGGTTGAAAAATATTTTCCAGACAAGGTAACCGAAAAAATTTTTTACTCTCCAGTTGAAAGAGGATTCGAAAGAGATATGTTAAAAAGATTAAACTATTACAAAAAATTAAAACGGGAGTTAAAAAATGAAAAGTAAAGTTTTTGTTATAATTCTGCTTATAAGTTTTATCTTTTCATGCAAAAATGTTCAAACAAAAAAAACTGTTGTTGTTTCAACCATTTCGCCTTTAAAAGAGTTCGTCGATTTACTTCTTGACACTACAAAAACATCGAGCATTTCACTTCTTGATAAAAACAGCGATCCACATACTGCAGAATTATCACCTTCAAAGTTGGTTATTCTTTCCGGAGCAGATTTTTTTATAACACTCGAATCCAATCTGGAATTTGAGGAAAAAAATAAAAATCAATTATTAGAATATGCAAATAAAGCTATTAAAATAGAACTTGGAAAAACCTTAAAAACAATTTATGATAAACATGTCTGGCTCTCTCTGGATAATCTAAAAATTTTTTCGACCATACTTTTTGATAGTTTCAGTTTTTATAGAATCGATGATAAGGATAGTTTAAAAAAAAGGTATGAGAGGTTGATCACAAGACTGGATTCGTTAAAAGAAGAGATCAAAAAAACAGTTTCTCAAAAAAATGTTAGAAAAATTTTTGTGGATCACAATGCATTCGCATATTTAGGCAATGAATTTGGGCTTGAAATCGAAAAACTTTCAGAGAATGAGGATATGACAACGATTAAAGATCTGACAAGATTCGATAAAAATATTTCAAAGGAGAATGTAAGAATATTTATCTATACCAATATATCATCATCAAACTATGCAGCCAGATTTCAAAAAGAGCTGAAGGTAAAGACATTATTCGTAAACCCGCTTGAAAATCCGTTGACAAATTTCGAAAAAATTTTAGAATTTATGAAAAGCTTATGAATGAGATTCTTATTGAGATTAAAAATCTTTCATTCAGTTTTGATAAATATATCGTTCTTGACAATATCAATTTAACGATTTTTAAAAATGAGTTGATCGCAATAATAGGCCCAAACGGTGGAGGCAAAACAACACTCTTAAAGTTGATCCTTGGCCTTTATAAACCACTGTCAGGAACGATAGTAAAAAAGGATAAGTTGAAATTTGGATATTTACCACAAAAATCAAATTACATTGACTTCCCAATTTCTGTAAAAGATTTTATTCTTCTTGCAAGATATAGAGGATTGTTTAAAAAGTCTGAACCTATGGATAACAAAAAACTTTTTGAAATCTTAAATTTACTCAATATTGAAAATCTGGCTAAAAAAAGATTGAAAAACCTTTCGGGAGGAGAACTACAAAAGGTTCTGCTGGCAAGAGCACTTGTTAACGATCCATCGATTGTGATACTCGATGAACCGACATCTTTTATAGATTTTAAGGCTCAATCCGAATTTTATGACCTTCTCGAGATATTACAGAAAAAAATGTCTATAATCTTTGTCTCACACGATCTTGGTGTTTTATCAAAAAAGATAAAAAGAATAATCTGCCTAAACAGGAGAATAAACTTTGATGGAAATTTAGATAAAAATATGGAAAAAATAATGAACAGAATGTATGGTTTTGAGTTAAACATTATAGATCATAAGGATCATAAAATATTATGATTTTAGGCTATAAATTTTTTCAATCGATAATAATTGCGCTGTTACTCTACTCTATGCTTGCATCGATAATTGGAACTTTTATAGTCTTAAGAAGAATCACATATATTTCAGGTGGGATTTCCCATGCTGCTTTTGGTGGTATAGGTATTGGTCTGTTTTTATCATTGAATCCTATTCTTGTAACCATTCCTTTTACGATTGTTTTCGTTTTAACACTATTCTTTCTTGGTAAAAAATTAAAAATAGATGATGATTCCACAATTTCAATGATATGGAGTCTTGGTATGTCAATCGGAATCATCTTTTTGAGTTTTACAAAAGGTTATTCTGGATATTTTTTAGGATATCTTTTTGGAAATATTCTCTCTATAAGTAATTTTGATTTAAAGATACTTTTCATATTTTTAATTATAACCATAATAATATTTTTTATGTTCCTTAAAGAACTTGTCTTCATCTTACTTGATGCCGAATATGCAAAGATAACAGGTGTTAACAATAATCTTGTTGATACAATCTTTTATTTTGTTATAACTCTTGGGATAATAATAATGATAAAAATCTCAGGGGTTATAGTTAACATAGTATTTTTAACCATAGCCCCCTTGATAACAAAAGAACTTTTTACGGATCTCTATAAAATGTTTTTGTTTAACTTTCTTTTTAATCTTATACTCTCTTTCTCTGGAATATTAATTTCGTTCATTTTTGATCTTCCAACTGGTCCCTGTATGATAATAGTTTCATTTCTTGTTTTTTTAATATACAAAATAATCAAAAACTCAAGACAATCTGTGAACTATAAGTCCACTTCTTAATTTTGGTTCAAACCATGTCGATTTTGGCGGCATAACTTTTCCAGAATCAGCAACATTCATCAACTGTTCCATTGTTGTTGGATACAAAGCAAATGCTACTTTATACTCTTTTGAATCAACCAATCTTTGTAACTCTTCGATTCCCCTTATGCCACCAACAAAGTTTATCCTTTTATCGGTTCTGGGTTCCTTTATACCAAGAATCGGATCCAAGATATTGTCCTGTAAGATTGAAACATCTAAAGACTTTATAGGATCTAGTCTAAAAATTATCTCCTCATTGGCTTTTAAACAATACCATTTCCCATCAAGATACATAGTAAAATTATGTATCTTTTCAGGTTTTTTTGCAAATTTTAACTCTGTTATTTTAAATTTCTTTTTCAACTCCTCAAAAAATTTTTCTTTAGTGGATCCATTAAGATCTTTAACAACTCTGTTATAATCCATAATCTGAAGCTGGTTGTCAGGATAGATCACTGAAAGAAAATAGTTGAACTCTTCTTTACCTGTATATTTTTTGAGTTCGCTCCTTCTTTTCCTAGCGATTCTTACAGCAGCGGCTGACCTGTGATGGCCATCGGCAACATAAAGGTCTTCAACCTTTGAAAATATCTTTACTATCCTTTTTATAATATTTGGATCCTTGATAATGTAAAAAATATGTCTGACATTAAGTTCATCATAAAAATCATACTCAGGTTTACTTTTTTGTAAAAATTCATCAACGATCTCATCGACTTCGTTTTCTCTTCTATAGGTTAGAAAAACTGGACCTGTGTTGGCATCAATAATATCGATATGCATCGATCTTTCCATCTCCTTATCCTGCCTTGTATGTTCATGTTTTTTTATAACATCATTTATATAATCATCAACCGATGCGCAGGCGACTATTCCAACCTGTTCATGTTTTCCCATAATCTGTTTGTATAGATAGATGTACTCACCATCATCCTGTTTCATAACCTTATCTTTTAAAAATTTCTCAAAGTTTTCTTTCCCTTTATGAAATATTCTCTCATCATGGACATCCCATTCATCAGGACATTCAATCTCTGATTTTTCAACTCTTAAAAATGAATACTCTTTTGCTTTAACATAATCCCTTGCTTCCTTCACCGATACTACATCATAAGGCGGTGCAGCAACCTCTTCCACTTTACTCTTAATCGGCCTTATTCCTTTAAAAGGTTTTATTATTGCCATTTATTACTCCTTCTTACCAAGAAAAAAGTTTAAAACTTGATGTGAATTCTTTCACTTCCTCTTTAATTTTATTTATCTCATCTTCATTTTCAACATTTGACAAAACACGATCTATAAAAGTAGCTATTTTTTTCATCTCATCTTCCTTCATTCCCCTTGTTGTCATTGCAGGTGTTCCTATCCTAATGCCACTCGTTACAAAAGGTTTTTCCGGATCAAACGGTATGGTGTTTTTATTAACCGTGATCCCGGCTTTATCCAGAGATTTTTCAGCTATTTTCCCTGTAATTCTTTTACTCCTCAGATCAACAAGCATCAAATGTGTATCAGTTCCTCCTGAAACAAGACGGTATCCTTTTTCCATAAGAGATTGGGCAAGTTGTTTGGCATTTTTTAAAACTTGATTTTGATATTCTTTAAAAGATGGCTCTGTTGCCTCTTTGAAAGCTACAGCCTTTGCTGCAATAACATGCATCAAGGGTCCTCCCTGAATACCGGGGAAGAGTGTTTTATCCACAACAGATGCGTATTCTTCCTTACACAGAATTAATCCACCTCTTGGTCCCCTTAAAGTTTTATGTGTGGTGGATGTTACAATATCAGCATATGGAATAGGTGAAGGATGTAATCCTGCAGCAACAAGACCCGCTATATGTGCTATATCGACTATAAGTTTTGCACCAACCTGATCAGATATTTCTTTAAATTTAGCAAAATCAAAGAACCTCGGATATGCACTTGCTCCCGTTATTATCATTTTTGGTTTTACTTCTTTTACCTTTTCATTTAATTTTTTGTAATCTATAACTTCAGTATCCTTTTCAACTCCATAATGAACCGCATTGTAAAGAATCCCCGAGAAACTTATTGGATGACCGTGGGTAAGATGTCCTCCATGAGAAAGATCAAGACCCATAAAAGTATCTCCAGGTTTTAGAAATGCAAAATATGCAACCATATTCGCTTGAGAACCAGAATGAGGCTGAACATTGGCATGATCCGCTTTAAAGAGTTGTTTCGCTCTCTCTCTTGCTAGATTCTCTGCAACATCAACAAATTCACATCCTCCATAATATCTTTTAGCAGGATAACCCTCTGCATACTTGTTGGTCATAACACTTCCAAGTGCTTCAAGAACAGCATCGGAAACAAAATTCTCCGAAGCTATAAGTTCGATTTTCTCTGTCTGCCTTTTTTTCTCATTTTCTATAGCATTATAGATCTCTGGATCGATTCTTTTTAAATTTTCTTTTTCCATAATCACTCCTTATTTTTCAATTCTATCGTTTGTGTTGGAAAAGCAAAATTCAGCCCTTCCTTATCAAAATTGTACTTTAAAAGATAATTAAAATATTCTTTTACCTCTCCCATATCTGAGTCTTTATCTATTGAGAAATTTACATAGAGATTTAAAGAATATTTATCAAATTTGTAGAATCCAACATTTATTGAATTTTTATCCTTTATCTGATCACAACCGCTAAGTATACCTGTTATGATCTCTATAGCTTTTTTTATTTTCTCAACCGGAGTTTGATATTCAAGTTGTATGGTATATGAAATTTTATTTGAATTAACATCCGTATGGTTTACAATGGTACTTTTCACAACCCTACCGTTTGGGATTATAACAGTCTTATTATCAAACCTTTTTAAGGTTGTTACCCTCAATCCTATATTCGAAACATAGCCTGTTTCACCATCTATATCGACTAGATCTCCAACCTTTATATCTTTTGAAAAGAATATTGTTATACCTCCTATGATGTTTGTTAAAACTTCCTGAGAAGCGAGTGCTATAGCACCACTTAATATTCCAAATCCTGCAACAAATGATAATATGTTCACTCCCAGGAAACTTAAAATTATCATTGAAGAGATAAATATTGAAACTAAAAGGATCGTCCTCTTAAAAAGTAAAATTATCTGATCCGTAAGGTGTATTCTTTCTTTTATATCCTTATTTCTATTTATTTTTTCGATCAAAAGATAAGAAACTTTTATAAACAACAAGGTAAAGGTAAAAACATACAATATTTTTGTAGAGTGTTTTACCAGATTGTAAACCTGTGTATATTTTGTAAAAGATAAGAGTGAGATGTTGAAGGATATAGAATAGAGTAAAAATATAAAAGGAGTCAAAAAAGGTTTTATCCTGCTTTTAGGTTTATTCTGAAAGTAAATATATAAAAAAAGAAAAACGAAGGATGTTATGAGAAAAAAAAGAAATAGTAAAAGGTATGAACTTAACCTGTTTTCAAAAATTATCCTGTCCATCAACCAAACCTCTTGTTATACTCTTTAATTCCAGAAGCAAGGATTTTAATAGCATCTTCTAGTTCTTTCACATTCAACACATACGCTATCCTTATCTCATCCTTTCCTTTATCGGGTGTAGCATAGAAACCATTAGCAGGTGCAACCATAACAGTTTTTCCATCAATTTGAAAATCGGTCAGCATCCATTTTGCAAAATTATCAGCATCATCCACAGGTAGTTTGACAACAACATAAAAGGCACCTTCAGGCTTTCTTGTAAAAACTCCTTCAACCTTCATAAGGTTGTTGAATACGACATCTCTTCTTTTTTGATATTCCTCTATCATCTGTTTCATAAATTCGTTCATATGTTTATATCCTTCTATCATTCCTATCTGTTCTATCGTAGGAGGACACAATCTTGCCTGTCCGAGTTTTAGAACCCCTTTCATAACATTTCTATTTTTTGATACAAGATAACCTATTCGTGCGCCACAGGCTGAAAATCTTTTGGAGATCGAATCAAGCATTATGGAAAGTTCAGCACTCCCATCAACTTCGAGTATAGAAGTCTGTTTTTTGTTATCAAAAACAAATTCTCTGTAAACTTCATCGGAAAGGACAAAAAGGTTATGTTTTTTCGCTATTTTTACAACCATTTCCATCTCTTCTTTTGTGAATATTGTTCCAGTCGGATTGTTTGGAGAACATATAAGAATCGCCTTCGTTCTGGAAGTTATAAGTTTTTCTATCTCATTCTCATCTGGAAGATGAAAACCTGTATCAACCTTTGTTAGAAGTGGTATAACTTTTAATCCAGCCATAGAAGCGAAACCGTTATAATTGGTATAAAAAGGTTCTGGAATTATTATTTCATCGCCATAATCCGCAACGGTCATCATTGCGAATATTATCGCCTCTGAACCTCCAGTGGTTATAAAAATCTCATCGGGATTGATGTCATAATTCATATTATTTAAATATTCGGCAACGGTTTCCCTTGCAATCTTCAACCCCTGTGAAGGTCCATATGCTAAAACATGTTCAGAATAATTTTTTATAGCATCGTAGATGTAATCGGGTGTAGGAATATCGGGTTGCCCTATATTCAAATGATATATTTTGATTCCTCTGCTCTTTGCATCATCCGCATATGAGATGAGTTTTCTTATCGGTGATTCTTGCATATCAATTATTCTTTTTGATATTTTCATTTATCTCCTCCATTTTATCTTTTCTTTCTTTTCCCAATTTTTTAATCTCTTCAAGGACTTCTCCCTTTTTTAGAATATTTTTTCTTTCAAGAATATTTACCAAAGCCTCTATTGATAACGCGTTGGTATAGAACATTTCGGTCGGAGTCAATTTTATCTTTACAAACTTATCATTTTTTTCTTTTCTTTTTTTAAAAATATTCATTTTAACCTCACAACAAAAAATCCAAGTCCTATACCTATAAAATCGTATATCAGATCTTTATATGAAACCCCACCATCATAAAAGTGATCATATATTTCTTTTCCGAATGAAAAGATTATTGGTAAACTTATCGAGAATGATACAGTTTCAAAATTTATACTGTCCTTTAACATACTTTTCGAAAAAAGTGAAGTAGAGGCTGTTATGGCGAATGTTGTAAAGAGATGATCTATTTTATCCTCGGAGAAAAAACTGTCACCGAGGACAGGTTGTAAAAATATAACAAAAAGAATAGATAAAACTAACAGTTTACGCATTTTTCTGGCCTCCTTTTTTCTATGATCACCTCAACTACAGATTCTGTGCATATCTCTGCCATCTTTCCTCTCGCTTCAACAGTAGCACTTCCTATATGTGGCAACAGAACAACATTATTCATAGAAAGTAGTTCATTTTCAACAAAAGGCTCATTTTCATACACATCAAGTCCTGCACCTTTAATAAGATTATTTTTTAAGGCAAAAACTAAATCTTTTTCCTTTATTATCTTTCCTCTTGCCGTGTTTATTAATATAACATTTTTTTTCATCTTTTTGAATATTTCAAGATCAAATCTATACCTGGTGGATTCGTTCAGTGGTGTGTTTATTGAGATAAAATCTGATTTTGTTATAAGGGTATCAAAATCAACATAGGATGCATAATCGTTTTTCTCTTCTCTGTTAGTGTTATATATGACATCCATTCCGAACCCTTTAGCTCTTTTTGCTACAGCTTTTCCTATCCTTCCAAAACCATATATACCAAGAATCTTTTTATATAGTTCAACCCCAAGTAAAAGATCAGGTTTCCATCCTTTAAATCTGTTTTCTCTAACAAAACTATCAGCCTCAACGATCCTTCTGGATACAGAGAGTATGAGAGAAAAAACTATATCCGCTGTGGATTCTGAGAGCACATCAGGGGTGTTGGTAACATAGATACCATTCTTTCTGGCATAATCTATATCTATGTTATCATATCCAACAGCATAATTTGAAACGATTTTGAGATTTTTCGCATTCTTTAAAATATTTTCATCTATTTTATCACTTAAAAGGCAGATCAAACCATCATAGTTTTCTATAATATTTAAAAGTGTTTCATATGATATGCCATTCTCATAAACTGTGACATCAATGTTATACTTTTTAAAAAAACTTTTAGTATCGAAAGGTAAATTATATGTTTGTAAAACCCTCATAATCCAAGTTCCGCTGAAATAGATTTCATAGCATCAAGACATATATTTATAAAATCTCTCAGTGAAAGACCAGTTTCTTCAATTGACTGGATCTGCTGTCTGTTCGCTCCAGCAGCGAATCTTTTTTCATTAAACCTTCTTGTAATAAAATCAACATCTATTTTTTCCAATTTTTTTTCAGGATGCATCAAAGCGGCAGCTACTATCAATCCGGTCAAGGGATCGACTGAATATAAGGATTTTTCAATAAGTTTTACTCTTTCTTTATGTCCCGGATGTGCAACTATAGCATCAAGGATATCCTGTGGAAGAGAATATTCTTTTAACATCTGAAGAGTGATAAAGCCATGGTTTTTTGGATCATTTGAAGTTTTGGCATAATCAAGATCATGTAAAAGTCCAGCCATACTCCAAGTTTCTTCATTTTCATTAAAATGTTTCGCAAGGTGTTTCATGCAAACTTCACAGGCAAGCATATGTTTTATCAAATTCTGATTATCGATATTTTCTCTGATAAGTTCCAACGCTTTTTCTCTAGTTATCATCTTTTCTCCTTTCAATTCAATTTCGCTTTAATCTTCGATTTTTTTTCATATATTCGTATATATTTTTCAATCGAATCATTATTTCCTTTCAAATAATAATATTTGATCAATCTATCAAAAGCATCTAAATAGGTCGAATCCAACTCTATCACTTTTTTCAAAATTAAAATTCCTTCTTTTTCTTTTTTCATTTTTAAATACAGTTCGGAAAGATTCATCTGTATCTGAACATCGTTGGAATCAACCTTTAATCCTTCTTTATAGTAATATTCAGCATTATTGAATCTGTTTTTTAAAAATTCTATATTACCAAGATATTTGTAAATTTCAGATGCTCTTGTTTCGAGTTTAAGTGCCTTTAAAAAAAGATCTTTTGCGATATCATACTTTTCTTTTCTAACATTTATTTTACCCAGCAATAGATAAATCTTATAATTTTCTCCTGATAATCTTTCTGCCTCATTCGAATAGTATTCGGAAGAATCGAGTTCTCCTTTTTTATAGAAGGATAAAGCATAGTTATAATAGAGTGTCCCAACTATATTTTCGATACCCTTAAAATCTCCTCCCTTCGATTGATATTTTCTAACATAATCTACAGCCTTTTCGGTTTCATAAAAGTTCTGATCAAGTAAAAGGATAAGATCGGATAATAAAAATTTATCAGGTTTCGTTTTGAACTTTTCTTCAACGATCTTCAAAGCTTTTTTATAATCTTTCTTCTCAATATAAATTTTATAATCATCATTATTACAAGATATGATAAAGAAAACCAGAAATAACAGGTTAAAGTATCTCTTCATAATTATTTTTGTTTTTGATATAAAGTTTTTCAAATCTCGCACCATATTTTGAAGGAAGGAAAACTGAAGAAGTAAGTTTGAATATCTCGCCATCCTTTACTTTTCTTTCCGTAATAAAAGTGTTGACTTCACCACTACCAGCGCAGGATAGATAGGAGAATCCATATTCCATAGACATACTATCAAGATTATGGGATTTCAGGTAGTTTCTATAAGCATTCTCACTCTCCTTTATGCTGTCATTTTTCAAAAGACCGGACAAGAGAACTTCGATTCCGTCCTTAACGATTTTTAAAAAATTTTCTTTGCTTTTTGAAATTTTAACAGAAGTAAAGGTTTTTGAAAGTGAAAAACCAGCACCATCCTTCATAATCCCTATATCTATCAATACGATTTGATTATTTTTTAGAATATCACCGTTTAAAGTCGGGTAGATAGTTTTAGGATTGAAACCAACATATGTTGGAAGATACCTTTTGAAACCATCCCTGTATATCAAAATATCTATATAATTTCTTAACTCAATATCTTTTATCCCTTTCTTTAAAAATTTTTCAACATTTTCAAAAATTTCATTCATTCTCTTAAGTATATTTTTAATTTTTAAAAGTTCTTTATCGGTCTTTATACTTCCCAATGTTTTCGAAGGAGTAATAAATTTAAAAGTAATAAAATCTTTCAAAAAAACCGAAAGGGATATGTTCACCAAGCCAACTCTTGTTATATTTTCGCTTTTCAATACTTGAATCCATTCTTTTAAAAATATTTTTCCGTTTTTCAAATATTCTACGGTATCACCCTTTAAAATATTAATATTCTTAAGATTTTTTACCATTGGATAAAGAAGAAAATCGGTTATCAAAAAAACTTTTTCTTTTCCTATCAACAGATTAGCTTCATACTCAGCAAAATTGAAAGAATAATTTTCTTCAAGTAAGTCGAACACCTCTTCAGGATTGTCAACAAGAATCATCTCTTTAGTTTTTAAGAAATTTTGAATGATTTTAATTTTGTTTTCCATAATTTTTTATTTCTTCATAAAAGGACTTGATTATTTCGTTAATAGGTCCGGTCTTAACTATCCTGCCTTTTTTAAATAGAACACCGTTTACACCTGAACCGGTTATACCTATATCTGCATCTTTTGCTTCACCTGGTCCATTTACAACGCATCCCATTATAGCAATTTTAATTTTCCCTTTAAAATTTTCAACAAGTTTTTCTACATCTTTCTGGATAGATATGACATTAAAAGTGGTTCTACTACATGTTGGGCAAGAGACTATATCGGGAAAATTTGATGAAATATGCAAAGATGAAAGAACCATTTTGGCAATATCAACCTCATAGAGTGGAGAATCCGAAATCGATATCCTTATCGTATCACCTATGTTGTTTAAAAGAAGATAGGATATACCTATAGAATTTTTTACAGACCCCCTTAAAAGACCTCCAGCTTCCGTTACTCCAAGGTGAACAGGGAAAGGTAAATTTTTCAATTTCAGATTTGACTCTATCATATCAACAACATCTGAGGATTTTATGGAAAGAACGATATTATCAAAATCGTTTTCGAGAAAAAACTCAATGGACAATTTTAAAGATTCATATAATGCATCTGGTGAGGGATATTTAAATTTTTTTAAAACATCCTTTTCAAGTGAACCTCCATTTACTCCTATCCTTATGGGGACATTATTCTCTTTAGCAGCTTTGATTATCTCAATTAAATTTTTTTTCGAAATGTTTCCAGGATTGATTCTTATCTTTGATGCACCCAACTTGATAGCTAACAATGCGAGTTTATGATCAAAATGAATATCCGCTATTATTGGGCAGGGAGAATCTTTAACGATTTTTTTAAAAGAATCCTGACAGTTGACATCTGGAAAAGATACACGAACAAGCTGTGCGCCTCTTTTGTAAAGTTCCCTTATCTGTTCCATCGTCCCTTTGTAATCTTCAGTTTTTGTATTTGTCATCGATTGAATTACAACCGGATATTTACCACCCACTGGAACATCTTTTACAAAAACAACTTTTTTTGAATTCATTCTTTAACCCTTTTTATCTTTGCTCCTATTTTTCTCAATTTCTTTTCTATGGACTCATAACCTCTATCGAGATGATATATCCTTCTTATTTCACTCTCACCTGAAGCGGCAATAGCCGCAAGCACGAGCGCTGCCGATGCTCTTAAATCGGATGCCATAACTGGAGCACCATATAACTTTTTAACACCCTTTATTATCGCTTTATTCGATTCTATGGTTATATCCGCCCCCATTCTGATAAGTTCCGGTACATGCATAAATCTCTTTTCAAAAATATTTTCTGAAACTATCGATATACCATCAACAAGAGATAAAAGAGATATGAATTGAGCCTGCATATCGGTAGGAAAGAAAGGATAGGGTAACACATTTATATTAACAGGTTTTAAATACTTTGATGATTTAATGTAAATGTTATCTTTGCCGATTTCAATTTTATAACCGATCTCTTTCAATTTTTCCAGTACAACATGCATATGGGACGGATTACATTTTTTTAAAAACAATTCACCCCCGGTTATCACCGAAGCAACGAGTAATGTCCCTGCTTCTATTCTATCTGGTATAACGGTATATTCTGTAGGTTTTAAATTTTCAACTCCCTCTATCTTTAATACCGGTGTGTCTATACCACTTATTTTTGCTCCCATTGAGTTTAGAAAATTGGCGACATCGGAAACTTCGGGTTCAACTGCTGCTCCCTTTATAATTGTAATACCTTCAGAAAGAACTGCCGCCATCATAACATTTATCGTTGCACCAACGGAACTTCCCTTTGTTCCCTGAAGAAAAAGTTCTTTACCTTTCAATTTTTTACATCTCGCTTTGACATAACCTTTTTCAAGTTTAATATCACATCCAAGTTCTCTGAAACCTTTAAGATGAAGATCTATTGGCCTTTCACCGATGGCACACCCACCAGGTAGAGAAACATCAACTTTTCCCTCTCTTCCGATCAAAGCACCCATAACATAATAGGATGCTCTCATTTTCCTAACAAAATTGTAGGGAGCGATATAACCAAGTTTTTTGGGAACATCTATCGTTAAAATATTTTTATTGAATTTAACCCTAACTTTGAGATATTCAAGAACCTTTATCATATGTTTCACATCGTTAACATCCGGAACATTTCTGATAACGGTTCTTCCTTTTGCAAGAAGTGCTGCAACCATTATGGGTAAGGAAGAATTTTTCGAACCAGAAGTGTTTAGTTCACCTGAAAGTTTTATACCGCCTTTTATTACAAATTTATCCATACTATTTCCTTTTTAAAAAAATATCAAAATCGGAATAAAATTGAACATACATTTTATCATACCAAAAATATCTTCCGCCTTTTTTTATATCCCTGATATCGCTTTCAAATCCTTTTCTTGCAACAAAATATGTATTTTCTTTGATTTTAAACTTTAAGGATAATAAAATTCTTGATTGAAATGAATTATAATTGGGTCTATCGGTTAATTCTCTATCAAGATTGGAAATTATCTCCCATAAATCTATAGTATAAAAATCTTTTGAAAAACTATATCCAAAAGAAACCAGATAGGAGTCCTTTTTCAATATATCGATTATATCTCTTATTTCCCTCTCATACGCGAAATTAAAAATATGATTCTTTTTTTTGGAGGAAAGAAAATACGATATTTTAAACCTTTTATCATATTCAGTTAAAGTATCCTGATGTGTATAGAGGTTATTCAATAAATTTAAAATTGTAAATCTGAGTCCTGTTGAGAGAACATTCTCATTTTTCTTCTTTTGAAAGAATAACTGTGTGAATAGATAATCATAACTTGTATCAACAGAAAAATCCCAAACTGTATCTTCCAGAGAATAGTAATAGTGATTCTCTTTTGTATAAAATTTTTTTCTGTAAAATGTAAAAAAATTTAAATCTTTGAGTTTACCGGCAGAAGTGAAGGTAAACAATAATGGATAATTTTCATAAATTCTCGGTCTTTCTAAAAACTTTTCATTCCAATTTTTGTGCGAATAGTTGTTGTCAAAATTTTCAAGGGTAAAGGAGACCCTGTTTTTAGTGTTAAAACCATTAAAATCAAAATTTAATGTGAAATCTGAATCTTTTTTATAAAAGGTCGGATTGGCTAAAAAACCAATTGAAAAAAACTTTTTTATATTGAATGTTAATCCATATTCGAATATTTTAGGATGAAATTCAAAATCATCGTAATAGATATTGATGAGTTCAAAATCTATCCTTTCCGATACCGGGACCTTCAATTTGAGCAAAGATCTTATAGCAAGTTGTTCGATGTTATAGCATCCTCCGGAAATCATTATAAAATTCTCTTTAAAAATCAAATCGTTAAATTGATCGTTCAAAAAATCTGCACAAAAATCATCTATAATATATTCTGAATCGAATTCTTCAGATAGAATGAAAGGAAAAATAAAAATCGGTATTGCCAGAATTAAAAAAAATAAAATATAGAAATTTTTATTCAATTTTAAACTCCTCATCTTTCCCAAAAACCGAATCGAGTTTTAAAATATAAATTCTGATCACTTCTTCCTTGTTTAAATCGATCTTGTAATCTTTGAAAACATTTATAAAATAATCGAATTGGTTTTTATCTTTAATAGTAGAAAAGATTATTTTTGAATAGCGCTCGGAATCTTTAAACCTATACTTTAAACCTGAAAAAATTGGAAGATTTATATTTACCGCCTGATTTATAGTTTGACCTTCAATTACAAATGAATCGTTTATTCCGCTTTCAACAAGCGAATTCAGTAGATCCTCATAGTATTCTTCTTTGTATAAAAGGATTATCATGAAAAACATTTTTTCTCCTTTCTATCTTTTATATAGATAATTTAACCAGATGGGTGTTAAAATAGTTGTAAGTAAAATCATCACTACGAATCCGTTATAAATTATTTGATCGATATATCCTCTCGAAAGCGCTATGATAGCGATAACAAGGCCAACCTCTCCTCTCGGAATCATTCCAACACCTACCTTTAGAGATTCTTCCCATGTTAACCCGTTAAAATAACTTGGCAGACCGCACCCAATAACTTTTGAAAATATCGAAATAATTGTCAACAGTATTGTAAAAAGTAAATTGAAATCTTTTAAACTCAAAGATGTTTTTAATCCAACGACGAAAAAAAAGAATGATATAAAGATCGTATCGATTATTATATGGGAATCATCAAGTATCCTCTTCGAAAATTTTGTTCTGGAGATCGAGATACCTGCTATATAAGCTCCTGTGATACCAGCAACGCCCATCTGTTCAGAAAAAAATGATAAAAAGAGCATCAGGATGATAGCCAAACTTAAAACCATCTGTGGAGTTTTAAAAGATGAAACATATGTAAAAAATTTTTTTAACAAAACTGTATTTAATAAATATATAAAGAGGAAAAGGACCAAAAGTTTTAAAATTACAATAATAAAATTTCCAGAGTGAAATAGAAATATGAAAGAAATTGTCATAAAAAGGATTCCTAAAATATCGTCGATAACAGCTGCCCCAAGAATAGTTATACCACTTCTCGTGTTCAATTTCCCCAACTCGAGAAGTGTGATCACAGTTATCGATACTGATGTCGCAGTTAGTATTAGACCTATAATGTATGATGTTTTAAAATCATAATTTAGAAAAAGAAAAATAAAAGATAAAAGAAATGGAGCAAGCACTCCAGAGGTTGCTACAATTAAAGAGGTCTTTCCCTGTTTTTTTATTCCTTCAAGATCAGTCTCCAAACCAGCCATAAACATTAAGAACAAAATACTTATCTGGGAAAAAAATTCTATCGTATTATCAAGTTTTATTATATTTAAAACTGGTCCAAGAATGATGCCTATTATAATTATACCGACAACCGATGGTATTTTTAACCTTAATGATGTTTCATTTACGATTTTTGTTACCAAAAGGATAAAAACAAAAATAAAGACCTCATTCATTTCCTACCACCTTATAATAGAATTCTCCGTCGAATTTATCCACTTTCAATTTATCTTTCATTTCTTTCTGCAGTTCATCAAGTATAATTTTTAGTTTTTCCCCATCGATTCCAAGTGAAATTGATATCTGCTCGAAAGTGCAGGGCCTTCTTTTTAAAAGTTCGGTAACTTCCTTTTTCCCAGAATTCGATTGAACAATATTATTTTGAGAAAAAACAAGATCCAACTCCACAAGATCACCTAAAATATTTTTTATTCTCTGTTTATCATTTTCATCTATTGGCTTTGCCTCTTTGTAAGCTGGAGGCCTAACAACCGTATTTATTTGTATTTTATCGACTCTCATTTTTTCAACTATTTTTCTTAAATTCAAAAGATCACCATCAGAATCGTTGAAACCTTTAACAAGTAAAATTTCAAGATATATTTTACCTTTATAGTCGTTTGAAAACTTTATTAAACCTTTAATTATTTCTGATAGATTTAAGTCCCGATGGGGTTTGTTAACCCGCATAAAAGTTTCTTCGATAACACTATCAAGCGAAGGGATAACTATATCAAAATTGATGGACTCGTTTCTTATATCCTCTCTGAAAAATAAAGATCCGTTTGTTAAAAGTGTTACAGGTAATTTTGTAATTTTTTTTACTTCGTTCAATATGGATCCCATTTTCACATTCAATGTAGGCTCTCCAGAACCTGTAAAGGTGATACAATCGATTCTTCCAGTATAATCGTTTAGAAATGTTTTCAATTCTTCAACTATAATTTTATCGTTTCCAAAATCTATTCTATCTATTATCTTATTGGTAGTCTTTCCAACTTCGCAGTAAATACAATCATAGGAACAATATTTCCTTTTGACAAGATCTATACCTAAAGAATAACCCAGCCTTCGTGAAGGCACTGGACCAAATATGTGTTTATTTTTCATAAAAAGTGATTATAACATAAAGTTTTTAAAAGTCAAATTTACTCTATGACCTGTGAACTATTTATGTACCATTTTCCTTTATATTTCACAAGAATATGTGTCATTTTAGCCTTTTCTTTCTCCCGATCATTTAATTTGAAAAACATAACTGTTTGAACCTTTACACTATCTTTCCATCTGTTAAGGATTGTAAAACTATCTATCCTTGCTGTCAATTCTACAGAGTTAAAAATATAAAGCATAGTTCTTCTGGTTGAGTTAAATTTAAGTGTATCTTCGGGATATACTGTTGACATATATCCTTCTATATCCTTTTTATTCATAGAGTCCGTGTTTTTATAAACTACATTTTTAATATGAAGATCCTCTTTAAAAGAAGAGGAAAGAAAAATAAAAAGGTAAGAAAATAAATTTTTTTTATCATTTAAAACTCCCGTTAAAAGATTATTTCAAGTATCAATGGTATCAATAGAATCGGTATGGTTGAAGGTAAAAGAATTTTATAGACTTTAAACCAATCAGCTTTAAAGTATTCTTTTGTTAGAGATAGGCAAAGATGAACCGGTGATAATAGAACACCTACAAAACCTGATGCATAAAAAAGGGTTAACCTTTGAAAATCGATGTTACCATTGTTTAAGATGATTGGAGCCACCATAGGTAAAAGTATTCCAACATATGCCTGATTTATACCGGTAAAAAAACCTACAAGCAGGGGGGAAAAAATCAAAAAAACATATTCTAAAGCTTTATTATTCTGGAGAGCCAGAAAATTTTGTTTAATAGCCTCAGAATTTGAGAAAAAATCTTTAAAGATCATAACTCCAACTATAAGAAGAATTATCTCTATGGAAAACGATTTGAAGAGTAAAGAGATCTTTTTTTTAAAATTTATTTTCAGAAGGAGAAGAAAAAAAATCGAAACAGAGAATATTATCAATTCCTCTTTTATATTTGTAAAAAAAATCAACATAACGATAACGATTATTGGCAAGAACCCATCAAAAATCTGGAAAAATGTTTTTTTTATATTTTTTTTGCTTTCAATTTTAAAACTTTTTAATCTTTTCACAAAGATTAAACCAACAAAAAAGGCTATAAAGGTAAGATAGAACTGATGTTTCATTATATTTTTTATTGGAACATTCATTATGGTTGATACAAGTATCAATCCGGGATACAATGGCCAGATGTATTCCCATATGTGTCTAAACCAGAAATTTATAAAGGTTTTTTCTTCAGGTTTTAAATCTATCCTTTTACCTATCTCATCGACGATACTCGCTGTAAAAAGTGCTCCACCAAGCATAGGTAAAAGTCCAACAATCATAGGGGAAAAAATTATAGCATATTTTGCATCTTTGAATATTTCAAGAAGATTATCCGCTAAATTTTCCATACCTCTGTTTTTTACAACATTTGTTAAAAGAAGAACGGAATATATTATTAAGACCGTCTTTAATGTTGGGTATGAGGATATCGACTTAACAAAAAGTTTCAAGATGGTTTCAATTGAGGGATAGTAGAATATACCTATCAAAACAGATGAAATTATCAAGGATAGGCCTATTGGAAAGCGTAACCTTAAAGAGAAAACAATGAACAGTGATATTAGAAAAATTTTAATCCAGAAAATCATCAGTCACCTAGATTCAAAAGGGGAATTAAGTTTTTATCGAAAGGCATAATGATCACTTTTGAATTCTGTGTATTTAAAAGTTCCTTCAGATTCTGAATATAGTACCATTGAAGATACTGTTTACTTAAAGATTCGGTTATCTTTTTTTGAGCCTGTGCTATACCCTCGGCTTCTATGAGTTTTCTTTCTTTCTCTTTTCTCTCCTTTTCTAAAATATAAATCATCTTTTGTGATTCCTGCTCGGCAGCTATCTTTTCATCTACAGCATTCTTTACTTTCTGTGGAAGATCGATGTTTCTAAGAAGAACCTTGTCAACTATAATTCCCTTTTCGGATAAACTGGAAAAAAGTTCATCATAAATCTTTTTTGAAAGTTCATCTCTTTTTTCTGAAAATATTTCGGAAACAAAATAGCGAACCGTTGCATTCCTGATAGCCGTTCTTATGGCAGGCCTAACTATCTTCTGAACATAATCGGTTCCAATATTTTGATAAACATCCGCAGCTTTCGCAGGATCTAGTTTATACCATATCGTGATGTCAAGCGCGATCGTTAACCCATCCTTTGTTAAAGAGGTGATCGCATCATCTCCCTTCTTTACTCCCTCCTCTTTTGCTATCGACATCGTGTAATCGTTCATCCTGATATCCATCATTTTAACCTGAATTAATGGAAAGACTATGTGTAATCCATTTCTTAATACTTTTTTGTTAAGATGACCAAAAAGAATCTGTATACCAACATATCCGGGTTGAACTATCCTTATTGAATTTAGAAAGGTTATTAATATAAAAATTGCAACAAGTAAAATTATAATATTCTTCCTGTTAATAAAATTGGGTAAAAGACCTCTGTTCTCCAAAACAAAAAAAATGATTATGGAAACTATCAATAAAAAAATGATAAAACCCATTTTATCCCTCCTGTTTTAAATTTAACAGAACATCCATTATGTCATCATAGTTAAAACCTTTTCTTAAATACTTTTCTATTATTCTTTTATCAATCTTCTTTTCTTGAGAAAATATTTTTATCAGTATTTTCCTGTCGTCATAATCAGAAAGTAAACCTTTTATCGAATCATCGTTAGGATCTATTCTAAATTTTGAATAAAGTTTCATCATTATCTCTCTTTTTGAAAATTTTTCTTTCATTTTTAAACTTTCCGTATAATCCTTTAAAAACTCTTCATCGTTTAATAATCCTTTCTTTTTGAATTCATTTATAAATTTCTCCACGGTCGCTTTATCCAGATTTCTCGATATCAATTTATCTTTTATCTGTTGTTGTGTGTATCTTTTTTTTGAAAAAATATTATACAGATATTTCCTGATCTGAAAGATTTTCGTTCCCTCTTTTACATTTTCGATCCACAAAGGATCAATCTCTTTTCCTTTAAAAATATTAAAATCGATCAAAAGTTGATCATAGGTTGAAAAAGCAAAAGATTCATCTATAAAGATATTAACTTTACTTTTATTTTTCTTTGCTCTCTCTATCTTTGTTATTATCAACTATCATCCCCAGGGCTTTTTTTATTTTTAACTCTATTTCATCAGATATTTTACCATTCTCCTTTAAAAATTGCCTGACATTTTCTTTTCCCTGTCCAAGTTTAACATTGCCATACGAAAACCAGGCGCCAGTCTTTTCAATAATATTCAAACTTGTTGCAAGATCAACCAATTCACTATCCTTTGATATTCCTTCCCCAAAATACATTGATACAACTGCCTTTTTAAAAGGTGGTGCCACTTTATTCTTAACGATTTTCACCTCTATTACATTACCTATATCGTTCTCTCCAGATTTTATGGAACTTATCCTTTTGACCTCCATTCTAACCGATGCATGAAACTTTAAAGCCAGACCACCTGGAGTCGTCATCGGATTGCCAAACATTACTCCTATTTTGTATCGCACCTGATTTATAAATATTACAGCTGTTTTTGACCTGTTTATAACACCAGTCAATTTTCTTAAAGCCTGTGACATCAATCTTGCCTGTAAACCCATATGTGAATCACCCATATCTCCCTCTATTTCAGCCTTTGGAACAAGTGCGGCAACGGAATCTATAACTATAACATCTATACTTCCACTGCTTACAAGTTTTTCTGTAATTTCAAGTGCCTGTTCACCAGTATCAGGTTGAGAAACAAGTAAATTATCAATATCAACTCCGAGTTTTGTTGCATATGTTGGATCGAGAGCATGCTCTGCATCTATATATGCAGCCATACCTCCATTTTTTTGTGCTTGTGCAACTATCTGTAAAGCAAGTGTCGTTTTACCACTTGATTCGGCACCATATATTTCAACCATTCTACCTCTTGGAATTCCCCCAATTCCAAGCGCGGCATCTATTGCTATTGAGCCTGTAGAAATAATATCGGAAGCCACCATCCCTTTATCACCTAAACGCATTATGGCACCTTTACCAAAATCCTTTTCTATCTGTTTTAAAGTCATTTCAAGAGATTTCATCTTATTGTTATCCATTTATACCTCCTTACCTATTTCATATAAAGATAAATAAGTTGTTGAACCATCAAAAAATCTTGATTCAAATAAACAAACCGAATTCAAAATAACTTCTTTTGGTTGAAACGTATCCATTTTTTGAACAAACTGATATAACGATTGACCACTTTGGGGTTGCTTTATCCTTGCGAGTGTAATATGGGCATTAAACTTTTTTCTATCGAAATCTATATTCTTTAAAATGAGTCTATTTCTTAATTTACCTACAAAATTCTTTAAATCTTCAGTTTGAAGAAGTGAATAATAAAAGATTGAAGGATTGTTATTCTTTATGAAAAAATTTAAGGCTTCACCTTTCGTTCGAATAGGGCTGAAATCAATTGTATCCAGTACATCTCTTATCAAAGGTATCATTTTTTCATCTACATTTCCCAAAAAAGCAACAGTTATATGCAGGTTTTCAGGCTTAACCCAATTAACCCCTTCAAGTAAAAGATTATTTCTTAATTTATGTTGTAATAAAAATAGTTCATTTTTTAATCCTGAAGGTATTTTAAAACCTATAAACAATCTCTTACTCATTCAAAATACTCCTTAAGATCATAAACAAAGCTAAATTTACGCTTTTTGTTCTTATCGTTTCCCTATCCCCTGTAAAAATAAATTTTTCTGTCTTCACATCATTTTTGTAAAAAATAGAAATAAAAACTGTTCCAACGGGTGTGTTCGAATTTCCACCATCTGGACCAGCATAACCTGTAATCGACAGGGAAATATTTGAACAAAATATTTTTGAACAGTTAACCGCCATCTTTTTTGAAACGATTTCGGATACCGAAGAAAATTTTTCAAGTATCATTTTTTCGATTCCAAGTATACCTTTTTTCGATCTATCAGAATATGTAACCACACCTCCAAGAAAAAATTTACTCGCTTTGGAAACATCGGTTATAACTTTAGAAAGAAAACCACCGGTGCAGGATTCAGCAATGGAAAGTGTAAGTTTTTTCTTTAGCATAAGATCTCTTAAAAATAGATTCAAACTTTTTCCTTTCGTATCCAAACAATTTTCTTTAAATCTTTTTTTCAAAAATTCAAATATACTTTTATCCTCTAAGAAAACGTCTATAAAACCGTATGAAGGATAAAATTGAATTCTGGAAACATCACTTTTTAAAAATTGATCTTCCAGAACTTTCAATATTTCCACTTCAGTGCTATTAAATATTTTCAAATTATACTCTTTTGTTTTTCTATAACTTCCGATCTCTTTTTTCAAAACATTTTCGGTTAGCCATAAAACTTCTTTTACAACACCAGGCAACAAAAATATTTTTCCGCCTTTAAATTTTATAAGTTGAGAATAACATAATCCAACATCATTTTTAAAATTTTTTGAACCTTCTATAACAAGGGAATGCTTTTTTAAAGCATCATCTGGAAGATTTTTGAATCTTTTTTTCAGATCATTTAAAATTCTATTTGAAAGCACAACCTTTTTTCTTAAAGCTGATGCCACAGAGGGTATGGTAAGATCATCCGGTGTAGGACCAAGTCCACCTGTTATCAATATCAATTCAGACCTATTCATACAGTATTTAAGAATATCAGCAATTTTTTTTCTATCATCCTCAACAAAAAATTTCCCATCTATCCGATACCCTTTCTTTAAAAGCATTTGTGATAATATCGTTGAATTTTTTTCCTCAACCCTATTTTTGATCATTTCACTACCAACTATAATTATGGATGCCTTCATATTAAAACCAGTATTAAAGATGTGATAAGATTTGCAAAAATTCCAGCAAAGATATCATCAAGAATTATTCCAGTCGATCCATTTATTCTTTCGAACCTATCAAGAAAAAATATTTTTGTTATATCAAGATACCTGAAAATCAAAACCGAGAAAATTAAGACAAAAAAATTGTTAGGTAAAAACATTATGGAGACAATCATACCAAGAAGTTCATCGATAACTATTCTATCATCGTCACCTACAAAACTCTTACTATATTCTATGGTGATAACGGATGTTAACAATAGTAATGAAAAGATAAATATAACCGATATGGTATTTAGTTTCAGATGATAGATTAAAATCAAAAGAAGTATACTGACCAGGGTTCCTCCTCCCTTCAGGTATCCTATAAAAATTACAGAATTGAATATTTTAAAGAAAAATTCTTTCACTTATAGATCTCCGGAATCTTTTTCAATTCCTTTATTTCTTTGGATGTAAAAAGATTTAAATAGTTTAAAATGATCACTATCCTTTTTTCTCTCTTTTCACTTTCGAAAATTCCCACACCCTCAACATAGTTTATCCTATTTTCTGGAAGAAAAGGTGGTATGCTTTTTATGTCCGTATCCTTCAATCTCATTATTCCGATGAGTTTATCGGTATATAAACCTATCCTTATTTCATCAATACTTATTATTATTATTGAACCATTTTCGGTTCTTTTTTTTATCTCCAATCCAAATTTTTTTCTTAGATCTATCAAAGGTAAGAATCCACTTTTTTCATTTAATATCCCAAAATATATGTCGCTTTTCAAACCGATATCCAGCGGCTCTTTGAATTTTACTATCTGTCTTACGAAATCTGAATCTATACCATATTCTTCATCGTTAAGTTTAAATGTAACAAATTCTTTCTCATTGGAAATAAAATCGTTTTTTTCTTTTGAAACATCTTTTTTCAAAACTTTTTTTTCATTTAAAATATCATCCGTATGGTAAAATTCTTTATCACTTTTTGGTTTGGTTTCATTTTTTTCTTCAGTTTCTATCTTTTTAACCTGTTTTATCATATCAGATTCTTCTTTCTTTTGCGTCTCTGGTTTTTCTTTCACATCTTTACCTTTTTTATCTTTATTCTGTTTTAAAAAAGATGAAAGATCAATTTTCTTTTTCATACTCTTCTCCGGTAATTTCTTTCAATTTCAATTCGGCTTTTTGAGCCCATTTGTTAAACCTATTTTTTTTGATCAATTCTTTTAAAGTGGTTATCCCCTTTTTTTCTCTACCTGTAAGAAAATAAACCAATCCGAGATTATAGTATGCCTCCACATGGTTTGGACCAATCTCTATCGTATTTTTAAAAAATTTAATGGCATCATCATACATCTCTCTTTCCTTATATATAAGCCCTAAATAGAAGTTAGCATACATTAAAGCTACTTTATCTTTTGAATTTTTAAGAACATAAGTTAAATGTTCTATGGCTTCTCCATATATCCCCTTTTTAAAGCAGACAAAACCAAGATTGTTTTTCGCTATAGAATTTTCAGGATCAATTTGAATAACTTTTTGGAAGATGATCATCGCATCGTCATATCTTTCCTTATTTATATATGCCCATCCTAAAAGATCGAGAGTTTTAACATCATCTGGAACAAGTGAACTTGCTTTTTCTAAAACTTTAATGGCATCATCGTATTGTTCTTCCATCAAAAAATTCCATCCTCTGTCTATATATGTTGTCAGATCGACTTTTGATATGTGCATTGTTTTAACAAAATTCTCAAAACCTTTCTTACCTTCTTTTTTATTTTTAATCTTTTTTGCGAGGCTTTTTATTTTTTCGTCCATAACGATTAGAAAATCGTTCATTCCTATTATTTCTTTATAAATTTCTTCCATTTTTTCTTTAACCAACTTAAGGTTAAAATTTCCAGAATCTAAGATAATGTTCAATTTTTCTATTTCCTTTTCAAGATCCTTTTTAAAATCTTCAGATTTCATCAACAATCTCCTCTATCTTTTCAGCTATCAACTCTTTATCGAGAACATAATCAACAGCCCCGGTCTCTTCAGCAGCCTTTGGCATTCCATAGATCAATGCGCTATTTTTTGACTCCGAGATATTTTTTCCATTCATCTTTTTAATAATTTTTACACCTTCACTTCCATCTTTCCCCATACCGGTTAAAACCACTCCTATTATTTTACTCTTGTAATATTTTACAGCAGATATCATCATTATATCAGCGGATGGTTTTACAGAATGATAGGGTGGATCATCAGTATGTGTTATGTAACCATTTTCATCAAAAACAAGATGTTTACCACCTTGAGCGACAACACAGTCTCCATTTAACAGTTTATAACCATCGTAAGATTCAAAAACATTAAGATTGGATAATGAGTTTAATCTTTCAGCAAAGGATCTTGTAAAACCTGCTGGCATATGTTGCACTATAACTATTCCACAATCTATGTCCTCTTTTATTCTTGGAATTATTTCCATAAGCGATTTTGGTCCACCGGTTGATGAAGCTATAGCAACGAGTTTCCTGGCTTCTTCTTTTTTTAATCTTTTTATAGTTTTCTCTTTTACTTCAGTGGGAGTTACATCTTTAATGTAATCGTAATTTAGATGAAGTATGGATGATAGTTTTAAAAGAATTTCTTCTTTTTTTTCACCATAATCCAAAGATATCGGTTTTTCAACTATATCGAGAGCTCCCATCTCCAATGCTTTTAAAGCCATTTTGGAACCGGTTTTTGTGTATGAACTTATAATTATAATGGGAATCTTTTTTATTCTCAAAATATGTTGGAGTGCAAACAAACCGTTCATCCTTGGCATCTCTATATCCAATGTTATAATATCCGGATTGCACTCCTTCATTTTATCTATAGCTTCAATACCATCCGATGCCTCACAGATAACTTCAAATCTTTCATCTGATTCTATTAAATCCTTTAATATTCTTCTTATGAGTATAGAATCATCAACAACAAGTATTTTAACCTTTTTCAAATATACAATTCTCCATTTTTAAATGATATCACCCTCAATTTTCCATCTTTAAGAAAAAACTCAACGGATCTACTGTAATCACTTCCCACATCTTCTGAAATTATGGGAATTCTAAATTCTTTTAACATTTTCTTCGCCATAGCCACATTTCTATATCCTATAGAATCCTCTACATTTTTTATGAATGTTGAAAACATAGTAGCCCCACCGATAAGTTTCGCTTCCATCCGATACTTTTTGCCTCCAAGTTGTTCCATTTCAAGTATCAGATTCGGTAAACCTGTATCACAGTACTTGTATGGATTAAATACGGTTGTTGAAAAAAATTTCGTTGGTAACATAAAATGTATCATCCCTCCAAGTTTTTTTTCTCTATCATAGAGGGTTATAGCCACACATGATCCAAGGCCAATGGTTTTTAGAACATCATCTTCAAAACCTATATTGGCATCAGCTATTTTTATGTTAATTATCAATTCTCAAAAAGACCCTTTCTTTAACATTTAACGGTTTAAAAAGATTTTTAGAGTTTCCAGTTAATATTTCAACTTTCCCCAGGACCAGTATCCCGTTTGGAAATAAAAGTTCATAGAATGTATTAAAAATTTTATTCTGAAACATTTTTGAAAAATATATGAGAACATTCCTACATATTATAAAATCAAATTTACCAAGTGTAAATAGTATGGTTTCATCTTTAATATCTATAACTTTAAAAAATACATTTTCCTTCAATGATGGTAAGATAGAGTAGTATTCTCCAATCTTTTTAAAATAGATATCTTTTTCTTTTTCTTTCACTTCTATAAGCGAATAATCTTTGAACATTCCAATTTCAGCTTTTTTTATTGCATCATCATCAACATCTATCCCAACTATCTCATATTTAAAATTGTATCTTTCAGTTAATTTTTTAAAAATTATACTCAGTGTATAAACCTCTTCACCTGTTGAACATCCAACACTTAAAATTTTTATTTTCTCTTTTCCTCTGATGAATGGGGGAAAAATCTGTTCATATAAATAGTCAAATGTTTCTCTGTTTCTAAAAAACCTTGTAACATTTATGGTTAAAGTCTCTTTCAGTTTGTCAAGTTCCTCGTTATCTTTTTTCAATAATTCAAGGTATTCGATAAAACGATTTTTTTGCGTTGCTCTCATTCTAACCATTAGTCTTCTTTTAAACGGTCTATCTTTATAAATATTCCCATCTATTCCTATCATTTTAGATATGTAATCCACCAACATCTTATATTCTATCTCATCCATTTTTAACCGTATTTATAGTTTTTTTAAGTATTTCATCATCAGGTTGTAATTTGAGTGCCTCTTCCCAGTATTTCAACGCATCATCTTTTTTTCCCTTTCTATATTTTATGTTACCAAGTTTATAAAATATTTCAAAATCTTTTTTGTTCATATTTATCAATTCCTCGAGTAGAAGTTCGGCATCCTCAAAATTTTTTTCATAGAAATAAAGATCTATCAGTGCTTTGTATGGCAAAATATCATTTCCACATAATTCTATGCTCTTTTTGAAAAATTTTGCAGCAGCCTCATATCTACCTGTCGACAGATATATCTGTCCAAGATTGTAATCATATTGCCAGCATGCTGGATCATCCTTTGAAAGTTTCAAAAATATCTCGGTGGATTCTTCAACCATTCCATATTCAAAATATATCAATCCTAAAAAATATTTTGCATATTTCAAATTTTTATCAATTTTAAGAGCGGTTTTAAGTTTATCTTCCGCATCAGTGAAAAGATTCTCCTTATAAAGGGTTATTCCATAGTTAGCGAGAATCTTTGGATTTTCAGGTTCCAGATCAAGAGCCCTTTTATAAAATTCTTCAGCCTTTTCAAACAGATTCAGTCTTTCATATGACAAAGCTATATTGTTAAATAATGAAATGTTCACAACACCGAATTTTAAAAGTTCTTCAAAATATCTTAAAGAAGTTCCGTAATCTTTGATCCTGAAATATATAAGACCAAGATAAAAATATGATTTTAAATTGCTTTTATCGATTTGAATTATATATTTAAATTCTCTTATCGCTTCATCATACATTTCAGTCAAAAGAAAAGCTATCCCAAGATTGTAATGTTCAACAACCTTATTTTGAATGTCCACATCTTGTTCGAGATTTTTTTCTTCACCAGCATAAATATAACCAAGTTTTAATAAGGTATATAATTGCTTACCAGTATCAAATTTACTTAGAGTTGATATTTCGAATATATCCTTTACAGTTTTTCTACCATTTACAAGAGAATATATGTATCTCTGTTCATCATCAGAAATTTCATCTTCACTTTTTATGTTAGTTTTAACGAGTACAGTTTTTTCAGATGGTATCTCTTTCTCGATTATAGTCCATTCATCTATCTTTCTTACCTCTTCAAGAAGAATATCATCCACTTCAATTTCTACCGTGGTAGTTTCACTGACAGGTTCTATATCAGGTTCAAAATTAAAAAAACCTGTTTTCCAGGTTAATAGGGTAAAAATCGTATCGGTTATCTGTTGTTTGATTTTTTCCTCTAAAACCTCTTTCGTAACAAAATTCATTTCCACAAGTATATCACCAAGTCGTTTTTCCCCTTTAATCTCATCCTGATACTCCAATGCTTTTTCAAGTTGTTCTTTGGTGATATCATTTGATTTCAAAAGAATGTCACCTATTTTTTTTTCTCTATTCACTATAGAAGAGTATATTATCCTTCCATCTTTAAAAAAAATATCCCCAAAATTTTTTTTATCGGATACGCTCAGAACTCCTGTCTTCTTTCCAAGTGAAAGGAGTTGAACGATATCAGGTAATGATGCTTCCTGTAAATTTCCTCTAATGGTCATATTTTTATCCCTCAAATTCTACATACAATCTATCGGTATCGTTCAACCATTCTTTCAACAATCTTGAAGTATCAAACTCACCCTTTTTTATAAAATCCTGTCTTTTTTTGACACCGGAAGGAAAAATAGATTTTATTATTTCCCTTGTTATGTTATTTTCATACTTTTTAAGTTCCATAAAATACTTTTCACTTTCAGAAAGAGATGTGTTATCGTAATCGAGCAAAAAATTAAAAAGTATGTCATCCATCTTGATACCATATTTTATCAAAAAACTTTTGAATACATTTTTTTTTATAAAAAGAGATGTCGGTTGAATATTGTATGAAAGAAACTTTTTAAAAATATCCAATAGATCTTTATCATCTATACTGAATTTTCTTTGAAGGGTTATAACTTTAACAATGTTCTTAAAGATAATACTTTTGATTATAGGTATATTCTCTTTCTTTTCATATATTCTATCAAGATCATCGATCAATATTATATCAGCCTCGTTTATAAACTTCATCATATACAAATTTTTTTTTCCACTTTCAAAATTGTTTTTATTCAGATATACTATCTTTTTATCCAACATCTGGTTATAGATAAGATTTAACAGATGTGTTTTACCCGTTCCGGGACCACCGGTTATCAGAATGATTTTATCAATATTCGAACCATTTATGATCTCTTCAATTTTATTCATAACATTTCTATTCGTTGCATCAACTACAAAATTATTAGAATTATATAAAAGTGAAGTTTCCCTTTCAAAAAAAGTAAAATAGTTTATTTTTTCCTTAAGAGTTTCAATCTTTTTGTTCAAATCGTCAACCGCGTATGGATCGAAGAGCAATTTCTCTATTTCCCTTGCTTCATCTTTGAATCTCTTGGTATTCAACAAACCGTAATCTTTATGTAATTCCATCAATCTTTTAATATTAAAGGTGTATTTATCAAATTCTATTTTTATCTGATTCAAATCCTTTAAATTTATAATCTTTTTAAGATTATCCACATTGAAGCCCTTCATTTCCCATACATATAATTTTTCAATGTATTCGGATCTTTTTTCCTCCTCATCCAGTTTTTCCTCTATCCCCGCTTCCTTTTTTACCTGATTTACAAAATCAAAAAAGTTTATGAAATTGTTTTTTTCTTTTCTTTCTACAAGTATATCATAGATCTTTAAATTCTCTAAAAATCTCCTCAGACTATCCGCTTTTTGAATCTGATCGATTTTTTTCGATGAGGTTATCAAAACGAATGAATTGTTTTTCAAGTTATTAAAAATATTCTGGATCAAAATTAAAAGTTGTGAGTTTTTTTCAACGGTTTCAAAATTTTTGATAAAAAGGATATTCGCATAGGGAAGAATATTTTTGAACTTTTCAAGTGATTCTATTTTGTTTGTTTCAACCAACTCTCTTAAATCGACAATAAAAAAATAAAGTTCTTTATATTTTTTAGAGAGTTCCAATACGAGTTTATCCACATAATCGTTGGCAACTCCATTATTTGAATATATCATTATATATTTATTTGTCAAAGTGGCTGTACTCAAAGCGTATGAGAACTGCGATTTTAAAAATGGATTTTCAACTATGATATCTTTTACAGATTTCAACCTATATGCCGTAAAATTTTGTTGAAACTCGATAATATCGTTCTGACTCATCTCTTATTCTTTTCAAATTTGCTGGTAAGATTTTTAATAACTGAAAACATTGATTCTTTCAAAGTTTCAAGAACACCAATTCCTCTGGTAGCAACAGATTCAAAACTTTTCCATTCATTTTTTAATTGTAATGTAGTTTTTATCGTTTCGGTATCCAGTGAAGTTGGAAGATCCCTTTTGTTATATTGTATGATAAGAGGTATGTTTTCTATGGATAGATTATTTTCTTTTAAATTAATTATAAAATTTTCGAAGGATTCAATGTTATCTTCCATCCTATCCGCTTGTGAATCTATTACGAAAACAACGCCATCGGCTCCCTGTAATACAAGTTTTCTTGTTGAATCATAGTAAACCTGTCCGGGAACGGTATAAAGTTGAAATTTTGCGTTGAAATTACCAACCCTTCCCACATCTAATGGAAGAAAATCAAAAAATAATGTTCTGTCCATTTCAGTTGCGAGTGAAGTCATCTCTCCTCTTTTCTCTGGTGGAATTTTACTATAGATGTATTGAAGATTTGTGGTTTTTCCTGATCTACCTGGACCATAGTAAACTATTTTACAGATTATTTCTTTTTTTGCATAATTGACAAGTGACATAACAACCTCAATCGTTTTTTATAGCATTTAAAAAATCTGACTCAGAAGATTCGATTCCCCTGAGTTTTAACTTGAATTCATCTGCATTGGTTACTGATTGTATCGCTTCCTCATAGGAAATTATTCCAGATTTATACAGCTTCATTATAGACTGATCGAAAGTATGCATTTGATATAGTTCCCCCTCTTCTATGGCTGTTGGTATTAATAAAGTTTTTATCGGGTCGAGAAGGTATTCTTTTATAGTTGGAGTGTTTATCATCACTTCGGTAGCAGGTACCCTTCCCTTTCCATCTATCCTTGGCAACAATCTTAAGGATATAACGGCAACAAGTGTGGTTGCAAGAAGAACCCTTATATGTTGTTGTTGATGGGGTGGATAGAAAGAAAGAATTCTGTTAATTGTTTCAGATGCGTTCAAAGTATGTAATGTTGAAAAAACAAGATGCCCGGTATCCGCAGCTTTTATCGCAACATCCATAGTATTGATATCTCTTATTTCACCCATCAAGATTATATCGGGATCCTGTCTTAACACATATTTTAAAGCATTTTCATACGAATTCGTATCGTTTCCAACCTCTCTTTGAGAGACCACGGATTTTTTATCTCGAAAAAGATATTCTATCGGATCCTCTATGGTAATAATATTTTTAGAATAATTTTCGTTTATATACTCTATCATGGCTGCGAGTGTAGTCGATTTTCCGGATCCGGTGGTTCCGGTCGTTAAAATCAATCCTCTTGGTTTTTCAGCTATCTCTTTCAATACTATAGGCAAATTCAATTCATCCATAGATTTTGCCGAGATGGGAATTGTCCTCATCGCTATTGCCACACTCCCTCTCTGTAAATACACATTTACCCTGAACCTTGATAATCCAGCAACACCTATAGCAAAATCGAGTTCCTTTTTTGCTAAAAATTCATCCTGTTGACTCTTGGTCATTATTTTTAAAGCAATATTTTTTAACTCATCTGGACTTAAAGGTTCCTCTTTCAAAATCTGTAATTTTCCATCTATTCTAAGTATGGGAGGAGTGCCGGCTTTTAGATGTAGATCGGATGCACCATCCTTTACCATTTTTTCCAAAAGTGTTTTTAATTCCATATTCTCTCCTCTTTAAACTCTTTCTACATATATTCCGGTTCTTGTATCGATTTTTATCTTATCTCCAACATTAAGAAAAAGTGGAACAACAACCTTCAAGCCTGTATCACAAACTGCAGGTTTACTTCCACCTGATACAGTATTCCCTCTCACTCCAGGCTCAGTTTCAACGATTTCAAGTTCAACGAATATTGGAACCTCTATATCTATAACCTGACCATTCACTGAAAGAAGAGTAACATCCATATTCTCTTTTAAATAAAATCTTTTATCCATCAGTATTTCCTCGTTTAAGCTGATCTGTTCAAAAGTTTCATTATTCATAAAAACATAATCATCACCATCCTTATAAAGGTATTGAAAGTTTTCCCTTTCAAGTTTTACTTCGTTTAAAACTTTGCCAGAATCAAAAGTTAAATCGATTACATTTCCATTCTCAAGATTTCTTAATTTTGTTCTTACAAAAGCGCCACCCTTTCCTGGTTTTACATGTTGAAAATCTATCACCATATAAACTTTCCCTTCATACTCAAAAGTGAATCCTTTTCTTATATCAGCTGTAGTTGTCATTAAACCTCCATTATTTTTTTGTTTTATTGATCATTTTTAACCATTTTTGAAAATCATACTTTATTTTATCATCTTTCGATTCCTCTTTTTCTATTCTCTCTTCTTTTTTTTGTTCAATTTTTTCTTCATTCTTTTTTTCTATATTCTCAATGTTTCTTTTAGTTTCAGGTATTACATTTTTTACATTCTCTTTTTCAAATTCTTCTTTATGCTCTTTTTCCTCTTCCTGTCTATTTTCTTCAATTTTTTCAAATTTTTCTTCAATTTCCTTTTTTTCCTGAGGGGTTATTTCATCAGCCGTAAGAGATCTGTTTAACCTTTCAACAAATTCGGATCTATCTTTAGTGTTTGTTTCTTTCTTTTCTTCAAAGATAGTTTCATCAACCTCCACTTTTATTATAAGATCATTTAAATATCTTAATTTTTGCGCATATTTTTCATTCTCGGGATCCTGTCTTAAAAGAACCTGATAGATTTGAATAGCCTTTTCAAATTTTTTTTGTTCCACATAAATGTTTGCAATTTCTTCTGAAAAATACTGATATCTTTTTTTCCCATCAAGTTCGTATGGTATAAAATCTTTGTTTTCTTTATTCTCGTTTTCTTCTTTTTTAATGAAAGGATCAACATCTTTTTTTATGTATTGCTGCTCATCTATTATCTTTTCTGTTTTTTCTTGCATCGCCTCTTCATTTTTATCTTCCTTGGATTCTTCAATTATTTCTTCTTCTTTTATTTCTTTTTCATCCATTACCTTTTTGTCTGTTTTCTCTTGCACCTGTTCATCAAAACTGATAACGGTTGATAAATGTTGAATTATAAAATCATCCACTATCTTCTTTTCCTCTTGAGGAGTTTTTTCTGTTTCTTTTTTAATTTTCTCTTCCTCTTTCATTTTTTTTCTTCTTTCCTCTTCCTCTCTTATCCTTTTTTCCTCATCAAGTTTATTTTTAATGTAGTTTAACTCTCTTTTCGCATTTTCATTCAAAGGATCAAGAAAAATGAGTGTATCATAGAGTTTTAAAGATTCCTGTAGATTTCCCTCTCTTTTTCTTATATTCGCGAGTTCTCCTGTTGCTATAATATTCTGTGGATCAAGAGTTAAAACTTTTTCAAAATTTTTAGCTGCCTGAGAAAGATATTTTTTCTCTTTCAATGCCTTTCCTAAAATTATCAGCGCGGATATATTATCGGGATTATACCTTAACCCCTCTTTCAAAATAGCTATCGATTCATCCAACATATTCAATTTTAAATATATATTGGCAAGTTTAACAAAAGATTTCGATCTGGGATTCTTGGAAATCTCTTCAAGTAAAGATTTTATTTCATCCTCATAAATATTAAAAGAGTTCAAACAACCTCCATATTCTAAATTTATATTATAGATAATATAATCAAAACTGTCAATAATAATAAAACCCCATAACATTAATAAAAAAATTATTATATTATTAAATACTTCAAAATATTAAAAGGTTAGGTTTAAAAGAATATATATAACAAAAGATAAGAAAAATGCTAACAAAATTATCATATTTAAATTTGACATATAAAAATATTATGTTATTATCATATTGTAAAATGAAAAAAATTTTATTGGTTGAAGATGATAATGATATAATTGAACTTTTACAAGATATACTTTCAGAAAAGTTTGAAGTTTCATCTGAGAAAAATTTAAATGATCTTTTTCAAAGATCAGATATAGATACCTTTGATTTAATAATAACCGATTACTTAATAAATAACTCTACAGCCGATGAGATCATAAAAACCTTTAAAAACAAAAAAATAATCATAATCTCGGCACTATCCTTAAATTCCGAAAAGATCTCTTTACTAGTAGACAACAAAAAAATATTTTTTATTCAGAAACCTTTCCTCATCGATTCGTTTGTTGAAATTGTGGAAAAAGTTATTTCTTAACATTTTCAAGTTTTTTCAAGACTTCCCAATATTCTTCCCCCTTTATTAAACTTTTTATGTGATTTAAAGAAATAAAAAGATAAACGACTGAAAAAAAAGAACTTGTTCCAACATATATTTGAGAATAATTTTGAAAATATAGAATAAAAGGAAAGATGACAAAGAGAATCATTCCTATAAGAGCAGGCCTTTTAAAGATGGGTATAAGAATCAAAAAAATGAAAAGATAGGAGATCAAAATTTCAGGGAAGATCGCAAGCAATGCTCCAAGAGTTGTTGCCAGTCCTTTACCACCTTTAAAATTTAAAAAAATAGGAAAAATATGACCAAGAACAGCAAAAAGTGCTGATAGAATTATTACCATCTCCGAAGATAATATATTATCCTTATAATAAAATTTTACAAATACTACTGGAATAGCACCTTTCAGGATATCAGCGATCAAAGTAAAAATTCCAATATAAGGTCCACCCTCGATAAAAACATTTGTGGCACCTATATTTCTTCTTTTACCAAAAGTTCTTATATCTTTATTGGTCTTCAATTTAAAAAAAACATAACCGGATGGGAAAGAACCTATAAGATAGAAAATAAGAAAAAAAAATAAAACATGAATAAGTCTTTTATCCATATTATATAAAAAAGGGAAGTTAAATACTTCCCTTTTTTACTTAATATCCCTGATTATATGGGGTGTTATAAAAATAAGAACCTCTTTATTGTTCTTACTTGAAATATCCCTCTTGAAAAGATGCCCTATTATCGGTATCGCTCTTAAAATCGGTATTCCACTTTCAGATCTTTGATCTTCGGTTAATATGAATCCACCCATAACTACAGTTTCTCCGTCTAAAACCATTTGAACGGTTTTAGCCTGTGTTTTGTTAATTATAGGCTGCCCACCAGCATCAGCTGTAACTGTGGAGAGTTCAGCTTCAATCTCAAGTGTTATATCCTCGGCGGAATTAACATGTGGGATAACATTCAATATTGTTCCAACAGTATATTTTGTATAGTTTACGGTCCCATCAGTATTAATGGTGGTTAAAAAGAATTCTTTACCTCCAAGAATATTTGCAACGGTATTATTCGTTGTCGTTATTCTTGGATTTGAAACAGTTTTCGATTTTCCAACAACCTCAAGTGCATCGAGTTTCGCACTCAATTGTCCGAAATCTCTTGTTGTACCAATATTAACTGTTCCTGCGGTTACACTTGAAGGAGCAACTCCACCGATACCACCACCAACCACAACCTCATTTATTCCAACATTGCTCAGGTTCCATGATACTCCCAATTCCTTGGAGTTGTTTAGCTGTACCTCAACAACTTTAACAACGATTTCAACCTGAAGATTCTTCTTATCAAGATCCTCTATAACATCAACCACCTTATCATGAACTTCCTGAATATCCTTTACTATTATAGAATTTGTCCTATCATCAATGGTTATAACACCTCTTTTTGAGAGTATGGGTTTTAAAGCGTTCTGTAAAATTTTTGGTGTTGCATACTCAAGTTGATAAACTTTGGTTACCAAAGGTAAAGCATCCTGTATGGCTGTCTGTTCTGATGAAAATTCCTTATAGGTTCCAACCCTTATCATGTTTGGATAGTCCTGGTAGGTTAAACCGGTTAATTTGGTAACCATATCAAAAACATCTTTCCATGGTACTTCCTTTACATGTACGGTAACTCTTCCAGAAACCGCATTTGAAACGACAAGGTTTACACCAACATAGTCTGCTATACCTCTTAAAAGAGTTACAACATCAGCATTTTCGACATCAAGGGTAATTAAAAAATCTGCATTCTTTTTTGTGATCCCTTCTTCCTGTTGTTTGGTTTCAGGTTGCTGTAAACTTGCTTTCCATACAGGAATATCCGTTCTTACTTTATTGTTTAGGTAAATGATTATATCGTTTCCATTATATTCCTTTGAATAGGTGTATCTATCATCTGTCTCTATCAATACTCTTAAAAAATTGGTTTCATAATCTTTTATAATCTCAAAGGAAATTATCCCTGAACCATTGTTAACTTTAAAATATCCTCCACTCAACCCATTGTCTATACCTATCAGATCAAAGACTATCATGTTTGGGGATGTTATTGAAAAATCTGTAAAATTTGCAACTTTATCGAGTGATAATCTTATTTCAGTTCTTCCATTCGCAGTGTTAACATTTATGTCGTTAAGAAGACCCAAAGAGTATGCATAGAGAGATAAAGAAAGGATAAAAAATAAAACAAAAATTCTTCTAACCATTTATTACCTCACTTTTTTTTCTTAGTTTCCAAAATTTTTGTAATCTTTATAACTTTATTCCTTACAACACCATACTCATCAAGTTTAAAAATAACAGAATCAGGATCGACTTTAAGTAATATACCATTTTTTATCTTCTGCCCTTCATAGAAGATAAAACCAAGACCTGAAGCATCTTTTAATAAAGCAAGTTTTCCATTTTTACCTTTTATCATACCATAGTATATTGCACTTTCTATATCTATCTGGGCTTTACCATCCCTCTGTTGATCCATAATTGAAACAAAAGGATCCCTATAGTTTTTAGTTTTAAAAGCATAAGTCTCCATTGTAAATGGAAGGGTCGCTGTCGTATCGTATGGTATTGAATCCAGAACCTGATTTTCAAACTGTTGTGAAGTATCTGACAATTTGGTTTCGGTAGGTGGAGTTTGTTTACTATTTTTGTTGGTTAACATTTTTGAAGATTTCTCTATAGCAGAATTTACAGGATTACCTCTTGAACAGGAAGTTATAGTTGAAAAAAGAATAAGAAATGGTAATAAAAATAGTGCTATTTTATTTTTTAGTTTTAACATTTTTACCTTCCTCTTTTTTTGTTTCTCCCTGACCTTTATAATAAGTTGACAAAGTCAAAAGAGTCTGTATCGTGTGTAAATCTTCCATTTCACCTTTTAAAGGCTTTATTGAGATACTACTGATTTTAATAATTCTTTTTTGATTTCCGATATCTGTTAAAAAGACCCCAAGAGAAGAATAGTTTGAATTTAAAATAATTTCATGGTTGATACTCGAATAAGTATTTGTTACACTAACATTTAACGGTTTTATATTCATTATCTTAACATTATTTTTGTTTGCAAAAACAGTAAGGGTATCAAGAGCACTTTCAAGCATCTGCGAATCCGGGAGCATCTTGTTAGCAATTTTAAGTTGATTTTCAAGGATTCTTAACCTTTTCAAATATTCACTTAAACTTGCAGCCACTTTTTTTGCTTCATTCAACTGTGTATTCAATTTGTCATTTTCCTGCTTTAAATTTGAGATCTGTTTTGTATTTTTTGAAAAATCAAATTTCCAATAGACAAAGAGGATGGCGAGGATGATTGGTATCGTTATAATTCTTTTTATTAAATTGTTTCTATCCATCTTACACCTCTATTTTTTAAAAGTACAATTTATTTCAAAAGATATAACATCATATCCCCCTTCAGGTTTATTCACTATATCTTTTAAAACAAAATTATCAAACAGGTCATTCTCTTTTTTTAAACTTGTCAAAAAATCTGTTATCATAAGATTTGAAAAAGTCTTTCCCTTAATTATAAGTTTTTTCTCCTTTACTGTTAACTCTTCGAGCCAGACATATTCTGGTAACAACTGGTTTATTTTATCAAGAAGTTGGGCAAAGGAAAATTTATCATTAACTAAATTTTTTATAGTCTCGATTTTTAAATTGATTTCGGATTCTTTTTCTTTCATTTTTTCAACTTTTGCAACCTCTTCCTGCAGTTTTTTCAGTTCATTCTGTTTTTCAGCAATTTTCTTTTTCAGTTGTCCTATCTGTCCTATCTGGGAAAAATGAATAATAAAAATTATAATAAAAATTAGAATTCCGATTCCAAGAGTTAGAAAAAAACTCAGATTGGCTGGTATCTTTATTCCGAACTTTGGAATACCAGATTCCAACTTTTTTCGCTTTCTTTCTTCTTCGGGAAGTAAATTTATCTCTATCATTTTTACCTCTCTTTTAAGACCTTAAACTCAAACCGATAGATGGAACCATCAGAGGAGAGATTTTATCCAATTCTTCAAGTGTTAATAACCCTTCTTTGATTTTTATTTTTTTAAATGGATCCAGTTTTTCAATGTTTATCTCAAACCTGTTTTTAAAGAATTCAATAATCTGAGGTCCATTTGCTCCACCACCTGAAATATAAAGTTTATCTATTTTTTCCTTGTTAGTAAATGGTATGGCTCTTTCAATATGGGTACACAATTCATCATAGAACGAATCAAAACCCTCTTTTATTTTTTCTTCTGAAATTTCTGATATAGTTTCCCCTTTAAAAATCTTGTCGAGTTGATCCTTTGTAATGCCAGGGATTTTTTGTAGTAAAGATTTTATAGCTGTTGTTACATCTCTTGTGAATAGGTTGTTTGTTCCCTCAATAAAACTCAAAATAGTATTCTCATAACCTATATGGACCAGAGCTACTATCTCATTTGGAGAAGTATCATAGTTGATCTCAAAACAATTCTGTATCGTGAAAGCGGGAACATCTATTATATATGGATTCAATTCCATATCCTTTATCAACGAAATGAATGGAAGTAAAATTTCTTTTTTTGCAGCAACAAGAAGTACATCCACTTTTCCCTGTTCATCCGATGGACCGATAACTTTAAAATCGAGTTGAACATCCTCTATACTGTAGGGAATATTCGTTTCAGCTTCCTGACGCACCATTAAAGCAAGTTCATTCTCTTTCATTTGATCCATTTTTAATTTCTTCACTATCACACCTCTACCTATAAGTGCACAGGATACATCCTTTTCTTTTACATCTCTTGAAACAAGAAGATTTTTTACCGTGTCAACCAATTGTAATCTATCCATTATTTCACCGTCAGCAATGGCGATATCGGTAAGTTCAGAATAACCAAAATCTTTCAACATTGGTTGATTTCCTGAAAGATCAACGATTGAATATTTTATAAATGAACTACCAATGTCCAAACCCAACAAACTTTTTTTTCTTTTTTTTAAAGCCATAAAAACCACCTTTTTTATGAACCTTCTATAAATTTTTTTATCTCTCTTCCCTCAATATACCATTTTTTACCTATCTTCTTACCTTTTAAAAGTTTCATCTTTAAATGCTTCCTAACAGTTTGCTCTGTTACATTTAATATTTCTGAAACCTCTGATACAGTATAAAGTTTATTCTCATCTATCTGTGAAGGTGTTACAGGCATATTTCCCTCTTTGTGTGTTTTTTTCTATATTTATACATTTTTGTATATATTTATACACATTTTATTGATATTGTCAATAGAAAAAAAAGATTTTTTTATTTTTTTCTAACTTATAAAATGTGGACAACTTTTTTTATCGTTAACTTATCCAAAACCTTTTTATAAGAAAAAATTATTAAGATTTACCAAATTATAATTTTTTATAAAATTTACAATATGGTTATAATGTGGATAACTTTTTTATTGATTTTTCTTAATTTCTTTATAAAATCGATATAAAAAGAATTTTTATGGAAAAGAAAAAAAAATTTCAAAAAATAATTGAAGAGTTAAAAAATGTTCCGAAAGAAAAAATTTTTACATTTGTTGTAGAAAATTTAAGTTTAAATTTTGAAAATTATGACTGGGTTGGTTTTTATCTGGTTAAAGATAAAAAACTACATCTTGATCTATTTAAAGGCGAACCAACAATACATACCGTTATCAAATTCGGAGATGGAATATGTGGCCAGGCTGCCAAAACAAAAAAGACATTTATTATTTCCGATGTTTCGAAGGAAACAAATTATTTATCCTGTTCAACAAAGGTAAAATCTGAAATCGTTATACCCATCTTCAACAATAAAAATGAACTGATAGGTGAACTTGATATAGATTCACATAGTATCAACGCTTTCTCTGGGACAGATAAAAGTTATCTTGAAAAAATATGTGAAATAATAGGCAAAAACTTTTAATAAACAATAGAATCAAGTAAAAAATATCTATCATCCCTTAAAAAACCGATTATTCCATCATCAAAGTTTAGAATATATTTTTCAGATAGAATAGTTTCTCTTTCCATAATATTTATATTTAATTTTAAAGTAATAAAATAAGAATCTTTATATTTTTCCTTAACATCCTTAACAGAATCAACATAACATAAATAAGTGTATTTCAACTCTCCGTTCTCATACTCTTCATAAATTTTTTGATCTTTTACAAGATAAACGGGAAAGAAAGGAACATTGAAATTAAAACCGTTGAAATTAAGCATCCTGTATTCAAAATCCATATAAGTATAAAAGAAATTTTCTATGGTTTCGAAATTGTATCTTTTATATTTGATACCATCTATAATTGTATCTGAAGTATACTGTATCGAAAAATTTTCTCCAACATCGTTAGAATAAAATCTTATGGTATACTTTACATCATCGTTCAAAAAACTCCCTCCACTTCTGTTTAAAATGTTATAGTCAATAAAACAGTTAATGTTTAATAAAGAGAATATTAAAATCAAAAGTAAAAGAATCTTTTCCATATAAAATTTTCTCCCTTAAATAACCCATAGAAAAGCCAAACATCGTATCAAAAATATTATAATAAAAACTGATGGAAGTGTTGATGAATTCATTGGCACCTCTTTCAGTATAATCATCATCTCTCTTTTCAACAAAAGAGAGCCCACTTGATAAATTTAAACTCAACCTATAGTTTTGCTTGTCAAAAAGCAAAAAAGAACCACCTATTCCACTATTAAAAAAGTTTAATCTGTATGTATCCCTATAGGTTTTTATAGAAAAAAGTTCAAAATTAAAAGATGAATTTAATTTTTTATAATTGTAAAAAGAATAATCAAATTTTAAACCATACCCATCCTTCAAATAATATGACCAATCGCCGAAGAGGATTTTTTTAGAATAAGAGATCTCTATTTCGTTTGAAAAAAGATTTAAAGCGAAGAAAGATAAAAAGAATAAAAGAAAATGGGCGAAACAGGATTTGAACCTGTGACCTCCTGCTTGTAAGGCAGGCGCTCTCACCAACTGAGCTATCCGCCCATTTAAAATAGTTATTATATTTATTTTTTTCATTTCGGTCAACATCAATCTTATCTAAGATCGGTAAAATCACCCTTGCACATCTCTATTATACCCTCTTTGATTATCTTTTCTATCCTATATGTTCCCATCGTTGGTGCTCTCATATAACCATCCCATGCAGCCTCAGCGTATCTTCCGCTTTCAAGTACATAATATAACCAATCGTTTACATATTCAGGTTCATCCTGAGAAAAACCTGAACCAATATGTGTTAACCACCTTTGGTTATAATGTTCATGGGCACCAACTGGAGGAGCGATGATTATAGGGATTCCAAGTGCAGTATAAAAGGATAACTCTGAAGGTTTTGTCCAAATTATATCTATGTTTCTTAAAGATTCGTTGAATTTTCTAAAATATTCAGTTTTATTTTTGGAAAAGATTACTTCAACAAAATCGGAATCATTCAATTTCATCTTTTGAAGTTCCATTTCAAAATAATTTTTTACTTGTTCCCTGATCCCGGCAACAAGTATAACCTTAATTTTTCCTTTGATTATCTTCTCTTTTAAAGATTTTACTATCTTTATTCCAATATCGATTTGAGCACCGGCACCACCAACCATATAACATAAAGTCAAGGGTCTTGTAGCTTTTTGGGGAATCTCCCCAAGATATTTTTCAATAACATTTTTATAAACTTTTAAAAATCTTTCATTTGGATCAAGAATTCTGATTCTTTTTAAAAGATCCTCTTTTAAAATTTCCTGACTCTCACCTATATTCTCTTTCGGTAAAGGGAACCCTGTTATAAATATGTTACTTTTTGGCACCCCATACTTTAACAATCTCATCGCTGCATGTCTTGTTGGAGTCAAATATTTTATATTTGACCTTTTGGGATCATCAGGCACCCATACTCTGTTTATATCCGTATCGGTGATTATGGAAAATATTGTTTGAAATCCATTGTAATCGGCAGCGATTGATGGTATGAAGTGTGTGGTTATTATCGGTAAATCTTTCTCTTTTATTTGATTCAGAATCCCTTTACAAATACCCATTTTAACCAGAGTTTTTAAAAAAAACACATTACCGTTGGGTTTTTCAATACTGTTGAATGGAAAGAAGGGAGAAATCGATTGAAGTTTATCATATGCGTTAAAAATAGTATTACCAATAATTGGTATAGCCTTTGTTCTTGAAACAAACTCATATCCTGATTGAGAGGATCTCCATAAAAATTTTTCCTTAAAGTTTGTAACAAAATCGGTATTTGCTGTTATTATCTTTTCATAAGCTATATCACTGAGAGGATATGCAGCCCTTTGATGTCCATAACCCATATCAACTGATATTACCCATGCTTTTTTTTCCATACTATTTCACCTTTAATATTTTTTCATCATCTTTTATCATATTCAAATTTTCTCTGATAATCTTTTCAAGATAATAACTATCATTTTTCAAAAGATATATCTTTCTTTTGAGAAGGATATTCTCAACCTTTTCTTTCTTTATCAGATATTTTATCTCTCTTTCAAACATCTTTGCCTTAAAAAGTGAGATCAAACCCACCCGAGGTTGAAAGACAAGAATGATAAAAGATAAACAAAATAGTATAACAAAAAATTTAAAAAATGATCTTCTATTTTTTCTGTATAACATTTAGATTGTAAAAAGCTTTCAAACCGGGATACTTTGCATTCTTATCGGATTCTTCGATTCTTATTATCTGATTATATTTCGCTATCCTTTCACTCCTTGAAAGTGATCCTGTTTTTATAAAACCGGTATTTAATCCTATAGCGAGATCCGCTATTGTGCAATCTTCAGTTTCTCCCGATCTATGCGAAATAACAGCGGTCCATCCCGCTCTTTGAGCCATACTTACAGCGTTTACGGTTTCAGTTAAAGTTCCTATCTGATTCAATTTTATCAATATAGAATTTGCAATTTTATCTTCTATCCCTTTTTTTAGCAATTTTACATTGGTAACAAAAATATCATCTCCAACTATCTGTATTCTATTTCCAATACGTGCAAAAAGTTTCTCCCATCCCTTCCAGTCTCTTTCCCCGAGACCATCTTCAATTGAAATTATGGGATATTTCTCTACCCATTTTTCATAAAGATCCACCAAAAAATTGCTCTCTACAGGATTACCTTCAAACATATACTTTCCATCTTTATAAAAACTGCTTGCAGCAGAATCAAGTGCAATGTAAATATCCTTGCCAGGTTCATATCCGGCTTTTGAAATAGCATCAACAAGCAATTTCAAACCATCCTCATTAGATTCAAGAGATGGTGCAAAACCACCTTCATCCCCTACACCTGTAAAATATTTTTTCTCTTTTAGAATCTTTTTCAAGGTTGCAAAAACTTCAGCATTCATCCTTATCGCATCATGGAATTTTGTTGCATTTACGGGAACGATCATATATTCCTGAATATCAAGATTATTATCGGCATGCGCACCACCGTTTAAAACATTTGACATAGGTAAAGGTAGAATATGTGAATAAAAACCACCAAGATATCTATAAAATGGAATATCAAGTTCACAAGCCATGGCCTTTGCTACCGCTACAGATACCCCGAGAATAGCGTTCGCACCAAGATTCGATTTATTTTCTGTCCCATCCAGTTCTATCAACCTTTTGTCTATAGAGATCTGATCGAACGCATCCTCTCCAAGAATATGCGGAGCTATTTTGGTATTCACATTTTCAACAGCCTTAAGCACTCCTTTACCAAAAAATCTTTTTTTGTCATTATCTCTGAGTTCAAGTGATTCCCTTTCACCTGTTGAAGCCCCAGAAGGAACAGAAAATCTACCGATACATTCACTCTCAAGAATAACATCAACCTCTATCGTAGGGTTTCCTCTTGAATCTATTATTTCTCTTGCCTTTATTTCTTCTATATGAGACATTTTTTCCTCCTATTTTTTTGTTAAAATATTTCTTAAAATCTCGTTGACCTTACCTGGACTGAATCTATTTTTCGTTTTCTTCATACATTGGCCAACAAGGAAACCGAAAAGTTTCTCTTCACCATTTTTATACCGTTCAACTTCTTTTTTATTTTCATCCAAAACCTGGATTATCAAATTTTTAAGGTCATCTTCAGAAAGATCACTTTCAAACGCTCTTTTTAATATAATATCGGGATGCTCACCTGTTGAAGAGATTTCTTTTAAAATATTCTGTGCAAGATTTAAATTTATTTTTTCTTCATCTACCATTTTAAAAAGTGCGTTCAATTTATCACTATCAAAAGGAAGATCTTTCACTCCCATCCTTTTTTCTTTTAAAATCACAGGCATTTCCCTGATATAAAAATTTGTAAGTCTTTTAACATTCTTTATTCCCAAGATACTCTTTTCAAAAAAATCAGCATAATCCTTATACTGACAAATTATCTCGCTCTCCTCGTCGTTTAAATTATATTCTCTTTTAAACCTTTCAACCTTTTTTTCTGGTAGTTCAGGTATCGTATTTTTAATCTTTTCAATCAGATCTTCACTTAAAATTATATCGGGAAGATCAGGCTCTGGGAAATATCTATAGTCGGATATACTCTCTTTCTTTCTCATCGGTTTTAGTGTTTGTTTTTTTTCATCGTAAAGCATTGTGACGGATTCTATTTTTTGACCACCATCAAGTAACATTTTCTGTCTTTCTATTTCGAAGGTTATACCTTTTTCTATCGCTTTGAAAGAGTTAAGATTCTTTATTTCGGTTTTCACTCCAAGAAGACCCTCTTCTTTTTTTCTTATCGATATGTTCGGTTCACCTCTAAATTCACCCGATTCCATGTTTGCAGAAGAGACATCCAGATATCTGACGATTCTTTGTAACCTTTCAAGATACTCGATAACCTCCTCTTTGGAATTGAAATCAGGTTCAGTCACTATTTCCATTAACGGAACGCCAGCTCTGTTAAAATCAAGTAAACTGTTTTCATCCTGATCATGTATCATCTTTCCAGTATCCTCTTCAATATGTAACCGTCTTATTCTTATCTTTTTCCCAGATTTTAAGATAATGTATCCAGAATGAGCCAGAGGAAATTTATGTTGGGTTATCTGATAACCTTTAGGTAGATCGGGATAAAAATAATTTTTTCTGGCAAAACCTGAAATTCTATTTATTATGCAATTCAAGGCTATCGCTGTTTTTAGGGCAAGTGGAATAACTTCAAAATTCAAAGTGGGCATTGTTCCCGGTAAACCCATACATATTGGACATACATTAACATTGGGTTTGTCGGTAAACTCTGTTGAACAATCACAAAATATTTTGCTTTTTGTTTTTATCTGTATATGTGTTTCCACTCCAATGTTAACCACAAAATTACTCATCTTTTTTTAACTCCATCTGTATCGTTGATAAAGAATCAAGAAGATTATCATCATCATTCCTTTTCCCAACAAATTGAATTCCTACTGGAAGACTATTGAAATAATCAGCATTAATGCTTATAGCTGGAACATTCGCCAAATTCGCAAAAGCGGTTAAAGAATCAGATAGATGCATCATAAGCGGATCCTCTATCTTTTCTCCCATTTTAAAAGGTAAGGATAGGGATGTTGGCAGTATTAAAAGATCGATATCTTTAAAAAGTATATCTATCCTGTTAGCTATATAATCTCTCAATTTAAACGACAGGTTATAATATTCTCCATCGTTATGCATAAGAAAATAGGTACCACTTATTATTCTTCTTTTAACCTCTTTCCCAAAACCTTCCCCTCTAACCCTGGCATACATCCCTTCAAGATCATCTCCCGAAAAATGTTGTAAACCATATTTTATACCATCAAACCTTGCAAGATTTGATGACGCTTCACACATAGTTTGAATCTTGTATGCCGCCATTGAAATTTCAATGAAATCTAAAACTATAGGTTTTAATTTGAATCCAAGTTTTTCAAGTTTTGAGCAATAATCAATATAAATTTTAAAAACATTTTTATCAACATGCTCTAATTTTTCCACAAATCCAATATTTTTCAACTCTCTTCTTTGAGGTTTTAAATCCTCTATGGTTGAATCGTGCCCATCATCTCCCCTCAGAACATCAAAAACTTCTTTACAATCTTTTACACTTTTTGTTATGATCCCAACGGTATCGAGTGATGAGGAAAAAGCAACCAAACCGTATCTTGAAATCTTTCCATAGGTTGGTTTAAACCCAACAACTCCACAAAAGGATGCTGGTTGTCTTATCGATCCCCCCGTATCTGAACCTATTGAAAATAAAGAATGATCGGCTCCGACAGCGGCGGCGCTACCTCCACTTGAACCTCCGGGAACATAACTTTTATCAAATGGATTTTTAACTATTCCAAAAAAAGATGTTTCGTTTGAAGAACCCATTGCAAACTCATCCATATTGTTTTTACCTATAAGCACAGCACCAGCTTCCTTTAATCTTTTGTAAACAGTTGAATCGTATGGGGAAACAAAATCTGATAACATTTTCGAACCACAGGTCATCCTTAAACCTTTTACGGCAAAATTGTCTTTTATGGAAAAGGGGATACCATCCAGTTTCAATATCCCATCTTTTTTTTCATATCTTTTCTCGGATAGATAAGCCTGTTCATAGGCATAATTTTTTGAAAGTAAAATGAAATCGTTTAATTCATCATCTTCTATTTTCTTATAGATTCCATCAAGCATTTGGGTCGGGGTCTGCTCTTTTTCAATATACGATCTTTTCAAACTCTCAAGATCCATCACTTCTCCTTAATAATTTTCGGCAAAACTATATAATCGTCTTTTACATTTTTAGAATTCAAGAGAATTTCATCGGGTGTATACTCTCTTTTTACAAGATCATCTTTAAAAATCGTTATAAATCTTTTATAGTACGATCCATCGTCAACATTCGTTAAAGAGAGGTTATTCAAAATGTTTTCAACATCCTTCAAAATATTTTCAATCTGTTTAAGAAAAATTTCTCTCTCCTCTTCTTCAATCTCTATAAAAGAGAATCTTGCTATTTTCTCAAGTAGATCTTTATCCATAACTATTTCCTTGTTAAGTTGGCGTATTCTGAAAAAATCTTTTTTATTTCCCCATTTAGAAATTGTATTATCAGAATCTGATCCTTGCCTGAACCTTTTTTACCCTTTATAACACCTTCTCCGAATATCGGATGAACGATCCTATCGTTTATATCGAAAAATTCTTTAAACTCACCCCCATTCGAATCATCATTGTCAAAAAGTTCAGAATCGATTTGTTTGCTGATAGTAAGATCGATAAGATCGATATTTGGGGAATCAAAACCGATCTCTTTTAAAAATCTTGACGGTCTCCTGAAATCGGATGTTCCATAAAATTTTCTTTGCTTTGCCATGGTAATATAGAGATTTTTTTTCGCTCTGGTCAAGGCAACATAAAACAATCTTCTTTCCTCTTCACAGTTTTGATCGTAATCAAGAGTATTCATATGGGGAAAAAGTTTTTCCTCCACACCGGTTACAAAAACCGTATCGAATTCAAGACCCTTAGCATTGTGAACTGTCATAAGGGTAAGAGTATCATTATCATTATACTCATCCATATCCGTATAGAGTGATATCATATCCATATATGAATCAATAGAGTTATCTTCATTTCTGAGAACAAATTCTTTTGCCGAATTAAGTAATTCTTGAATATTTTCAAGTCTTGAAAGTTTCTCATTAGTATCCATTTTTTCAAAAACAGTATCAAGATTTAAGTTATCTATCAAAAATCCTAAAGCATTATAAACATTTTCCTTTCTGTTTTCAATATTTTTTATTAAATCAAAAAATTTATTAAGTTCCATTATTTTATTTCTATTTCTTGATGAATCATAAAATTTTTTTAAACTATCATAAAGATTCAAACCAAAAGTAGTTGAATTTTCAATTATCGTGTTCAATGTTATTTCGCCCATACCCTTCTTTGGAAAATTCATTATCCTTCTGAAAGAGATCTCATCGTTTTTGTTTATTATAAATGAAAGGTAAGCAAGAATATCCTTTATTTCTTTTCTTTCAAAAAATTTTATGTTTCCAATAACTTTATAGTTTATATTATTTTTTCTTAATATTTCCTCAAAAGGTCTTGACTGAGCATTTGTTCTGTAAAGTATTACAAAATCTGAAAAATTTTTTTCTTCCCTTTCCCTGTTCTGGAGTATCCTCTGAACAACATATGTTGCTTCCTGTCTCTCATCAAAGCATTTTACGATTTTGACCTTTTCCCCATCATTGAAAAGTGACCAGAGAATTTTATCTTTTCTTTGTAAATTATTTCTGATCACTCTATTCGCTACATTCAGTATATTATTGGTCGATCTGTAATTTTGTTCAAGTTTTATAATTTTCGTATTTTCAAAATGTTTTTCAAAATCGAGAATATTCTTCAACTCGGCTCCCCTGAAACTGTATATCGATTGGTCATCATCCCCTACGACCGTTATATTATTCTTTCCGTTGTAAAGATGTTTTAATATGTAAAATTGTGAAAGATTCGTGTCCTGATATTCATCCACAAGAATGAATTTTATCCTGTTGGAAAAATTTTCTTTAAAATTATTATCATCGTTGAAAATTTTTATCGTCTCAAGAAGAAGATCATCAAAATCATAGGCGTTGTTATCCTTTAATTTCATCTGGTAATGATTGTAAATTTTTTTAAAATCTTCTTTCTCTATGTCGAAGGAGTGATAGTTTTCAATCTCTTCTGGGAAAATCATCCTATTTTTAAAATATGAAATTTTTTTCTGAATAGTTTTAACATCGATATTTTCCTTTCCAAGTTCCTTCAAAACCGATTTTAAAATATTTTTTCCATCATCGGTATCATAAATTGAAAAATTTAAATCAAGTTTTTTAGAGGCTCTATGCATTTTTATTATTTTAACGCACATTGAATGAAAAGTTCCTATCATCATATTTTTCAAATTTATGTTCAAAAGAGTTTCAACTCTTTTTTTCATCTCATCGGCTGCTTTATTTGTGAAGGTTACAGCAAAAATATTTTCAGGATAGGAAAGTTTGTTTTTGATAAGATAGTATATCTTATAGGTTAAAACCCTTGTTTTCCCTGAACCTGCTCCAGCGAGTATGAGCAAAGGTGAATCGATATATTTTACAGCCTCCAACTGTCTATCATTTAGATCTTTATAAATTTTTTCCATCAACATATTTTTTAAACTCTATAATATTTTTTAAACCAACTGTAAAATCTTTTTATACCTTCTTCTATATCCACTTTTGAACTATAGTTGTAAATTTTTAAAAATTTTTTCATATCCGCAAAGGTTTTCTGCATATCGAATTCTTTTCTTTCCTCTTCATAATACTTAAAATCTGGAATTATTTTTTTTATTATCTTTACTACATCCTCTATTTTTACAGGGTTTGAAGAACCGATGTTAAAGATATCAAAGCCTTTAAAATCCCATATAGAATCAACAACCCTTTTTATCATCTCTATTCCATCATCGATGTATGTGAAATCTCTTGAAGTCTTTCTGTATACTGTTGAAATTTTATCGTTATAATGATTTAAAAAGAATTTATGTAACATAAGATCGGGTCTCTGTGCAGGTCCATAGAAAGTAAAAAATCTTAAAATTATTATATCAAGATCAAAATTTTTTGAAAAAAAAGATGCCATATTCTCCCCCATTATTTTCGTACACCCATAGAATGAAACTGGTGAAGGGAGAAGATCTTCTTTAAAAGGAATTTTATTTTCGTTACCATATACCGATGATGAGGAAGCAAATATTATTTTTTTTACATCATACTTTTTTGCTACATTAAAAATATTGAAACTACCCGAAACATTGTTGGCAAAATAGATTTCTTTTTTTTCATTGGAAAGATGAACTCCCGGAAAAGCGGCAAGATGTATTATAAGATCTATATTCACATTTTTGAAAAATCTATTTAAAGAAATATCATCTTTGATGTCTATGTTATATATGTTATTATAATTTGAATTTTTACTTATCCTTTCTTTTAAACCGAGATTGTACAATTTAAGTTTTATATCATAATAGTCAGAGAAATTGTCGATGATATAGATATTTTTATATTTTTTTTTTAAACTTTTATACAGAGCACTACCTATGAAACCAGCCCCACCTGTTATCATTATATTTTTCATATTTTTATAATATCAGAATAAATGTTAATGTCAATCTTTAGAATCTATTTTATATATTGTAAGGTGTAAAGTTCATAATAATAATTCTTTTTTTCGATCAGGTCTTTATGGGTCCCCTCTTCGACGATCATACCCTTACTTAAAACATATATTCTATCAGCATCCTGAACTGTTGAGAGTCTGTGTGCTATCGCAATCGTTGTTCTATTTTTCATTATCTTTGAAATGGCATCCTGGATGAGATGCTCAGTTTCGGAATCTATATTGGATGTTGCCTCATCAAGAATAAGGAATTTTGGTTCGTTAACGAGAGCTCTTGCAAACGCTATAAGTTGCCTTTGTCCTGACGAAAGATTGCTTCCGCGTTCATTAAGCAAAGTATCATACTTTTTGGGCAACCTTTGAATAAATTTATCAGCGTTCACATATGTTGAATATTCAACTACCTTTTCAAAAGGTATATCTCTTGAAAGGGTAACATTATATTTTATATCACCAGAAAAAATTATAACATCCTGTAAAACCAGACCAAAAAGGCTTCTCAGATCTTTCAGGCTAATATTTTTGATATTTACACCGTCTATAAGAATCTCACCTTCCTGAGGATCATAAAATCTTAGAAGTAGATTGATAAGGGTTGTCTTCCCAGCACCTGTTGTCCCAACAAAAGCGGTTGATGTGTTGGGTTCAATTCTGAAGGAAACATTCTTTAAAACCGGTTCATTTTTTTTATATTCAAAAGAGACATTTCTAAATTCTATTTGCCCTTTGAAACTCTTCAGATCGATTGTTCCATCTTTTTCGGTTATTGATGATTTTTCATTAAGAAGTATGAATATTTTTTCAGATGCAGCCATTGCTCCCTGATAAATATTGTATTTTTCGGAAAAATCGAATATTGGGCGAAAGAAAAGTTCAAGATAAGAGAAAAAGGCGAATAGTATTCCTATGGAATATTCACCTTTAAAAATTCCGCCACTTCCAAAATATATTAAAAGTGCGATCGTTAAAGAGGATATAACATCGATAAGAGGCCTAAAAATTGAAAAAATAAAGAGTTGATTCATATTGGCTTTATAATATTCCTTCCCGATTAGATTAAAATCTTCATACGAATTCTTCTCCTTGTTGAAGGATTGTATCAAAGATATACCTGTAATCGATTCTGAAAGAAAAGCGTTAATCTTTGCAACAGCGACTCTAACTCTTCTATAAGATTCTCTGGCATATTTTTGGAAAAGGATAAGTATCAAAGCTATAAATGGTAAGGTGGAAAGAATGACCATGCTCAACTTCACTGACATTCTCAGCATCATCAAGATTATCCCTATAATAACTAAAATATCCTTGGCAGAATAAACAACAACATCTGTAAAAAGTTCTCTTAAAGCGGCAACATCGTTGGTTACACGGGTAACAAGTTTCCCTATCGGATTGTTGTTGAAAAAATTTATCGAAAGGTTTAGCATATGTTTTAAAATATTTTCCCTCATATCATACATTATTCTTTCAGAGACAACAGATAGTATAAGCACCTGAAAATAGTTTAATATAAAAAGTATCACAAGAAAGAAAACAAACAGAAGTGCATATTTTCTAACATTGAATATGTCCTGAACCCTTATTTTGTAAAGATCCTCTTTTTTTATTTTCCAAAGATCATTTTCCATAATATAAAGTGATTTCTTTCCATCTATAAACTCTATATGATCCCTGTTCAAAATATCTTTGTATCTTTGTTCGATTGGAAAATATTTTATATCTGAAATCAAGGAATTTTTTTCAAGAATCAGAATTTCATCTTTTCTTAAAATTTTTGATGGGATCAGAAAGAAGGAATCCAATTTTTCAGAATATGCTCTATTTTTATCAAAAATGGTTTCGCTCTGTGAAGAGAATTTTATTTTAAAATAATTTTTTCTTATATATCCATCTATCGCTCTTCTTGAAATCTGAGGTAAAAGAACCTGTATTCCACTTATAAAAAGGAGTAAAATAAAAGTAAAAACTATCCTGCTGAAATATTTTTTAGAGAATCTCCATATGCCTTTTATCAATTCTTTATCGGCTAATTTATATTCCCGTTGTTCTTCCATACTATTCTTCCAGTTTTTGAATTCTATAGAACTCTCTGTAAACTGATGATTTCAATATCAGTTCTTCATGTTTTCCCGAATTCTCTATAATTCCATCTTTAAGAACAAAAATATTATCAGCATTAATAAAAGATGAGATCCTGTGTGAGACGACTATCGTTGTAATATTCTTTGAATATTCTTTTAAATTGTTTAAAATCTCCTTTTCAGTGTTCGTATCAACAGCACTTAAAGCATCATCGAGAATAAGAATTTTAGGTTTTTTTATCAACGCTCTCGCTATACACAATCTCTGTTTTTGTCCGCCGGAGAGTGTTACACCCCTTTCACCGACTATAGTGTCAAGTCCATCTTTGAACTCTGAAAGATCTTTATAAAAAGCGGAAAGATGTATAACCTCTTCTACAATTTTATCTTCAACATCCTTTTTGGCAAATTTAAGATTCTCCCTTATACTCATTGAAAATAAAAATGAATCCTGTGGAACATAACCTATATTATCCCTGATCCCCTCGATCATTATATCGTTAGCATTCTTACCATCAAAATATATAAAACCTTCCTGTTCAACTATTATCCTCAAAATAAGTTTCAACAATGTAGTTTTCCCTGAACCTATTCTTCCAACAAAACCAACATATTGGCCTTTCTCTATTTTAAAAGATATATCATCAAGAACTCTATTATTACCATCATACCAAAAACTCACATTTTTAAATTCTATATTTCCCTCTATAGGATAGTATAAAGCATCAGATTTATTTTTAATCTTTGGTTCTTCTCTTAAAAATTCATAAATCCTTTTAAAAGATGCATTACCTCTTTGGAATATGTTAGATGCGAATCCAACAGCCATCATAGGCCAGGTTATTATTCCAAGGTAAACAAAAAAAGCGATAAATTCTCCGGTTGATATTTCTGAAACTATGGCTTGTTGTCCTCCTATTCCCAGAACTATCGCTGCACCGAGATCGGAAAAAAAGAATATCAAGGGAAACATTATTCCCCATATTTTTATAAGAATTATATTCTTCTGAACATAATCTTCACTTATCGAATCGAATCTATCGACCTCTTTACTCTGTTGATTATACGCTTGTATTATTTTTATTCCCCCCATAAGTTCCTGAACTTTATCTGTCATATTTGAAAAGGATTCCTGTACTTTTTTGAAATATTTAAAATTCAATTTCATCGAAAAAAGGGTTATCAAAGAAACAAATGGAAGTGGTAGAAGAGCAAGTAATGTCAACCTGACATTCATTTTTAACATAAAAACAAGTGTGGCAAGAAACAAAAAGATAGAATCGAAAGCTGAGATTATTCCAAATGCTGTTGACATTCTTATCGCCTGCATATCGTTTGTCATATGAGCCATAAGATCACCAGTTTTGACTCTGTTGAAAAAATTTGAATCCAGTTTTAAAAGGTGATCGTAGAGTTTGTTTTTAAAATCATATTCTATGAAGTGTGACATCCCGAGAATTATCATTCTCCATGAAAATCTCAATATGCCTATACTTAAAGCAAGAGCCAATATGATGATAACAAGAAGAACTATCCTATCAAAATTTTCTTTCCCCGACACCATATAGTCTATGGATCTTTGGGCAAGTCTTGGAATAACAAGTTGAACGATATCGACAAGAATAAGCATCAAAAATCCAAAAAGGATTCTTATAAGTCTTTTTTTATAATAAGATAGAATGAATTTAAAAAGCATAAAAGAAATAATATATTAAAGATTCTATTAGTCAATATTTTGTGGAAAAATAGTTTTCCACTCTTTAATTTTTAAAAAAGAAAATAGCCCTAAAAAAGCTGGAATATATGTGGAAAAGATTCTGAAAATCAAAATATAAATGATAAGGTTTTCTTTTCCCACAACATTGTTAAAGAAAATAGCCATCCCTCCTTCAGCAACACCACTTGAACCGGGTGTTGGAACGAACGCTGTTAGATAGATCAAAAGAAATTGTAAAGAGAAACTGGTAAAAAAATCACTATTACCACCTATAAATTTTATTATGAAGAAAGATAAAGCCGAATAGGAATATAAGGATAAAAAAGTAAAGAATAAAGATATAATGTTCTCTTTAAATCCGACAGAAAAGATATCCTTTATACCACTTAAAAAATTTGAGAAAAAATTAACTATGTACATAAGAAGTTTTTTAACTGGACTCTCTTTAAACTTTTGATCAAAAAATTTTTTTATCTTTTCGTTAAAGAATATCAGAAGTAAAAATATCGGTATAATCATGATATACAATGTCAAAAAATATTTCAAAAGATTTTTCACATAATCGGATTGAATCACGTTTTTTAAATAGATCATAATAAAAGGTAAAGTTAAGAATAAAACCAATACAGATTGAATCCCTCTTACAAATATTACTGATACACTCTTTCCCGGTTTTATTTTTTTCCTTGAAAGAAGATATATCTGAAATGGAAGGCCTCCAGATTGAAATGGAGTTATCAGAGCAAAAAGGACACCACCAAGTGTGAACATATATGCATCCATAAAATTTACATCTTTTGAAAATATTCTGCAAAGAAAAAGGACTCTTAAAATGTTGAAAAGGTTTGTAAAAATAAACAATAGGATTATAAAGAATATAACTACAGGACTAAAAAAAAAATTGATATTTTTAGGAAAATCTTTTACATAGAGAATGAAAATTAAAAAATAAGAGAGAAAGGTTAAAAAGAAAAAAACCGTTAAACCAATTTTAATTTTATAACCCAATATTATTCTCCCTGGGTGCCTCATTTAAAATCTGATCTATATTCTTGCCACTCTTTTGTACTATCTTTAAAGTAAATATGCCCCCGATAAAAGCTCCTATCGTAAAAGTGAAGAATCTCCATATTATAGCATATATACCAAGTATATCTTTAGGACAAACATCTTTAAAAAGAATAGCAAAAAGAGTTTCAGCTATACCACTCGCTCCGGGAGTTGGCATAAAATAAACCAGAAAATTATGTAAAAATTGAAGGTTGGCGATCATTAAAGGATGCATAACCTTTACACCAAGACCTTCAAGTAAAAGAATGGCTATAGAAAAGAAAAATATATAGGAAATGAAGGTAAGAAAAAGAGCATAGGATAAGATCAACTTTCTTTTTTTTAAATATATTTTGAACCCATCTTTAAAATATTTTATCTCCCTTTCTAAAAAAACTGTAATTTTTTTTAAAAAGTTTTTACTTTTACCATTCCTGGAAAAGAGTTTTCTTTCAAGAATATTTAAAAGAGCTATCATCTTATCTGGTAAAAAGAAAAGAATAATAAAGAGCACAAAGATCAAAGGATAAATTATAATCACATATTTTAATACTATTTTAATAATGTTATTCTCAAAAAAATAAATGTAGGATAGAAAAATAAATGGAAGAACAACTATATGAAAGATGACAGCAAGAACTCCTCTCATAAAAAGAATCAAGGTCCCTTCTCCATACGAAATCCCATTTTTTTTAAGATAGTATGCTTGAACTGGAAAACCTCCAGTTTGGAAGGGAGTAACAGCAGCAAGAAATATACCTGAAACAACGATCTCTATACCAGTAAAGACTGAAATATTGTATCCAAGAGCCTTTGTAAGAACTTTAACTCTCAAACCATCAAGATAGTAGTAAACAAACAAAAAAATAAGTGTTATTAAAAAATATATAAATTTTACTTTCTTTAGATATTCCCATGTTTTATGTGAAACGGTTAAGAGTAATATTATAATACTTATCCCTATCGTCAGTAAGATAAATATTTTTATTCCATTCTTTATGCTATTGTTCATTTAAATCTTCCAGTATTTCCATAACTCTATTATATTTGATTTCAAAATTATTCATCTTGTTTTCAGTTTCCCTGATAACCTCTTTTTGAGCTTTTTCAAGAAAATTCCGATCGTTTAAAAGACCACGAGTCTTCTCTATTTCCCTTTCCAGTTCCATCTTTTCTCTTTTCAATTTTTCAATAAAACCGACAAGATTATCTATATCTTTAGATTCGATAAAGACTATTCCCTCATCGAATGGTTTAGCTATAACCTTTGGTTTCTTAACATCTACAAAATCAAGATTCTCTATTCTGGAGAGTCTAATTATCAGATTCCTGTTTCGCTTAAAAAATTCAAAATCCTTTCCATCATATTTTATTAAAATTTTTTTCACACCAGTTTCCGAAACAAGATTTCTTATTGAAACCGTAAGAGATTTGAACGCCTCAACTTTAAAAAAATCTTCAACCTTTTTGAAGTTAAAATCCTGATATTCAATTTCATGGATCATTTTATCATACCCGATTATCGAATTGATCTCTTCGGTTATATATGGCATATATGGATTCAAAAGATCTATGAACCTTTTTAAAACAAAGAGAGCAGTGTTTTTAGGTTTGTTTTTTATTTTAAATATTTCAAGATACCAATCGCAAAATTCTTTCCAGAAGAATTCGTATAAAAGGTTAGCTCCATCGGATAATCTGTAATTTTCGACAGAGTTTCTGAAATCTTCTTCAAACTTTGAAAGTGAATGCAGTATCCATCCATCAAACTCATCTTCAACATCGGGAGCAATTTTAAACTGTGATATATTGTCAGATATGATCAATCTTGTTGCATTCCAGATTTTATTAGCAAAATTTCTTCCCAGTTCAAACGATTTTTCAGATATTTTTGGATCTATACCCTGACCGGAAAGGAAAATGAGAGTAAACCTTAAAGCATCGGCACCATATTTATCTATAATTATTAAAGGATCTATTCCATTTCCAAGAGATTTTGACATTTTTATTCCTTTATTATCCCTGATGGTTCCATGTATAAAAATATCGTTGAAGGGAAGTTTGCCTGTAAACTCCAAACCAGCCATTATCATCCTTGAAATCCAGAAAAAAAGGATCTCCGATGCGGAAACTATAACATTTGTTGGATAAAAATATTTATAATCTTCACTCTCATCTATCCAGCCGAGAACCGAAAATGGCCAAAGCCATGATGAAAACCAGGTGTCAAGAACATTTTCATCCTGTTTTACCTTTCCATTACAGTAAGGACATCTTTCCAAATTTTCAACAGATACTATCTCTTTTCCACAATTTTGGCAATAATAGACAGGTATTCTATGTCCCCACCATAACTGTCTTGAAATACACCATGGTTTTATATTTGATAACCAATGGTTGTAGACTCCCTGCCATCTGGAAGGGAAAAATTTTAAATTATTTTCAAGGGAAGCATTCAAGGCAGGTTTTGCAAGTTCATCCATTTTAACAAACCATTGTTTGGAAAGGTATGGTTCTATTGTTGTTTTACACCTATAGCATTCTCCAACAGAATTTTCATAATCCTCTATCTTTTCAATCAGATTTAAACTCTCAAGATCTTTAACTATCCTTTCTCTGGCTTCATATCTTTCAAGTTTATAATATTTTCCGCCATTCTCATTTATATAACCTTTTGTATCCATTATGATGATTTTTTCCAGTGAGTGTCTTTCTCCTATAAGAAAATCGTTTGGATCATGTGCTGGTGTAACTTTAACAAACCCAGTGCCAAAATTCATATCAACAAACTCATCCTGCACTATTTTTATTTCCCTGTTGACAAGGGGAACAATAACGGTTTGACCTATCAGATCTTTTTTTGATTCATCGAGAGGATTAACAGCAACCGCTGTATCACCGAGCATTGTTTCGGGTCTTGTCGTAGCAACCGTAATATATCCATTTTTACCTTTTAAAGGATATTTTATATAATAGAGTTTTCCCTTTCTTTCACGATAATCAACCTCTTCATCCGATAATGCTGTATGACACCTTGGACACCAATTAACTATATAGTTTCCTTTATAAATATAACCTTTTTCGTATAGTCTTTTAAAAACGGTTGAAACTGTTTTGCTCATATCCCCATCAAGGGTGAATTTTGTTCTATCCCAGTCACATGTTGCACCAAGTGCTTTCAACTGATTCAAAATTATATTTTTATGTTCCTTTGCCCATTTCCAGACAAGTTTTTCAAACTCTTCTCGTCCTAAATCCTCTTTTTTCTTCCCCTCTTTTTTTAAATTTCTCTCAACAACAACCTGTGTTGCTATCCCAGCATGATCTGTCCCCGGAACCCATAAAGCGTTATACCCCTTATTTCTATGGTATCTTATCAAAATATCCTGTATGGTATTGTTGAAAGCATGTCCAAGGTGCAAAATATCAGTAACATTTGGAGGTGGAATAACTATGGTATATGGTTTTTTTGTATAATCTATCTTTACCTTGAAAGATTTTTTTTCTTCGTAAATTTTATTCCACTTTTCTTCATATTTTTTATAATCATAAACTTTCTCCATAGCACCTCCAGATTTGTTATTATATTATTTTTTTTTTTAAAGTAAATAAGTTTTCTCTTTTTACTTGACTTTTTCTATATAAAATATTATAATTTTTTAAAAGAAAGAAGGGAGGTTTAAATGAAAAAATGGTTGTTAATTTTTATTTTTTTACATATTTTTATCTTTAACTTTTCACAAACTTTTAAAGATATAAAAATTTACATCTGGGATAATGACCATAATGCTCAATTTGTAAATCCAGATAATGATCAACAATATATTGGTTATGAATATAACATTCTAAAATCTTTTAAAACTCTTGGATATGTTGAAAATACTAATCTGTTTTTGAGAGATACACTTCCAACATCATTTTCCAATCTAAGAAACTACCAGGCTCTTTTTATAGTAACAGGACACTATCCACTTATTACAAGAGATCCAATGTTTGTTTCAGAAGAGATTCAACTTTTATCAATGTATCTTGATAGTGGAGGTTGTGTATATTTTGAAGGTAACAATATTCTTGAATTCTTACAACAAAATTTCAGAGGTTTTGTTTACGATTATTTCAACGATACAACAATACTTTCAATTTCCTTAACAGGAATTGATACTTTGAGTGTTGATTTAACTTCAGGTTTTACAAGAAATTATCGTTTCGCTTATCCAGCTTATACTGTGAGTGATAGTGGTATAGATCCAATGGTTCAAAGAAATACGTCTTTAAATCCTCCATACTATTACAAGGTTTTATATTTTGATCAACAAAATAAACTTTACAGATCAACAGCAACTGCTTATACACCACCCGAATCAAAATCTACCAAAAAATATTACAAGGGAAGAGTTTTTTTACAAATCCCAGATTTTGGAGCATTTAAAGATGGCGTTTCCAGGCTAAATAGACCTTTACCTGATTCTATAAGAAATAATCTTGTAAGAAGCGCTTATTTAAGAGATATTTTAAGATTTTTCGGACTTGCAAAAACATTACTTGTTGTAGATGATGGTTCTAATAGTGTAGCACCATCTGTTCAAGGTGCTTTAAGCAGGATGGTTGATTTTGATACAATAATGGTTCCTTTAAATTATCCTGGACCAAGTTATGATGTTTTATCAAAATACAATTCTATTATATGGTATACCGATACTGTTAATCTTCCTTTTAGAGGGCCCGATTCTACAAATTTAGGAACTTATCTGGATTATGGAGGAAATCTTTTCTTATCATCAGTAAACCTTGCCGAACAGTATCAAAATGATAATGTATTTCTAACAAAATATATTGGTGTAAATTTAGTTGGCGATTCTTTTTCATCAGACACAATATATGGGAATCCAAATTTTGTCTGGGGAAATAATCCAGTGCTTGATACTTTTTTGATAGTTGTCCCATCCGGTAACGGGTATGAACCTGATCATGTATCTTCCTATGATACTTTAACTGATACTATTTTCTATTTTTATGAGGGTTCAACAACGAAAAAAGTTACTGGAACATATCATGACAATAAAACCTTTAGAACAATCTTTTTAACCTTTCCATTCCAGAGAACGCAAACACAAATCAAAGCAGGTTATCCAACAGATTCAATAATAGAAACATCTCTTGTTAAGACATTCAAATATGATTTTTCAATACAACCACTTGGAACAGAGATAACAACCTATAATTTTAATATATCTTTCTTAACAAAGGAAGATAAAATTTTGATCAACATTTTTACAACAACAGATTTTGAAGGAAAACTTATTATTCTACATGAAGATAGAGAGTTGAAAAATTTAGCCATTAAAGGAAACCATTTTGAAGTCTCATTGGAAAAAATGGCAGGAAATTACAGAGTGATAATAAAGGATAATTTTAAAAATATACTTGAAGATAAAACTTTTACTATAGATTTTAATAGCGATATATTTTTAAAAGCAAATTTCAACGGTATTTTAAAATTGGTTTCCGAAAATAATAAAACAATTGAAATTTATGATATTATGGGAAAGAGAATAAAAACTATTTTGATTAAAAAAGGGGAAAACCTTATAGATATTTCAAAAACAAATTCTGGTATCTATTTTATAAAATTTGAAAAAAAATATTACAGGATTTTAAAACTGTAAATGATTATTTAATTTAACTTTTTGTAATAACATCTTCTTCTTTTGTGTTCTCTGTATTCAAAATATGTTCAGAAAGAGTGAATCTATTTTTTATACAGGATTTTGTTATCTCGGTTATTAGAAGTGCGTTAACGCCAAGGTTTTGATATTCTTTT
>DYMB01000001.1:0-30049 GCA_020721805.1 Acetofilamentum sp. | reverse complement strand
TTTTGTTATCTCGGTTATTAGAAGTGCGTTAACGCCAAGGTTTTGATATTCTTTTTTTATAGCGACAAGATAGAGATCTATCCTTTTGGGAAATTTTAAAGCGTATAAAAGATGTAAAAAACCGAATGGAAAATTTTTCCTTTTGATCTCTGCAGGGCTTTTGATAAAGATGGCATAGCGATTCCAAATCCAATTGGTCTTTTTTCTCTATCAACAACTATTTTTACATAATCAAGAATAATGAAATCAAGATACTCTTTTGTGTAAAATTCCATCTGTTCTTTCTCAAGAGGAACAAAGCCATAAAGATGGGTATACGATTCGTTTAATATCTCGAATATATCGTAAGCAAAATTTTTCAACTTTTTACTATTTTTCACTTCAAGAATATTTATACCCAATTTTTCAGTTACAATAGAATTTATACGCAAAATTTTTTCTGGAATCTTTTCGGGAACTTTAACTTCAAACTCTAACCAATCTATATCCTTTATATACCCTATCTCTTCCATATGTTTTGGATAGTAATCATAATTATAAATCATTGGTAGAGTTCCCAATTCATTGAATCCTTCTATCAACATTCCCTCCGGATCAAGATCCGTAAATCCCATCGGTCCATGACTTTCATAGATCCAGTTTTCTTTCAACCAGTTTTCATAAGTTTCAAATAATAATCTTGAAACATTTAAATCATCGATAAAATCTATCCATCCGAATCTACCGATCCTCTTATTCCAGATCTAAATCCATTTTATGTTTATAATTCCAACCATTCTTCCCACAATTTTTCTACCCTTCATTACCATCCAGATTTTAGCATCAGAATATTTAAAAGAGGAATTTACATTTCTATCCAAAGTCTTTAAAATATCATCTCTCAACGGGGGAACAAAATATTTACAATCCTTATAAAGATTATATTGAAAATCTATAAACTTTTTTAAATCTTTAGAATTTTTAACTTCTACTATATTTAGGATATCTCCAGCATATTTTCTATACTTTTAAGTGCCTTCAATCTTATATTTTCCTCAACAAAAATTTCTTCTCCACTCTCTTTTCTTAAAGCGAGCAAAATATCATTCAAAGTAGTTTTTTTCATATTTACACATAACGCTCTTGGATTCTCTCTTAAAGGATAGAAAATTTTTTCTGGATACAACTTTTTTAACCTATACAACATTCCATCTTCGGTTCCAATAACAAACTTAAAAAAATCACTTTTTTGGGGGTATTTTATCATTCCACCTGTTGAAAGAATTTCATCAGATAAAAGTTGAACATCCTCGGGTGCTTCAGGATGGATAAGTATTTTAGCATCAGGATATTTTTCTCTTGCCCTTTTTACATCAAGTATGTTGAATTGGTTATGCACATAACAGTAACCATCATAAGGTATTATCTTTTTATCTGTATTTCTTTTAACATAAGAGGCAAGATTTTTATCCGGTAAAAAAATAACTTCTTCAACATCAAGTGAATTAACAACCAAAAGAGCGTTAGAAGATGTGCAACAGATATCCGATATCGCTTTAACTTCAGCGGTTGTGTTAACATATGCCACTGTTTTCGCTTTTGGATTTTTTTTCTGCATCTTTAAAACCTTTTGAATGTCAACCATATCAGCCATCTCACATCCAGCATCTGCTACAGGTAAAATGATATTCTTTTCCGGTGCAAGGATCTTTGCAGTTTCAGCCATAAACCTTACTCCAGCAAAGATTATATTCTTCTGTTCAACATCTTTTATTATTTTACTCAACTCCAGTGAATCGCCTATAAAATCTGCAACATCCTGAACATCCCCTATCTGATAATTATGTGCTATTATTAAAAAATTTTTCTCTTTTTTTAACTTTATTATTTCATTTTTAACCTTTTCATTCATCAACCATCTCCATTACGATCTTATCCGCTCTTAAAAAAATAAATTTATTCTTTGAAATTTTAATATAAAGATTTTTTGAAACATCTTCCCAGAAAACGGTATCGTTAACTTCTTTTTTTACAAGTTCAAAATCACCATGTATCATTGAACATCTGTATATATTGGTATCCAGCAGTTGTAAATAAAATGGTAGTATCAACCAATCGTTAGGCTGGTATTTCAAATTGGAAAAAATTTTTTCTTTTTCATTGGAAAGTGAACTTTTTATAAAATCTTTTCCAAACTCAACTCTTCCTTCACTTTTAATTCCAAATTTTTTATACTCTGAAATTATGTTTACCGGTTTTTTATTCTTAACATCAATCTTTGCTTTGTTTGTTATTTTGATCATTCCCCCGGCTATATTCGTATTAAATAAAATATGGAGTGTATCATCTTGAGTAAAATGTTTAATTTCGCTCTTACCTGAAAATTTGTTCATTTTGACCTTATAAATTTCTCCATAGGATGGATTTGAAAAAACCAGAAAAAATATTAATGAAAAATAGTTAATCAATTTTAACAAATCTTTTTTTCCCTACCTGAATTACATCACCTTTTTTTGGAGTATAAACAAAATCAAAATTTTCAACCAGATTATCATTTATTTTAACACCTTTACCCTGAATCAACCTGCTTGCCTGAGAAGTTGATTCTGTTAGATTATATTTTTTTAAAAATTGGGTAATTTTAATAGATGAATCTTCAGATGAAACTTTTATTGATGGAATAAAATCTGGTAAGCCTTTTTCCTTAAAAATTCTGTTAAATTCTTTTTCACATCTTAAAGATTCATTTTCAGAATAATACATACTCACTATTTTTTTTGCAAGTATCATTTTATACTCTTTTGGGTTCTTCCCATTCTCCATCTCATCTTTATAAGAATCTATATCTTTTTGGGGAATATCGGTCGTAAGCAACATATATTTGATTATCAGACTATCTGGAATGGACATAAGTTTTCCAAAAATTTCAGATGGCTTTTCGGTGATACCAACATAGTTATCATAAGATTTTGACATCTTTCTTGTTCCATCGATACCTTCCAACAAAGGTGTTGTCATTATAATCTGCCCTTCCTGTCCATATTCCTGCTGGATCTCTCTTCCAAGTAAAAGATTAAATTTTTGATCTGTTCCTCCAAGTTCTATATCGGCTCTCACAGCAACCGAATCATAGGCTTGAAACAAAGGATATAGGAATTCATGCAAAGATATTGGAATTTTGTGTTTATATCTATTTTCAAAATAATCCCTTTCAAGCATTCTTGCAACAGTCATCTTTGAAGAAAGTTTTATTATATCCTGAGGAGTGAGTTTATCGGACCACTCACCGTTCAGTCTGATCTCCGTTTTTTTTGGATCTAATATTTTAAAGACTTGAGTTTTATAATTTTTTAAATTTTCTTTAATATCTTCATCTGTGAGTTGTGGTCTTGTTTTATTTTTTCCGGTCGGATCACCTATCTTTCCAGTAAAATCTCCAAAAATCAATACAGCTGTATGTCCAAACTCTTGAAATTTCTTTAATTTTCTCAATGGAATTGTAAATCCAAGGTGTATGTAAGGACCGGAAGCATCTATACCGAGTTTAACTCTTAAAGGTCTATTCTCTTTTTTTGCCAGAAGAACTTTTTTTTCAAGTTCTCCTTCGGGTAGGATATCAACACATCCTTTTGAAAGTTCAAATATAATCTCTTTGATGTTCTCCATAATTAAAATGACGGCACAGGGACTCGAACCCCGGACACGAGGATTATGATTCCTCTGCTCTACCAACTGAGCTATGCCGCCTTAAAATCTATCTATAATCGTTAACTATATATTTTTTTCTCAAACTGTTCATCCATTCTCTTATAATGGACTCTTGTTTTGATTGATGTAAAGACTTCAAATATTGTGAGTATGATTCCTGTACCTTTTCAACCGCAGGTTCCTCCATTTTTAAAACTCTAAAAATGTAACCATTCTTGGAACCTGTAAGATAATAAATATCATCCTTCTGTGCAGCGAAAAGAGCACCAAAAAATTGATACTGGTTATCAACATCAGGTAACTTTTCAGAGATCGATTGTAAGGCTGTTTTATGATAGATAAGTTTATTATCTTTTGCAAATTTTTCAAGTGATATTTTTCCATCCTTGATCTTTTTAACCATGTTTAACAATCCCAGAGCTGAAAGTATCTTCTTCTTTTTTTCGAGCATATAATCTTTGACCTGTTCCTTTACAGCTTCAAATTCTGGATATTTTGAAATACTCTTTTTATCTATCCTTACTATAACAAACCTGTCATTCAATTCGATAACTTTACTTATATCACCCTGTTTAGCATTTTTAACAAAATTTAAAATTTTATTTGGATTATCAAACTCTTTTATGAATCCTTCATCAGGATCGAAAGGAAGAGTGGAATATACCTTCAAAGATTCAAGTTCAGCAGTCTTTTCAAAACCTAAATCTTTTATTCTGTTTAAAATATTGTTTGCCCTGTTAAGGATACCATTTAAGGTTTCATAGGAAGGAAAAGTTTTTATCAATATATGTCTTGCACTTATAGAATCTTTTTTTACATCCTCAACTTTTATTAAATGCCAACCATATGCAGTTTTTACCGGTTTTGATATCTGTCCGGATTTTAACTCGAAAGCGGCATCTTCAAACTCCTTTACCATCTTTCCCCTCTTAAAATAACCAAGATATCCTCCGTTGGATGATGAGCCATAATCATCAGAGTAAAGTTCAGCCGCTTTTTCAAAAGTAAGATTCCCGTTCAAAATATCATTTCTTAAACCCTCAATGTTTTCTTTAGCATTTAAAATATCCTCATTGGATGATTCTTTCATTATCTGGATATACGATAGAATCACATTGTTATCTTCAAAAAGATATTTTTTCTTTTCAAAGTATGTTTTAGCCTCGTCATCTAAGACAGTTGGAGGAACATCAAGAACCGTCGGAACAACAACATACTCGACCTGAACTTTTGTTAAATTCAGTTTTATCAGTCTTGATATCTCATCGTTTTGTACTTTAACACCTGAAACAAGATCTGTTTGAATTTTCACTTTTGGAAGATTCTCTTCAATCTGTTTATAATAGTTCATTTTGAACTCATTATTGTTTGGATCATTTATAATCTGTTTGTAAAGTTGAAAATCAAATTTTCCATCTTTATAAAATCTTTGATCGTTTTTGACCATTTCTGGTGGAATATTGTAAAGGACATCGAATATCTCTTCAGAATAAACATTATATTTATATTTTTTAATGATATCATCGAAAATAATCTTCGTGACAAGTTGGTTAAAAGCCTCTTCTTCAAGTTGAGTCTCAATATCTGGAGTTAAACTATTTTTACCGCTATTTTCCAGATAATTTTTTCTTAAATTTAAAAACTCTCTGTTTAACTGTTCAGAGGTTATTTTGGTTTTATTCACCCTGCCTATGAAATTACCTGTTGTTGGATTGTTAGAGAAGGCAAGATTCCTTCCCCAATCAAGAAATATGAACAAAACGAATGATAATATGACTATTATAAATATTATTGTCATATTCTTTCTAAGTTTAGTCATCATAAATTATCTCCTTTTTAGAAAATAAATATAACATAAGAAAAAATTTTTTCAACTCTTTTCATCCAACTCTTTAAGTTTTAAAAAGTTAGGATAATTTTTAAATTTCTCATATGTTTTGGAATAAAACTCGATAGCTTTTATTCGATATTTCTCATCTTTGGTTTTCTTATAAAGATAATAATAGGTTTCAGATAGGATAAGATCCTTTTGTTTGTTCTCTTCTATAATTTTTAAACATTTTTGAACAAACTCTTCTTTATCATCCATATAAAAACTTTCTAAAACAAAATATTTTAAATAATGATCAATATACTCTTTTTTCTCTTTTAAAAAGTTCATACCTGCTTTTATATCATTTAACCCATTTTCTATATCTCCCATCTTTAGCAATATCTCCCCTTTAAAAAGAAGGGCAAAATTATAAGGTTGAGTGAGTTTTAAATCATTCAGGATCCTTATCGAATCTTTTATATTTTTTAAAGCCTCTTCAAAATTACCCTGATAAAAGTTTTTCAAAGAAAGATAATGATAGTTTAAACCTATACCCTTTTTATCGTTTATACTTTCTGCAATCTCTATACTCTTTTTAAGGTATTCATCGGATGCTTCAAAATCTCCAAGGTTTGCATAAACTTGACCTAAATTTGATAAAACAACTCTCTGTCCAAGTTTATCATCTATCTCTTCGGCTATATTCAAAGATTCAAGAAAATATTCAGCCTCTGCTGCATAATCACCTTCTATATCTTTAATTCCGCCAAGATTGTTCAATATCACTCTGATTGACTTTTTATCATTTACCTCTTTTGCGACATGAAGTTGTTTTAAAAAATATTCCTCCGATTTTTTATAATTTCCAAGAGAATAGTAGATAGCACCCATATTTACATAAAGAACCGATAGAGCTTTATAGGAATTAATATTTTTCAAAATGTTTGCACTTTTCTCATAAAATTTTAACGCTTCATCAAAATCACCCTTTGTCCAGTAAATAAGTCCAAGATTAGAATATATACCACCAAGATTGATGGCAAGTTTTCTTTTTTTACAAATATCTATAATACTTCTGTAAACATCTATCGATTCCTCTATTTTACCTGTATCTTTTAAAATGTTGGCTCTTATCATCTCGTTTGAGGCATATTCATCTTCCATTTGATACTCTTTAGTTAAATTGGAAACCTTCTCTATCAATTCAAGAGCCCTATCATAATCACTCTTCCTCCAGTAGATTTCAACTCGGGTTGCATATACACCGATAATATTCTGTTTATCATCGATTCTTTCAAAAATTTTATATGCTTTTTCAAGATAATTTTCTACATCGTGGACTTTCCCAATGTAATAAAGAAGTTGAGCATAATCTTTTAGAATCTCCCCTTTCAATTTTTCATTTTTTATAAAATCTATTTGGGGGATCAACTCTTCATAATCTTTTTCAACCTCTTTCCACATTCCAATGAAAATTTTCGTTCTATAAAGATAAGATTTTATCAAAAAGATATCTTCCGATTCTCTGGATAAATTTAAACAACTGTTGAAAAATTCAAGAGCATCAGAATACATAAAATTTTCCATTGAATATTTACCAGCTTTAAAATAGAATTCCTTAGATTTTTCAAAATCTTCACCTTTGAAATAATGATACGCTATATCTTTGTATCTTTCATGATCATCCACAAAAAGGGTCTCCATAACTCTACCCACAAGTTTGTGATACTCTTTTAACTTCTTGTTCAATATCATATTGTATATGGTATCCCTGATTAGAGCATGTTTAAAAATATATTTTATCTGATCGAGTTTTAACATTATGTTCTGTCTTTCAACCTCTGCCAAACTCTCTTCAAAATTTTTTGAATCGATAAGGTTTCTTAAAATATTTTTTTCTACCTGTATACCAACAACGGATGCTTTTTCAAGTAAGTTTTTTGTTTCAAAAGTTAACCTATCGATCCTTGAGATTATTATTGAACTTATGGAGGATGGTATATCGTTTAAAGCAACCTTTATGATGTTTTTATCGTTTTGCACTTCAAGAAGGTTGTTCTCTATCAGGTAGAAAGAATACTGTTCAATAAAAAATGGATTTCCGCCAGATTTTTCATAAATGAATTTTATGGTTTCCTCTGAAGGGTTGAATATCAGTTGTTTATCAACATAATCTTTAGTGCATTCATAATCAAAATTGCTCAGTTCAAAAATTTTTAGATCAAAATTTTTGTCAGTTTTTAAAACTATTTTTGAACCATCCTCTCCGTATCTTGAAGTGAAAATTATGATAAATGGAAAATTTTCAACATTTCTTGAAAGTATTTCAAAAAAATGATTAGTTTTCAAATCCTGAAGATGTATATCCTCATTTACTATTATCAGTGATTTCTTAAAGGTTATTTTTTTTATCAATTCTTTGAGTGAAAAAAATATCGATTCCTCCAGATCTTCTTTTTTCAATTTGTAAATATAAGAATTTTTTTCGGTTATGTTTAAAAGAAATTTTAAAGGTTCATATAATTCTTCTTTACTTTCATCATCATAGATACGCAGGTTTTCTTTAAAAATTTTTATTTTTTCAGTTAAGGAAAGGTTTTGATCCAATTTAAAAAAATTTTTTAAAAATTGTTTTATGGTTGAGAATTCTTCATTGTTAAGATTATCATTTTTGAATATTACGGGTAAACAGATATTTCTATTTTTACTAACAATCTCATAAACCAACCTTGATTTTCCAACACCCGCATCTCCAAAAAAATAAACACCTCCTCCATTTTTACCTTTTAGAAGTTTATCTTTAATAATCTTTTCAACATAATCTATCTCCTCTCCTCTCCCTATTATTTCATTTTCATAAAATTCTTTTTGTTCAGATCTGTTCGGTTCAAGAAGAGTATAAATTTTTTCACTTTTGTTTTTTCCTTTTAAAAGTTTCTCCTCTTTAAAAACTATCTTAAAATCTGTTGTAAGCCTTCGTTCCGTAAAATCATCTACCGATAATTCACCATTTTCAGCATTTGCCATAAGCCTTGCTGCAACATTGACTCTATCTCCTATAACAGTATAGGTTGCTCTTTTTTTTGAACCCATATATCCTGAATAAACTTTACCATATGTGAGTCCACCCTTTATAAAATTTCTATATTTATCGAGTAATGGATCAAAAAAGAATAGAGCGGCTCTTAAAAGATCATTTTCGTAATTTGATGGTGCACCAAAAATTAAAAAAATTTTACTTCCCTTATCTCCAAAATCTATAAGATTTAAAAAACCTTTGTATTTGTTTGAAAGAGAGAGAATATCTTTAAGAAAAATATTATGTAAATTTTCTTCAATACCATCAAAAGATATAAATAGAGAAGCAACATCCCTGAACTCACCCATAAAACTCTCTGGTAATTTATACTGTTTAAAATATGTTAAAATCTTTTCATCAACATTTTTTTCTTTTTCATCTTTTATCTGTTTTTCGTTAGTTTCATAATCATTAAATCTGTAATTTTTTTTATCATATACAAAATATCTATCATTAAAAAAAAGTTTGGCGTCACTATCAAAATATGACTCGTTAGCAACACACAATTTCTCCATCCTTGAAGAGTTATCTATTGGAAACCCCTTAAAATAATAAACTTTTTTTTCATCACCGACTATCTCCCATTTAACCTCTCCAAAGGATACCCCAATTTTTATTGAAAGTTGATTTTTTAATTTTTGTAAATTTTTATCTCCTTTCTTAAAAAAGTTTAAAATTGAATTAACTATAACCGGTACACTTTTAAAATCTTCTTTTTTAACAAAAGCGGTAACAGCATCTCCAGCGAAATTTATCACTTCACCTTTGTTTTGATATATTATATCAATAGTCTTTCCAAAATAAAAATTTATGGTATCGGACAACATTTCGCTTCCTTTGAAATCATCCTTCATAAAAGTTTCGGTTAAACCTGTAAAACCTTTTATATCAAGAAAAAGAATGAAAAAATTTTCAATTCCAAATTCTTCTTTTTGAATTAATTTTTCGATTATGAAATCTGGAACAATTTTATACATAATAAAAAAGGGGTATCACGCAATACCCCCTAAAAACTATTGAAAAACTTTACTTTTTTGTAGATTTTTTTGTTTTTGGGGAAGATTTTTTTGCACAGCCTGCTTTTTTTGTTGTTACTTTTTTCCCTTTTGTGATTTTGATCTTTTGAACAAAAAATTTATCAACAAAATCAAACATTTTTCACCTTTTAGTAATTTTAGATTGTGGGAATAATTTATCGTTGATTTCCATTGTCTTTATTATACTTTTTTTAATTAAAAAATCAATGATAAATTTAAAAATTTAAATTATATTTTTTTATCTTATATCTCAAAACTCTTTCGGTAATTTTTAAAAATGTTGCGGTTTGCTTTATGGAATAATTATTTTTTGTCAGTGCATTCAGGATCAGATCCTTTTCAAACTGTGATACGATCTCATCAAAGGATCCAGAATAATCTTTCCCATCTTTTTTTTCTATTATGATACCATCGCTTTCAATAATATTATCATTTTTACTCAGAATCACTGCCCTTTGTATTATATTTTGTAATTCTCTCACATTTCCCGGATAATCATATTTTAAGAGTTTCTCCATAGCCTTTTTTGAAAATCCATTGAATCTTTTATTATTTTCCTTCGAATATTTTTCAAGATAAAATTGAGATAACTTTTCTATATCCTCTTTTCTTTCTCTTAGAGGGGGAATTTTTACAGTGATCACATTTAATCTGAAATAAAGATCCTCTCTGAATTTTTTTTCTTCGATCAATTTTAAAAGATCCTGATTGGTAGCGGAAACTACTCTCAGATTAACCTTTATCTTCTCATTTCCACCAACCCTCTCAAACTCTTTTTCCTGTAAAACTCTTAAGAGTTTAACCTGCGTGTTTAAAGATATATCTCCTATTTCATCAAGAAAAATCGTTCCCTTATCAGCGATTTCAAATCTCCCCTTTCTTCTTTCAAACGCTCCGGTAAATGCACCCTTTTCATATCCAAAGAGTTCGCTTTCCAGTAGATTCTCATTTAAAGAACTACAATTTACAGCCACAAACAATCTATCATTTCTTTCACTGTAATGATGTAACATTTTTGCTATATGTTCCTTTCCGGTACCACTTTCACCCATTATCAAAACGCTTGCGTTTGAGTTTGCTATCTGTTTAACATTCTCAACTATATTCTTCATAACCTCTGATTTATAAACAAAATCAAGGTTTTCATTATCTTCTCTTAAAATCCTATTGTCTTCCTGAACTGAAAGGAGTTTTTCTATATTTATAATTTTTAATTGAAGATCTTCAAGATTTACAGGTTTTTGTAAATAGTCATAACCATTGTTTTTTAATATATAAACGGAATCCTCAACTGAGGAATATGCTGTAACCAATATAAAAAAAGTTTTTATACCTTTTTTATTTATATAATCTAAAAGATCTTTTCCTGTTCCGTCATTTAATTTCATATCAGATATTACCACATCAAAATTTTTTTTATCGATCATCTCTTTTGCCTTAGCCAACGAATCAACATCTTTAACAATATGGCCCAAACCGTTCAAGAAACTCGCAAGATTTTTTCTTTGAATCCTTTCATCCTCTAAAAGTAAAATATCTATCATTGTTCATACTCCTTCAAAACTATCGTAAATTTTGTTTTTTCTCCCTTCTCGGACTCTACCGATATACTTCCCTTATGATCCTCTATGATCTTTTTGGCTGAAGTCAACCCTATTCCCGAACCATTTTCTTTTGTGGTATAAAAAAGATCAAAAATTTTTCCCAGTTCCTCTTCTTTTATCCCACCACCATGATCAATAATCTCAAATATGATATTTTCATCTCTGTAATCCAGATTGATCTGGATTTTTTGTCCAGGATAGGATGCTTCCAGTCCGTTTAAAATAATATTTCTGAAAGCAATGTAAAGCATCTGAAAATCTCCAAGTATATAAGCCTCCCTTTCATTTTTTATCGATATATCTAAATTTTTTTCCTCGATTAAAATCTGTAAGGATCTGATCACTTCATCAAGCAATTTTTTAATATGAATTTTTTCTTTCTTATACTCATACGGCTTTGAGAATCTTGTAAATTCTAAAATTTTTTTGTTCATACGGTTTACTTCTTCAAGAGCCTCTATCAGCATCTCTTTTTCATCCCGATCTAAAATATCTTTTTTTATCAATCTCTGTATTATTATGGAAATCGAATTTAAAGGATTCTTCAATTCATGTGAGATCCTGTATGTCAATTCTCCAAGTTTTGATTGAAATTCCATTCTATTTTTTTCTTCCTTGAGTTTTTCTATCTCGGAAATATCTTTTAAATAGATAACAACTCTTTTGTTATCAGGGGTTATGGTGGATGAAAGTAAAAATCTATAATTTTTATAAAATATTTGAAGATTTTTTACCTCTTCATTTTCTTCCACAATCTTTTTCAATTCGGGTATACTCAATGGTGAAAATTTAAAAAAATCTTCAAATCTGTTATCAAAACTCACAAAATGTTTATCCTCTATTATTTTAATAAAAATATACTCATCTATGAAAGATAGAATTTTTAACTTTTCAACATTTTCCTCAAGCAATCGTTTTGAAAGGTTGATATTCTTTTCAAAAATAGTTATTGCAACGATAAGTAAAAAAAATGTAAATATGATTAAAACAAATTTAAATAAAAAGTTTTTAAAATTCCCATTCAGATTTTTTTCCAGATCCTCCATTTTGAAAGCCACCCTCAAAAGTAAAGTTTCATCTTCAATGTTTCTTATAATCTCAAAAACCTTTTTTTCTCCATAGTTAAAATTTCTGGAGGTATCGATTTTCTCAAAAAAGGAATATCTGATCAGGGAGTCAGAAAAAAAACTCTTTAAAAAAGTAACATTTGATGAAGCGTAGATGATTCCGAGATTATCCTGAAAAACTATATATTCTATTTCTGGGAAAGAGGAAAGATTATCAAGATAATTTTTCAAGCCACCTTCCTTTAAAAAAACTTTAAAGTTTTCCTTTGATTTTAAAATTCTATAAATATTTTTTCCCTCTTTAAGAGTTATAACAAAAAAATCTCTGTTTCTTTCTTCAGAGAAAGTAAATCCTTCACTTGTGATTTCAAATTTTGTTTTAGAACTTTTTTCAGTTTTTAGAAGATAAAAATTTTTATTCTTTTGCAACTCGTAAAGCATCTGATCGAAAATATACTTTTCAATCGCTTCTATGTTGGATATACTATTTTTATATGTTTGCTCGATTATTTTTGTTATTGTTAACGTTTTAGTTTTAAACTCATTACGGAGGTTTTGATTTCGGGTATAATAATCATTTATTTGAAAAACTGTTATTGCTAGAATAAGTATAAAAATCAAAATGGATGTTTTTTTTATATTCATAATATATATAATGATTGACTTGAAAAAATTTTTTTATATAATTATAATTGGAAATAAAAAAAAATCAATCAAAAAGGAGTCTTTATGGATTATTCAAAATATAAAAACAATCTGATAGTGAAAAGAGTTGGAACAGGATCCCACATAAATCTTGTATCAAGCAGGGATCTTTTCAAAACTATACTCGATAAGAATGTGATAGTAATGGCATGTAATCCAAGGATCAAACATGTCGTTCCGGGAATAATGAAAGCGAGTGAGGAATTGAATTCGATAATGTGTTTTGAACTTGCAAAATCTGAGGGTGATCTTTTGGGTGGATATACTGGACAGACTCCAGAAGATTTTGTTAATATGATTCTTGAATATGCTGATATGTACAAATATACCATGCCATTTTTTATTCATGCTGACCATACCACAGTAAAGGATACAAGTGAAAAGAGTATAGAGGATGCAAAAAAACTAATAGATGCACAAATAAAGGCTGGATACACATCTTTTGCTATAGATGCATCTTTCAACGAAATACCTGATAACATAAAGATCACAACCATTCTTGCAAAAAAAATAATCGAGAATGGTTTTGGACTTGAAACTGAGGTTGGAGAAGTAAAATCAACAGGGCAGGAAGCAGAAATAACAACAGTCGAAGAAGCAACAGAATATATTACAGGGCTTTTAAACAACAATATACATCCTCAACTACTTGCCATAAATAATGGATCCAAGCATGGAAATTATAAAAAAGGGGAAGAGGTTCATATAGATCTAAAAAGAACCCTTGATATTTTTAACTTCATAAAAAAATATGGTATCGCTATAGCACAACATGGAACAACTGGTACCCCCTTGAACATCATAGGACAGTTTGCCGATTGTGGAATAAGAAAGGGAAATGTTGCAACCGAATGGCAGAATATTGCACATAGAAATCTTCCACCGGATTTAATGAAAAAAATGAAGGAATGGGCTGAAAAGAATGGAAAAGATATTAAATTTGCAACCAAAGAATTTAAAAAAGATATAGATAACATCCCTGTTGAATATGTTCAAAAAATAATTAATGAGGCATACATCAAAGCAAAAGAGTTTATAATTTCATTCAGAAGTAAAGATAGTGCAAATCTTTTAAAATAAAATGAAAACGGTTGATCAATTGTTAAAAGAGGAAGAACGGATACTTGCCCCTTACGCTGTTCTTTCCAAAAATTCACTTGGAAGAAGATTCGAAATAAAAGAATCAAGACATAGAACACCTTTTCAGAGGGATCGGGATAGAATAATTCATTCACAGGCATTTAGAAAACTTGAATATAAAACCCAGGTATTCGTTAACCATGAGGGTGATTATTATAGAACAAGACTTACACACACTATAGAGGTTGCTCAGATAGCAAAGTCGATAGCAAAATCTTTAAGACTCAACGAGGATCTCGCTGAAGCGATATCGCTCGCACATGACATCGGTCATACTCCTTTTGGACATGCAGGAGAGAAGGCTTTACATGAAATAATGGAAAAATTCGGTGGTTTTGAACATAACTCACAATCTTTAAGAGTAGTTGATTACCTTGAGGAAAGATATGATGATTATCCTGGTTTGAATTTAACATGGGAAGTAAGAGAGGGAATAATAAAACACCATACAAGTTATGATAATCCTGATTCAAGCATTTTAAAAGATTTTTTACCTGACAAGAATCCATCACTTGAAGCACAGATAGTGAACGTTGCTGACGAAATAGCTTACAATAGCCATGATATAGATGATGGACTTGAATCCGAATATATATCCATAAATGATTTACTCGATGTTCAACTTTTCAAAGAATGTTATCTGAAGTTGAATAGGAAAATAAAAAATAAAAAGATTCTTAGATATGAGATAGTAAGGGAACTGATAGGCGAACAGATCGACGATGTTATAACAAATTCATTAAAAAATCTAAAGATCAACAATATAAAAAATCTTGATGATGTAAGAAATTCTTTACTACTGATAGACTACTCGGATGAAATGAAAAAGAAAAACAAAGAATTGAAAAATTTCTTATACGAAAATCTATATAGGCATCATAAAGTTTTAAAGATGCAGCATAAGGCTGAAAGGTATGTAAAAAATCTTTTTGAAGCATATGAAGAGGATATAAAACAGTTACCACCAAAATTTGTTGATAGGATAGAAAAAGATGGCATAAAGAGAGTGATATGTGATTATATTGCTGGAATGACTGATAGATACGCTCAAGATGAATTCGCCAGATTGTTTCTTCCATACGAAAGAATGTAATGCTGCATAATTTTAAAAATTCTATAAAAAATTTAATATACTCCAATATTTCAGCAGAGGAAATTTCAAACGGATTCGCCGTGGGAGTTTTTATAGGTTTTTTACCACTCTATGGGTTTCAAACACTACTCTCACTTTTGGCTACAATAATCTTTAAAAATGTAAACAAATTTTCTCTCATAATGGCAACACAACTGTTTCTTCCACCTGTTATACCTATAGTTGTTTTTATCAATTATTTTGTCGGTTCATTAATACTTTATAGAAAGATATCTTTTTTAAAAATTTTATCCATCAGTGATGTTTTTTACTATTTAAAACCAATTCTTGTCGGTTCATTTTTCGTTGGTTTTATTTTCGCAATTTTATCAAAATATATTTTGAAATTTTTAATTATAAAATTCAGGAGAAAAAATGGATGAAAAGGAAAATATTTTAAAACTTATAGAAAGAGAAAAAAAAACGAAAAACTATCTTGGGATGTTATCACTTTACGGTAAATTGCTTGAAATGGATATGGTGGATTTTGAAACATACTATTCTATTGGAAAACTCTATTATATTCTCGAAGATATGGATGCAAGTGTTAGATACCATTTGATCTCCATACACCTCTCATTACTTGAGTCAGAGGAAATTATAAAAACAAACTCATCACTGGCTAAAGAGATGAAGGAAATTATAAAAAATTATAAAGTTTTTGTTGAACCTGTAAAAAAGATCAATGTATTGTTTGCCAATCTGATATTGTATGAAAATAACCTTATACATCTTGCACACTCTTTGATAGATGAAAATCTAAATGATACACAGGAAAAAAAAATGTATCTTGAACTTTTAAAAGGTGAAAATACAACGATAGATGAAAGATATTTGAAAACTCAAAAAACTTTTTATTTCCCCGTTGGTTTTCTGTTCAGTGCGGTTATTATCGATCCATCTTTAAAAAAGCAGAATATAGTTGAACAATATTTTTCTCTTGATAGAATGGAGATAAAAACAACCTATCAAAAGATAATAGAACTTTATGAAGACTTCAAAGATTTTGAATAATGATAGAGAGAAACATACCTTTATCTTACTTTTACTCGGTTCCAGTTTAAACGGTATATCACTCGGTATAATCCTTTTACAAGAATTTATTTTACAAAAAAGTCTCTATGCGACTTTATTTGAAATAACAATTCTTGTTATGATTCAACCTGTATCTAACATATTTTTCCATTTTTTACCATTCTTTCAGTAAATATTTTAAAAATAAAACGGATCTGTTTCTTTTAATTGGTTTTTTGGGAAAGTTGATCCTTCTTTCATTCTTATTCATAAATAGTTCAATATTTTTTCTTATTGTCATTTCGATTTTTTATATTTTCAACACCTTTATGAATCCTCTCTTTTCCAACATAATGCAACTTAATTTCACTTCTAAAAACAGGGGGCTGGTTTATGTATAGTCTCATCGGTAAGTATTTTTTTTATATTCCTTACCTCAAACATAATCGGTAGATTGCTTGATTATAATGACTCCCTTTATAAAATTTATTTGCATTATCAGGTATTTTTGGCTTTTTTTGTTGTTTAACATATTCAAAGATTAAAATAAGAAAGAAAAAACAAATAAAAATTAAGTATGTCTGCAGTTTCAACAATATGGGATCTTTCATCAATATATTTTGCGAGGGAAAATGATTCTTCACAGTATCAGAATATTCATATCTTTCTAACAGGAATAAGGGGAATCATCACCCCGATACTAGGTTATTTCATATTAAAATTAACCTCTTTTAAGATAGTTTTTCTTGTTTCAACTTCGCTATTTTTAATCTCTTCGTTAGGAATGAGTCGTCTGTTTGATGAATATAAAAATTCTTGACTTTTAATTAAATAATAGTATTATAAAATTTTAAGGTGATTATGAAAGAAACAATATTATCGGGCTTTAGACCAACAGGTAGGGTTCATATAGGCAATCTTCTTGGTGCTCTGGAAAACTGGGTTAAGTTGCAAAATGAATATACCTGTTTTTTTGAGGTTGCGGATTGGCATCTATTAACAACATCGTATGATAATGTGTCATCTTTGCAGGAAAATATTTTTCAGATGATACTTGACTGGCTGGCTGCCGGAATAGATCCTGAAAAATCTACAATCTTTGTGCAATCACTTGTTAAAGAACACGCCGAACTTTATCTTCTATTTTCTATGATAACACCGATATCATGGCTTCAAAGAAATCCAACTTTAAAAGAACAGATAAGGGATTTACAGTTAACTTCAGATAATAACTATGGTCTTTTAGGATATCCTGTACTTCAGGCTGCCGACATATTATGTTATAAGGCAACGGTTGTTCCCGTTGGTGAAGATCAACTTCCACACCTTGAACTAACAAGGGAGATAGCAAGACGTTTCAATAACCTTTTTAAAAATATTTTTCCTGAACCAAAATCTCTGATAACAAAATTTCCAAAGGTGTTTGGAATAGATGGTAAAAAAATGTCAAAATCTTTAAATAATGCTATATATATTTCCGATTCCGATGAAGAGATAACAAGAAAAGTCAAACTCTCTATAACTGATACTACAAAGATTAGAAAAAATGATAAGGGACATCCTGAAACTTGTAATGTTTTCTCTTACCATAAAATTTTTAATCAGAACGAAACTGAAAATATAAAATCTCTTTGTGAAAAGGGGGAACTCGGATGTGTCGATTGTAAAAACATATGCTCAAAAAAAATAATTGAATATTTATCACCGATACGAGAAAAGAGAAATATATATGAAAAGAATCCACATATGATTTTTGAAATAATACAAGAGGGAAGTCAAAAGGCAAGAGAAATAGCAAAAAAGACTCTCGACGAGGTCAATGAAAGTATGAATTTAAAAATAAACAGGAGGTTTTATGATAAAACTTCACTATAATTACAAGGATCTGTTCAGGTGTACAAGACTCGGTTTATCCATTAAAAAAATGTTCGTTATGCTTTCCTCGATAACTCTTGGAGCATTTTTTTATTTCATCTTCTCATATCTTGCGTTTATAACAAATGGGACTTCCATTGGGACAATATGGGATACATATAAATTTATACCTGTTCCGGTTATCGGTGTAACATCACTTGCCTGGTATTCCTGGATAATATGGGGAATAGGGGTTATCCTTTATTTCATATTTTTTATTTTTGCTCAAACTGCTGTAACTAAGATCACTTTTGAACAGTTGAAAGGAAATGAATTTTATGAGATGAAAGAATCACTTCTTTATGCTAAAAAATTCTGGAAATCCTCATTCCTTGCACCACTCACACTTGTGATTCTTATAATATTTATGTTCATCGCTGCATTCATTTTTGGTTTAATTGGCAGGATACCATATTTTGGTCCACTCTTTTTAATATTTTTAATAATCCCTATAATTTTTGGTGCAGTATTCACAGTTTATCTTATAATAATATTCTTTGTCTCATTGTTCATCTCACCAGCGGTTGCTGGAACATCAAAATCTGACACATTCGATACACTTTTTGAAATTTTCTCACTAGTCTGGGATCATCCCTGGAGACTTGTTGTTTGGGGTACACTTGTAGGACTGATGTCTGGCCTTGGTGGAATAATTCTAGGCATTATTTTAAAATATTCCTTAGAACTCACAAGATGGGCACTTTCAGTATGGAATAATGGTTCATGGCTAAATATATGGTCAAACGGTTTCTATTTCCTTTCACCTGTCCCTGCTTACCAGACAGCAGAAAAAATAGCATCCCAGTTTACTCCTTTCCTTTTTACAATACACAATTTTGTTGCAGGAAACTGGGCGATCAACCTTTGTTCATTTCTATTCGGATTACTTCTTTATATAATCGCTTTTACTATAATATCATATATTCTTGTTTCCTGGACAACAGGGTTAACAATAATGTACATAAATCTTGTAAAGATGAAAGATGATGTGAATCTTCTTGAGGAAAAGGATGAAGAGTTTGATGAGATAGAAGAAGAATCTGAAAACAAAGAGGAAAACAGGGAAGAAAACAAGGAAGAAAAGAAGGAAAACAATTAATATAAAGGGAGAGTATTCTCCCTTTAAAATTTTAAAAGGCGGTGAATATGGGTATTTTAATTTTTATAATAATCATCGGGGGACTCGGATTTGGTGGTTGGGCATTCTATACAAGTAAGAAGAATGAGACTTTATCAGTTCCCGATGGATTTCAAATAAATAAAAAACCTACTATGCCAACGGGAACCGACACCTCTTTCTTTTTAAAGAAAAGTAAGGAATTCCAAGAAAAAAAGTATGAAAAGATCGGTGAATTCTCTCTTGATAATTTCCCTTACAAAAATTACTACATTTCATTTTTCGCACCTGAAAAAAATGTTTTTATAATTCTTGGGCAAAATATTCCAAACGGCATCCAGAAATTTTTCAACATCACTGAAAAACCTTTTGTAAGCATACTTTCTATTTTTTCAGATGGATCGGATCTTGAAACAACCACAAGAGAGAATAGTGATAAAGAACTAAAAGGAGAATTTCGAAGGGTAATAAAAATCGATAACATACCTATCGACCTTATGATAAATAAGCACAAAGAATATGTTGATAAAATAGAAATCAAGGGAATAAAAGAAGTTTTGTTAAATAAGGATGACTTCTTCAAATATTTTGAACTGGGATTGAGAATAGATATAGTTTTTAAGGCAACAAGAGGTTATATAACAAAGGTGGATATAGAGGAAGTACTTAAAAAACTTGATCTAAAATTAAAAGAGGTTGGTAAAGAAGAAATCAAGTAAATTTGTTTCTTCCCTTTTATCCGCTTTCATTTTGAATAACCTTTTATGTCAGGTCGTCTAAAATCTATTGAACATCAATACTATGTTGAACACTTCTATCTATTTTCAATAATTCATTTTTTAAGTTTTACAAGATATCATAACTTTTTTTATGATAATAAACGGATATCCTTTATTCTTCTAAGTTCTTTAAAATCTTTTAAACTTGAAAATAGATATGATTCTGATAATGGAACTTCTATCTTAAAAGATTTATAATTTTTTTTCACTCGTTCTTAATTTTAAATGTCTTAAAGAATTTTTCAAATTGGATTCAATATTTCTTGTTGATTTTTTCAATAGATTCCAAAAATATTTTTCTATCAACTGTTGGAATTTTATTTTTTTTAGGAAATCTTGAAGTTCTAACATCACTTGCATACCTTTCCAGAGCCTTTTCTATTCTTTTGGAAATATCCTCATATTTTGTAATAAATCTTGGTGTGAATTTAGAATAAAGGCCAATGATATCATTTATAACAACTATCTGTCCATCACTTTCGGTTCCAGAACCTATGGAATAGACTGGAATTTTTAAATTTTCTTTTAAATATTTTACTACAAGATCTGTTGTATTTTCAACTATCAACATCAAAACACCAGCCTTTTGAAGTTCATATCCATCCTTCAGTATTTTTAAGATTTCCTCTTCATCTTTTCCAAGGACTGGATATCCACCATATTTTTTATAACTTTGAGGTTGTAATCCGATATGTCCACAGACTGGTATTCCAGAATCTATAACAGCCTTTATTCTATCAATAATTTCATACCCACCCTCCATCTTGACCGCATCAACCTTTGTCTCCTTCAATGCTCTTCCACAATTTTTTATAGCACGATTTTTCGATATCTGATATGTTAAAAATGGCATATCAAAAATAAGATACTGTTTTTTTATCGCCTTCCTAACGGATTTTCCAAAAACTATCATCTCATCAAGTGTTATATCAAGAGTTGAACTGTTACCCATCATCACCATAGATGCAGAATCACCTATAAGAACAATATCTATCGAAGAATTGTTAACTATGGAACCTATAGAGTAGTCATAGGCAGTCACCAGGACTGCCTTCTGACCATTATTTTTCTTTTCCAGAAGTACTTTATAGGTGATTTTTTCCATTTATTCTTCTTCTATTATTATCAACTCTTCTTCACCTTCAACCTTTTTCTTTTCAGTTGTATCCTGCTTCTCCTCTATAATTAGAACATTTTCCTTTTTCTGCTCTTCGGAAGGTTTTGCTTCCTCTTTAGGTTGTTCAACAGGTTTTACAACCTCTTCTTGTGCTGGTTGTTTTATATTAACTTCTTCCTGTTTCGTTTGAACGGGAGTTTCCTCTTTAACGGTTTCTTCCTCTTTAACTGTTTCTTCGGGTTTAACCGTTTCTTCGGGCTTTTTTATTTCCTCGATCACAGGTTCTACAGCCTGTGGGGTTATCTCTTCTTTTTGTTCAATAATATTCTCTTCACCTGTTATATTTGTCAGTTCCTGATATTTTTTCATTATGTATTCAGTTTTATTTCTATAAGCGAGTCTTATCTCTTCATAAGGTTTTATATCCATATTTCCCTTTATCGACAATACTGTGGCTGTAGAGTATTTATCAAATGGAACAAGAACCTGTAAAGCACCTGCAGCATAATATTCCCCTGTTTTATTCTTTCTTACTATTGTAAAAACATCTCCAGTGTTTATATTTTTCCCCTTTCCCAGATTTATAAAACAAATTGAATATTCGTCAGCTTTCATCTTATGTTCTTCAAGACCTATCAACAAACCTGTAATATCTTCGGAAACTTTAAGATAGGATGAATTTTGATTTACGACGGGCTCATCATATAAAGCGATAAAATCCCCTTTATGAATCTCATCGTAGGATGAGGTTATCTTTCCATAACCTATATTGTTTTCAAAACCTTCCAAAAGAAATCTTCCTATTATCCTTACATGTTTTCCGAGATTCTCTTTTGTTTCATTATCCTTTATTTGATTGTTCCATTTAAAAATTATAAACTCTTTTCCGATATAGGATGAGTCTGTATTTTCCATATCAACATAAACTCTTTCATTTCTTACCATCTGATAGGAACTTTTATACAATTCTTTGATCTTTCCGACCTTTGGGTTTGTTGATGTTAAATATCCAGCCCTATAAGCTAAATTCTTTGCAACAGCGTATTCAAGAGCATTTTTTATCGAATAACTTTTTGTTTTTTCAATTTTCTTTATATCCTCTCTTATCTGCTTCACCTTCGCCATCTCCGCAGTTGAAATTTCAGATTTTGAATACTCAACATTTTCACTCTTCTCAACTTCTTTTTCAAAGTTAATTTTTTCCTCTTCAGCAGTGGTATCTTTTCCCTCAACGGTTGTAGATTCTTGAACAGAGGTAACATTTGCCAAAACATCTGGTATCAAAAATTCCTGTCCTGGATATATCCAGTGTGGATCTTTAATCTTTTCTATATTTGCATTATAGATGTTTCTCCATATAAAAGGATTGTTGTAATAATATCCAGCAAGATCCCATAAAGTATCTCCTTTTTTTACAATATGTATTTTCTGACCAAAAATAACAGAAACAAATACCATAAACAATAAGAGGAATATAAATTTTTTCACTTCTCCTCCTTTTGATTTTTCTTTTCAAGAAACTGATATTTTAAACTACCAAGAACCTCTTCAAATATCTTTTTTTCATTTTGATCAAGGTTATTCTTCATCTTACTGTACATAAATTCAATTAAATCTATAACTCTTGATGCATTTTCAAAATCTAATTTTGTCTCCAATCCGGGTATGTTGATGAGTTGTAAATTTGCAAGACACTGAATATAAAAAGGATTTATAAGATCCATTATTTCAATTTTTTTTTCAGACAAGCGAACCTCCATTTGTTGCTAAAATATTTTTCTGATAATAAATTTTGTTGAATCTCACAAAAATTCTTGGAACTCTTGGACCTATACCGGTCATAATCTCATAATTTAATAAACCTGTTAACTTTGAAATTTCATCTAAGGAAACATTATCTCCCAAAACTTCAACCTCATCTCCAACTTTAACACCATCTATATCTGATATGTCAACCATTGTAAGATCCATGCAAACATTTCCAACTATCTTTGCTTTTTTACCTCTTATGAACATATACCCTTTGTTTGATAGCAATCTGGTATATCCATCACCATAACCTATAAGAACTGTTGCAATTTTCATATTTTTGTCAGCGATGAAATTTCTTCCATATGAAACGGAATCACCCTTTTTCAAATTTTTAATCTGCCCAACCCTTGATTTTAAACTCATAATAGGTTTTACCTTTAAAAACCTGCTTAACCATCTATCAGTATATTGCCCATATAACATTATACCAGGTCTTACCATGTTGTAATGAGTTTTTTTTATATTTACCATCCCTGATGAATTGGCAAGATGTCTATAGGTAAAAGTTATCCCATTTTTTTTTAAATTATTTATAATTATATCATATCTTCTTTTTTGTTCAATAGAAAATTCCCTATTTTTTTTCTCTGCTTCTGCAAAATGTGAAAAAATTCCGGTTATTTTTAAATTTTTCAAAGCGACTATTTTTTTTATCTCTTTAACCGCATCCTTATAATAGATACCTGTTCTATTCATTCCGGTATCCACCTCAATATGCGATTCAGTGATCCTTCCCCTCCTATACGATTCTTTATCAAGTTTTCTGGCGTAATCGTATGAAACGATGTTTGGCATTATATTGTAATCGACTATTTTAGGAATATCCGTATCAAGTGTTGGACTCAATATCAGTATCCTGTTGGGTATACGATGTATCCTTAACTCTATAGCTTCATCTATGGAAGCAACACCGAAAATTTCTATGTAAGGTGAAAGAACCCTTGTTATTTCTATACTATCATGTCCATAGGCGTTAGCTTTTACGGCAGCCAGAATCTTTACATTCTTTCCCACAAAATTTTTTATCTTTTTTACATTGTAAAGAAGATTATCTATATTTATTTCTGCCCATGTTCTATTTTTCATATTTTTCTTTTATTATACTATCCTTTGTTAAAGAAATTGTGGTATCGTTTATTGGATTTTTTATCTTGATAATGTAATCGTTCTTATAGGATTCAAAGAAAAAATATTCTTCAAGTTCTATATCGTAAAATTTTTTAAAACTTTTCAAATTATCAGGGTAATATTTCTTCAACCTGTAAAAATTATCAACTCTTGATTTTAAAGAAAAAGCCGTAAGAAGAATTTTATCCTCATAAGGAATTGAATTCCCATTTTTTATTTTTGGTGGCTTCAAAAAAAGAATCAGAATTATAGTTATAAAAATTAAAAGAGTTAAAACTTTATAAAAACCGTTATTTTTCATCATTTATTAATTTTAAATAGTTTTCTTCTGATATCATCGTCTGGTCCCATGCTGGTTCAAAGACCAGATTCACCTTTACATTTCCTTCGCCCGCTATCTCTTCAACATTTTGTCTTAATTCGTTGACTATCATCGTCCCAAGTGGACATCCTGGAAAAGTCAGAGTCATTGTAATCTCCACTTTTTCGTTTTCAACTTTTAGATCGTATATAAGTCCCAGGGTAACTACATCAATTCCTATCTCGGGATCTATAACTTCTCTCATTATATCAACTATTTTTCTCTTTTCCATAATATCTCCAAAAGTAAAAATTTATCATATAGAAAAAATAAATCAATAGTTTAGTTTAAAATATCCCTGTATCGTAAAAAAAGATTTGATGAATCTTTGATCTTTTCCTCATATATTTTTATCAGTCTTTCATACTCTTTTTTATCAATTATGACTTTACCGATATAAAATTTTTTACTTTTTGAGGTGAAAGACATTTTAAATTTTGAAAGGCCATCTTCAGCGTTTGAACTCAATCCTCCACCAAGAACCAATCTTTCACTTTTATCCTTTTGAGCGATTTTACACCCTTCAAACACAAGAAGATTAGAGAGTCCCTTATGAATTTCATTATTTTTCAAAGAGGATAGATGGTAATAAGAGTTCTTTCCTTTTCCGGTTAAAAATATCGAACCCCCCAGATATTCATTTTTATAGTAAACATTCAAAATTTTTGAAAATCCAGTTTTGCTTAAATTTTCAAAATACTCTTTTGAAAAATATGCATCTTTTGTTGATCTTTTTTTTTGCATCATATCGATATAGATATAATAAAATTTAATAAACTCATCACAAGAGTTAGATTCAACTATATCATAGTTGCCTTTCAATGCTCGATTTATCTTATTTTTTACGGAGTCCTTAAAACCTTTATAAAAATCTTCCTTAAGTTCTATATGATAAACATCCCTTACATACTCTATTTTAAAAAGATCCGTTTTCGGTAGATCGCAAAATGGATTGAACCTGATAAGGCCTGCTATCAACTTTTCCCTGTTTAAAATTTTAACAATTTCCTCAAAAAATCGTTCGGTAAAACTCTCATCATTATTTGTTGTATAGAATGAAGAGTAACCATATGGGGTTTCAAAATCGTTATACTTTCTATTTATTATAAGTATTAAAAAAATTAAATCGTTATTTTTTTCTTTGTAAAAAAAATTCGCATCACCGTAAAGTTTTGCATACTCTTCTCTAAACTGTAATTCATCTATCCGATATCTATCGAGAATACTATTCCATGTTTTTTCTATCCTTATCATTTTTTTTAAATCCTGTAAAAAAATTTGTTATCGAGTATCCTGTACTGGATAGCCTCAGATAAATGTCTTTCCTTTATATCTTCAGATCCATCAAGATCCGCAATGGTTCTTGCCACCTTTATTATTTTTGTCACAGATCTTGGTGAAAAGGAATAATGGTTTAAAGCCTTTTCAAGTAAAGTTATGCTGTTATTATCGAGTTTACAGTAAACTTTTAAATATTTTGAAGTCAGGTGTCCATTCCTTTTTATACTTTTCAATTTTTTATACCTATTTTCCTGAAGATCAACACATTTTTGGACCCTTTTTCTTATTTCAACAGATTTTTCAACATTATCCTGTGAAGATTCCTTTAAAAAATCTATTCTTGGAACCTCTATATGAATATCAATTCTATCAAGAATCGGTCCTGAAATTTTTGAGAGGTATTTTTGTATGTCGTATGGCGTGCAGGTGCAAACATGGGTTGGATCGGAATAGTATCCACATTTACATGGATTCATTGCAGCAATCAGATAAAATCTTGATGGATAAACGAATGTGTTTTGAGCCCTTGAAACAGTCACATATCCATCTTCAAGAGGCTGCCTTAAAGCTTCTATGATATTTTTAGAAAACTCTGGAAACTCATCTAAAAAAAGCACACCGTTATGAGCGAGTGAGACTTCTCCGGGATGAGCATCCTGTCCACCACCTATCAAAGCAACATCTGATATGGTATGATGTGGACTTCTAAATGGCCTTTCTCTCATAATTCCTTCAAAATCTTTTACCATTCCTCTCACAGAAAAAATTTTTGTAGTCTCTATGGCTTCATTTTCACTCATTCTTGGAAGAATAGTTACAAACCTTTTTGCAAGCATGGTCTTACCTGTTCCGGGAGATCCGATCATCAAAACATTGTGTCCACCCGCCGCTGCTATCTCGAGTGCTCTCTTCTGCATAGTTAAGCCTTTTACATCTTCAAATCCAAAATCGTATTCAAAATCACCTCTTTCCTCTTTGGAATTTTTGTAAGGAAGAATTTCTCTTACTCCATTTACAAACTCAACAACTTCCTTTAGATCCTTCACAGCATAGATTGAAACACCGCTTATAACACTTGCTTCATTTCTATTCTCATATGGAACAATAACATTATTTATACTTTTTTCATTCAAAGATGTTATTATGGGGAGTATACCACATACACCTCTTATCTTACCATCCAATGCCAATTCTCCAATAAAAACGATTTCATCTTTTAAACTTTTAACAACTCCCATAGACTTCAACAACGATATAGCGATTGGAAGATCAAAATGTGATCCTTCCTTTTTTATGTCCGCTGGTGCAAGATTTACAGTAATTCTTCTATCGGGAAATGGATACCCTGAATTTTTGATCGCACTCCTTATTCTCTCTTTCGATTCCTTCACGGTTCTTTCGGCAAGACCTACTATGTTGAAAGCGGGTAAACCGTTTTGAACATCTGTTTCAACCTCCACAACATATCCATCAAGCCCTTTTATCCCCGCTGATTTTAATATTGATATCATATACCCTCTCCAATTTTCTTTCTATCAGACCATCCGATATGTTAGATATCACATCTGGAATATTAACCACTCTTTTTTTATACTCTTCTTTATCTGTTCTCTTTAAAAATTTCAAATAGTTATAAAAGAGTTTTGCATATTCAAGCAACCTGTAATTTTCTTTTAAACGACCCAGAGTTTTCTCAAACAAGAGTTTAGTTTTTTCAATATCATCTTTTTTATTGGTTATATAATATTCCATTATGTTTGAAACTTCTTTAACTTTTGATATTCTTTTATATTTTGAAACAAGCAAATTGATTCTCTTTTTATTCTTCAAAAATCTTGTCAAAAAGAAAATTGATTCAGTTAAAAGATTTTTATTTTTCAGTTCCAAACCTATGTTAAAAGATTTCATATAATAAGATTTCGCATTTTTATAATTCTTTCTAAAAACGGCCAATCTTCCCAAATTGTTGTAAACCATCCACAATCCGAGTTTGTTGTTCAACTTTAAAGCGAGGTTCAACGCTTCCATAAGATTCTCTTCAGCATCAGTTAGTTTACCCTGTTCCATATAAACAAGCGCTATTCCACTGTGACTTCTTATCGAACCGTAAAGATCATTATAAAAATGTTTAATATCTATAGATTTTTGATATATTTCAATAGATCTTTCCAAATTACCGATATTCATATAGATAAAACCTTTTGCATCATAATATTTTGCAAGATCCATTGTCATATCCTTTTTAAAATTTATCAATTGATTGTATTTAACGATTGAAAAATTTTTAAAAATAAGATCCCTTTTTTCTTTTTCAAAATCTTTTTCCATCTTTTTATAAAATTCCAGTGCTCCATCAAGATATTTAAAAATTTTTTTAATATTTTCACCTTTTTTATAATAGATCATTCCTATATGTCTTGCAGCCCTCGATTTTTCAAGAAGGTTTGATTTTTTATTTAAAAGGACTTTAAAAGAATAATTTAGCGAATCATCATACCTGTTAAGATAATAGTTTGCTGATGATAACTCGTTATAGAGTTCAAATTTTGAAATATTGTTAGCAGTATTCCTCATACTCTTTTCAACATTTTTCAAATACTTTAAACCTAAAGAACTCTTTCCCTGCTGAACAAAAATTTTACCAATATTCAGATCTATCAAAAGTTTATCCTTTTGATTCTTCATTCTTTTTTTTGAATCTTTAAAAAATAGCAACGCCTTTTCAAAAGAGTTAACACTCTGTGATCTGAAAAGATGAAAGCCTTTTTCAAAATGAATATAGCCCTCTTTATACAATCTGATGAAAATATCAACCATTTCAGGATCAAACTGTTTTCCAGCCTCTTTTTCTATTTCTCTCATAGCATTTTTTTCGCTTTTTATCTCTTTCTTATAACTCCTGCCAGAGGTCATCGCATCAAAAGAATCAGCCACAGCGATTATCCTTGAAAATAGTGGAATATTCTTTCCCTTTATACCATCAGGATAACCTTTACCATCATATCTTTCATGGTGATATTTTATCGCTTCCTGCAAGCCTTTAACATATTTAAATGAACCGAGAAGGTAGGCTCCATATATTGAATGTCTTTTGATTTCCGAAAATTCAAACCTGTTGAGTTTCTTCTTGCTGTTCAAAATCTTTATTGGAACTTTCACCTTTCCAATATCATGTAATATTGATGCAAGGTATAAGACATCGAGTTCTCTTTTTGAAAGATGTAATCTTTTTCCAACAAGTACGGAATATCTCTGGACTCTTTCAGAATGTCCTATAGTGTACTCATCTTTTGCATCTATAATATCTGAAAGATATTTAATGGTGTTTAAAAAAAGTTCTTCGTTTTCGATAGAATTTGATAAACATTTTAAGTTTTTCATAAAAAATGGAGGCGGCGGGGATCGAACCCGCGTCCAGAGATAAATGGTCAGTCCTTCTACATGCTTAGCATCTGTTATTATAACTTCAATAAGGTCAGGTGCAACCTATTTGAAGTCTTTGCCCTTAATCTTAAGATATGGTCAGGGCTTACCATATCAGCAGTCAGGAAATATGAAGATCTTTTCAAAATACCTGACCTATTTTGAAAGATCTTGCCGCTTTATTAAGCGGCTAATGCGAAATTGTTGTCTTTTCTTTTTTGCCGGTTTTTTTACGAGACACCAGCGATCTCGGCATGCTTCTCCTGACCAAGACTATCCCTGTCGAGACCATTTTCGCCCCCTTTTATATAATAGTTAAAAATAGGACTTTTTCAATATCAATCTTGAAATTTTTTTTCTTTCTGTTAACATTTATTTAAGGAATATGGAAAAATTTTGTGGGAATAAAACTTATTTAAAAAGAATTATTTTCTTTTCCAATCTATTGATTTTGTTAATTCTTCTATTTCTTGGTTATAAATCACTTACCATTTTAAAAAAGAATTATTCCCAAAATCACAAAATCGCAATAAAACATTCTTTAATTTTATTTGATAGCATATCTACAAGAGTTATCAACGATTTTTATTTTATAAGTTATCTTTATACAATAAATGACTATTTTCTTTTTAAAGAGGACAAAGAGGTTGAAGCAAGATTTTTAAATAAACTATCTGGAATTTATAAAACTTACAATTATATAGTATCTTTATCACTTATAAAGAATAATAAAGTGATATTTTCACAAGATTCGGTTAAAATCTATGATACACTACTTTTTAACCAATCCTTAATTAAAAGAAAAATAATCGTATCAAATGCAAGAATATATGATGATA
>DYMB01000026.1 GCA_020721805.1 Acetofilamentum sp. | reverse complement strand
CCTATACTCTATAAGTTTGTTTGACTAAGATTTTGTTTCACTATATATTATTTTTTTATTTACTATTTCTTTTTATTATATTAATAAATATTTTAAAACAGTAATTGATTAATTATTTAATAAGAAATATTTTCAGTTTTAATAAAAAATTTTTCTCTAAATTTATTTTATTAAAATTATTAAAATAATTTTAAATATCTTATTTGAAGGATCATAAAAATGGCATTTGATATGTTTATCAATTATAACGAAAACAAAACAGAAGCATACATAAATATTAAGCCTAATAGCAATTTTGATGAGAGTAATATTGAAGCAGCTCTTGATGAAATGTTCCAAATAATCAAAACTTCAGTTACTGTATCTGGTATTTCATTTGGTTTACTTGATGAGGAATTGCTCAAATCTTCTTTGAGAGGTTACTTTGAGCTATCGTATCATGAGAGAAAGAGTAAAGTTTGTCAATATTGTATAGCTAAAGGGATTGCACCTATTGATGGAGAAGATAGTAAATTTATAGAGTATAAGTTCACTTATGATAATATTACTGAAGATTATAATTTAAAAGATGAGAAACTTGATCATAAAAATAAAGGTTTTGATAGTAAAATAATTGAAAAAGATACAAAGCTCTTTACATTTGTGAAACCTTCTAATGGTAAAGAGGGTAAAGATATAAATGGAAATTTAATTCAGCAGAGGGTAGGTGAATTACGTCACAATATAAATTACGATAAAAATTCAATATATAATTTTGAATTTTCTGACAGAATAGATTTTTTTGCCTCAAAATCGGGATTTCTTACTAAAGATAGTGAAGGGAAATACTCCATTGATAATAAAATCTTCCTTGACTCGATTGATTATAATATTGGAAATATCAATGCAACAAAAGTTGAAAATGCTCAGATAAATATAGAAGGTAAGGGTGATTCTAATGAAGATGTTGTAAAATCAGGTTTTAAGATTGAAGCTGATGTAGTAAATATTATAGGAAATGTTGCTGAAGATGTTACTATTTCTGCAAAAAGTATCTTTATTAAAGGGGTGGTTGCTAAAGGGTCTAAAATATCAGCAGATGTTGTAAAGATAAATACATCATACCAAAATTATATAGAGGGGAATGAGGTATTTATTGTTGAGGGAAATCAGGTAAATGTCAATAGCAAGTCATCTTTTCTTAAAAATATAATATCATCAGAGATAAAGGGTCAAGAGATTACTGTTATTGGAGAGAGCAAGGGTGGACGTTTTATAACAAATAAATTTATATTTATTAATAACTTAGTTGGCAAGGGTGCAAACCAAATTATCCAAATAGTCCCTTTTTTATCTAATGATATAAATGATAAGGTCAATAATATTTATATTTTAAAACAGGAGAGGGATACTTTATTAAAGAAATATAATGAGTTTAAAAATAAAGAGAAGGAATTACCTGAAAAAACTAAAAATATTGATATATTGCTTAACTCTCTTATAAAAGATTATTTCCCATTTCTTGAAAATTCAGACCCAGCAAGGAGGGAAGCGTTTAAATATCTTATTATTAATAAACAATGGGAGGTGTTGGAGAAGAAATTTAATGTAAAGTTTCAGCCATACGATATGGGTAAGATGATAAAAATTGCAGAGTCCCACAAAAGATTGTCGAAAGGGGATGATTTTGTTGTTAACTATCAAGAAACTATTGACGAGTTAGAGGTGAAGATAAAAGAGTCGGAAACTTTATTGAAAAATGTTAATATTTTAGTGATGAACCACAAAGATGCACTGCTTACAATTCAAATAGGAGTTGATAGTGGCTCAAAGATAGTTTTGAAAGATGATATAAAAACACCCTATATTATAACATTTTCAGAACTTTTTCCAAGAATAGAGAACCTAAATAAATTTCATATCAAAAATATACAAAATTTAATAACAGAAGCATCGTATAAATTTGTTTCTAAATTTTTGAGGTAAAATATATTTACTATATTTTTTAATAGCATCTCTGTTATAAAATTCTTAATTAGTAAATTTTAGATAGAATAATCTTAAATTCTTTTTATAAAAAATATTGACAATTTATTTTATTTTTGGAAATAGTAAATATGAATAATAATCAATCAAACCTTTTTTCAAATCCCAAATCTGAAGTTATAAATAGTAATTTTCAACTATTATTCAATCTGATTGATGATCCAATTATTATAGCCAACAAATCTGGAGAGATAAAAAATTGCAATATAGCTGCAATAGATAAATTAGGTTATACTTCAGAGAAGATATCTTCTTTAAATATAAGAGATCTCTGCTCTTTGGAGAAGAGTGCTGAGTTTGATGAGTTTGTTCAATCTATCCCTAATGAGCTTTATCATAATTGTAATGTTGAAATTATAAAAAGTGATGGTAATATCCTCTTTATGGAGAGCAAATTATGGTTTGGAACATGGGATAAAGAGGAGTGTATATACTGCTTTTTAAAAGATATTACCAAAGAGAGGGAAGAGCTTTACAGATTCACAAATTTCTTTAACAAGAGTCCAATACCTACTGCTATTATTGATTTTGAAAGTAGAGAGTTTTTTCTTGTTAATGAATCATTTTCTAATTTACTTGGGTTGTCCCATTCAGATTTGAATGGTAAGTATATCTATGATTTTGATATTTTTTCATCAAATATCGAAGTTAGCAATTTTTTTGAATGTTTTTTTAAAACAGATACCCCTCAAAAAGAGCAAGCAATTCTGATGTCCAAATTGGGAAGAAGTATAAATGTTATAATCTATCTTGATTCTTTTACTTTATCAGATAAAAGATATATCATTACAACGATTGTCGATATTACAGAGCTTAAAAACCTCGAAATTGAGCTCAGTATCAATAAAAATAGGCTTGAGAATATTATTAATGGAGCTAATCTTGGGACTTGGGAGTGGAATATAAAAACAGGTGAGACAATATACAATAATAATTGGGCAGAAATGTTGGGTTACAAATTATCTGAATTTGGTGAGATAAATCATAAAATATGGGAAAATTTAGTCCATCCTGAAGATCATACAAAAGCCCTTTCTTTGTTAGAGAAGCATTTTAGGGGGGAATCTCCTTTTTACTCTGCTGAAATTAGAATGAAGCATAAAGATGGTAGGTGGGTATGGATACTTGATCAGGGTCAAGTTATTTCTTGGCAGAATGGTAAGCCTCTTATGATGTTTGGTATACAAAAGTATATAGATGAAAGGAAAAGGATAGAGTCAGAGCTTTATAAAACTAAGAATTTTTTAGCTCTTGTAATTGAGAATATCCCATCAAGAGTTTTTTGGAAGGATCGCACTCTCAATTACCTTGGTTGTAATACTATGTTTGCCAAAGATGCAGGCTTTGAAAAGCCTGAGGATATTATTGGTAAAAATGATTATATGATGGTATGGTCAGGAAATGCTGATATATACAGAAATGATGATAGAGAAGTTATTCAAAAAAATATTTCCAAAATTGGATATGAAGAGCCTGGTTTATCAAAGGATGGAGATAAGATATGGTTAAGGACAAATAAAGTTCCCCTAAAGGATGCTGATGATAATATTATTGGGGTATTGGGTAGTTATGATGATATTACAGAGAAGAAAAAGATATTAGAGAAGATAGTGGAGAGTGAAGAGAAGTTTAGATTACTTTTTGAGTATTCCCCACTTGGAATTCTTGTTACAGATAGAGAAGGGAATATTATAGACTTAAATAAATCTATTTTATCTATAAGTGGAAGCCCTTCAATAGAAGAAATAATAAACCTAAATGTTCTTAAAAGGCTCCCCTTTATACAAATTGGATATGTTGATGCTTTTCATAGAGCTGTTACAAATCAGAAGACTGAATACCTCGATGGACATTTTTTATCTTCTTGGGGGAGAGAGGTGTATGTAAAGATTTATATAGTCCCTGTAAAAAATCTGCATGGTAAAGTAGAAAATGTATATACAATAATTGAAGATATTACATCAGAAAAAGAGTATGAGAATGAAATTAAAAAAGAGAAGAACCTTTTTTCAGATGGTCCTGTAGTCTCTATAATATGGGAGTATAAAGATAATTGGCCTGTCAAGTATGTCTCCTCTAATGTAAAAAATGTCCTTGGTTTTTCCCAAGATGAAATGCTATCTCCTGATTTTAAATA
>DYMB01000025.1 GCA_020721805.1 Acetofilamentum sp. | reverse complement strand
TTTTATTTGTTACTTTTTTGAACTTGTATTTTTGTGATGTAACTATGTGAAACAAAGAATGAGTTAGATTATAATTTAGATTATTATATACATAAGCAGTAGCTGTAGATAGAATATTTTCTCCTACTTAATGCAACTTTGTTTCACTTGCTTTTGTTTTGGTTAAATGACCATCATCTATCTTCAATACACTATCAAAATATGGCAACAATCTATCATCATGGGTTACCACTATCATAGCCACTTCTTGTTCCTTGGCTAGTTTTCGCAGTAGCTCCATCACAGACATTGCCCTCTCTTTATCTAGTGCCGCCGTTGGTTCATCTGCTAGTATAATTCTAGGGTCATTGGCCAATGATCTAGCGATTGCTACCCTCTGGCTTTGCCCTCCGGATAAGCTTCCTATCATATAATTTGTTTTATCTCCTATGCCTAGGTAGGTCAAAATTTCTTTTGCTTTTTTCTTATATTCTACCTCTGCTATGCCATTTAGTTGAGGTAAAAGAGTTACATTATCTTGCACATTTAAAAACGGTATTAGATTGTGCGCTTGGAATATAAAACCTAGTTTCTCTCTCCTTAATTTTCGAGTATCTTTTAGTATCCACCTATCCTCATAAACAATTTCATTATCTAATGTAATTCTTCCACTCGTTGGCTCCAGTATACACCCTAGCATCAAAAGTAGCGTTGTCTTCCCACTACCACTTGGACCTAAAAGCATCGCTATTTCACCTTTTTCAAGCTCGAAATCTATACCTTTGATAACTTGCAGTGTGTTATCTTTTGTTGTGTACTCTTTTTTTAAATTTTCTACTTTTATTGCAATGGAACTCATACTTATTCACCTATCGCTTGTGCTGGATTTGCCTTTAGTGCTTTATATATCCCAAATAGTGAGCCAATGACACTTACTAAAACGACTACAAAAAATAAACCCATTGAATCTTCTGGTAATAGTTGAACATTCTTAGGAAATTTGCTTTTTATTGCATTGGCAAATATATTACCAGCTATAAATGCCAAAAAGCCCAATATAAGTGATTCTTGGACTATCATTTTAACAATTTCAATATTTGGCATTCCTATGAGTTTTAGTATAGCTATCTCTTTTATCTTGCCAATAGTCATGGTGTATATAATGAGTGAGATAATAACTGAAGATACGATAATCAAAATAATAGTAAACAGACCTATCTGTTTTGAGGATTTCTCTATAACATTTTTTGTCAAAATTTCTACCTGTTCGTCATTGGTATAAACATTTTTATGTTTCCATCTTTTGATATTTTCTGCAATATCTTTTGGGCTATACCCTGATGACACTTTAGCAACTATTGCATTCACTGTGGTGCTTGTAACATCTTTAATTCCTCTTGCTCTATCGCTTCTGATGGTATCATTTGAGGCCAAAAATTGAAGTTGCTGAGCGTCTTTTAGACTTATGTACACTAGTGCTTCTCCAGAGCTCGAAACAGCACCTTTTGTAATTCCGACTACGGTATATATATTTCTTCCTAATGGTATTTTGTCATCAAGTTTAAAGCCCAGCTTTGTATCTACAACAATCTCATAATGCTCCCTAATCAACTCACGCCCGCTAATAATATTTTGCGGTTTACCTATTTTACCTATCTCATATCCAATAGCTGTTACCCGTTCTTGTTTTAGGCTTGTCGGTATTTGTATAGTCTGAAATGTCATAGCAGCAGCTTCACTAACACCTTCAACATTCCTAATTTGATATTTTACATCTTCGAATAACCTAGAAGATTCGGCAAAAGGACCCATAGTATCTTCTTGAACAACCCACAAATCGGCATTTACACTGTTTAGTAGTACCTTAGCATCCGCTATCATTCCGCGGTAAACGCCTAGCATTATCAGCACTATTCCAAGCAACATACCCACGCCTACTGAGGTAACTATAAACTTACCAAGTGAGTGTGATATATCTTTTATGGCAAGATTTATCATATTCGCACACTTGCTCCATTTACTAATGGTTTCTTGTTTGTATCTGGTACCAATATTATGTCATTCTCTTTTATATCGCCTTTTATGGCTACAAGATTTGTATTAATATCTCTTGCCAATATCTCCACAGGTACAAACTTTGCCTCTCCGTCCAAATATACCCAAAGACCATTTTTATTGTTTTCTTTTATGATTGTCTTTGCAGGTACTTGCAATACACTTCGAAACTGTTTAGCCACGATATCAACCTCTGCTTGTTCATTGAGAAAAAATTGAGCTTGAGTCTTCTCAAATGATATACCTATTATCCTCTCTTCAGTCACTGCATCACTAACTATATCAATTTGCTTTACAAAGCCTATTTGTTTTTGGTTTGGTTTTGAGCGAAGAGAAATATATGCTTTTTGACCTTTTTTTATCTCGCCACTAGATACTTCGTCTAAAAATGTTTTTACCCAAACATCTTTTGGATTGACTATCTTGATAATAACCTTACCGGCCAAAGCAATATCTCCAAGCTCTATATCTCTCTGAACTACAACACCATCACTAGGTGATTTTATCTCATAGGTTTGCAATTTTTCCTTTAACCCAGCTAGAGTTGAGTTTAATCTAGAGACCTCATCTGTGGACGAAAGTTGTTCATTGTATGCACTATCTAATGTCGCTTTAGCTGAGACCTCTGCTAATTTAATATTATCAAACTCCACTTGAGATACAAAACCACCTTTTCGTAATTGAGTATATCTCTCTAGCATCTTGTGTGCTAAGTTATATTTGGCTTTAGCTTCATTTATTCTGCTTTTTGAACTGCTTTGGCTAGAGATGGCTTTGGATATACTATACTGCGTTTCATTGATTTTGTCTTGCAAGTCCACAGAATCAATAATTGCCAATGTTTGACCTTTTTTGACCAAATCACCCTCTTTTGCCAACAACTTCAAAACTTTGCCTGTTGAATCTGCTGATAATTGATATATCACTTCACTATCCACTATTCCAGTTGCAAATATTTTCTTATCAAAACTTCCAGCTTTGACCTTGGCTGTTTCATATGTAGATTTAGGTTTATAAACCGATATATAAAAGAGCAGGCTTAATAACAAGCCAACGGTTATGGAAATATATATAGTTTTTTTCACAAATCAACCTTCTTTTGGAAATTATTTTCATTCAAAAGATAAGATACCGTATTTAATATATCATTTCTCTCGAATATCGCTTGCAATAAAGCTTTTTTGGCACTATTTTCTACTCTAATAGCATCTAAAACTTCTATATATGTCACTAGCCCCTCTTTGTATCTAGCATTCATGATTTTCCTAGCGCTTTGTGCTGAATGAATAATATTTTGTTTAGCCTCTATTGTATATATATACCTATTTGAGTCCATCAAAAGCCCCATAAGAGTCTCCTCTAAAGCATGTTTTTTTGATTCATATTCATTTAAATTTTTATTTTTTTCAATAAAAGCTTTTTGTACCTCTGCGCTATTTTTATTTCCATCAAACAAAGATATGGATGTATGTACTCCAACAACTTTGGTATCATAACTATTAAGGCTATCCTCATACCCATATGTTGCAAAAATATTTACAGCCGGGTATCTTTTGCTTTTTTGGAGATCAATATTTGTATCGCTATTGTTTATCAGCAGGTCTGCCATTTTCAAAGAGTTGTTATTACTCAAGAGCTTCGTTTTGAGCATTTCAACCTCTTTTTCTGAGTAACTTTTCATACGGTCTGCATTTAAAGTATTTTTCAACACAAAATCATCTCCCAACGATTCACCTATGAGGTATTGCATAGCAATTTTTGCTTTCTCAAATTTGGATTGTGCAATTACCAGTGAATTTTCTACTTCAAGTAATGAAGCGTTTATACTATCTATATCAGCACTTGTTTTCAATCCTGCTAAATAAAATGCTTTAGCTTGTGCTAAAAGTTCTTTGTGATATTTTAAGTTTTCAAATTCAATCTTTTTATTAGCATCTTCCAGCACCAGAGTGTCATATGTTTTTTTCACTTTATAGGCTAAAAGTTTTTTGGAATCGTCGAGCATTATTTGACTTATGGCTGTTTTATTTTTTGACATTTCAATTTTATATTTTGTCTGAAAGAAATCAAAGAGTACATAATTTAAGGTGAGGTCCGCATGCTTATAGCTATTATCTATCGTGGTAAATTGACCATTCTGAGGTAATGCAAAAGTTTTTGTAGGACTATAATCTAAGTTCAGATTCAGAGTCGGCAGTCTTGAGCTTTTAGATATATCTTCATCGTGCAAGTTCATACTTTTTTGATTTTGCATAGTTTTTATATCAGGATTGGATTGTATAGCTTTGTTGATTAATTCATCTATATTTAGAGTCGTTGCATTTATGTAAAAGCTGAATAATAAAAATAAATATATATATTTCAACCCACTCTCCTTTAGAAATATTAATTTAAAATCTGCCAAACTCCAATTATCTCTT
>DYMB01000024.1 GCA_020721805.1 Acetofilamentum sp. | reverse complement strand
TTAGCACTTTTATACCTGCATCATAATTATTTGCTATGTAATTTTGATACACTTCACAATTTGTGGCATCAACAATCTTTATACCATTAGAATTATATGTAACATTCCAGTTATGATACACATAATTTGTTCTTCCACCAACATATATACCAGTCACATTATCATACACATCATTACTATAAGCAGAATTTAATTTACAATTATTGCCACCAAAAGCAATACCATTTGAATCATTAGAATAAACAGAATTATTCTTCACAATATTACTTACAGCAGAGAATCTGACAGCAATACCTGTGCCTTTTGAATTCTTATTATTGTGAATAATATTTCTCTCTACAAGGTTATAATCTCCATAATCTATTATTAATCCAGCACCATTATTTATATCATATATTACATTCTTCAATATAAAATTGTTATCAGCAGCATCACCAACCACAGCAATTCCATTAGTTATACAATTAAAAATTTCGTTTGTTACGAAGAAACTGTTGGATGCAGCAATAGTATATATTCCATATTTACTTCTATATATTCTATTGTTTGTTACCCCTGCATTTCTAACACGCTCCATATATACTGCTGTATTCTGGTTAGAGAAGATTTGATTATTCTTTAAAATAAAGTTATCGCTTTCCAATCCATTAGTGGCAAAAACAACTACACCATTATAATTGCTTGCAATTATGTTATTTGTTATGATTATATTATCATTATCTTGATAAAGCAAGATTGAATTTGTTGAATGTGAAATTACATAATTATTTGCAATTGTTATATAATTACAGTTTGTCGCGAGTGCAATATTATATCTCTTATTATTATAGATGTAGTTTTTGACAATCTCATTATAATCAGCATTGTTTCCATTTATACCGAGACCAACATTCTCATTCCCGTATATCCTATTTTCAGCCACCCTATTGCTCACACTCGTTCCAACAAATACCAACCCTAATTTAAAATTATTGTATATCCTATTATTTGAAAAATAAGTGCTAATACTATTTTCACCTGTAATTCCATTGCTATTCTCGTATATATTATTCCCAATTACATAGTTATTATCATTAGTTCCTGTTATTCTTAATCCTTTATCATTAAAATAGATGATATTGCTTATTATATAATTATTATAATTTGTAAGAGCAAGTTTTAAACCAGCATTATTAAGACCTGCGTTCTGATTTGAATATATCTCATTGCCAATAATATAGTTATTTGTTGCAGGTATATCAATACCTCCCACATAAATCCCTTCGTATAAATTATGGTAAACCTTATTTCCTCTAATAGTTGAATCAACAATATCACCAAGAACTATACCAGTATAATTTATATTATAAACTTCATTGCTTATCAGAGATACATTTTGATTAAAATTAGAGATAATACTTATACCGCGCGAAGCGGAAAGCGGCAAACTATCATAAACCTTATTGAATTTCAGAATACTGTCTCGTGTTCTTATACCAATAATGTTCTTTACATTATTTCGCAGAGTATTACTATAAATCATAACATTATTTGCATCTCTAAATCCAATAGCATTTGTATTCCCTGTCCATACATTATACTGCAATGTTGACCCTGTGGCATTATCCATATATGCACCAAAAGTATTATTTGTAATCACAAAGCCCTCAAGTCTGAGTGAATAGCCATTTGTTACAATAATATTGGTGCTACCTGATGATGTAAGGAGAACATTGCCGATTATGCCATTTGTCCACCAATCTTTTGTGCCGATTGTGATATGGGTAGCAGAAGTTGTTAGAGGTGAAAGCAGAATCTGTTCGTTATAAATCATTTTAGTTAAGACTTCCAGGACATTGTTATTGCTTGCATTGGAGACCGCTGACATAATTGTTGGGTAATATGTATTCAGGGTAATATTCCAGACATTAGAGGCAGGCGGTGAAACAGTTGCTATTGCATTTGTTGAATACCAGCATTCATTGGTGAAGGGAGCAGAATCCATTGCCGTAATATAATAGTAATAGGTATTAGGTGTTAGGTTATAATTTGTTATGTTTGTAGTTGAGATATTATTTATTTGAGTCCAGACATCGTTGTAAGTTAAATTACTCCAGCCTGTTGAGTTTGTTGTTCTGTATACATTATACTTCACAAAATCTGCACCCGCAATCTGGTTCCATTTGACAACCACATCATTACCACCAACAACATAGGCTGTTGCCATTGTTATTCGCGGTAGATATGTGGCATCAGCACCGATTGTAATATCAAAGGGACCAAAAAGTCTGTATGGATGGAATGTAGTAAGTTGAGCGCCACCTATTCTGCTGGCAATATCAGTGTAAATAGTTGTGCCAAACCAGTTTGTCAAAACTATCATTGGATTGCCTGTATTGTTTATTACATTTGTCTGAAAATTGTCGTTCAAATTGTTTTTGTTCAGTGTAATCATAGAGCCACCTATCCATTCCATATTTACGCCAACCCTGTTAGATGAGATTGTATTAAGTATAATGTTGTTATTAGCAGTAGATGAATAATAGATTCCATTGGTATTATAGTTAATCACATTATATGAGATTAAGTTCCCCTGATTACCTAGTGAATTATTAAATTCTATTCCATTACTATTGAAAATAATATTATTATCCAGTATAGAATTATAAGATGTGCCCTGTAGATAAATGCCTGAATAGATATTGTTTGCTATATAATTGTTTGTAATGATATTACTTCTTGAATTGGACAATAACCTTATTCCGTAATTATTATTGGTAACATTGTTGGCTATAATATAATTATTTGAGTTGGTTGTGGCAGAAATACCATTTGAATTTAAGAAAATATCATTATTTGATATAGAACAATTATTGGCTTTGCCCACTCTTATACCATTAGTTTGATTAGAATAGATTTGATTATTCTCAATACTTACATCATTTGCAAAAATTATTCTTATACCTTCATTATTGGTTGCAATATTATTATTCACTATATTTACCCGTTCGGAACTACTCCAGATATAAACCCCATAATTTGTGTTACCAATTATATTGTTCTTTGAAATCCCGATATCATAAGACTGGAATATACTTATACCACCACTATTATATTTAACTTCATTATTAGAGATAGCAGAAATATTTGATGATGAGTTATATATATACATACCATCAGTATTATTAAAAGTTATCTCATTATCAACGATTACCAATCCTGAAGTTTTGACAGTAGAAATATTTATACCACCATTATTTCTGATTATTCTGTTAGATATAATCGTAGCAGGTGAATTTCCCGATATTCTTATACCACCACTAGTATTTGTAACAACATTATATTTAACCACAGGTGAAGCGTTATTAATTTGTATACCGTCATTTAAGTTACTGAAAATAACATTATTCAACAGATTCCCATCAGCACCATTATTATAAACAACAATTCCATTTCCACCAAACCCTGCATTCTGTAATTTAAATCCCTCTATATTAACGGTTTTATTTCCGTTCACTTTAAAACACCAGGAACCAGCAGTTCCATCCACAATTGTTGTAGTATTGTTGCTATTATACACCCAATCATAAGCCCTTATTGTGCAGTTGGTCTTAACATCAACATTCTCAACATAAAATCCAGGATAGACTTCAATTATATCACCTGAATTGGCATTTGTGTTAGCAGGATTTATATTAGTGAACCATGTATCTTGAGTAAGATTATGAACAGTTCGCGGGGCAATAAACTGAGTTGACACATTAACAGAAATTTCTGCATTTGTTCCACCGGCAACACATCTTACCCCACCTCTTGGAATTAAAGCATGGAAACTTCTGTAATCAACAGCACCAACAGGGATATCAACAGTTACAACAAAATCAACACTAGCAAGGCCGAGTGGCACAGCAAGATTTGTTGCCTGCCATTTTGTCGAATCTATTGCCATAAGATTTGTGACATAAGTATCTCCACTATCCCACCAGTTTGGAGTTACCCCATTATCCTGCCAGAGTTTAACATTGGTTATATCAATACCATTTAAGGCTGTGCCACGATTACTTATTGTAAATGCATCCAGATTATGTCCTACTGCGTCAGAAATATTTATTGCCATAATTGTTTGATTGGTCTGGTCCTCAAATAAAAGTCTCTGAGGAATATCAATATTGGTTGTAACAGAGATAATATGAACCACAGTAACCTGTCCTACAGAAGAATACCAGCACTCATTTGTATAAGTTGAGCCTGCAGGTGGAATCGGGTCATCCATTGCTGTTATGTAATAGTAGTATGTGCCCGGAGTGAGATTATAATTCGTAATATTGGTCACAGCGATATTATTCACCTGAGTCCAGACATCAGCATAAGAGAGATTTGACCATCCTGATGAATTTGTGGTTCTATATACATTGTATTTTACAAAATCAGCACCAGATGTCTGATTCCACTGAATCACAACATCATCAAAATTGACAACATAAGC
>DYMB01000023.1 GCA_020721805.1 Acetofilamentum sp. | reverse complement strand
GCCAAGCTCATTCACAAAAAATACTTTACCACCAATTATTTCCTGTTTCATATAAAAAATTATAAGAAAAAGTTTGATAAAAGGCAAATTACAAATCTTTACAAATTATTACAATTATTTTTTGTGTTTTTTGAGGTTTCGCATTCGGTATAATATTACATAGACATTTGAGGGGGTTAATTTCATTATGTTTGCTATCTGTTTTGGTTCTATACCTTTATTATATAATTTCAGCAATTCTTTATTCCTTATTAAAGTGCTTAACTTCATAGTTCTAGTTCCAAAGGTTTTTCATAACTCTTAAACTTTTGTCCAAATGGCAAACTGCTTGACAATTCCAAAGGTATCCAGTTTCCATTTATAAATACTTCACTTCTTATATGATTGTAGTTTCTTGGCTTTGTAGCTATAACAACAAATTTCAATCTAAATCCCAATGCGTAAAGCATTGAAGCACTTATTATAGCCATATCATCACAATCACCATAAGCATATCCATATTCTTGTATGCTTTTTAATATCCTTTGTGGAGATTGTATTTCCTCTACTTGGAAATAATCTTTTACATATTTCATTTTACTTTTAATAAAGTCAAATACTGCTTTTACTTGTCTCAAATAGTCCAGCGGGGAAAGATTTTTTATTAAAGATACAGATGTATTTTTAATCAATCTATTATGTTTACTTCTATAAACTAGCTCTCGCATTAAATACATTGTTTGCCAAATGCCAGCTAGTCCATCAGCTTTTTTGAAAATACTTATTTTTATATCATTCTTTTTTGTCATTGTCTTCCTTCACTTCGGGTTCAGGTTCTAGTTTCTTTATTTCTGTAATTACACAATCAATAAATTTCATACTCCAATCGGGGTATTTAGATAAATCAGGCATAAGTTCAAATAACAATTTTTTCAAGGCTTCTTTATCATCATGTAAATTTGCTATAAGATTTATGCTAAATTCATCAGCACTCTCCAAAAAAGTTTTTGCTATCTTTTCGGGGTTTATATTAAGTTTTGCTACAATGCTTATGGCACTTTTATTCATACCTTTCACCTCTTGTTTTGGCTCATTCTGTATCACCTTTTTTTCATTTACTATTTGTTTTTGGTTTACACCTGTGTTTATACTCATTAAAGATTGAGTAAGTTTTTCTGCGGGGGTATTTGTCAATACCTTTTTGAAAATACTTTCCAAGATGCTATCATCATTACTTTCACTAGCTCGCAAATCTCCACCAAGTTCAATGCCTGTTCTTAACATATTTATCAAAGTATCTATTGATTTACTTGGGTTGTCATTGCTTTGAAAAAGGTTTTTCAAATGTATCAAATCCTCTGTATTGGTTAATATACTTTGTCTTTGTCCAGACATTTGGCTAATCATCTGTCCCATTGTTTTAACAAATTCGCTCATTAGTCCATACATTTCGGCTCTTGTCTCTTTGCCTTGCTCTTGTATTGTCTTTACTACCTCAATGGGGTTAATACTAGGTTGTGTCTCAATAATTGTTTGTTCCTGATTTTTAATAGGATATGCCACTTTTGAAAATGTTTGAGTAAACTGCTTCACATATTGACCTTTACTATCTCTTATGTTAAATTTGTAAATACCGCCACCATACATTTTGGCTATCTTATCGGCAGTTGTCCCAAAATCTCTGATACTATATTCTCCCACTTTTGCCCAATCGCTAGCTTCATCTTCCCATTTTGATATTGACACCTTTGCCCCAGCAATATCAGAATAGTTTTTCAAAAAATTTTCTAATTCTACATCTTTTTCATCCTGCTCGGTTTCATTCTCATCATCCAAATCGGCTAAAATTCCAAGATTTTCCTCTTCATCGGATAGTTTCCTTAACTTCTTTACAGCAGTTTCCTTCATATCGGCTATTTTTTTTAATTGTATAGTATTTTTCAATTCTTTTTTTATATTTTTCATTGTGGTATCTCCCTTTACAATATATTACAAATTTTTAGTTATAGTGTCAATACCTCGTCCATTTCTACAAAATCAGCAATAGGTAGTCCCCGCTTAAAGCCCTCTCGCAATTGTATTACTTTTGTATATTTGTAATTCATTTTCCTATCTTTTAGCAATTTGTATCTATTCTTATATAAATCATCCAAGCTTCCCCTGTATCCATGTAAAGCATATTTACATAAATGCTGTCCTTTATCCCAATACTTCACTTCATCAGGTTTGTGATTACAATTACTAAAATCTTTGGCAAAATGTAGATACAATTTATTCCTAAAAGCAAAGCACCGCCCCTCCACTACCACTTTACACTTTCCCAGCTCGCTTGAAAATTCATTTTCATTAACTTTTTGCTCTGTTTTTATACTATCTGTGGCAGAATGAAAGGAATTATATTTATATTCTAGTTTCAAGAGATTATACCTAGCACAGCTTGTAATCAATGTGGCTATGAAAGGATTGTAGTATAGTCCCGCTTCATATTCAGTTTTTTTCATTACACACTGATTTAGTTTACTATCATAATAATAATGTAAATTTACACCGCTTTTGTCAATAAACTCATTCAGATATTTTTTAACAGGCTCATTCATCTTTTCATCGGTATAAGCGAAACTTTGTATTTCATTTACTTGTATAAATTTACCATAAAAGGAATTGAGAATATATTTATATATAGTATTCATATCCTTTTGCTCTTTGAACTGCTTTCGCTTTGCGTAAATATCTTTCACAAAATTTTGGAAAGGATTATAATCTCCCTCATCAAGGAATACATAGCCAAGCTCTACCTTATATTCAAATTTTTCAGCAAATTCCAAAGCAGATTTTATGTCCCAATATGATACACAGATATTTTCAAATTTGCCATCTATACGCTTAAAATCATCAGTATATAAAATAGGATACTTTGATTTGATATACCCTGATATTCTATATACCCCGTAATTATTCTTATCAAACTCATCCACTTCTATATATCTACCCTTTATCAAGGAAGGTAAAAACATACAGGCATAAGGATATGAACTATTTATATCAATTTCAATGGCATTTTTTATCAATTTTGGTTTGTCATATAGGTAAAAATTTTTCCCGCCATGATAGCTTTTTTCGCTTATTTCCACACATTTAGCAGGAGGAAATAATATATTGTCATTTCCTTTAATATAATTGTGTCTGAAAACTTTCATAGCAAATTGTGCTATTGATACAGATGGAGTGATATTGAAAACTTTATGCATGTCAATAATTTTTCTTGCCAGCTTATATAATACAATAACATCATTTTTGGCATACTTTTCAAATTCCTTTGTTTTTAGTTTCTTTTTTCCAAGACCTTTCGGCAATGGCAGTTTATCTGCCTCTATCGAAAAGGCTTTGAGACTTTTGTCCAAGCCCGCCTGTGTAAATGCCATACTATCTAGAATGTGAACACTGATATTATGATTTTTACTTTTTGATTTTATCATTTTTACAAAATTAACTTTTTTTGAGTATATCTCAAATTGCCAGCCCTTATATTCCACTTTACAATAACTACCCTGCCTGTAAATATCCTCGACAAATTTTCTAAATAGTATCATCAAATCAAATGCTAAATTGTGAAAATATACTATATTCTCTCGACTAACAAAACAAGTTTTTTCAATGTATTCTAAAAATTTGTCCAGTATATTTTCATTATTGACATAATCAAAGAACATTTCACTGCCATTATACAATTGTAATGTCCAAGCATCCCCTTTATAAGTTTCAGTATCCCCCGCAATGACATTTAGCCCCCTTTGCTCGGAATACCCTCTATGATTTCTTTTTATGCCCATGCGACATTTTCCTGCTATCACTCGCTTTTTCATAGTGTAAAGCCTCCTCCGCCACCACATTTCTACCAAAGCTTATGAGACAATAGCTTGTCCAGGCGACTAAACCTTGAAATTCTATATAATCAAACCCATCCAAAGCATCACTCATACTTTGTGTATATTCACTTATAATTTCTCTGACTTTTTGCCAAGATGTTAACCTATTAAGAACTAAAACATTTTCCCCCTCATCTTGCCTGTAAGCGACCCCTATATTTCTAACTTGAAAATATATTTTTTCTTTTTTAGTGTGAACAAAACAGACCATTACCCTAGCTAGGTAATGATTATTATATTTTCTCTTTTTTATTGTTTTGTTTCGGGATATTCTTTGTCTCGGAAGTTTTACGGGATGCCTGTATACATATTGAGTATTTTCATCTATAAAATCTTTATCAAAACTAGTGTGGTAGAATTTTTCAATTTCTGCCACATCAAAACCCTTATACTTCTTTTTTATCTTTGATATATACTTTTTTAGATATTGCCTAAAAGGTATCCAGTGAGTTTTTTGTTTTTTATACGCCTTTTCTACCTTTAATTTTTTTGCCTTTGCTTTTTTAGTTTTTACCAATTTGAAAACATATACAATTCTTTTGGTATTTTTTCTAAATTTGACCCATTTATGATTTTTCCTGCTTAAAAATCTATATAAAAAACCCTTTTTCTTTGGCTTTTGCTTATATTTTGCTATATAGACCTTATAAAGCTTATATTTCATTGGTAAAATCCGTAAAAAATCCGTATTTAATCCACTAT
>DYMB01000007.1:23267-97454 GCA_020721805.1 Acetofilamentum sp. | reverse complement strand
CTGATGGATAAACTCCCTGTGAATCAACCGATATGGTTTCAATTGCAACCTGGAATGTGTGCATATTCGCTTTTACAGATGATACTTTTGCTTTGTCAATTATCTGTACAAAGTTTGGTATCGCTATAGCAGCAAGTATACCTATGATAACGACAACTATCATAAGTTCGATAAGTGTAAAACCTTTTTTCATTTTTCCTCCTTTTTTAAGGTTTACTTTATATACTCACATTTTTCATACCATTTATAACTTTTCTTATTTTAAAACTTAAATTTTTCAAAGAACAATATTTTTTGCAATTTGCAAATCAAAAAAGATGAGAAGCGGGTGTAAGTTCCATTAAAGTTGAATCGGTGTTCTTTCCATAACCTGTTATTTTATAAAAATCATTAGTTCCCTCATATTCAACAACACCCTGTATGTTCTGATCCTCTTCATTCTGTATTGCAGGGGAAAGATTACTGTAAGGATTCTTAAAATTTTGTGGTAATGAGTTTAAAAAACCATCAATGTTAGGGAAATATTCAATATATGTTTGTTCGGATGCCTTTAATTCAACAGTCATCTGGGTAGTATGCATATTATTGATAACACTGGCAGCCTTTGCCTTGTCAACAAGTTTATAATAGTTGGGAATTGCTATTGCGGCAAGAATTCCAATGATGACGACAACTATCATAAGTTCAATAAGTGTAAATCCTCGTTTCATATTAAATCCTTTTTACTTTTATGATAATGGAGCAAAATTTATGCCAGATTTAAGTTATTATATTTTAAGATTTAAAAATAAATAAAATTTTATTTTTTTGCATTTTGCAAACGGATAAAAATATTCTTTAAAAAAATTTTTTTTTAGATATAATTAAACTATGAAAAAATTTCTACTTATTACTTTTTCAGATATAGAATATGATTCAAGGATTTTAAGATACATAAAAATTTTAAATGAAAGATATGAACTTTTTGTTATAGGAAATGGTAAATTACATTTAAAAAATATTAATTTCAATTATATAAATTTAAAATATTCCTTTAAAAGAAAGAATAAAAATTTTTTTGAATTTTTTTATTACTATTTTTATTTAAAGTTTAAAGTTTTTTTTATTATACAACAGATTAAACCCTCTTTTATCCATGCAAACGATTTTGAAACATTTTTACCATCATATATAAGTTTTATTAGAAAAAGAATAAGAATAATCTATGATTCTCATGAGATATGGTGTAAAAGGGATGGTGTAGAAAGAAATCTTTTTACAAGATTTATAAATTTTTTTGATTATATTTTTGAAAAGAAAATTATAAAAAAAATAAAGTATGTAATAACCGTTTCAGATTCGATAAAGAAATATTTTGAAAAAAATTATAATTTAAAAAATGTTTATGTTATAAGAAATCTTCCAGAGAATGATTTAAATCAAAAGTGTGATGAACATATAAAAGAAAATATAAAAAATGAAAGAAGGATAAAATTCGTTTATATTGGTCCTTTAAATCACGAAAGAAATGTAGATTTTTTATATGAAATCTTTAAAAATTATACCTGTTATTTTCATCTCACCCTTATCGGGAAAAATCATATAGGGTTAAAGGAGAGTTCAAATATAAGAATATTTGATCAAATAGCAGAAAATAAGGTTATTCCCACCTTAAAATTATTTGATGTTGGGATTCATCCTATGAGGACAGACAATTTAAACCATATAAACTCTTTACCTAACAAAATATTCCAGTATATGGCAGCATCTCTTCTTTTATTCATTTTCAGAAATAATGAAACAAAAAGAATAGTTGAAAGGTACAAGAATGGTTTTCTTGCAGATTTTTCAGATAAAGATGAGGTTTTAAAAATTTTAGAAAAATTTAAGAATCTTGATCTTGAAAATTTCAAAAAAAACTCTTTAAACGCTTTTCTTAAAGAATACAACTGGGAGAAGGAAAAGAAGGTTTATCTAAACATTCTTAAAAATTTATAGATCTTCAATATTGTAATATTTCAGTTTTCTGTAAAGTGTTGAAAGATTTATCCCGAGTATTTTACTGACTTCTTTTTTATCAAAATTGCAAAATTTTAAAGTATCCAGTATAACTCTTTTTTCCACATCTTCCAACTTTTGTGGAATAAAATCTTTCTTTTCCATATCAACCTTAATCATCTTATCTTTAAAAATTGGTATATCTGTCGCTTTTATATGTTCATCATTTTTTATCACCACTACTCTTTCAACGATGTTTATCAACTCCCTAACATTTCCTGGCCAATTATAGGATTTTAAAATTTTATAAACTTCCTCATCTATATTTTTTATTTGTTTGCCAAATTTTTTTGCAAAATATGTAACATAATAGTTAAAAATGAGTGGAATATCATTTGATCTTTCCCTTAAGGGTGGGATATCTATTCTGATAACATTTAATCTATAGAATAGATCTAGTCTGAATTTTCCAGATTTCACCTCATCATCTATATTTTTATTTGTGGCTGATATTATCCTGACATCAACCAAAACCGGTTCGGTTGAACCTACAGGGGTTACCTCTCTTTCCTGCAGGACTCTTAAAAGTTTTACCTGAAGTGAAAAATCCATCTCCGCTATTTCATCAAGAAACAATGTTCCATTGTTTGCAACCTTTATAAGTCCATCCTTGTTTGTATAAGCACCAGTGAATGCTCCCTTTTTATATCCAAAAAGTTCACTCTCAATTAAATTTGGATTCAACGAAGCACAATTGAAAGAAATGAAATTGAAATTGTTTCTTTTTGAAAACCTATGTATCATCCTCGCTATGAGTTCTTTACCTGTCCCGGTCTCACCTGTAATCAATACAGTTGAATCAGTTTTACTTATCCGTTTAACATAATCGATAATTTTTTTTATCTTTTCATCCTCTCCTATAAAATCGTTAACGGATTCTATATTCTCCTTTTCTCTAAGATAAAGATATTTTAACTTTTCTTCCCTGTTTTTAATACCTCTTTCAACTATTTGAAGAAGGTAATCGGCATCTTCCACCTTTTCAAGAAAATCGAAAGCACCGTTTCTTAAAGCGTTAAGAATAAGTTCCTCAGTTTTACCGAAGGCGGTTATAAGGATCACATTGACCAGAGGATCTATTTCCCTTAAATGTTTTAAAAGTTCAATACCGGACATTTCTCCCATCTTTATATCTGAAATCACTATATCTATATTTTCCTTTCTAAAAATGTTTATCGCTTCAGATGGAGATGTTGTAAAGGTTGTATTGTATCCAGATTTCTTTAATCTGTAATCAAGAACTTTACATCTGTTCAATTCATCATCCACTATCAGAATATGATACCTGTTCAAAGATTCCTCCTGAATTTTAAAACAAACTCAGTCAAACCCTCTTTACTCTCAAAATCAATCTCACCTTTATACTCATCTTTAATTATTCTATAAACAATAGATAAACCAAGGCCAATACCTTTTTCTTTATTGGTTGTAAATGGTTGAAAGAGTCTATTTTTAAGTTTTTCATCTATCCCTATTCCATTATCTATAAATCTTAGTATATCAAAATTTTTATCTCTTTCATATATAACCCTGACAACTCCATCCTCTTTATTTTTTATAGCATCAAAACTGTTTTCAATTAGATTTATGAATATCTCCTTTAAACTATTCTTTTCAGCAACAAGGGTTACACCGCCAAAATTGTCAAAAAGAACATTTTTATATTTAGGATCTATCAGGTATAATTCTTCTTTAAAATCGTTAAGTTTTATTGTTTCGAAATTGGCATTTCCAATCTTAGCGTATTTTAGAAATTTATTCACAAGTTTATTCAATCTGTCTATTTCATCAAAAAGAAGATTAAACATTGGATGATCTTTGTGTCCTTCTTTCAACTCCTCATATAAAATTTTTGAACTTTCCTTTATATTTGATAAAGGATTTCTTATCTCATGTGCGAGTGAGGCTGAAAGTTCACCTATCGTTTCCAGTTTTTCCTTTATGTTCAATTTTTTTTCATATTCAACTATCTCCGTTATATCGTTTATAACCACCATAATAAAATTTTCTTTGCTCTGCTGGTTAAAGATTTTGTAAACCTGTAACTGATAATCTCTTTCATTTCTTTTAAATGTTGTGTTTTCATTTTTTTCTATATACTTGAATATCTCTTTATCCACATCTTTGAAACTGCTGTAGGTTTTTATCATTGGAAATAGTTTATAACTATTTTTATTATAATCTGTAACCTTAAAATTTTGATCGAGTAAAATTATAATATTGGGGATATGATCTAAAAGATCTTTGATTTTGGCAGAGTATTTAAAAAGTTCCAACTTTCTTGCCTGAAGTTTTTCAGAAAGAAACCCACTCAAAGCAGCGACAAGGAAGAAGGAAAGCGTATAAATATATGCCTTAATTATAACAACTTCAAGATCAACATATGGTTGTGGCAGAGCCCTGTATGGAGAAATTATGAATTCAAAATGTTCTCCAAAAACGAATATTGAATAGGCTATGGTTGAAAGAACCGCCGATAAAAAACTACCTTTTGCAAGAAGAAAAAAACTTGCAGCTATAATGTTTACAAAATAAAGGATTTCAAAAAAGTTATTAGAACCACCTGTAAAATAAACTAAACTGAAGATTAAAAGGTTATCATAAATTATTTGAACATAGTTATAAAAGGTATAAAATTTTTTATTTTTTAAAAGAAAAGTTAAAAAAAGACTGAAAGAGATTGTTAAAAAAAGTATTACAAAATGTGGTACAAGGTTTACCTTAAAACCTCTGACGGTTGAAAAAATACCAAGAATTGGGAGAGTGAGAACTATTAAAAATCTTATCGATAGATACCAAAAATATTTTTTTTCTATATTTTTAAACATTACAAATCTTTAACCGGAAACAAGGGTGATCATTTTGAACATAGGCAAATACATTGCAACCATCATACCACCAACAACAACAGCAAGAATAACCATTATCAAAGGCTCAAGTGCTGACATCAAAGCCTCAACAGCTGCATCAACCTCCTCATCATAAAAATCAGCAACCTTTATCAACATAGATTCAAGACCACCTGTCTCTTCACCAATTCTGATCATCTGAACAACCATTATTGGAAAAACTTTTTCCTTTGAGAGTGGTAAAGATATAGATTCACCTTCCTGTATCGCTGTTCTCGCTTTTAAAATCGCCGATTCGACCACAACATTTCCTGCTGTTTTTGCTGTAGTTTCAAGTGCAGAAATTATATTAACTCCAGATGAAAGAAGTGTAGCGAGTGTTCTCGAAAATCTTGCAACAACCTGTTTTTTTTGAAGATCACCAAATACAGGTGCACCTAAAGCAAGTTTATCAAAAAATACTCTTCCCTGTGCTGTATTCTGGAAAGATTTTACCGCAAATATGATAACACCCAAAGCTATGATGATAATGATTATATTCTGCCTTAAAAAATTTGAAAGTCCTACAAGAATTGCAGTAGGCAATGGAAGTGTTCCTCCAAAACTTGTAAACATACCAGCAAAGATCGGTATAACGAATATCAACATAACTGCAACAGCTATAACCATAACTATACTTATTATTGTAGGATAAATCATAGCACCCTTAATTTTTCTTGTTAACGCTTCATTCTTTTCAAGATATGTTGCAAGACGACCAAGTATAGTTTCAAGGGCACCTCCCTCCTCGCCAGCCTTAACCATGTTAACATAAAGTTCGGGGAAAGCCTTCTTATGTTTTTTCATAGCATCGGCAAGTGTTGCTCCACTTTCAACATCATTTATCATCTCTTTTAAAATTCCTTTAAAACTTTTATTTGCAGTCTGTTCCTGTAAAATCCTTAAACATTGCATAAGAGGCAGACCAGCGGCTATCATCGTTGAGAATTGTCTTGTAAATATTGATATCACTTTTGTTGGAATTTTTCCGCTACCAAAACTTATTTCAAATGATGCCCAATCCATGTTTAAAGAAATAACCTGATAACCCAGAGATCTTAAAATCTGTTCAGCTTTTGCCTTATTTGGAGCATCTATAACATCCTCTTTTATTTTTCCATCCCTACCTGTCGCTTTGTATTTAAATTTAGCCATCAATTCCCCCTTTTAAAAATTAACATTTCCAGTCTTCCTGAATTCAGCGAGCATCTTTTCAAGTTCTTCAGGCTCCTTGGATGCTGACATCATATTATCGAGAGATATCTGACCTGTTCTATAAAGTTCAAACAAAGACTGATTCATCGTTTGCATTCCATATTTTCTTCCAGCCTGAATCATCGAATAAATTTGATGTATCTTATCATCTCTTATAAGCGCCTTTATAGCAGGAGTTCCAGCGAGTATTTCCATAGCCATCGCTCTACCACCTTTTATTTTGGGAATAAGTGTTTGTGTCATTATGGCTACTATAACGAAAGCGAGTTGCGCCCTGACCTGTCCCTGTTGTGATTCTGGAAAAACATCTATTATACGGTTTATCGATTCGGCAGCAGAGTTGGTATGTAATGTTGCAAATGTAAGGTGCCCTGTTTCAGAAATAGTCAATGCAGCCTGTATCGTTTCCAGATCTCTCATTTCACCGATCATCACTATATCGGGATCCTGTCTTAAGGCGTATTTTAAGGCGGTAGCAAAAGATTTTGTGTCGGAACCCACCTGTCTTTGATTAACTATACATTTTTTATGTCTGAATAAAAACTCTATTGGATCCTCAACGGTTATTATATGTGATTTTCTTTCCTGATTTATCTGATCTATCATAGCAGCAAGAGTTGTGGATTTTCCAGAACCTGTTGGACCAGTTACAAGTATCAAGCCTTTTGGTCTTTTAGCAAATTCTGAAACTATCATAGGTAATCCAAGTTCTTTGTATCCTTTTATTTCAAAAGGAATCTGTCTTAAAACCATCGCAACATTTCCTCTCTGTCTGAAAACATTTCCTCTGAATCTTGAAAGATTGGGAACGGAAATTGATAGATCAAGTTCCCAGTTCTGTTCAAAAGTTTTTTTCTGTTGATCGTTTAATACACTATATGCGAGTTGTTCACAATCCTGGGGTTTCAGAACATCATAACTTGTCTGAATGATTTCTCCATCTATCCTCATACATGGGGGTAAGCCTGCGGTAATATGCAAATCAGATGCTTTCCTTTCGACCATTTCAGTTAAAAGTTGAACTATTGAAGGTAAAGGTGACATTTAAATACCTCCTATTCCATAACAGCGGTTTCTCTTATCACTTCATCAAGTGTTGTTAAACCATTTTTCACTTTTATCAACGCATCCTCTCTTAAAGTTTTCATTCCCTCTTTTTTTGCCTGTTCTCTTAATTCAGCGGTAGATGCTCTTGAAAGTATCATCTCCCTCAACTTTGGGGAAATAGGCATAACTTCGGTTACAGCGATCCTTCCCTTATAACCTTTTCCACCACAAAAATCGCATCCATCACCTTTTTCATACACCTGATACCCTTTAAGGTAAATAGGATCAATATCGTAATTTCTTAAAGTCTCCTCATCATAAACGACCGGTTTTCTACATTTTTCACAAACTTTTCTCAAAAGTCTCTGTGCTTGAATAAGGTTCAAAGCGGCCGAAACAAGGAAGGGTTCTATTTGCATATCTATCAATCTGTTAACGGTTGAAGGAGAATCGTTGGTATGGATCGTTGAAACAACAAGATGTCCAGTCAAAGCGGCTCTTATCGCTATCTCTGCAGTTTCAGTATCTCTTATTTCTCCGACCAGAATAACATTTGGAGAGTGTCTTAAAAAAGCCCTTAATGCGGATGCAAATGTGAAACCGATATCAGGATTAACCTGGATCTGATTTATACCATATAGGTTATATTCTATTGGATCTTCGGCTGTCATTATTTGTATCTCTGGTTTATTCAACAATGAAAGAGCAGAATAAAGGGTAGTAGATTTTCCAGAACCGGTTGGACCTGTTACAAGAACTATACCGTAAGGTTTATGTATGGCAGATTGAAATTTTTCAAGATTATCTGGTTCAAAACCAAGTTTTGTCATTTCAAGTTGCAGCGAAGATTTATCGAGTATTCTCATAACAACTTTTTCTCCAAACAAAACAGGTATTATTGAAACTCTAAGATCCAACTGTTTATCATAAACTTTCAATCTTATTCTTCCATCTTGAGGAATATTGTGAACAGCGATATCAAGTTCAGACATCAATTTTATCCTTGAAACTATTCCAGCTTTCAATTCAATTGGTGGTCTTATAAGTTCAGTCAATACTCCATCAACCCTCAGCCTTACTCTTAAATAAGTTTCAAAAGGTTCTATATGTATATCAGATGCTTTTGATTCCACAGCTTTTGTGAAGATATAGTTAACTATTTTTACAACAGGTTTGTCTTCTGCGGCTGATGCTGCGTCTATAACCATCTCCTTTGAATCGCCCTCACCAACAACCTCAACATCATCGTCAAAAGATATATCATTTTCATCAATATCTATGTCTATGTTTTCATCAACATCTATATCTATATCTATATCATCATCCTCAGAAAATTCACTAACCTGAGTTTTAGCTTCCCTATATTTCCCAAGAGCTTTTTGTAATGAGGTCTCGGTTGTTACTATCGGTATAACATCGAGACCCGTTTTAAATTTCACATCATCTATGGCGTTTAAATTTGCAGGATTTAACATCGCAAGAAAAAGCATGTTACCAGTCTTTTTGTATGGTATCATCATATGTTTATATGCAAGTTCCTCATTTATAAGATTTAATATTTGAATTGGAATCTCTTCTCTATCTATAAGTATAAATTCGGTTTTAAAATATTTTGCAAGAAATTTTGCAATCTTTTCTTCAGTTGAAAATCCAAGGCTCACTATCGACTTTATAAAAGATTCTCCAGTCTCCTTCTGTCTTTTAAAAACATTTTTTATCTGTTCTCTGGTCAAAATACCCGAAGCGGTAAAAAGATTCGCAAGTGTCTGCATATTACCTCAACGCCGTTTCTTTGACAACTTCAAGAACATCCGTTATTCCCTGTTTCATTTTTCTTAAAGCGACTTCCCTCATTGTAATTAGTCCATTTTGAACAGCCACTTTTTCAAGATCATCGGTGGTCATCTTTTTCATAATGGCTTTCCTTATTTCTGGCGTAATATCCATCACTTCAAATATACCAACCATACCTTTATATCCTGTTCCCCCACACTTTTCACAGCCCATTCCTTTATAAAGTTGTGCTCCACCGATCTCTTCTGGAGTAAAGCCAAGATGTTTCAATTCTTCTTCTGAAATTTTATGCGGAACCTTACAGTTATCACATATTCTCCTTAAAAGTCTCTGGGATACTATGCAGTTAACGGTTGAAGAGATTAAAAAAGGTTCAACACCCATATTTATCAATCTCGTTATGGTTCCGGCAGTTGAATTTGTATGAACCGAAGATAAAACGAGGTGTCCTGTTAAAGATGCCCTTATGGCTATCTCTGCTGTTTCCTTATCTCTTATTTCTCCAACCATTATAACATTCGGGTCCTGCCTTAAATAAGCTCTTAAGGCTGATGCAAAGGTTAATCCAACAGATTCTTGAACCTGAAGTTGATTTACCCCATCAAGAGAAAACTCAACTGGATCTTCCGCTGTTGTGATATTTATTTCAGGACTATTTATCTTTGAAAGACAGGTATAGAGAGTGGTTGTTTTACCTGAACCTGTTGGACCCGTTATCAAAATTATACCAACTGGATTTCTTAAAGATTTTATCAACTTTTTTTCAAGATCCGGATCGAAACCAAGTTTATCAAACTCAAATTCAACCTTTTCCCTATCAAGAATTCTCATTGCAACCTTTTCACCGTACATCGTTGGAATCGTTGCCACTCGGATATCTATAGGTTTTCCATGCACCTTAACTTTTATTCTTCCATCCTGTGGCAACCTTGCTTCCTGTAGTTTCATATGTGCCATAACTTTTATCCTTGAAACGATAGATTTTCTGAATGTCCATTTTGGTGGATTATCTATCGGTCTCAACACTCCATCTATTCTATACCTTATCCTTAAAGATTGATCGTAAGGTTCTATATGTATATCGGATGAACCTTCTTCAACCGCTTTGGTTATAAGGTTGTTAACTATTTTAACTATTGGTCCACTATCAACGCTTGCTGCAAGATCACTTACAACCTCATCAGCCTTTTCATTCTCATCCTTTTTAATAACCTCTATGTTCTCATCAACTATATCATCCAAATTTATTTCATTATCTTCTTCCAGATCTATTTCCAAATTATCGTCCTGTTTATAATATTTATCTATAAATTCAAGTATCTTTTTTTCTGAAGAGATCAGAGGAATTATGTTATGTGCCGTTGTGAATTTTAAATCTTCAACGACAAAAACATCCGCAGGATTTGACATCGCAAGATAGAGATTTTTTCCCTCTCTCCTTACAGGAAAAACTATATACTGTTTTGCGAGTTTTGCTGGTATCACCTGAAGTAAAGTTTGATCAACTTCTATCTCATCAAGTTTTACTGACTGTGTCTTATACTGTTTTGAAAGAAATTCTACTAATTTATTTTCAGATACATAACCAAGTTCAACAAGAATCGTTCCAAGTTTTTTGTTTGTATTTTTTTGAATCCTCAACGCTTCGTTCAACTGATGACTATCTATCAAACCGGAATTGATTAAAAGTTCACCGATTTTCTCTGCCATAATAATTTAGTTTATATAACATTTTTTAATCTGTCAAGTTTAAACTTCAAAGATGCTTTTATAAATCCATAGAAGAGTGGCGCTGGAGAAAATATTGTTGAACGAAATTCTGGATGTGCTTGAGTTGCCACAAAAAATCTATGCTTTTTTATTTCAATGAATTCCATCAGTCTTTCATTTTCATTTATATTGTGATAACCTGAAAAATAGAGACCATTATCCTGAATTAACTTTACAAAATCGTTATTCACCTCATATCTATGCCTGTGTCTTTCCACTATTATAGGTTTATCTTTCTCAAGGTATCCAAGTCTAAAAGAGTTATCCTTATCCTTTTTTAACTCTTCTATAATCTTTTTGTCCTCCTCTATTCTGTTCAATTCCCTATACAATCTATAAACGAGACTCTCTTCAAAAAGATGTGCGGCATAAACACCGAGTCTCATCGTTCCACCATATCTTGATTCTTTAATAAATTTTCTCTGGTTTTCAATAAAATTGATAACAGGATATTCTGTTTGAGGATCTATTTCAACAGAATTGGCATTTTTGAGTTTACAAACATTCCTTGCAAATTCAACTATGGCGAGTTGCAATCCAAAACATAAACCAAGAAATGGAACATTGTTTTCCCTTGAATATCTTATAACCTTTAATTTTCCTTCAACACCTTCTTTACCAAACCCACCGGGAACTATGATACCATCATATTTTTTTAATTCTTTTTCACCTATTATTCCTTTTTCTATATCTTGGGCTGAGAGCCAGTCTATTTTTACACCACAATTATTTTTTACTCCAGCATGTTCAAGTGCCTGTGAAACAGAAATGTAAGAATCCTTTAAAGAGAATTCACCAATATCTATATATTTCCCAACCATAGCAACAGTTAAATAATTTTTGGGATTCTCAATTATTTTTACACTCTTCTCAAGAAAACTCCAATCAGCCTTCTTTTTTGGTTTTAGAAAAAACTCTTTTAAAATTTTCTTTCCAAGATTATCCTTTTCAAAATTGAGTGGGACCCTGTAAAGTGTATCGATATCCGGAGCCGAAATAACATGTTCTGAGTCTATGTTGGCATATATCTCAATTTTCTTTTTTCTTACACTATCGAGTGGTTCTTTTGCTCTGCATAAGATAAAATTGGGAAATATCCCATGTTCGGAAAGAAGTTTTATAGCCTGTTGCGTCGGTTTTGTTTTCATCTCTCCAATATGTCTGGGAGTGGGAAGATAGGTTATCAAAACATATGTTACCCTTTCTTCACCTATCTCTCTTTCAAGAGATTTAACGGCAAAAAGATAGGGGATATTCTCATAATCCCCTATCGTTCCACCGATTTCTATCAATACGAATTCATAATTTTTCCCAACTTCTTTTATCCTTCTTTTGATCTCATCTGAAATATGGGGTATCAGTTGAACGGTCTGTCCTAAAAATTTTCCATCCCTTTCATTCTCGATGACTTTTGAGTAGATCTGCCCGGTTGTAATATTATTTTTTTTACTGAAATGTTGATTTAGAAACCTTTCATAATTTCCAAGATCCTGATCTATTTCTCCACCATCATCGGTGACCCATACTTCACCATGTTCCGTTGGCCTTAAAGTCCCTGCATCAAAGTTTATATAGGGATCTATCTTTATAGTTGTAACAGTATAACCATAATTTTTAAGTATCATACCGATCGATGCTGTAGCGATACCTTTTCCAACTCCGCTTATCACACCGCCTGTCACGACTATATATTTTGGAAAAATATTTTTATTCTTCATAAAAGCCTACTCTACTCTATCTGTGAAAATTATTCTTCTTTTATCCCTATCGATATCAACAATTTTTAATTCAAGTTCCATATCAGTTTTATATTCGTTTGTAAGATTATCAGATTGTTTTGCGATCAACCTCTGGGGTATTAAACCTTTAATTCCATCCTCAACATAAATGTATATACTCTTCTCTTTTATTTCCACGACTTTTCCTTTAACAACATCCCCTTCGCTATAATGTTCTATCGGATCCTTTTGTAGTTGTTTGATACCCAAAGAAATTCTTTTCTTTTTATTATCTATGTTTATAACAAGACATTCAACAACATCACCAACTTTAAAAAGATCCTCTATTTTAGAAATTTTGTTATCCCAGGAAATATTTGAAATATGAAGCAATCCTTCTATACCAGGTGCTATTTCAACAAAAGCTCCAAATTTTTGAATTTTTGTTATTTTACCTTTTATTCTCTGACCAACATTTATATTATCATAGGGATTATCGCTCAACTGTTTTAAGCCAAGAGAAATTCTTTCATTCTTTTTATCAATACTTAAAACTATAGATTCAACAACATCTCCAACATTCATAATCTCCTGTGGTTTTTTAACATTCTGTGTCCATGACATTTCAGAGATATGTATCAAACCTTCAACACCTTTTTCAAGTTCAACAAAAGCACCATAATCTTCTATGGAAACCACCTTTCCTTTGACTCTGCTTCCTATTGGAAACTTTTGTTCAATATTTTCCCATGGGTATGGTGTCAACTGTTTCATACCGAGCGATATCCTTCCCTTTTCCTTGTTTATTGCAGTGATAACAACTTTTACTTTTTCATTTAAACTCAACATCTCGGAAGGATGAACTATTCTACCCCATGACATATCGGTTATATAGAGTAATCCATCGATACCTTTATCTATCTCTATAAAAGCACCAAAATCTGTTATGTTTTTAACAACACCTTCAACAATATCACCAACTTTCAGGTTGTTTAAAAATTCAAATTTCTTATTTTCCTTTTCGTTTTCCAGAATCTGTCTTCTTGAAACAACTATGTTCCTTCTTTTATAATTCAATTTAATAACTTTAAATTCAGTTTTTAATCCTATCAGAGAGTTCATATCCTCAACAGGTTGTAGATCTATCTGGGAACCAGGCAAAAAGGCTTCAACTCCCATAAGGTCGACTATCATTCCACCTTTAACCTGTTTTTTGATGATTCCTGTAATGTTTGTTCCATTCTCATACGAATCGTTGATCTTTGGCCAAACATTTATAAACTGAGCTTTTTTTAAAGATATATCCGCAAAACCATCCTCATTCTCAAAACCCTCCAGATAAACTGAAACAACATCTCCAACTTTAGCATTTTCTGGTTCACTGAAATCTGAAAGAGGGATGATCCCTTCCGATTTTAAACCAACTTCAACTATAACATCCTTATCGGTAATTCTTACAATCCTTCCGTTGACAAGTCTTGAACTCTCATCCTCTTCCTTCTTTGAAATTATATCAAGATCGTAACTTTTAAAAGAGTTTTCATAAAGTTTTTTCAACTCTTCCTGATTCATATTACAATCTTTGATTTGAAGAGATTCTTTAATTTTTTCGTCCATTTTTATTTTCCTCCTTATCTATTTTTTTTAATTTCTCTATCACATCTTTTATTATCCAATTTGGTGTTGATGCCCCAGCAACGATCCCTATAACCTCGTTGGTTAAAATTTTATCTTTAAAATCATCGATTTCATTCGCTGTTTCTATATGGTATGTTTTTTCGTTTAATTCGGAGCATATCTGAAACAACCGTTTCGTGTTACCACTATTTTTTCCACCAACAACAAGCATCAGATCTACTTTTTTTGCAAGTGCGAGCGCAGAATTCTGTCTTAGAGATGTTGCATTGCATATGGTGTTAATCACATATATCTCTTTAAAAAGATCCATAAGGCTTGTTACTATCTCTTTATATTTTTCAATTGACTGTGTTGTCTGGGAGATTATTCCAATTTTTTTATTTTTTAAACCGATAAGATCTTTGATCTGGTCTTTATCTTCAATCACTATTCCTTTTCGATCTATCTGACTGTTTATTGAAAGAATTTCAGGATGATTCTTTTCTCCAAAAATGATAACCTGATAACCTTTTCTATAAAGCATTTTAACATATTTATGAGCATTCGATACAAAGGGGCAGGTCGCATCTATATATTTTATTCTTTTCTTTTTGATAGTTGATAACATTTCCTTTTCGATCCCATGCGTCCTCAAAATCAAAACATCATCTTTTTTCAGACTCTTTAAATCCTCTACAGGAAAAACCTTCTCTTCTACCAAACTGTTAACTACCTGTGGATTGTGTATTATTGGACCAAGTGTAAAAATATTTTTATCGGAATAATTGTTTTTCACTTCTTTTACAATATTCATAGCTCTTTTTACACCAAAGCAGAAACCTGAATTTTTAGCAACTATAATTTTCATAAGATAACTTTTCTATCCGATCCATTATTATTTTAGTAACCAATTTTGCATTCTTTGAGTTTGCAGGTAAATCTGGTAATTCAATTGGATCACCCACCCTCAACTCTATTCTATCCAATCTTAAAATCTGTCTTATTAAAGGTTTTTCAGTATTTTTCAAAAAGATGGGTATAACCTTTGCTTTACTTTTTAAAGCTAAATATCCAACCCCGCTCTTTCCTTCAAGAAGTGTATCGGTTTTGTTCCTTGAACCTTCTGGAAAAATGACAAGATAATTTTTATTTTCAAGAGCATCAAGAGCTTTTTTCATGGCATAAATATCCATACCTGTTCTATCAAGTGGTATAGCATGTAGAATGTTCAAAATCCTTGTAAAAAGGGGATTGATGTTAAAGAGTTCTTTTTTTGCGAGAATGTAAACATCAAAAGATCTCCTGAAAGAATAAGCGAAAGTTCCAACCAGAGGTGGATCGTTAAAGGATCTGTGATTCGCAACGAGGATAAGTTTACTATCCCTTAATCCGATCTTTCCTTTTACTTTTACTCCAAGAAAAAAGTAATAATAAAAATTTACAAGAAAATATATGAAATTATAAGCGATCCTTGAACTTCTTCGCCTCTTTGATAACAAGATCTATCTGTTCCTCCTTGGTCAGATTGGTAGTATCTATCAGAATGGCATCATCAGCCATTCTCAAAGGTGCAATCAGTCTATTCCTGTCTCTATCATCTCTTTCTATTATTTCTTTTTTTAGACTTTCTAAATCTATACCTGTAATATTCTTTTCGAGATACTCTTTATATCTTCTTTTTGCTCTTTCATCAACAGAACATTCAAAAAAAAATTTCAAATCTGCTTTTGGAAAGACAACCGTCCCGATATCTCTTCCCTCTGCAACAAGAGAATATTTTTTTCCAAGTTCTCTCTGGAGTTTCACAAGATGATCTCTGACCACAGGTAAGGTTGAAATTTTCGATGCTGCCTGTGATATCTTTTCGTTTCTTATCTTATCGCTAACATCCTCTCCGTTAAGAAAAATCCTTATCTCACCATTGATATTTTTAAAATCTATCCTTACCTGTTTTATCATCCCATCTATTTTTTTTTCATCTTCTAAATTTATATTATTTGAAAGAACAAAATAAGCAAATGCACGATACATCGCTCCAGTATCAAGATATAGAATTTTCAACTTCTTCGCAACATTTTTCGCTGTTGTAGTCTTTCCACTTGCTGCTGGACCATCAATAGCGATTATAAATTTCATCAAAAGATTATATTCAATGTGATTTAAAAGTCAATATAAAGATTTATAAATAAATAAAGATTGAAAAAAAATTTTTTTGTGTTTATAATGTATACAAAATGGGGGTCATATGAACATAATAATAGATACGGAATCACCTATACCTGTTTATCAACAGATAAAAAATCAATTGAAGGGAATAATAATATCCGGAGAGATTTCTAAAGGTTCAAAGATTTTGAGTATAAGAACTTTATCGAAAATACTCGGCGTATCCATAAACACTGTTGCAAGGGCTTATTATGAACTTGAAGTTGAAGGCTATTTGAAACTTGATGGAAGAAGAGGTAGCATTATAGTTGAATTCACTAAACCAAAAGATGAGGAAAGAAAAAACTTTTTAGCGAAACTCACAGAAGAATACCTCTTGAGAACAAAAGAGTTTTCATTCACCAAAGATGAAATATTTGAAATTTTAAAAGAAAAATATGACGAAATCTACTACTGATATTTTTAATTATCCTTCAAGAATAAAAATTTTTCTTAAAAATTTTAAGGATCATCAATACTATTTTGTTGGAGGTATGGTTAGAGATATTTTACTTGGGAAAAAAGATTTTTTTGATGTTGATATAGTAGTGATTTCAAAAAACCAAAAAAATTTTTTCTTTTCAAAAAATTTAAAACCTGTTCTGGTAAACGATAGGTTTAACACTTTAAGATTCATCGTAAAAAAAATACAGATAGATTTAACCTTTTCGGAAAACATTTTAGAAGATTTAAAAAGGAGAGATTTTACCATAAACTGTATAGCATTAGATAGTAACGGTAAACTTTTTGACCCTTTCAATTTTTCAAAAGATCTGTATAAAAGGATAATAAGAACAACAAACGAAAACTCTTTTGTCGACGATCCTTTAAGAATTTTAAGAGCTTTCAGATTCAAGTATCAACTTGATTTTAAGTTTTCAAAAAATCTTAAAAATCAGATTTTAACTAATAAAAATCTTTTGAAAAATGTTCCGGGAGAAAGAATAGTATATGAGATAAAAAGAACTCTTTCCTGTAAGGAAGGGTTCAAAATTTTTAAAGATTTAAACGATTACAGAATACTTGAAATAATATTTCCCGAATTAACCACAACAAAAAAGTTCCCTCACAGAAAATTTAAATCGAAATATCTAATGAAACATCTGTTGAACACGGTTGAAGCGGTTAACAGAATAATTTCATCAAATGTTCCAAGAAAATGGAAAGATTATTTTAAAAAATATTTTTTTGAAATATATCTAAGTGCCCTCTTCCATGATATAAAAAAACCTGAAACTTATAAACTCTTAAACAAAAAACAGACCTTTTTCAACCATGAAGTTCTTTCTTCAATATACATAAGGGATAGAGTGAAAAATGATCTGAAACTTTCAAACGATGAAACGGAAAGGATCGAAAAACTCATAAAGAATCATATGAGACCCCATTATCTTGTTCATTCAAAAACTTTTGGTAAAAAGGGAATGTTTAAGATTTTGAAAGATCTGGGACACGAACTTGAAGGTCTTTTTATTCTCTCGATGGCAGATAAACTTTCAAGTGAAGGTGTATACGATAGTTCCTATATAAAATTTTATAGAAAGTTAAAAAATTTTGAAAAAGAAATTTCAAGAAAAAAAATAAGTTTTATCAGAGGCAGAGATATACTTGAAAAGTTTAATTTAAAACCTGGACCTTTGATAGGAAAATTGATAAAAGAGGGAAACTATTATGCTGTTGAAAACTCGATAACGGATAAGGAAAAAATTCTTTCTTTTCTTGAAACAAAAATTATCAAAGATTATAGATCTGACCATCAATGAGTTTTATAACCCTATCACCATACCCGATGAGTTCCTCGTTATGTGTTATTATGATTATCGTTTTATTTTTCTCTAAATTTATTTTTCTAAAAATCTCCATAACATTTTCAGAATTTTTTGAATCAAGATTTCCGGTTGGTTCATCAGCAAGAATAAGATCCGGATCGTTTATCAATGCCCTTGCTATCGCTATCCTCTGTTGTTCTCCACCTGAAAGTTCGTTGGGTTTATGATAGGCTCTATCCTTAAGAGATAAAGAATTTAAAATCTCAAAAGATCTGCTTTTTGCTTGTTGAAAATTGCTTGTCAAAAAAAGATGTGGTAGCATAACATTTTCATACGCAAGAAATTCGTTTAAAAGATAATGTGATTGGAATATGAAACCTATCTTTTGATTTCTAAATTTTGATTTTTCCCTATCGTTTAAAGAGAAAAGATCAACATTTTTAAAAAAAATTTTTCCATCGGTTGGAGTATCAAGTGTTCCAAGTATATGCAGGAGTGTTGATTTTCCGGCACCTGATGGACCAAGTATGAAAGTTATCTTTCCCTCTTCTATATCAAAAGAGATACCCTTTAAAACATCTATCCTTTCATTTTTAATAGAAAAAGATTTTTTTAAATTCTCAACTCTATATATACTATTCATATCTGATCGCCTTTACCGGATCCATTTTTGCAGCCTTAAACGCAGGATACAATGTTGAAATAAGTGACACAATGTTTGTAAGTATTAAGACAAGAATTATATCCAGCCATTGAACATTAACGGGAAGTTTTTCAAGGAGATAAACACCACCTGGAAGATCTATGAATTTATATTTTGATAAAAGAAAGCAGAGAAACAATCCAACGATAAGTCCAAGCAATGTTCCGAGTATATTTATTATTAATCCCTGATAGATGTAAACCTTTAAAATATCCTTTTCGGATAATCCAAGTGTTTTTAAAACTCCTATCTGTGTAGTCTTCTCCATAACAACCATTATCAGAGTTGTCACTATGTTAAAAGCGGCAACAATAATGACAAGTAAAAGTAAAAGAAACATTATTTTCTTTTCAAGAGCAAGAGCGGTAAAAAGAGAAGCATTCAATTCTATCCAGTTATTGGTTCTATATGGATAACCAAGTTTTTTTTCTATAATTTTTGCAACTTTTGAAGCCTGATAGATATCCTTTATCCTTATCTCTATTCCTGTGACTTTTCCACTTAACCCAAAGATGGAGGAAGCTTTAGACAAAGGTATATAAACCAATTCAGAGTTATACTGATACATCCCGGCATCAAATATTCCAGATATGGTGAACTCGGTAATTTTGGGAATCAGTGAACCAAAAGTTTCCGTGGAACCAAAAGGTGTCGCGATTTTTACATTGTCAAAAGTATGGGCTCTCAACTCTTCAGCGAGATCAAGACCAATAAGTATTTCATTCTCATTTTCAGGGAATCTACCAAATTTTAAGTGTCTCTTCATAATAGAATATGTTACACTATCATCAATCGAAAATCCCCTGATGATCACGCCATTTGTAAAATTTTCAAACTGTATCAAACCTTTAGAATATATAAAAGGTGTCATACTCACTATATCTTTAAAATTTTTCAGAGAATCCATAATTTCGCGATATTCCTTTATCGGTTCATTAAAATATTTTAAAACTATAATATGGGAATTCACATCAACTATCCTATCTTTAACATCCTTTTGAAAACCGTTCATTACGGAAAGAACCACGATGAGAGCAGCGACACCTATAAAAATCCCACCTATCGAAATCGCTGTAACTATGTAACCAAAAAAAGTTTTTCTGGCACCAAAAAGATGTTTTAAAGATATGTATAAAAAATGGTTCATTTCTCTGTTTTCAACAAAGGAAATAGAATCACATCCCTTATGGAACTTTGATCGGTTAAAAGCATCACTGTTCTATCTATCCCTATTCCTACGCCTCCGGTCGGTGGCATTCCATACATAAGAGCTTCAACATAATCCTCATCCATAGCGAAAGCTTCAATATCCCCTTTTTTTCTTTCTTCAAGTTGTTTCAAAAATCTTTCTTTTTGATCTAAAGGATCATTCAATTCTGAAAAGGAATTACCAATTTCCATTCCACATACAACAAATTCAAACCTTTCAACAACTCCATCCTTTTCCCTATGTTTTCTTGCAAGTGGAGAGATCTCGATGGGATGATTTACAACAAAAGATGGTTGAACGATTTTTTTTTGAATAATTTCTGAAAACAATTCATCAAGGATTTTACCGTATGTTTTTTTACCCTCAAGATCCACATTAAACTTTTCGGCTATCGATTTCAACTCTTCCACATTTAAACCTTTTACATTTCTTCCAACCGCCTCATTCAAGGAATCGTAAAAATCTATTCTTTTAAATGGCTTTTCAAATATTATCTCCCTTCCCTGATATGTGATCCTTTTTTCAGGAACAAGGGTTAAAAACATATTTTCAACGAGTTCCATCATATCATAGTAGTCAGCATAAGATTGATAAAATTCAACCTGTGTAAACTCTGGATTATGTGTTCTATCTATTCCCTCGTTTCTAAAATCCTTGGCGAACTCGTATACTCTGTTCATTCCACCAACTATCAATCTTTTCAGATAGAGTTCGTTGGCTATCCTTAAATATAAAGTCATATCATGCGTGTTGTGATGTGTTATAAAAGGTTGAGCGAAAGCACCTCCGTAGACGGGCTGTAAAATAGGTGTTTCAACTTCAACGAATCCATTTGAATTTAAAAAATCTCTTATTCTGTTTATAAGTTCCGTTCTCTTTAAAAAAACTCTTTTAGATTCATCGCTTGTGATAAGGTCAAGATACCTTTTTCTGTATCTTATCTCAACATCCTTAAGCCCATGAAACTTTTCAGGTAAAGGTTTTAAGGCTTTTGCAAGTATATCAACACTTTCAACAAGTATCGTCAGTTCACCGGTATGAGTCTTGAAAAGTTTTCCGCTGACCCCAACAATATCCCCAATATCATAGTATTTTATCTGATCATACTTTTCTTCTCCAACAATATCTTTTTTAATATAGAGTTGTATTTTTTCAAGTTGATCCTTTATGTCCCAGAATACAACTTTTCCATGTTTTCTTTCAGATATTATTCTTCCGGCAACTTTTACCACAACATCCTTTTCAAGATAATCTTCACTGTGTTCTATAAGATCTTTCAATGTATGTGTGAAATCATAACCGTATTTGTAAACTTCGACACCCATTTCCTGAAGTTTCTTTAAATTCTCATACATCTGTTTTTCAAGAACATTAATTTCATCCATCTGATCTTCCTTCTTTTGCCTTCATTATTAAAAATTCCTTTATAAACCTTTCCAGATCACCATCGAGAACATTATCGACATCTGATGTTTCATATCTGGTTCTTAGATCTTTTATCAACTTATATGGATAAAGAACATAGGATCTTATCTGATTACCAAATTCTATGGAACTCTTTTTTTCAAGTTTACCTTTTATTTTTTCATCCTCCTGTTCTTTATAGTATTGGTAAACTTTCGCTTTTAGAATTTTCATAGCATTCATCCTGTTCTGTATCTGGGATCTTTCAGTTTGAGATTTGGCGAAAATGCCTGTTGGAATATGCGTTATTCTTATAGCGGTGGAAACTTTGTTAACATTCTGTCCACCAGGACCACCTGCTCTGAAAGCTTCTATCTTCAGATCATTTTCATTCAGTTCAAAATCAATATTCTCTTCTATATCGGGTAAAAGATATATAGCGGCAAAAGATGTATGCCTTCTCTGGTTAGCATCAAAAGGTGATATTCTTACAAGTCTATGAACTCCTATTTCAGATTTTAAAAATCCATAAGCGAATTCTCCCTCAACCTCAACTGTGACAGATTTTATTCCCGCTATCTCACCGGGTTCAAAATCTATGATAGTGTTTTTAAAATTTTTTCTTTGAAAGAACCTAAGATACATTCTTAAAAGCATATCAGCCCAATCACAGCTTTCGGTTCCTCCGGAACCCGGATGTATTGTAAGTATTGCGTTCAAACTATCAAATTCATCCTTGAAAAGTAATTCTATTTCAAAATTTTCAATTTTAGTTTTCAAATCTAAAACTATCTGTGAAAGTTCTTCAAAAGAATCATCATCAAGAATGTTTAAAAATTCATCTATGTTTTCTATCTGCTCTTCTATTTTATTAAAAGTTTTCACCTTGTTCTGAAGAATTTTTAAATCCTTATTTGTTTTTGCAGCTTTTCTTTGATCATTCCATATTGTGGGTTCAGATAATTTTTCCTCCAAATCTTTTATATACCTCTTCCATCCATTCACATCAACATGTTTTTTTAAATCATCATACAGTGAATGTATCTGTTGAATATCCTCTTTTAATTTTATATCATGCATAGGGTTTATTATATTTATAAAGAAGAAAAAAGTCAACCAAAGAAAAATTATTTTTTATAGTAATCCTCTATCAAATTTTTTACCACATCCTTATATTTACCAAACCTTACATATACACCTCTAAAGTTCTCAAGCCTGTGAGGTCGTTTAAACGGAGAGAGTAGTATTCCTTTATCATCTATATAATAGGATTTAAACTTTTCCAATTCATAAATCTTATCATAAAAAAAGAATCTAACTTTAAGTTTCCCATCTTCAAATGTGTATCTAGTTGGTAGAATATAGGGTAAAAAAGTTATCAATACAGCTATTATGGAAATAAAGACTCCGACAAAACCAAGGTAAACATATCCAACGAAAAGCATTAAAAGAAAAGCAAGAAAAGCTATAAAATTCTTGGTTAAACTTTCATCTTTTAAGGGAAAACTAACCCATTCAAATTTTTCCATTTAAAATCCTCTCTAAACTTTTTTTTAAATTTTTCACGGCATCTTTATAAGACTCACTTATAACTTTCGTTTCAAAAATAACTGGCATAAAATTCGTATCACCCGACCACCTTGGGACTATATGAATGTGAAGGTGATCCTCTACACCGGCACCAGCGATCCTTCCCACATTTATTCCGATGTTCAATCCCTGAGGTTTATATGTTCTTTTAACAATCTTTATTCCAATTTGAACACCAAGCATAAGTTGTGATAATTCTTTTTTTGAGAGTTCCTCAATTCCCACACCATGTATAAAAGGTGCAACCATTATGTGTCCATTCGAGTATGGATATTTATTTAGTAAAATCAAAAAATGTTTATCTTCATGAATCAAAAATCTTTTGTCTGGAAAACAGAATATACATTTATCATCTTTTTTTTTATTAAAGTCTTTAAGGTATTTTATCCTCCATGGAGCATACAACTTTTCCATCATTCCTCCTTTATTTTTCCATAAAGACCATCATATCCACAAGAAAATTTTACCTTCTTCTCTCTAACTTTAATTACAAATGAAACGAACTCTTCGTCGTAAAAGTTTAAAAGTGTTTTTTCATCCGAAACAGTTTTCATAAGCATCTCGGGAAAAATGTTTAAAAAATCCATAAATTTAATTCTTTTTTTATTTTTTTTAAACCTTTTATAATATTCTCTTATGGGAAGAGTATAAAAAACTTTTTTGTCAAGAATATTTTCTTTGGTTTCGAAACTGTTTATTCTGTTATAAACACCCTCCGTTAATTTTTTCGAACATACTGGACAGATTGTAATATTATCATAAGTAAAAAAATTACAATTTCTATGACCGGAAAGATAATACTTACCTTCCTGTGGGAAAAATTCAACCGTTCCAAAAATAAGATTCTTTTCAAAAACATTTCTTAAAAATCTTATATCATCTTCCCATCTATCGAGTATCGTTGCCTCTCTACCAATATTTTCTGGAGAATGTGCATCGGAAAATGAGAGAAAAGAATACCCTTTCAATTTTTTAACTTTAACACACATATAAGGATCCGAAGAGAGTCCAGTTTCAAAACCGGAAAAAAATCCTCTCTCAAAATTGAGATCCGAATAACCTGATTTTAAACCGAATAAACCAAAATGAGGTGTCCATATGTGTGCTGGAATTATGATGATATCAGAAGAAATATCTTTCAAAATTTTCAAAAAATCTTTTAAATTCACTTTTATACTAGAACGTCCATCATTATCAAATTTTGAAAATGACGAACAAATCAATTTCGTTTTTTCTATGCTTTCAAAATCCGGAAATATTAAAACAAGATGTATCCTCTTTGTCCCATTATCATTGTAAACCAGAGAGACTTCAGTTGTTAAAAGAAATTTTACCCCGTTATAAGAGTAGACTCCCCGCCCTTCCCCTTTCAACTTTTTTTTCGCATCCTGAAACATCTTCGGGTGTAGAATATCTCCCGTTCCCAAAACATTTATTCCCTTTATCTTAGCCATATTAGAATAACTTATCAGATCGCCATCTTTTGATGATGCGAGTGAATATTTAGTATGGATATGTAGATCAAGAAAGATCATTTTTGACAAACCACAATCCCCCTTTCAGAAGAGTTATCAAAAGATTCAAAAGTATGAAAATCATAAAATTCTATAAGTTTAAAACCAATCTCTTTCAGTTTGTTTTCAATATCTTTTTGAAACAATGCTCTTTCATTGAAAATGTAATTTTTAACTCTTTTACCATTAAATTTTATTTCAAGTTTTAGTGTGCATATTTTTTTCTCTTTATCGTATTCGGTTCCCCAATAGGATATATATTCATCACCTTTTCTTATCTGTAAATGTTTCGTTAGAATTTCAAGTCCATATTCGGTGTTGAAATCAAATACTAAAATCCCATTTTTCTTTAAAAGGCTATGCGTGTTTAAAAAAAATTGTTTTAACTGAAAATCATTAAGATGGTTTACAGTATCATAAATCGAAATCGCAATATCGAAATTGGTTTTAAGACAATTCTGGGTTATATCAGAGCATACGATGTATCTTTTATTCTTAAAATTTTTTTTTAGCGATTCGAGTAACATTTTAAAAGATTTATCCAGAAGAACAATTTCGAAACCATATTCGGAAAGATATCTTGAAATATTTCCAGTTCCACATCCTAAATCGAGCAACATGTTTCCCTTTAAATTAAAACTTTTATAAATCCTGTATATCTTTAAAGCCCAGTCTCTATAAGGAACAAACCGCATAAAAGAATCGTAAAGATTTGCTATAGAATCATAATCGAAAAAAAGATCATCCATTTTTTTTTATAAGATCAAGAATCTCCATGATCTTGGAATAGTCTCTGGTTAAATTTACAATCTCTTTGTACTTTTTCAAACCTTTAACTCCCTTAAGATACCACTGAAAATGTTTTCTCATTGAAAAAATAGTTTCGAGTTTTTTGCCATCATCGGTTGCAAGTTTATAATGTTCTTTTAAAGTATCTATTTTTTCTTCCAAAGAAGGGTTTTCATACTTTCCAGTTTTCATATAATCTTTTATCTGTTTAAAAATCCATGGATTTCCAAGAGATCCTCTTCCTACCATAATTCCGTCAACACCCGATTCGTTCCATAATCTTTCAGCATCCTCCGGAGAAAAAATATCACCGTTACCGATGACTGGAATGTTTACATTTTTTTTTATCATCTTTATAGAATTCCAATCAGATTTTTTCTTAAAAAGATTTAAGGCTATTCTTCCATGAACGGTTATGAAACTCACTCCACAATCCTGTAATATCTGTGATATCTTGATTCCATTATCTACATTAAATCCAAGTCTAATTTTACATGATACAGGTAATCTTGTGGAAGAAACCACAGATATAACAGCATCCTTTAAGTTTGCAAAATTTTTTAAAAGTGAAGATCCATAACCCTGTCTGATAACTTTTTTCACTGGACATCCAAGATTTACATCAATAAAATCTGGATTTAAACTTTGAACCTTCAAAGTGGCGTTTGAAAGAATTTCAGGATCCTTACCAAAAATCTGTATGCCAAATGGTCTTTCTTCTTCTGTAAAATATGTTAACAGATAAGTTTTTTTTGAATTTCTATACAATCCGTCAGCTGAAATCAATTCGCTGTATGTGACATCAGCCAGAAATCTTTTACAGATTATTCTGAAGGGTGAATCAGTAATACCCGCAAGTGGTGCTAAAAAAATTTTCCCTGTTATATCCATCTATTCAATAATGGTATCGGCATCGATATAATCTATGGGATTTATCTTGTTATTACCTATTCTTACTTCATAATGTAAATGGGAACCGGTTGACCTTCCAGTGCTACCCATATAAGCTATAACCTGATGTCTCTTAACCTTATCTCCAACTCTTACATTGAAACTATTAAGATGAGCATAAACTGTTATATAGCCAGATCCATGATCTATCTTTAAAGTTTTTCCATAACCTTGAAGATAATCTGCAAAAATAACTTCACCATCGGCTGGAGATTCGATGGGAGTGTTGAGATGATTTGCGATATCAACTCCGTAATGAAATTCAGAAGTTTTCTTAAAAGGATCAATTCTTGGTCCAAAACCACTCATAATTTTTCCCTTTGTAGGGAAGATCGATGGGGTTCTTTTTATCAAATCGTATTGTTTCTGTAATTCCTCTTTAACATTATGTAAATTCTTTTTTTCAAATTGAACAAGATTTTTCGTATGCAACAAATTAAAATCAATATCCTCTATAAATTCTTTTGTATTTTTATCAAAACCATCAAATCTTTTATCTTCAATTTTATAACCTCCCAAACCAAGTTGTCTTATATCTTCAGATAAAGGATTCATGTTGGAAAGTATTCTTAATTTTTTTTCATAGTCAACAAATTTTTCTAAAATTTTTTCATCCTGTTCTAAAACTCTGTAATTTGATCGCAATGAGGAAAGATAAAAATTTTTTTGAGCAAAAATATGTTCAATAGAATCAGGATTAAGATTATTTAAAAAGGAAAATATCAAAAAAATTGTTGTAAGAAGAATAAAGAAAGAAGTTGAAAACAAAAAGATTTTTATCGCTTTAACATTAAAGGTAAGTATGAAAGGATCTGTTGATGAGAGAAACGGATTTGTTATTATTATAGTTATCTTTTCTTTCATACAAAAAATTATATTAAAAATATTTATTAAGTCAACAAAAAAAATATTTTTTTCCTATTGACAAAATGGATTTAAAAGGTAAAATATGGTAAAAAATGGTAAAAAATGGAGAACAATGGATACCAAGTTCAGGTTCATAGGTTCAAAACTGGTTAACATCGAAGAGAATGGTAGAATCATCATTCCAGCAGTATTTAGAGAGAATCTTACCTCTAAATTTTTTTATATAATACCCGGAAGGGAAAAAGTTCTACATATTTACCCTGAAGCATCATTTTTAAAACTTGAAGAAAAAATAGATAGACTGGAATCAGAGGAAGAAAAAAGCATCATAATAAACACAATCTTTGCCAATTCAAGAAGGGTAGCAAGAGACTCAGTATGGAGAATATCAATACCACAGAATCTACTAGATCATGCACAATTAAAAAATGAAGTTAAAATAGTCGGTGTAAAAGATAAACTTGACTTCTGGAATCCTTCAATACATGAAGAGTTCAACAAAAAACTTTTGACCGAAAAAATAGATCTCTTTAAAAAGGTAGGTTTATGATGAAAATATATGTTGATAAGAAGTCATCATACGCTCTTTTAAAAGTTTCCGGAAATGTATCTTTTGAAGATATCAAAGAATTAAAACAGGTTCTCCAATCACTTGCTAACGAAGATAAGCCCTTGATCATAGATTTTAGAAATTTAAAAAATTCACATTATAAAATTGGATTACTCTTAAGAGGGATAAAGAGATTATTCCTTCAAAGATGTCTACCTTTAAAGATCGTATGTAAAGATCCATACATATTAACGATAATATCGTTCTTTGATTATGATATAGTTTACGATACAACAAAGGATCTCATTTCAGCAAGAAATATCATAGAATTAAAAATTTGATTATGCATCTTGCCGTAATGGTTGACCAGGTTATCAAATACTTGAATATACGGGAAGATGGTGTTTACATTGATCTTACGGCGGGATTCGGTGGACATTCTAAAAAGATTTTAGAAAAGATTTCCGAAAAGGGAAAATTGATTCTTGTTGATAGGGATCCGATCTCTGTAGAATTTTTAAAACAAAGTTTTTCAAACTATAAAAATGTTATGATCTATAAAATAAATTTTAAAGATTTTATTTTTGATTTAAAAGCGGATGGTATTTTAGTCGATCTGGGTGTCTCCTCTTTACAGTTCGATCGACCCGAGAGAGGATTCTCTTACAGATTTAACGCTCCACTTGATTTTAGAATGGATACGGATGAGGAAAACAAAATTTTACAATTGATGAAAATGAATGCGGAAGAACTTTCCGGTATAATCAAAAACTATTCTGAAGAGTACGATTCTTATAATATTGCAAAAGAGATAATAAAAAGATTTAGAAATGATCAGATGAAAACGACTTTTGATTTAAAAGATTCGATAATAAAGGCAAAAAATGGAAAAGATGTTCAAAGAAGTTTGAAAAGAGTTTTCATGGCTTTTAGAATTTTTGTTAACGATGAATTGAATTCACTGCAAACACTTCTGGAAAGATTACACACGATGACAAACAAAGGCTGCAGAATAGTTGTAATCTCTTACCATTCTCTGGAAGACAGGATCGTAAAAAACTTTATCAAAACCACAAAAGATTTTTATCCGATCAACAAAAAAGTTATCAAACCATCATATGATGAAATAAAGAGAAACAAAAGATCCAGATCCGCAAAAATGAGAGTCTTTGAAAGAATATGAAAAACATTTTGTTAATCGTATTCATACTTGTTTTTCTTCTTCTTTTTCCAATCTCAAGGTTTCTGATCCTCGATACGACAAATAAAAACGATAAGTTGAAAGGGGAACTTAAAAAAATAAACAGAAACAATACACTACTCCGTTTGAAAATCGAAAATCTTCAATCCATAACCAGACTGGAAAAATATGCACAGGAAACTTTAAATTTAAGATACCCTTCCGGAAAAGATTATGAATGGTTTTATGAAAAATAAAAAAGAAAAAAGTTTTAACAGATTTTTTAAAAATTTGATAAGTTATTCAACCATGATCTTCGTAATATTTTTAACCATAAACCTTTTTTATAAACAGATAATTCAACATTATTCACTTTACGAAAAACTTGAAAACAAAAGTATCGTTAAATTTTATGTAAAAGCTGATAGAGGATATTTTTTAGACAGGAACGGTAACCCGATGGCAACGAACATAGATGCTTACAACCTTTATGTTTCTAAACAGATGATAAGAAACAAAAACGATGTTGCGAACATAATAGCTGATAACGGTATATTGGATTACAGTTCAATCCTTAACAAATTGAATTCAAAATCTGAATGGATACCGATAGCATATAACATAAACGAAGATATCGCTTTGAAGATGATGAATAGATACAGTTCGATAATCATTAAAAAGGAAAAGATAAGATTCTATAACAAACCTGAAATCGTCTCAAATGTTGTTGGTTTTGTAGGTATTGATGACAGAGGTTTGGAAGGACTCGAATACAAATTCGAAAAAATTTTAAAGGGTAAAAACGGATATGTTTCCTATCAAAAAAAACCAAACGGAAAAATTTACAAACACCCTTTAAATAAGGATAAACCAACAAAAAATGGAAAAAATATCGTTTTGACCATAGATGAAAGATTTCAGGAGGCTGGATACAATATCGCTAAAGAATTTTGTGAAAAATTTAATGCAAAAAAAGCGATGGTGATAGTTATGGAAACTGAAACCGGAGAGTTGTATTCGGTATCCGAATATCCATCGTATAATTCAAACTTACACGCTATGGGCGATCTATCAACATATTCCAATTATGCTGCAACAAAACTTTTTGAACCGGGTTCAGTCTTTAAACTTATCATTGCAACATCTGCACTTGAAGAAAAAATAGATACATCTTTTATCGTGAAGGAGGAAAATGAGGACACGCTGATAATTTCGAAAAAAAGAATAACGGATTCCCACGATTTCGGAAAGTTGAGTTTTAAAGATGCTTTTCTCAAATCAAGCAACATCGGTTTTGTAAAGTTAGGTAAAAGGATAGGAAGAAAAAAAATCTTTGATAAAATAAAAGATTTCAATTTTTATTCTAAAACGGGATCGGGATTTCTGGGTGAACAAAAAGGATTGATACCTCCAATTGAAAGATGCAGGGAGATAAATTTTTCAACGATCTGTTTTGGGCAGGGATTGAGTATAACAGCATTACATTTGATAGCAGCATACAACTCCATCGCAAACAAGGGAATCTATGTAAATCCCAAAATAATAAAGAGTGTTAACAATAAACCCTATGTCAAAAATATTTCAAAGAGAGTTACAGATGAACAAATAGCCAACCTGTTAAAGATCCTTCTTGCGGATATAGTGAAGAATGGAACCGGTGTTAAAGCAAAAGTTGAAGGAATAGAGATCGCTGGAAAGACCGGAACGGCAGAAAAATATATTGAAAATAAAGGATATGTAAAAGGATACTACATATCAACCTTTGTTGGTTTTTTCCCTGTGGAAAATCCTAAATTTACAATATTAACCTTAATAGATGAGCCAAAGACTCAATACTGGGCAAGCGAAATTACCGCTCCCATGTTTGCCGAAATGGTAAAAAGAATTGTAAATTTTAACGACTTTAGATATTTCGTTAAAAAAGAAGGGGAAAAGGTTCAAAAATGGAATTAAAAGAATTGATAAATAATTTACAGATGGATATTGTCAATTTTAAAAATCTTCAAATAACTGATTTAACCGATGATTCAAGAGAGGTAAAAAAAGGTTCCCTTTTTATCGCGTTAAAAGGAAACAGGGTGGATGGAAAAAATTTTATAGATGAAGCGATAAAGAAAGGTGCTGTTGCAGTTTTAACTGAAGAAAACTTAAAATTAAAAAATAATCTTCCCATTTTAATCTCTCACGATCCGAAAAATGATATCTTAGAAATCGGAAAAAGATTTTACGATGATCCTTTTAAAAAAGTTAAAATAATCGGAGTAACCGGTACGAATGGAAAAACAACAACAACATTTTTGATAAAAAACATTCTTGATATAGATTATAAAACTGGCCTGATCGGAACGATCAAAACTATAATAGATGATAAAGAGTTTCAATCTATAAACACAACTCCAAACACTATCCTACTTTTAAAAATTTTCAAAGAGATGGTAGATAAAAATGTAAACTTCGCAATTATGGAGGTCTCAAGTCACGGCTTAAAACTTAAAAGAATAAACGGTATGGATTTCGATTCCGTTGTTTTTACAAATTTAACACATGATCATCTCGATTTTCATAAAACTATGGAAGATTATAGAGATTCAAAGTTAGCACTTTTTTCCCTCGTTAAAGAAGATGGAAGCAGTATAATCAATCTTGACGATGAATATGCAAAATTTTTTGTTGAAAAATCAAATACACGAAATATATATACTTTTGGAATCAGAAACAAAGATTCAAGATTTAATGTAAAAATAGAGAAAATATCTTTAAAGGGATCCTCTTTTACAATATTGGATAGACAGGAAAAGAATGAATATCATATCGAAACAAAACTGATCGGTGAACAAAATATTTATAATATCACAGCTGCATTTCTCGTTTGTCTCTCCTTAAAAATAAATGTTGAGAATATAATCAGAGGGATAAAGAATACTCATCCTATAAAAGGAAGATTTGAGATCTATCATGATAAAAGAGGTTTCAATGTAATTGTAGATTACGCTCACACACCCGATTCACTTGAAAGATTGATAAAGACAATTAAAAGACTTACCACTGGAAAAATTATAACCGTTTTTGGTTGTGGTGGGGATAGGGATAAAGCCAAAAGACCACTTATGGGAAAAATCGCTTCCCATCTGTCAAAAAATCTAATAATAACATCCGATAATCCCAGAACAGAGGATCCTTTAGAGATAATTAAAGAGATCGTTAAAGGAATAAGCGAAAGAAACTACATTGTTGAGATAAATAGAAGCAATGCGATAAAAAAAGCATTCTCCATTGCAAAAGAGAATGATTCTATAATAATAGCCGGCAAAGGACATGAAGACTACCAAATTATTGGAAATAAAAAATATCATTTCGATGATGCCGAAATGGTTAAAAATTTGTTAAAATAATATGGAAAGGATCAATTTAAATTTTATTGTAAAATCAACATCCGGAAGAATCATCAATATTGAAAGTAATCAAGAGATCGTGGTAGAAAATATCTTTATAGATTCAAGAGAAATAAAATTGAATTCTCTTTTTGTCCCTTTAAAGGGTGAACATTTTAACGGATATGATTTTGTTGAAGAAAGTTTCAAAAAAGGTGCAGTCCTTTTCTTGACCGAAAGGGAAGATATAAAATATCCAGCTGTAATGGTTAAAAACAATCTAACAGCGTTGAATTCCCTAGCCCGTGAATATTTGAAAAAATTTAAACTAATAAAGATAGCAATAACAGGTTCAAATGGAAAAACAACAACAAAGGATCTTCTTTTTTCTTCGCTTGAAAAAAAAATTACCATTGCAACAAAAGGAAATATGAACAATCTGATAGGTGTCCCCATAAACATTTTTAATGTTGAAAAGAATACAAAGTATCTTGTCCTTGAACTTGGAATGAACCAGAAGAATGAACTTTCCATATTGAGCGAGACGGTTTCTCCCGATATAATCATAATAACTTCAATAAACCAATCCCATATAGGAAATTTCGAATCGTTTGATCAACTCGTGGAAGCTAAATTTGAGATATTCAAAGGTTATAAAAATATAAATCCAATTTTGATAAATGGAGACAATCCATATGTTTTATCAAAAATACCCTCCAATATTAAATACATAAGTTATGGGTTGAATAACCATAATGATGTTTATCCTGATAAATTTGAACTTTACAATTTTTACTCGATTTTAAAGATCGATGGGATCGAATATAAAATAAAGATCCCGGGAATCGGTGGTATATACTCTTTACTGGCGTTGATAACATTAAAAAAATATTTTGGACAAACTATTCCGGTCGATCCCAACAAAGCACTGGAAAACTTTTCGATAACTCAAAGCAGGATGAATGTTTTCACTCATGGTAATATAACCATTATAGATGATTCCTACAACGCGAATCCAGCATCTATGGAAAATGCGATAGAAGTCCTGTCAAAATTCAATACAAGAAAAATAGCCGTTCTTGCGGATATGCTGGAACTTGGAAAAGAATCTGAAAATTATCATCTACAGATAGGTAATCTTTTGAATAAAAAAAATATAGATATATTGATAACTCTTGGAGAATTTTCAAAAATTATGAATGAAATTTTTAAAAAGGAAAAATACCATTTTACAGATAAAGAAGAGTTAACAGATTTTTTGAAAACCATAATAAAAGATAAAGATACAATACTCATAAAAGGTTCACATATGTTTAGAATGGATACTGTAACTAAAAAATTAAAGGAAGAGATCCATGATCTATAAAATTTTAACAGTCGTTTTTCCAGATATCTCTTTGTTCAAATATATAACTTTCAGAGCAGCGATGTCGGCTATAACATCTTTGCTTTTTATTTCATCATTTGGCAAAAATCTGATCAATTTATTAAAAAAATACTCCATAACAGAAAACATAAGAAAAGATGGACCACAACAACACTTTAAAAAAGCCGGAACACCAACTATGGGGGGAATCATAATCTTTTTTTCAATAATTCTTGGAAACATTTTATGGGCGGATCTTTCAAACGATTTTATTTCATTTATGTTACTGATAACATTTTTATTTTTCCTACTCGGTTTTGTCGATGATATTTTAAAATTAAAAAACAAAAAAGGGTTGATCCCTCGTTATAAACTCTTTTTTCAATTTTTAATCGCGATCCTGGTATTTATATTTTTAACGAAGAATCAAGTCTATTCAAATTTTAAAACTATGACCAATATCCTTTTTATAAAAAATATCCTGATAAATCTTTCCTTTTTCTATCTTCCGTTCATAATACTTGTTATTTTTGGAACATCGAATGCGGTGAATCTTGCGGATGGACTTGATGGCCTTGCTTCAGGAATGCTCGCCATAGTCTTTTCACTTTTTGCCGTAATAACATACATTTCTGGAAACAAAATTTTCAGCAACTATTTAAACATACTCTATATAAAAGAGATCGGTGAACTATCCATCTACTCTCTAACAACAGCCGCATCCTGTCTTGGTTTTCTCTGGTTTAATTCCCATCCTGCTGAAATTTTTATGGGAGACTCAGGTTCCATAACACTCGGAGGAATACTCGCAACCATTGCCATTCTCTCCAAACAGGAAATTCTTTTACTCATAGGTGGAATGCTATTTGCCATAGAGGCAATATCTTCTTTGATACAGATTTTTTATTTCAGAATCACACACGGAAAAAGAATTTTTAAAATGGCACCATTACATCATCATTTTGAGTTAAGCGGAATTCCAGAGACAAAGATAGTTATAAGATTCTGGATAGTAACGATCATTTTTGTATTGATAGCCCTGAGTACTTTAAAGATAAGGTGATTATGGATATAAGTTATAAAAACATTGGTATAATCGGTTTTGGTAAAAGCGGACAGAATATTTCGAAACTGCTCAAGGCAAAAGGTGCTAAAATTTTTATCAGCAACGATAAACCTCTTTCAAAAGAACAGTTGAAAATTATAGCGGATTATAACATAAATTATGAGATAGGTCACTCTGACAGGTTATTACAAAACGATGTGATCGTTATCAGTCCGGGTGTTGATAGTAGTCTGAAAATTGTTCAGGAAGCAAAAAAAATAAAAATACCAGTGTTATCTGAAATCGAAATCGCTTCAAGATTTTTAAAGAACAAAATAATCGCTATTACAGGGACAAACGGTAAATCAACAACAGCGTATCTAACATACCAACTTCTAAAACTCAATGGAAAACATGCCTTACTTGGAGGAAACATAAGCCCGGGGAAGACTCTTAGTGAAATAGTTATAAGTGAACCACCAAAAGATTCAATAATCGTTGTGGAGATATCATCTTTTCAAATAGAAAATATCAGTAAGTTTTCTCCCAATATAGGTATCATCACAACCATTTCAGAGGATCATCTTGATAGATATAATGATTTTGAATCCTACCTCAACACAAAATTAAAACTTCTTAAAAACATAAAAAACGATGGTTTCAAGATTTTAAACTATGACAATCCTTACATGAAGAATTATAAAGATGATAATACCCTATTCGTCTCTCTAAAAGAAGAGGTTAATGGTGGTTATGTTAAAGATCAGAATATAATCCTGCAGTATGGAAAAGAAAGAAAGAGTTTTGACTATAAAGATTTTGTTCTTCCCGGTAAACATAATCTCTTAAATCTCACCTTTGCACTACTGGCAACATATTTGATATGTGATTTTAAAATAAATTTTTCAGAAAAAAGTTTTGCAATGTTAAAAGGTATGGAACATAGACTGGAATATGTCGGAACTTTTAACAACAAGAAAGTTTACAACAACTCAATGTGCACAAATCCACAAGCGTTTAAAACATCGATTGAAACTTTCGGCAAAGGTCAGACTATCATACTTGGAGGAAAGAATAAGAATATCAACATAGATGAAATAATTCAAACGATAATAGAATATGCAGGTTTTGCCATAATACTGGGAGAGGTTAAAAATTTGATAGAGGAAAAATTGTTAAAGAATGGTTATAAAAAATTTTTTCTTGCGGATTCCCTTGAGGATGCAATTAAGAAAAGTTTAGAAGTTAAAGAGGATAATGGAATCGTCAATTTTTCCCCGGGTTTCAGTTCTTTCGATATGTTTAAAAATTTTATGGATAGAGGAAACAAATTTAAAGAGATCTTGAAAAAATATGAAAGAACTTCATAGAATCTATTTCATCATAATCATTTTACTTGTAGTTGGAATCGTTATGCTAACATCCGCAACAACATTTTTGGGTTATCAGAGTAAATATTTCAAAAATAATCCATACTATTTTTTGATCAAACAGAGTATATGGATAATGATAAGTATACTCCTGGCTATTATGATAAGTAATATTGATATAAGAAGGATATCAGAAAAAACATTTTTAACATTAATGATATTATCCATAATTCTTTTGATCATAGTTCTTTTCACAAAACCTATTAACGGAGCGAAAAGATGGTTAAGATTCTCAGGTTTCTCAATTCAGCCTTCAGAATTTGCCGAGATGTCCATGATACTTTATCTTGCAAAAAAGTTTTCAAATATAAAAAATCACACTGATATTATTATTCCGATATTGCTATCCCTGATCATAATTTTTCTTATTGCCATAGAGCCAAACATATCCTATGCCTTAACGATCATGATATTGCTTTTGGTGATAATGATTTACAGCGATCTTCCCACCGGGGATACCCTTTCTATCCTTTTACTATCCTTTATTATGATGCCTTTTATAATAATCCGATATCCTCACGCTTTAATGAGAATAAAAATGTTTTTTAACAAAGTCCCGGAACAATCACAGATTAGCAATTCGATTCTCGCCATAGCAAATGGGGGCTTGCTGGGAAGAGGAATAGGTTCAGGCCAGATGAAACTTCTTTTCATACCTGAAATTCAAAGTGATTATATTTTCACAACCATAGCGGAAGAAACAGGTTTTGTTGGAAGTATGCTTGTTATAATTCTCTATTCATACCTTTTCATCCTTGGAAAAAATGTTTCCACAAAAGCATATGGCTATAGCAGATTTTACTACATACTTGCTTTTTCAATATCCTTTATAATCTTTTTAAAAGCGTTGTTTCACATAGCCATCTCTTTACAGGTTTTACCTTCAACTGGAGTTTCTTTGCCCCTTATCTCTTACGGTGGGACATCTATGTTGATAACGCTTGTTCTTCTTGGGTTTTTAGCAAATATCGAGAAGGAAAATGAAAGATATTAAAAACTCTTATACGATTTTAATCTGTGCTGGAGGAACTGGAGGACATATAATACCGGCTATCACTTTATTTCAAAAAATGGAAAATTATGGAATTTACTTTATATGCGGAAATAGAAAGATTGAAAAAATGATTTATGAAAAGTTTAACATCAAACCTTTCATCTTGAAAGTTGGACACTTTGATCCTGTAAAATATATTTTTATTTTTCCTTCTCTGCTTTACGAATCGATAAAGATAATAGATGAAATAAAACCTCAGACTGTTGTTCTAACGGGAAACTATCTTTCTCTACCTGTCGGAATAGCGGCCATCATAAAATCAAAAAAGATCCTAATAATCGAACAGGATGCTGTCATCGGTAAAACGAATCGGATTCTTTCAAGGTTCGCTTATAAAATTTTCACTGGTTTCTATCCACCCTTCAGATATGTTGATAACAGAAAAATAGTATATACAGGTCATGTTTTAAGAGAAAATATTTTCAATTTCTCTTCAGATGAAAAAATACATATTGATAAAAGCAAAAATACCATACTCGTATCAGGTGGTAGTCAGGGCGCAAAATATCTAACAAGGAAACTTTCAAATATACTTGTCAAAGTTAAAGATAGATTCAACATAATTATAATAGCCGGAAATCATTTTGAGTATTTCAAAGATCATAAAGAGTTTATCGTTCTTCCATTTTATGAAAATATGGGTTTTTTGTATCATATATCAGACCTTATCATTTCAAGGAGTGGCGCTATGACAACAGCCGAGATTAAGATTTTGAAAAAGAAAGCTATATTCATCCCATACGAAACTGCATCAAATAAGGAACAGTTTAAAAATATTAAAAAAATGGATTTCGATAAAAATGATATTATCGTTATAAGAGAAAACAAAATAAACGAAAAAAATATTTTAGAGGGAATAAACAAACTTTTGGGTGCTGAAAACAAAAATAAGAAAATAGAATACGATTTAAACGAAAAAGTTAAAAAAGTGTTAAACTATGTTTAGAAATATTGAAAACATTCATTTTGTTGGTATCGGTGGCATTGGAATGAGTGGGATAGCTGAAGTTTTACACTGTATGGGTTATAAAATAACAGGTTCGGATATAAAGGATACCCCCATCACCCAGCATTTAAAAAGTATAGGTATAAAAGTCTATATAGGTCATAAATGGGAAAATGTTGCCTATGCGGATGTTGTTGTTTATTCATCCGCGGTAAAGATGGATAATGTTGAACTCCAATATGCGGTAAAGGAAAAAATACCAGTTATACAAAGAGCAGAAATGCTTGCAGAACTTATGAGGATGAAATTTTCAATCTGTGTCGCTGGAACCCATGGAAAGACAACAACAACTTCTATAATAGCCAGTATTTTTAGAAGAGCAAAATTTGATCCGACTCTCATAATCGGTGGACAGGTAAAAATCTTTGCTGATTCTAACGCAACACTGGGTAAGGGAGATTATCTTATAGCCGAGGCTGATGAAAGTGATAAATCATTTCTAAAACTATTACCTTCCATAGCTGTTATAACAAACATAGATGAGGATCATCTTGACAACTATAAGGATCTGAACGAAATAAAAGAACATTTTATAAAATTTGCCAATTCGGTTCCCTTTTATGGAGCCGTTGTAATATGCCTTGATGATCTAAACAATAATGAGATCATAACCAAAATCGATAAGAAGATAATCACCTATGGATTTATGAAAAAAGCTGATGTGAAAGCTATAAATGTAAAAATGGGAGTCTTATCCTCATCCTATACCATGGTGTTTAAAAATATGCCACTTGGAGAAATCCAACTCAACATTCCGGGTAAACACAATATTTTAAATTCTCTTGCTGCCGTTGCGGTAGCGATCGAGATGGGGATCCCATACAATACTATCTTCGAAGGCATCAAAGATTTCACTGGAGTAAAGAGAAGATTTGAAATTGGATACAGAAACGAGGATAAGAAAATCTATGTGATAGATGATTATGCCCATCATCCTACGGAGATTTTTACGGTTATAGATTCGGCAAAAAATATGGGTGATTACAAAACGGTTACCATATTCCAACCCCATCTTTACTCAAGAACCATGAAACTTTTAAACCGGTTTGCCCAGATCCTATCAAAATCTGACATTACGATAATAACCGATATTTATCCTGCAAGAGAATTGCCGATAGAAGGTGTAACAGGAGAAATTCTTTATGATGAGATAAAAAAAATAAAGGAAGAAAATGTTTTCTATGTAAAAAATAAAGAGGATATAAAAAACTTTTTACGACAATTCATAAAAGAAAATACCATATTTCTTTTCATAGGGGCTGGAGACATCAATCATTATTCATCAGAATTTATAGAGGTTATAAAGAATGAAAATCTATAAAGATTTTAATTTTTCTAAAATATCATATTTAGGTATAGGACCGAAGGGAAAACTTTTAATCGTTGAAGATGAAAATGATCTTAAAGAAGTTTTTCAAAATGATAAAAGTAAAATTGTTGGAAACTGTTCTAAAATATTTTTTGCAAAAAAAAGATATAAAAATATTTTTTATAGACTCGATGGTATCTATGGAAAGATAGAGAAAATATCTTCAAACAGGATTATGGTTGGAGGTGGGGTTAAATTTTCAAAATTCTTGAAATTTTTAATCGATGAAAGGATAACTGGATTCGAAGAACTTGTGGGAATACCCGGAACAATTGGTGGAATGATAAAAATAAATGCAGGTGCCTTTGGAAACAATATATCAAAAAATCTTTTTTCAATTATTACGGTGGAAGGTAAAACTGTTAAGAAGGATATCACTTTCTCCTATAGATACTCAAACATCGACAAACCTATTCTATTTGCGATATTCAATGTTGAAAAGGATAAAAGGGAAGTTATAAAAAATAGGATAGAGTATTTTGTAAAAAAAAGAAGTTCTTCACAGCCATTAAATGCAAAAACATTAGGTTCAACATTTAAAAATCCCTCTATGGATATTTTTGCTTGGAAATTGATAGATGATGCTGGTTTTAGAGGATACTGCATAAACGATATATGTGTTTCAAAAAAACATACCAATTTCATCATAAATAAGGGTTATGGAAATAACAGTGATTTTATGAAATTGATAAAACTTATTAAAAATAAAGTATTCAAATTATATAAAATTGAATTGGAGTTGGAAATTGAAATCGTATAACAACAGATTTGACCTTTTGTATAGAAAAGAGTTATCAAGAAGGAAAAAAGATAAAAACAGGTTAAAAGGTTTTACCATAAGAATATTTAAAATTCTAATTTTAACAGGTATTCTCTTATCGATAATATTTCTAACCATAAACTATATAAAAAGATCATCCTTCTTTTATGTAAAAAAGGTCGTCATAAAAATATCCAACGAAAAAACTAATATTGATGAATCAATTTTCGAAACAGTAAAAAATGTAAATATTTTTAAAGTAAAAGATCAAACTTTAAAGGATATCGTTCATACTAAAATTCCAGAATATGAGATAAAATCGATAAAGAGAATTTTACCTAAAACCCTTATCGTCATTTGTTATAGAAAGATTCCATTGTTGTTTCATAACGAAAATACTGTCATATATAATGATAAAACTATTTCTGACAGAATGGATTATATACCTGCAAATTATATCGTACTTGAAACCGATCTTGAGCATATCGGTTCGATCTATGATGTATCTGGATTACCAACAATTTTTACCAATATTATCAAAGAAAAAGAGAATATAAAGAAGATTAAAATTGAAGAAGAATATATAAAAATCTATTTAAAGAATAATAAGATCTTTTTAATAGATAAGGGAGAAAAGTTACCAGATTTTTCAAAATATATAGATTTTAAATTTAAAATTTTTGATTTCAGATTTAAAAATGGAATTTATGTAAAAAGATAAAAGTGAGGTATATATGACGATTATAACCGTTTTGGACATAGGCACTTCTTCAATAAAAACACTTATCGCGACCATAGAGGAAGGAAATACTATCAATCTGAGAGGAGTTGGTGAGTCTTCAAAACACAAAATGTCAAAATCAAAAATCACCGATGTTGAATCTACGGTAAGTGCCATAAAAGATTCGATAATGAAGGCTGAATTGATGTCAGGATTTCAAAGTAATAACATTTTTGCATCGATAGGTGGTGCAGAAACTAAAGGAATCACAGGTAAAGGCACCATAGCACTTCCCAAACAGAACTCGATAATCACCGAACAGGATATTTTGAGAGCGATAAATCAAAGTAAAGTTATGTCTATCGGTGATAATCCAATATTACATGTTATACCCAAAAATTTTACCATAGATACACAGGAGAATATTAAAAATCCGATCGGACTTATTGGCTCGAAACTTCTTTGTGAAACGATGGTGATATCTATACCTTCTCTGATTTTACAGAATTACAACAATGTTATCGAAAGAGCAGGATTCAGAATAGAAGAATATATCTCACAACATATCGCTGCCGCTCATTCCGTTTTATCAGAAGAAGAAAAGGAACTCGGAGTTGCTGTAATAGATATAGGTGGAGGAACTACAAAAATAACCGTTTATATAGATTCTGCAATAACTGAAATAGATACCATTGAAATCGCTGGCGCAACGATTACAAAAGATATTTCGATTGGACTCAGGTTGACAACAAACGAATCTGAAAGGATCAAAAAGAAATATGGAAATTGCATAAAAGAGAAAATAAATCCAGAAGAAAAATTTAAAGTCCAAGGATTAACCGAAAATGAGGAACGAGAAATTTCATCTTTAAATCTTTACGATATTATAGCACCCAGGGTTGATGAATTGATGGATTATATACAAAATTCTCTCTCATCCGCTCAGGTTTTCGATAAATTGAACGCTGGTATCGTTTTAACAGGGGGTACTGCAAATTTAGCAGGTATAAAAGAAAGATTTGAAAAGAGAATAAAATTACCAACAAAAATTGGATATCCAAAATTGAATGTGGGTATGTCCGAACAGATAAAGGATCCATCCTTCGCCGTTTCATGTGGAATACTTGAATACATATTACCAAATTTTTCCACCAAAGAGAGAATCGGAAGAAAAGGTATTAAAATAAAACAGTTTTCTAAAATGTTATCTTCGATAAAAGATCTTTTTAAATTATAAAAAGGGGGAGAAAATGTTTATGCCAATTACCGAACAGATTCAGCCAGCAAAAATAAAAGTCGTAGGCATAGGTGGTGCTGGTGGAAATGCTGTTAACAGAATGATAAGTTATAAGTTAACCGGGGTAGATTTCGTTTCGATCAATACCGACCTACAGATTTTAAGTTTATCAAAGGCACCTACAAAGATCCAGATCGGTAAATCAATTTCTAAGGGATTGGGAGGAGGAGGAGATCCCGAAGTAGGGAAAAAAGCTGCCGAAGAAAATAAAGATGAGATAAAAAAGGTACTTGAAGGATGTGATATGGTATTTATCAATGCAGGAATGGGCGGTGCAACTGGAACGGGTGCAAGTCCGATTGTAGCGGAACTTGCCAAAGAGATGGGGATAATAACCGTTGCGATAGTAACCAGACCTTTCAATTTCGAAGGGAAATTGAGACTTACAAACGCTGAACTCGGTATAAAAAAATTAAAGGAAGTCGTTGATACGATAATCGTGATACCAAATGAAAAGTTGAAAAATATTTGTGAAAGAAATACTCCGATAACAAGCCTTTTTGAAATGGCGGATAATGTTCTGTACCAAGCCACAAAAGGAATCTCAGATGTGATAACAAAGCCAGGATATATCAATAGAGATTTCGCCGATGTTAAAAATATAATGTCACATCGTGGAGATGCTATCATTGGAATAGGAAGCGCCAAGGGAGATGATAAGGGAGCAAGCGCCGCACAGATAGCTCTTGATTGCCCGATCCTCGAGGATGCCTCTATTGACAAAGCATCCGCAATTCTTTTATCGATAACGGGTCCAGAAAGATTGGCGTGGGGTGATGTGGAAGATGCGGTAAATATAATAAAGAAAAGAGTAAACAACGATGATGTTAACCTTACATGGGGTGTTGTTTTTGATAATAATATTGAAGATGAAGTCAGAGTAACAATAGTTGCAACAGGAATAAACAATATTGTCCAGAAAACAGAAAATGCTGAAACACTTGAACTGTTTAACGAAAACAAAAATTCATATGAAGAAAAATTTCCATTCAAAAGAACCTATACAAAGGATGAGGACATCGAAAAACCTGCATTTATGAGAAGAGCAAGCGATTGATAATTTTACCTCCCCCGGGAAGGGAAGTTAAACTTCCCTTCCAAATAATTTAAAAATCTCATTTTTATATTCTTTTCAGAAAAAAAATTTATAACCGTTTCATACGATCTTTTTTGCATCAATAGAAATTTTTCTTCATCATAATTTTCCATAAAACTTTTTACAATAAGTTCAGGATCATACTCTTCAAAAACAAATCCATTGTATAGATTGAAAACATAATCATCCATTCCGTTACCTTTCAATACAAAAGGAATCAATCCATATGACATACCTTCAGCCACCACCCTTGAGAAGGTTTCAGTTTTCCTATTGAAAAGAAGCAAAAAAGAACTTTCCTTTAAAATTTTATCAATATCATTATAATCGCCAAACACTGTTTTAGAAATATTCGTGATATCTTTAACCCGTTTTCCATAAAAATTTTTTTCCCTCAAAACTATGGTAAGTCTGAAATTATGATTCATACTGTAAATATATCTGAAAAATTCAAAAATCCTGTCGTATCCTTTTTCATATGTAGGATCACCTATGTAAAGAAAAGTTTTAAAATCCTTTTTTGACAGAGTTTTACTTTCAACTATATTGTATATCACCTGTGAATTTGAAAAATGATATTTTCTCTTTAAAAACTTTGAATTGAAAATTACACCGAGGGTTTTCTTATATAAAAGTTTTTTGAAAAATTTTATTAAACTGTTCTCATAAAAATCTCTTTCGATTACTATCCATCTTGTTTTTCCAAAGAAGATGCTGATCATAAAAATCGCAAAATGTGATTTAAAGGTGTTTGTAAAGAAAAGTTCATCCTTCCTTTTAAAATTGTTGATATTTTTGACGATCTGAAAAAAGAATAATATTAAATTTTTAATAGTTTTGTTTAGAAGCAAAAATCGTTCATCCATTTTTATAGTTGAAAATTTAACATGCCTTTTAAAAAGCCATATATCATCCCTTGATACTATCATTTCAATCTCATAATTTTCTGGTATAACGTTGATCAACTTTTCAAGTGAAATCTCGGCTCCACCTCTAAAGGGTGAAAGATCAACGAATGTTAACTTTTTCATAACCTTTCCAATATCTTTTCACAAATAATCTTTGCAGACTCATCACCAAAATATTCAACAAAATTTTTCACCTCACCTATAAACTCTTCATCGTTGAATCTGCTCTCATCAAGCATCCTGTAAAAACGAATAAATTCTTCTTCATCTTTGAAAAGTTTCGCAATATTCTCATTTTTGAATCCTAAAAAATTCCCCCTGTCTAAGTGATCGTAAACCATTATGGGTCTAAAATTGATCAGAGATTCCAGTAATCCCGTAGAGTAAAAACCTGCAGAAATTTTACTTTTTTGTAGATAATATGATAATCCATTTTTTTTCCACTTTATAATCTTTCCTTTTTTAACGATTTGTTTTAAAAAATTAAAATTATATTTACCCCTTAAATATATTTTATAATCCAATCCATTATTTTCCAGATACCTTAATATTTCTTCGTAAGCCGTATAAAACTCTTCTTCGAATCCAATAAATTGTTGATCTATAAAAAGAAGATCTATTTCCTTTTCCTGAAAATTCCTATGAAAATCATAGCTTGGATTTCCACCGATTATGAGATTATCTACACTGGTAAAATTTTTCATAAAATCAAATGAATTTTTCCCCCAACAGATAAAATGATCGGCGATCAATGGAACGAAAGACTCGTTCATAAGTGGAATCTTGTTATCTTTATCAATAGGTGTAAGACCATGTTGAAAGATAAATGTTTTTACATTCTTTTTCTTAAAATATTCCACACACACACGTTTGAATTTTGTCCTATCTTCGTCAAGGATAACAAAAGATGGTTTGAAAGAACCGAAATGATCATCAAGAGTATTTTCAAACCGTTTTAAATCAAAATAATTATCTTCAATGATCTCTTTGTACATTTTAAGATCATCATCTTTGGAAATCTCTGGATCGTTATGGAATACTCGCCCTTTTCTTGAAAAGATCAACCTGTTTTCAATCGGTAAACCGATAGGGAAATTTGATATTTCTAATCTCACATCTTCAAAACCTTTTAATCTAAATTTTTTGATTATCTTTTCTGGAACACTCCCAAAAACTATAAAATACTTTGCATGTTTTTTTTTCAGTTTTACATTTGTTGAAAACGGATTCGTCTTACCGGGGAAATATTTTTTGCCGTTTGAGAGTAGATTATAGGTTGCCCATAAAAAAGAGTATTCGAGAGCATTGTACCTGTCATATTTTTTCAAGAAATCGTTCACCATCTTTTTTGTCAATTCATAGTTTTCAATCTGTTTTTTTTTCAATTCACCCCTTTTCATCGTTTCTCTCCATTATCATTTTTAAAATTACGGGTGCGATAAAATGAAAATTAAAAAGATTTGTAAATAAAAAAAAGAAAAAAAATATAAGCATAAAAAATGTTTTTTTATAAACCGATAGCAGATAAAATGAAAGGACAAAATAAAGTATAGTTATCACTCCACCCGCAAAAAGTAGATTGAAAAAAGATGTTTCATATATGTTCTCTTCGGTATGTTGAAAAATGGATCTGCTGGAAAAAAACAGTCCCGTTCCAAATGGGTTATTTTTAAGTTTATACAAATCCCCTTTAATTTTAAAAAATCTGTTTTTTAAAGAATATGTATTAAAACCACTACTCAAAGGCTCAATATTATGTTTCAATACCGTTTTCAGTCGATTATCAGTTTTGTAAATGGTGGTATCAATTTTTAAATTATAAAAAATAACTATCAGGGATAATACAAGCAATGAAAAAATTACAAGTTGTCTTATCCGTTTTTCTAAAAGAAGTTGAAAAAAGTATAAAAGGATAAAAATAAAAATAGATGTTCTGTAAGAAAAAATAATTAAAAGAGAAACCACCATAATCGAAAACAGATAAAACATTTTCTTTTTAAAATCATAGAAGAAGAAAGGTAAAAAAACTAAAAAAATTGAAAACTCTTCAACAGAGGAAAAAGATGAAAATGGTCTGTTCATTGAACCGAGTTTCAAGGAAGTATACTGATGATATGAAACATTTTTCACATAATAATCTTCAAAAAAAGTATAGAATCCAAAATACTGCGATATCGAATAGATTAGAATAAATATGAAAGTATATTTTAAAACAAGGTATAGATTTTTTGTAAAATCTTTTATATAAAGAAAAAGAAAGAATGGTAAAATATAATAATTCAAAATAAGAAGAATGTTTACAGGATCAAAATTTTTAGCGTAGATCGTTGTTGTTAAAATAAAAGATATGTGGACAAGAATGTAAATTTTTAAAATTTTTGGTAATCTTTTGAAAGTGATGAAAATTTCATCAAAAAAAATTAAAGTATAGAAAATTGGGATGGTAAAAACAAGATTATAGATAAAACCCTGTGATAGAAAATAAAACAATCTTGAAAATGAACCATAAAAAAGCATAAAGGTTATAAAAAAATTATGGTTTTTAAAATTTAAATAGAGTAGAATTAGTAATATCAAAAGTAAAAATGGAAAGAAGAAAAGAAAATTTTTTAAATAAACAACAAAAGTGAGATAAAAGATCGCTGAAAAAAATAAAATTATAATTTTAAAACTGTTCATTTTTTTAGTTATTCTGTTTTTAATTTTAACAAACCCTTTAAAAATAAAAAAATTTTTAAATAAATTTTAACAAGAAAACCGATTTTTTTACCATAATTTTTTTTCAAAAAATAATCCATAGAAGAAAATGAGTATCTGGTAGATTCCTTTGAAGCGGATATCGAATGATCGTGCAAAATTTTCAACGATGAATCATAATATATTTTATAGTTTCTTTTTTTAAATCTTATGAAAAGATCCGTTTCCTCATATGTTAAGAAATAATTTTCATCAAACATTTTCACACCTTCAAAACTTTTCTTTTCAACAAGCATTAAAGCCCCATTCACTCCATATACCTCTTTTGAACTTTTATAAAAATGTATACCTTCCCACACTCCAACATAACCATTATTATTCTTTTCAAAGATCGACAAGAAGAATGGTAAAAACGAAAAATGGTATAGTATGACGAAATAATCATAATATTTTCGTTGAATCCCCTTTTTAAAACTTTTATTGGAAAAGACATTGAAACCGACAAGTTTGAATTCATTTTCCCTGTAAAAGTTCAATTTTTTTAAAAGTTTTGAAAAAAAATTCTTTTCGAATATAATATCATCGTTGGATATTAGGAAATAATCACTCTCAACATATTTAAAAGCCAGATTAACCGCTTTTCCGTATCCTGTATTCTGAGAAGTTTTTATATAAAAAAAGTTTAAATCTTTTGGTATATATTCCTTGTTCTCACCATTATCAACTATCAATAACGAAACACCGCTGTTTTTGAAAATAAAATAATTGTTATGAAAAAACTTTTCCGCTTTCTTTTTTTCGTACAGAACAACTATCAGATTCAATTTAAATTTTTTTTCATCCATAATAGAATCTTTTTAAAATTGATTAAAAATAGTAAAGATATCACGATAAACGCTGATAGTATAATCCTATTTGTAAACATCTCTATTTTCATAACTAAAAAAAATAAAATGGATACGATCGATGTTAAAACTGTATCCACTTTTATTTTTCTAAAAAAGAAGTTTAAGAAAAAGAGTACGAAGACAAAATGGAGACCCTTCAGCATCACAAAAAAATAAGAAAATTTTACAAGATCGATGTTAACCACAAGAATGGAATAAAAAATTATTCCGACAACCAACATTATAGATCCAACGATCTGTATAAAAATATAGATTTTTAATTTTTCGATCGAAAGAAGTTTGTTATAAAGAAGATAGAAAAAAATATCAAAGAACACTGTAGTTGAAAGGATACCGAAAATTTTTACCGAATCAACATAATTTTTAAAATAAATAGCCGTAATGATTTTTAAAAATAAAAATGAGAAGATTATGAAAAAAAATGTTAAAACACTTATGGAACTGAATATTAAACTTATTCTTATTTGATTATATTTTTTTGCGTTTCTTACAAAATCAGGTAAAAAATATTGTACTATGGATGAGGGGAACATCTGAATGAAGGATAGAAAAAAAACTGAAGTGGCATAGACGGCAAATCTTTCCTTTATCAGAATAAAACTCAAAAACAATCTTTCAAAATTAGCAAAAATCTGATTTAAAAATCCAACGAAATAAATGTTGAAACCTTTTTTTATAAAAAATATCGTTTCAACGGGAAGTGGAAAATCAAACTTTATTCCCCCTATCAAAAAAATACCAAAAAATAGAGAAACCAGTGAAAATATGATAACGGAAAGATATACACCGACAAGTTTCAATCTTAAGGATAAGATAATGATCAAAAAAAGAAATATGGTTTGAGAAAATAAAAGATTTAAAGAATACTTTTTAAATCTACCATCAGATTTTAAAAAATATGATGGAAAATCTTTTATAGCATAAAAAAATATGGCTGGGGATAAAAAAAGAATCATCTGATCCTTTTTATAGAAAAAAAAAGATAAAATCGATAAAGAAACTATAAGATAAATAAAAAAGTTTACTGTAAACACCTTATTTTTATAAACATTTTTTTGCTGATCTGAAGAAGAAGGGATAAGTATCATAAAGGAATTTAATGTGCCAAGATTAAAAAGCATAAGATAGTTTAGAATTATTTTGAATTGACTGAAAGAACCCATCTCTTCAACGGAAAGAATTTTTAATAAAAAGAAACCCTGAACCAGGGATAAAAAAATGTTTAAATAATTTGAGAATGTATAAAAAGTGAGAGTTTTAAAACCCATTATAACAATTCAGCGCCACACTTTTCACAGTTAAAAAGATCGGATCTGTTGATATGCCCGCATTTCGGGCAGACCAGTCCCTCTATGGTCTCCACATTCTCTCCTCTCAGATCCATATCAAAATCTTTTTCAAAAATTTCTTCGTTTTCGTTTTGTGCTTTATTATTATTTGTTTCAAGAGGGCTGTTCTTAACAAGTTTTTCATTTTGGGGAAGATCTTTACCTAAATCAAAATCCTGCTCTTTTACTATATCGGGTTGAATAATATTATCAAGAGGATTCGGCTTATTTTCCACAGGAGTTTGAATCTCACCATAGAATCTTTCTTTCATCGTTTCTTCTTGCTGGGGTTGATTTTGTTCTATCCTACTTTCAGGGTAAACAAGATTATTCTCATATATTATCTTTTCTTTAAATTCCTTAGTTTCATTATCAACAACTACAAACCGGGATATTTCATTTTCCTTCTCTTCAAGTGATTTTATATTTTCCATAATATGAGATCTTTTTTCTTCCAGATCATTATTTTTAGCATAATAATCCTGTTCAGAGATATCAGATAATAACTTTCTTACATTTAATTCTTCAAGTTCTAAATCCAACTTTTCAAGTTCAGAAAGAAACTGAGATTTAGTTATCTTTATCGATTCAAGTTGCTCTTTTAAATAAGCCTGATCCTTTTTTAACGCCTCTAAAATATCGTCTATTTTTTCCTGGTACTCTCTTTTTATCTTCTCATAAATTTGAGGTTTTATCTGAATTTTAATCTCTTCCAGTTTAACAAGTTTTTTTTCTATCTCTTCCTTTTGTTCCATGAGATTCTTTAAATCCATTATTCCCCCTTTATTATTTTTATTATTGATTCCTCAACTAATATTTTTGCAAATATTGCGTTATATTTTCTAATATCCTTTAAAAGATTATAGAGTGTTTCAAAACTCTTTTTTAACATCATCCGATCCCAATGTTTAAATCTATTTTTATAATCTTCCCTCTGTTCAGAGATCTGTTTTAGAAGCAAAAGGATCAAACCATCGTTGGTAATGATTTTCCATTCAAGGCATTTTCTATAAGAATTTAACGCTTTTTTAAGATCCCTGTTGGAAAAACTTTCAAGAAAATCAAAAATATAAGCATCGTAAAATTCAACATTATTTTTAAAATTTTCGCTGTTTTGCAGTTTAAGTGGTTTCCCTTCCATATAGTACATATTTATCAAATTGTATATAGAATATATATTGCCATCTGTAAAATCTATCAACCGCTTTATAATATTATCATCCAGAAACATCTCTCTTCCCTGTGCATAATTTTTTATCCTTTGAAAAGTTATGTTTTTAAGATATTTTGGGTCAGCTTCGCTATAAAAATGGATAGCCTTTTTAAATTTTTGTTCTACATTCTTTTTGATCTCATATGGAGTAAAACTTTCCTCGTCTATACAAAGAATTATCAACAGGGTTTTTAAAAAAGTATCTTCGAGTAAATTTTCAATTTCCTCTGCAAGTTTTTTTGAAATTTTTAAACCATCTTTAATTACTATTATTTTCTTCCCCGATACAAAAGGTGGTGTTAAAATTTTATTATAAATTTCTTGTTCATCGATTTCATCTATATAAATTTCAGTATAATCAAAATCTTCAAAGCCCTTTAATACATATCTTTCCTTTATGAGTTTTATATTCTCCTTTATATCCCCCAGAAAATTTCCAGATATTACAAACAATTTATTATTTTCTGAAAGACTTAAAATGTTTTTTGTTTCCATAATCAAAATATATATGATAATCCTAAAGAATTTGTGTATCCAATATCATAAAGTGTAAAAGAATAGGACACGGAAAATTTTAACAGATTCAAATAGACTCCAACACCTGCTTGTTTTAAATCAATATCCATGCCTGGCTGATATTCGTATCCAGTGAATATTCCAAAAAGATTTGAGTAAGAATATATAATGGAAACCGGAATAGTTCTTTCGTAAACATTATAACTAATCTCTGTAAAAAATTTGGATTTTATTCTATCAAATTTTATTTCGTAACCAAGAGATGGAATAAAGCTGGCATCTTTTGAAAAAACCGTGTTCGAATCAGTATCCCAGATAACCTTTGTTTTCCCAACATCTTTGTACACAAAAGAGATTAAAAAAATTCCGGGTAGTTTATAATTATCAAGAGATAATCTAAAAGTTGTTCCCAGATCCATACCTATCCCCGTTCCCCTCTTTGTGTAAATTCTGTGTAGGATGGTTTTTATGTTTCCTCCAAAGAACATTTCATATAACCTTTTTTCTCCACTCTGTTTTATTTGATATGAGAAATTGAGTAAACCGACATAACAGTCATCTGAAAAATATCCTTCAGGAACAAAAGAGATTGAATCCTCATATTCTGGATATATGGGTATAGTATTTATGCTTTGATTTATGATCTGAATTCCAATATTCATATTTTTGATCTCGGGAAAGTTTAAAACAAAACTGTTGTAACTGGATAAATCCATAAACAAAAATTTATGTTCGTAAAAAACTGTAAAATCACTTCTTTCAGAATAATAATCGCTTGAAGAGTTTGAAGGGTTATAAAAAAATAGAGGTATGTTTTGAGAATGATAGGTTAATATTGCACCCTTTGTGGCTTCGCCAAAAGGAGAGAAGTTTATTGAAAGTATTTCAAATGGCAATATAAAAATATTTGAAATAAAAAATATTATAAAAAAAAGTAAAAATTTTTTCATTTTAAAAGACTCATCTTTTGAACCTTTGATCTGATCCTTTCATTATCTTTAATGGCTTCAACCACATAAAAATAGGTTCCATTTTGAAAATCGGACATTTGGAGATCTATAGAATAGAATCTATCCTTTAAATAGGTCAGTTCATATTCTTTAAACAATTTTCCACTTGAAGTGTAAATTTTCACAATAGAATTTTCTGGATCTTTCGAAAATTCACAAACTATTTTTGTTCTTCCACCTGTCACAGGGTTTGGAAAATTAGCAAGATTTATTATTCTGAATTGATTTGAAACTTGAAATTCGTAAATCTGACTTGATGAATTGGCATATATATCGTTACAGAAAACCTCCAGTTTATGATCACCGTTGTCAAGATATCTGTTCAATTTTATCGGAATAGTTTTTAAAACTGTCTGATCACTTGTTTTATATTCATCTTTTGAAAGAGTATCACCATCAACAACTATTTTTATACTACCTATATCAATTCCCTCATCGTCTTCGATGGTGATTCCAAAATCTATTGAATTTAACAAAATCGTTTTTGAAAATATTTCTTTGTTTTCAACAAAGATCTTGATTTCAGGGGGAATCGTGTCGTTCCATCTACCTATAATAAATCTGTCAGAATAGTTGTTAAGAGTATAATAGACGGTATCACTCTTCTCGTTTGAAACAAAAATATAGTTGTTTGAAAGTGAATCATATCTCAAAATAAATGAGGGATGAAAATCGGGATCAGGGAAAAGTTTAACCCTGCTGTTAAGTTCAGGTTTTAAAACTCGGATTCTGTAAAGTAGATTATTTTCATCTTCACTTAAAATCTCGAGCGATTGCGATGTTATAACAGATTCCTCTCTGGATAGAATCATAAGATTTGTATCTTGATTTTGCTGTCCTTCGTTAACAATATTAAAATTATAATAGGTTAAAAGCGAATCGACCATGGGCGAACCATAAATATAAGAATATATATTATCAAATGAAGTATCGAAAATCTTGTTGTTTGAAAAATTTCTATCAGGGAAATTCAAAGTATCTTTTGCAGCATAGATAAAAATCTTTTTTTGAAAATAATTTTTATCTATCTTAATTTTGGATTCCTTAGTTTCTCCACTTTCAAGATCGACAGTATCAACACCTATCAAAAGGGTATCATCGTTTTCGTCTATAACAAAAAAACTGACCAAAAGATCAGTGCTTTTTCTTTCTCCAGCATTTGAAATTTTGACCGTAAGTGCTGGAGCATCATCTTTAAATGAAAGATATGGATTCTGATATATTCTTACATCAGGATACGGTGGAATTAAAATTTTCTTAACTGGAGTTGTAAATGAAAAAGTTTCAAGTGTATCTGTATAATATATGTAGTAACTGAAATAATCATAAAAAGATTTTTTTGCTTTTATAGGTGCAAGCGAAGCGGTATAGTATAATGTTGTATCAACAGTATCTTTTAACATTACAAAACTATTGTAACTTGTTGAATTGGGATATTTATAATATGCTGTTATATTTTTAATGTTTTTCCCACCCTTTTTCGCGTAAATTTTAAAACTCTCTAAAGTATCGGGTAAAGATGGAAGGATGTAAAAATTTTTGATCCCATCACTGTTAACTGATGGATATGAAAGATAAAGTAGGGATGTATCCTGAGTATATGCAACTGTAGAGATCACAACGGAAGAGTTTTTAAGAGTATCGGGTATAATAAGTGTATTTTCTCCAAAACCGTTAGTTAAATTTGAGTTATCAAAGGAAAGCATCCTTCTTTCATCATCGAGCATTACCGTTTGTAGAAAACCATCCTTTAAATTGGAATCAGAACAGAATATGGTTAAAGTATCTTTTGGGGATATGGTATATGTTGATAGAGAACATGAATTTGAGTATGAAATATCCGGTATTTTTAAATCTATAAAATTTACTCCAAGAAGCCCATAATTTTTTATCTCGTATACATTCGGATCGTCAACATTTCCTGTTCCAAAAACACTGGAATTAACAAAGAACATCAATTCTCCATAAAGTATCATCTCGCCTATATTCTTTATGCCATTATACGCCAATTGCCTGAAATTTGATTCGCCTAAAGCATTATTAAGATTATCGGTACTTGCCGTTGCAGAACCATAATACGCTATAGAACCTCCAAAAGGTGCAAGAACAAAGGTTTCCCCAATTGATTGTTCTTCTCTGTAAATTTCATCGTAATAGCCAGTATCACAAGAGTAAACTTTTACAAACGGTAGTCTATTGATGTTGTTCATCCTTAATATATCAGTTTTTCTAAGATAGACTCCACTTCCTATAGATTGGGAAGCACCATGTGCATAGATGTTCAAAATCGATGCGCCATAATCGAGTTGATTTATAAAATCGCCATTATTATCATAAAGATTTGCCATAAAATCAACCCCGATATATTCGGGCAACATATTTGCGAGTTTTAAGGATTGGTATTTAGCATCAACATAAGAGGGTAATCCTAAACCAGGGGGAGTCGTATCGTATCCAAAAATAAATTTCAGATTAAAAATGCCAGAATTTTTCCAATCAATAAAATGTTTCACCTTGTTTATTGCGATATCGATCTCAAACTCACTTCTTATGGGAAATCTTGAAATCGATACATCTTCAACCGGATCATCCCCAACTATCGCTGCATAATAATTGTCGGATGCAATGAGTGCGGGTGAATAGGCTGAATTTTCATAATAGTAAGGTGCAGGTATACCGTAATCGAAAAGTTTTAAATGGTTGTTGTTATCCGGCGTTCCATCCCCTAAAAGAAGAATATGTGAAGGCGGAACCTGCCAGTTGTTGTATGCTGCAACGATAAAATCTTTGATAGGTTTAACTCCTCTGAAACCATAATTGAATTCATCATAAATTTCTTCGGTCCCAGCGACAAAAACCTTATTTTTACTGGAAAAAAGAGTAGCAAGTTGAGAAGCTTTATCCTTCAATTTTTGATCAACTATAATTATGTAGTTCCCCTCATTTGAAGAATTTTGCAGAAGTACATTTTTAAAAGTCTCCATCGTATCCGGAACAAGAAAATTTGAGTTTTGATAAACAGAATAATGCACAGGTGTGGTAAAAATCTCATCTGTAAAATAAAGATCATAGTTTCCTTCAAGAGAATTAAATACCGTTACAAAATTTGTTAAGAGTTTCAAATCCTTTCTGTAAATTTTCACATCGGAAGAATGTAAACCTTTTATATGAAATTTATATTTTCCAAAACTTATATTGGAAATATCAAAATCCAGTTTTCCATTTTCCATTATAAGTTGTTCAAAATAGCCATATTCAATAAAGTTTAAACCGAGACTGAGTGAATCCCCTCCTATTACTTTTAATTTTATGTTTATTGTATCCAGGAACAGATCTATAGTATCATTTATATACAAATATGATGAAAGATCATCCCATCTTATGGTATCGTATAAAGAATCGTTTATATAAAGCCCTACAACATGATCTGGATTTATAAGAAGGTTATATGAAAAACCATGAAAAAGTGATGAAAAATAAAATTTATTATAGGTTGTATCTCTATTTAAAAATGAAAGATCAAATGAGTAAGGATCCGATGAATTGATGGTTGACATAAACCAAAGATCGGATGTATCTATGGTAGTTCGTCCTCCAAGAGGAGAGTAGAAAGAATCCTCTTCGATATGAGTAGTTTTTTGAAACGATGATATGGTTGAATCCAACAAAGTGTCATAAAAAAACTCTCCATCAAAAACATACCTTATTCCATTCTTCCCACCCACTACAAAAACATATACATTATCTAACTGGTATTTATCATAATAGGTATTTTCTCCGCTCTTTCTTTCACCATAAAATTCAAAAAAATCTCCATTTCCGAAAATCCCATCTCCGGTTCCATAAAAATTTAATGGGATTTCGACATTTTTGTTATAGAGTTTAAAACAGTTTGGATCATAAGAAGAAAGAACTATTCCAGTTTTATTCACTATATCATCATAGAAGACTCTGTATAATCCGGATTTTGAAATTTTTATCTTAAACAAAGGTGTTCCATCATATTCAAACTTTTTTTCATTTACACTTCTTGGCTTGATATTTTTCAAAAGGTCTGCTTCATTTATGGTTATCCCTCTCAAAATTTTAAGAGTGGTTTCGTCTGGCTTAACGATCCTTCCTTTATATTTAACAGGATTATATGTTATTAAAACTTCATATTTTTCTTTAAAAGGTTTTAAAGGTAGAATATGAAAATCTTTAAAATAGAAAGGTGTTCCCATTACTAACTTTTCGAAACCTGAAGGGTTAACCTTAACATTTATATCGGATGGTGGCAAAATTAATATTTTCGTTGTATCATTCTCTTCAGGGAAATACTTAACTATGATCTTCCCTTTCTCTTCATTTGTTATAAATTTAGAAAAAAGGTTGAAACCGAATAGTATCAAAAATAGTAATAAAACTATTTTATAACCACAATCTTTTCTTTCCATATGTATTCGTCATTTCCTACAGTGATAAAATAGATACCAGAATGATGCTTTGAAAATTCAAAAATAAAGGTCGGGGAATTTACCTTAAATTTTTTTAACAATGTTCCAGAAATATTATAAACGCTGACCGTATATTCCTGGGCTTTTTTAAAATTTATCGTTACATTTTTAGAATCCTTTAAAATGGAATAGGGCTTCTCTTTTGAAAAATTAAATTCATCTTTAGAAGCTGTGTAATATAACCAGTATATGTTGTTTGGCCAATTGGAGGATTGTGGAGTTTCATCATTTAAAATATAGATAACATGAACATTTCCATTTTTATCAAGAGTTACCTGTGGGGTCATTATAAAAGATGTGTCATGATGTGCTATTAAATTTTTTTCTTCAATCTTTTCGTTATTAAAATCATATATAAGATGATAGAGATCACCAAAAAAATATGTATCCGAAACATAAAGAATATGAATTTTACCATTCTTTATTACCCCGGTTGGATAATAAATATTCGCATTGCCATCGGATAACAATTTCGGTGTTGTCCAGTTTCCATTTAGATACCTTGTTATATAAAGTTGGTTTAAACCATTTGTAAAAAGTGTAAAAAGGATAAACTCGTTAAAACCATCAGAGATCAAATTGGGATAATAAACATCTGAAGAGATACCGAATACAAGATTTTCATTTTGCCATTCATTGTTGATTCTTCTCAAATTGTAAAGATTCTGGTAACCATCCCTTTCCTTTGTATATATTATTGAAATATCATCGTTGGGATAAACAAAAAAATCTGTATTTACACAATTTACATTGGAGTTGGTTAAACGTTCGAATGTATTTACAGTTGAATTAAAAAAAGAATAGTATATATTAAATACCCCCGTTGAATCATCTAAAAATATAAAATGATGTTTATGGTTTCTATAAAAAGATTTTGGAAACCAGGTGTTTGAAGATGTAGCGGTTATCTGAAAAATCGAAGAGAGTAGAGAACCATCAAAATAACGACCGAACAGGTTAAAATTCCCATCCTGTCGACTTTCCCAAATAAATAAAAACCTTCCATCTTCATCCATAGATAATGTTGGCATCCAGGAAAAACGATAATAGTTGGAACCTGATTCTGGTTGATCATATCTTGTCCCATCATAAACCCATTCGCTTCCATTGAATTTTTGCTTTCTTATACAATAATAAACATCACCTGAAGTATCATACCAACCAAGATGCAAATTCCCAAGAGTATCGGAAACAAAAAGATGAGATGCGTTAGGTTGGAAATATGCAACTCCCCATTCCCATATTTTTATCTGGTTTGACCATTGTGAAAAAATCAAAATTTTGATTGAGGTGTAAAATATAAATGATAATATAATTTTTTTTACCATTAAATAAATTTTAAATTTTATTATATTAAAAGTCAATAGGTCCAATACCTAAAAAGTTCTCTATAAGGATTTGGGATTCTCTTCCAGTCTTTTCCCATGTAAAATTTTTTGCCCATTCAACAGAATTTTTTTCAAAATTTTTAAGAATTTTTTTGTTGTTAAGAAGAAATAAAATTTTTTCAGAAAGTTCTTCTATATTTCCATATTCATATAATAAGCCAGAAAAATTATCTTTAACAGAATCCTTTAGCCCCATAACATTAGAAGAAATTACAGGAGTGGAAAGCGCATTGGATTCTATGTTTACTATACCCCATCCCTCGATAAAGGAAGGATAAACAGATATCCAACTCTCCTGTAAAATTTTTATTTTTTCTTCCTCGGAAACATAACCTGTAAAAATTACATCATCATGAAGTTTAAGATTTTCAACAAGTCTTTTTAATTTAATTTCATAATCACCTGTTCCAACTATGTATAGTTTCACATTTCTAATCTTTTCTTTTACCTTTCGAAAAGCAAGTATGAGATGATCTATTGATTTATATTTCTTTAATCTTCCAACATAACATATCTGAGGAAACTCGTTTTTTGTATATCTATCTGTAAAAAATTTCTCATCTATACCGCATTCTATAACAAAAATTTTGTCTGGCTTTATACCTCTTTTAACCAGATCATCTTTTGTAGAGTTCGAAATGACTTCAAAAATTGTATTCTTATATACAAAGGGTATAAATTTCTCGAAAATATAAATATAGAAACCAAAAACAAAATTGGTCTGTTTAAAAATAGTTTTTCCAAAAATGTGTGGAACTATAACAAATACAGGAATTTTTGTAAACAGGGGAGTAAAGAATGGCAATTTGTTGATATCTTCAATGATAAGGTCTATACTATAATTTTTCAAAATCCTTTTTAAGTTAAAAATTACCGAGAAGTTAAACAGATACTCTTTTCCAAAATGAATATATTTAACACCATTTTTTTCGTAATCGGTGCAACCAACATAAGAGGAAGAAAGAAAGAAAACATTATGATCCTTTGCAAGGAATTCTGCAATCTTTGTAATATGAATCTCAGCTCCACCATAAAGTGGATTTTTTAACTCTCTCCAGTTAACAATAAGAATATTTTTACTTTTCTTCATTCTATCCTTTCAATCCCCAAAAGGTTGTTTTCATCATCGTATATGTATCTTTCCAGCAAATATCTGTAAAGAGGAGTTCCATTATGTTTTGAAGTGGGTGGCATAATTGATTTATATTTATTATCCGAGGAAAAATATTCTATGGAAGCAATAGAAAAATTTTTATTTCTTTTTATCAATTTCATAGAATAACCAGAATCACCATCCATCGGCTTTTGTAAAGAATCAAGAAAAACTATCCTGTTTACATAACCAAGTTCATCAAAATATATACATTTATAGAGTATCCCCACACTTTTTTCTTCAACCCAACCTTTAATTTTCAAAATCGTATAAGGTTCCTCATATAATTTTTCAACTTTTTTTATGTTAAATTTCTCTTCTCTCCATAACTTAAAAGAATCCATAGATGAATCAGGGTATTCAACCCTTATAATTTTTTCAAAACCTTTTTCGTTTGGATATGATGTTAGTCTATCACCATCTTGAATATAAAAAGTTTTTTCCATTATTTTTTTAAACTTTTCATCTTTCACTCTAATGTTGGTAATCTTCGCTTTGTCAAAATTTAAAACTTTTTCTTTATATCGATTTTCAAAATAAACGAGTATATTCTTCTGACTGTTCATTTTATATTTTAAAAATATCATCTTTTCTATATCACCTTTTAAATCGATTTTTTCACCATTTATGTTGTAAAATGAATAAACCATTTTCTCTGCCTTAATTTTTTCTTCTTCAAAATAGAAAAAAGTATCAAAGTATGATACCTCTATTTTCCCTATAAAATCACCTGTGTTAAAAATATCCTTTTGGAAATTCTTTCCCAAAAAAGTCGGTTCAACAGAACAGATCCGCCGTGTGGAATTGTAAACCACTTTATATGCTTCGATCTTTTCATACTCAGATTTTGTTATTTTTTCATTTCCCTCAACCATACCTGAAAAATCAACATTTAAAAATCTGAAATATTTCTCAGTAGAAAAAATATGTATAAAAAAGAGCAAGAAAAATTGTAAAAATAAAAATTTTTTTATTTTCATATTATATCTATGGCTATTATTTTATAAAAAATTTAAAAAATTACAAGATAAAAATTAAATATAATAATTGACAATGGTAAAGTAAATTGGTAAAATAGTAAAAAGTTTTTAAGGAGGATAAATGTTAGATATATTTTCCTCAAACGATCCTTTGAAGATAGTAGAAAAGAGCACTAAACTAAGAGTAGAGGGAAAACATGATAAGGCTGAACAATTGTTAAAAAAGAGTATTAAAAACTCAAAATCAGATTTTATTATTTTACTTGAACTCGCAAAAACACAGTTTGAAATGGGGAAAATATCCGAATCTGTTACTTCTTTAAAAAATTCATATCTTATTTCACCCGAGGAGATGAATAAAATTTTGAATGTTTGTGAAGATTTACATTACCGTTCAAATTCACAAAAGGATCTAACAGCAGCACTACTTTTTGAACTCTATATTAAAAAAAGAAATTTTGAAGCTTTAAAAAAAATCTTTGATACTTTATCGCAGGATGAGATAAAAAACTTAATATCAAATTTTGACAAACAGTTTAAAAATATAAAATCCACAAAAACGGTTGAACAACTGACAAAAAAAGATATTGAAACATATCTTATAACAGGCATATTGTATCTTTATAACAAAAATTTCAATGAAGCAAAACCGATACTTGAAATCGTATTTAGAACACAGGTGAAAGAAAGAGATTACATTTTGAACGAATACCTGAATATTTCAAAAATAACTTATGTAAATCCTGCACCATTTATGGCAATAGGTGATCTGTATTTGATAATAAACGATAAAGACAAGGCTATCACATATTTCCAAAAAGCATTAACCATCGATCCTAAGATAAAAAGTGATATTTCAACAAGAATTGAGGAACATATATCCGATACCACAGAGATATCCGAATCAAGTAAATATTCAATAATAGATTTTGCTCTTGAAAAAAAAGATTACATTAAAGCCATAGATCTGATTGAGGAAATAATTAAAGATAAGAATCAGATAGAAGATGAGTTGACAAGAAAAGCCTATCAGATAATACAAAATGCTCCAGAACTTATTGAGGGATACAAGGTTTTAAGTAAAATCTTCTTTATAAAAAAAGATTTGAAGAATATTTTAACACAACTGGAAAAAATTTATGAGTTAAACAGGGATGAAAATACTTTTATACTCGATATGATAGATAAACTTGAAAAAGAAAATTTAACAAACGAGGAGATACTCATTTTCAAAGCTAACATACTTTTCGATAAAGATGAGATAGATGCATCCTCTTTGATAGCGAAATCCGTATACTTTAAAAATAATTCGTTTACATTCGATACAGAGAAACTTGTTAATAGAATACTTGATAAAAATCCAGATAATTTAAATTCACTTGAAACCATCTGCCAGATCTATCTTGATAAAAAGGAAGATGAAAAATTGAAACAACTTTGTGAGTATATTTTATCAAAAGAAAAAGATGAATATCTGAACTTAAGCAAAAAATATCTCGAAATCCTTTACAACAAAAACCCCGATGATATCGATGTAAAGTTAAATCTGAGTCTTGCGATGTTAAAAACTGGAAAAATAAAAGAATCCGAAATAATGATAATTGAAACTTTAAAAATAAAACCTGAAACTTTTTATATCATAATTCCAAATTTTTATAATCCAGCCCAAAAAGATAAAGAGGTCGCGCAACTGGTTTTAAAAATTTTAAGGAATATAGACAAAAGCAAAATCGATCCTTTCCTTTATAACTTTTCTTTATGTGAAATGTCATACCTTGCATCGGAAATTGAATTTTCTATTGGAATTTTAAAAGAGATGTTTCAGAAATTTCCAGAAAAGGAAAATGAACTTTTAGAACTTCTCGATAGAATTAAAAAGTCTTATCCGGAAAATGAAATCATATATGAATTTGAATTCAATTTCTTTTTAGAAAAGAAAGAATATCAAAGAGCTTTTGAATCTCTCATGGTTTTTAGAAATGATAAGACGAAACTTGGACATCTACTTGATAATCTGTATACTTTGAACAAACTCTCTCCAGAAAATATTCAATTGGTTGAGGAACTTTTTTCGATCCTTGTTGAAATGGGCTTCTATGAAAAAATAATCAAGGAATATGAACAGTTGACGACAAACCTTGACCAACAAAAAACAGGCAAAATAAAATTCTATCTTGGAAAAGCATATTCAAACAAAGGTATGGTAAACGATGCAGCTACAGTTCTCTATCAGGCTATAATTCTTGATAAATCCGTTATAGAAAATTCCCTAAATATTTTAAATGAACTCTTAAAATATGACCCTTTTTCACTCAGGATACATTATACTCTTTCTTTAGGTTATTTTTTATTAAAACAAATAGATGATGCAGTTAAAGAAATGATGGAAATAGTTAGAATAGATCAAAATCAAACTGAAATAGTTATAAACGAGTTAGAAAAATGGAATGAAAATATAAAAAACAATCCTCTCCTCACATTTTCGGTTGGAACATTATATCTTGAAAAGGGAGAATATCAAAAAGGTATCTCTAAACTTTATGAAACTTTTGAAATGGATTCTTCCTATCTCGATAGGATTATAAATATGCTTACAGGATACATAGAAAAGGAGAGTGAAAACGGAGAGATACTTTTTGCAACGGGTATTTTCTATTCAAAAAAAGGTTTATACAAACTCGCTTCAGATTATCTTTACAATGCGATGTCTATAGAAACCGAACTTAGGGGAAAAGTGATCACCCAATTGCAATTTATAATTAACCAGCAACCGGAAGAAATAGATGCCAGATTTTCACTCGCTCAAGTATACAAGGATATGCATAATTATATGCAGGCTATAGCACTTCTAAGACAGATAGAACTTATAAATCCAGGTGAAACTGAAAATGTGATAAATTTTTATAATGAAATGCTTGTAAATGAACCGAACAACACTTTTCTTCTAATTTCTCTTGCTGATTCAAATATGAAAATCGGTAAATTCAAAGAGGCTGTTGAACTCTATTCTAAAATAGTCAAGAAGAACAAAAAATATATAGATGAAATAATAGACAGAATAATCGATCTTGAAAACAAAGATGTTGATTTACAGTTATTTCTCGTTGACCTCTATTTTGAAAAGGATGATTATGAAAATGCTTCCAACTGGTTAAATTTCCTTTATCTCACATCAGATATCACAACTTTTACAAAGATTATCGAAAAAGCCAATCTTATTTTGACGCGTGATCCGAGAAATTCAAAAATAGTCTTTTTACTCTCACATATATATTTTGATCTCAAAGAGTATGATAAATTGATTCGACTCACTTCCGAAATATATGAAAAAACAACGAAAGATGATGAAAAGATCAGATACGGAATCTTGCTCGCCGAGGCATATAAATTCTTAAACAAAGAGGAAAAAAGAAACGAAATTTTAAACACGATAAAAAATGTCGATTCGGATCTTTACTACGATATAGTTTATCAAATGTATGAGGAAGAGAAGAGTAAAAAAAGTGCGAACATGGAAAAAATGTTTAACGAGAAAAAAGAAAAGGATGAAAATCTTTTGATAGAATATGCTTTGATGCTAATAAAACAACAGAGATATTATGAATCCATAAATATTTTAAACACAAAACTCAACGACGAAAATCTAGAATTCGAAAGAATATATTTGTTATCTTTATCATATGAGAAAGTTGGAAACATCACCTTTGCACTTGAAATAGCATCAAAGTTAAGAAATTCTTCTTCGAAAAAACATATAAATCACCTTATAAACTTAATGAAAAAACTTGGATATTATGGTGAAATAGAGGGTATGTTAAAAGCAAAAAAAATGGATGAAAGTTTCTCTTCGGAATTTATGAAAACAAAATATTATAGAAACCTTTTCTCCGATTATAGAATAATAATATAAAAAGGAGTATATATGGAAGAAAATGTTCAAAACACTCAAAATCCTGATACTCAAAATCCTGTAGAAGATAAAAATGATGAATCCGAAAATAAAGTAGAGTCAGAAAAAGATCAGGTTAAAAGTACTTCCGATAATCCAGTCGCAAAAGAGAATGATAACAAATTTTATCACGATATCCTGAATGAATTGAAAAAGATCGTTGAGGAAAACCAAGAGTCAAAAGAAAACATAACAAACAATTTAAACGAAACGATTTTAAGATTTGATGCTATAAATGAGACAATATCGATACTCCCTGAATTTAAAGAAATGTTAAAGGTTTTTTCTGAAAACCTTAAAGAGGATCTTTCCCAAATTCTTTCAAAAACTGAAAACATCTCTGGTGGTTTTGAAAAGATTATGGAATCCATTACAATGGATCTTGAAGAGAATAAAAAAATGTTAAATTCGATGGACCAAAAATCTCAAACCTTAATAAATTTTCTTGAAAATTTTTCAGCCAAAATGGAGAATATATCAGAGAATATACTAAAGGTGGTTCAATTTGAAGATGAGATAAACAAAAAGAGAGAAAAAGAGTTTTCCTTGATGCAAGCCAAGATATACAATGAAAGAGGGCTTATTTTATTTTACAGGGGTATTTTTTCCTCTGCACTAAATTACTTTTTAAAAGCTCTTGAACTTGACACAAGTTCACCTGAAATTTACAACAATGTTGCACAAACATATCAAAAACTTGGTAACGCTCAAAAAGCTGAAGAGTTTTTTAAAAAAGCACTTGAAATATTTCCCGATTTTGCAGAAGTTTACAATAACCTTGGAATGATGTATCTTTCAAACAACAATTTTGAAATAGCCACAGAAAATTTCAAAAAAGCTATAGAGTTGAATCCGGATTTCTCTGAAGCATACCTTTCTCTTGGTAACGCATACTATTCTCTGAAAAAATATGACGATGCTATCAAAAATTGGTCAAAAGCTCTTGAGATAAATCCATACCTACAGGAAGCAAAAGAAAAATTAAAACTTTTGAAAGAAGGAGAAATCAATGGCTGATGATTTTTTAAAAAAGATTTCAACCAAAAAAGATTCAAACCCAAATAATCCTTTTTCTAAAATATTTAACGAAAAAACTGAAAAACTATTTAAAGATGTTCCAAAAGAGAACAAGGAGGATGGAATACAAAATTTAGGGAGTTCAACAATAGATAAACCAAAAGAAACAGAGCCGATCGATAATACTCTAAAAGATGATCCGCAGGATATACCATCAAAAGATATGATGCGGGAAGATCTTTTCAAAAATATTGATGAACGGATCGAAAGTGATAACTTTAGTTTTGATACCAATTCTTCAACAAGGGATCTTTTTTTTGATGACACATCAACGGATTCTAACGATAGGGATAAAAAAATTGAGAATGTCGTTAAACTTTTAAAAGAGAATAATATAACGGAAGCTATAAAATACATAAATGAAAATTTTAAAAAGTAGGCGGAATATGACAAAACGAAAAGAGATTTTACTTATAGAAAAAGATATAGAAAATATTTTAGATAACATGGCAAACCAAATTATAGAGGATGAGACTGATCTGTCAAAAGTCGTTTTTATAGGGATACTGAAAAGAGGTGACATAATAGCAAAAAGAGTTTCAGATAAAATACTTCAAAAAAAAAATATAGAGATTCCTTTAGGAAGGATCGATATAAACTTATACAGGGATGATCTTTCCTTAATATCACACCAACCAATTGTAAGGTCAACGGAAATTCTGTTCGATATCAATGATAAAATAGTTTATCTTTTTGATGATATATTTTTCACTGGAAGAACCATAAGAAGCGCGCTTGTCGAAATACATGATATAGGAAGACCAAAAAAAATTTTACTATATGTCCTTGTTGATAGAAAAGCAAGGGAATTACCGATCAGACCAGATTTTACGGGTGTCGAAATTGAAACGCCCCCAAATTTTACCATAAATCTTTTTTTAAAAGAGACCGATAATAAGGATCTTCTTGAAAAGGAGGAAATTTGAACTGGACGAAAAAACATCTCCTATCTATAGAAGAATTATCAAGAGAAGAGATAGATTTCATTTTGAAAAATGCTTTTTCATTCAAAGAAATCCTTTCAAGACCCATAAAAAAAGTTCCAGCTTTGAGGGGAAAAACTGTTGTAAATCTTTTTTTTGAACCAAGTACAAGAACACTCGTTTCCTTCTCACTTGCCGAAAAGCATCTTTCAGCTGATTCCATAAATGTTTCCACTAAAACATCCTCCGTGATGAAAGGTGAATCACTACTGGATACTGCAAAAAATATTGAATCGATGAAAACGGATATGGTTGTCATCAGACACAGTTCTTCCGGAGCTCCAAAATTTCTTGCTGAAAGAATAAAATCGAACATTATAAATGCTGGTGATGGTCTGCATGAGCATCCAACACAGGCGTTACTCGATTTTATGACAATAAAAGAAATTTTTGGTGATCTGAAAAATTTAAATATTTTAATTCTTGGTGATATTTTACATTCAAGGGTTGCACGATCTCTTATATGGGGATTTATGAAATATGGTACCTGGGTAACACTCTGTGCTCCCCCAACACTTATGCCTTTATATCTAAACGATTTTAATGTAAAGGTAGAATACGATATAGACAAAGCTTTAGAAAATAAGGATGTGGTTTATATTCTAAGAATGCAGATGGAAAGACAGGAAAAAGCCCTTTTCCCTTCTTTGAGGGAATATATAAAAGAATATTCGTTAACATATGAAAGGTATTTAAAAATAAAGAATAAAAGCATAATAATGCATCCCGGTCCAATAAACAGAGGTGTTGAACTTGATGGAACTGTTGCTGATTCCGAAAAATCTGTAATACTCGATCAGGTTACCAATGGAGTTGCCGTAAGGATGGCTATACTCTATCTACTCAATGGAGGAACAAATGAATAGACTCGTTTTGAAAAACTGCACCATAGTCAACCATGACAGGATAATGAAGGATAAAACGATAGTTATAGAAAATGGGATTATAAAATCTATAAATGATTCTAAAAAAGAGGAAGGTATAGATTTAAAGGGAAAATATGTTTTACCATCCTTTGTTGATTTACATTCACATTTAAGAGAGCCCGGGGAAGAATTCAAAGAAGATATTTTCTCAGGTTGTCATGCAGCACTCAGTGGTGGCTACACATCCATAGGTATCATGCCCAACACAAAACCACCGCTCGATAATCCTCAATCTATAACATATATTAAAAAAAGGGAACAGGAATTCGGTAAAATCGAGATACTCCCGTTTGGTGCTTTAACTAAAAACCTTGAATCCGTAGAAATAACGGAAATGTACGATATGTTAAAAGCCGGTGCAAGGGGATTTTCAGATGATGGAGTGGGAACAACAAATTCTCGAGTTTTTTTGAACGCGTTAAGATACGCTTCAAGATTCAACACCTTCATTACCACACATTGCGAAGAAAAGAATCTTTCAGAGGGAGGACAGATCAACGAATCTGATGTTTCCATAAAAAGCGGTCTTAATGGAATACCATATATTGAAGAGGATATAATCGTTTACAGAAACTTAAGAATAGCAACCTATTTAAAAACCAATTTACACATAGCACACATATCCACAAAGGATACCTTATCACTTATAAAGAATTTTAAGAAAAAATTTAAAGGGATAACATGCGAAGTTACACCACATCATTTGATTTTTGACGAAACCGTTCATTATGATTACAATACAAATTTTAAAGTTAAACCATCGTTGAAATCAAAAAGGGATGTTGAAAGTTTAATAAATGGTATAAACGATGGAACGATAGATGCCATAGTTACAGATCATGCTCCACATCAGACTTATGAAAAGGAGGTGGAATTCATAGAAGCTCCTTTTGGTATAATAGGTTTCGAGACAGCATTTTCTTCACTTTTCACATACCTTGTGTTAAAAAACAAAGTCGATTTGAAAACTATAGTTAAACTTTTATCCTACAATCCAGCCAAAATGTTAAATCTGTCTGAAAAATATATAGAAACAGGATATGAAGCAAACCTAACCATATTCGATCCTGAAAAGGAAATAATAGTAAACAGAGATTTCATAAAATCAAAATCTACGAATACTCCTTTTTACAATAAAAAATTGAGAGGATCCGTTGAAATGACAATTTTCAAAGGTAATATCGTTTTTAGGAGAAATGACGGATGATCTTGAAAACGAGTCATAAAAATCTTTTTTTATCAACATTGAGTCAATCAAAATATTTTTTGTCCTTTGATGAAAATTTAAGTGAAAAAGAAAAATACAGGGAAAACATCAATAAACTTCTTCTTCTCTTAAAGAAAAAAAATGTCAATCTTTCCCAGATACAATTTTTTGTTGAAAAGCAGGATACAGGTGCTATTTTCGTTTATATTCCAGATGAAGAGTTTGAAATGTTTTCATCACTTTTTAAGCTTTTTATAAAGGATTCTCTGGAAAGAAATGAGATTTATTCACAACTGAAAAAATATTATAAAATCGTTATAGAAAAGGATCAAACCCTTGCACTACTTTTCGAAATTGTTGCTATTAAACTCCTACTACATATCTATTCTGAAAACAACTCTCAGTATGATGATAACAAGCAAAAAAAGATCGATGAACTAAGGGAAATATTAAAAGATATAAGGAATGAACTCTATTCTGTTAACATTTTTAATAGGGAATTTCAAACAAAAATATTCGATATTACAAAAATAGATTCTGAAGAAATACAACTGGAGGAAGAATCGTTCAGGGAATCTTTTGTTAAAAAATATGACTTTTCCTATGTAACTCTTAAAAACCTTTTACAAATGTTTAATACTGCAGCAAGTCTGGATAAAGAGATATCGATAATAGACTATTTTGAGAATAGAACTGTTTGGTCGGTTGATGATATTCTAAAACCCGATCATGTAATCTATTTCCCATTTTTAAGAAAAGAACTCCAAGATGTTATCCTTAAGTCCATCATCAAAAAATCGAAACAGACAAGAGATTTCCTTTTAAAGGAAAAAGAGGATCTTGAAAGACAACTCGAACAGATAAAAAATGATATGAACGACAGTTTAAACAATTTTTTTAACAATATTAAGAAGGAAACCATAGAATCAATTAAGTATCCAGTTAATCCAAGTATTCCAAATAAGATAAACAGTTTTATAATAGATTTTAATAGAAACATAATGGCAAACATAATTCAGGCTAACAAACTTTCCGAAAGATGGACAAACTTACAGAAAAGGATGATAAAAAATGAAAATCTAAGAAATTTCACATATGATCAATATGTTGAAATCTTACAAAATGAAGGCTCTATCGAAAAAAATTTCTTTATAGAATCTATTTTGATTTTCTTTGAATACTATTCCTCTTTTGATGACTTTTTCGAAAAATTTAAACCAATGATCTTAAAGGTCGTTAAAAATTCATTTGAAGAGTTAAAAAAAGAGTTCGCCAATAAAAAGGAAAAAACGATCAATCAGGAAATAAATTCTATATCTGAACTTTTTGTCGAAACGAAATTTTCTAAAAAATTTAATTATGATCTGATCAAGAAAAAATTTCTTGATATAATGGATGATCTTATAAACCAACTTATAATTTCAATTCTTTTCACAAGTATAAAAATTTACAATACTGAAAAAGAAAAATATGATAATAAAAAAAATCTTTATATTTTGAACTCGATCATCAACCTGATACCTGCAAAAAGGATGATCCATCTTTCCAATAAACCTTTAGACAATATTTACGATATAAATGAAACGGATTATGAAAAATTAAAAAACATTATAAAGAAGAACTATTCGAATATGGTGAGTGTTCTCGTATATGATATAAGAGGTTCAACCTATATGAGCGCCAAATTGAACAATGCAGAAAAACAAAAATTTATAATGAAAAAATTTCAGCATGCTATAAACAACGCTATAAAAACTAACTTTGGAATCCCACTTAAAGAAACCGGTGATGGTGGAATATCCATTTTCTGTTCCAATTCAAAAGATCTTTACAGAACATTATTCAAAGAAACAATATCATCAAAAAATGTCCTTTTAAGACATTCCATCGCAACAGGATCGGATCTTTTTATAAAGGAATCTTCAACCGCATCTCTTGAATCGATAAAATGTTCTTTAAAAATGGTTGAGACCGCTGAAACCTTTATAAAGGATAACTATATAAACTATAGAGAATGGTTTTTTGATGTTCATGAAAAAAAGGTGATACATGAAGGGATAGAGTATGCACTTTTACCCCCAGAATTCAAATCACTTTTTAGAATAGGTGTTGGCATTTCCAGTGGAATAGTTAATAGGGATGTTAACATAGCAATAAACGCTTTTGGTGATATAGATATATACGGTAATAACATAAACGAATCGAAGATACTATCAGGTGTAAAAAATCCAAACACATCGGTAATAATTATAGATCATTTTACACTATTTTCTGCAATTCTTAATTCAAACTATATTGATGTTTTATATGGGATGAACGATTCGATCGATAAAAATTTATCCGGAATGTTAAATTTTAACCAGCAGTTTATCATCGAGAATGTAAAGGTAAAATTCTATGGACTCTATTTTCCATTGAGGATTAAAAAAGATCAATATATTACTACCGATATAGATGTAGATCATATAGGAATAGATGAAACCGGAAAAATCTTTTACAGAGAAGATGAAGTAAAGTTGCTTTTTCTTATAGAATCGTAAAGTTTATTTTCCATTTTTATTTTTTTGAAAATTTTTTCAAATATTTGTCAACTCTACCTGCGGTATCAACAAATTTTTGTTTACCGGTGAAAAATGGGTGACATTTTGAACATATTTCAACTTTTATGATCTTTTTTGTAGATTTAGTTTTTATCTGATTACCACATGCACATTGTATTACGGCATCAACATATTCTGGATGTATTCCTTTTTTCATCATTCCTCCTATTCGGTCATAACTTTTAAAAATTCCTGATTATTTTTTGTTGTGGACATTCTGTTTATTAAAAACTCCATCGCTTCCACTGGATTCATCTCACTTAAAAGTTTTCTTAAAACCCATACTCTTGAAAGTTCAAATTCGGAAAGAAGAAGGTTTTCCTTTCTCGTTCCAGATCTGTTAACATCTATTGCAGGGAAAATTCTTCTATCAGCCAGTTTTCTTTCAAGAACAAGTTCCATGTTCCCGGTTCCTTTAAATTCTTCAAAAATAACCTCATCCATTCTGGAACCTGTTTCTATAAGGGCTGTAGCAATTATAGTTAAACTTCCGCCATTTTCTATGTTTCTTGCTGCTCCAAAAAATCTTTTCGGTTTATGTAATGCGTTAGCATCAACTCCTCCTGAGAGTGTTCTTCCACTATGTGGTGTAACAACATTGTATGCCCTTGCCAATCTTGTTATAGAATCAAGCAGTATGACAACATCGTATTTTTGTTCGATCAGTCTTTTTGCTCTTTCTATAACTATCTGTGCAACCTGTACATGTCTGTCCGCAGGTTCATCAAAGGTTGAAGATATAACCTCACCCTTTACGGATCTTTCCATATCCGTAACTTCTTCAGGTCTTTCATCTATCAGTAGAACTATCAGTTTAATTTCAGGATGATTCTCAGAAATAGCATTTGCGATCTTTTGTAAAATTATAGTCTTTCCAGCTCTCGGTGGTGAAACTATGAGTGATCTTTGTCCTTTCCCGATGGGAGTGAGTAGATTTATTATTCTCAGGGAGAGATCGTTTTCCTTTCTTTCCAGATTGATCTTTTCGTTTGGATAAAGGGGGGTCAAATTATCAAAGAGTATACGTTTTCTTATTTCCTCATATGTTACATAGTTTATGGTTTCAATTTTTAAAAGTGCAAAATATTTTTCATTGTCCTTTGGTGGCCTGATCTGACCATAAATAGTATCTCCAGTTTCGAGTCCAAATTTTTTTATCTGTGATGGAGAAACATAGATATCCATAGGACCTGGAGTGTAAGAATACTCGGGTTGTCTCAAAAAACCAAACCCTTCTGATGAAATTTCAAGAACTCCTTCTCCAAAAATACTACCGTTCATTTCCGATTGTTTTTCAAGGATTTTAAATATGAGTTCCTGTTTCTTTAATATGCTCAGATTTTCAATTTCAAGATTTTTTGCAATATTCATCAATTCGTTGAAAGTTTTGTTTTTTAAATCATCAATTTTCATAAGAACTTCTTTTTTGGGGGTTAAACAAAAAAATAGTATAAACTTTTTTCAAATAAAGTCAAGATTTATTTTTTCTTTTTAAAACTTTTTATAAAGGCTGCTTTATCATCCACCTCATGAACATTTGAAAGGATCTCTTCCATTGATGCTGTTTGCTGCTCTATCGATGCGGCGATCTCTTCCGTGTTTGTAGAAGTTTTTTCTGAAAGTTCGGATATCTTTGAAATTTTTTCAACATACTTATTGACAAGATCCATCTGTTCTTCGGATGAATAGTATATCTCCTTGATCATATTCACGGTGAGTGTTATAGCTTTAGAAATCTGTTGAAATTCGTTTTTAGTATCATCCATCAATTTTTTACCATCGGAAACATTGTTATGTTGATTTTGAACGAGTTCAACGGTAGTTGATATATCCTCTTTTATCTCCCCTATAAGATTTGAAATCCTTTCGGTGGATTTTGAAGATTGTTCTGCGAGTTCTCTTATCTCTTCGGCGACAACGGCAAAACCTTTACCATATTCTCCAACCCTTGCGGCTTCAATCGCTGCATTTAAAGCGAGTAGATCAGTTTGTTCAGAAATTTTTGTAATAATTTCCAGAATCTCGTTTATCTGTTCATAACGGTTCTGGAGATAGTTTATCTTTTCAAGAGCTCTGTTAACATTTAAGACTATAAAATCAAAATTATTCAAAGTTTTATCCACTTTTGTAAGTCCAAGGGTTGTGGCATCGTTTGCTTTTTTTGAAGCCGTTTGAGCCATATTTATTTTCGATGCAACACTTTCCGAAAGGGTTTTAATTTTCAAAGCATCGTTTGTGGCTATTTTTGTATTGTTGGATTGTTCCTCCATATCTTTAGCTATTTCCTGAACAGTCGATGATATTTCCTGAGAGGATGCTGTTATCTCTTCTCCCGTTGATGCAAGTTGAGTTGTAATGCCTGAAAGATCATCCGCAACCACTAAAAGGGACTCTATAAATTTTTCATATCTTTTTAAACTTTTATTGACCTCTTCAACAAGATCACCTATTTCATCGTTAACCAGAATGGATAGATTATTCTGTTGTTCAAAAGACTCATTTGTAAATATCTTGCGAATGGATTCTTTAAGACTCTTTAAAGGATTCATTATGGACATCAAGAAAATAAGTGAAAGCACAAAACTCATCAAAATAAGTATAATATAAAGTAAATAATTATGTTTAAGAACAAAAGAGATAAAAATTATAAAAATTAGCAAAAAATTTACGGTTAATAAAAATTTTAAGCCTATCGGTATCCGTTTTAAATATTTTTTTATACTATAATATTCATCTACAGTAATATTATATTCTGATACCTTTTTCGAAAAAACAAGTATAGATACATACATGTTGACAAGTCCCATAAAAATCGCTATCAAAAAACCTTCAAAAGAACCCATAATGACAGATCTGATGGGTGAATTGGTTAAAATCAATATAACGGATACAAGACTTATACCAACAACAAAATGTAAAAACATATGTATAGCTGAAACATATGGTGAATTAACCATAAAGATGTATTCTTTTAATTCTACCTTTTTAACATTCTCGTTGTTTAATGTCAAACGGAATCTTAACCTTTGAATAAGATCGTATTCTATCGCCAGAATAATACCAAGGATTGAACCTATATATATTATTATATCCCTCTGAAACTTTGAAAATTCAACAGATTGGGGAACCATTATTATAAGAAGTGGAACACCTATCAACAAAGCGGGAAGATTTGTTGCCAAAACATAAAAATTCACCAATTTTTTCATATAATTTTTATCAATCATAACATATTTTTATATCAAGTCAATATTAGTTTAAAAGTAAAAAGAAATTTTTGAAGAAGCAAAAAAATTCAATCTGTTTTCAAAAGTGTTGAAAATAATTTCCGGTATCAATTTAAATTCAAAAAGATTTACAGAAAAAGAAAATTCTGGTAGAAATATCAGATCTCTTTTTTTTAATCCATCAAATTCTTTTTTAATAAAAATATATTGTGATAAATTCAATTTGAAAAAATTTAAAAATTTTAATATTTCAAAATTACAACCATATTTTTCATTCAACACCTTTTC
>DYMB01000007.1:0-23167 GCA_020721805.1 Acetofilamentum sp. | reverse complement strand
TTTTAAAAGGTGAATTAAAGTTTGAAGAGATCTTTAAAATGTTTAAAGTTGAAGAAAGGTATTTGAAATCAATATCGGTTTTAAAAATCTGTGAAAAGGATCCTAAATCATACATAGTATTTTTAGTAAGATTACCAAGATTAAAAAATTTTGAAGATAACCGATAATCCATATTCAATCTTTTACCAAAGATTGAGATAAAGTTGCCAAAATTCAAATTCAAATATTTAGAGGTATCATCTTTTAAAAATAGTAAAGAGGTATTAAAAAGATAAAAATTAAAAATTTTTTCAAACGAAAAGTTATCGATAAGATATCTTTTTTCAAAAAAATTTCCCAATATATTTTCGATTCTCAAATTACCATTGTTATAAAATATTCCAACTCCATCCAATGGTAAATATCTGTAAAAAAGAAAATCGTTAAAAAGGTTTATCTTTCCAAATTTCATATCCAAATCATCATAGTTTAAGAAGAGAATAAATTTTTGCAGTTTTTTATCAAATGGATAAAGGGTGTTAAAAATTTCAAATCTATAATAAAAATTTTTCAGATTTCCATATAACAGAAGAAAAGATAAACCAATAATTTTATTTTCTTTCAAATCAATTTTCCAATCCGTTGAAAGATTCCCGTTGAAAAGTTTTTTAAAATATCTCTTCCGTGTAATCTGAAAATGATAGGTTTTCAAAAGGACCTGTTCTTTTATAACATCGAATCTGTATCTTGCAGGTTTAAATATCTTCTCTGGAGCATAGGAAACTATGTTTTTACCGATAATACATTTTTCTGTAACATCCTCTCCATCAACCATTATTCGCACATCTTTTGTCCCTTCCTTCAAATAGATTGAGAATATAAAATTTTCGACATCAAGCCTATTTTCATCTTGAGGAAGAAGAATAATAATACCTTCTTTTTTTTCCTTATTCTCTTTTATAAAAGAAACGATGTTTTTCATTCTTTCTTCAATATTTTCAGGATAATAGAATGTTCTGTTATCTTTAGTTACAACCTCAAAAAAATAGTAAAACTCTTTTTTCTTAAGTTTTTTTGAATCTATCGATATACTCCCTATTTTTCCATCAAAAGACATCTTAAATTTTTCTTCCTCATCAAAATATGATACGATTAAAAAAATCTCTTTTATTTTATATGCATCCTTATTGAAAATGATGATCATATTAAAATTCTCATTCTCATAAAGTTTGTCAATCTTTGAATGGTTAGCCAGATCACTGGAATTTAAAAATGAAATTATAAATAAAGAAAAAATAAAAATATAAAAAATTTTAATAATGAATTTGAAGATATATTGTATCATTTTTATCATTTTCAAATTCGAACTCTATAATATTTCCCTCTGGTATTTCGGGAAAATCAGAAAGATTGTTGATAAAATATGGATTCTGATCCGGTTTGATGATAACCTGTTGATCTTTTTTTGCATAAACTTTTCCATACTGATTTTCAATATCAACACCTTTTCCATTTAAAACAAAAATATTAGCTATAGAATCATCGACTGTTAAAAAAAATGATGAACTATCTGAGATTATGGATGTTTCAAAGACTACAGCCTGCAAATTTTTTTCGTTAGATTTGAACAAATAGTTGCCATATAAGGGATTGGTTTTAAAAAAAATTAAATCTGGATATTCGTAATGACAGATAGAAAATTCGCTTTTTCCAAAAACTTCTATTTCGTTTTTCCCATCAAAAAGAACAAAATTGATTATCGAGTATCGATCGAGTTCAACCCTGGAACTATCCATTAAAAGATCTCCCTTTTTTAAGGGTTCCCTTTCTTCCCTATTAACAACATAGATATTACCTCTGGTAAACTTAGCAACACCTATCTCACCTGAAAATAAAAGAATGAAAAGGTTAAAAAAAATAATGGTAGAGATTATCTTTTCTTTTTCCATAAAATATTTTTTATTCTTATCTTTTTAAGATTTAAAGAATCAGTTTTTATACCATTTATCCAGACCCTACCGGTTGAATTATAACCTGTAGTTTTTAACATTTGAAATATTGGATAAAGATCACCCGTTATATCCTTTTCATATGACATTTCATCCTCTGGAAAATCTTTTGAATTCGTATTGAAAAATAGTATATTACTTCTATCAATACCATTCGCGTCATAAGATTCAAGAAACCAGCAAAAATATTTTTCTTCGTTTATATAAAAGAAAGTATCCAGTAAAATAAAATTTTTATTTGAAACATCTATCTTATAAAAAGGTTGCCGTTCAAAAAGGAAATCAAAATCGATATTTTTAAAATCGGTAATTTCCACAACTAGAAGAGAGCAATTTTCAGAAGATGAAAATATAAAATATGGTGAAAAGAATGATTGACTTTTATAGGTATCGCCGGGATAAAATATTGAAATATCGCAGAATATTTTAAAAGAGAAAAAGAAAATTAAAAAAAAAATATTTTTTTTAATCATTGATTTTTGACATAAAAATCAGATCAACATATTTCCCATCTTTAAAAGAATGTTTTTTATAATGCCCCTCTTTTTTAAATCCTAATTTTTTATAGACTGTTATAGCTTTTTTATTGAAATCATAAACTTCAAGACATATTTTATGAAGTTGAAGATTTTTAAAACCATAGTCAACAACCATTTTTGTGGCTTCGGTTCCATACCCTTTATTTTGAAAATTTTGATCTATGGCTATACTAAGCATCGCCCGTCTGTTAGGCCAGTTAAAATCGGTTAAACTTATTATCCCAGCAAGATTCCCGGTTTGTTTATCAACTATTTTTAAAACGAGAACTTTTTTTTCTTCACCCTTTTTTATAAGTTCTTTAAGGGTTTCAATATTTTGGGGGAATCTCTCGGCAAGATTTTTTCTGATCCTATAATCGTTCAAAATTCTTGAAACCGGATAAAGGTCATCCCTTTCCAGAGGAGAGAGAATGACCCTTTTCCCTTCAAGAAACACAATCTGTTTAGTTTTTTTCATCTCACATTGAATAATTTAAAGGTTTTTTCATAAAGTGTTGATTCGTTGTTGAAAGATTTTACTTTGATAAAATAGATTCCCTTTTTAGTTATAGAATCTTTCAATGGGAATACATGCGTTCCCATTGAAATTTTTCCTTCATAAACTCTTTTTATATTTCTTCCAGTAACATCATAGATTGATATGCTCGAATAACAATCTACAGGAACTTCAAATACTATATTTTCATTATTATAATTTGATAAAACTTTTAAATTAAAATATTTGATATTTTTATTTTTTAAGATGAAAATATCATCAACATTTGAATATGAAACAAGAGAAAAAAGATCAGAGTAATAAAAAATTGAACTGTTTGAACTTGATGTCAATTTTAAGATACAACTATCGGAATAGACACCATAAGGGGCAGTCCATTCATAGTTACCAAGATTATTCTGGTTTGCAATTATCTGGGACCAATTCTGACCATTATCGTAAGAAATTTCAAGATTATATTGAAGTATCGTTCCAAGGGTTGTCCATGTGAAATAGTATTTTTTTGTTGTTTCAAAAACATTACCCGAAACTGGGGATGTGAAGTTGAGAATCGGTTTTGAAATAACAAAAGTATCAGATGTTCCATATATTGTTGATTGTGATGAATTCGAGATTTTGACCAGGGCTTTATCGGAAACAGCAATATCGGGAACGCTCCATTCATAATGACCACTATTGGAGACGCCAGAGGCTATGGATCTCCATTGCGAACCGAGATCGGTAGAGTAGAATATATCACATGTTGAAAAGATACCTGTTGTTCTCCATGTTATATAATATTTTCTTCCGGCTATCAGGGTATCAAAAACCGAAGGTGATGTTATGGTTATCTCCTGAGGAAGAATAATGAATCTATCAGAGATTCCAAACACATTGTTATTATTACTATCAAGGATCCTGACTATACATTCGGTATAATTTTCAGTCGGTACAGTCCATTCGTAATATCCATTGTTTGATGCTCCGGTTACAATGTATGTCCATGTTGCACCATTATCCTTAGAATATTGAATATCCACATTGGAAACGGTACCATCATTTTTCCATGTTATATAATATTTTCTTCCAGAGATAAACATATCTGTGCTCTTTGGTGAAAGAACCTCAATGTTCTGCAAAGGTATGGCAAATCTTTCACTTGTGGTATAAACATTGGTATTATCGTAGTTGGAAATTTTTACATAACAATTTTCAGATGGAGTGTTGGGAATTGTCCATTTATAGTTGTTAGCATTTGTAAGATTATCCACAACCATATTCCAGTTTAAACCATCATCATAAGAATATTCCAACCTTATCTTTGAAATAGTACCTATATTTGACCATGTGATATAATATTTTCTTCCAACTATCCATCTATCAGTTAATTTTGGCGAATTAACAAGGATCAACTGTGGAACTATCGAAAATGTTTCACTATCATCGAAAATATTTTCGTTGTTAGCATTTGTGATCCTTATTCTAACAAGATTGGAGTTTACATCCGGAACAGTCCATTCATAATAACCAGTATTTGAAATGTTTGAGACAAGAGAGTTCCATGTTGTTCCTCCATCAAGAGTATAATATATGTTCACATTGGATATCGTTCCAGTTGTTATCCATGTTATAAAATATTTTCTTGTTACGATCATCTGTGAATTACTATCAGGATATGTTATCTGGATTTTCTGAGGAACAATTTTGAAAGTATCCGAAATATCATAAACATTGAGATTACTAACATTTCTTACTCTCAATAAAGTGTTATCCGTTGATACCAATGTTGTGGGAAGAGTCCATTCGTAGAATTTGTTGTTGGTTGTAGAATTTGTTATAGTGTTCCATATAGAACCGCCATCAAGAGAATATTCTATCATCACATTGCCAATAGTACCATTGTTAAACCAAGTTATGGGACATATTTTCGTTATCATAAATGAATCTTTAAATGAAGGATAGAATATTTCAAGAGTTTGCGGAATTAATGAAAATCTTTCTGAAAGATCAAAAAGAGTTTCATTTGAAGTATATGATATTTTTATTAAACAACTATCGGAAACATAGTTTGGAATAATCCATTCATAATATCCGTTGTTTTTGATAGATGATGCTATAGAGTTATAGGTGTTACCATTATCAGTAGAATAATAAAGATTAACCGTATCTATAATCCCCTCGTTATTCCAGGTGATAAAGACTTTACTTCCAACAACATTCATTGAACCCGATGAAGGATTATTAATTTCTATCTGTGGATACTTTAAGGAAAATGTTGAAGAAATTCTATTAACCGTAGAATTATTTTTATTTGTCAACCTTATAAGTGCGTTATCTGTATTTGAAAGTGGAAATGGGTTGAAAAGATAATATTGGTTTAAGGCAGGTATGGACGATGAGAATGTCGTCCAAGTTGATCCGTTATCAAGTGAGTATTCTCCGATTAAACTATCGATAAAACCTGTATAATCCCAGGTAATATAAAATGGATTAAGAGATTTTAAAGTATCATTCAAAAGCGGATAGGTTATGAATATCTGCTGTTCTTTTATCACAAAAACCTCTGAAACACCTTCTATCTGAGAAGTCTCATATCCATTTATTTTTATGATACAGTTGGTAGATCCACCTTCTGGAACTCTCCATTTAAAATATTTCAGGGTTGCCTGAACCGTGTCAACGATCGTATATGAAAGACCACCATCCTTAGAATATGAAATCACAACACTATCCGATGATGCCATATTGGAATACCAAGTTATATGGTAGTATTTACCAGAATAGAATGTATCAGCAGAAGAAGGAAAGATTACATCAACAGTGGGGTAATTAATTGAAAATAGTGGAGATTGAGCAAAAACCGTAGAATTTAAACTATTCTTAACTCTTATAAGACTATTGCTTGAATTTAAATTTGGAATTGTCCATAGATAATATTTTAAATTTGATGTACTCACAATACTCTGCCATGTTGAACCACTATTTATCGAATAATCTATATCAACATTAGAAAAATTGCCAGTATTGTTCCAGGTGATATAATATTTTCTACCAGATATCCATTGTGAAGTTGATATGGGGGAATTCACGGTAATGGTCTGGGGAACTATTGAAAACTTTTCACTTAGAATGGATGAACTGGTAAGATTTAAGCATGTTAATTTAATATAACAATCGGAACTTATAACATTTGGAACTATCCACTCAAGATACTGTCTTGATGCTGGTATAGTATCTATCTGCGCCCAGTTCACACCATCATCTGAAGAATATGAAACTATTACAGAATCGTTTGGTGAGCCAAGAAAATCAAAGGTTATCATACACCTTTCACCTACGATATATTGATCACCACTTTTCGGAGATGTTATATTTATATACTTGTCTAAAATGGAAAAGGACGATGAATAACCATTCACAGAAACATTATCCTTATTTACTATTCTTATAAGAGAAGAATCTGTTCTGACATTTGGAGTTCTCCAGAGATAATATCTGTTGGAGTTTAAAGTTTTTCCAAGAGTATTCCATGTTGAACCATTGTTGGTTGAATACTCAACTATCGCAGTATCAAACAAACCCTTGTAAACCCATGTTATATTATACTCTTTGCCAGAGATCAAACCAGAACCGTTTAAAGGATATGTCACACTGATTATCTGCGGTAAAATCTTAAAGAGTTTTGATATATCGTATTGTGTCGTATCATCAACATTCGCAATTTTAATCAAAACAGAATCCGAATAAATCTGTGGAACCGTCCATAGATAATTTTGTGCATTAGATGTTGAATTTGTAATAACATTCCAATTTTTTCCATTATCCGATGAATATGTTATCTTTACATTTGATATCAATCCAGTATTTTTCCATGTGATATAATGTCTATTGCCCGAATAGAAGAGTGTTGAACTATCAGGATAAGTTATATATATCCTTTGTGGAATTATAGTAAAAGTATCAGAAATATCAAAAACATTACTGTTTTTAGTATACTCAACTTTGATAAGAGCTGTGTCTGTAGAAAAGTTCGGTAGAGTCCATCTGTAAGAGTAATCATTAACTTTCTTTGTTATAAAACTCCAGTTGTTTCCACCATCTACAGAATAATAGATATTGACTGAATCAACAACACCAAGATTATACCAGGAGATGTCATAACTCCTTCCCGAGATAAAAGTATCATAAACCAGTGGTGAAGTGATAAATATTCGCTGTGGTTTTATAACAAAACTTTCAGACAAAGCTCTCACTAAAGTATCACCGTATTCTTCAATCCTGATGATAGCATTGGAAGTTGGTTCATTTGGTATGGTCCATAAATATGAACCAGTATCAGATACCTGACTTTTAATTTCCTTCCATGTTATTCCATCGGTGTTGTAATATATCTGAAGCGATATGGGATTTCCCTTAACCGTTCTCCATATGATATTATGTTTTCTTCCTACAAATAAACTATCAAAATTGTCTGGATAAAGGATTTCGATAACTGGTTTTTTAACAACAAGGTTGTTAACACTTAAACTTGTTTGATAAACATTGGATGAATCATAAAAATCGACTTTTAAAGTAAAATTGTTGGAAGAAGAATTATGAGGTAAAGTAAAATCTAAATAATTATGGTTCTTTTGATTCTCTTTTAATGATATAAAGTTTAAACCATCGGTTGAGTAATAAAGACTGACTTTATAAGTTGTATCATAGAGACTGTTCCATACTATATAATATGTTTCATCAACATACATTGTATCAGTCTGATTGGGGAAAAGAATCGTGTCAACCGTAGGTTGTGCTACAACAGGTATATTATCTGAAGTATCAAAAAGATACGATCCATCTTTATCATATATTTTTACTTGAATAGTATCATTTTGAGTAAAAAATGTATCCTTAAAGATATAATATTCTCTTACAGGGAATTTTCCCAGATTAGTATCTCCAAGAAACTTGCTTTGAATATGGATCTGAATAGAATCACTGGTCAAAATTCCCCTATTTGTTGTGTAAATTGGAAAATAATTGCTATTATAACAAATATCACCCAATACAGGTTGATCTATATTTATAGTTGGATTTAAAACTGTAAAATTGGTATCCGATTCATCAAACGCGTAATTATCTGTTGAGGACATCACCCTGATCTTATAAGTACTAAAAGAATAGAATGGATTTTGCCACAGGTAGGAACCAATGTTTTGGGTATTTTTTATAAGGGTATAATTTAAACCACCATCGATGGAATAGAATAATGAAATTATGTCGGGTCCTCCTATAGAGTTCCAGTTAAATTCACTCTTTTCACCAGGATAATAGTTTTCACCTCCATTCGGTTGTACTATCATATATATTGGTCTTACTATAGAAAATATTTTTGAGAGTGAATATACAGAATCACTCGCAGTGCTTGTTATCTTTATCCAACAACTATCACTCACATTGTTTGGAACAGTGAAAATATATGTTCCAGTATTTAAAGTCGCCGTTGAAATAATACTGCTTTGGACTAAACCGGAAACTTTATAGTAAAGTTCAATTATAACACTATCAACATTTCCAGTCCAATTCCAGTATATGGGATATTTATTCCCAACGATCAGTGATTGAGCACTATCAGGTGAAAAGATTGAAACCGTTGGTTTTTGGATTATAAAATTGCTATCACTTATATCGAAAGAATTATTATCAGATATGTTTGAAATCTTAACTTTGCATGTTGCTGAAACATCATTTGGAACTTTCCATATATAATTTCCATCATTTATTTCCGTTGTGGATATATTTTTCCATATGCTCCCACCATCTGTCGAATATTCTATTTTAACATTTGAAAATTTACCATCATTTTCCCAGTGTATCGGAATGTATTCTCCAACAATAAGGTTTTCAAATCCATTTGGAGTCTTAAGAGTTATGGTGGGTCTTTTAATGGAAAATCTGTTATTTGATATATCGGTTGTCAATGAATCAGATGTTGATGTGACTTTAATTCTTGTAGAATCTGAAACTATAAGTGCGGGAATCGTCCATCTATAATATCCATTGTTTGTTGTAGATGAAACTATAGTATTCCATGTAGCACCATCGTTTACGGAATATTCTATTTTTACAGTTGAAACTGAACCATTATTCTTCCAGTGTATTGGCATTATATCACCCGATATGAATGTTTCTCCACCGTTGGGAGAAACAAGTTCTATTGAAGGGGAAACTATTGAGAAGGTAGAATCTGAAACATCTGTTGTGGCTGCATCAGTTGTGCTTGTTATTCTTACTTTTACATTAGTTGATACTATCGATGGCACAGTCCAATTGAAAACACCATCGTTTGGATCCGTAGCATCTATAAGAGTCCATGTGACTCCATCTATAGAATACTCTATCTTTACATTGGAAAAGTTTCCTTCATTTCTCCATCTTATTGGATAAATCTCACCACCTATAAGAACCTCTCCACCATTTGGAGAAATTATGGTTACACTTGGAGAATTTATCGTAAAGGTGGAGGAAGAGAGATCGAATGTATTAACAGGATCAAGATTGTTTGATATTCTGAACAATGCGTTAGTTGTTGTGGCATTTGATGGAACACTCCATAAAAATGAGCCATCGTTAAGTGTATCAGAGTTAAGAATTTTTGTCCATGTTGAACCGCTATCTGTGGAATATTCAAATTTAACATATGAAAAATTACCTGTCCAATTCCATTCCACTGGGTAATAATCTCCTGCAATTATACTCTCTCCACCGTTAGGTTTAATAATCTCTATGATTGGAGCAATTATGTTAAAAATTGAACTGATACCATAGTTTGATAGATCAGCTGCGTTAGAAACTTTTATCAAAACGGTTGAACTTACGGTTGATGGAACTGTCCAGTTGTATGTGCCTTCATTCAATACTGAACTTGCTATCGTAGTATATGTGACTCCATTATCAGTGGAATACTCTATCTTAACATTCGTAACTTCTCCATCATTTTCCCATACAATAGGATAAACATTTCCAACTATCAAAGAATCATTTATTTTTGGTGATTTTATAATAAAAGTAGGTTTTTGTATTGAAAATCTTTTTGAAATAACAAAAGAGTTTAAAGAATCTGAGAGATTTAAAATTTTTATAAGACAACTATCGGAATTTAAAGTTGGAAGAGTCCAAAGATAGGTTCCACTATTTGTGGTGCTATTTGTGATAACATTCCATGTTGTTCCATTATCGGTTGAATATTCTATTTTAATATTTGGAAATGAACCATCAAAGGTATAGTTTATTGAAACTTTTTCCCCGGAAATAAAAACTTTTCCAGAATCGGGGGAAATTATATTAATATAAGGCTGGACCAATGTAAAATCGCTTGAAATGCTGTAAGAGTTGTTATCTGAAGAGTTTCTTACCCTTATTCTATAAGTACTGGATGGGGTAAATGTTGATGGTATTGACCAAACATATGACCCATCATTGCTTTCCAATGTTGCTATAGAGTTCCAGTTAACTCCACCATCAGAAGAATAATCAATATTAACAGAAGAAAAATCACTGTTATAACTCCATAGTATGGGCACTTTCGTTCCTATCTTAAGAGACTCTCCACCAACAGGCTGGATAAGTTGAATGGATGGAGAATTGATTGAAAAGGTGGTATCACTTATATCAAAAGAAGTTATATCATCAACATTAGTTATTTTTAACAAACATGAGTTCGAATTTACATCTGGTGCGGTCCATATATAACTACCATCATTCGTTGTTGATGATATTATCGTTGACCAGTTTGAACCACTATTTGTTGAATATTCTATTGCAACATTTGAAATGGTCCCTTCACTTTCCCATAATATAGGATACCTGTTAGCTGCGATGATCGTATCGTTACCATTGAATTTAATCACTTTTAATGCTGGTTTTTTTATGGTAAAAGCCGCATTGGAAATATCGTATACCGATGAGTTTGAAGCGTCGGAAACTTTTATCAAAGATTGGTTTGAAGGAGTGTTGGGAACTGTCCATACATAAGAACCATCATTTGGATCTGAATTTTTGATAACAGACCAGGTCAGGCCATTGTTCGTTGAATATTCTATTTTAACATTTGAAAAATTTCCATTCCAGTTCCATGAAATCGGATAACTTTGGCCAACAACAAGTTGTTCGTTACCATTGGGAAATTTTACATCTATTTGTGATGGAATTATATTTGAAACAGAGTTTGAAACATCAAAGGATGCGGGATCGTTAACATTGCTAACTCTAATAATAAGATTTGTGGTTGAAACATTTGGTACAGTCCATAGATATGTCCCTTCATTGGTTACAGAAGAAACTATACTTGTCCAGTTTGTGCCACCATCGGTTGAATATTCAAGTTTCACATTTGAAATACTACCCTCCCAATCCCAGCTTATATTAGTTTTTGTTCCAGCAACAAAAGTTTCACCACCATTTGGGGTCAGTAAAGTTAAAGATGTCTGAACTATTGAAAAAGGCATATCAGTTATATCATAAACTTCAGGATTTGCTGCGTTAGTTATCTTTAACATACATTTGTTTGAAGGATTTATCGAAGGGATCAACCAGTTATAACTTCCATCATTTACAGTTGATGTTGTTATATTTGACCAAATGTTTCCAGAATCAGCCGAGTATTCAAGTTTAACATTTGAAAATGAACCGCTCCAATTCCAATGTACAGGATAGTATTTCCCTGTAACCAAATTCTCTCCTCCATTTGGAGATATTATAGTTAAACTGTTGTTTGCTATAGTAAAACTATTTTCAGTTATAGCAAAAGAGTTTGGATCCGAAGTGTTTGTTATTCTTATTTTACAATTGTTTGAAGGATAATTCGGAATGCTCCAAAGATATTCTCCATCGTTTGTTGTTGAATTCGATATACTCGACCAGTTTGTGCCACCATCGGTTGAATATTCAAGTTTGACATTTGAAAATGAACCTGTCCAATCCCAGTGTATCGGAAAATTTTCACCAATTATAAGGATTTCGTTATCAAGTGGTTTTCTCAAAAATATTTCTGGTCTTGAAATTACAAAAAAAGTATCGGAAACATCATTATCATTCGGATCGGAAGGGTTTGATATTCTAACCTTACATGTTGTTGAAGGATTGTTGGGAATAGTCCAGAGATAATCTCCATCATTCTGTGTTGAATTTACTACCACTATCCAGTTGGCTCCACCATCTATCGAGTATTCCAACCTTGAAGAAGTTGAACTCCCGATAACCCTCCAATGAACAGGCATATTATTACCTACGATAAAATTTTCATTTCCATTTGGGGTTATTATGTCAAAGGAAAGAGAAAAAATTATAATGAAAATATTTACAACAAAAAAGAATAGAACTATTTTTTTCATAGAGACCTCCATATGGATAATTTTAATACTTTTTTGTAAAATATCAAGAATTTTTAATTATTCCAAAAATCTATATATGGATTGTTGATTCGAAAAATTTTTTAGATTTAACATTATATATAAAGATAAATCTTTTGAAATTTCAATCTCTATTCTCTTTTAAAAATTTTTCAATATATTTGAAAACTGTATAGTTTCCTTTTTCATTAAGATGGGTATTATTATCCTTGTAAAGTTGAAAGCCATCTGTATAACAAATATTAAATGTATGGATGCTCTACTTTTTTCGATCAAATAAAAATCTTTTTCTGAAAAATCTCCATTTTGGTTTGATCTAAAAAATAGAAATATGTTTCTAACCAAATTGGTTATCTTTAAATTGAAAAAAGAATAGTTGTTTTCAGGATAAAAAACTTCGGTAACATCGTTACCTGAAAAGATAATTATACCTGTTAGATCGGAATAGGTTTTATCAAAATATGTCTCAAGTAAATTATAATAATCTTTTGGAGAGAGATCGGGTTGTGATAGGTTTACAACTTCAAAATTCAAGGAATCCTCAACCATCTTTATGAAATTAAACCTGTAATCAACAACACCAACTCCAAAGGAATCACCGATGAATAGGATCCTTTTATTTTTTTTAAAACTGTCGAACTCTCTACCAAGAAAACCATATCTGTTCACCCTTTCCCCGTTAAAATGGGAATATCCATAAAGTTTTAAAATTTCATCTTTTCTTTTTAAAATATCTAAAGGTTTGAAAATATAAAACAGATTTAAAAAAATTTCGGAAAGAAAAATCAAAAGAATAAAATTGATAGATAAAACCTTTATCTTTTCTGGAATCTTTATTTTTATATTCACCATTTTAAAGAAATATAAGAATACCAATAAAAATCTATTAAAAACTGATATCAGGATTTCAGGATAAAGATGTGTTCTAAAAAAAAAATGAGACTATAAAAAAGGATAGGGGTAATGTGAAGAGTAGCGAATTTAAACTTATCTTTAAAAAGAGAAGAGTTATTGAAAAAATGTAAAAAAAAATCAGGGTTGGAAGATAGTTTATTATATTTTTTTTATCAATAAAAAAAACACGATGAAGAATGTGATTATAATATAGAGTTTGAAAATCTTTTCAAAAATTTTGCTTTTTCCCATCAATAAATTTTACAACAAAAGAAGATATTTTCAACCAAGTATCTTATTCAACCTCTTTACAGCACAGAATTCGCCACACATTGAACATACATCTTTATCTGAAATTTTTGATTTTTCCCTGTAAAGTTTAAACTTTTTTTCATCTATGGAAAACCTCTCCATATTTTTCCAGTCAAGGTTTCTTCTGGAACTTGACATTTTAAAATTTCTTTTTAAAGCGTATTCTTTACCAAGAGCAAGATCCGCTGTAAAGGCAGCTATCTTAGAGGCTATAACACCCTCTCTTACATCATCTATATCTGGTAATTTTAAGTGCTCTGCGGGTGTAACATAACATAAAAAATCGGCGCCAAAATATGCGGCGAGTGTTCCGCCGATCGCTCCAGTTATATGATCATAACCTGCAGATATATCATTTACAATAGGTCCAAGCACATAAAAAGGTGCATCGTGTGTTACTCTTTTCATAACCTTTATATTCGTTTCAATATGGTTTAAAAGAAGATGCCCTGGTCCCTCCACCATCACCTGAACTTTTTTCTCTCTTGCCCTTTGCACTAGTTCTCCAAGTATCAAAAGTTCTTCCATCTGTCCGCGATCCGTCCCATCCTCACAGGCACCCGGTCTCAAACCATCACCTAATGATATAGTTATATTGTATTCTTTTAAAATATCAAGAATATCATCATAGTTCGTATATAGTGGTGATTCCTTTTTATTATATTTCATCCAGGCTATCAGAAACGATCCACCTCTGGAAACCACATTCATAACCCTTTTCTCTTTCAAAATTCTTTCCATCGAACTTAATGTTACTCCAGAATGTATTGTCATAAAATCGACTCCATCTCTGGCATGTTCTTCCACAACTTTCAAAAAATCATCTACACCCATTTCAACAATATCTTTCTTTTTCAGTGAGAGTTCAAAACCTGTTTCATATATGGGAACTGTTCCAACCATAACCGAAGAAAGTTCAAGTATTTTTTTTCTTATAGTTTTTATTTTTTTACCAAGAGACAGATCCATAATCGAATGAGCACCAAACTCTACAGCTGTCATCATTTTTTCTATTTCCTCTTTAACATCTATATGTTCTGGAGAGGAACCTATATTGGCATTTATCTTTTTTGAAAGATTTTTACCAATAGCATAGTATCTTTTTTTCTTTCTTTTTATATTATCAGGTAGAACTATGGTTCCATCGTTTAAACCTTCTATTAAAAATTCTTCGCTAACACCATCATTCCTTGCAGCATCCTTTATAGCTTCATTGTGAAATAAAAAATTAGTTTTCATAATAACTCCTTTCAACATCAAAAAATTCTTTTATTTTTTTTGAAGGATTTTCACTTCCGTTAATATACGATAAAACCGCATAATTTTTAAAACCGATGCTAAGAACCTCTTTCAGATTGTAAGGTTTTATACCACCGATACCAACCACGGGAATATTTGGAATATTCAACATTCTTTTGGATTTATCTTTTCCAAGAACCTTATCTTTTATAGGTTTAGAATCTGTAGGATATATTGGACCGATACCAACATAATCGGGAAACTCTTTAACAGCATTCTTTATCTGTGTAATACTGTGTGTCGATTTACCAATAAAAATATTTTCAGAAAATCTTTTAACCTCATTAACCAAAAGGTCCGTCTGTCCAACATGAACTCCATCTGCATCGGATAGAAGGGCTATATCAACTCTATCATCAACTATGAAAAAAGTTTCACTCCCCTTTACAATACTTTTAATATTTCTGGCTATATTTAAAACTTTTTTTGTAGATAAAAATTTTTCCCTTAACTGGATCACCTTTATTTTAAATTTTACAGCCAATTCGCTTAATTTTTCGTATCCAACAAGCGGAGATGTCATAATAAGGTATAATCCAAAATCATCTGGAAATCTTTTTTTGAAAAATTTTTTAAAAAACTCTTTTTCCAGATCGTAAAGTTTAAACCTGATATTTTTAAACCTTGCGGATATTTTTAAATCTTTTATTTTAAAAATTTCCTCAAGGACTCTCGAGGATTCTTCACTTCTTCCAAAAGAAGATTTTATTATATCCTGCACATCTTTTCTTACATTTTTATCAAAGGAAAAAGTTTTCCCAACATCTTTCAAAGAATCCCGTTTCAATATTGTATTGTTTGATATACTCTTTCTTATAGAGTAAAAATCTTCTCTAATTTTTCTTATATCTTTTAGAATCTTTTCATCATATTTTTCAAAGCGTACAAAATCTTCTATAATCCTGAGTCCTTCAGAGAACCTGTTCAAGTTAACATCTATTATCCTTTCCGTAAATCCTCCTTTAAAATTTTATATGCTTTATAACCTGATAATAACATTCCTCCGAAAATGGGTCCCATTCTGAATCCTCCAAAGACTCCGTTAGCTGCCATTCCGCACACATAAAAGTTTTTAAAAACTTCTTTAGTATTTTCAACAGTTTCCTTTTCGCCTAAATCAGCATTCATTGGTTTTTCACCTTCTATTTTCCCAGAAGGTGTATAAAGTTTGATATTCGCTTTTTTAACAAGAATTGAGGTTAACTCTGCAGGATGTCCAGTAGCATCAAGTACCTTTTTGGATATGACGGTTATCGGATCAACATGTAATGACATATATTCAACAGGATTCCAATTTATAACAATTCCGCAAACCGAATCGTCTTTCAATACCACATCCACAACCCTTATAAGGTTAAAAATTTTCAAACCAGCCCTGCTACTCTTATAAATCAAAGAAGATGTCATCTGAACCGAATCAACCACATAGTAATCTTTTTCATCTTTTAGATCCACTTCAAAATCTTTTAAAATATCTATTGTATTCTTTTGAAGGACTATCTCATTGAACATCATACCACCGCCCCACATTCCACCACCTGGTGATAGTTTTGTTTCAAAGAGTGCTACTTTAAAGCCATCTTTTGCAAGATAATGTCCTGCAACAAGCCCCGAAGGTCCACCTCCCACTATGGCTACATCAACATCAAGATAATTTTCAAATTTTTCAAAATAGTTTTTTACTATCAACTTGCTTATCATCAGATCCTGAATCATAAAACCTCCTTAAAATAAAAAAAATCAGGTATGAACCTGATCTCATTAAAGATTTCCTACGGCAGCATTATCTGCATCAGGTTCAAAGGGTCAACGGTAAATCCGTTTTCTCAGCCGCTAACAGCAGCTCCCCATATATTATTAAATACTTAAACTATAATTATGTCAATACTCACACATTATATTTTTTTCTTTTTATTTTCATTTCAAATATAGAATAAATTATGGGAATAATTATCAAAGTGACTATGGTTGAAACTGTTAATCCACCTATTACAACTATACCAAGGGATCTCCACATCTCTGAACCTTCTTTTGTACTCAAAGCAAGTGGTATGAGTCCAAAAATGGTTGTCAGGGTTGTCATAAGAATAGGTCTCAATCTTCTTTTCCCTGAAAGGATTATAGATTCATATAAGGAAACACCATTTTCCCTTAACTGATTCATATAACTCACAAGAATTATGGCGTTGTTAACAACTATTCCAACAAGCATCAACATACCAACAAATCCCATAATGGAAAGAGTCGTATTGGTAATAAACAGGATAAGTATAACTCCAGTGAAAGCGAATGGAATTGAAAAGAATATAATAAAAGGATCTATGAAAGATTCAAACTGTGCTGCCATAACAAGAAAAACTAAAATTATTCCTATAAATATTGCTATCGATAGATCCCTGAAAGATTCCTGTTGATTTTTTATATCACCACTGTTGACTATCATCACATCCTGTGGAATAACGATTTCTGATAAAAAATTTTGAACCTTTCTGTTTGCATCCGAAAGTGAAATATTGTTTAAATTCGCCTGAACACTTATAAATCTTGCTCGATTTTTTCTCTCTATCAAAGGTGGTTGAGTTGTCATCTCTACTTTTGCGACAGAGGATAATGGTATGTTATAATTCATTGGTGTTGTTACAGGTAAAGATTTTAAGTTTTCTATGTTGTATAGAGATTTTTTTTCAAACAGGACATTTATGTCATACTCGTACCCATCCTTTCTGAAAACGGATACTCTGTTTCCATTTATTCCGTTTCTTAAACTCAACATAAGATAATAATTGTTCATACCAAAAATTGGATAATATTCTTTTTTGGGGATAATAGATATATCCTCTATCTCTTTCTCTCTTGAAATCGAAACATCAACAAAACTTTCATCCTTTTCCAGTTTCTCTTTTAATTCTTTTGCAATTGAAAATGTCTTTTTTAAATCCTCACCATATATTTCAACTGCTATCTGCTTTTGTGTTGACAATAATGAGGCAAAAGATAGTGATAACTCAATACTTTTTACCTCTGGATAACTCTGGATAAGTTTTCTTATCATAGATAAATTTCTTTTTACTTTATTGATGGAGAGATTACTATTGAATATTATGATTATTGTAGATGAGTATTGATTTGATGAACTTCCAAACATTCTTGAGGATGTTCCACCTACATAAAAAACAAAATTCTCAACATCTTTAAAATTTGACATAATTTTTTTACTGATATCGGTCATTATACTATCCGTCACCTCTATCCTCAAACCAGGAGAAAGCAAAACCTGCCCTCTTATTCTTTCTCCACCAAAAGAGGAAAAAAACTCGGTCTTTATGGAAGGTATAAGTAATAATGTACCTGTAAAAATTATAGCAACAACAAGTATTATAAATTTTTTATTGCTTAAAGAATAGGAAAGAAAATTGGAATAAAATTGCTCAAAATTGTTAAACCATCTTTCCGTTTTATTGTGAAAATTTGAAAGAAATTTTTCTTTAAAAGAAAGGAATATTGAACTCAACATCGGAGTTAATGTCATTGAAGTAAAAAGTGAACCCAAAAGAACAACAGATACCGTGTATGCAAGTTGTTTAAAAAGAAAAGAGGTAAAACCCTGGATGAAAAGCATTGGTATGAATATAGCCATGGTTGTTAAAGTTGATGCCAGAATAGCTCCGATAACCTCATTTGTTCCATCAAGCGATGCTTTTTTTATATCCTTACCCTCTTCATCTTTATGCCTGTAAATATTTTCAAGAACAACAATAGAATTATCAACCACCATACCCAAAGCGATAGCAAGAGAAGCGAGAGAAATGATATTTAAAGTAGATTTTGAAAAATAAAGATATATCAATCCAAATATCAGGGAAAATGGTAATGCTAAAGATGTTATTAAACTACCGGTGATATTTCTTAAAAAAATGAAAACAATGATAACTACAAAAATGAAAGCATAAAACAGCGTTGATGAAAGATTATTAATAGAATCGGTTATCTGTTTTGATGTATCAAAAACAATTTTTATCTGAGTTCCCTCAGGATACATTTTCTTTATACTTTCAAGTCTTTTCGATAACTCTTTCACCACATTTACAGAATTGGCATTTGACTGTTTTTGAATAACAACAACTATTCCCTCTTTCCCATCTATTTTTGCAACACCTTCCATTTCTCCTTGAGAAAACTGGATCTTAGCAATATCATAAAGGTAAATAGGATTTCTTCCAGAATATCCAACAACTGTCCTGGAAATCTCTTCTATAGATTGATACTCTCCAGGTAATCTTAAAGAATAGGTTCTCAGTCCCTGCCTTATTTCTCCAAGTGGTATATTCAGATTATTCGCTGAAATCATTGAAATTACCTGTGATAATGAAAGATTATACTTGATCAGCTCAGGTATCCTGACATAAACATTAACATTCTTTTTACTTGAAGATGTAATGAAAACATTTCCAACACCTTGAATCTGTCTTATTCTATCAAGAACATTCTTTTCCGTAAAATCATAGAGTCTTGTTACATCCTGAGGGTTATCTAATATTATCGCAATTGTGGCAACAGGCAACATGGTTGCTGAATATTTAAAAATCGTCGGAGTCTGGGCATCTTCAGGTAAAGAACTTTTTATAAGTTCAAGTTGAGTTCTAACATCGTTTGCAGCGGCATCCAGATCTTTTCCCCAGCTGAAACTTATCGTAACAAAAGAAACTGATTCCTGAGAAATCGAGTTAATATCAGTTACATCGGACACCATCGAAATCGCTGATTCTATCTTTTTGGTGATCTGTTCTTCAACATCAACACTGGATGCACCAGGATACATGGTTATAACTGAAATTTGTGGTAATTCAATGTTTGGAAACATTTCGAGGGATAAATTCTTAAAAGATAAAAATCCAAAAATCAAAATAATTATAAAAAACACAACTATCAGTATTGGTCTTTTAACAGATAACTTAACCATATATCACCTTACCTTCACTTTTTGCCCATCTTTAATCATATCTGAACCTATTGTTATAACGGTATCATTTTCAACAACCCCATTAACTACCTCAACAAGAGCCTGATTTTTTAATCCGGTTTTCACATAGATTTTATTTGCTATTTTATTTTTTAGAAGAAAAACAAAATCGCCATTCTCATCACTCTTAATGGATTCGTATGGAACAACAAAAACATCCTTTTTACTTTCAAGGAGAATCTTAACAGAACACCCACTATTAATAAAATTTCCCTTCCCTTCAAATTCAATATCAACTCCTCCAAGGTTTGTAAAATTGTTTGGGTATTTAGATATCCTTATCACCTTTCCTGTAAATTTTTCGTTTTCAATTTCAACTTCAGCAAAACTCCCTTTTTTTATTTTACCAAGGAACTCTGAGGAAACATTTATTCTTGCTATTTTTTTTCTGTCATCGACTATCATACATATGAAAGTTTGATTGCTTACAAAATCTCCTTTGTTCAAAGAAAGTTCATAAACAACCCCTTCTACGGGTGCAAGAACCTTTACCATTTCAAAAACCATACCGGGTATGGATCTATCAAGATATGCTATCACCTGATCCTTTTTTACAAATTCTCCCTCAGAGACTCTGTATTCGATAAACCTTCCTGGAACATCAGGGAAAATCTCGGTCTGTTTGACTCCCTCAACTTTGCCAAAAAATGTCTGATAAATATCCACACGATCTTTTTTAACCAGATCATAGGCAACAGTTTTTATAAACTCTTCCCCCTTGATAGTTTTTTTTCTGATTTTAGAAACCATTACAAGGGCGAAAATTAGGACTATTATTGAGATGATTATAAATAATTTTTTCATTCTTCCTCCTTAAAGAATTCCAAGATAATTTAAAATTGAAAGTTTGTTAATTATCATATCATAGAGCGATTTTAGATAACCAACCTTTGAACTCATATATTTTGTTTGAACATCATAATAATCGATATGACTTATTATTCCTCTTGAGTATTGTTCTTCAGCGATTTTATAAGCTTCCTGCGATAATTCAACCATCTTCTCAAAGACTTCAACATTTTGTAAGGAATTGTGATAATTTTTTAACATCAGATCGATATCTACAGGTATCCTTTCCTTCAAAAGAAGATACGACATATTCAACTCTTTTTCCTGTTTTTTTGATTTCAAAATATTCAAAACTCTGCTTCCACCGGAAAACAGATCCAGGTTAACGGATAAACCAAAATTATAGGAACCATCAAAATAAGATGAATCTGAAATATAAGAATAATAATTCTTATAGTTGTATGACGAGAAAAATGCAACGGAAGGAAGAAAATTTGATGAATTTAAAATAACACCCTTTTTGGCGATATTTTTTGTCATTTCAAGTTCTTTCAGATCGGTCTTATTTTCAATACATATTTTCAAAATACTATCCATACCAAGAGAGTCCAATTTCAAGGTATCATACTTTTCAATTAAATCAAAAGAAAGAGAATCGGTTAAAGATAATGTATCTTTTATATCCATCCCAAGAATAAATTTCAAATTATTTAATAGATTATCTTTCTGTTTGATCAACTCGTTCAATTCCATCTTTTTGTTTTCTATTTCCAAATCTGATGAAAGTTTTTCAAGTTTGCTTGATGTTCCATAAAAAAATTTTGATAAAATTATATTATGATGTTCCTGTGAGGATTTTAAAATCTCTTCGTTTACCTCGATCATCCTGTCTATAAGTTTTATAGAAAGATATATTTGAACTACAGAAAATTTTATATCTTTTTTCGTTTTTTCAATTTCATATTTTGATATCTGTAATCTATCTTTTGAAATCATATAACCCAAAATCAATTTACCACCCAAAAAAATCGGTTGGGATAACTTTATATCAAGAGAGTAATTGTTTTGCTCTCCAACTTTTATCTTCATCGGCCCGATCTGGGTGTTAACATATGTGGTTGGTACAGTATCGAGTCTTAGGAAAGTTCCGGATGATGAAATCTTTGGGAAAAAATTTGACAGGGAAAGTGAAAGATCATCGTTTGCTATATTAACATTTTCCTTTGTTATTTTTATTTGAATATTATTCTGGTATGCTCTTTCTATAGCTTGATCTATAGTCATACCGTTTATCAGGAATGATAAAATAATTAGTAAAAAAAATAAAAATCTTTTAAACATCATCTACTCCTTACTTAATATTTTCAACACATTCTCTTCTATAAAATCTATCCTTTTTTTATCTATCTTTTTTTCCATAAAGATCGAACGGGTTATTTCAAAATTTATCAATCCGGATATCATTAGTGTCAATATTTCACTGTTGTAATCTTTGAAAACCTTCATTTTTTTTCCTTCTTCTATAATATCACTTAATATCTCAAATCTTTTCAAAATAATCTTAATATCAAGATTTTTTGTAAAGTTGATCAACTCCTGTTTTGAATTGAAATTGTTAATCATAAAAAATTTCATCTTTGAGTAATTATTGTTCATAAGTTTAAAGAAAGTTTCAATATATTTTTTCAACTTTAATTCGGGTGAATCAACACTTGATATCTCGTCAAGAATTTTAAGATTACAATTGTTTAAAGTATAATTTATCGCGGATAAAAAAAGTTCTTTTTTATCCTTAAAGTACCAGTATACCGTTCCTTTGGCGACACCACTCTTTCTGGATATACTTTCAACCGTTGTATTGAAATACCCATTTTTACCAAAAAGTTCTAAAGCGGCAATAAGAATTTTATTCTTTTTATCCATATGGATGATTATAATTGAACTGACCAGTCAGTCAAGTAGTTTTTTTGTTTCATATTTTTTTTTCTATTGAAAAAATGAAATATTTTTATTATACTAAATACTGGTTAATGTAAAAAAGGAGAAATATGATAGTTGAATGTCCCAAGTGTCATAAAAAATATGAAGTGGAAGATATGTACATACCGATAGGTGGTGCACCCATAAGATGTCCAAATTGCAAAAATATTTTTGGAATTTATGTCGAGCCTATAGATATACCTATGACAGAAGTTGTGGAAGAGGAAAATAAAACTTCTGCATCACAAACATCCTCTCAAAAAGAAATAAACGTTTCAAAAGAGAGTAAAATAAAAGAGACATTTAAGGATGAACTTCTTCAAAAAGATTTTCCAGACCTTGGCCAACTTGGGTCATTTTCAAGTGAATCGAGTGATAATCCTTTTGTAACAAAATCTGATTTAAAAGAACCTCAACAAACACCAGATTTCGGTGTACCTCCAGCATTCGCAAAACCACCTGTTGAGGAAGTTAAAAAA
>DYMB01000022.1 GCA_020721805.1 Acetofilamentum sp. | reverse complement strand
GGGGATTCTTTTTTATAGCAGCAATTATTTTCTCCACAGTTTTCTCCACAGTTTTCTCCACAGTTTTCTCCACAGTTTTCAGAGTATTTTCTAAGTCATTTAAGGGAAATACCACTTTAACAAAATCAAATTCCGGATAGAATTCAGGTTCTAACTTTTTATAAGTTTTCCAACCCTCAATCATTTTATCAAATCCAAAACCCGCATTTTCTGCCAACTTAGCCACTCGAAATATTTTGGTAAGAATAGGATTTCGTGGCATAGAAACATCTTCTTTCATTATTATTTTTAACGGCTTAGGCAAGGATCCAAAATTTAAAAACTCTATTTTATCATAAAAAACTCTTATTCTTGAATGACCTGTGCTAAAATAATCTGCATGCATTAACATATTCACAAGTGCTTCTCGCAAAGCCTCAAGATAAGGATAATCTTCAATAGCAAATCCCTCTATTCCCAGTTTAAAAGGTTTGTCTATCTTTTGTTGTAGTCTGTCAAATAAAACAAAATAGTATTCCCATAGATTTTCTTGTTCTGCCATTCTATAAGTATATCGTGTCTTAGCATCAGCATTACTTGTCCCCGGTATTTCTAATAAATCAATTCTAAAATCAGGAAAAATCTCTTGAACAAAATCTTCTTTTCCAAAAGCCAATAGCCCTGAATATGTAATTTTGCCGTCAGACACAATACGTAATTTCTGAAAAAACTCCTCATTAGATATCAGATTATATTTGCTATGTGAATTAAACCTTTTAACATATTCACGATATTGTTCAACTGAGTGTTGATTTAACCAGGCAATAGAACTTTTTTCAATAGGCAAGGCAGAACGAGTACCAAAAGAACTATTTCTATACATTGAGTCAATCTCTTCTTGAGTTGCCCGTTGATCACCACTCCCAGTTCTAATAAATGTATTTTTTACATTATTGAAATAAACAGGTTTCTTGTCCGATAACGAAATATAAAAAGCCAAAACAGTTTTATTATCGAAATTATATTTTTTAGATAAAACTTTAATAGGGACATTAAATTTTTGTCCCCGCAAAACAGTTAAAAAATCAGATTCAATTTTTTCAGGATTTTCGACTCCAATAATTTCGTATTTATCTTGATTAAATGAAACACCGAAAATAATCCATCCACCTGCAGTATTTGAAAACGCACTCACTGTTTCCCATACATTTTTAGGAATTTCGTTGACAGCAGCCTTTACTTCAAAATTTTCCCATTCAATATCGTCTAACTGCCTGATTAATTCATCCTTAGTCATTTTATCACCAGCCAGGTTATTAATTCAAAATTATCAGGTTGTTCTATTTTTGCACTTGTAGGAATAAGGACTGCATCACGGGAATTAACAAGTCTTTGATTAACTCTTTTCCGAAAAATTGTATTTATATCATTAATTGCTTTTTGTAAAAGTTTGTTTTCTTTCTCCATTTTTGTGCCATTATCAGTTTCAGAGTCAAATATTTCACATAATTTTTTATATGGCTTATCAACTCCATCACATAATAATTTATAAATTTCAAGTATCTGTTTCACATTAGTAAAATTAAATCTAACAGTGCCATCCTCACGAATATATACTAAAAAATATGGGTATAATGGATTAACTTTACTGCTATCTTTTACATTATTTTTCTTGCTTAAGCAATAAATAATTCCTGGTTTTATTATTTCCTTTGTTTTTTCATCTATACTATCGAAATTAGACAAATTAGAATATTCCCCTGAAGGTGATGGAACTACTGCATATAATCCTAATGGAGCATTCTCAAGTTTTTCTCTATTTTTTTGAATAAAATTTAACAAGGCAATTCTAAAATCATCCAATGTAAAATCAGTCAAAGATATATTTTCATCTAAATCTTCTAAATCTAAAACTTCATCTTTTAATCTTTTTAATTGTTTGTTTCTAAATTTTAAGTCATCGCCGATTAAATCTTCAATTTTATTCGGCTCAAGGAGATTCTCTTCACCAGTAGCAGTTATATCAACCAGAGCCATTCTTGCCTCAACTCTTTCTTTCAGGTTAATATAATTATCCAAATCTTCAGTAGGCCAAAAATTGACCATCTGTATTTTTTTATTTTTTGAGCCTATCCTGTCTATTCTACCAAATCTTTGAATTATTCGGACAGGATTCCAATGAATATCATAATTAACTAAATAATCGCAATCCTGTAAATTTTGTCCTTCAGAAATACAATCAGTAGCAATAAGGACATCTATCTCTTCATCTTGTGGCAATCCTTTCATTTTATGCCTATCTTTTGAGATAGGTGAAAAATTTGTTAAAATATGGTCATAATCTAATTTACCAAGAGTTGTCTTATTATCGCCGGTTCCTGTTACTAATGCTATATGCAATTTTAATTTATTATGTATAAAATCTATTAAATTTTCATAAAGATATTTTGCGGTATCAGCAAAGGCTGTAAAAATTATAACTTTTTTGTTTCCATTATTAATTGGATTTTCTATTTTGTTTCTTATTAATTCCTTTAATATTTTTAATTTATTATCTTTGTCAGGTGTAACTGTTTTTGCAGAATTGTATAAAACTGTCAGAGCATCTTTATCCTGTTTTATATCTTTCAGCCACAAGTCTAAATCTAAATCACCAAGATAAAATTTTAGTTTTGTCCCAATAGTATTTTCAAGAGCATCATCAACATCTTCATCATCAGTATCCAGATTAAAATCATTTATATCTATTTCATCTTTATTCTCTTTTTTATTTTTAAAGTTATAAATTTTTTCTTCCAATGATTTAATCTTATCAATAGTTCGTTTTAATGAGATTTCAAATGATTCTATAGAACTTTCAAGTCGTTTTAAGAAATTTACTTTCATCATACCAATTAAAAAATATTCTCTTGTTTTCTGGTCAAAGCCTTTAATTTTCTTACCTGCTTTTTCTTCATAAAAAGATTGTCTCTCTGGTTTGACATAAGCAGTAGGATTAAATAGGGATAATTTATAAGTCATTATTTCTTGATTGATTTTATCATAAGAAGGGAATTCATCGTTTGTTGCAATTTTCGGGAATTTAGAAATTACAGGTAATCTTTTAGGGAACGCTCCAATCTTTTTAATTTCTGATTTATAATATGTTTTTATATGTTTCCGTGAGCGCGCAATTGTTAATTCATCAAGAAGTTTGAAAAAAGAGGAGTCTAACTTTTCTAACAAAATTTTTATAGACCTATCAGGGTTTTTATTTGTATCTGCCCAATTTGTAAAAACCGTTTGAGCCCCTTTTATTGTTTCACCAATATTTTTTATACCTGTTTTTTCATACAGAGCATTATCATTCCCTTGAGTAATAAAATATATTTGATTTCGTAAATCTTTTAAATTATTGTTAACAGGAGTTGCTGACAAAAGAAGTACTTTTGTATTTACACCAGACTTGATAATATCGTTCATAAGCTTTTCATATCTGCTTTTACGGATAGTATTTCTATTTTCATCTATTGTGCTTTTAGAAGCATTTCTAAAATTGTGTGACTCATCAATAACGATTAAATCAAAATTTCCCCAATTAATATTTTCTAAATTGATATCCCCAGATAAGCCACCATCTCTACTTAAATCTGTATGATTCAGAAGAGTATAATTAAACCTATCATTTAATAATATATTAAGTTCACTATTATTATGACCAAGATAGATAGACCAATTGTTTCTTATTTTCTTAGGAACAAGCACAAGCACTTTATAATTTTTTAATTCAAAATATTTTATTATTGCTAACGCTTCAAATGTTTTTCCAAGTCCAACACTGTCAGCTATTATAGCACCGTTATATTTCTCAATCTTATTTATTGCACCTTTTACCGCATCTTTTTGAAATTCATATAACATATTCCAAATCTGTGTGTCCAGAAACCCTGTTTGCCTCTCAAGATTTTCTGCTGTTTTCTGCTCGTCCAAATAATCTTTAAATATATGATACAAAGTTTTGTAATAAATAAATTCAGGGTCATTATCTACATATAGTTTCTCAAGATATTTTAAAACTTCATCTTTAACATCTTCTACTAAACCAGTATCATTATTCCAAAGTTCCTGAAACCAATTTAAAACATCGTTTTTATCTCTTTCATCATTAATTACCATATTTAGTTCCATATTCTTGTGTTCACTTAAACCTAATCCTTTAACAGTAAAATTAGAACTACCAATAAGTGCTTTTTGAGCACCATTCTTTTGCTCTATATGATACAGTTTGCCGTGCAAAAATTTTGGTTTTACCAATGATTTTATATTCACCTTTCTCTTTATCCACTCACTACACTCTTTAGAAATAGCCTTCTGTTGTAATCTGTTTTCTGGCGATATTAATAGTGCTCCTTCTTCAATTACAAAATTTTTGTTATTTACTTTAGAAGGGTCAAGCGTGTTAATGAAACTGGGCTCACCAAAAAGAAAATTTAATGATTTAATATCATTTAATTTGTCCTTTAAATATTGATAAGCATATATTGTAAAATATGCGGAAACAATGGAAAGTTCACTATCTTTTTCAATATTCTCTTTTAAAAAGTCACCTACATTACCTCGGTTGTAATTATCTTTTATAGCAGATGGTATGTTTGGCATATACTAAACCCTCTAAGACTGTAGCAATTCAGATTCTCTAAAAGTTTGCATTTATTCTCTCATTCTCACACTACATCCTTATAGGTAAAGGCTTAAGGATGAAGTATTATATACCCAATCTACATTATTCAATTTATAATGTCAATAATTTTTGCTTTGGTTCAGTAATCATTTTAAACAACAGATAGATTTTTAGTGGGCACTAACCTTTTGCACCCTGAAGCCCCTTCCGGGCTGAAGCGTCGCACTACAGCCTGACCAACTGACACCGTATTTCAATGTAGTTCTACTACCCGCACCCTCTATCACCTTTATTACCAAATTTCCTTTCCGATTTTTTGTGAAGTAATAATTTCTAAATGCCGATTTTTATCAGAAATTTTTGATACAAGTTTATTTAGATTATATACTGGTTTAGTTGATTTAAGAATTAAATTCTGCCCCTTTATTTCTATATCAATTTCTGTTCCATCTTCTATATTGGCTTTATTAGCAAAAGGCCTTGGGATGCGAACTCCCAAACTATTTCCCCATTTTTTAACTTTAGTAATCATAAAAACCTCCAAATATGTATATACTGAATATATACAAAAAATGAGATTTGTCAAATCTTTTTTTCATATT
>DYMB01000021.1 GCA_020721805.1 Acetofilamentum sp. | reverse complement strand
GTGATTTCAGGTGTAGTCAGCTATTTGATAATTTTGTGCATTTGAGATAAGAATGTCCATAGTCTATAGTCTATTATACTTCTCTCCTTCTTTCAGTATAAATATTGCGTCACGTGGGGGGAGTATTAGTTGCAAACCTCTAAAATTATAATTAATTTTTCTTTCATAGAGATTAAATATTGTAAAAAAAGATATTTTACCTTTTTTCCTCTCATATATTAAGATTTTATCCTCACTCTCTTTATGAAAATAGTCTCTTGCAAATTTTCTTGATATATCTAAAAAAACACGTGGAGTAAATCCTAAAACAGATATTTTCCCTTTGCCAATCTTTTCTGTAAATCCTGCGATTTTGTTGTTTTTTAGAAGTCTTACATCTATATTGATACTCTTATTATTTTTAGTTTGGTATGTTTCTATATCATCAAAAACGGGTAATATATAATCATTGTAAATAACTTTTTCTGTTTCAAAGAATCCTGAAGGTTTATTGAACATCTCAATTTTTTTTATTTTTAATGCATCAAATAAGATTTTGCATTCATTGAGATTTTCATCATATACTGGTACTTTGCCTATAAGAATCAAGTTGCCGCCATTAGTTACATATTGAAGCAGTTTTTTTTGTATCTCTTTGTTAAGAAAATTATTGGAAATGAATATTAATCTGTCAGTTTTTAACTTTTCTTCAAAATTGTCTTCTATATTTATCAATTGAAATCTTATATTGCAGACACTCATTAAATCAACAAATGAGCCGGTGGAGTTGTTTGAGGGACCTAATTCAAAATTATTAACATTTAATTTGTTGTTAAATTTTAGCATCATAGAATAGAGATGGTAAAATCCTATACTAATATCATATACTGGTTCAGTTGCAACTATTTCTGGATGCTTTTCTAACATAGAGTTTAGTTTTTTTAGTATTGGAAATTGAAAATTTTTCTCTCCATTCTCTGTCACAGGGGAATTGAATTTTAATTTTGGCAAAAAGTATTCGTATCCGTTGAAATTTATTCCGTCTGCAAACCAGTAGTAATTCATACCATTAACACCATAGGCAATTGCCATTTTCCAGAGGAGGTTATAATCTGATTGATTCTGTTTCCAGTGGTTTAAAAAATATGCATCACAGGATTGGATTTCCATATTTAATACAAGTGGTGTGTTGGATGCGCGTGTGAATTCGAGTTTGGTTATTTGTGAACTTATGTTCTCCTCCTGAATATTACCATGATAAATTGTATAACTTATTATAACCTGCCATCTGGTATCTTTTAATGTGTCATATATAGATTCCCATGAAGTTGTATAACCCAGCAAGGGGTCATTTATTACAAATGGTAGTCTGCATCCTAATTTATATGCATTCTCTATCAATTGTCTCATATAGTCTGCAGCCAATTTTTCACGAAACTCAATCCAGTCAGTAACCTTTTGGTGTTGATTCATTGTTTTTGGCTCTTTTTGGGGAGGTATAATTTCTGAAAATCCTCTATTTTTTTCATCATACTTTTTGTTTAAAACATTTATATCCGTATATTTCTGTTTTAGAAATTTTTGGTATAAACCATCCTTAACAATAAATGGGTTATAATCGCCTGTGAAGGCTTGATTCGAACCATACCCAAAAAATGAGATATTATAACTTACTTCATTGTCTATCTGGAGAAAAAGAATATTGTCGTAACTCAATAATATTGTTAATACTTCTTTATACCATTTGTTTACATAATCCATATAGATTGGATGAAGATAAGTTATCGGTGGATAAAAAGCATAAGTAGATGTTGGCTTCCCATTAGCATCAAGTGATAATATTGTAGGATGTTTCTCAATTAAGTATAATGGGATGCCGCCATTTTTAAATTCAGCATGTATGTGTGGACCTATCTTTAATATGGCATACAAGTTATTCTCTTTTACAAGATTTAAAAATGAGACTAAATCTCTACTTGGGTGTGTTTCACCTGTAAAATCAAATGCTCCTTCTCTATATTCGTGCCAGTTCCACGGTATATAGGTTGAAAGTGTGTTACACTTAGCCTCTTTCAAGCGATGTATAATTTTTTTCCATTTTGATTTTTCCAATCTGAAATATTGAACTTCTCCAGATGTAATAAACGTTTTCTTTCCATCTATTGTTACATACCCATCATTTATTTTTACTTTCATATTTATTATCCTTTTCTGGTGCGACTATATTAAATGGACATTTATCAATTTAACTTTTCCATCTCTTATATCATAAGAAAATGGTGGTGGGATGATATCTCCCTTTATCATACTGGTTTTGTTATTAAAATATGTGATTTTTATATTATCAATTTTAGTACCATCTTTTCCAAAACAGTTTTTTCGTTTGGGATTGTGATAAATTACAGCAGTCTTACCTAAAAATTTAAAAAGAAAAGAGTTTTTGGGAATAGAGATGTTTTCTACAGTACTGTTTTTGTAATATATCCTGGCTTCTTCTTTTTCTTTTGTGAAAAGCCATGCTGCTAATTGTGGTTTAAATTGGAGATATAATTTTTTATCTTTGATAAGAAATGGTTTTAACCCAGAAGTCAAAGCAATCCACATTGATAAGAATTCTGCTGTTGCACCTGAAAGGCGAGATACAAACCCCTGTCCGTGAAGTTCGCTTTCAGGATGAGCACTGCTAACTATAAATGACACATTTTCAAATATACTTCTGCCGTATATTTCAGGGTTCATAAATGGGATAAGTGCAGTTTTAGATATCTTATAAAAATCTTCTGCTGCTCTGTTCCTAAGAAGTTCAAGAAGATATTTATACTCCATATGTAGCCATACTGATTCGTTTTCAAGCCAGCCTGGAGTGAATATCTTTATCCTCCCAATATTTATACTCGCATCTTTTATAGATGCATTAACTTTGAACATTTTCAGTTTTTTGTCGTAAACTCCGGTCTTTGATACTTTTTTATGAAATTCAACTGCTTTGTTGGGATTGTTCATTATCCTTAGATAATGAACAGGTCCTTCAAGAAAATAGGGCAGTGTAACTTGCTTGAATTTTAACGGTTTTATGCAGACTAAATTGTTTTGAGAAAGTTTGGGCTTCCCATTTATTTCTATTATCTTATATTTTATCACGCTATTTTCAAAATTTGTTCTAATCACTCCACTTGTTTTATCAATAGCCTTTTTAATACCTTTCTCTACTTTTGCTGCAAATATTTCTAATATACTGTTTAATTTGTTGATGCTAATAGGTTTTGTTTTCCCTGATACACCAAATAGAACTCTTTTTCTATATAATTCTTTTACGGTATGAGTTTTATCCCAGAATTCAAAATTTTTAGATGAATAATCTTTCGTTATTTTATCAAGTGTTAGCATCAGGTCTAACACTTCTTCTGTTATTTGTATCTCTTTTTTATTGTTTATACTTTTAAAAGCATCCAGCAGGAAGTTCACCCATCTATATAATTCGATTGATTCAGCAGTTGATGAGCCGAATATACCAGGGAGTCCGTTTAGGGCATCGCACCAATTAGGTTTGTCAGATTCCATTTCAACTCCAACACCTTCTGGGTCTAATGAAGCATATTTATTTGCAATTACACAAAGCATTTTATCTAACAGAATTGTTTTATATACAGAACCCTTGCCATAAGATGTCCTCACAAGATGGTTGTCTTCTTTTCTACTGTTGATAATTTTTTCTTTTTCTGGATGTAAATATACTGCATTTAATTGGCGTGGCTGATTATTGAAAATCACATATTTTTCATCTCTTGGTTTAACTGTCATTGGATTATCATAATAAGTGAATACTTTTTTGTTAAGGAGAATCTCTTCTAATTTTTCCGGATAAATGGATAAATAACTTTCCAGCATATCAATGTTGTAATGCCAGTGGTCCGACCAGTAACAAGTTCCAGGCGTTGCATAATCTAATTTTTTTGAAGTTTTTACTATGGCATCAAGTAATTCCTCTTTTGTTATCTTTATTTGAATATTGCTATCCTCAAGAAAATTGAAAAATCCGCCAAGTGTGAAAGGTTCGGCAATAAAATTTTCAATCTCTTTTTTATCATTTTTATTGAAAATTTTTAGGATTTTTTTTTTGTCTGTTATCATAAATTTTGAACCCATTATACCTAATGGATTGAATCCATCTGTTTGTATAAGGTTCATAAAGAATATAAAAGAATTATCTTCAACATCTGTGTTGAAAAATATATCATTTCTTCTGTTCTGGTTGACATCCCTATAACTGCCGTTTCCCTGTGAAAAATATTCTGGCATAATAACAAAATTATTATACTCACGTTCCATATCTCCATGTATACGAGAATAGATATAGTAGATTTTTTTATTTTTATCTTTGCCAATAGTTATAGGATAACCGCCTCTGAGAAGGTTGTCTATAAAAGTTTGTTGACAATAGTTATCAAGTTTTGGAGATGAAGATTTTGTTACAACATTGTTTCCAAGTTCTTCAATAATTGTCTTGTTTTCTTCTTTTTTCCTATCAAAATAGGTATTATCTTTTAATATTCTGTTAATAAAGGAATGAAGTGACTGATTGTTTTGAAAATTTCCAACTGTAGAAAAATATTTTATCTCTTCTTTGGGGTTCAGAGATATATTAAAATTCCCCATTGCTGAGGGGGTCTTGTTTTTTGCAGTTACGTTTAGGTCTGTATGTATGGACTTTTTATCTATGAATTCTTTTGGAAAAGAGAAATCTGTCACTTTACCAAAAACTAAATTCGGGTCAACTATAAAATTCGGCAATTTATTGATGCCCGATTTTTTACTGTAATATCCAAAATAAAAATTTCCACCTTTTATTTGAATTACTTCAGGCCGGTCTTCTGGTATAACCTTTAATTTATATATTGGAATATTATATTTTGTTTCATACATTACTCCGCTGAACCATCCTTCTGCCAATCTGCTCATATTTTTGAGCAGAAAATTTCCTGTGCCATAAGGTGTTATCATAGGCATACCGTCTATGATATTAATATTCGTATTTTTATTTGAAATATTTTTTATTGTTAGAATTCTTGCTAATACCGGTAGATTTTCATTTGGAATAGTGAAATATTCAACGGTAAACTGAAGTTTTAATATTTGATTTATTTCAACTAATTTAAGCAGGTGAGAAGTGATATGCATTCTCTGGATTATTTTTTCGGGATTATAATCTATCTCGTTTTTAAATGGCTCATAAAATTTATCTTTAATTTTTATAAAAGTTCTAAATCCATGTGTTGGTGTCAGTCTGTATGCTTTGTTTGCGGCAACAAATTCGAGGATGGCACCATCTTTATCTTTTGTTCCTAATCCTGCTATTGCCTGGCCACGATTAACATAAAATGTCCATATAGGCTTACCCCATATCCCAGCAATTGAAGGTAAAAAACTTGAGAAGGCTTTTGCATTATTATAGTTTTCAATTATAAATTCGTCGTTGTTAATTTTGTAGTCAGTTTTCTCATTCATAGATAGTTACTCCTTTATTATATGATATA
>DYMB01000020.1 GCA_020721805.1 Acetofilamentum sp. | reverse complement strand
ATCATCGATAACTTTTCATCTGGGGAAAAGAAGGTGTTTTTTGGAAAGACCCTTTATGATTTACAAAACAGATCATACATAATAAATGAATCCATTACCAGGTTAAATCTTTACGATAAAAAAGAAATAGTAAAATATGTAAATAGTTTTAAAGTCTCCCACAATATTTTTGAAAATTCATTAAATGTTTTAAATAATCTTTATCCTTATGTCGAATTAAAAGTTTATAATATTGCTGGGGCAAAAGTTTTTTCAAAAAAAATCAAAAATTTTCAATCTTTTCAGAAGGTGAAATTGAATCTTAGCAGTGGTAAATACTATTTCCAAATCTACTATTTAGATAAAGGTATTTATAATGGGAATATGGTTTTTTTGAAGAAGTGAGAAATCTCACTTCTTCAATTCTTCCTGAACAATCCTTTCAAGTTCCGGGTCTAAATTAGGCGAATAACCTATCTGAGTTTTTACTGGATTTCCTTTCTTATCGAAAATCACAAAAGTTGGGATTCCTGAAATCTGGTATACACTATGTAAATCATTATTATAATAACCTATAAAATAGGTCATTTTTTGAGACTCTATAAAACTCTTCATCTCTGCATATTTCTCATTTACATTCACCCCTATAACAACAAGCCCTTCATCTTTATATTTGTTGTAAAGTTTTACAAGAAAGGGGATAGAATAACGACAGGGTTGACACCATGTTGCCCAAAAATCTATAAAAACCACTTTTCCAGAAAGTTCTTTCAATCTTATCGTATCCCCATTTACAGTCTCAACCCATGTTTTGTCAAGAGAAGACAAATTTTTTTCAGGTTCTATTTTCTGCGATGTTTTATCAATAGAAGATGAAGATTTTTCAGGCTCTTCTTTCTGCGAGTTGCATCCTGTTGTTAGAAAAATAATAACTACTAATAAAGATAATATGAATATAAAAAATTTCTTTTTCATCTTATTCCCAGAAGTGAATCTATTCTTTCTTTATCAAAACCTACAACGATGTTTCCATTAATATCTATTACTGGAACTCCCTGCTGTCCACTCTTTCTTATCATTTCCATTGCTGCGTTTCTATCCCTTGATACATCGTAATCGATATAGGGAATACGTTTTGATGAAAGATACTGTTTTGTTCTGGCACACCATGGGCACGATGGTGTTGAATAAACTTTTATAACTGCCATTTTATACCTCCTTGAAATTTTCAAGATATTTTTCTACAGATTTTGCTGCAATCGATCCATCGGATGCTGCGGTAATAACCTGTCTGAAATTTTTTTCTATCACATCTCCAGCAGCGAAAACTCCTTCAAGATTAGTTTTCATATTATTATCCACTTTAATATAGCCATATTCATTTATGGATAGATTCTTATCCAAAAAATCTGTTTTTGGAACAAGTCCTATATAAACGAAGATCCCATCAGTCTGAATGTCAAAATTTTTATTAGTTTTCTTATCTTTAACACTCATAGATTCAATTTTATCCTCTCCGTTTATTGAAATTATTTCAGAATTATAATAAATCTTTAAATCTTTATTCTCAAATAATCTTTCCTGAAGTATCTTTTCAGCGGTTAGAAAAGGAAGATCCTGAACAAAAATAATATCCTTTGTATACCTTAACATAAATAGTCCTTCTTCGACAGCGGAGTTTCCACCTCCAACTACAATGATTTTTTTATCGGTAAAGAGAGCACCATCACAGGTAGCACAGTATGAGATTCCTTTTCCGTGAAATTTTTCACTCCCTTTAACATTAAGTCTTCTGGGAGTAGCACCAGATGCTATTATTACACTTTTTGATTTATAAATTTTTTCTTCAACATATATATTTTTGAATTTTCCTTCCAGTTCAGTCTTTTCAACTTTTCCAAACAGAACTTCCACCCCAAATTTTTTCGCCTGTTCTTCCATCTTTAAACCGAGTTCATAACCACCAATTCCATCTGGAAATCCTGGATAATTTTCAAGTCTTTCAGTTGTGGATGCCTGTCCACCAACTACCAATTCCTCTATAAGAAGAGTTTTTAATCTTGACCTTCCAGCATATATTCCAGCGGTTAATCCGGCTGGTCCACCTCCGATTATTATAAGATCATAGGTCTTTTCAGATGGCAAATTGCTCCCTTTATTCAGATTAAGCATCATATTGCCTCCTTCATTTTAAACTATTTAAAACTCTTTTTAAAAATTCTCTTTCAGGCAAACTACCTTCAAAAAAATCTTTATTATTTATAACAACCCTCGGAACAGCACTGACACCATAAGTATCAGCATACTCATAAAAAGTATTGGCATCTATCATATCAGATTTTATTTTATCGTTGACCATAGCAAACTTATGCGCAGTTCTAACAGCCGATGGACAGTAAGGACATGTGTGTGTTACAAAAACCTGTATGTGCACATCCTTGTCTATAGATTTTACATCATCCATTACGGATTCATCCAGTGAAATAAAATCGTTTCCAATATCATTTATATCTTCTACCAGAGATGAAAATTCATATCCACCGGGAATTCCATAATATTTTACTCCAAGATCCTTGTCGGATAAAAGAACAACGGATGGAGCCATTCTAACATCATATTTTTTTACCTCATCTTTATCATTTTCAAAACTTAATTCTTTCACCTTTATTTTATCTGAAAGAGTTTTGAGGTCACCAAGTATCTCTTTTACATCATCACACATCATACATAGTTTTTTATCTTCTGTTATAAAGAATAAGATATTAACATCCTTTTTCATTCCTTTGAAAAGTTCTTTTAAATATTTCTTATCATCTTCGGATAATAGTGACATTTTTACTCCTTTTTTAATAATTTATCGATATTTTTATACATCTTTTCCTTATCTTTTTTCTCCATCTTAACAAAAGAGTTTTTACACAGATCAAGTATCTTTTTGATATCATTATACTCTCTATTACAATCTTTACATTTTTCTAAATGTTTTTTTATCTTTTCACAACAGGTTTTATCCAGATCTTTATCAATATAGGAGGATATATTTTTTAAAACAAAATCACATTCCTTTATCGAGTTCATTTTTTAAAATTTCCTTTAATAATATTCTTCCTCTATGCAATCTCGTCTTTATAGTCTGTTGTGAGATTTTTAAAATTTTTTCTATCTCTTTTAAAGATAATCCATCTATATCCTTTAAAATTATCACTTCTCTATATTTTAATGGTAATCTTTTTAAACCATCGTTTACAATTTCTTTTATTCTTTCAGTTTTTCTTTGTTCATTCCTTTCTGCCTCATCTGAAAGATAAATTTCCTCATCAAGGTTGGTATAAAATTTTTCCTTTTTATATTTTTTCTTTGCCTCATTCAAGGCTATAGAAATTATATATGTTAAAAGGGAAGAATTACCTTTAAACTGAGAGTAATTTTTAAAAAGTTTATAAAAAGTTATCTGGACTATATCAAGTGCATCATCCCTGTTAACTCCAAATTTAACAACACTGTTATAAACTTTATCAGCATACTGTTTAAATATTTCAGAGAACGCTTTCCTGTCACCCTCTTTTAATCTTTCTATCAACTCTTTATTATTTAGATTCATAAAACATCAAAAAAGTTTCAAAAAAAGAATGAAAAATATCCCCTTATCTTTTCCCTATACCATTTTTCTGAAAGTTTACCTATAGTTACACCCTTTTTTGTAGAGGAATGTATAAATTTATTATTTCCTATAAGTATCCCGACATGTAAGGGATCATCAAATGTAACTATATCACCTATTTTAGGATTTTTTACCCGCTTCGCCATTCTTTCCATTTCCATAACTGTTCTTGGAATTGATATACCATTTTTTTTATAGATAAACTGGACAAAACCAGAACAATCAAAACCTGATGGATTCGTTCCACCATATTTATATTTTGTTCCAATATACATTTTGGCATCGTTAACTATAGATCTTCTTATAATCGAAATTTGATTTTTTTGTGGTGAAATACAACCTGAAATGGTGAATATTATAATTAAAATTAAAAAGATAAAAATATAACTTTTCTTTATCATATATATATATTAACAAAATCAAACCTAATTGTAAAGATATTGAGTAATTTTTCAAATTTTCTAATAAAATTATCTTTTATCTAAAAAAAATCAATAAATTTTACTTTCTCGGGACATATTTAAAAAATACTTCACAATCATAAGAGGAGCCAGTTCCATCTAAAAAGATAGAATCAACAAGCATAAAGTATTCTTTTTTTTCAGGTGTTGATATGACATAGTATACATGATCCTTTTTTGCTGAAAAATCCATTACAAATGAATCAGGTAAAAGATCTCCATCTGAAAGTTTCAAAGCATCATCAAGAGATATCATTCCAAGATCCATAATAAAAGAGTATGAATCAGGGGAGGAAATATTCAACATTATCGTTGGCATAGGATTACCATCAAGATCAACCCAGGGTTCAAGAATTATATCCACATATGATTCTAAACTCCCTGTCCTTTCAACCATTCCCTTTAAATCAAAATCAAAATCTATTGGATTTTTCCCGCTTTTTTGATAAACACTTATTTCCCCATCCTTTATTGGATTAAAGATTTCAAATAAAGAACAGGAGATAAGAAATAGAACGATAAAAACTATAAATAAAAATTTTTTCATTATAGCCTCCTTTTTTAACAGTATATTCTTTAAAAAAATAAAGTCAACTTAAGATTACATATAACGAATGCCATCAACATTCAAAAAAATATATTTAAAACTTTTATCTATTCTGCAGATTAACATGCTTTTAATTTAATACACTATATATCACAAGTGCCAGTATAATTTCAATATTTATAATTTTATTTTGATTTTAGAATCTTTTGAACACTAATTTATATCAACCGATAAATCATTTTACTCTAACAGAAGCATTGCAGAATATAATAGCCAATTCCTAATCTTTATTTTATAACCTTAATAGGTAATAATTTTTTTTTAACCACTCTTCATATTTTTCATAATCTGGCAATAGTACTTTAATTTTATTCCAAAAATTTTTTGAATGATTTTTCTCTTCTAAATGAACAAGTTCATGGATAATAACATAGTCTAATACGGGAAGTGGTGCCATAATAAGACGCCAAGAAAAATTCAAATTTCCTTTAGGAGAACATGAACCCCACCTTCTCTGTGCAATAGTGATATTGATTTTATTGTATTTATAACCACTTTTTTTGCTATAAAACCCAACCCTTTTCGAAATTTTTTCATAAGCAGCCTTTTTATACCATTGAAAAAACACCTCTTTTGCCCGTGGTAAAACATCCTTTGAAAGATAAAAACCCTTCTCAAATTTCAACCATTCTTTTTGATTATCAACAATTTCTAATTTGTAATATCTTCCAAGATAGAGAAAACCCTCACCGTTAACAAATTCCTTAGGAGAAAATTTTGGATCCCTTCTCTTTATTTCTTTTTTCTTTTTCTCAATCCATTCTTTATGTTTTTGAATAACTTTTATAATTGTATTATCGTTAACATTAAAAGGGGCTCTTACAATTAGCGTAGCATCGTCTGTTATTTGTAAAGCAATCGTTTTTCTTTTTGTTCTTATTATTTTTTCAATCTTAATATCCATAAAATCACTTCCCATAAATGTGATAGGCAAGCTCCAT
>DYMB01000074.1 GCA_020721805.1 Acetofilamentum sp. | reverse complement strand
ATAGGTTGGTAAAATTACATTGGTTGGTTATTTTATTTTGGTGGGTTAGCAAACACACCGTTTATCACAACATAAATGATGAATATTCCCACTCAATCACCATATTTTTATGATGGAAAATACCCCCATAAGTTTTTATTAAATGCTTCTTTTTTATATAGTAAAATTTCTTTTTCCCAATTGTGTAAAAGTTGTACATCAATATTTTCAAAAAAATGATATTTTTCTATAAGTAGCTTCATATCATCTTTAATGCCATGAGTGTAATAAAATATTAAAATCACTTCTTCATCGGATATTTGTGCATGGAGTGTTTCTAAGTAAAATTTCCTATCTTTATCATCTAAAAAATTGGCTCTATCAATCAAATTTAAAATTGAATAAACATTTTCAATAAATTTTAAATTTTTTCCTCCACTTTTAATTTGCAAATTTATTCTTAAAGTGTCTTGATCAATATTCCTATACTTATAAGCATTTTCCATATTTTCATCTTCTGATAAATTTTCATCTAGAGTATAAAAACACGAAAAACCACCTTTTTTAAATTTATCTAAAAAGAATGATAGGGCTTCTCCTCCATACATAAAATGCTTTTTGTTGTCTTCTGCAATATAAAAATCTCTAAAACTATTAACTAAATCATTATGAATGTTAATGAGGTTAAAAAAAGTAGCTTCAAAATTTTGTTTTATTGTTTCTTCTTTTGAATCTCTCATGTCTTGTTGTTGTAAATAAATTGTGATTACAAGTGCAATAAATGCAAGTCCAGAAAATAAAGAATTTAAAATCCCAAAACTATCTCCGAGTTGTCCAGCTTTTTCAATACTATATTGAGAAATAGGAAATATCATAAAAACTAAAATCAATAAGTATAAACATATTAACCCTAAAATAAATACAAACCACCATTTATGTTCTTTAAAAACTTCTAACATCACATCCCCTCCACCACGGCTATCTCATCACTTGTCAGCCCATAGAGTTTATATACCATATTATCGATGGTGT
>DYMB01000073.1 GCA_020721805.1 Acetofilamentum sp. | reverse complement strand
TAATTCACGGTATTATGTCGAGGAGATTCCTGCAGGAGTTTACCCCTGTGCATACAGGGGCAGGAATGACAACGGAACTTATTTTTACAAAATAATGAATTATGCAACAACTCTATTGACTACTACAATAAATTGTATTATAATATGAAATAGCTTGAGATGTTGCTATTTTTGCTTTTATCTGTTTTAGTGTGAAAAATTTTTATGCTGTTTTTATTGGTTAGGTATTTTAAATGGTCAGGAAATTCTTATGAGTATCTACAATTTAATCTATAATTGGGCACTAAAAAAGAAAGAAAAAACTTCGCATCTTGCTTATGGTAGACATATTTTAATTCAGTGGGTAAAAGAGTTTATAGAGGAAAACAAAAAAAAGAATTATAAAATTCTGGACATAGGTTGTGGTGAAGGCAATGACCTAATGAACATTGATAGTGAGATAAAGAAACAAAACTGTTCTGCTGAATTATATGGTATTGAATATTATGAAAAATATAGAAATGTTTCTTTAAAAAAAGGAATTCATGCCATAAATATTAATCTTGAGAGAGACCATTTTCCATATAAGGACAATTTTTTTGATATAATTATTATTAATCAAGTGACCGAACATATAAAAGAAATTTTTTATGTATATTCTGAAATTTCACGAATCTTAAAAAACAGAGGATTGCTTATTGTAGGTGTGCCAAATTTGGCTGCATATCATGATAGATTTTCTTTACTGTTAGGGCAACAACCAACATCTATTAAAGTTTTAGGACCGCATATTAGAGGAATTACTTATCCTGGATTTAAAAATTTTATTGAAAGTGAAAATTTTTTCAAATTAGTTCAGGTTAAAGGTAGTGGTTTTTATCCCTTTTCAGAAAAAATGAGTTTATTCTTATCTAAACTATTCCCCACTTTATCTACTGCTATTTTTTTTAAGATTATAAGAACAGATAAAAGAGGAACATTTATCAAAGTCTTGGAGAAACACTTTTTTGAAACTAATTATTATAAAGGTCAGAG
>DYMB01000072.1 GCA_020721805.1 Acetofilamentum sp. | reverse complement strand
TAAAAATATGTTCAAACTTTTTTATGATGCATTTGTATCTCTTGACTTGACAAAAAACATGAATTTGTTTGATATAAAGCAGATTCATACTGAAAAGGATCAAATATTTTATAGACTTAGAAAAAATAAATATAGAGCAATTTTTTACATTGAAAATAATGATTATATAATCATTAAAATAGCTAAACGAGAGGAGGTATATAAACTATGGGATTAGTTTCAATTCGTTTTACAGAATCAGAAGAACTCATTGTAAATAAACTTAGTAAATATTATAATGAGGATCGTTCTAAAATTTTAAAAAGATCAATAATTGAATTATATGAAGATCTTGTAGATAAAATGGAAGTGGAAGCTTTTGTTAAAAGAGAAAACACTAAAAAAGGGAAACTATATCCTGCTGATGATGATGTTTTAAAAGAGTTAGATTTAGTTCCCATCCACCCTGTATAATCTACCTGTAAAAAAAAGTGAAAAATGGAATTACAAGAATTGTAAATAACATATGATTTCTCGCCAAGACGCAAAGTAGCAAAGAAAAAACCTTAGTGCCTTAGTGCTTTTGCGAGAAATAAAATAATTGCAAGATATAGTATGTAACGGATGAAAGATTTAGGGATATAATTAACAATAAATATTATTCAGATCTCAATGTCTATGCCGGTTTTGGTATGGCTGAGTTTAAAACTCTTAATGGCTATCGTGATACTGTTCCAGAATATGTAAAAGATTATGTTTCAGTAAATCAGTTTATGAGGTAAAAAATATTATGGGGAAAAAGTATAAGCAATTATCAGTCAAAGATCAAACCACAGAATTTTTACTCTACACCACTCCAAGTAGTGAAGTAAAAGTAGAAGTTTTTTTGCATAATGAAAATTTGCGGCTCACACAAGATCGTATTGCAGAGCTTTTTGGAGTTCAAAGACCCGCAATAACTAAGCACTTAAAAAATATTTTTGATGAGAGAGAATTAGAAGAAAATTCAGTTAGTTCCATTTTGGAACATACTTCAAACTTTATGAGTTGACACCGGAGGAGATTGCGATTGTGGAAGGGAAAGAAAAATA
>DYMB01000071.1 GCA_020721805.1 Acetofilamentum sp. | reverse complement strand
ATCAAAGAAAATATAAACATTCCTGTGATTTTTGTTGGAAGAATAAATACTTTTAAAGATATTGAAGATGTAAAGAAGAAATATTCGGCTGATTATATCGCTATTGGTAGAGCTTTAGTTGCAGACCCTAAATTTTTAGGAAAATATTTAGGCGAAGAGAAGGGTGTAGCAAGACCCTGTCTGGCATGTTCTGATGGATGTCTTGGGGGGGTAAGGTCAGGTCAGGGTTTACAATGTGTTGTAAATCCACAGGTAGGGAAAGAAACTGAAATTTTTGAAACAACGAAATATTCAAAAAAGTATGCGGTTGTTGGAGGAGGTTTAGCAGGAATGGAATCTGCCCTATCCTTGAATAGAAGGGGCCATAATGTTGATCTTTATGAAAAAGATAGCTTGGGTGGACAATTCAATTTAGCTTCTCTCCCACCAAATAAATCAAGTCTATCAAAATTGGTTGAGTATTATAAAGAGGAATTAAATGCAACAAATATAAATGTGATTTTTAAAGAAGCATCCAGTGATGAACTGTTGAATAATAATTATGATGGTGTAATTCTTACAACCGGTTCGATGCCAGCAATTCCACCAATAAAGGGACTAAAAAAATATTTTTGGGCAGAAGTTCTAAAAGAAGGTTATAAAATAGAAAATAAAAATGTACTTGTTATTGGCGGAGGTTTAATTGGTTTAGAAATTTCTGTGGCATTGTTGAAAAATAATAACCGTGTGATAATAGTTGAAATGCTAAATGAATTGGGTCGTGGTATGGAAATGATAGAAAAAACATTTATACTAAAGGAACTTAAAAAAGGAGATGTTGAAATTTATTTGAATTCAAGAGTAGAAGAAATCATTGACAAAAAAGCTATTATTAAAGGAGAAAATAATATACAAATAGATGATATAGACCATATTATTCTATCTACAGGGATGAAGAGTTATAATCCTTTAGAAAAAGAGTTAATAAATAAAATACCAGTTTATGTAGTCGGTGATGCTAAAAAAGTAGGGAAAGCTCAGGATGCGATAAAAGATGCATATGAAACAGCAAAAAAATTATAATCGATTTAAT
>DYMB01000011.1:34625-36014 GCA_020721805.1 Acetofilamentum sp. | reverse complement strand
GCTGGGGCTTGACTACAAAATCGTTTCAAGTATAATAGACCCTCTCTTAAGTTGCAAGAAAGAGAGGGTTTATTTGTAAATATCTATCAAAAAAGTAATAGTTGATCTTGTTTCTCTTCTGGTTTTTTCCTTTTTTTTTCATAATATACTTCCATTTTACCAAACTGTATATCTGTAATTGTTAAGAATCTAACTTCGCCCTTTTCTGGTATATAAGATTTGATAAAAGTTTTTATTCTTTCACCTCTCTTTTCATCTCCCATATATTTCCCATAAACTGATAATTGTAATTGTAAAAAACCCCATTTTAAGAGTTGTTTTCTAAATTCTCTATAATTTCTTCTATCTTCTTTTGTTAAAGTTGGAAGATCAAAAAATGCAATTATCCACATTGAATGATAGGGGTTATTTTTTGTTGGAGTCTCTATCTTTTTCATAGAAATCTGGTAAAAATAGTTTTTTTTCATTACCCGAGTAAACATTTACCAATGATGCTGAAACCTTAAACAATGTTTCATTTAAAGAGAAAATTTTTTTATTTATTTCAAATTTTTTGTTTATCACTCCTTCTATTATTTTTCTTTTTAAATCTTTTGCTAAAAAAATCTGTATTCCACTTTCAATCATATGTTTATATGTTAATTCATCAACAACAAATCTAAATGGTTCCATCAAGTCGTCAGCAAGAGAAAAAGAGTTATATTTATTACGATGAAAAATCCCTAATGTTGGATTCAACCCAGAAGCACATATACTTCTTGCTACCATCGCTCTTAGAATAGTATAACCATAATTTAATATAGAGTTTATACCGGGTAATTTTCTATCCCTTCTAAAATTTTCTCCAAAAAGTTCTTTCCAATATATTTTTGATGAATATGCTTCAAGGTTTGAACTATCTCCTGAAAGAACTTTTTCAGAAATATTTAATAAACCATAATCGTTATTTTTATATTTTTTTAATAATAATCCTTGTGTTTTGATCTTTGCTGTAACTATCTGTTTCCATAATTGTTTTTTTAATGGTAATGAAGAGTTTATCTGATATTGAAATCTCTCATATTGAATATAGTTTAACTCATAAGGTAAAAATAGACCAACTGGCATATAGTTTCTATCGGTAGTAACTATTAATCCTTTGTTTTTTGTTATTTTTGAAATAAGGGCTGTTGAAATTGAAGCATAAGGTGTTGATATAAGAAGAACACCCATTTCAATTAAAGGAACTTTATAAATTTCATTCTCTTCCTTTTTTATAACAAGTTGCTCATTCTCAGTATAAAGTTTCACATTATCCTGAGAAATTTCTACTATCTTCTCAATCATTTGAGTAATGTTTTTCTCCAAGAATATTTATTACAACTTTTTTACAATTTCTCTCTTGAAGAG
>DYMB01000011.1:33353-34525 GCA_020721805.1 Acetofilamentum sp. | reverse complement strand
GGCAGTCAACCCTTCTTTAGAAGAATTATCTTTTGCATCATTAATTTTTTTAAATCGTATCTGTTTGTTGCTTGCAGAAATTATTTTTACAACATAAAGTTCCCTTTTATTATCAGGAGTATTAAGTTCTATTATTTCTCCTTTAGAGAGTGAGAATAAAAATTTTTTATCTTCACCATAATCTTTTTTTATTATTGGATCTTTAATTTTTTTTCTTTCATCCTCTGAAAGTTTTCTATATTCTTTAACTCTTTTATATGCTTCAAGTAATGATACAACTTCTGCATCCCACTTTTTTGTTTTCAAATCTTCAAAATATGCTATATGATGAGTATTAGCGGATCTAACATACCTTTCTTCTTTACCAATCTTGTCATATGTATCAAATGTAATCTCTACACTTACCTTATGGATTTGAACCTTTTTACCATTCTTTTGTTCTATGTAAGGATGATCTTTTGGGTCTTTAAAAATTTTACTCGGTTCCTCACCGTTCAACTTCTCTTTTACCAGATTTTTAATTCTTTTATCTACTATCTTTTCAACATCTTTTTTACTCAACTCTTCAAGTTTAACTCTTTGATGAGTATAAATATGTTTCTTCTTTTTATCTTCAGAAGGTTCTTCAGGAAGTGGTTTTTTATAAAATGTTTCATCATGAATTTGTCCTGATACTTTTTTGTTTACTTTTATTGAAACGAGAATTTTTGAAAGGATATCTTTAACATCTTTGTTGAAATTTTCCCAAGGTAAAGGTGAATTCTTAAAAATGTGATAAACATCATTAGAGTTTTTGGATGCTTCTGATATTTTTTTTATGATTTTATCATCAGTAAGGGCTATAACTATAGCATCAAGTGCATGATGACGATGGTCATCTCTTGATTTTTCAAGATGCAAAGCATCTCTCATAATAGATGTAATTTTACCTGATACAGCAAAAACTCTTTTCTTATTCTGTTCATCTATTCCGTTATCGTATAAATCTCCATATAGAAGACCAAGATATTTTTTTGCAATTTTTGAAGCATATCGAGTATCATTAAGGTTTTGTGATACAAAATTATCAAAATATTTTTTAAGATCTTCATCGTTCATCTTAAATCTTTTTAATTTTTCATCTTTCGCTTTACCTTGAAAATTTTCAACCCTTTTTATAATATTATCCCATT
>DYMB01000011.1:14257-33253 GCA_020721805.1 Acetofilamentum sp. | reverse complement strand
TCTATTTTCATCAGAATAACAAAGAGTCTTATTTAAAAATGAATTATCAAAAGATCTATTAAAAGGAATTATATGTTCAATATCAAATAAAGGATATTCTCCAAAAAGAGAGTTTATTTCTATAGATTCTCCAGTATAGGGACAAGTCCAATTACATTCTTCTGCGAGTAAATATTTTGTTATCTGATCTTTTGTTGGTTCGGTAATTTTCGCTTCAGTTTTTAAGAATTCTATCGCTTTTTCATTTGCCTTTTTATTCTCATCATTTATCTTCTTAATTTTCTCAAGTTCCTTTTTTGAGGATTTCAATTCCCTTGCAAGTTCTATTTTTATTTTTTCTGGTTTACCATATTTTTTTATCAAACTGTTTAGAAGAATTCTAACCTGTGATAATGTTCTTTCAACCAATGGATTTCTAATTTCAAAAAATTTTTTAACCGGTGGTAAGATATCAATTTCATTATTTAACCCATTTATAACAATACCTGTTTTATAAATTTTTTGTATCGCATCATACTCTTTATAACCTTCTTTCAACAAAGGTAACAATTTTTTAATAGCAAAATTCGAATAGTTCAAATAGCCATCCTCTAAAATAGTCTCTGAAAACTCTTTTGCTTTTTCTTCATTAAGACCAAGTTTTAAACCTCTTCTTTTCAAAGCATCAGTTTTTACTATAGTTCTTATCTCATCAACAAGAGAGTTCTTTTTTTCCTCATCAAAGTTATCCCATCCATCAAAAATTTTTTTCATTTTTACATTTGTTTTGTTGCCGATAATATTTTTTTCTCCACCTTTTTCGAGATTAAATTGATACTCTTTTGAATTAAAGTTTAAAAGTTTTTTTATTTTGTCAAAACTCAATTTTTCACTTACTTCAAGTTTTTCATAGATTTTACTTTTCTCCTCTTTTGATAGTTCTCTTATTTCACCAGTTTTTTTATCTATCAAGATTAAATTGTTTACCTTACTCATATATCTAAATCTCTGAGAATCGAGCAACGCTTTTGGTGCTCTTTTTTTCTTTGGTTCAAGAGTGCATCTTCCCACTTTATCTTTTTGGCTTTTTAGTCCCCTCTGATAAAAGATTATTTTTTCTATTTTTTTCTTAAAATCGTCCGTTAAAATATCTGGATAAAATTCTTTTTGTTTCTTATAAATTTCATTCAATTCATATTGATACATTTCTCTTGAAGTATGTATTCCCCTTACCCTCTCTCCCTTTTCAACGAGTGAAGCAAAATATTCACCAAGAGTTTTTGAGTTTGATTCTTCTATTTTATTTTTAAGATTATTTATTTCTCCTTTAACTTTTTCAGATTCCTTTTTTTTATCTTCATTCTCTTCAATTTTTGCTTTTTCTCTTTTTGAACTTAAAAAGCCTCTATGTTGTGCTATATGGTAAAAGACTCTTGCAAGTTCTTTAAGTTCAAGTTGTTCAGATAATCCTTTTCTTCTTAAAAAGTATGGATTATCAATATTTTTATCAATTTGTGAGATAAATTTGTTTCTTTCAAAAGGATCTGTTATTCTTTCTCTTCTTTCATTAAAAAAATTTTTTGAAATTAAAAAATTTAAAAGTTTTGATAACCTTTTTGTCTTTCTATAAATCTGTCTTCTTCTTAATCTTGTTTCTCTTCTTTTTGCATTTTTTGTATTACCTTTTTTTAGTTCCCGAACAACATCATAAGGTGTTTCAAAAATCCTTACTCCAGCGTTGATTATTTTAACTGGATTCTCATCATTATATTCAATCATTGCCCAGCCAATAGAATTGTAACCGATATCAAGTCCAAGATTATATTTCATCATTCCCCCTTGACAAATTATTCATATTTTATTATAATAAAAACAATTATACTTAAAACGATTTTGTGGTCAAGTCCTAGTAAGGTTCGAAAGAACCGTAACCGTTGCTCTACGGAGCAGGTTGGGCACATCCAGTATGTGCCCATTTTTATTTTAAATTTTTAGTTGAGTTAAAAATTTTTTAGGGTAAATTAAAATGAAAGTTAAAATTATAAAAAGTTCAATATATATATCATACAACAGTTCAAATCGAATCATCCGATGGAGAAAAATGCAATCTCGATAATCAAAATATTTAGCTGTAATTCAAAAAACTTTAATTTTCTTTATTATTGAAAAAGTTTTTCCATATGTTATAATAAGATATTAAAAATTTTTAAGGAGCATACCGATGATAAAGGTAAAGAATATTTTACTTATATTTATTTCAGTTATGATGGTTTTCATCTTTTTCTACGGTTGTGAAACTAAAAAGGAGGTTGAAAGAACTTCTCAAAGAGTCTTACAACTTCCAGATAAGGCAAAAGTTTTATCTGATCTTGTAAAGTTGAGAAACGGTATTGCGACATATTATATGAACAACGGAAGATACCCTGAAAACCTTGAAGAATTGAACATATCTATAGATAATCCTTTAGAGGATTTTGTTTACAATAAAAATAATGGGAATGTGAAAAATAAAGATTACCCACAATTTTAAGGAGTTTTGGAATGGATATAAACAGACATAGAATCATAGATGTAACTATTGAAGATGAGATGAAATCATCCTATCTTGATTATGCAATGTCTGTGATAATAAGCAGAGCCTTACCAGATGTTAGAGATGGGTTGAAACCTGTTCACAGAAGGATACTTTTTGCGATGAGGGAACTTGGACTTTATCATAACAAACCTTTCAAGAAATCAGCGACAGTGGTTGGAGATGTTTTAGGTAAATATCATCCACATGGTGATATGGCTGTTTACGATACTCTCGTAAGGATGGTTCAAGAATTTTCTTTGAGGTATCCACTTGTAAAGGGACAGGGAAACTTTGGATCCATAGATGGTGATTCAGCTGCCGCATACAGATACACTGAAACAAAATTATCCAAAATAGCCGAAGAGATACTTGTTGATATAGAAAAGGAAACCGTTGATTTTATGCCAAACTTTGATGGCTCATACAAAGAACCTGTTGTTCTTCCATCAAAATTTCCAAATATTCTTGCAAATGGAACATCCGGAATAGCCGTTGGAATGGCTACAAATATACCACCGCATAATATCAAAGAACTCGTTGATGGAATGGTTGCATATATAGATGATCAGGATATAGGTGTTGATAAACTTATGAAACATATAAAGGGTCCTGATTTCCCAACAGGTGGGATCATACAGGGAATAAATGGAATAAAACAGGCTTATGAGACTGGAAAGGGAAGAATAATAATAAAGGGAAGAGTTAAATTTGAGACTAAAAAAAATGAAAAAGAACAGATAATAATAACAGAGATACCATATCAAACAAACAAAACAAATCTCATAGAAAAGATTTCCGAACTTGTGAACAAAAAAATTATAGATGATATCTCCGATATAAGAGATGAGAGTGATAGGGATGGGATGAGGATAGTCCTTGAGTTGAAAAGAGGTGCTGAAAAAAAGGTTGTTTTAAACCAACTTTACAAACACACTCAACTGAAAACATCCTTCTCGATAATGTTTATATGTCTTGTTAACAATGAACCTAAAGTTTTAAGTTTAAAGGAGATAATCCATCATTATATAAAACACAGGGAAGAGATAGTTAAAAGAAGAACAGAATTTGATCTGAAAAAAGCAGAGGAGAGAGCACATATAGTTGAAGGTTTAAAGATAGCGGTTTCGAATATAGATGAGATAGTAAAGATAATTAAAACTTCGGAAAATGTTCAAAATGCTTCCGATAGATTACAAAAAAGGTTCAAACTTTCACCCACACAGACGAACGCGATACTTGAGATGAAACTTGCGAGATTGACTGCACTTGAAAGAGACAAACTTGATCAGGAGTATGAAGAGCTGATAAAACTAATAGAAAGGTTAAAGTTCATCCTTTCAACTGAAAAAAACATACTAAATGTTGTTAAGGAAGAGTTGATTGAGATAAAAAAAGAGTATAGTGATGAAAGGTTAACTGAAATAGTGCCATCAGAGGATGAGGATCTTGAGATAGAAGATCTTATCGCTGATGAGAATGTTATTGTAACAATAACACATCAAGGATACATAAAAAGGCAATCCATATCATCATACAGAAAGCAGAATAGAGGGGGAAAGGGGATAATTGGACTTACAGCGAAGGATGATGATTTTGCAGAAAAAATCTTCGTTGCATCAACACATCAATATATTCTTTTCTTTACAAATAAGGGAAAGGTTTATTGGTTAAAAGTTTTCCAGATCCCAGAAGGTGGAAGAACATCGAAAGGTCGTGCCATAGTAAATCTTCTTGAACTTGAAAAGGATGAGGCAATAAAAGGATCCGTTCCCGTAAGAGATTTTGATGATAACCATTCTGTTTTCATAATAACCGAAAAAGGAATAGGAAAGAAGACAAAACTTTCCGCTTATAATAATCCGAGGAAGGGTGGAATAATAGCCTTGAATCTCAACGAAGGTGATAATGTTGCAGATGTTGCTTTGACTGATGGTTCGAACGATGTGATAATAGTAACAAAGTGGGGAATGGCGATAAGGTTCAATGAAAATGAGGTTAGAGATATGGGAAGGGGTGCCACAGGTGTAAAGGCTATAAAACTCGATAAAGATGATGAGGTTGTGAGTATGGTCGTTGTTAAAAGGGAATCAACACTCTTTATAGCAACTGAAAATGGTTATGGAAAGAGATCAGATATGCAGGAATATAGAACAACACATAGAGGTGGTAAAGGGGTTATAACTATAAAAACACATGAGAGGAATGGAACAGTTGTTGACGCTATAGAGGTTTTTGACAAAGATGAACTTCTTCTGATAGCCGAATCTGGACAGTTGATGAGGATTTCAGTTTCAGATTTAAGGGTTATAGGAAGAAACACTGCTGGTGTGAAGTTGATGAATCTTGCACAAGGGGATAAACTCATAGATGTTGCAATAATAGCACACGAATATATTGAAAATGGAGAGGGTGAAAAGGAAAATAATGAAGAAACAAATACTGTGGAAGAGGTGAAAGAAGAGGATAATGGAGAAATAGAAAAAGATGAATGATCCGTTAAATGTTTCTGAAATTTATAAAAAGATAGAGAATAATGTAAAAAAGATAGTCATCGGACAGGATGAAATCATAAAGATGGTCTTTCTTTCTTTGATATGTGATGCCCATTCAATAATAGTTGGGGTGCCCGGACTCGCAAAGACTCTTATTGTAAAACTTATAGCAAAGAGTATAGATTGTAAATACAGCAGGATCCAGTTTACTCCAGATCTTATGCCATCAGATATTACAGGGACAACATTACTTCGAAAGGATAACAATGAAATATATTATAAGTTTGTAAAGGGTCCAATTTTTTCAAATATTATACTTGCTGATGAAATAAATAGAACTCCACCAAAAACACAAGCTGCACTTTTACAATCGATGGAGGAAAGGGTTGTTACAAATGAGGGGATTGATTATCCTCTTGAAAAGCCATTCAATGTTTTTGCAACGCAGAATCCAATAGAACAGGAAGGGACATATCCTTTACCTGAGGCTCAACTTGATAGATTTATGTTTATGATAAATATAGATTATCCAGATAAAAAAAGTGAATATGAAATTTTAAAAGATAGATTGGTTAACGAAGAGTTAAAAATAAATGAAGGTGTTGTAAAAAAAGAGGAAATACTAAAAGTTCAGAACGACATAAAAAATCTTCCCATTGGTTCAAACATAATCGAAACCGTTTTAAAAATCTTAAGGAACTCAAGGCCAGAGACGAGTAGTGTTGAGGAAGTGAAAAATTACATAAAATGGGGCGCAAGCCCGAGAGCAGGAATTTTCATAATAGCAGCCGCAAAAGCATACGCTTTGCTCGATGGAAGAATAACCCCTGATGTAAAAGATATTATGAAGGTTACCAAATATGTATTAAAACACAGGTTGATTCTTTCCTTTAAAGGAGAGATGGAAAATGTCGATAAGGATGATATCATTGAAAAGATCATCAAAATTTCTGTTTTTTAGTTTGCTTATCCTTTTATCTTTTGTAAAAGGAATCTATGCAGCCGATATTGATGAAAAGATAATGCAGAATGAAAAAAAATTGAAGGAACTGAAAAAAGAGTTAAACCGGATCCAATTAAAAAAAGATTCGCTGAAAAGTGAGGAAACAAAAACATTGTATCTTTTAAACCAGATGGATGAGGAGATATATATAACAGATCTTTTGATAAAACAACTTGAACAGAAGGATAAATTCCTATCGCTTAAAATAGATACCGTTAACAGCGAATTGGTAAAAATAGAAAAGGAACTTGTTGATAAAAGATCAAGGTTAAAAAAAAGAATCGTTGACATATACAAGAATGGGAAAGTGCATATTTTTGAACTTATTTTCACTTCTAAATCTTTTCCTGATATTGCCAGAAGGATAAGATACTATCTTCTTATAGCAAAACAGGATAAAAAACTTTACGATAAGGTTAAAAAGTTGCAGTTGTTATATCAGGCGAAATTGAAAGAATACAATGAAAACAAAGATAATCTTATAGTTGTTAAAAAAGAAGTTGAAGAAAACAAAGATCAGTTGCAAAAAAAACTTTCAAGCAAAAAAGAGTTTTTAAAAAATCTTCGAAGTGAACATAAAAAACAGAGTGATCTTGAAAGGGAACTTATAAAGTCTCAGGAATCTTTACAATATCTTATCAACAAGTTGAGGATAGCACAAAAAAAGATTGATACAAAAAGGGATGTAAAAAATGGAAAACATTATTTTGATCTTAACAAGGGAAAGGTTATATGGCCAGCCTTAGGGAAGATCATATCATCTTTTGGCACTGTAAAACATCCAAAATATGAAACAAAAACTTTAAACAATGGCATAGATATAAAGATTAAAACAGGGGATCCCGTTTATGCAGTATATGATGGAGATGTGATATATGCTGATGTTTTTCTTGGATACGGTAATGTGATAATGATAGATCATGGAAATGGGTATTATACACTTTATGCACACCTTTCTGAGATTAATGTAGTGTTGAATCAACCTGTACTCACTGGAGAGGTTATAGGAAAAGGCGGAGAGACAGGTTCACTCGAAGGACCGATGTTACACTTTGAATTGAGAAAAGATGGGAAACCTTTAAATCCTTTACATTATCTAAAGAAGAAATAATATGTTTGAAAATATCGTTGGACATGAAAAAGTTAAAAATATTTTAAAAAAATCTCTGGAAGAAAATAGAATCGCAGGTGCATATCTTTTTACTGGTTGTAAGGGAGTCGGGAAATTCACAACGGCTGTTGAGTTTTCAATACAGATACTTGGTCAAAAACATAGAAAACTTGTTGAAGAGTTCAAACATCCCGATTTCTTTGTTGTCTATCCTTTTCTTAAAAAGGATACTTTGATATATGGTTCACTTTTGAAATCTATAAATGATAACCTGCAAAATAGTTTGAAAGATAAAATAACTCCAAAAGAAAGATTTAACTTTTTTTTAAACTTATTCACCTTTTCAGGCAATGAAAACATTCCTGTAGATCTTGTCAGAGAGATCATAATCGAATCAAATATGAAACCCTATCTGGGAAACAAAAGGGTATTCGTGATTAGAAATGTGGAGATGATGAGAAAAGAATCAGCAAACACTTTCTTAAAAATACTTGAAGAGCCTCCGGAATCAACAATGTTTATTTTAACAACCGATAATCTTTACAGTGTTATCCCAACCATAATCTCCAGATGTCAGATAATAAAATTTGGAAATCTTTCAAAAGATGATTTTTTCGAGATTTTCAAAAGACTCGGATATGAAGAGGAAAGAATAAAAAAGAGTCTTGATCTTTTTGAAGGTAGCATAAGTATTGATAACAGTATGGAGGTTATGATAGATTATCATAAAATGCTGGAATTTTTTCTTGAAGACGATCTTGATGGCTTGAAAAAATATTTTTCAGAGATTTCCAAAAAGAATGAAGAAAAATACCTTTTGAAAGTTTTTTTGAAGATTCTGATAAAATATTTTAATAAAAGGATCAGGGAGAATGATGATGAAATTCTAAATGAGAAGTATAGTAGTATGGTTGATGAGTTAATTGATATTGAACATGATTTAAAGGTTAATTTTCGGGCTGAATATATTCTAACCCATATTTTTAATTTAAACCAGGGGATAAAAGATAATGTTTGGAAGAGTTGAGTTCAGAGGGGCTGAGAGACTTCTGTTTGAAATACCCAGTAATGTTAATGTTGAGGAAAAAAAACATGTTATCTGTGAGACTGAACAGGGACTTGAAATAGGGATACTTTTAAAAGTCTTCCCTTATGAGTTTGAAAAAGTTGCAGGAAAGATAATAAGAAAGGCGACAGATGATGATATGAGGTTGAAAAAGTCAAATGAGATTAAAGAGCGGGATGCATATGAACCATCATTAAGGTTCATAAAAGAAAACAATTTAAACATAAAACTTGTCGATATACATATTCATTTTGATGGACAGCACATAACTTTTTATTTTATTTCTGAAAAGAGAATCGATTTTAGAAATCTTGTAAAACAACTCGCTTCATATTTTCATGCAAGGATCCAGATGAAACAGATAGGTGTTAGAGATTACGCAAGAAGGTTGGGAGGGTTTGGACCATGTGGACAGGAGTTATGTTGTAAAAGATTTTTAAATAACTTTGAGGCTATAACCTTACAGGCTTTAAAGGATCAGGGATTATCTGTAACACCTCAAAAAGTTTCAGGTATGTGTGGTAGGTTGATGTGCTGTTTGATGTATGAGATGGATTTTTATGAAGAAGTTTATAGGAAATTTCCCCCATTGAATTCAAATGTGGTAACACAACTTGGTGAAGGGAAAATAGTTAAAGTTGATATCTATAACTCACTTGTGGTGATCCAGTATAATGATGTTGAAGAGAATGGGGGACTTATAACACATACTCTTGAAGAGTTCAATAAAATAAAAAAGAAAAGATGGAAATTCATCCCAAATTTAAATAAGTTTAAGGAGGATTGATGACAAGATATCTCGTAACAGCGGCATTACCTTATGCTAATGGACCTATACATATCGGGCATCTTGCAGGATGTTATCTTCCCGCAGATATTTTTGTAAGATTTATGAGGTTGAAAAAGTATGATGTCTGTTTCATATGCGGGAGTGATGAACATGGTGTTCCAATAACCATAAAGGCTGAAGAATTGAAGAAGACTCCACAGGAGGTTGTTGATCATTATCACAAGGTTATGAAAGATTCCTTTGAAAGTTTTGGAATAGTTTTTGATAATTTTTCAGGGACATCGAGAAAGATACATCACAAAAATGCCCAACAATTTTTCTTAAAACTTTATAAAAATGGATATCTTTCGAAAAGAAAAGAAAAACAGTATTACTGTGAAACTTGTAAAAGGTTTTTACCTGATAGATATGTTGAAGGTATCTGTCCCCACTGTGGTGCCGAAGGAGCGAGGGGGGATCAGTGTGATGCCTGTGGAAAACCGATAGATGATCTTTCCCTTATAGAACCAAAATGTAAGATATGCCACTCTACTCCAATAGTTAAGGAAACTGAGCATTTTTATCTTGACCTTGATAAATTTCAGGATAGATTGAAGGATTATATTGATTCAAGAACATGGTGGAAAGATAATGTAAAAGAGTTTTCCCTTGGATGGATAAAAGAGGGATTGAAACCGAGAGCCATAACGAGAGATCTCGACTGGGGAGTAAAAGTTCCGATCGATGGATTTGAGCAAAAGGTTCTTTATGTCTGGTTTGATGCACCGATAGGATATATCTCTTCAACTATGGAATATTTTAAAGAAAAAGGAAAAGAGGAAGAATGGGAAAGATGGTGGAAGGATCCGGATACAAAAATAGTCCATTTTCTTGGAAAAGATAATATAGTCTTCCATTCCGTTATCTGGCCATCAATTCTTATGGGTGTTGATGAGGGTTATAATCTTCCATACGATATCCCTGCAGACGAGTATCTCAACATCGAAGGGAAAAAATTATCTACATCAAAAAATTGGGCAATATGGCTCGACGATTATCTTAAAAAGTTTCAACCTGACATTTTAAGGTATGTCCTTTCATCCATACTCCCAGAAAATAAAGACACAGATTTTTCCTGGACTGAATTTCAAAATAGAAACAATGGTGAACTTGCAGATATTTATGGTAATTTTATCAACAGAACAGTCCAGTTTATTTTAAAGTATAATGAGGGAAAGATTAAAATAAAAAATGATCTTAAAAAAGATGATCAAGAGTTTTTGCAAAACATATACGATAAAGTTGAAAAGATTGGAAATTACATTCAGGAATATCAGATAAGAAAAGCAACTTATGAGTTTATGGACATAGCGAGAGAATCCAACAAGTATTTTGCTTCAAAGGAGCCATGGGTTCTTGCGAAAAAGGATAAAAACTATCTTGATACGGTTCTTTATGTTTGTATGAAGGCTGTAGTGGTTTTATCATGTGTTGGGGATCCATTTATTCCCTTCACTTCAAAAAAGGTTAGAGATTTTTTAAAATTAAATTCTTTTACCTGGGATGATATAAAATTTTTACAACCACCAGAAGATATTTCCGATAAAAAACTTGATATTCTCTTTACGAAAATAGATGACAAAACTATAGAAGAGGAAAAAAATAAACTTGGAAATCTGCCAAAAACTTTAATAGGATCCAATAAAAATTTAGATGAAAAGAAAGCAGAGTCTGTTACCATAAATGATTTTAAAAAGATTCAACTTGTTGTAGCAAGAGTTATTCAGGCTGAAAAGGTTGAAAAGTCTGATAAACTTTTAAAGTTGAAAATAGATTTGAAAGATGAACAGAGAGAGATAGTTGCCGGTGTAGCATTGTTCTATAAACCTGAGGATCTTGTTGGAAAAAAAATAATAGTTGTTAAAAATCTTGAGCCTGCAACGATAAGGGGCATAAAATCCTATGGTATGTTACTTGCCGCATCTGATAAGGATAAAAAAAGAGTGAGAATTCTTTTCGCTGATGATCAGACAGAAGAGGGTGATACGGTTGGATGAAGTTTTCATAGATTCGCATCTTCATCTTCAAATGGAAGAGTTCGATTTCAAAAAGGATAAAGATTATTATATAGAAAGACTCAGGGAAAAAAACATAAAAATACTCAATATCGTTGGATACGATCTTCCAAGTAGTAAAGAGGCTGTTAAGATAAAATTTCCATACGATTTTGAAATATACTATTTTGTTGGAATCCATCCACATTATGCTTCATCTTATACCGATGAGGATATTGATGGAATAAAACTCCTTCTTGATGAAGAGAATGTTGTTGGCATAGGAGAGATAGGGATAGATCTTTATTGGCATAAAACGGATAGTTTAAAAGATCAAATAATCCTTTTTGAAAGACAACTTGAAATAGCGAAAAAAATAAAAAAACCTGTAATGCTACATATGAGAAACGCTTACGATGAAGTTTTACAGATAATAAAAGATTACAAAGATTTAAAATTCGAATTTCACAGTTTTACCGGAAACAGGAAAGAACTTGATTCTATTTTATCTTTTGGATATTTTTTTGGTATAAATGGTGTCATCACATTCAAAAATAATGGACTGAAAGATTTTTTAAAACCAGAGGATCTTGAAAGAATGATAATTGAAACCGATTCTCCATACCTTGCTCCTGTTCCTTATCGTGGTAAAAGAAATTCCCCGGAATATGTGATAGAAGTTTATAAAAAGGTTGCAGATGTTACAAAAATTTCTGTAGAGAGTTTAAAAAAAATAATTAAAAGAAATTTTTATGAGTTCATCGGTAAAAAGAGTTAAACTATCCCAAAATTTTTTGAAAGACAAAAATATCTTAAAAAAGATAGAAAACATTTTACCATCTTTAAAAGAAAAAAGTGTAATCGAGTTTGGGCCCGGTGAAGGTTCACTAACTGAAGTCATACTTGCAAAAAAACCTTTAAAACTTGTTCTTGTTGAACTCGATTTAAAATGTGTTGAATTTGTCAAAAAAAAGTTTTCACACCTTGATAATGTAAAGATAATCGAAATGAATTGTCTGGATTACAAAATCGTTGAGGACTATCTTATTTCAAGTATTCCCTACAGCATAACAAAAGAAATTTTCAAAAAGATAGTGATCTCGAATAGCTTGAAAGAATCTTTTCTTGTTGTCCAAAAGGAGTTTGCTCAAAAAGTTTGTGATCTTTATTTTGTTCCGGTATCTTTATATACAAACATTTTTTTTAAAGTGGAAAAAATGTTTGATATTAAAAAAGGTTCATTCTTTCCAAAACCTGATGTTGACTCTTCATTTATACATTTAAAAAGAATAAAAAAATTTTCAAAGGGGGATCTTTATCTTTGGGATTTTTTAAATTTTTTAACCCAGAATAAAAACAGGGATGTAAAAAAATATTTTAATAGAGATGAAAATAAAAAGATAGGAAAATTAAGTTTAAAGGAAATTTTAAAAATTTATGCTGACGAACACATTCGTTCATATCGACGGGATAAGTTATAAAAAAGAACAACTTCTATGGAGACTCGGTTTTAAAGATTGGTGGATCCTTATGGAGAACTGGAAGGAACTCCCGTTTAAAGAGGAAAAGAATTTTGAAATATATCAAAAGGTAAAATCATCCGTGAAAGCTTTTTTGAACGATGATTTAAAGTTTTTCTTTGAAACCCTTCCCTTCAGGGATCAATGGAGAATACTTATGCACTACAAAAGGGAGATAGGTTATCTTGATATAGAAACTTCATTTGAAGGGAATATAACATTGATAGGATTGTATGCTGGAAATAGATTTTATTCTTATAAGGATGGTGATGATTATGTTAAACTTGAAAAGATGTTTCTGATACCATCGATAATAGTATCCTTTAACGGTCAGACCTTTGATATACCGGTGATAAAAAGGATCTTCCCGTTTTTAAAATTACCATCATTCCACTATGATCTTTTCAGAGCATCAAAAAGTCTTGGCTGGAAGGGTGGATTAAAAAAACTTGAAGAAAAATTTTTGATAAAAAGATCAAAAAGGGTAAAAAATTTTACAGGTTATGATGCCATTCTTTTATGGGAAGATTATCAAAAAACTGGAAAGATTGATTCGTTTGAACTTTTAAAAGAATATAATATGTTTGATGTTGTCAATCTGGAAAAACTTTTGAATATATTTTTAGAAGAGAAGAAAAAAGAGATTCTTCAATTTTTATCTTGAAAAGAATTTTTTAAATCCACCCTTTTTTTTATCGTTATCGTTCGGTTTTGTATTATTGTTTTTCTTGTTGTCATTCTCCATTATCTGTTTATCGATTTCCTCTAAAATGCTATCAAGCCCTTCCTTTTCCTCAACGGTTATGAGCCCACTTGTTATGAGTCCATAAATCGTTTTTGCGGTTTGAAATTCTGACTGGTTAACTTTTTTTGCAATCTCTTTAATGGTGGATATGTTATCAACGAAAGTTAACATTTTCCATTCTTCACTCGTTAATTTTATATTTTCTGTATCTATATCTGGATTCTCAACAACTTTAACTATCAGATCGAGAGATGGTATCAACTTTTCTATCTGCTTCCATTCATCTATGTTTCTGGCGGCTTCAAGCATAAGATGTTGTATGGGAAGACTTATGCTATTCCTTGTTGTTTTCAGATCGGGAATGAATTTGAATGTTCCCTCATTTATTATGAGTATCTGTTGTATCGCACTCTCTCCGAATCTATCATCTATTTCAGCATGAGTTACCGAACCACCTTCAAAAAATATTCTTCCCGTCTTATCTTTTGAACTTATCTCAAGACACCCATCCTTTTTATTCATATTTATTAGTTGGAGGATGTCAGTTATTTCAAAATCTTTTAAACTTCCCTGTAAACCAGCCATAATTTTTTTAAAAATTGTAAATTAAACTCACAACATTATCAAAACCGAGTCCATAATTATAAGGTGTAAAAGAATAGTTTAAAGATAAACGGTTATTTTTTACACCCAATCCAAAGGAGACAAATTTAACGGGATCATTTATCAAAAATCCATATCTTATAGATAACATATCCAGAATTTTAGTATCACCACCGATTGAAATTTTGAATTCCTGATCGTTTATCTTGATAAAATCTGAATATATTGTGTTATCCAGATTTTCAAAAAGTTTAAAATCAAATGATAAACCAACCCTTAATGTGAATGGTGGTATGATATAGTCAAGAGAATTTTGAACATATCTTCTTTTGAAACCTGCGTTTAATACCGATATACCAAACTTAATGTTTTTTATATTCTCAATGTTGATAAGTATTCCGCCATTTCCAGTGAAAGATGTTTCCTGTAAAAGAAAAGATGATTCGGTTACATTGTTTAAAGATAATCCGATATATACCTCATCTGATATTGAATTTGAATAACCCAATGTGAAAGAGTAGGAGTTGAATCTGTAATATCCAAGTGGCGAAAAGGATGGATCCTCATTTCTTAACTGTATGGTATCGGAAATACTGGAAATGGTTGAAAATGAAAGAGTTCCAAATTTTGAAGGGTAGGTTATGGCAAAATTGTAGATGTTGGAAAATCCTTCAGAATATCTATAAGAAAAGATTAATCCTTTTTTATAAAAAAATGAGGGTAAAGCAGGATTGATCAAAAAAGATGAAGGTGTGTTTATACCTGCACAACCGCCATCGGATGATGCACTGATCAATGCATCTGGAGAAACTTTTAATATTGAAAAACCAACATTAGTTGATTTTGTAAATAAAAATTCTTCAAAAAAATTTAACGGAAAAGAATTTAAATATAAAAATAAAATAATCATAAAAAAAATAAATTTTTTCATATTTTTTTATATTAACCTTAGTTTAATTTTTGTCAAGTCAAAACTCGTTTTTTACTTGAAAAATTAAATAATTTAGATTATCATTAAATGAAAATGAAAAAGTTATTGATATCAGTATTGGTTTTAATTATTTTTTTTCTCCCCTCTTTTTCCAGAATAAAGAAGACTAAAACAAAAATCAACAACATTTTTAATTTTTCATTTTCTCCCTATGTTTATTTTGAACCGATCGAAGGGAGTAATACTCTATATCTGAATCTTATACCTTTCACATCGGAACTCTCCTATTCAGATAAAAATGGGATAAAGTTTACCACCATCGCTGGATTAAAATTATATTCTTATGGGCTAAGATTCGGACAAATTGGATGCCTCTTTTCATTGCCTGTTTATCAAAATCCCAGAACCGTTAATGGATCTTACAACGGTTATTTTACAGCACCCCTGGCAAAAATAGTTTATAATCCATCAGAATCATATACTGCAGTTACAATTGCTAACGAAAATGGTTTTATGTTCTATTTTAAGCAAAACCTCTCTTTGAGTCTTTCCATTCAGGCAGGTTATACTTATTTCTTTTTTCCCGATCCAACCCTCAACAAAGGGATAGTCTTTTCAGGTTTTTCCTTATCCTCTGGACTCTGGCTATTTTAAAATTATTGACTTTTTTCTGGATTGATATAATATTTTAACTTTTAAAGGATTAAACTATGAAAAATAAAAAAGTTGTCTGGATATGTTATCAGAATGCCCATACATATGAGATGACTGGTGGGACTAGACATCTTGATTTTGGAATAGAACTTGTTAAAAGAGGTTATAAGGTCTATATAATATCTTCCGATTTCAATGTCCACAAACTTCAACATATGAAACTTGCTAAGCATGAGTATTATAAAATCGAAAATATTAATGGAGTAAATTTTGTATGGGTAAAGACCTTCACTTACAGAAAAAACGATTTTCAAAGACTTTTGAATCAGATAATATTCTCGGTTGAAATGTATAGAGTTGGAAGGATTTTGGAAAAACCTGATATAATCATAGGTGTCTCACCACAACTGATAACAGCCCTTTCCGCTCTTTTTCTTTCAATAAAACTCAAGAAACCTTTTATTTCCGATATACTCGATTTATGGCCGGAATCTTTGATACAGTTAAAACCCCAGATGAAGAGAAATCCTTACACTTGGTTTTTATATTTACTTGAAAGGATAATTTATAGAAAAAGTAGAAGTATAATAGTATGTGTTGAAAAGTTTAAAGACCATGTAAAATCAAAGAAGATTGATGAAGAAAAAATTCACTTCATTTCAAACTGTACCTATCCAAACCATTTTGTTCCAGATAAGACTCAGGAGAGTTTAAAAAAAGAATATAACATAAATAAGTTTACCATAACTTATACTGGTGCTATAGGTGTAGCGAACAATCCTCATCTTATAATAGATGTTGCGAAAAGACTTGAAAACTATCCGATAGATTTTTTAATACTTGGAGAAGGACCCCTTGCGGATGAGATCAGAAAAAGGATAAAAGATGAAAATGTAAAGAATGTTAGAATGTATGAAACCATCCCAAAGAAAAATATTTTGAACTTCTTAAAAAATGTTGATCTATGTTTGATCACTGTGAACAAAACTGAACTGTACAGGTACGGGTTAAGTCCAAACAAACTTTTCGATTATATGCTTGCGGGAAAACCAATACTGATCACAGCGAAACCAGAATATTCTGAATTCATAGAGAAAGCCAATTGTGGATTGTATGCGGATCCAGAGGATCTTGATTCTATAGTTTCAATGATTTTAAAATTTTATAATATGCCGTTGAAGGAAAGAGAAAGACTTGGTGAAAATGGAAGAAACTATATTTTGCAATTTTACTCTGAGCAAACTCTCGGAGATAAACTTGAAAAGGTAATAGAACAATCACTTGAAGAATAAAATTTACATTGACTTTTTTAAGAATTTTAATAATAATTTTATAAATAAAAGGAGGATTGATGAGATCGTTTTTTAAAACTATAATTTTTTTTCTTATAGTACTCTCTCTGATTTCATGTGAAAAGAAAATATCAAGAGTACCCCAAACAGGAGAAGAGGGTGGAGAGATTGTGGTTGGTATCGCAGGTGAGCCTGAAAACCTTTCGCCTATATATCCATCGTTTATAGCACATAACGAAGTTGTTGATATGTTATTTTTGCCATTGCATAAAAACGATATAAATGGGAATATAGTTCCCATACTTGCAAACTCATGGGAATACTCTGAGGATCTTAAAAAAATAACATACTATTTAAAAAAGGATGTTTATTGGCAGGATGGAGAGCCTGTCACAGCCTATGATATAGAGTTCACATTTAATCTTATAAAGGATCCTAAAAACAATTCTCCACTTCTGGCAAAACTTCAAAATATTGATTCGGTAAAGGTTGTTTCAGAATATCAGATCGTATTCTATTTTAACAAAGTCTATCCGATGGCTCTTTTTGATTCAAACATAAAGCCTCTTCCAAAACATATACTTGAAAAAGATAAAGATCAAATTCAATATTCAGATTTTAATATGAAACCTATTGTAAATGGGCCATATAAACTTGAAAAGTGGGAAAGCGGAAAATATATAACACTATTGAAGAATGATAAATATTCTCTTGCCGACAAACCTTTTATAGAAAGGATAGTTTATAAATTTTATACCGTTCAACAGGATATGCTTGAAGATTTGAGGAAAGGGAATATAGATCTTCTTTACGATGTAAGTCCAGATAATATAGATGAGATAACCAAAATAAAAAATGTTACCAGTCTTCAAAAGAAAGGAAATATTTATACCTATATAGGATTCAATCTTACAAAACCACCCTTTAATTCAAAAGATTTCAGGCTTGGAATATCACAACTTATAGATAGGGATCTTTTGATTAAGAATACTATAAAGAATGGTATACCAGCAAATGGTCCAATAACACCATCTTTTTGGGCTTACTCTGAAAAGATAAAACCTGTAAAATTCAACAAAGATGGGATAAAACTTGTGGAAAAGGTTTTAAATAAAAATAATAAGAAAGAGTATACTTTTAAAAATAAAGAATTTGTTTTGAATATCGTTACCGATAGAAATGATGTTATGATGGTAAAAATTGCAAGAGAGGTTAGTGATCAACTAAAGAATTTTGGATTTAAGGTCGATCTTAAAGAGTTACCATCCGATTCTTTGATTTTAAAACTCTTTTCAAGAGATTTTGATATGTATATCCTTTCCTGGCAGGTAAATGAGGATTTCAATCCTTTACCTTTCTGGTCATCGGTTAAAGAAAAGGGAAGATTCAATTTTGTAGGTTATAACAATCCCAAAATAGATTCGATTGTTAATCTCGCTATGACAACTATGGATAAAGAGGAAGCGAGAAGATACTGGGAAGAGTTTCAGAATATGATAATAGAGGATCAACCATATGCTTTTCTTTTTGTTCCAAACAGGATAATTATCGTTAACAATATTTTAAAATCATTTGATAATGTTTATAACTCAAACATTGAACCGATTTCAAATCTCGATATATTCTATGTTGAAAAGAATAATCAGAAAAAGGTTAATCTTGCTGTTCTTTTCCCTGCTCCAAAAGAGGAAACACAGAAAATTGTTAAAACAGAGTCGAATGTCACAAAAAGCATAAACACAACACAGACTATACAGAAAGAAGTAAAAGAGGAAGTTAAACCGAAAGAAGAACAGGTTAAAACTCCTACCGCATCCCAATTACTTTCGCAGCAAGTTCAACAGCAACAGCCTGTAGATACGGTTAAAAAGGAGGAGGAGAAGAAACCTTCAGTTATAATTCAACCAACTCCAAAACAGATAATACAACCTGCATATCCTGAAGCGGCAAAAAAAATTGGAGCTGAAGGAACAGTCTTCGTTGAAGTTGTTGTGGGTAAAGATGGTAAAGTTGTCTCTGCAAAAGTTTTAAAATCACTCAATCCAGCATGTGATAATGCGGCAATAGATGCAGCATACAAAGCTGTTTTCAGTCCAGGAACGATAGATGGTATTCCAACCGAAATGAAAACAACAATACCGTACAGATTTAAACCTTAATATTTTATGAAATTTGATCTATCAAATTTAGAGGATATCTTTG
>DYMB01000011.1:0-14157 GCA_020721805.1 Acetofilamentum sp. | reverse complement strand
GTAAAATTGCACATTCTTTCAAAAGTGTTGTCGGGAATTTCAATTTAAACGATATTTTTGAATTGGCGAAGATCCTTGAAATGATGGGGAAAAATAATATGGAAGAATTTAACAACAGAACTCTTGAAGAAAATTTTTTAGAGTTTTCCCAAAAAATACAGGATTTTAAAAATTATATCGAAGAGGAATATAATATCTGATAAACTGTTATTTTTCTTGTTCCTCTAAAAATCTCTTTGCCTCTTCTATTATCTTTGGGACCCTCTCTCTTGGGACTTCTTCATAGGTCTCAAATTCCATCTTGAAAGTTCCTCTACCCTGTGTCATCGATCTAAGTTGGGAAGAGTATTGGTACATTTCAGATTCAGGTATCAACGCTTTAATTTTTTGATATCTACCAGCATGTTCGGTTCCAAGTATTTTACCTCTTCTTGAGTTGATATCACCCATTATATCGCCCATATACTCTTCTGGAACTGCTACCTCAACATTCATTATAGGTTCAAGGATGACAGGATCGGCTTGAGGTATAGCACCTTTTACAGAAAGAGAACCTGCTATCTGAAATGCTATATCAGAAGAGTCAACATCATGATATTTACCATCATAAAGAACAGCTTTCACATCAACTATTGGATAGCCTGCGACAACACCTTTTTCAAAAGCATCCTTTATTCCCTTTTCTACAGAAGGTACAAATTTCGAAGGTATCGCTCCACCAAAAATCTCATCAACAAACTGAAAACCTGTTCCCCTTGGTAGAGGTTCAAATTTAACATTACAGACACCAAACTGTCCTCTTCCACCAGACTGTTTTTTGTGTTTTCCCTCAGCCGATGCACTTTTTTTGATAGTTTCCCTATATTTTATCCTTGGTTTTTCAAGGTTCACATTAACACCGAATTTTTCTTTGAGTTTGTTTATAATAACCTCAAGTTGTATCGTTCCAAGACCAAATATAAGGGTTTGTTTGATCTCAGGATCAAATTTAAAATAAAATGAAGGATCCTCTTCATGCAATTTTGAAAGACCACTTGAAATCTTTTCCTCATCACCTTTTGCAAGAGGTATAATAGCCATTGAAACATTCGCATGCGGAAATTCTATAGGTGGAAATTTGACATTTATAGATTTATCACATATGGTATCAGATGTTTTTGTTGATTTCAGTTTGACAAGCACACCAAGCATTCCGGTTGTCAACTCGTCTATATCTTTTCTTTCCTTTCCGATGTTTATAAACATCTGGTTAATTTTTTCGGTAACATTTTTAACGCTGTTGTATACTTCGTTCCCCGGTTTTAAAGTTCCAGAAAAGACCCTTACAAAATTTATATCTCCAAGATGTTTTTCAACATTTGTTTTAAATACGAATCCTGTAAAAGGCGAGTTATTATCAGGATTTTCAGGATAGGTTTCAGATTCTATCGGTTTTCTTATGTTGAGGTCAGAAGGTGAAGGAAGATAGTTAACGATATAATCTAAAACCAGATCTGTGCCGATATTTTCAATAGAGTCGGTAAAACAGACAGGATATAGAATCCCATTTTTTATAGCGTTTAAAAATCCATTGTTTATATCTTCCTGTGTAAGAGCATCTTCAAAATATTTTTCCATAAGTTTTTCATCGGATGAAGCTATCTGTTCAAGAAGTTCTTTCTTCATCTTTTCAACAACATCTTTTAAATTGTCTGGCACACCTATTTCACTCTTTTTACCCTGTTCATAAGTATAAGCTTTCCCAGAGATAAGATCCACAACCCCTTTAAAGTCCAAACCTGAACCTATTGGGAATTGTATCATAGTTGCACTCTCCGAAAGTGAATTTTTTATATCCTGAAAGACTTTTTCATAATCTATATTCTCTTTCTTCATTTTATTTATGACGAAAAGGCCAGCAAGTTTCTCCTTTTTTCTTAATTCCCAAGAGTTTTCTGTTCCGAGATCAACGCCGTTTGAACCGTCTATTATAAAAACGAAAGATTCAACCACTTTTGATGCGGATACAACTTCTCCAAAAAAATCTACGAAACCGGGAGTATCTATGAAATTTATTATTTTATCCTGCCATTTTACAGAAGCGAGTTTTAATCCTATTGTTATACCTCTTGATATTTCTTCTTCAGCATAATCAAGCATAGAGTTTTTTTCATCAACCCTATTCAGCCTTGTTGAAACATTTGTGTTGAAAAGAATCGTCTCTCCAAAACTTGTTTTTCCTGCTCCATTATGACCGACAAGTGCTATATTTCTTATGTCTTTAGTTTTTATATCAGCCAAAATATCCTCCTTTTAAATAAAGTGATAATTTAATTTTAAAATTTATATAATAAAGAATTAAAAAAAAATGTCAATAATAAAGTTTATTATTGATCGTGTGTCATAATTTTTACTATTATCTTTGTAAGGGTTATAAGATCGTTTTCAAGTATATATTCATCAACTGAATGAACATTTTTCATTCCTGTTCCAACTATGACCATCTTTATTCCATGTTCGTTAAAAATGTTTGCATCGGATCCTCCACCCCCGGTAATTATCCTGTATTGAATATTTAGTTCGTTGTAAACATCAATAAGTCTTTTTAAAACCGGTTCATCCTCTTTCACATACATACTTGAATATGCTTTTTCCACATTTATCTTACAGGTAGCGGTTTTTATGGAACCATCTGGAAGGATAATTTTATTTCTGTTTATCGCTTTGTAAACTGCCTCTTTTATCTTATCGGTATAATATTTTAATCTTTCTTCATCATGACTCCTGACCTCTCCTTTAGCAACACATCTTTTGGGTATTATATTTGTTGCTATTCCACCCTCTATGATACCTATGTTTGCTGTAGTTTCCGAATCTATTCTACCTAAAGGCATCTCACATATAGCCTCACCCATCAACTTTATGGATGATATTCCTTTTTCAGGATACATTCCAGCATGTGATTCAACTCCTTCGATTGTGATGTCTATAAAATTCTGTGATGGTGCTCTATTGAAAATCCCTTCGATATCCTCACTATCCAAAGCATAGCCTTCCTTTGCCGTAAGGATAGAAAAATCAAGATTTTTTGCTCCTTTAAGTCCAACCTCCTCTGCAACAGTTAAAACTATCTCTATATCTGGAACATCGTATTCATTTTCCTTAACTATTCTTAAGGCTTCAAACAACGCTGCTATTCCAGATTTATCATCCGCACCCAATATTGTTTTACCATCTGTAAATATTTTACCATCTTTGATTATGGGATTAACATTTTTCCCCGGTTTAACAGTATCAAGGTGTGCGGAGAATAGGAGAGTTTTTTTTCTATTGTTTCCTCTATATTTTGCTATAATGTTCGACTGGTTTGAACCAATTTTTTTAGCACTATCATCCTCGTAAACATCAAGTCCAAAATCATCCTTTAATATTTTTTTACAATAATCACCGATATTTTTTTCTTCATAAGATTCGGAATCTATTTTTACCATGTTAATAAAATCGTTTATCAATCTTTCTCTATTAATTTCAAATTTCATAAACAAACTCCTTGTTATGTGATAAATTTTATTTTAAATTGATTTTTTGTCAACCGTTTAATGTTGACATTTTTTATTTGGAATATAAAATATATATAAAATATGAATTATAGGAGAAACTTTTTCAAAGGTTTATTATTTCTTTTACCCGCTTTGATAATTTTGTTTATTTTCAGATTTCTACCAATAATTCTCGCATTCGTTATAAGTTTTTTTGATTGGGGGATCTCCGGAAAAGGTGATTTTGTTGGTTTTAAAAATTATCTTCAAATTTTTAACGATAAAACCTTTTACCAGGCACTTCTCAACACACTCTGGTATGTAATAACAGTTTTACCCGGAACAATAATAATATCTTTGATTATATCTATACTTCTAAACCAGAAGATAAAATTTAAAGGTTTTTTTAGAACAACATTTTTTTTACCTGAAGTAACTTCAATAATCGCTATCTCTTTTGTCTGGAAATGGATATACCATCCTCAGATCGGTATTGCGAATTATCTTTTAAAACTTGTAGGTATATCACCTTTGAAATGGCTTGAGGAACCACGAGGTATATTTGAGATACTTTTTAACATCGATTTACCCAAAATTTTTGAGGGACCTTCTCTCGCTTTGTTTTCATTATCAATTATGACCATATGGAAATCTCTGGGTTATAATGTTATAATATTTCTGGCTGGATTACAAAATATTCCAGAACATTATTATGAATCAGCAAAAATCGATGGTGCATCAAGATGGCAGAGTTTCAGGTATATAACATTACCTCTCCTTTCCCCAACAACTTTTTATGTTTTTATAATGACAACCATAACTAGTTTTCAAGTTTTTGCACCGGTATGGATGATGACGGGTCCACCTGCAGGAGGACCTCTCGGCACAACCAATGTTATAGTATACTATCTTTACGATATGGCTTTCAACTATGGTAAATATGGTTATGGAACCGCAATAGCGTTCATACTATTTTTGATAATTCTTTTTTTAACGATCGTTCAGAAAAAGTATGGAGAAAAAAATGTCCATTATGAATAAACTGAGAAATCAAAATTTTTCTTTAACTATAACATATATCCTTTTAATCTTTTTTGCCATTTCAATAATCTTTCCATTTTTCTGGATGATCTCAACCTCTTTGAAAACGCAGAAAGAGGCGGTAAAATTTCCACCATCATTTATTCCAGAAAACCCTCAATTCTCAAATTATCAAAAAGCATGGAGCAAGGTCAATTTTACAAGATATTTTTTAAATACAATTTTGATAGCCCTGGTTCAACTTGCAGGGATACTTTTCACTTCGATCCTTGCAGCGTATGCTTTTGCTATACTCGATTTTAAGGGAAGAGAGATTCTTTTCGTTTCCCTTTTGGGTTTGATGATGGTTCCGATGCCAGTCTACATAGTCCCAGGATATATGATACTTCAAAAGATCGGATGGATAGATACATATTATGCGCAGATAGTTCCATGGATGGCTAATGTTTTCCCTATTTTTCTTTTAAGACAACATTTCAAGACTATCCCAAGGGATTTATACGATGCTGCCGTTATAGATGGTTATTCCGATCTGGGTTTTCTTTTTAAAGTTGTTGTTCCACTTTCAAGACCGGCTTTAATAACAATTTCAATATTCTCACTACTTGCGTCCTGGAATTCATTCATATGGCCACTTGTTGTTACAAATTCTGACTCGATAAGACCTGTTCAGGTTGGACTCGCATATTTTATTCAGGAACAATCCACAAATTATACACTTCTTATGGCTGCATCGACTTTTGTTGTTTTACCTCTAATAATTTTATTCTTTATAGCACAAAGACAGATAATTGAAAGTTATACGAGGAGTGGTTTAAAAGATTGAAAAATTTTAGATATTTCTTTTTAATCGGTTTCATAATATTCTCCATTCTTTATGTGAGATTTCTAAAAGGTGAGAATAAAATCGATAAGGATCAAAAATTGAATTATATCGGTGTAAGGTATGAAGTTGAAAAAGGTAATACCTTTATCGGAATTTTAAGAAGATCACATATTGAAGAGAATGTGATAGATTCGATAATTTTATATTTTTCTAAACATTATGAGCCAGAGAAGATTGATATCGGAGATGAAATATTCATATTCACAGATGAAAAGTTTAACTTCAAAAGACTTGAATATAAAAAGGATCTAAAAAGAACCTATGTTGTTGAATATCTAACAAAATTTTTATCATATGTAAAGGATGATCAGCAATCACTATCGGTTGTACTCATTGAAGGTGTTGTGGAAGATAATCTTGTAAATTCTCTAAAATCGAAAGGTGAGAATGAGGCTCTTGCTTTAAAATTCTCAAATATATTTGATTGGAGGATAGATCTTACATCGGAAGTAAAAAAGCACGATAGGTATACCATACTTATAGAAAAAAAATATATAAATGGTAAATTTTATCAATATGGGGATATTATCTATGCTTCATATGAAAATGATAAAAATCTTTTTGAAGCATTTTTATACAATGATGGAAAGCAGATATCATATTTTGATCAGAATGGTATATCTATGGAAGGGAATATGTTAAAAGCGCCTCTTGAAACATATTCCAGAATATCATCCTATTTCACTTCAAAAAGATATCACCCGATTTTAAAAAAATATCTTCCACATTATGCGGTGGATTATGTTGCACCAAGAAAGACACCGATTTTTGCTGCTTCCGATGGTTATATAATCTATTTAGGTTATAATTATATTGGAGGTAATACTATAAGGATAGATCATGAAAATGGTTATTCGACAGAATACTGTCATCTTCATTCTTATAAAAAGGGTTTAAAAATAGGAAAATTTGTCAAAAAAGGGGAGATAATTGGTTATGTTGGTAAATCAGGGTATGCAACAGGTTACCATCTCCATTTTGCTGTGAAGAAGAATGGAAAATTTATTAATCCCTTAAAGATTAAAAATGAAAAGGAAACAAAAATTGATGAAAATAAAAGGGAAGAATTTTATCGATATGTTGATAATATAAGAACACTTGTTCTTGCAATTAAATCATATAAAAGTTTCCCAATCCATTTCTCAAAATCTGACTTCTTATTCAAATATGCGAATACTATTGTTAAATCCCCCAATATATGATTTTACCTGTTATGATTACTGGTTGAAACCACTTGGGCTATTATACATAGCATCCTTTCTTAAGAAAAATAAAATAGAGTTTGAATTTTTCGATTTTATGGATAGAAACTCTCCATTTCTCGAAAAAAAACATAAAAACAGGTTTTTTTCAACTGGAAAATTCAGAAAAGAAAAGGCTGAAAAAAATGAAATACTTGAGTGGTTCAAAAGACCATATTTCAGATACGGTTTATCTAAAAAAAGTTTTTATGATTTTATAAGTAAAAAAAATTTTGATTATGTTTTTATAACATCGATGATGACATACTGGTATGAGGGGATAGAGGAAGTTGTAAAAACGATAAGAGAGGTTAACCGTTCAACCAAAATCATATTGGGCGGAGTTTACGCTAAGTTATTGCCCGAGCATGCAAAAACTCTTGATGTTGATTTTGTATTTACCAATGATGTTGACAAAATTTACGATTTTTTAATAAACAATACTTCGATAGATGTAAAAAAAAGTTATTCGATGTATGATTTGATCCCTGCATATGATTTTTATAAAAAACTTGATTCAGCAGCTATTTTAACTCAACTCGGTTGTCCATATAGATGTAAATATTGTGCCGTTTCAATTTTGAACGATAAATTTTCCACTTTACCTTTTGAGAATGTTTTAGAACAACTTGATCTTCTTGCGAAAATGGAAATAAACGATGTTACATTTTATGATGATTCTTTACTCTTTCGAAAAGAAAAACATTTTTTGCCACTATTTAAAAAAATCGTTGACAAAAGATATACCTTTAGATTCAATTTTTCAAATGGCTTGCATGTAAGATACATTGATGATTCCGTGATAGATATTTTTAAAAGATTGAACATCGGTATGATCTCTTTATCCGTAGAAAGTATTTCAAGTAGATTACTTGAAGAGACTGGAAACAAAAACACTCTTCAGGAGACGAAAAAAGCTATAGATCTTTTATTAAAAAATGGTTTCGATGGAAGAAACATTTTTTGTTATATACTTCTTGGACTTCCATATGAAGACAAAGAAGATGTTATGAAAACTATGGAGTTTTTAAGGAAAAAAAGGGTTAGGATAGTTTTGAACGAATTCTCTCCTGTTCCGAAAACGGTATATTTTCAAAAATATAAAGATATAATAAAGGATCCATTGTTTACAAACAAAACTCTTTTCACATCGCTTTACAGGTATAGTCAGAATCAAATTCAGGAAATTAAAAATGTTGTTAAACTCTTTAACAGAGAGACAAACGAATACTATGAAAATGGTTGATTTTAACCTGTTTAAAAAAAGTTTAACAGATATACTGACTAAAAATATATACCCCTCTTTTTTTAAAAAGAAGAGTACTATCGTATTTGAAGGATATGAGGAAAGAGAAATTTATGGAAAAGATTTTCAGATAGAATTTTTTAGGGAAGATCTTTCAAATACAAAAATAGTGGAAATCTTTCTTTCAAAACATTACAATATAATATGCGGTGGAAAAGAGTTTTTTGATAGATTCTATCACCTTGAAGTCTTTTTTAAGTATAGAACTGATATAGTGATGCCATTTCTTTCTGATGATATTGATAAAAATTTTATTTACAAATCATATTTTAACTCTTTTGTTTATCCTGAGAATCCATACATTAAAAGATTCTATATAATGGATCAATTCTCAAACACTTATATTGAAAAGGGTATTTTAAAAAATTATAAAGATTTTGAAAACCTTTTTTTTTATAGGGATAATGGTTTTGAAATGTTTTTTATGAAAAAAGGTGAAAATAAAAAGTTTGAAATTTTTACGATGCCTTTCTATTCTATCGATAAATTTCTTATTTTTAAAAAGAATGATTCTCTTCAATTCGCTTATCCAAAAAAATGTTTTGAAAGATATATCCAGAAGAACTGCGATGGTATTTTAAATGTTAATCTTAAAACTGAGGATATAATTTTAATTGATTTTTACAAAAACGGTAAAAAGGATCTTCAAGAACAGGTAAAGAGTTTGCTTGAAAAATTTTTTAAAATGAATTCTCTCAGAAAAAAAGAGTTTGATTTAAACTTTAAAAAAATTTTATAAAAAGGAGGAGATATGGGAAAAGGGGAAGATCTTGTTGATGTTAAAGAATTGAAAGATCTTGAACTTTTTAAAAATATTTTAAAAAGTGATTACGATGATAACTCTATACAGGATATGATAAGCAAAATCTATCTTTCTTTTCCATATATTGAAGAATATTTTTTTGATCGTCTTGGAAAGAATGATAAAAGAAGATTAATTTCGATGTTTGAATTCTATAGAAGGTTGAACGAAAATGAGAGAAGGGTGATAACACCTAAAGATGTTTTTTTTCTTCTAAAGGATATAGCCGGAAGAAGACAGGAACATTTCATAGTTATAAGTTTAAACTCGATACTCAAGGTGATACATACGAGGACCATTTTTGTGGGTACTTTAAACTATGCTTTGATTCACCCAAGAGAAGTCTTTGCGGATCCAATAAATGAAAGAGCATCTGGAATAATAATAGCACATAACCATCCTTCAATGGATACCAATCCATCCAGAGAGGACGATATGATAACAAAAAGGTTGATAGATGCTGGAAACATTCTCGGTATAAGTGTTTACGATCATGTGATATTTTCTAAAAATTCTTTTTACAGTTATAAAAATGAAAAACCTGAATTTTTCAATTGATAGTTTACTTTTCAGTATTTTAATATAATATCTTGATTATGAAAATTATAGATAGGATGATTCTAAAATATTTTCTTCCCTCCTTTTTTCTTGCCCTGTCTTTGATAATTTTTGTACTCTTCATCAATAGGGTTTTTGAACTTGTTAATCTTATCATAGGGAAGGGCGTGCCATTCTTTATAGTTTTTAAACTTTTTTTGTATAATCTTCCTTTCATAATTTTTTTATCTATTCCAATGGCTGTCCTTGTTTCAACCATAATGACATTTGGAAGAATGTCTTCGGATCTTGAAATGATCGCTTTAAAATCTGCAGGGATAAATCCTTACAGATTCATTTTTTTTCTACTTTTTATTAACTCTTTTCTCTTTATTTTAACATTTTTCATATCGGATCATATTGTTCCGAACTCTAATCATAAAGTGAGAGAGATATTTCTTAAGATATTGAACCTGAAACCTTCAGTCAGTATAGAGAAAGGGATTTATAAAAAAAGTTATGATAGGGATCTTTTTTTCTGTTTTGATGATATAAAGAAGGATAATACTTTTTTTGATCTGTTCATAGTAAAGAAAGATGCTTTTATAAAAGCGAAAAGGGGAAAGATTTTTTATGGTAATGATCCAAATAAATTATCAGTATATATGGAAGATGGAGAAATTTTTGAAATAGTCTCTGAAGGAAAATATAAAAAGAGTTATTTTGAAACTTTTGTTTTCAACATTCGGATATCGGGAGAAATAGTTGAAGGTGGGTTTGATGTTAGGGGTGATAGAGAGATGAATATAAGTGCTCTTTTAAAAAATATAAAAGACCTACAAAAGGATAGTGAAAAGAAAATTTCAAAAGAGTCTTTTTTAAGAAGAAGGAAAAATCTTTACAGATATTATGTAGAGATACATAAAAAATTTTCAATTTCTTTTGGAGTATTAACGTTCGTTTTACTCGGTGGTATAATAGGGATAAGATTGAAACGATCCTCTCTTTCAATAGGTTTTGCAATTTCTACGATTCTTTTCGTTTTTTACTATGTACTGCTGGTAACTGGTGAACAGATCTCCGATAGTGGATATTTAAACCCTGCGATAACGATATGGTTCCCAAATGTATTGACTTTTATCATATGCTTTTATTTTATTTTAAAGGATAATGGGGTTTTCAAAAGATGAAAATAATCGATAGGTATCTTTTAAAAAACTTTACAATTTTTTTGACTCTTTCGATTTTACTCTTTATTTTTATTTTTCTTGTTGTTGATATTTCCGATAATCTTGGTGGATATTTACAGGCTGGAAAAAGTGCAAAAGATATTTTTTTACTTTATCTTTTCTTAATACCATCTTTGATAACTTTACTTTTTCCACTCGGTATACTCGTATCAATATTTTTTACAATAGGATTGATGATAAAAAATAACGAACTGATCGCTATAAAAGCTGCTGGAATATCAATATACAGATTTCTTTTACCACTCTTTCTTTTTTTGATATTTCTTTCTTTGCTTCAGTTCTTTTTCAAAGAGAGTGTTGAAACTGGTGCAACGAGAAGATACAGAGAGATAAAGGAGGGAAAAATTTTTGATAATTTCAACAACGAAGATTTTATTTTAAACATAGATCGATTTACAGTTTTGAAAGGTGAATATTTTTCTTCAAAAAATATGTTTATAAAGAAGCCTGAAATTTTTAAATTTGATCAAAAGGGAAATCTTAATTTTTATATAACCGCAAATAGAGGAGATTTTAAAAATCAAATGTGGATTTTTGAAAAATGTCATATATACGATCTTGATCTTAACAGATATTCTTATTATGAATCAAAAGAAATGTTAGAATTTTTTGTGATGTTTCCAGAGAGTATGGTTTTTGACAGGGAGAATGTGGATATCTACAAAATTTCAGAATTGATGAGCATAAGAAAAAAGATTGTTCTATTAAAAGATGATCCTTCAAAGCAGGAGACTGAAATATCTTACAGATTTTATTTTTTATTGATAAATCTGATAATAGGGATCATTTCCGCAAGTTTTGTGATAAATACAAAAGATATTGGAATAGTATTCGCTCTCAGTTTGAGTATACTTTTTATATTTCTTTACTGGGGAATACTGCAATCTTTCAAATCGGCAGCTTCAAACGGATTTTCAAACCCATTCACTATTTTCTTCATACCGAATTTTATTTTTCTTTTGATGAGTTTTTTTCTTTTATATAAAACAAAAAAATAAAATGGAGGAAAAAAAGATGAAAAAATTTTTTTTTATATCGATCCTTTTTCTTTTATCCTTTCTTTCAATATTTCCAATTGAAAGCAGATATTCTTTTGAGATCTGGAACAGGTATATTTCGATTTTTGAATATAAGGATAGTTTAATTTTTAAAAAAAATCAGTTATATGTTCCAAGAGGTTATTTTTCAATAGAACCTGTATTTACCGAGAATATAAAAGGGCGGTTGACACTTGATTTTGTCTCATCGAAAGATGGAGATGAAGGGGCACTTGTGAGATTAAAGTATGCCTACATTGATTTCTCCAATCTATTTTTTAAAAAGAATAGTATAAATTTTGGACTGGTTAAAAATTTTTTTGGTTTTCTGTACGACTACGATTATCCGGTTATCGAGACCGAGTTTGCGGATAAGGAAAAGGTAAAAAGTTCCGCTGATTACGGGTTATCCCTGAACGGTTATTTTTTTCGAGATCTTTTTTTCTACGCTCTTTCGATAACCAACGGAGAAGGATACAAGAAGACTGATACACAGGTTGATTTGAATCCGGCTTTTCTTTTCAATATGAGATTTTATCCATTTAAGGATCTCTTTGTCGGTGGCTCCATAGATTACGAAAATAAAGGACTTATCCATACGGATACATTGAATGCCGATAGTATAAAGGTAAGTTATGTTGCTCTTTTGAAATACAGACAAAAATTTTTAACTTTATGGTTTGAACATCTTTCACAAAAAATCGATAATATAAAAAGTAAAGGAATATCTGGAATACTCGTTTTAAATTTTTATAAGATAAATGATTTCCCGTTTGAAATAGTTTTGAGAAATGATCTATGGGATGAAGATATTGAAACTAACTATGATGTTTACAATAGAACTATAGTTGGTACAAGTTTTAACAAATTTAAAGAGCATAATATTTTTATTCAGTTAAATTTTGATAGAACATTCTTCGAGGATGGAATAAAGGCACCCCTTAACTCTATAAGTTTTCAAATAAAATGGAGATTTGATAACATCTTGAAATTGTAGATCAGTCTTTTTTCAAGTTACTCATAATTTCATTTATTTTGTCGATCAACAGAGTGAATTTAAAAGGTTTCTGGATAAAAAGCACCCTGTCGAAATTTAATATTTTTTTTATCTCGTTATCCTCAGAGTAACCGGAACATATGATTATAGGAATATTTTTATCTATCTTTCTTAAAAGATAAAAGGTCTCCTCGCCAGAAATGTTTGGCATTATAAGATCAAGAATTATTATTGAAATATTCTTTTTGTTTGAACTAAAAATTTTAATACCCTCGTTTCCATCCTTTGCGGTGAAAACTTTTAATTTTTTACTTTCAAAAAATTCTTTTGAACTCATTCTTATCTGTTCCTCATCATCTATTATAAGTATTCCCTTTGAAATCTTTAAACTTTTTGTTTCTATTAAATTTTCCTCAAAATCTGTTTCAATGTTTTCATCGATGATTGGAATATAAATGTTGAAAGTGGTTCCTTTGAATTTTTCAGAGTAAAAGTCTATGTATCCTTTATGGCCTTTTATGGCACCATAAACACTTGCAAGTCCGAGTCCTGTTCCTTTACCAACTTCCTTTGTTGTAAAAAATGGTTCAAAGATATGTCTTTTTGTTTCTTCATCCATACCTATGCCATCATCTGAGATTTTAATATTTATATAATTTCCTTCCTCAAATTTTAAAGTTGAAATTTCATTGAAATCTTTATCGACAAAAAAGTTTTGAGTAAAAACTTTTATGTTTCCACCTGTTCCATTTTCCATTATCGCATCCTTTGAGTTTATCAACAAATTTAAAATCGCTGCCTCGATAAGAGAAGGATCACCCTTTATTGTCGGAGGTTTTGCTGTTAGATGTTGCTCTATTTTGATCTTTTTGTCTGCGGTTCTTTCAAAAATATTACAAACATCAGTTATGGTTTTATGAACCGAAAATTCCACATCAATGTATTTACCTTTTCTTGAAAAATGTAATAGTTTTTTTGTCAAGTTTGAAGCATGTTCTGATATTGTTATAATATTTGAGACAAATTTTGATAACTCTTCATTATAAATTTTCATCTGTAAAACTTCAGCATTTCCCATTATTCCAGCAAGAATATTGTTAAAATCATGAGCAACTCCACCTGCTAAATTTCCAAGTGTTTCAAGTTTGAATGCCTGTATAAGTTCTTTTTGTAATTCTATTTTTTCCGTTATATCCTGTAATGTGGATAGAATGCCAACTCTTTTACCAGATTTTGAAATGAATGGCTCAATATTGTAGAGAAAAGTGTAATTTCTTTTATAAAATATAAGTTCAATTTGACCGGAAAAATTTTTCCCTGTGAGAATAGATTCTTTTTTTAAATCCATAAACCGTTCAACTTCATTTCCTTTAAAAATATCATCATCGGTTTTATCATATATATTTTGTGGATCAGCATTTTCTGGAAGGTTAAAAACATATTTGAATTTTAAATCGTCATCCTGAAAGAAAATTGATATGCTTGAATTTTTCAATGCTATCTTGTATCTCTCCTCCATCTCATGTAGTTGGTCAGTTTTTC
>DYMB01000070.1 GCA_020721805.1 Acetofilamentum sp. | reverse complement strand
GGCTCCGGAAATTCAAAATCAATATCATCCAAAAGGGCTACAATATATATTCTCTCTCTGTTTTGAGGTAGTCCAAAATCTTTTGCATTAAGTACCTTTGAAAATACCTTATAGCCAATCTCTTCTAGCGTATTTTTTACAACCTGAAAAGTCCTGCCGTTGTCATGATTTAAAAAACCTTTCACATTCTCCAAAAATATAATTTTCGGTTTATGATATGCAGCAATTCTTGCCACATCAAAAAAAAGTGTCCCTCTAGTATCTTCAAATCCCAGTCTTTTGCCGGCTATACTAAAAGCTTGACACGGAAAACCGGCCAAAATAATATCATGCGGAGGAATATCCTTTTCGTCTATTTGAGTTATATCGCCATACGGAATTTCGCCAAAGTTTGCATAATATGTTTGTTGTGCATATTTGTCTATCTCGGAAGCAAATATAAATTCTATATCATTTTTAAAAGCCTGTTCAAATCCGAGCCGTATGCCTCCAATCCCTGCAAATAGATCTATAGCTTTATACTTTGCATTTTTAGTATTTGAAGAACTTTCAAATCTGATAGTCATTTGTCGCCTAATATTTAGATTTTCAATTTTCATAATTATACCTTTATAAAACCTAAAACAATTTTATCTACAAAAAAGAAAATGATTTAGAAAATATGGCAAATTGCAATATTTATAATATTTCAAGCCAAAATTTTCCTATTTGTTAATATTTACTATATAAAAAGTTTGATATGATAAATGATTTATTACAACTTGTCATGATTTCATTGTGTGAAATATGTGGTTTTATCGGACCGACAGAAATAAAAAAATATGCCTTGAAATAACTGATTTATCTCTACCAAAAAGTTCACATAATTGATTTTGACTTAGCTAAACCGTTTCGTTTTTGACCGAAACATTTAGTTCCAACTCACCGTCATTATACATAACCATATCTGTATTATTTGATTTATCTATATAACAAATCTTCATAGTTTAATTTGATCTATATTAGCAAAATAGTCTACTTTTATTTAAAAATATTACATTTTGACATATTTTTACATCATTTTTATTTTTTATCCTATAATCTCATC
>DYMB01000006.1 GCA_020721805.1 Acetofilamentum sp. | reverse complement strand
TGATATACCAACAGGCTATCTGCCACAAAATTTTAAAAACCCATATACTAGCACAACAGGTGTTGGTAATGCTTATGTATGGCTATCGCCGGCAAATGCTCAGGGACTTGTTGGCTATGAATCGCCAAATCCTGGTAGTGCAGCAGGAGTAGCAGGACAGGATTATAAGATTACAGGTTTTGGAAAAGCAGCTCTAGTTGATCTTGAATTAACACCTGGAACAACACAGTAAAATTTTTCTTTTTAAAAAAGGGGCTTTTAAAAGCCCCTTTTTTTTGATATAATTATCAATATGAAGATTGTCGGTATTGAAAAAGTTAAAAAAATATATAAAACTCAATTCCCATTTACCACAAATATAGCCTTAAAGGGAATAGATTTTGATGTTAACGAAAATGAAATATTTGGTTTTTTAGGTCCAAATGGTGCTGGAAAATCAACCACTTTAAAAATTATAATGGGTATTCTCAAGCCAACCGAAGGAAATGTAGAAATCTTTGGTTCTAATATAAAAGAAAAGAGTGTAAGAGAGAGGATAGGATTTTTACCTGAAAACCCATCATTTTATCCTTTTTTAACTGCATATGAAACTCTTGAATATGTTGGAAAATTTTTTAATATTAAAAAAGAAATTTTAAATGATAGAATAAAAACAATACTTTCATTCGTTGGACTTGAAAAAAATCTCTATTCAAAAGTTGGGACTTTTTCCAAAGGTATGATCCAAAGACTTGGTATAGGTGTTGCTCTGATAAACGATCCTGAACTTATTGTTTTCGATGAACCGATGTCTGGTCTGGATCCTTTGGGAAGGAAAGATATAAAGGATATCATTTTGATGGCAAAAAAAAGAGGGAAAACCATAATTTTTTCAACCCATATTTTACCCGATATAGAGATGATCGCTGATAAGGTTTGTGTTATAAATAAGGGAAATATAGTTGGGATTGGATATTTGCAGGATATAATAAAAAAGCAGATAAAGGAGATAGATATAGAGATAGTGAATAATGAAGATATAATTAAAGAACTTGATATTTTAAAAGATGGGTTTAAATTTTATTCGGTCCGTGAAAAAAAGATTTATATAACGGTTGAAAAAGAATCTCTTGCTGAAGATATAGTTGATCTGGTTAACAGATATAAAGGTAAGATACTATCTTTCATTCCAAGAGAGTATAGCCTTGAAGATTATTTTATGAAACTGGTTAACAGGGAATAAGGATGAACAATATTATAAATATAGGAACTGTTGTTTTTAAAGAATCTATAAGACACAGAATTGTGTTCTTCAGTATTCTAATTTCACTTCTTTTAATGCTTATTTCACTCTCACTAAACCCTTTGACACTTGGAGAGGGGGATCGTGTTGTAAAAGATAGTGGATTATCAACCATTTCTCTATTTTCTCTTTTTATTATATTATTTTCCGGGACAAGGATAATCTATCAGGAAATAGAAAAGAAGACTATTTTTATTCTTGTTACAAAACCTATTTCTAAAGATGAAATAATAATTGGAAAGTTTTTTGGTCTATTTTTTATAATATCTCTTTTTGTTATAATCACTTCTATTTTTTTTATTCTAATTTTGCTTTTTAACAGCATAACTTTCAACACCACAATCCTTTATTCTATTTTGAACATTTTTTTTCAATCTCTACTTTTATCTTCTTTTGCAATATTCTATTCAACATTCACAACACCGATACTTTCAAGTGTATTCACATTTTTCACATATGTTGCAGGTTTTTTTGTTAACAACCTATCATTTCTGATACAGAGAACACCAGAAATGTTTCTTAAAATTTTCTTTAAATTTCTTATGCTTATAATACCAAACTTTTATTTTCTTGATTTAAAAGTTTATGCTGTGAACAATATCCCTGTTTCATTGAATTTTATCTTTTTTTCTTTTTCTTATACTTTCATATATATAGTATTTCTTCTTTACATTTCGGTTCTGATTTTTAGAAAAAAAGAATTTTTATGAAAAAATTTTTGATAGTAATTATTTTTTTCATTTTAACATTATCATTCGCTTTTTTGCTTCAAAATCTGCCTGAAAATAAGGGAAAGTTTGAAACTGAACTCTTATATTTTCCTTCTGGAAAGATGATAAAAGAGATATCACTTGATTACAAAACTACATTGACAAATATAATGTGGTTTCAGATTATTCAGTATTATGGACAGCATTTGCTAACCGATAGAAAACTTGATCATCTTTATAAACTTTTCGATGCTATAACCCAACTTGATTCAAATTTTTTGCAATGTTATATTTTTGGAGGAACGGTGATAACATATGATATGAAAAAGCCAGATCTTGGAATGGCTATTTTAAAAAAGGGAATGGTCAATTTACCAACACTCTGGCAGATACCTTTTATTCAGGGATTTTTATATTATGTTTATTTTCAAGATTATGAAAAATCTTACAGATGGTTTCTTTTCTCTTCAACAAAGAAGGATGCACCATACTATTGTAAAACTTTTGCAGCCGCTTCGAAAAAAAAGGAGGGAGATTATATCACAGCAATAAAATTATGGAACCAGATATATGACAATTCAAATAACAGATTTGAAAAACAAAAGGCTATAAATAACATAATAACCATTTTAAAGGAAATTTATAAAAAAAAGGTTAAAGAGGGGGAAAACCAATTTCAAATAATGGAAGAGTTTAAAAAGATTGATTTTATCTCCTTTCAGTTTAATATAAAGTTTTTTAAAGATTCAATATCGTTAGAGGTAAAGGATTGATAATTTTCTGGTTTTTTATATTTGTAATCGGTGCAGTTTTTGGATCCTTTTTTAATGTTCTGATCTATAGAATACCCATAAAGAAATCTATAATCTTTCCAGCATCTTTCTGTCCAAACTGTAAAAAACCTATAAAATGGTATGATAACCTTCCTATCATCTCTTATCTGATTTTAAAGGGAAGGTGTAGATATTGTAAAGAAAAGATAAGTCTCTTTTATCCTATCGTTGAGACTATTACAGGTTTTTTGTTTTTGATAGTTTTTTGGAAAACAGGTATAAACATATTATCTTTAGTATACATAATCATTTTTTCATCTTTACTTGTAAACTCTTTCATAGATTTAAAGACTAAAAATATTTATATATCACTATTCATATTTCCATCATTGTTATATGTTTTATATGCCCTTTTTATAGAGTTTAATATTTTTTCAAACTTTTGGTTATTTCCATCTACATATATAAGTTTAAAAGAATCTATAACAGGATTTTTAACCGGTGCTATTTTCTTCTTTATAATAAGATTTTTTGGAGGAAAGATTTTAAAAAAGGAAGGGATGGGAGAGGGCGATATATATGTTGCCGCTTTTATAGGATTATTTATAGGTTTTCCTTATATCTTTTTTGTCTTTATTTTTGCAGGTATATTTGGAATAATCTTTTACTATACCTATTATAAAGATAAAGATGATAAAGTGATTCCATTTGTTCCATTTCTTTCCTTATCATCATTTTTTATTTTTCTTATATTAGATTTTATAAAAAGGTTATATTTATGAGTTTTAACCTGCTTTTTTCTGGTTTGCTCTATGCCGATAGAAATATAAGATACAAAGTCTTATCAGATTTAAACGATGCATTTGGTGAAATGATGATTTTTTCGAAAACTATAGACTTTTCAAAATTTACACATTATTATGATGATGAGATAGGTAACGATATAACAAGAGAATGGATACTTTTTCAGGAACCTATATCACTTGAAAATTTTTTCGAGAAGAAAAAATTTTCGATTCAAATAGAAAACAAGTATAGAATCGATGGGAAAAGAAGGATAAACATAGATCCGGGTGTTATAACCTTAAACAATGTTCAACTTTTAACGACAAAAAATTTTTCTCATAGAGTCTATCTTGGAGAGGGAATATTTTGTGAAGTCACTTTTATATTTACAAAAGATGGCATAAAATATCTTCCCTGGACATATCCGGATTATAAAAGTTTTGAGGCTGAAGAATTTTTTTTAAAGGGCAGAGAGTTTATAAAAAAAATGAAAAAGGATGAGGATCTATGAAAAAATTATTATTTTTTTTGGTTATCCTATCTTTATTATTATCCTGTTCTTTGAATAAACAGAGTGATGAAGCGAGTATAGATAATATTATATATTCTTTAAAAAATTCTCTTTTGGTGATATATGATCAGGAGGAAGAGAGCACAAAGAGTAAATCGTATATAGAACCTTTTTTATGGTATAGGGCACCTTCAATGACCGATTCTTTAACATACACGGTTGATGTAAATGTTTCCAAGGATTCAGCCTTTGCAACGATCAAAATAATTTTACCCGGAAATATGAATATATGGTATATGGATAGTACCAACGATACTGTAAAGATTGTTAAAGAATATGTTGATACTTTACTAAGATATTGTTTTTTTAAAAAGGATACTGTTAAAGATTTCCATAACGGTTGGCGTCTTGTAAAAATAACCGATACCTATTTTTATACTAAAAATCCACCAGAGGTAAAAATTGATTCTATTAAACTTTATGCTCAAAATATAATAGATACAATTATCAAAATGGATACCATATATTATGAAAAAAATAGAATCTTATCTATTCCATCTGGAACATATCTCAACATAACATTATTTTCAACAGATTCGACTTCAAGATTTTTTGTTCATACTGGACTCAGAAGAGTTGAATTATCGTTAAATTCACAAAATAATTTTTCAGTTGATCTGAGAATGCCACTGATAAAGAAAAGATACAAACTTGTAATAGATGGTTTCACAGAGGGTAGTTTAAATGATGATTCTTTACCTTATTCTTCCAGAGGATTAATATTACCATATATTGTGGAATGATAACTTGACAATACCTTCGGTTAAATTATATTTTTAATCGGAGGTATTTTATGATAAATTTTGAAAAATTAACAGAAGGTGCAAGATCCGCTCTATCGATTGCACAGGATACTGTTAAGCAGAAAAAACACACCGAAATAACACCTTTACATATATTGAAGGGACTTCTTGTAAGTGAGGAATCTGTTATACCTTCCATAATGGAAGAGTTAAGAATAAATGTAAAACAGATAACCGATGATGTTGATAGAGAGTTAAACAAACTTCCATATGTTGAACATAGTGTTTCCCATCAGATCTATATAACCTATGATACCGAGCAACTTTTTGAAGATGCTGATAGGGAGAGGGAAAGGATAAAGGATCAGTATCTTGGTTCAGAGCATCTTTTTCTTGCTCTCTTTGATCTTTCAAACAGAATAATAAACAACCTTTTTTTAAGATACAATCTTACAAAAGAAAAGATATACGATATTTTACAAAATATAAGGGGAAATCAAACCATAACCGATGAAAATGCCGAAAAGAACTATAATGTTTTGAAAAAATATACAAAAGATTTTACCGAACTTGCAAAAAAACATAAACTTGATCCCGTTATAGGAAGGGATGAAGAGATAGAAAGAACGATAGAGATCCTATTGAGAAGAACCAAGAATAATCCAGTCTTGATAGGTGATGCTGGTGTTGGTAAGACAGCGATAGTTGAAGGGCTTGCTCAAAAGATAGTTGAGGATGATGTTCCAGATAACCTTAAATCAAAAAAGATACTTGGGCTGGATATGGGTGCACTGGTTGCAGGGACACAATTTCGTGGAGAGTTTGAACAGAGGTTGAAATCTATAGTTGATGAAATAATAAAATCAAATGGTAAAATAATACTCTTTATAGATGAGATGCACAACCTTGTCGGGGCTGGAAGGGCTGAAGGTTCTCTTGATGCTTCCAACCTTTTGAAACCGGCACTTGCCAGAGGGGAAATGCAGGTGATCGGTGCAACAACTATAGATGAATACAGAAAATATGTTGAAAAGGATAGAGCACTTGAAAGAAGGTTTCAACCTGTCCTTATTAAAGAACCAACCGTTGAGCAGACTATAGAGATTTTAAAAGGTTTGAGAAAAAAATATGAAGAACATCATAGGATAAAAATTTTAGATGAGGCAATAATTCAGGCTGCAAAATTATCATACAGGTATATAACCGAAAGGAGATTACCCGATAAGGCTATAGATCTGATAGATGAGGCTGCAGCGAGACTGAAATTGAAACTTTTTTCAATGCCTGAAGAAATAAAATTACTTGAAAACAGGCTTAAAAAAATAGTTGAAGATGGAGAACTCGCAGTTATAAGAAAGGATTATGAAAAGGCTGCTATGTTAAAAAAGGAGAGTGATGAAATATCAAAGGAACTGAAAAGAAAAAAGGATGAATGGATAAAAAAGAATCATATGAAGACTGAAGTTGATGGTGAAGTAGTTGCACAGATAGTTTCCAAATGGACAGGTATACCAGTTTCAAGAATGGTTGAAAGTGAAAAGGAAAAACTTTTGAAGATGGAAAATAGGTTACATCAAAGAGTTATAGGACAGAATGAGGCTATAGAGAAGATATCCAACGCGATAAGAAGATCAAGATCCGGACTTTCTGATCCGAAAAAGCCCATAGGCTCTTTTCTTTTTGTTGGTCCAACAGGTGTTGGAAAAACCGAGGTCGCCAAATCACTTGCAGAATTTTTGTTTGATACCGAAGATGCTCTCGTAAGGATAGATATGACAGAGTATATGGAAAAATTTTCAGTCAGTAGATTGATAGGTGCTCCTCCGGGTTATGTTGGATATGAAGAGGGAGGACAGTTGACTGAACTGATAAGGAAAAAGCCATTCTCCGTTATCCTTTTCGATGAAATTGAAAAAGCACATCCTGATATCTATAATATTATGTTACAGATTCTTGATGATGGAAGACTGACAGATGGTAAGGGACATATCGTTGATTTTAGAAACACTGTAATCATTATGACATCCAACATCGGCTCAGGGAAAATAGATTTTTCAGGTGATTATGAAGACATAAAAGAGGATGTGATGTTCGAAATCAAAAAACATTTCAAACCTGAATTTGTAAATAGACTTGATGATATAATCGTCTTCAAAAAACTTACAAAAGATCAGGTTGGAAAGATAGTAGATATTCTGCTTGAAAAGGTAAAACAAAGGGTTGTTGAATATGGTATAGATTTGCTGGTAACCGATAAAACAAGGGAGAAGATAATAGATGAAGGATTCTCAGAGGAGTATGGAGCAAGACCTATTAAAAGATACATACAGACTTTTATTGAAGATAGACTTGCACAGATGATAATAAGTGGGGAAGTTAAAAGAAACGAAAAGATCACGATTTAAAACCCTGTTTACTTTAAACCAGGAATATATATAATTATACAAATGGTTTATAATTTTTTTATTTTTTTTATTTCATTATATTTTTTAATTATATCAGCAGATTTTTTTGTTAAAGGTTCAGCATCTTTGGCTATACAGTTTAAAGTCTCTCAAATAGTTATAGGTCTTACACTGGTATCTATTGGAACATCTTTACCTGAATTGTTTACAAACATTTTTGCATCATTTCAAAACCATACGGATATTGCTCTTGGTAACATTATAGGTTCAAATCTATTAAACCTTCTTTTAATTTTAGGAGTTTCAGGACTTATCAATCCAATCGTTGTTAAGAAAAATACAACATATAAAGAGATTCCATTCTCTTTATTTTCAACTCTTCTATTTTTAATTTTGGTAAACGATAGATTGGTATGTGGAAAAAGTTTTGAAAATGTTTTTTCAAGAACAGATGGATTTATATTTTTTATTTTTTTTCTGGGATTTATATACTATATTATCAAATTAGCAAAAATCGAGCCTGTTATAGAAGAGAATATTAAACTCTATTCTTTAAACAAAAGTTTATTCTTTATTTTTTTTGGTATAATTTTTCTAATGGTATCTTCAAAAATTCTTGTATTGTCCGCTGTAAACATCGCAAGAATGTTAAAAGTTTCAGAAAGTTTTATATCCCTTACGATAGTATCGGTTGGAACATCACTTCCAGAACTTGTTACATCAACTGTAGCAGCCTTTAGAAAAAATAGCGATATAGCGATAGGGAATATAGTCGGTTCAAATATTTTTAATTTACTTTTTATAATGGGTATTTCAGGTATGATAAAGAATATTCCATTCAACTTGAATTTAAATTTTGATGTGATATACCTGATCTATGCTACATTGATCTTATTTTTACTTATGTTTTTAGGGAAAAAACATATTCTAGGTAGAAAGGGTTCATCGATAATGCTTTTTACTTACATTTTATATATTTTTTTAATCTCTTTAAGAAAGTAGGAGGAAAAATGAAAAAAATTTTCACTCTTATGTTTTTGTTCATAACGCTCATATTTACATTTTATGGATGTGAAGAAAAAAAGAAAGAAGAGGTAAAAGTGGAAACCAAAGAGGAAAATGATGTGATAAAAAATTTTAATTTTTCAAAAGACTATCTTGCTCTTTTTGTATGGCAATCTAAGGATGGGAAAGAAGAGGATACGATGGTGATAAGATTTTATCCAGAGAAAGCACCAAACCATGTAAAAAATTTTATTACCCTATCTTTAAAAAAATTTTACGATGGTCTGATAATTTTCAGAGTTGAACCAAAATTTGTTATTCAAACTGGTAGTCCGGACAATACCAACAGAGGAGGACCCGGTTATACTATAGATGCTGAATTTAACGATATAAAACATTTAAAGGGGACCGTTGCCATGGCAAGAGCACAGGATCCAAACAGTGCTGGTAGTCAATTTTACATTTGTCTTGATAGCACTCCAAATCTTGATGGGAAATACACCGTTTTTGGACAGGTTATAAAAAATATTGAAGTTTTAGATAAGATTCAAAAGGGTGATTATATGAAAAAGATTATTATCGTTGAAGCGATAGAATATTTTGGTCCGGATTATAAAAAAATTTTTAAAGAAAAGGATCCACACGGAGAATAAAATGATAATAAATAAAATTTCTTCGGTTAAAAAAAATCCTGTTACTGATGAAAAAGCTGCAAATGTTGAAATACAGATACCCATAGGCGTTGATGAAGGTTCAGAAAAGATAATAATGAGATTGTTTACAATAAAACCAAAAGGTTACTCGCCACTTCACACTCATAATTATGAACATCTTGTCAAGGTTGAAAGTGGAAAGGGTATAGTTGTTTCATCCGAAGGTGAAACCCAGATTTCGGAAGGCGATTTTGTTTTTGTTCTTCCAAACGAATTACATCAGTTTAAAAATCCATATGATGAAGAGTTTAAATTTATCTGTGTGATTCCAAGAGTTCTATAAAAAGGTGGTAATTATGAAAAAAAGTTTATTTTTTATTATTTTTTCATTCTCTTTTTTATTTTTGATAGCACAGTTTCAAAAGCCACAACTTGATGATAATTTTATAGATGTAAACAGAGCAAGATCTATCGCAAATGAAAAAATAAAGAATTTTGAAAATTCTTTTGTTTTGAATTATGAACCATTGTATCTTTCTTATCCTGATGGCTATCTTTACGCCTATATGTTTTTCTTTTCAAAAGATGGTAATGTTGATTTTGAAGGTTTAATTGAAAGGATAGAATCCCTTAAAAAGAAGAATATTGAACCAGAAAAACTCTCTTTGAAAGATGAAACAGGATACATCATAGTATCAGCCCGTAAAGAAAACAATGTTATTTTAGAATACTCAAAGGGTGTTCCCTATTTTATAACAAACTGGAAGAATTTAAAAGAATATTTTAATTTGAAGGATAACAGAGTATTATATTATACTGGATTTGGTAGATTTTATTACGATTTAAATGAAAATGAAATACTTGATCTTGCAACTTATAAAACTTTCCAAAAAATAGATTATATAAAATCTGATAATATAAATTTTAAATGGAAACAGGTTTTTAACAATCAATATAAGGTCTCATCTTTGAAAGCAACAAATTATGTTGCGGATGTGCCATTTGTCTTATGGTCATATGGTTGTTCACCAACATCATCTTCAATGATATTTTCATACTATGATTCAAGAGGTTATGGCGATTTTGTTGATTATTATTTCACAAGATATGATGATGTTACATCATCTTATAGACACAATGTTCCTTCAGCCCAGAGAGAACTTTCGGTTCTTATGGATACCGATTCTGTTAACAGTGGTGGAACATCCATCTATAATATAAAGACTGCACATTCAAATTTTGCAAATTCAATACATCAATATTCATTTGTTTTAGGTCAACATCTTTTGGGACAAACTGCTGATACCTTTTTTTATAGATATATTAAAAATGAAATCGATTCAACAAGACCTGTTCACTGGGCTGTTTTGAATTATTATTATAATGGTGAGTATATAGGTCATTCTATCGTTGGTATAGGTTATGATGATGGTGGAACGGATACTTTTATTCAGGTTCATAATACCTGGGATTACACCGAACCATTCTGGAATCTTTACACAAATGTAAACGGTGAATTATCCTATTCCTGTGTTTATGAAGTAAAACCTTCAGGTGGTAATCCCTACAGAAAGGGATATCTTGATATAGAGAATAAAATTTACATAAAGGATCTTAAAGGCAAAATCTATTTAAAAAATATCTCTGATTCTTTATTTTCAACAAAACTTTACTGGACAACCGATAACTATTCATCAAAAAATTTTATCGGGGAGATCTTTGATACTATTGGTTATTTTATCCCTGTAAGTTCTGGGCTTACAAATATATCCGCTGAATTTTATAATCAATTTTCTTCCATCATAGCGACTGATGGGACATATAATTCTTTGAATGTTAAATCTTATGATGATACAAGCAATGTCACAATAATATCTTATACATTCGATCTAAACAAAACCTATGATATGAAGTTTATTGATGATCAATTGTGGGTTTGTGGTGGAAACGATGGTATTTTTTCCGTAGATCTTTTAGATACAACCATTTTAAATATCAACCAAATTTTTTCAGATGGGACAGATTATCGAAGAATGATAGAGTATGATGATTCCATAATGATTTTTGTTAGTGAAAATGCCATATTCTCATTTAACAGAAACAATTTTTCAAAAATAGATTCATTTCTTGCTGGTGCAACGATATCTGATGTTGATTTAAAAAATGATGTTCTTTTCATTACAACCCAAACAACACTTTACCTTTTGAACATATTACCAGATTTTAAATTCGCGAACGCTGGAACTTTTACTGAAGGAACAAGAAAATATTACACCTCTACGGCGATTCTTGATACTATCTTTTATCTTACCGACCTTTTAAATGGTATATACATTTTAAAAACTTCATATCCTTCAAGTGGAATAGTGAAAATTTTGCTTTATCCAACAGATTACAACGAGTCTTACTGTGATATAGAAAATTCTACTCTATATCTTGCTGCTGGAACCTCTGGACTTGTAAAGTATGATATTTCAGATCCAGTAAATCCCACTTTTATATTCAATAAAAACATAGGGATAAATGTTAACAGAATATCAATTGTTGAAAATGGTGTCGCAGCATATGATAATACAAAAGGTTATGGAATATTTTCCTTTGATGCATTCGATGAAATTTCACATTTTTATCGACAGGCAAGGATTGAGAAAGTTATGAGCGATACATTGAATAAAAGGGTATATGTTGCAGTGCCATCCGATGGGCTGCTTCTGGGTAAATATTCACCCTATCTTGTGTTGGATGAGAAAAACATTTTAAAAGATTTTAAATTTAAAGTTTCAAGGATATCTTCCGGTCTTGTCAGGATAAACTATTCTTCCTCGAACTCTGTTTTTGGCAAACTTGAAATATACGATTCTTCAGGAAGAAGAATTTTTGCCAAAAATGTTTATTTCGGGAAGGATAAAAAAGAGTATCTGTTAAAATACGATTTTAAAACAGGTGTTTATTTTATCAGGCTTAATATCTCCGGGAGAAATTTAACTGAAAAAGTTGTTATTTTTAGATAATAACTTGACAAAAGATTAACTTAAATTAAATTAATTTATTAAATAGAGTATTATATGTCAAAAAAGAAAAAAATATTCAATAAGGAGATAAAACTTTTGAATAAAGAGAAAAAGGTAAAATTGATAGAAGATAAAAGTGAAAGATTAAAACTTCTGGAAGATGAGAATGTTAAATTAAAAAATGAAACTGAGAATTTAAAAGGTCAACTTGAAAAATCTAAAGAATTGAACGATAAATATTTAAGAAAAATCGCTGAATTTGAGAATCATAAAAAAATTCTTAAAAAAGAATATGAAAAGGAATTTGAGGATAAAATGGCAAGGATGATGAATGAGATCCTTGATGTTATAGATAATTTTGATAGGGCTATAGATTCTTTACAAAAAACTGAAGATAAAAACAGTGTAATTGATGGTATAGTTATGATAGATAAAAAATTCCATCAGGTTCTTGAAAAAATTGGGATAAAAAGAATCGAGAGTCATGGGGAAGCATTCGATCCTTCAAAACATGATGCTATTTCTGTTGTCTCTTTACCCGATATTCCTGATGGAAGGATAGTAGAGGTGTGCCAGAGGGGTTACTTTATGGGAGAAAAAGTTTTAAGACCATCTAAGGTTATAGTTAATAGAATAGAAGAAGAAAATAATAATGATTGATGGAGGATGTTATGGCAAAAAATAAAATTATTGGAATCGATCTTGGAACAACAAACTCGTGTGTAGCGATTATGATAAATGGAGAACCTATAGTTATACCAAATCCGGATGGAGGAAGAACAACTCCCTCTGTTGTTGGATTCCAGAAGAATAAGGAGAAAGTTGTTGGAGTTCTTGCTAAAAGGCAGATGGTTATAAATCCTGAAAGCACCATATATTCTATAAAAAGATTTATGGGAAGAAGATACAGAGAGGTTCCAGAAGAGATAAAACTTGTTCCATACAATATCGTTGAAGGACCCAATGGTGATGTCAGGGTTAACATAGATGGAAAACTCTACTCTCCACCTGAGATTTCGGCGATGATTTTACAGTATTTGAAAAAAGCAGCTGAAAATTATCTTGGTGAAGAAGTCACCCAGGCTGTCATAACGGTTCCAGCCTATTTTAACGATTCCCAGAGACAGGCGACAAAGGATGCAGGTAAAATAGCGGGCCTAGATGTTTTAAGGATAATAAATGAACCTACCGCAGCGTCCCTTGCTTATGGACTTGATAAAAAGAAAAATGAAAAAATAGCCGTTTATGATCTCGGAGGAGGAACCTTCGATATATCTGTCCTTGAAATAGGTGATGGAGTATTTGAGGTTCTTTCAACAAATGGAGATACACATCTTGGTGGTGATAACTTTGATGAAAGGATAGTTGATTATCTTGCTGATGAGTTTATGAAGGAAAATGGTATAGATCTCAGAAAGGATAAAACAGCATTGCAAAGATTGAGAGAGTCTGCAGAAAAGGCTAAAATGGAACTCTCAACGGTGATGGAGACTACCATCAATCTTCCTTTTATCACTGCCGATCAGAATGGTCCGAAACATCTTGAGATGAAAATCACAAGAGCGAAACTTGAAACACTTGTTGAAGATCTTTTGAAAAAAACTCTCATACCCTGTGAAAAGGCGATAGAGGACGCAAAAATTTCAAAATCTGAGATAAACGAGGTTGTTCTTGTGGGTGGAATGACAAGAATGCCTGCTGTTGTTAAATTGGTAAAAGAGTTTTTTGGTAAGGAACCACATAAAGGTATAAATCCTGATGAGGTTGTTGCTATAGGTGCAGCGATTCAGGGAGGAGTTCTTGCAGGGGATGTGAAAGATGTTGTGCTCCTTGATGTTACACCACTTTCACTTGGTATAGAGACACTTGGCGGTGTTATGACTAAAATAATAGAAAGGAATACAACGATACCTGTAAAAAAATCACAGATTTTCTCCACAGCATCTGATAATCAAACTGCAGTTACCATACATGTTTTACAGGGTGAAAGGGAAATGGCTTCAGATAACAGAACTTTAGGAAAATTTGAATTGATCGGGATTCCACCTGCACCAAGAGGTATTCCACAGATAGAAGTGGCATTCGATATAGATGCTGATGGAATATTGCATGTATCGGCAAAGGATAAAGCAACCGGTAAGGAACAATCCATAAGAATAACATCTTCAAGTGGATTGACGGAAGAAGAGATACAAAAGATGGTAAAAGAAGCAAAAGATTATGAAGAGGAAGATAAAAGAAAAAGAGAACTTGTTGAAGTCAGAAACGAAGCTGATCAATTTATTTATTCAACAGAAAAGTTCTTAAAAGAGAATAAAGAAAAGATAAGACAGGAACTTGTAGATGAAGTGAATAAATCTATTAAATATCTTAAAGAGGTTATGTTAACTGAAAATCTAAACGATATTAAAAATAGACTTGAAGATTTAAAACAGGCATTTTATAAAATTTCAGGTGAAATATACTCTAAAACATCTTCAACAGATCAACAAACCGAAACAAGCAAGCAAACCGAGCAGGAAACAAAAAAAGAGGATGGAAAAGATAGTGCACAGGAAGCTGATTATGAGGTTGTTGATGATGATGAGAAGAAGAAAGAGTGAAAAGAATGGAAGAAAAGGATTATTACAAAATATTAAATGTAAAGAAAGATGCAACGCCCGATGAGATAAAAAAAGCATATCGGGCTCTTGCAAAAAAATATCATCCTGATTTAAACAAAGAGAATAAAAAGGAAGCTGAAAAAAAATTTAAAGAGATCTCTGAAGCATATGAAATTTTAATAGATCCAGAGAAAAGAAAACTCTATGATACCTATGGATACGAAGGGGTTTCACAACAATTCGGACAGGGTGGATTCACCTGGAAAGATTTTTCACATGCTGGTGATGTTTTTGATATTTTGAATGAATTTTTTGGTTCTTCAAGATTTGGAAATTCCTCTTTTTTCGATGGATTTTTTAACGGAGGTTTTCAAACCTCCACTCAAAAAGGTTTTTCCAGGGAAAGATTAAAAGGTAAAGATATAAAGATAAATTTAAAGTTAACCCTTGAGGAGATGTTTCTTGGAACAACAAAGAGTTTAAAGTATACAAGATATGAAATATGTAAAGCGTGTAATGGTAAAGGCGGGACAAATTTAACCATATGTCCTGATTGTAAAGGGACTGGTGAAAGAAGATATAGAAAACAATCTATTTTTGGAACGATGATTCAGGTATCCACCTGTCCAACCTGTGGTGGGACTGGAAAAATTGTTGAAAACAAATGCAAAGAGTGCTTTGGGGAAGGTGTAGTAAAAGTTGAACATACTGTAAAGATAAATATTCCTGCTGGAGTCTACGATAACTCATATATGGTATTACAGGGAGAGGGAAACGCCGGTAAAAATGGTGGTAATTATGGAGATCTGATAGTTATCTTTAGACAGATTCCGCATGAAAAATTCACAAGGGAAGAAAACGATTTAAAGACAGAAATTTTTATAAAATATCCTGTAGCCGTTTTAGGTGGTGAAGTTGATATAGATCTTCTTGACAACAAAAAAATAAAATTAAAAATTCCACCGGGAACTGAAAGTGGTCAGGTTTTTATATTAAAGGGAAAAGGTTTCACAGATCCAAACAACAAAACTCATGGGGATTTGCTTGTTAAAGTGAATGTTCAGATTCCCAAAAATGTTAATCAGGTTGCAAAAAATCTTTTAAAAGAATTGGAAAAATATATTTAATGTTCGAACCTATTTTTTTTGCAAAAAAAGAAAAAGATCAATTTTATCTTCCAGAAGATGAACTTCACCATATTACCATTTTTAAAATAAAGATCCCACAAAAAATTCTATTTACAGCAGGTGATGGAAGACTTTATTCGGGTATCGTAAAAAAGAATGGAATACTTGAAGATATCGTTATTGTGGAGTCCTCTATAGATGATGATCAATTTGTAAACCTCTATTTTGGTTTATGTGATAAGAATCGGATGAAATTCATATTCGAAAAGGGAACAGAGATAGGGGTAAAATCTTTTAACCCTATAATAACAAAAAAGAGTGAAAAATTTTTTCTTAAAAAAGAACGGGTTGAAAATATATTAAAAGCAGCAATAAAACAATCAAGAAGATTAAATTTGCCAGAATATAACGAACCAAAACCTATAAAAGATATAGATTTTGATAAGAATATTGATTCATTCTTTGGTTCACTCGAAAGAAAACATAAAAAAGATATTGTTTTTAATTCAAACTATGTTAACATATTTGTAGGTCCTCCATCTGGCTTTACGGATGATGAAGAGGAGTTTTTGATGAAAAACGGAGTAAAACCTTTCTTTTTTGATGTTGGTATACTGAGAACCGAGACTTTTGCAATTTCAATTCTTTCAATTTTTCACTACTTGAAAGGAATAAAAAATGGATGATTGTATTTTTTGCAGAATTGTTAAAAAAGAGATAAAGAGCGAAATTGTTTTTGAAAACGAATATGTTATTGCGTTAAAGGATATTGATCCAAAAGCACCTGTCCATTTACTTATAATTCCCAAAAAACATATAGTATCGATAAACGATATTAATAAAGAAAACCTTGAAGTGATTTGTAAAATTTTTGAGACGATACCAATTATGGCAAAAAAGTTTAATTTGAAAAGTTACAGGATAGTTTCAAACCATGGAGAGGAATCAGGACAATCAGTTTTTCATTTACATATACATTTACTTGGTGGAAGAGTTATGGGTTGGCCACCAGGTTGAAAAGGGGAGGTAAAATGAAATGTAATCTTGGAAAGGTTGACAGAATAATAAGAACCATAATTTCAATAATTCTATTTTTTGTCGCCCTTTTTACAGATCTATGGGTTTTGTATATTCTGGGAGGAATTGTTTTCTTAACCGCTCTTACTGGATTCTGTCTTCTTTATATCCCATTTAAAATAAACACCTGTAAAAAATAGAAAAATATTCTCCTACATTTTAATTTTTTAAAAAGAGGACTTATGAAAAAATTTTTTCTTTCTTTTGTATTTATTTCAATCTTTTTTCTTTTTTCATTTGCTGATGAATGGCAGGAGCTATATGATACTGTGAGAACATACTATTTTGATGGTGATTATTCAAAGTCGGAAATAAAAGCAAAAGAACATGTGGATTATACCATAAAAAATTTTAGTCCAAAAAGTATAGAACTTGCCCATACTTATAACAATATTGGACTTGCCTATGAAAAGTTATCTGACAGGAAAAATGCGGCAGAATATTATCAAAAAGCGTATGAAATAGCAAAGATTATCTATGATGAAAATGATGATACGCTAAAAAAATATAAGGAAAATTATGATAGGGTAAAATAAGTATTCAATTTTAACCATTCTGATATTGTTGACATAAATATATTTTTAAATAAAATAAAATCTAAATCTGCGAAAGTGGCGGAATTGGCAGACGCGCTGGACTTAGGATCCAGTAGGTAATCCTGTGGGGGTTCAACTCCCCCCTTTCGCATAGAATAAGGAGTTTTTATGGAATACAATTTTGAACAAAAAGAAAAATGGCATGTGGTATTGAACATCAGTTTTTCAAATGAAGAATATCTTGTTGAGTATAAAAGAACTCTACAGGAAATAAAGAATAATGCAAAAATAGACGGTTTCAGACCTGGCAAAGCCCCTGATAGTTTAATTGAAAACAGGTATAAAAGTGAAATAGAAAATGAAACCGAAGATAAACTTGTACAGAGAGGTTTTTTAAATGTATTAAAGGAGAAAGAGTTTAAAATTCTTTCAAGACCTATTGTGACAAAAGTTCAGAAAGGTATAGGTGATTTGAAGTTCGTTGTCGAATTTGATCTTTATCCAGAGATTGTTATAAAAGGTTATGATAAGATTAAGATAAATGTTAAAAAGAAAGAAATCGATGATAGTATGGTTGAAAAAAATATTAAACTTTTAAAGAGTTTTTATGCTAAGATCGAAAATAAAGAAGGGGAACTAGAACCTGGAGATATCGCAATAGTTGATATGGATTTTAAAGATGAGAAAGGAAAACAGATTGAAAGTTTAAATTATAAAGATTTTTCAATAGAATTGAATGAAGGGGAAATTTTAAATGTTTTTATTGATAATCTGAAAGGAAAAAAGAAAGGGGATACTGTATCGTTTGAGTATTCATATCCTTCCGATTATCAGGATGAGGAATTGAAAGGAAAAAATGTTAAAATAAACATCTTTATAAAAGAGGTAAAAAGAAAAATAGTCGAAAACGATAATGAGGTCTTTGCGAAAAATTTTGGTTTTGAGAATTATGAAAGTTTAAAAGAAATAACAAGGAAAAGACTTGAAAATGATTTTGAAAAAGATTATGAATTACAAAAAGAGGAAAAGATAATAGATTATCTTATAGAGAAAAATAATTTTGATGTTCCAGACTCTTTGGTTTTAATGCATCTTGAATCTATAAAGAATTCACTTAACAAAAATGATAAGAAAGATCTTAGCGATGATAAAAAACTTGATGAACTTTATAAAAACTATGCTCTATGGAGAGCAAAAAGGGAGATAATACTTACAACCATTTCTTTGCAGGAAAATATAAAAGCTTCCGATGAAGAGATCGAGGATGAAATAAAAAAAGTTAAAGAACATCCCAATTCAAAAATAAGAGATCTTGCGGATGATGGAGATTTCAAAGAGGAGATAGAAAAGGGCATAATTTATAACAAAACTATGGAGTTTATAAACAACAGAGTTGAGATAGTTACAAATTAAAAAGGAGCGAATATGACTCTAGTACCAATGGTAGTTGAAAGAACGGGAAGGGGTGAAAGGGGATATGATATATATTCTCGTCTTCTTGTTGATAGAATAATTTTTCTTGGTGGACCGATAGATGATGAAGCTGCCAATCTTGTAATTGCCCAGATGCTTTTTCTTGAAGCTGACAATTCTGAAAAGGATATCAATCTTTATATAAATTCAACGGGTGGACTTGTCAGTAGTGGACTTGCCATATATGATACGATGCAGTATATAAAATGTGATATTTCAACAATTTGTATGGGAGTTGCTGCGAGTATGGCTGCTGTAATATTGATGGCTGGGAGTAAAGGTAAAAGATTCGCACTTCCTAATTCAAGGATTCTGATCCATCAACCGATGGGTGGTGTTCAGGGTCAGGCTTCAGATATAGAAATTCATGCAAAAGAGATTTTAAGAATAAAACAAAAATTGAATGAAATTATTTCTTATCATACCAGCAAAGATATAAAACAGGTGGAAATAGATACTGACAGAGATTTTTGGATGAGTTCAGAAGAAGCAAAAAATTATGGAATAATAGATAATGTTATCACATCAAGGAAAGTTAATGAAAAAAAATGAAAACCTATGTGTAAAATGTCAAAAAGAGTTAGGTGAAGATTTCATTTCGATAGAAGGTAAAAGATTTTGTTTTGAATGTGCCGGCCTCTTGGTTCATAATGAAAAAGATACCAAACTGGAAGAGAGATTATTGAAAAAACTTCCCACCCCACAGGAGATTAAAAGAGAACTCGATAAATTTATAGTTGGACAGGATTATGCAAAAAAAGTAGTTTCCGTTGGAGTATACAATCATTACAAAAGGATAAAACTTGGTGTAAAGGATGATATTATCGAAAAATCAAACATTCTTCTTTTTGGTCCAACAGGTGTTGGAAAAACTCTTATAGCAAAAACTCTTGCAAAGATTTTAAATGTTCCATTTTCGATTTCGGATGCGACATCTTTAACCGAAGCAGGTTATGTTGGTGAGGATGTTGAGAATATTCTTTTGAGGTTGATAATAGCCGCAGATTATGATCTTGAAAGAGCGAAGATAGGTATATGTTATATTGATGAGATAGATAAGATAGGAAGCAAAAATGCAGGTAATCCATCCATAACAAGGGATGTTTCCGGAGAAGGTGTTCAGCAGGCTCTTTTGAAGATTCTTGAGGGCACGGTTGCCAACATTCCACCTATGGGTGGTAGAAAACATCCAGAACAAAAATATATCCAACTTGATACCACAAACATACTTTTTATAGGTGGTGGAGCTTTTAATTCGATAGATGGAATCATAAGGGAAAGACTTGATAAAACAACAATAGGTTTTAAAAAAGATAAAATTACCCCCACACATCAAGAAAACGAAATATTGAAAAAAATTGAACATAGAGATTTTGTCAACTATGGAATGATACCAGAGTTTATCGGTAGGTTTCCGATCGTGGCTCCACTTTTCGAATTGACACAGGATGAACTTGCAAGGATACTCGTTGACCCTGAAAATTCTATAGTAAATCAATATAAGAAACTCTTAATGCTTGATGGAAAGAATCTTGAATTTACAGATGAAGCTCTTCAATATATCGCAAAAAAATCTTTTGAAAAAAAAACTGGTGCAAGAGGCTTGAAATCCATAATAGAATCGTATATGCTTGATATTATGTTTGAAATTCCTCAAAGAGATGATATCAAGAATATAAAAGTTACAAAAAAGGATCTGAAAGAGTTTTTTGAAGATTGATATGGAAGAAAATTTACTTTTTTCACCAGATTCGCTCTATTTTCTTATAGATATTTCTCATAAAAATAAAAAACTAAAAAATTTTACTTTTTCAAATATTTCCCAAATTGATATAATATTAAACGCTAGTGAACCTGAAAAATTTTTACCTGTTAAAGAAGAGTTAACTGTTATTAAACTTTTCGACAATTTTGATATATCCGGATTACTTGTAAAGATAATAGATAAGGAAAAAATCGGCGAAAGTATCTTTCGTCTTTTTGTATCACCACTTTCCTATGTGAAAATAACAAAGGTCATAGATTATAATAGATATGCTAAAGTAAAAGTTGTGAAAGCAAATTTCAAAGAAATTTCCGATATTAAAAAAAAGGATGCTTATCTGAGTCTTTTGAAAAAATATTTTAAAGAATATTCTCTGTATAAAAATATTGATGATGATACCGGTTTTCTAATTTCAAGTGAAAACGATATACTCAAAATTATAGATTCTTTACTCTTCTATGTTGATATTGATGATGAAGAACTAAAAATGATTCTTACGGAAACTGATCTTGAAAAAAGAACAGAAAAGGTAATAAAACATTTTCTTTATGAAATTGAAAAAGTAAAGATTGAAAATGAAATATTTGAATCGGTTATCAAAAAGGATCTTGAAAAATCAAGAAAACATCTTTTGATGGAGCAGATGAAAATTATAAGAAGTCAACTCGGTGAAAAAGATGACAAAGAGGATGAGATATTAAAAATAAAAACAAAAATTCTTAACTCGGATTTAAAGGAACATGCAAAAGAAAAAGCACTGGAAGAATTGGAAAAGTTAAAAGATTTAACTGTTTATTCTCCAGAGTACAGTTTGATAAAAAATTACATTGAATGGATTTTATCTCTACCATGGGAAAAGACAACCCCTGATAATTTTGATATTAAACTTGCAAAAAAAATTTTAAACGGAAACCATTATGGTCTAGATAAAGTTAAAGAAAGAATACTTGAGTTTTTATCTGTTTTAAAGTTATCAGGTAATCAGAAGGGGTGTATACTCTGTTTTGTTGGACCCCCTGGTGTTGGTAAAACCTCACTTGGGCATTCTATTGCCCAAGCTATGGGAAGAAAATTTGTAAGAGTCTCAGTTGGTGGAATCAAGGATGAAAGTGAAATAAAAGGACATAGAAGAACATATGTTGGTTCAATGCCTGGAAGAATAATTCAGATGATGAAAAGGGCAAAAGTTGTAAATCCCGTTTTTATGCTTGATGAAGTAGATAAAATGGGAGGAGATTTTAAAGGGGATCCTTCAAACGCATTACTGGAAATATTTGATCCGGACATAAACGATTCTTTTTCTGATCATTATCTTGAGATAGATTATGATCTTTCTAAAGTTCTTTTTATCTGTACAGCCAATGTAATTCATACCATACCCGCACCTTTAAGGGACAGGATGGAAATAGTTGAGATTTCAGGTTATCTTGAAAATGAAAAAGTTGAAATTGGAAAAAGATTTTTAATCCCCAAAATTATGAAAAAATCTGGATTAAAGGCTAACCAGATCTATTTTAAAAATGATGGGATTTTAAAAATCATAAGGAATTATTCACCTGAACCTGGTATAAGGGGATTGGAAAAAAATATTCAGACAATAATTGGGAAAAGGGCTAAAGAGATAGCCCTTGGTCAAAAGATTAAAGATTTTAAAATCGGGGAAAAAGAAGTTTTAAAATATCTTGGACCCGAATTGTATCTTGAAAGAACAAAAAACAAAAAAGTATTTCCGGGAGTTGTAAATGGTCTTGCCTGGACTCCATTGGGTGGAAAAGTTCTAACCATAGAGACTCTTTTATTGAAAGGAAGTGGTAATATTCAGATCACGAGTCAGGTTGGGGATGTTATGAAAGAATCTGCAAAAACAGCTATAAGTTTTCTTAGAAAAAATTATAAGTTTTTTGGTATAGATGATGAATTCTATAAAAAATATGATATACATATTCATATCCCTGAAGGTTCCATTCCAAAAGATGGACCCTCTGCTGGTATTACTATCACAATGTCGATACTTTCCAGTTTAAGAGAAAAACCTATAAGTCCCGATTTTGCGATGACTGGAGAGATAACTTTAACTGGAATGATTCTTCCCGTTGGAGGATTACTTGAAAAAATAGTTGCTGCCCAGATCGATGGAATAAAAAATATAATTATCCCGGATAAAAATAAAAATTATTTTTCAATGATACCTCAATATGTAAAAAAAAATTTGAATTTCTTTTTTGTTGGTGATATTTATGAAACATCAAAAATATTATTTCGATAACGATTTTATTGTAAAAAAGGTAAATCCTTCACTTATAATTGTTTTTGGATATCTTGTTATAATTTTTTCTGGAACTCTTCTTTTGCTATTGCCCATATCTGTTAAAGAACAGAATAGTTTGAATTTTATCGATTCATTTTTTACCGCAACTTCTGCTGTTTGTGTGACAGGACTCATAGTAAAAGATACTGCAACATTTTTTTCTCCATTTGGAAAACTCATTATACTTCTTCTAATCCAGATTGGTGGTTTCGGCTATATGATGATAGCGACTTTTTTCACAATCGCTATTACAAAAAGGATCGATTCAAATATCAGGTTTCAAACACTTTCGGAATTTCAAAAATTTTCAAGTGAACAGATAAGAAGTTATATTATAAAAATATTCATATTCGTTTTTTCAGTTGAGTTTATAGGTGGTTTTCTCTTGTTTTTAAGGTTTAAAAATTTAAGCGAAAATATTCTAAAAACTATTTTTTATTCTATATTCCACTCTGTTTCGGCATTCTGTAATGCTGGTTTTTCATCTTTTTCAACAAACCTTTACAATTTTAGAAAGGATCCCGTGATACTTTTTATCTTCTCGATGCTTATAGTTATCGGTGGACTTGGATTTGTAACCTTAAGGGATATAAAAATGAATCTATTTTCCATAAAAAGGATTCAGACACATTCAAAGGTCGTTATTATAATGACCTCAATTTTAATAATTGTTCCATTGATACTCTTTATACTTTTTGAAAATAATAACTCTCTTTCTGAATTTTCGATTGTGGATAAAATTTTCAACTCTTATTTTCAAGTTATAACTCCGAGAACAGCAGGGTTTAACTCGATCGATTTTGGTATATTACATAACAAAACAATTTTTTTTATAATAATTCTTATGTTTATTGGAGGTTCTCCCGGAGGAACAGCCGGTGGAATAAAAACAACAACATTCTATATTTTAATCTCTCATATTATAAACAGTTTAAAGGGAAGAGAAAATTTAAATATTTTTAAAAAAAGAGTCGATCAGGATGCGATAAAAAAATCACACTTTATTTTTAACATTTCCATTTTGATTTTGACTTTATCAATTTTTATACTTTTAATAACTGAAGATCAAAATCCTTTCAAAATGATTTTTGAAGTTTTTTCAGCCTATGGAACGGTCGGTCTCTCTATGGGTGGTGAATTAAAAAATGTTTCTCTCTCTGCAAATTTTACAGTGTATGGAAAGGCTATAATAATTTTTTTAATGCTTATTGGAAGAGTTGGTATATTAACAGCGATAAACATTTTTCTTACAGCAGATAGAAAAGAACATTTTCTTTATTCCAAAACAAAAGTCATTGTGGGATAGGAGGTATGATGGAAAATAAAAAGGTTTTTGCAGTAATAGGACTTGGAAGTTTTGGTTATACGGTAGCAACGAAACTTTCTGAAAAGGGTTATGAAGTTATGGCTATAGATAAAGATGAAAACAAAATTGATGATATATCAAATAAAGTAACACATGCTATACAGTTGAATGCGCTTGATGAAAAAAGTTTAAAAGAGATAGGATTTACAGATGTGGATATTGTTATAATTGCTATAAAAGAACTTGCTACTAGTATACTTTTAAGTTCTTTTTTAAAAGAGGAATTAAAGATAAAACTCGTTATTGCTAAAGCAAATGATGTAAAACATGGAAAGGTACTTGAAAAGGTTGGTGTCGATAGGATAATATATACCGAAATCGAAAGTGCAGAACATCTTGCAAGTACACTCATCACCCCTTCAATTTTCGATATAATAGAACTTTCACCCACTTATAATCTTGTTGAAATAAAAGCACCCGAACCTTTTCTTGGGAAAACGATAGAGGAGATAGATATAAGAAAAAGGTTCGACATAAACATTATTGCGATCAAAAGAAACCAGCCAACCGAAGGTGAAGATTTTAAACTTAACTTTGAACAGACAACCATCATATCACCTTCACCAAAGGAAAGAATAATAGAGGGGGATATACTCGTAATTTTAGGTTTAAAAGAACATCTTGAAAAGATTGAGAAATTATAATATTATATTAAAATGGAAAACGAAAAAGAAAAGATTCTTGAAGCAGTATATTTTTATTTCCAGAATCAAAAATATAAAAAAGCTATAAAGATACTAAAAAAAGAGATCATAAACTTCCCTGATGATGTTGACTTACTCTATAACCTTGCCATCTTATATGAAAGTGTGAACGAATTTGATAAAGCGAGGGATTTTTTTAAAAAGGTTTTAGAACTGGATAAGAACAATGAAGATGCAAAAAAGCATCTTGAAAAATTGATCAATAGATAGTGATAATATGAGAGGTATTTTAACCACTTTTATTGAATTTATCAAGTTAAAAAAAATCCCATATATACTTATAACATACGGTGGAAAAATATTATCGGATTATAAAAAAGAAAATTTTTTAAATGTGACTCTTGATTTAAATTCTTTTTTGAAAAGTGATAATTTAAAAAAAAACAGATTTTATATTGATTCTTACAATGGATTCTGGTTTTTTAATATACCAAACTACGAAAAGTTGGTAATTTTTTTTAAATCCTCAACAAATCCAGACTCTTTGATGGATATATATTTAATTTCGGAATTGATAGATAGTGTAGATTCTTCAGTTTGTTTTCTTGATGGTAACTATAAAATTATTCTTTCCAATCAAAATTTCAACATTAAATTCAGTGAAACCTATCTGGGGAGAATAACATATTTTAGTGAATTTATTTTACCCGAGTATCTTGAAAGAGTTATAGGTTCATTGAAAAGCAGAACAAGGCAGGAATTACATGTTGAGATGTATGATATAAATGGGAATACTTTGAGTGTGAAATTAAATATTTTTCCATTTGAAGAGTATTCTATAGTGATAATAACCGATTTGAAGGAAAAGGAAATATGGGCAAAGGAAATAGAAGGTTTAAAAAGAATTCAAAATCTGGTTTTTGATGCTATCGCACAGGGAATCATAGTTCTCGATAAAGAGGGAAATATTATAAAGTTCAACAAGTTTACAACCGAAAAATATAAATTTAACAACTCTGAAATGATAGGGAAAAATATTTTTCATCTTTTCCCGGATTTTTTAAACTATAATCTTGACAAAGTTCTTGCAGAAATAATTGCAACCAAGAAGACAAAAAAGATTTTAAATCTGAAGAGATATTCCAACCGTTTGAAAAAGGAACTTGTGCAGAATCTTTATGGATATCCTCTAATAGAAAATGGTAGATGTGTTGGTGTTGTTGTTTTGATAGAGGATATTACCGAAAAAAAGATTTTAGAGGATGAGTTTAATCTGTTTCAAAAAAAGAATGAGATAGTGAACGAACTTAACAAATTGTTTTCAACGGATATTGAAAAATCTTCCCTCATTTTGAATGTTTTAAAATACCTCCATAAAAATTTAAATTCCGATGCACTCTATTATATAGATTCCAACACAAACAATACTTTTAAATTCGATCCAAAGAATCAGATTTTGAAAAAGGGGCAGATTGGACTTACAGAGTATTTTAAAAAATTGGATGATCAAAATATTTTATATCTAACGAATAAGGAAATAAAAGATCTGATTTTAAAAAAGAGAATTAAAAGTGTCGTTTATATTCCGATATCTAATAGTGGAAAAATTTATGGAAAAGTCGTTATCGAATTTACCCGGGAAATTAAAAATGACAGAATAAAAAAAGATTTTATTGAAACCTTTTTTAAGTCGGCTGGTAACATTTTTGAAAAATCATATATAAATGAAGAAAAAAATGAGACACTAAAAAAATTGGAAACAATTTTAAAAGTTTCCAAAATGTTATCTCTGGATAAAGATTATTATAAAGGTTTTAAAAAACTCACAAAACTTTTGATGGATGAAGTAAAAGCTGACAGGGGTTTTATACTTGTAAGAACCGATGAGGAGAAACTTCGAGCTGTTTCTGCGGTGGGAATCGATCAAAAGGAATTGATGGAAAAAGAGTTTGAATTCGGCAAGGGTATATCAGGAACGGTTGCCAAAACGAAGGAGCCTCTATTACTTAAAAATGTTCTTGACTTTCCCTATCTTGAATATACCAAAGGATTTAGAAAGAAAGAGCAGTCTGCCATCTGTGTTCCAATAATCTACAGGGATGAACTTGTTGGTATTCTTATGTTGACCAGATTTGGAAGGCTACCGTTTGAAGAGAAAGATTTTGAATTTGTAAAGATAATTGCCAACAATACATCGAGTTTTGTAAAGTCTCTCATACTACAGATGGATTCGGATAACAAGATCGAACAGCTGACATTGCTTTATAAAATATTTATAAGTTTGAGAAATTCTTTAAATATTTCATTCATTTCTAAAATCGTTACTACCACACTTGGAAGTTTATTAAAATCTAAAGCAACTCTACTTCTGGAAAAAATTGATGGTGGATATGTTTTGAAAGAGTTCTATTTTGAGAATGAAAATACCAAAGAGAATCTTTTAAAAAAAAATATTTATAGATTTCCCCATGAAATTGATAAAGGATTGGTAAGCCATTTTAGAAACAGTTATGAACTTTCAAGAGAATTTTTTAAAAATCCATATAGATATTTAACTGTTCTACCAATTTTTTTAAACGAAAAAGATCAATTTCTAATATTGGTTTTTACTGATAACGATTTAAAAACAAAAATCTATGATTACACCTTTAACGCTATAATTCAGGAAATTTATATCAAATTCGAAAACGCTTTGCTTTTCGAAGAGAATGAAAGAAAATTGAAGCAGTATAATATTATCAGTGATTTAACTGAAAAGTTGATATACATTAAGGATATAGATGAGTACTTTAATTCACTTCTTAAATCTGCCATTGATATAGTCGATGGGACATACGCAACCCTTATGTTGGAAGAGAACGAAAAATTAAAATTTAAAGCATCGATTGGTGTTGACATTGAAATTTTAGAAAAGATTAAGGATCTATCTAAAACTGTTGCTGAAAATGTTTTTAAAACAGGTTCACCTATAATAATTAACAATACTCAAAATGATCCCAATTTCAAACCAATCGAATCTCTTAATAAAATTTATAAAATAAAAAATACGATCAATGTTCCTTTAAAATTTCTTGGTAAAACCATAGGTGTTCTGGCAGTGGATAATAAAAAATCTGGTCAATTTTCAGAATTTGATGAACAGTTCCTAAAAACCCTTTCAAATAGTGCCATAATAGCCTTATCGAGATTTCAAGGATCTATAAAAGATTTGCAGATATCCGATCTTATCCTTAACAACATTCCTTCAGGTGTTGCATACATAGATAGGTTTGGAAGAATAATACATTATAATAATTCCTTTTTAAAAATAGGTGATTTTACAAAAGAGGATGTATATGGAAAAATGTATGAGGAAGTTTTTAAAGATCATAACCAACTGATAAAAAATATTATAAACGATCAAAAGCCTGTTTTCAGGGATGAGATATATCTTATAAATAAAAAGAGGGGAGAGATCCCATGTGGTATAAGTATAACTCCTATAAAATACCAGGAAGATCTTGAATTGGTATGTATAATACAGGATCTTTCGGAAATTAAAAAAATTCAGAACGAGTTAAAAGCAAAAGAGAATCTCGCCTTACTTGGTCAGATGGCTGCAGGTATGGCACATGAGATAAAGAATCCACTCTCGGGTATTCTGACCGGAATGGAATTTTTGAAGATGAAATTAAAAAACGATCCTATCGTAGTTGAATCACTGGATCTTGTGATAAAGGAGGTTAAAAGACTTGATAGACTTGTAAACGATATGACCTCTTTTGCTAAAGCAAAAACAATATTACTTACCCAGGTTAACATTTTTAATGTAGTGGAACACTCAATGGAAATGATAAAAAATAGATTTGAAGAAAACAATATAAAATTTGAAATAAACATAGACAAAGATCTTCCTTCGGTTTTACTTGACGAAGAACAGATGATAGAGGTTTTTATAAATATTTTGATAAATGCTATCCAATCGATCGGTAAGAATGGTTTGATAAAAATATCGGTTGGAAAAGAAGAAGAGTATATGGTTATAGATATTTTTAATGATGGTCCAAAAATACCTGAAGAGAATCTTTCAAAAATTTTTACACCATTCTTTACAACAAAAAGTGGAGGAACGGGACTTGGATTGGCAATATCTTATAATATTATTAAGGAACATAATGGTTTGATAAAGGCGGTTAACAGAGAAAATGGCGTTTCCTTTGTTATCAAATTGCCAATAAGGAAATAGAATGAAAGAAAGGATTATTATTGCCGACAATGAGGTGGCAGTTGCCAATTTTCTTAAAAAGATAATAGAATACGAAAAAAGAGAAAATATTGAAGTGGATGTGGCAACCGATGGTAAAGAATTAAAAAATCTACTTGATTCTGGACAATATTCAATGGTGATAATAGATTTTTTATTACCCGGTATAGATGTTTTTGACTTTATAGCGAATTATTCACAAAAGAATCCTTTTTCACCAATAATAGTTATTTCAGCAACTATAGATATAAATCTTGCAATGACATGTATAAGAAGTGGCGCATACGATTTTGTATCAAAACCTTTTACTACCGATACCATGCTACTTGTTATAAGAAATGCCTATGAGAAGAGACAATTGCTTCTTGATAAAGAAAGACTTAACAACGATATTCAGAAAATGAATGAAGATCTTATGAAAACCAATGAACTTGTCAGTCAACAAAAGGAAAAACTGGATAATTATCTGAAAGATATACTTTTAAATATAGAAAAATTAAGAACTTTTTCTGAAATGATCTCTGTTATAAAATCTTTTGAATCAACCTGTACAAATGTTTTTGAACAACTTGATAGGATATTTAATCCATTTTCTATAGTTTTATTTTTGTATGATGGAAAGAGTAGTGATTTCCAAGTCTGGAAGGAAAAGAATTTTGAAAAAGAGTTCTTATTTGGAACAAAAATAAATAAAAACGAGTTTAGCAAGTATTTTAAAACTTCGAAAATTCAGGTTGAAAATTCAATTAAAGGTATGGAAAATAATAAAACCGTTGTGCTACCAATCTTTATAGGTAGCCTTATAATCGGACTCTTCATTCTGGATATGGAAGTTGAGAAGGTTAAGGATGAAAAAATAATTTTATTCGAAATAGCGAGACTCGTTTTAACAAACTCTCTCGTTTCTGCAAAGTTTTTTGAGGATTCGAGAAGGAGTTATCTTGAATCGTTGATAGCCTTTTTATACCTTGAAGAGAGAATTCAACCTGGTTTAAAAAAACACAGTGAAAAAGTTTCAGCATTATCTGTGAAGATAGCAAGGAAGATGGAACTTTCTGATGAACAGATAAGGGATATCCAGTATGCGGCATTACTTCATCTTCTTGGATTGTTAAATAAATCGACGGCTCTTCTCAACGCTTCAAGTTATTTTGATAAAGAAAAATTTATTCAGATAAGGGATGCTATAATTTCTGGAGCCGATATCATAGCACCTCTCGTTATGCTTGTTGATTCCCAGAAGATAATAAAATTTCTTTTTGAAAATTATGATGGGACAGGACCAAACAAACTGGTTGGAAAAAAGATACCTGTTGGTTCAAGAATCATCAGAATCACATCCGAATACTGTGCTTTCAAAGATATATTCAAATTAACTGAAAAACACATATATGGGATCTTCAAAGAAAATACCGGTATAATATACGACCCTGATATCGTTGAAATCCTAATGTCTATCGTTAAAAATAGCTAAAGAGTTTTTACCAACATTTTTGGCGATGTACAAAGCTTTATCGGCTTTATCTATAAGGGTTTCAAGATCATCTCCATCTTTTGGGAAAAATGAAACCCCCATAGATATGGTTAATCTGCAAACTCCGGAATTTTTCTCTTTAAAATTATGATTTTGAATATTCTTTTTAAATCTTTCCAGAACGAACAATATATAATCCTCATCGATATCCTTTAAAAGTATTATAAACTCATCTCCGCCATATTTACCGAGAAGATCCGTTTTTCTAAAACTCTTTCTCATAATATCAGCTATTTGAATTAAAGCTCTTGATCCCATAAGATGTCCATTAGTATCGTTAAACTTTTTAAAATTATCTATATCAAACATCACAAGTGCAAGTTTGTTACCGTTAAATTTTGCTATATTTAGTGCATCTGTTGCACTTGTCCTGAAATATGTTTGGTCGAACAATCCAGTCAACCTATCGGTTATAGAGAGGTTATATGTCTCTCTATAAAGTTCATTCAATTCGTTCTGTTTTTTACTCAACCTGTCGTATATATATTTTGATATATAAAATAGACACATATAAACTAAAAAAGTTAAAAGAATATTTTCAACCCTTTCTAATGGCACATATTCGACATATGGAAAAGATTGTTTAAAAGTGAATCTAAATTCAGATATGAACATTAAAACAAAAAGTAGCAACATATAAAAGAATGAATTTTTATCCTGTATTATAAAGGTTAAAGTCAGAATGTTATAGGTGAACAAAAATATAAGTGGCGATTTGAGTCCACCTGATAATAGTATTGTAATTATCGTATAAACGATATCAAAATCGATCTGCAGTATACCGATATACTTAAACTGTTCATCATCCATAAGAGCATGTTGATTTTTTTCAAGATGTTTTAAATAAAAATAAAATAAAAAATTTAACATCAGAGATACTAATTGCCAGACAAGTAAATAAAAAGTTGAGGAAGAGTTCTCTAAATGTATATTAAAAATGTAGAATATGAAAAATAGAGAAATCAATGAAAGTATTAAGATTTTTCTTAAATTTAAAATCCAGAAAAATTTTTCAAAATTGTTTTGCGAATCAAATATATTCCCTTTACTGTTTTTCATGTTTATATATAATAATTAAGTATATATTAAAAGTCAATAAATCTTCTTACTTTACAAAAATATTTTATATGTTAAAATTATTTTATGGAAAAGATTCTTTTACTTTTTATAACTCTTTATTTTTTACTATTTTTTTCCTGTTCAGCCATATCTATAGAAACCTATAAAAGTGCCGATACCCTTGGACCTCTTCATTTCAGGGTGGGCGCAGGAGGCCAGTTTGGATTTTTGAGTGATGCTTCTTTAATTGGAGATAGTTTAAAAAATCTTGGACTCTCATTCCCACTTGTTAATCTTTTTGGAGGTCTGGGGATAACAAAGAAAATTGACATCTATGCAAGTCTTTCATTTCCTTTTAATCCAATATTTGGATTTGGAGTTAAATACCAGTTTTTTGATAAACTTGGTCTTAAAATGGCAACTTTGCCAAACTTTAAATATAGTTATCAAAAAGATATAGAGATTTCCGATACAAATCTAACCGTAGGTTTTGAATTACCTTTTATTTTGACATATTCTGGTTTTAACATTATTTTTCTAACAACCGGAATTCAAACTGGTTATTATAAATATTTTTCTAACGAAAATAATCTTTCTTACGATTTTTTAACATATGGATTAAACTTTATGCCAGAGATTAAATTTAAAATAATAAGATTCTCTTTTGGTTTTGAGTTAAGGTTTTATAAAAGTTTTAAATATAGAGTTGTTTATGATAAGGATTTAGAATTTTATCGAAAACATTTTAATCCTTTTATAAATATATCACTACAATTTTAAATTTTAATTCATTAAAAAATAGGCATCAAATGGCATAATTTCTTTTCTGTTCAAAATGTTTTATAGAAAAATATAATTTTTAATTGGACTTTAAATTTTATTTGACTTTAAAGAATTCTGAGATGCCAAGTTTTTTTATTAAACTATCATTATAAATCTTAATGCTTTTTTCTTCATCTTCATAACAAAGATATTTCCTTAAATTCACAGATTTTTGAGAAGTATTTGGAAATGTGATAATTCCATATCCAACGATACATCCCCAAATAGATGCTCTTCCAATATATGGGAGGGCATCGTAAATATTTTGGTTAAGAGATGGCCAGTTGGCAAGTATACTTGAAAAGGTTAAAATTGTTGTCGTCAAACCTGTAATAAAGAGAATTGATCCGGTTGTGTTGATGACATTTTTTATTATCTTTCTTTTATTTGTTTCCCAAAAGATTTTTTTTCTCTATTTTTTCATATTTTTTAACATCTTTTCCTAAAATTTTAGCATATTCGGAAAGTGTAAGATTTCTTTTCCCCTGATAAAAATTTATATTATCATCAATTGAAATCTTTAACGATTCATACTCTTTAAACTGTCTGGACTTTGCCTGAATAAGTTTAGCCATTATTTGTGGTGAATTTTTAATAACTATACTTGTTGTAGCATCTTCCAGAATTGAAATTATAGTATCATATATAACAACGCTATCCTTTAAGATTTTTAGATAATGGGTTCCCCTTTGAAGGTTATCTATACTGTTACTATTTTTACCAACAAAGAGTTCATCTATGAATATTGAAATATCATCAATATCAGAAAAAATTTTTAAAGTTCCATTTTGTGCAAATGACTGAAAGAAAATAACAAAACTTAATAAGATGAAGAAAAATTTTTTATGTTTCATTAATTTTTAATAGAGAGTTTAATTTTTTATTTAATTAAATTGTAAAATAATCATTTTGTCTGTCAATATCATTCAAAGTTAGAATTGTTATATAAATTAAAAATTTTTAATTTAAAGATTTTCTTTATCTCATCATACTAAAATATAATTTTATTGACAAGGTTTTTTTTTAATATATAATAAAGATTCCTTCGGGGCAGGGTGCAAATCCCGACCGGCGGTAAAGCCCGCGAGCGAAAGCTGAACCGTTGAGATTACGGTGCCGACTGTAAAGTCAGGATGGAAGAAGGTTTTGCCCCGATTATTTAATCGGGTTTTTTTATGTTTAAGGAAGATGAAAAATTTATAAGACAGGCGATAAGAGAAGCGTTAAAAGCCAAAGGAGACACTTCCCCAAATCCATTGGTTGGTGCGGTAATAGTAAAAGATAAAAGAATTATTTCCAGAGGTTATCACAAAGGTCCAGGGTATCCACATGCGGAAATTGAGGCTATAAATGGTGCACCGGAATCACTCGCTGGTAGCACGTTGTATATAACTCTTGAACCCTGTTCTTTTTGGGGGAAAACACCGCCTTGTGTTGAAACGATAAAAATGATCCCATTTGAAAGAATAGTTATTGGAACGGTTGATCCCAATCCCAGAGTAAATGGAAAATCGATTAAAATTTTGAAAAAAGCAGGATACAATGTTAGTGTTGGAGTTTGTGAAAATGAAGTAAAAAAACTTAATCCCTATTTTGAAAGTTTCATAAAATCTTTTAAAACTTATCTGCTTTTAAAAGTTGCCATTTCAAAAGATTCTTTCATCTATTCTAAAGAATTTCCAGAAAAGTATATTACCTCTAAAGAATCAAGAATTGACCTTCACGAAAAAAGGTTTGGATTTGATGCCATACTTGTCGGATCAAACACTATAAATGTTGATAACCCGATACTTGATACGAGAAACATCAAAAAAAATTATAAACCTAAAATTTTGATTCTTGATTTTTCAAATAAACTCGATTATTCAAAAAATATAGTGAAAGATCCTAAAAGGTTAAAATATGTTTTCGTTTCAAAAAAATTTCGTAATATTCTAAAAGATAGAAGCGATTTGAAATACATTTTTATCAAAGATAAAAATGAAAGCTGGGATATTATAAAAAACGATCTTTACAATAAAGGGATAATATCAGTTATGATAGAGGGTGGAAAAAAAGTTTTGATAAGTGCTTTAAAAAGTGAAATGGTTGACGAAATAAACATTTATAGATCTACAATAAATTTGAAAAAAGGTTTAAAATTTGATATTGAAAAAATAATAGATAAATATAAAAACTTTAAACTTTTAGAGGAAAAAAAAATTGGAAATGACATTTTTTTGAGGTATAGATGTTTACAGGTTTAATAGAGGAAAAAGGTATAATGGAAGATATAAAAAGAGTTTCCGGAGACTATGCTATAATCATTTCGACCGGAAAGGATTTTATAAACGATATAAAAAATGGTGATTCCATTTCAGTGGATGGTGTTTGTTTAACTGTTGAAAAAATAGAGGGGCTTTTTATCACTTTTTATGCTTTGTTTGAATCAGCCCAGAGAAGTATAATAAAGTATTATAAAAACAGAGATGTCGTAAATCTTGAGAGATCCTTAAAATTTGGAGATAGAATCGGTGGACATCTTGTATACGGACATGTGGATACAGTGGGAGATGTTAAAAGGGTGACAAAGCCGAATAAAAACAAAATGGAGATTATGATAGAACTGGTTTCCAGATATGGAAAATTTCTTGTTGAAAATGATTCAATTGCAGTAAATGGTGTGAGTTTGACAATAAAGAGTGTATTCGACAATATCTTTGTACTCGATATAATACCTGAAACTTTAAGCCGAACAAATTTTACTGGAATTAAAGCGGGAGATAAAGTGAATATAGAAATAAACCAGATAACCAAAAATACTTACCAATTTTTAAAGGAGTAAAATATGTTTGATAGAATAGAGGATGCCGTAGAGGATATAAGGAATGGAAAGATTGTTATAGTTGTGGATGATGAAAACAGAGAGAATGAGGGTGATTTTATAATGGCTGCTGAACTTGCTACTCCAGAAAAGATAAATTTTATGGCTAAGGAAGGACGGGGATTGATATGTCTTTCTATGACCGAAGAGATGCTTTCAAGACTTGGTTTAAGACTTATGTGTGAAAACAACTCTGCCCTTCATGGAACAAAATTTACCGTATCCGTTGATGCTAAAAAAGGTGTTGATACTGGAATATCCGCTTATGATAGAGCGCATACCATTAAAATGCTTATAGATGAAAAATCTACCCCTGATGATTTTGCAAAACCGGGACATATTTTCCCTTTAAAGGCCGAAAAGGGTGGTGTTTTAAAACGTGCAGGTCATACGGAGGCTGTATCTGATCTTGCCAGAATCGCTGGTTTAAAACCGGCAGGTGTTTTATGCGAGATAATGGATGAAGATGGTAAAATGGCAAGATTACAAAGATTGATGAAGATATCAAAAAAATTCAAGTTGAAGATAATAACCATAAAGGATCTTATCTCATATAGATGTAAAACTGATAAACTCATTCATAAAGAAGTTGAAGCAAAACTTCCAACAGATTTTGGGAACTTCAAAATAAGGTTGTACTCAACCGATATAGACGATCATATTCATGCTGCGTTGATAAAGGGTAACCCAAAGGGTAAGAAAAATGTTTTAGTGAGAGTCCATTCAGAATGTTTTACCGGAGATATATTTCATTCACAAAAATGTGATTGTGGAAAACAACTCGAAACTTCCCTTGAAATGATTGAAAGGGAAAAGGAAGGGGTTCTTTTGTATTTGAGACAGGAGGGAAGAGGCATCGGACTTGTAAACAAGATAAAAGCCTATCACCTTCAGGAAAAAGGTTTTGATACTGTTGAAGCGAATTTAGAACTTGGATTTCCTCCCGATCTAAGGGATTATGGAATAGGTGCACAGATATTGAAAGATATTGGGTTATCAACCATAAGGCTCTTAACCAACAATCCAAAAAAGATAATTGGACTGGAAGGTTATGGAATAAAAATAGTGGAAAGGGTTCCAATAGAGATAAGTCCAAATAAACATAATAAAAATTATCTTTTAACAAAAAAGAAAAAACTTGGGCATATTTTAAAAACAATATAAAGGAGGAGTTATGGAAAAATTTGAAGGGAAACTTGATGGAAAGGGAATGAGATTCGCGATCGTTTGTTCAAGGTTTAATAACTTCGTCACAAAAAATTTGATAGATGGTGCTTTGGATTGTCTTTTGAGACACAATGTTGAAGAGAAGGATATAAAATTATATCTTGCTCCAGGTGCTTTCGAAATTCCACAGGTTGCCAAAATGGTCTTAAAAAAGAATAAAGATTTAAACGGTGTTATATGTCTTGGAACAGTGATAAGAGGCGAAACACCGCATTTTGATTATATTGCCTCTGAAGTTTCAAAGGGAATAGCCAGACTCAATCTCGATGTTGATATTCCACTATCTTTTGGTATAATAACTGCTGATTCTACAGATCAGGCAATAGAGAGAGCTGGAACAAAATCAGGAAACAAAGGATACGACGCTGCAGAGACTGTCCTGGAACTTGCAAACCTTTACAAAAGGATATGATGGTGGGAAAAAGAAGAAGAGCAAGAATACTCGCTTTGAAGATACTTTATATGTATGAAATGAACGAATATTCAGAACTTGAAAAAAGAATAGATGATATCATAAGTGTTGAATCACCTTTAACGGATGATGTAAAAAGTTATTCGTTGAATCTTGTCAACAAGGTTGTACTCTTTTTTGATAAATTGAATCAGATTATAGATAGCGTAACAAAAAATTGGTCTATAGAAAGAATGGCACATATTGATAAAAATATTTTAAGAATAGCACTTATTGAAATATTTATGCAGGATGATGTTCCAGATGTTGTTGCTATAGATGAGGCTATAGATATAGCGAAGATGTACTCTACAGCAGATTCAGGTGGTTTTGTTAACGGTATACTCGATAAAATATTAAAGAACAAGGAAAAATATTTGGCAGATTTTAAATGAAATATTTAATAATATCCGATATTCATTCAAACTATCAGGCTTTGAAAAGTGTAATTGATGATGCTACAAAAAAGTTTGGAAATGAACTTTTTATTTTATGTCTTGGGGATATTATAGGATATGGTGCACAACCAAACGAATGTATTGACCTTGTAATTTCCAGAACAAAATCTATCGTTATGGGGAACCATGAAAGTGGACTTATCGGTTCAACCGATATAGGTTTTTTCAATTATTCGGCAAGGGAAGCGATACTCTGGACAAAAAGAGTTATCGATAAAAGGTATTTTCAAATTATAAAAAATTTTTCATACAGTTTTTCTTTTTCCGATTTTAAAATAACACACTCGACACTCCAGAATCCTCTATACTGGCAATATATAACATCTGTTTATGAGGCTGAAGATGAATTTCTATCAGACGATTTCAAAATATCTTTTATAGGACATACCCATATCCCTGTAGCATATGAGAAGAATGGTGATGAGGTAAGAATTCTTGAAGATGATCTCATAAAGATTGAAGATGATAAAAGGTACATAATCAATGTTGGTTCTGTGGGACAACCCAGAGATGGTGATAACAGGGCATCATATGTTATTTTTGATCATGATGAGATGATGGTTAAATACAACCGTGTTGAATACGATATAGATGGTGCAATGAAAAAGATTATCGATGCGAAACTACCAAAGATTCTTGCCGAAAGACTGAGGAAGGGATTATGAAAAAAGTATTGATAACCGGTGCCGAAGGTTTTGTCGCATCATATCTTTTCAAAGAACTAAAAAATTTTTATAAAGTTGAAGGAACTGTATTTTTAGATAAAAAATTGGACTATCCATCGTATAAACTCGATCTAACAGAAAAAGAGGAGGTCTTTTCATTCTTAAAGGAAAAAAATTATGATTATATCTTCCATCTTGCAGGACAATCCTCTACTAAAGTTTCTTTAGTGGATCCCTATCTTACCTATAAAGTTAATATAATATCAACTTTGAACATTCTTGAAGCCTTAAAAATATTAAACAGAACTAACACAAAATTTATATTCATATCAACCTCAGATGTTTATGGAAAACCCCAATACCTTCCAGTTGATGAAAAACACCAATTGAGACCTTTGAATCCATATTCGAACTCTAAAAAATTATGTGAAGAGATTATAGAAAACTATGGAAATTTTAATATTCGTTATATCATAATAAGAGCTTTCAACCATATCGGTTTTGGTCAAAGCGAAAATTTTTTTATACCATCGCTTGTAAGCAAGATCTTGAATGCGGAAGATGGGGATTCGATAAGTGTTGGTAATTTGAATTTAAAAAGAGATTTCACCGATGTAAGGGATATGGTCTTTGCATACCGTCTTGCGATGGATCTTGAAAATGGAATATATAACATTTGTTCCGAAAAAAGTGTTCTCCTTTTTGATATTGTGGATTTCATTTTAAAACTTTCAAACAAAAAATTGATACTAAACGAGGATTCATCCCTCATAAGGAAAGATGAACCCTATGAATTTTATGGCTCCTGTGCTCTTTTTAAATCTTTGACAGGTTATAAAAACAGATACACACTTGAAGAAACACTAAACTGGATCTATCAGAGTTATGTTGAAAACACTCGTTCTGGCTGATATTCATTACACGGATAGTGATAAAAAGATTATTCAGAAGATGGACAACCTTTTCAATATGTATGAATTGGAACATATAGTTTTTCTTGGTGATGTTTTTGAATTTTACTTTGAATACGGCAACCGTTTTTATAAACATAATGATGGAATGATAGATTTCGTTAAAAAAATTTCCAGAAGATTTTTGATCACTTTTGTTAGAGGAAACCATGATCTTTTTATTGATGGCTATTTGAAAGAACAGATTCCTTCAGTTGAAATCTATGATAACCTTATTTTAAAATCCTCAGTTGGAGAAATACTTTTATTTCATGGCCATAGGATCAATGATGAAAGTTTCTTTAAAAAATTCTTTTATTTTGTTCTTGAAAATCGATCGGATAAATTTTTCTATTCGCTTTTACCTGAAAGTATAGGATACTCTCTTGGGATTTTTGTTTCGAAAATGATGGGTGTAAGAAATGTTGATAGATTATCAAAGATCAAACTGGTAGAAAAAGAGTATAACTCTGAAAAGTATGAGAAATATAAGAAAATCATAATTTCCCATTTTCATATGGATTATATTTCAGAAAACGAAAGAATATTCTTTATAGGGGACTTTAAAAATTTGGGCAGTTACATTCTCATTGATGATAAGGGGGTGCATGTTGAACATATTTAAATCTGTTAACAGGTCAAATATTGAAATGCTTGTTATGGAAGCGATAAAGGAAGATAAGGCTTTCGTCGATTTAACAACTCAGATGTGTATACCGGAAGAAACCGAAGGTGTCTGTAATATAATTTCAAAGGAGACTGGCATACTATCGGGAATACAGATAACTGAAGTTATACTTCAGAATTTTGGTGTATATGTTGTTGAGTATTTTAAAGAGGATGGAGATATAATAAAAAAGGGTGATATTCTTGCACAGATTACAGGAAAATTGAGGGGGATCCTTTCCGCTGAAAGAATAATTTTAAATTTTATACAACATCTTTCAGGTGTTGCAACCTATACCAACAGATTTGTAAAACTTGTTGAAAAGTTCAATGTTAAGATTCTTGACACAAGAAAAACGATTCCCGGTTTCAGATCTCTTGACAAATATGCTGTTCTCTGTGGTGGAGGGATAAACCATAGGACAGATCTTTACGATCAGATAATGATAAAGGACAACCATCAAATCTTTCTTCAGGATGATTTTACCGTTATACAGAGAATGAAGACAAAATATCCTGATAAAATTATAATCGTTGAAATAAAGGATAAAAGTGACATAGAAAAAATATTAAAATATCCTGTTGATAGAATATTACTTGATAATATGGATCCATCGAAAGTTGAAGAATCTATAAAAATAATAAATAACAGATGTGAAGTTGAGATCTCCGGAAATATAGATGAAAAAAATATTGAAAATTATGCTAAACTTTATCCGGATTATATTTCTGTTGGAAAAATAACTCATTCCGCCAGAGCGCTTGATATAAGTTTAAAGGTGAAGAATGTTTGATTTTTTAAAATTTAAAGATATCTTTGATTTTGAGGATTATGTTTATTATGATATCATAGATTCCACCAATTTAAAAGGAATGGAACTTTTGAAAACTGGGAAAAAAAATTTTTTGATCTTTGCTAAAAGACAAACTAAAGGTTATGGTAGATTTAACAGAAGATGGGAATCGATGGAAGGTGGTCTTTATTTCACATTTACAGTGGATCCTTTAAAGTTGAATTATCCTTCCCATCTCTTTTCGGTATCAGCATCGATGGGAATTTACGGATATTTAAAAAAGAATTTTTCTTTTAATGTGGATTTCAGGTGGCCCAACGATTTACTCGTTGAGGGGAAAAAAATCTCTGGTATACTTCTTGAAAATTATGAAAAAATTATTCTTGCCGGTATTGGTATAAATGTTAACAACAACCAATTTTCAGATACGATCAAAAATATTGGAACCTCGATTTTTATTTTGACTGGGAAAAAATTGAAACTGGAAGATGTTCTTTTAGAAATTTTAAATGAAATATTCAGTGTGAAGGATTTGCGTAAAATCATAAAATTTTTAAACGAAAGTGGTATGATCGGAAAAAAAGTGGAAATATCAACACTGGATAAAAATTTTACAGGTATGGTTGAAGGATTTTTGGACGATGGTTCGATTCTTATAAAAAATGAGGATGGAGTAAAAAATTTTCTTGCTGGGGATGTCAGGTTTTTGAGGTAATTATGAAAATAATCGTGGTTGGACATATGTATGTGAATAAATACAACAGGGAGATTTTTGAGATGCTTATGGAAGAACATGAGGTAAAGATAGTTTATCCGTCCAAATGGAGTGGAGAATTTTTTGAAAAATATTTTGATGAAAGCGGTTTCAAAAAGATAAAAATTCCGAAAACGAAAAATGGATACATTCCTTTTATCAGAGATAAAAATCAATATGATATATTATGGATAGATGAGGAACCATATCTACCGCAAACATATTTTATACTTAAATCGATAATATTTAAAAAGGCGATTTTAAGAAGCGCTCAGAATATTTTAAAAATGGATCCATATAGAAAATTGATGTTCGATTTTGTTAAAAAAAGGATAGATTCTTTTGTTGCTGTTGGTGAAGGATCAAAGATGGTTCTTGAGAAAATATTTCAACAGAATATTGAAATAGTTCCATTACATATTCCCGATATGTTCTTTTCCAATCCTGATAAAAATTTTTCAAAGGATAAACTGACTCTCGGTTTTGCGGGAAGACTTGAAAGTCAAAAAGGTGTCTTACTTTTTATGGATATTTTAAAAGATTTGAATGAAGATTTTAAAATAAAGATTGCAGGTAATGGTAAAATGGAGAAAAAACTGATAAATTTTTTAAACGATAAAAAAATAGAATATGAATTCCGTGGTTTTATAAAACCTGATGAGATGCCATATTTTTACAGGGATGTTGATATTTTTTTGAATCTCTCCATTGATTCAAAAAAATGGAAGGAACAACAGGGAAGGACGATGATCGAAGCTATGGCTTCGAATTGTGTGGTTTTAACAACAAAAAGTTTTGATATAGAAAAAAATTTATTTGATACAGTTATCTATATTGAACCCGATGCAGGTGAAGCGATACGGAAATTAAAAGATCTTAACAAAAACAGGGAAAAACTCTATGAATATTCTACAAAAGGTAAAGAAAAAGCAAAAGAGTTTTCAAGGTTTTCAATTTTAAAAAAAATAAACAGAATAGTTCAGAAATATGCAGAATCTTCTATCGGTTGATGTGGGTAAAAAATTATCAGGTATCTGTTTATATCTGGATGGAATAATTATCCCTCAGAAGTCTATAAAAACCGAAAATCTTGAGGAAACTATACTCGGATATTTAAAAGATTACAACATTCAAAAAATAATAATCGGTCTTCCGCTTGATAAGAATGGAAATGATAATAGTATGTCTTTATGGATTAGAGGTAAAATAGATTCTATGAAAAGATTACAGAATGTTGAAAAAACTTTTTTTAATGAGAGATTGACCACGAAAGAATCTGAAAGGTTTATAAGGGAAGAAGGTTTAAAGAAGAAAAAAAAGGATATCATCGATTCTGTTTCAGCGATGATAATATTGAAAGAGTATATGGAAAATGAAAAATTTTAAAAAATATTTTTTATTTTTGATTTTTTTAATTTCAGGTTTTCTTTTTATGAAGATAAATTACACTTATATTCTTCCTTCAAAGAAAGTGGAACCGAACGAATATAAGAAAATTAATATCAAAAAGGGTATGAAACTTAACGATATACAAAAAATGCTTCTTGACAGTGGTATAATCAAGAATCCAAAACTTTTTAAATTTTTTGTAAAGATCTATAATGCAGATAAAAAACTTAAATCAGGTATATATCTCTTAACGGAAAATCTTAACGAATTTGATGCATTTTATAAAATATACAAGGGTAAGGTGCTTCAAAAAAAAATAATCATACCCGAAGGTTTTACCTTAAAACAGATATATAGAAGATTGAAAGAAAATTTTAATATAGACTCACTTGAATTTTTCAAAATTGTTTCCGACAAGAAAATTTTGGAAAGATACAATATTCCAAAAGAAAACTGCGAAGGCTTTCTGATGCCTGAAACATATTTTTTTACCGATGATATGAAACCAGAGGAAATGATTATAAAAATGTTATCACAGTTTGACCAGAGTTATCCCGAATCAATTTTTAAATCAAATGAGTTAAAATTTACAAAATATGAATATATAATACTCGCCTCGTTGATAGAGAAGGAAGCAAAACTTGATAGTGAAAAATATTTGATATCTGGTGTTTATTATAACAGATTGAAAAAAGGTATCAATCTACAATGCTGTGCCACGGTTTTTTATGCACTCGGAAGGGAATCGGGAAAACTTACTTATAAAGATCTTGAGATCAATTCACCTTATAATACTTATAAAAATCCAGGTTTGCCTCCAACACCGATATGTTCTCCCGGTCCCGTATCAATAGATGCGGCTTTGAATCCTGTAAAGCATGATTATCTTTTTTATGTATCCAATGGAGATGGAACCCATACCTTTACAAAAAATTACAGGGATCATTTAAAAGCTCAAAGAAAAAATGATAAAAAATAATTCTTGAAATTAGATTTTTTGATGTTATTATAAAAATTGCGGGGAGATATGTCTCGAACCCTGTCAGGTCTGAAAAGAAGCAGCAGTAAGAGGCCAATGTCTCCGCCGCCTTTTAAAAAGAGGAAAGTATGTCTTATATAGTCTTTGCAAGAAAATACAGACCACAGAGATTTGATGATGTTATCGGTCAGGATCACATTATTAAGGTATTGAAAAATGCTGTAAAAAGAAACAGGATTCCCCACGCGTTACTTTTTTCGGGCCCAAGGGGTGTTGGTAAAACTTCAACAGCAAGGATTCTTGCGATGGCACTTAATTGTGAAAATGTTGAAGACGGAGAACCCTGTCTTACCTGTAGATCCTGTAGAGATATCATGGATGGAAGGGATGTGGATGTTGTAGAGATAGATGGTGCATCCAACAGAGGTATCGATGAGATCAGGGACTTAAGGGATAGAGCAGGTTATGTGGCGATTTCTGGAAAAAATAAAGTATTCATAATAGATGAAGTCCATATGCTTACCAAGGAAGCATTCAACGCACTTTTGAAAATACTCGAGGAACCACCCGAACATGTAAAATTTATTTTTTGTACTACCGAACCTTTCAATGTTCTTCCCACCATTCTTTCAAGATGTCAGAGGTTTGATTTTAAAAGATTATCAATAACCGAAATAGTCAAACAACTTGAAATCATATGTAAAGATCAGAAAATAGAATATGAGATTGAAGGTCTTAAGTTGATAGCCCAGATGGCAGACGGTGGGATGAGAGATGCTCTCTCAATGCTTGATCAGATAGCTCTTATGCATAAAAAAATAACATACGATGAAATCAATCAAACTTTTGGAAGAATAGATACCTATTTTTTTGTTAAATTTGTTCAGAAGATTATAGAGAAGGATATAAAGGGTATTATGGAAAGTTTTGAAGATTTACTTATGAAGGGCTTTGATATAGAGACTTTTGTATTCGAACTCGCTTTATATTTCCATATTCTCGTTCTTTTAAAAAATGATATCAAGACCGATGAGATAGAATCCTTACATATCGATATAATTGATAAGGCTAAAAATCAATCCAAAAATTTTTCAAACACAGTTTTAAACCAAATAGTAAGAGAATTGATAGAACTTTCCAACAAACTAAAATTTGCCTCAAATAGAAAAATTGTTGTTGAAAATCAGTTGATGAGGATTCCATTTATGATAGATGGAAGGGATATCGATGAAATCTTAAAGTTGTTGAATTCAAAAAAAAATATTAAAAGTGAAACTCCAGAATTAAAAGTTGAGACAAAAGAAACCGATATGATCCCTGATGAGGATTTATCCGTGATTTATGAAAAGTTTATCGATTTTTGTAAAATTCAGGATCCTGTATTGGGAGAAACAATCGAAAACGCGAGGGTGATTCAAATAAAAGATGATTTTGTTGAAATTGCTGTTTTATCAAAGGATGAAAATATCTTAAACGATAGCAGTTTAAAATCTATGCTGAAACATTTTAATGAAAAGTTGAACATTAAAATAAACTATCAGAGAGAAAAGAACCAAACCGTTTCTTTAAATAGAGATTCCATAAAACAGAATAAAAAATTTAAATCCATTATGGAAAGATTCGATGGAGAGATAGTAAATTAAGGAGGATTTTAATGGATATGAAAAAACTTTTAAAACAGGCACAGCAGATGCAAAAGATGATGGAAGATATGGATGATAGGCTCAAAAAAATATTCGTTGAAGTAAGTGTTGGAGGTGGGATGGTTTTCATAAAAATGAATGGAAAGTATGAAGTTGATGAAATAAAAATATCTGAGGATATTTTAAAAGAGGAGCCTTCTTTGATCTCAGATCTATTGAAATCAGCGTTCAACGAGGCAAAAAATAAGGTTGATACTCTCAATAAAGATGAGATGCAAAAAATTACAGGTGGTTTACAGATGCGAAATATGATGGGGTTTTAAATGGAGCTTTTTGAAAGGTTAAAGAAAAATTTAAAAGAATTACCGGGAATAGGTGATAAATCCTCTGAAAGGTTAATATTTTTTTTGATAATGAAGGGTAAAGTTTTTTCCAGAGAACTATCGGATTCTATAGTCGATCTGGTAGAAAATACAAAAGTGTGCTCCATCTGTGGTTTTATAGATGAAAATGATCCATGTAAAATTTGTAATGATGAGACGAGGGATAAAAATGTTTTGATGATAGTTGAAAAAGCAAGGGATGTTTTCATTTTCGAGAAAACAAAAAAATATAAAGGTTTGTATCATGTTCTTGGAGGGGTTATCTCTCCACTTGATGGAATTACCCCTGAAAAGTTAAATTTTAATAAACTTTTGGAAAGGGTTGAAAAAAATCATATAGGTGAAATAATTCTTGCTCTACCACCTTCAACTGAAGGTGAAACGACTTCTATGTATATTTTAAAACTTTTTAAAGATAAGGTCCAAAAAATCTCTACCGTTGCACGTGGAATTCCTTTTGGAACCGATTTTGAGTATATAGATGATTTTACCCTTCAATGTTCTATAGAGAGAAGACAAAAAATAGAATAATGATATTCCCAATCTTTATTTTGTATTGATTTATTTTTAATAATATGTTATATTTTTTTTATTTAAAGGGATAAAAATGGTATCAATTTTGAGTTTTTTAAAGAAAAACCATTCGAAGAAAGAAGAAGAATTTGATCCTACGGCATTCATATATGCTTTAAAGACAGTCAAAATTGAAGAAGAGGAACTTCTTGAAATAAATAATAATGCAACAGGAGTTCTTTCTGAAATTTCAAGAGATGAAAAAGATGTTGTCGGTCAGATTCAAAAGATTGATAATAAAGGTAACCAACTCTACGCTTCCATCCAGATAGTTTCGGAAGCCGCGGATGTTTTAATAGATTATTCAAAAAAATCATCAGAAAATATTCAAAAGAGTGTTAAAGAGTTTGATAGGATAATTGAAAAATTGAATATGTTCGCTACAGGGTCGAATGAAATTCTTCAAAATGTAAAGCCTTTAAACGAATATTCAAAACATATAGATCAGATAACAGGGATAATTATCGACATAGCCCAGATGACAGAATCTGCCGCCAGAAATGCTGGAATCAAAGCATACCATGCTGGTGAAAATGGTAAGGGATTTGAGGTTATTGCTGATAGAATGCTTCTTCTGGCAAACAAGACTTTTAAACTTACAAAGATGATACCTGAAAACATAAAGGGTGTTCAACAGAAAAATGAAAAAGTTGTTGAGATGATAGATGAAATAAATTTTAAAATAGACAGTTTAACAAAAAATGTTGATCTTTTGAATTTTAGATTAAAGAATGTTGAGATGAATCTTGTTGATATCGTTAATAAATCGGATAGGATGAAAGAGTATAGCAACATACAGAACAAGAATAAAGCCTCGATCAGTGATCTTAATAAAAAAATTCAGTATATTATTGATCATTCCCTGCAGAATACTGAAAAACTTTTATCGATATTAAAAACCCAATCCGATGTTAAAATCTTTCTTTCCCATCTGATGGACCAACTTGAACCCCTTTCGAATTTTATATATGAGAAAAAAGATTTAGACCATGCTATTTTCACAGAAATCAAAATATTTAAAAAGATAAAATATTTTTTAGAAAACAGTAAAAACATCGTTGATTCCATGATGAGTGTAATAGATGATTTTATTCAAAGTAATTTACAACAGGAAGAGGTGATAAAAAATTATTTTGGTGCAGTCGAATCTATAGAAGAGAGTGAACAGTTGATGATGAAAAATGTTGGTGAAATTGAAGATAATTTAAACCTTCTGATAGGTTCGGTAAACGAATTTTCAACAAGTATAACCAACATGAAAAATGAAATAGAAAAAACTCTTGAATATATAAATAACCTGAAAATTGTTTTTACTCAGATTTCCGATAATCTTAAGGAAATAATAAAAACGAGTTCCGAATTAAAAGATCTTTCCGAACAAACAAAACTTCTATCCCTTTATGCTGCTATTGAGGCTGCAAGGGATGCAAAATTTCAAAACAATCTTTCAGTGATAGTTTTACAAACAAAAGATCTTATAAAAAGGACAACTGAGGCATCTTCTGAAATCAACGACATTGTAAAGAATATGGACGAACTTTTAAAAAATGTTGTAAAAGTAGCTGAAAGGGAATTATCATCATCAAACGATATAATCTCTTCCATCGAGATGAGTAACTCTGTTGTTGTCGAAACAAAGAAATCCACTGAAAATTACAAAACCCTTTTAAAAGAAATTTATAACTCACTTTCAAATCAGGAAAAATTAAAAGATGAGATAGTAAAAATTTATACCGATATAATAAAAAAATTCCAACAGATAACGATCAAAGCTGAAGAGTTGAACAAGATGTTTAAAGACGATCTGTTGAAAAATGAGGATACTGAAAAAATGGTTTCCGGCATTATGGATACTTTTTCACAAAAATATCTTCCAAAACGGAATACCGAAAGAAATGTTTTCAGATTCATTATGAACAATTTCCCGGTTCACTGGCATCCCGCTCTTGTCGGGGATTCCACGAGTAATACTATATTACAACATATACATTGTGGTCTTGTTAAATTTGGAAAGGATACTAGTGTTATACCAGCTCTGGCAAAATCCTGGCAGATAAATTCTGATGCAACCGAATGGATATTCTTTTTGAGAGAGAACGCATATTTTCATGATGGCACACCTGTTACATCAGAAGATGTTTCGGAAACTATCAAAAATGTTCTGTTAACTCCAAACGCCTCTTTCGTTAATATGATCAAAGGTTCCACAGATTATATGAAAAGAAGAGTAAGGGATGTTGAAGGGATAAAAATCATCGATGATCATACTATAAAATTCATTCTTGAATATCCATATATTCCGTTTCTTTCAAACCTTGCCGTTCTCCCTTTATCAATATTAAAAAAGGATATGGTGAAATTTTCTGATGAAAAAATGAAATCTAATTGTATCGGTTGTGGTGCATTCGTTTTAAAAGGTATCTGGGAAGATAGGATAGAGATGGAATCCAACAAAGATTATTTTGAGGGTGAACCTTTTGTTGAGAGTATCATAATAAAATTAAAAAAAGAAGAGGAGGAATTTAAAAATCTTTTATCAGGGGATATAGATTACTCTTCGATCAATGTAAAGGACCTGGAAGTTTTAAAAAAATCGAACAGGATAGATATAAATATTTTAACCATTTCTTCACTCGATGTTCAATATGTTGGATTCAACCTGTCAAGAAGAAATGAACTGGCATTTATAAAAGATGTCAGAAAGGCGATTAACTATGCAACGGATAAAACAAGGTATATAAATGAAACTATGTATGGACTTGGAATAATAGCGAAAGGCATCTTTCCACCATCTTTACCCTGTTATAATAAATTGCTTGAAGGTTATCCTTACAATCCTGCAAAAGCAAGAGAACTTATGATAAAATCGGGTTATCCTGATGGTATAAAAAATCAATTTGAAATGATCTGCTCTGATAGCGAAACTGTTATAAAAAGGGCTGAATTACTTTTAGCGATGTGGAAGGAAATAGGTATAAGAATTAAAATAATTCCTCTCAAATGGTTGGAACTTCTTGAAAGAATGCATTCTGGCAAATGTGATATTTTTATGATGGGCTGGGCAGGTGATACTGGAGAACCTGATAATTTCCTCTATCCTCTATTTCATACTTATAGTTTTGGAGATGGTGGAAACAATTCTTTCTATTCAAATAAAACAATAGATTCTTTGATCGAAAAAGCAAGGATGACCACAAACTATGAAGAGAGAAACGGTATCTATCAAAAAATAGAGGAAATGATAGTGGATGATGCCCCCTGGGTTTTCCTGACACATAATTACAAACAATCCGCAATTTTAAATAAAGTTCATGGATTTTATCTCCATCCCTTGGATAAATTGCCCATTGAATATTGCTGGAAGGAATTGGATGAAAAACGAAAATAAACAGTTTATCACTTTTAAAATTGAAGAGAAGTTTTATGGTATACATATTTCAGATATTATCGATATCTATGAAAAACTACCAGCGGTGAGAATTCCAAATGCAGAGAATTTTCTTTATGGAGTTATAAATTTAAGAGGAGAGGTTGTTGTTCTGGTTTCTTTGAAAGAAAAATTAAGGATCAACAAAAAAGTTGAAGAAAATTATATAATCATATGTGAGAACAACAAAGAAAAATATGGATTTCTTGTAGACTCGATAGAAGGTATTATAAATGTTGAATCTGTCAACATGGAGGAAATCGAAGAAGGTTATATAAAGGGTTTTATTCAAAAGGATGGAAGAGAGATAATAATTATTGATGTTAAAAATATTCTAAATAAAAATTAGGAGGAATCGATATGGCTACAAGGGTGCTTATTGTTGATGATGCGATCTTTATGAGAAGAATGATCTCTGATATTTTAAAAAAGGAAGGATTTGAGATCTGTGGTGAAGCTGGAAGCGGTACACAGGCGGTTCAGATGTACAGGGAGTTACAGCCCGATCTTGTAACCATGGATATCATAATGCCAGATATGTCCGGTATCGATGCCGTAAGAGAGATCATAAAAGAGTTTCCCAATGCTAAAATTTTAATGGTATCAGCGATGGGACAACAATCACTGGTTGTTGAAGCCATACAGGCTGGTGCGAAGGACTTTGTAGTGAAACCCTTTCAACCTTCAAGGGTGCTTGAATCCGTTAATAGAGTTTTGAATTTAAAATAGAAAACTATGAATTCAAATTATGAAGAATTGTTCATAAGTGAAGCGGAAGATTATTTAGAGCAGATATCCAATTCAATTCTCAAACTTGAGAAGGATATGAACGATACTGAAGCTATCAATTCAATTTTTAGAGGTATGCATACACTTAAAGGTATGGCTGCTTCTATGGGCTATTCTTCAATAACAAAGATTTCCCATGCCATGGAAGATATTATGGATCTTATAAGGAATTCAAAACTCAACATAACGGTTGATTTGATAGATCTTTTGTTGAAGGGGACCGATTACCTAACCTCTCTTGTCAATAAAAGGGAAATCGATGAGAACATAATAAAAAGTTTTTTAAAGGTTATAGAATCGATCAAAACGGGTGTTGAAACATCTAAAAAAATAATAGAAACCGAAAAAGTTGAAGAAAAAAAAGAGAATGAAAAAAATATAACTTTAAAAGTAATCTTTGCTGATGATGTGGTTTTAAAATCGGCAAGAGCCTATGTGGTTATAAAAAGTCTACAGGATAAAAATATTTTTATAAATACCGAACCTGATTTCGATTCTATAATGAAAGAAAAATTCGGTAACGAGATTAATATAAACATCAAAAATGTAAAAGAAATTGCACCTTTAATAGATGATATAAAAAGTATTCCAGAAATAAAAGATGTTGTTGTTAAAGATGAGGCAAAGAGTGATAACGATGTGGTTATTGAAAAAAAGGATATTAAGGTATCACTTGAAAGACTCGATAACCTTCAAAATTATATAGCAGAACTTGTTATAGAAAGAGGAAGATTACAGCAGATAGCTTATTCTATTCAAAATGAAGATTTGATAAATTCTCTGAATTCGGCATCAAAAACAATTTCAGCTATACAGGATGAAATAATGAAAATCAGAATGGTCCCTGTAGGACAGGTTTTTGATAGATATCCAAGATTTATGAGGGATCTTTCAAACAGATTAAACAAAAAAATAAAATTTGAAATAAAAGGAAGTGATATAGAACTTGATAGAGCCATACTGAACGCTCTTGCGGATCCATTACTTCATCTTTTAAAAAATGCTGTGGATCACGGTATTGAAACACCCGATGAAAGAATAAAAAATAAAAAATCTCCAGAAGGTTATATCTTGCTTGAGACGAAAAGGGTAAAGAATGGAGTTTTAATTATTGTTTCAGATGATGGAAAGGGATTGGACAAAAACAAGATCATTTCAAAAGCGATATCTTTAAATTTGATTTCCGAGGATGAATCTACAAGGATGAGTGATCATGAGGTATTCTCCCTTATCTTAAATAGTGGATTTTCAACCAAGGAGGAGGTCACAGATATATCAGGAAGGGGTGTTGGTGTTGATGCGGTCTATAATGTTTTAAAACATATAGGTGGGACACTTGAGATCTCTTCGCAGACGGGTAGAGGAACCACATTTATTTTAAAAGTTCCTTTAACACTCGCGATAATAAAAGCTTTGCTTGTAAATGTAGGCTCGGAGGTATACATAATACCTTTGACACATATAGTTGAAACCATTAGAATAAATATGGATGAAATTTATACAATAATGGGGAAAGAAGTATTTATTCTCAGAGAAGGTATAGTCCCATTGATACGACTTGCGGATATTTTCAAAAGCGAATATAATAGAGAAAAAGAGAATTTTCAAATAGTTCTGGTTGAAGTTGATGAATCCCTGTATGGAATACTGGTAGAAAATTTTGTTGAACAATCGGAAGTCGTTGTAAAACCTTTAAAGGGAATGCTTGCTGGAATACCTGGGCTGGCAGGTGTAACAATTTTAAATAATGGGATGCCTTCTTTTATTGTGGATGTTCCAGGGATCGTAACGATTTCAAAAGTGGGGTAATTTATGATAGATTATAAGAACCTGAAAGATTTTCACCTCGATGGTATCAAAGAAATATCAAACATTGGTGGTGGTCATGCAGCGACAGTTCTCTCCCAGTTGGTTAACAAAAGAGTTATGGTATCTGTTCCAAAAGTTCATTTAATTTCCTCTGAGGAAATTTATAGAATAATCGACAATCAGGATGAAATCGTAACCGGTGTACTTGTGAAATTTCTTGGAGATCTTACTGGAAGGACATTACTTCTTTTTCCAAGAGATGAATCCATGCTTCTTGTCGATATGGTTATGGGGAAACCTGTTGGAACCACTACGGTATTGAGTGAAATAGAGCAATCCGCAATAAAGGAGGTTGCCAATATAGTTGTAGGTTCATACCTTACAGCGATGAGTGATTTTCTCAACATGCTTATTCTACCTTCTGTTCCAAACCTTGTCATAGATATAGGTTCCGCTGTTGTAACTTCTGCCTATATAGATTTTAGCGCAAACAAAGATATAGTTTTCTGTGTTGAAACAGAGTTTACCTTTGAAGATGAACCACAACCTTTAAAAGGATACCTTATACTTTTACCCGATCCGATATCTTTAAAAAAACTTCTTGATTTTTTAAACAGGTAGGATAAATGAAAAAACAGATCCAGATTTCTGAAGCGGAGAAAAAGGTTTTAAAATCACTGGCACAGAGAATAGATCCTAAAGATGCTGGAGCACATAACAATCTTGCCGTTGTTTACTACAATAAAGGACTCTACGATGAAGCCATAGAAGAGTTAGAAAAGGCTTTATCAATAGATCCAAGATTTACTCTTGCAAAAAACAACCTTGAACTTATATACCGTGAAACCGGAATGTATGACAAAAAAATATATGAATATAGAAATATTTTAGAAAACGATCAAGAAGATTTGAATACAAGATTCAAATTAGCGGAAGCTTTGAACAATATGGGTAAATCACTTGATGCTATCGCTGAATACAAAAAGATTTTAAAGGGGAATCCATCCTTTATCGATGCAAGATTGAATCTTGCCAAAATATATAAATCTTTAGGGATGTATGATGATTCTATAGAGGAATACAGAAAATCTTTAAAGTTTCAACCCGAATCTGCTCAGATACATTCAATGCTTGGAGAAGTTTATTACAATAAGGGAATACTTGATTCAGCGATAAAAGAGTTCCAGAAGGCACTTGAACTTGATGTAAACCTTGCCGAAGCGCATTTTCTTTTAGGTTTTGTTTATGGTGAAAAAGGGCTTTTCGATGATGCGATAAAAGAGACGAAAAAGGCTATAAAACTCAATCCAGCATATGGAAAAACGCAGGCTAATCTCGGGATAGAATTTTACCAACAGGGAGCGTATCAATCTTTTCTCAACGAGGAGTCTAATGTTTCGTTCCAGCCAAACAGTTTTTTGACCTATTTTACTCTGGGTATAGGTTTCAGAAATAAAGGATTATTCAACGAAGCTTTAAAGGAATTCAGAAAAGCCGAATCAGTTGAACCTGAAAGATCCATAATTCATATACAGATTGGAGAGATATATCTTCTTCTTGGAGAAAATGATAAAGCGATAGATGAATACAAACTCGCGTTAAAAGATGAATCGTTTGCCGCAAAGGCTTATAACGATATGGGTATAGCCTTTCACAGAAAAGGAGAATTGAGTAAGGCTGTTGAATGTTACAATCAGTCCATCAAAATTGATCCGATGTATGTTATGGCATACAACAATATCGGTATAGCGATGGTGCATCTCAACAAGAATGATGAAGGTGAAAAGTTGTTTTTAAAATCTCTCGAGATCAGAGATGACTATGTTGATGCTCTTATCAACCTTTCGATTTTAAACATCGAGAGAAAAAATTTTGAACAGGCAAAAAAATTTATAGATAGGGTTCTGGAGGTAAAGGGAGATTATCCTCTCACCTATAACTATCTCGGAATAATTTATAGAGAAAATGGTAAATATGAGGATGCCATAAAAGTTTTCGAAAAAGCGATTCAATATGATGAAAAATTTGCTGAAGCATATTATAATCTTGCATTTACATTATCTAAAATTGGAAAGTACGAAGAGGCTTTAAAGTATACCAAAGAGGCTTTAAAGTTGAATCCATATTATGTTGAAACGAGATATAAACTTGGACTCGATTACTATGCCGATAAGGTTGATGTCCTTATAAGTGGAACATTGTCCAAGGATTATCAGGTAACATCTTCTGAGCAGCTTGAAGGATTTTTGATGGATGAACAAAAAAGTGCAGATATTTTTACAGCTGTTTTTGAAGAGGAAACTGAGGATACTTTTGAAAAAGAGGATGATAAATTAAAAGAGATAGATGTAATTGATGATAAGAGAAAAAAAGCGAAGGAATCTTTTGATAAAAGTGAATACGACGCAGCTTTACAGTTAGCACTGGAAGTGGTGAGAAAAGATGAAAATGATATTGAAATGCTTGAATTGATCGCGGATGTTTACAATATTAAAAATATTTATGGTGAGGCTGAAGAGTATTATAAAAAGATCGTTAACATTTCACCTTTAAATAGAAGTGCGGTCTTCAAACTTTCAAAATTATTATACGGTAAAGGTGTTTACAATGAACCTCTTGAATATTTATCCAAAATAATTCAAAAAGATAATTCTCCAACTGAAATTATGAACCTCTATGCCATGCTTTTATGGAAGAACAATAAACTTGATGATGCGATCAAAATAATTGGAGATATCCTTATAAAGGAACCAGAAAATGTTGATGCTCTTTCAAATCTTGCAGAAATATATTTTTCTCAGAACAGGGATAAAGATGTTCTTGAAATCTATGACCGTATACTGAAGATCTTCCCTGAGAATTTTGAAATCCTGTTTAAAAAGGCAAATCTTTTAAGAAAAATGAAAATTTATGATGAATCGATAAAGATACTGGAATCTCTTGTCAGCAAAGATTATAATAACTTAGATTATCTCTGGGAACTTGGTATGTTATATGAACTTGATGAAGATTTTGACAAAACGATTCAAATTTACACAAGAATAGTTCAGATAGATCCTGCAAACATAAAAGCGTTTTTAAAGATAGGGGCTATATGTCAGGAAATCGATAATTTTGAAGTGGCAAAGGATGCGTATCAAAATATTCTAAAACTCGATAACAATAATGCTGAAGCGAATTTTAATTATGCTAAACTTATAGCCAAAGAAGGTTATATAAAGGAAGCGATTGAAAGATGGAACAGTGTCACAAAAAATGCTCCCGGTTCTGAATTCGCTATCAAAAGTCAGAAAGCGATAGAGGCAGCAAGAAATTGGATATCGATATTTGAATAGGAGTCAAATTGGCTATAGAAGGACCGATAAGCGAACTCAACCTGATAGATCTCTTTCAAATACTCTCTTTCAACCAGAAGAGTGGTATTCTGAGGATTAAATCTGTTAATGATCAAAAAGCAAATGTTTTTTTTGAAAAGGGAAACGTTGTCTATGCTAATGTTGAGGGAATCAATCTACCTTTGCTTTTGATCAAAGCGGGAAAAATAACAAAGGAATTTTATGAAGAGAAAATCTTAAACAGGATACCTAACGATGATCTGGAGTTTGCAAGAGAGGTAGTAAAGATGAAAATTATGAGTGAAAACGAGTTAAGAAAATTCTTGCAGTTAAGAATCGAAGATACTATTTTTAAACTTTTCGAATGGAAAGATGGTTATTTCAAATTTGAGGAAACCAGTATATTACTTGATAATTTAATAAAGTTTAGAATAAAAACTGAATCCCTGATAATGGAAGGTTCCAGAAGGATAGACGAATGGTCAAGATTATCTTCCAAGATTCCCAATTCATCTGTGGTGCCAAAAATCTCTGATAATCCTGATAAGATGGATCTTCTGGATTTGAAACCCAAAGAATGGGAAATTTTTTCTATGATAAATGGAAAAAACAGTATTAAAGATATTGCTGAAAGGTATGGGGATGAATTTGAAATCGCAAAATTGATTTATGGAATGATAACCCTTGGAATCGTTGTTGTTGAAACATCGCATATTGAATCCGATAAAAATTCTTTTGATGTTGCAAAGCATTATTTTGATGATGGACTTTACGACAAATCGATTTTAGAACTAAAAAACTATTTAAAAATTGATCCAAAAAATATCGATGCTTATAGAATGATAATATACTCTTTTTTTGCTACAGGCCAGTTTGAAAAGGTTAACGATTACGCTTCACTTGTAAAAAAAGAACAGATGGATGATCCTTTTATAAAAAAGTATAACTCTTTTGCTTATTTCAAAAGAGGAATGTTAGAAAAGAGTATAGAAGAGTTGATATCTCTTTACGATCTTCTTAAAACTCCAGAAAAGCAGAGTAAGATTGAAAAACTCATAGATCATTTGAAGGAAAGTCAAAAACTTTTTGAAGAATTTTTAGGAGGTAAATTTGAATGAGGGGATGAAAGTTGATAGGGAGAGTCTTTCCGTTTTTATAATGATCGCTGAGGATCTTTACAAGAATAAAGCATACAATGAAGCGATAACATACTGCAAAATGATTCTTTCTGAATTTCCAGATATAAAGGATGCAAAAATTCTTCTTTACAAATCTTTAAAGGGGTTAAACGATCCAACAGCTTTGAATGTTCTGAACGAACTATTAAATGAATATCCAGATGATCAACAGATAAAGTCTTTCGTTGAGCCTGTGAAGAAATTGGAAGAAAATAAACCAGAAAAAAAGGAAGAAACCATTTCATCTGTAAATCTTGAGGTGATGGAAAAAATCGAAAAAGAAAATATTATAACAGCAAATGAAACTGAAAGTTTACTCGATAGATCACTTGGTGAGATCAATAAAGTAAACGGTGTTTTGGGAAGTATCATAATTGAAGAATCTGGACTTGTTGTCAAATCGAAGATGATTGAGAATCTTGATCCTGAAATAACCTCAGCCTTATTCTCTACAATTTTTCTGGTCTGTGAAGATTCTATAGGGAAAACAGATCTTGGACCCATAGATAGAATATTTATAGAAATTGGCAAGGTGAGAATATATCTTTTTAAAGGTAATGGATACATACTTGGAATATTTACAGAAGAGATTGTAAAAATTGGATTGATACTGATAAAGGCAAAACAACTTTTAAAAAATATAAAACAGGTGCTTGAACAATGATAAAAGAAAAGATCGAAAAAGTGATGGAAATAGGAGGGGTAAAAGGTGTCGCGGTTTTAACAAAGGATGGACTGATAGTTGAAAAGTTGTTCTACGAAACTGATCTGGCTGAACTTCTGGGTGCGATGGTCGCAAAGATAAATATTGAGATGGAAAAGAGTCTTGGAAAGAGCACGGATCCTCTTCCAATATTTTCAACCATATATACCGATAAGGGAGAAATTTTATTCATTTCAAAAGAAAAGTTTATTCTTTTTACACTTGCTGAAAAGAATGTTAACATAGGATCTCTTATAATCCAGATTAAAAATATTGCAACATCATTACAGGAATTAATTTAATTTAAATTATATGAAAAAACTTGTTCTTGATGAAATTACCGTTAAAAATGTTGAACGGTTATTGAGGGCATTTACAATCGAGACAAGAGTAACGAGTGTTTTGGTCATAAACACCTCAGGACAGATTCTTTTTCAAAATGGTCAAAAAAATGATGATTATTTTAACCAATCTATCGGAGCACTCTGTTCTGGAATATTCAACGCTACAAGAAGTATAGCAAAACTATTAAAAGAGGATTATTTTTTAACTCTCTTTCAGGAAGGTAAAAAATATTCTTTTTTTTATTATGCTATCACTGACGATTTAATTCTTATCTCCATCTTTACAAAAAATGCGATCATTGGAGTTATACAGGTTATGTCCCAAAAAGTATGTCAGAATATTTTATCACTTATGAAGGAAGAAGAAGAGAATATAACCTTTGATGCTCAGTTTAAAAACGAAATCGAGAACATTTTGAACGATATATTTAATAAATAATAAAATAATAACTCTATTTTTTTCTTATAGTATTCATTCTGAATTATGAGAAGAATCACATATATTGACAAAAAAATATTTTTTGATAAAATAATAAACCAATTTTATCTTTATCTGGAGGTACTAATGTTAAAATTGTTATTTAAAATATCTTTTTCTGTTATTTTTTTTATTATACTTTTGACAGGATGTAATAATCAATATATGTCCTCGGGTATAATATATATGCAACAGAGTGATTTTGATAAAGCGATTGTCCAGTTCAAAGAGGCGATAAAAATAGAGCCTAATAATCCTCAGGCTTACCTATGGCTTGGTAAAGCCTATGGATCAAAGAGTGAGTTTGATCTGGCAGCTGAGAATTTTTTGATTGCAGTTGAAAAGGATACAACAAAACAGGTTTTGAAAGAAATGAAAGAGAATGTAGAATTTTACTGGCCAGTACTTTTCAACGCGGGTACCGGATTTTTAAGAAACAAAGATGGAAAAGAAAACAGGACAAAGTATGAGAATTACCTTTTAAAGGCAGAAGAGATTAAAGATACCACAGTTAATTATGATTATCTTGTTTTACTTTATCTTGAAAATCAGGATGAGATCAATATGAAAAAGATTATGGATAAATCCCTATCGAAGAATCCCAAAAATCTATCATTACTTTTTAATGTTGCAAAATATTATATCGAAAGTAATAACCTTCAGGAGGCTAAAAAATATTTAGACCAGGCAAAAGAGATAGATTTTGAAAATCCACAGATACTATACTGGTTGGGAGAAGTTGCTTTTGCTGGAAAAGATTTTAATAATGCTATCGATAATTTTGTAAAATTCGATCAGATTTTTGAAAATTCCGATTCTTTAATGAAAACAAAACTTATAACCTATAAGAACGATGTGGATTATAAACTGGGTAAAATTTATCTTGAAGAAAAAAAGGAATATAAAAATGCTATAAAATATTTTTTATTAGCAATAACCGATAACAGCGAAGATCTGGAATCTCTTCTTAACCTTGGTTTCGCTTATTACAAGAATAAAGATTACGCTGATGCGGTTAAAACGCTTGAAGATTATATAAAAAAAGCCGGTGTTGAAATAAGTGATCTCTATCTTATTCTTGCTGATAGTTATTCAAGGATGAAGATGAATGAGAAATCTGTCGAAGCGTATAAAAAATATGAGGATTTAAAGAAAAAAGGAAAATAAGGAGATTCTGATGAGAACAACTATAACGAGAAAAGAAGATGTAAAACACAACTGGTATCTTATCGATGCCAGAGATAAGAATTTGGGAAGACTTGCAAGCAGAATCGCCATTATTCTTATGGGTAAAAATAAAGTTAACTATCAACCCGATCTCGATAATGGGGATGGCGTTGTCGTTATAAATGCAGGTGAGGTTAAAGTAACAGGTAATAAACTTTCAAGTAAAGTTTACTATTCCCATTCAGGTTATATGGGCAATCTCAAAGAGATTACTTTAAAAGAACTTCTTGAGAAGAATCCTTCAAAGGTTCTTTTACTCGCTGTAAAAAGAATGTTACCCAAAAACAAACTTGCAAGAAAAATGTTGACCAGATTAAAGATTTACAAAAATGCTAATCATAGACAAAAAGCACAGAAACCGATTGAAATCAAACTATAATAGGAGGAAATTTTGGCGGAGAATAATCTTTTTGTGGGTAGAAGAAAAGAATCTGTTGCAAGAGTTAGGCTGGTAGAAGGTAAAGGAAAATTTTTGATAAATGGTAAAAAACTTGAAGATTTTATAAAAAGGTTTGATCATAGGGAAGAACTTTTAAATATTTTAAAATTGTGTGGTCTTGAAAAAAAGATATCTGTTTACGCTAAGGTAAATGGTGGTGGAATAACCGGGCAGAAAGATGCTATAAAACTTGGAATTGCAAGATCCATAGCAAAAAGATATCCAGATTTAAAAAACCTTTTAAAGGATAATGGATTCTTAACAAGGGATCCGAGAGAAAAGGAAAGAAGAAAATACGGGCTCTCAAAAGCAAGAAAGAGATATCAATTCTCAAAGAGATAATAAAAAAACTAAACACACTGATCAAAATCTTATGGGCGGTGCGGGTCAATCCGTTCCCATAGGTTCAGTGGAAGTATAACCGAAGGAGGAGTTTTCAATGAAGGTAACAATTGAGGAACTTTTAAAGTGTGGCGTTCATTTCGGTCATAAGATTGAAAGATGGAACCCAAAGATGAAGAGATTCATCTTTTCATCAAGAAACAATATTCACATAATCGATCTTGTAAAAACCTTAGAACAGTTAAAAATCGCACATTCTTTTGTTAAAAATAAGATGGCAGAGGGTGGTAACATTCTTTTTGTAGGAACAAAGAAACAGGCAAAGGATATAATTGAACAGGAGGGAAAAAATTGTAACTCTTTTTATGTGAATGAGAGATGGCTTGGAGGACTTTTAACCAATTTCTCTACCGTAAAAAAGACTATCGATAAACTGAAAGATAGTGAAAATCGTCTTAAGAAGGGTGAATATGAAGGTCTGACCAAAAAGGAAAGAAGAATGAAGGAAAGGGAAATAGAGAAACTTTCAAAGATCTTTTCTGGAATAAAAGAGATGACGAGATTACCAGACCTGATATATGTTGTTGACACAAAGAAACATAAAATCGCTATAAATGAGGCAAACCTTATGGGAATACCAATAGTTGCGATAGTCGATACTAACTCTGATCCGGATAATATAACCATACCGATACCTGGTAACGATGATGCTATAAAATCTATAGAAATAATAACAAGGGTCATAAGTGATGCTGTAAATCAGGGTTTGCTTGAAAGAAAAGATTATCTGGATAAAAAGAAAGTTGAGGAAGTTTCTCAAACAAGAGTCCCAGGTGAAACGGATGAGGAAGAAATAGATTCCGATGATACTAAAATTGAAAGAATAAAAAGAAAAAAAAGGATAGAATAATTTAAAAGGAGATTTTATTATGAATATATCGATGGACATGATTAAAGAACTAAAAGAAAGAACAGGACTTGGAATAATGGATTGTAAAAATGCTTTAATAAAAAGTCAGGGCGATATAGAGAAAGCTATAGATTATTTAAGAAAAGAAGGGATTCTAAAAGCAGCGAAGAAATCATCAAGGGTAGCATCCGAAGGTGTTATAGATTCATACATACATTACAACAAAAAACTCGGTGTTCTTGTTGAGGTTAACTGTGAAACCGATTTTGTTGCAAAAACTCAGGATTTTATTGATATGGCTCATCAGATATCAATACACATAGGTGCAATGGAGCCACAATTTGTAAATGAGAATGATGTTCCAACGGAAATTATTGAAAAAGAAAAAGAGATATACAGAGAGCAGTTAAAGGATTCAAAAAAACCTGAAAATGTTATTAAAAAGATAATAGAGAATAAACTTCAAAAATTTTATGAGGATAACTGTCTTTACAAACAGCAGTTTTTTGGTAGCGAAGATAAGAAAACGGTTGAAGATTATATAAAAGAAAATATTGCAAAATTTGGAGAAAACATAATAGTGAGAAGATTCTCTTTATTTAAAATCGGAGAGTAGATGAAAGATTTTAAAGGATACAAAAGGATCCTGTTGAAACTTTCAGGTGAAATTCTTGGAGACAAAAATTCTGTTTTTTCTGAAAAATCATTATTAACTCTTGTTAAAGAGATAATTCAGGTTTACAATTATGGTGTGGAAATTGGTATTGTAATAGGTGGTGGAAATATTATAAGGGGATCGAATCTGGTAAAGCAGTTGCATCTTGACAAGGTTAGCGCCGATTATACCGGAATGCTTTCAACTATAATAAATGGCATGGTGTTACAATCTATGATAGAAAAAGAGGGAATCTCAACAAGGATGATGACGGCTATAGAGATAAAACAGATAGCGGAACCGTATATTAGAAGAAAAGCGATTTCTCATCTTGAAAAGAAAAGAATAGTGATCTTTACCGGTGGAACTGGAAATCCCTTCTTTACCACTGATACCGCAGCTGTGTTAAGGGCATCCGAGATAGAAGCCGATGTTCTTCTGAAAGGGACAAAGGTTGATGGTGTCTTCAATTTTGATCCTGTTAAAAATAAAAATGCAAAAATGTATAAAAACATCAAATATTCTTCCGTACTGGTAAAAGAATTGAATGTGATGGATATGACAGCTATATCTTTAAGTAAGGAAAATAAATTACCCATAATCGTTTTTAATATTTTAAACTATGGTAATCTGATAAAAATAATCAAAGGTGAAAAAATTGGTACTCTTGTAAATTAAGGAGGAAATATGCCTGAAAAACTTTTATTGGAAGCAGAAAATTCTATGAAAAAAAGTATAGAAGTGTTTAAAAGTGAACTTTCAAAGATAAGAACAGGTAAAGCAACCCCCTCATTACTTGATGGAATAACAGTTGAATATTATGGTGTCAAATCCCCTCTGAATCAGGTGGCTACGATTTCAACTCCCGATCCAAAAATGATAGTTGTTCAACCCTGGGACAAAACTGTTCTTTCTGTAATTGAAAAGGAAATTTTAAAAGCAAATATAGGACTCACTCCATCAAATGATGGAAATGTTATAAGGATGGCAATTCCACCTTTAACTGAAGAAAGAAGAAAAGAGATAATCAAAACTTTAAAAAAGTTAGCAGAAGATATTAAAATAGGTATAAGACAGATAAGAAGGGATAATATCGAAAAATTGAAAGAGATGAAAAAGGATGGAAAAACATCCGAGGATGATGAGGAAAGATTGGAAAAAGAGATTCAAAAAATTACTGAAAAATATGTCTCTCTGGTTGATGAAATACTTTTAAAGAAGGAAAATGAGATCCTTGAACACTAAAAAGGGTGAAAATGATATTAAAATTCCCACTCATGTTGCCATAATAATGGATGGGAATGGTAGATGGGCAAGATTGAGAGGAAAAAATAGAATTTACGGGCATAAAAAGGGTGTCGAAACTGTTAGAAAAATTGTAAAATATTCCTCAAAGATCGGAGTAAAATATCTTACACTCTTCACTTTTTCAACTGAAAATTGGGATCGACCCAAAAGAGAAGTCAATAGTTTGATGAAAATGTTTTCAATGCTTTTAAAGCAAGAACTCCCAGAATTGTATAAAAATAATGTTAAAGTTTATTTCATTGGAAGAAAGGATAAAATCTCAAAGGAATTGATTGACAACATTAAAAACGCTGAAGAGGTTACAAGAGAAAATACTGGTTTAAAACTCATACTCGCAGTAGATTATGGGGGAAGGCAGGAGATAGTTGATGCCTGTAAGAGTATATGTCAGAAGATGAAAACAAACCAGATCAAACAACTTGATAATATTGAATTTTCAAAGTTCTTATATCTCCCTGATGTCCCGGATCCTGATCTGGTTATAAGAACGAGTGGAGAATTTAGAATATCCAATTTTTTACTATGGCAGACAGCCTATTCGGAGTTCTATTTTACCTATGTTCTTTGGCCTGATTTTAACGAAAAAGAGTTTGATAAAGCGATTCAGGATTATTCAAAAAGGGAGAGAAGATTTGGTAAAATTTAAAAATAAAGAACTCTCTTACAGATTATTTGTTTCTTTTCTTTTCATACCATTTTTTTTAGCAATCTTTAGTTATGGATCGTATCCATATCTTTTTATGATCCTTGGAATAATCGGTATAATGTCATATGAATTTTTCACACTTTTAAAAGAGAAGGGTTTACAGCCTTATTTGAGAACTGGAATATTATCATCGATTGTGATAAGTTTTATAATGAACTATTCTTCTGCAATTTTCACATATTTTCTTATAACCGTTTTGATAATATTCGTTTCCATAAGAGAACTTAGAAGGAACGATACTGATAAATCAATCGTATATATCTCCGCGACAACTTTTGGAGTTCTCTACAGCGGTTGGCTTGGTGGACATATGATACTTATAGAAAGATTAAGTTTTTCACTTTTTGATTCCCCAAAACTTGTTGTATTGTCCTTTTTGATGATCTGGATGTCCGATACGGGAGCATTTTTTGTTGGTTCAAGGTTTGGGAAACATAAAATTCTTCCAAGAATAAGTCCATCAAAATCTTATGAGGGTCTTATCGGGGGTTTTATTTTTTCATTACTTTCAGGATCAATCTATTCTCTATTCTATTTTAAAGAATTATTATTTGTTGATATCTTTATCCTTTCGATAATATCATCCATAGGTGGACTGAGTGGAGATCTGATAGAATCCGCTATGAAAAGGGATGCACAGTTGAAAGATATTTCTTCATTTTTACCAGGACATGGTGGTGTCCTGGATAGATTCGATTCCGTACTATTTGCACTTCCATTGATTTATTACTATACTATATTTGTTATAAACTATAGAATTTTATGAAAAAAATTTTAATTCTTGGAGCAACAGGCTCCATTGGAACAAGCGCATTAAAGGTTATAAGAAAATATCCCAAAAGATTCAAAATTGTTGGAATCACTGCCAACACAAAAAAGGAAAAATTAATTGAAATATCCAGAGAATTTTCAGTTAAAAATATAGGTATTCAGGATGGTTCAACGATCATTTGTAATAATAAATCGAAAAGGTTACAGGATGGGGATGTAAACACATATTTTGTAAAGAATCTTGAATACGATCTTGTTTTAAATTCTCTTGTAGGTTCGGTAGGTTTTTTACCAACTTACTATGCTATAAAAAGAGGGAAAATTATTGCACTTGCTAATAAGGAAACGATAGTTTCATATGGTGAAATAATAAAAAAAGAGTTGAAAAAAAATAAAAGGGCTTTAATAAAACCTGTTGATTCGGAACATTCCGCTTTGTGGCAGTTACTCTCCTTTATTGATAGAAAGCAGATAAAAAAATGTTATATAACCGCATCCGGTGGAGTTCCTTTTAAACTGAATAAAACCGACCTTTCTTATGATGAAGTTATCAAACATCCCATATGGAATATGGGCATAAAAGTGACAATAGATTCATCAACAATGGTAAACAAGGGACTTGAAATTATAGAAGCGTGTAGATTGTTCGATCTTCCTCCCGAAATGGTTGGGGTATTGATACATCCCCAATCTTTAGTACATGCAATGGTTATGTTGAACGATGGAACATATATATGTCATATGGCTTATCCCGATATGGTTCTTCCTATAGAATATGCCCTTTTACATCCAGATAGAGGTGATTCTCCATCCTTAAAATTGTTAAACGAAGATTATAGAAACGATATATCCTTTTATCCAGCCCCACTTGAAAAATATACTTCTTTAAAATTGGCTTACAAAGCGATCGAAAAGGGTGGAAACATGCCAGCAATATTCAATGCCGCAAACGAAAAGAGTGTTGAACTCTTTTTGAATGGTAGGATAAAATTTAATTTGATAGTTCCCCTTATCGAAAAGGTTATGAGATCTGTAAAATTTATTGAAAAAGTGACAATAGAAAATATAAAAGAGAGCGAAGAAAAAGCAAAAATTCTTGCTACAAAAATTGGAGAAAAATTATGAGTTTTTTAGTAATGGTTTTGATTCTCGGAATAATGGTTATTATCCATGAGTTTGGACATTTTATAGTTGCAAAATTTTTTAAAATAGGTGTTTTGACATTCTCGGTGGGTCTTGGTAAAAAACTTTTCGGATTTAAAAAAAATGAAACCGATTATATCTTTTCCATTCTTCCATTTGGTGGTTATGTTAAATTAAAAGGTATGGAAGATTTTGAAAACCAGAACAGGGATGAAGATGATTTCATGAACAAATCTCCCATTAAAAGAATTCTTGTTATTTTTTCCGGTCCATTTGCAAATTTCATTTTTGCTTTCTTTCTAGTATTCTTTATGATATTTTTTTTTGGTATCGCTAAAGTTGAGAATAGACCATTATACAGTGTTGAGGGAACTTACAAAGATTATTTTAAAAAGAATGATCTGATAACCATTGTCAACGGTGTAAAGATTAAGGATTTCAACGATATTTTTTTAAATCTGATTCCAAACGAAGAAAACAGGTTTGAAGTTATAAATAAGGAAGAGAAAAGAGAGTTTACATTTAAACTCACGAAACCTGAATCTTTATCCATAATACCCGCTTTTCCTCCAAAGATAGGTATTGTTGAAAATAATTCTGCAGCAATGAGATCTGGAATTTTAAAGGGTGATCTTATCTTGATGATAGATAGTTTCAATATTTTTGCCTGGCAGGATATCTCAAATATAATAAAAGAAAATTATAGAGAAAAAATGAATTTTCTTATTTTAAGGGATAATGATACTTTAACGATAACCGTTAAACCAGATATCAGAAAAGATACAGTGGATGGAAAAGTTGTTGAATATGGTTTTCTGGGAGTAGGATTTTCCTATGAAATTCAGAAAGTTGGATTTATCAAATCTTTGAAAATATCTTTTGAGAGAATCTGGCAGATATCTTTTTCGATTTTAAAATTTATCAAACAACTTTTTACTGGAAGAATGTCTTTAAAAAACCTTGGTGGTCCAGTTTCCATTTACACCATAACAGATCAGACACTTAAAATTGGTTTTGAAACATTTTTATCTTTTCTTGCTTTCTTTTCAATAAATCTTTTTATTTTCAATCTGATACCGTTTCCACCACTCGATGGCTCATACATTCTAATATACCTTTTCGAGTTGGTAACAGGGATAAAGGCAAACAGAAAATTTATGCAGGTTTATCAGTATATAGGTTTATCTGTTCTTTTCTTTTTAACCTTTCTGGTTACATTTAACGACATTCTGAGAATAGTTCAAAAGTGATTTTACTTGAAAAAGTATCAATCTTCTGTTATGATCTTTACTATATAAGGAGAAGAGGATGAAAAAAATTTCCTTAATATTTTTATCACTTTTTATAATTTCAATCTTTTTATTTTCAGCCACTGGATTTGAAAAAATGTTAGATGGAAACACCTTGAAAGTTTGGGTAATCTTTAAGGATAAGGGGTTTACAAACAAATCTGAAATACTTAACTTTTTTAAAAACAACCCAACATATATTTCCGAAAGATCAAAAGAAAGAAGAAGAAACAAAAATCTGCCTGTTGCAACATATTTCGATCTTCCAGTGAATAAAAAATATATTTCCGTTCTTGAAGAACAGGGATTTAAAATTGTAAATGTTTCAAAATGGTTGAACGGTGTAACGATCTATGCTTCTAGGGATGATATAGAAAAAATTTCTAAATTACATTTTGTAAAATCTATTTCACCTGTTGCCATTATGAGGAAAAAGAAGGATTATATAGTTAAAAAAGTTATTGAAAAGAAAAGTAAAAATGAAACAAAAGATGATGATCTATATAACTATGGAGATTATTCATTCAATCAGATAAAGATGTTGAACATAAACACATTACATAATAAGGGATACACGGGTAGGGGAGTTTTGATCGCTCTTTTTGATACAGGTGTTTTAATGTTAAAAGATTCAACTATGGTTATCGATTCTTCAAGCACACCCTACGAAACAACTTTTGTATATAAAAATATTCCCATCCATAGAGCGTTGAAAGATGTTGATATTTTAACATCGTATGATTTTATCGAAAAAAGAGATTTTGCTGGAATAGTTTCCGGTGGTACACCCGATGAGGTTAATCAGTTAAGTCACGGTACCAAGATGCTTGGTCTTATGGCATCATATTACTCTGGAGAACTTATTTCTCCTGCTTTTGGAGCATCCTATATTATCGCTAAGACTGAAATAGCCGATTCTGAAATGGTATCAGAGGAAGATAATTGGATAAGCGCTGTGCAGTGGGCTGATTCCCTTGGTGCCGATATAATTTCAAGTTCACTCGGTTACAAGGATTGGTATCCTTACTCGGTGATGACAGGTGATTCAACAAAAATAACAAAAGTTGCAAATATAGCCGCAAGAGATATGGGAATACTTGTTGTTAACGCTATCGGTAATATTAAAAATGTTGGAATAGATCGTGCCGATACATCGATAATAGCGCCTGCTGATGGTAATTATGTTTTAACCGTTGGAGGTGTTGATGATTCTATGGTATATTCTCATTATTCTGTGACAGGTCCAACATATGATGTTTATCTTGATTCTACGATTCAAAGGTTTAAACCTGAAGTATGTGCGCTTGCTGAGTGGCCATACACCGTTTCCGATAGTTCAAACTCTTTCAACTACATTCTTGGAACTAGTGGCTCAACAGCACTTGTGAGTGCAGGGTGTGCACTTGTTTTACAGGCTCATCCAGATTGGACTCCACAGGATGTTATCGAATCCTTAACAAAAACAGCTAAAAAGCCTTTTATTTCTTTGATACCAGATACAACATATTTTTCTAAATATCCAAATCAAACCGTTGGTTATGGGGTGCCTGATTTTTATAAAGCTATTATGTATAAGGATACACAGGAAATTTTTGAAATAGTTTCAAACAGACTTCTTTCTCCCTATCCAAATCCATATTCTCTTAAAAATGGTAATTTAAAATTTCCATTTGAAATAAAAAGAAAAGTAACAAGACTCATTTTGTATATATACACACTTGATGGTAAACTCGTCTATACCGATTCTAAAGATGATGTTCTTCCCGGAATATATAACGATGGATTCATATGGAATGGAGTTACTTCCGTAAAAAGTTCTTCATATTCGTCAAATGTTAATCCGAATGGTAATAAAGTCTCACCAGGCTTATATCTTGTAATACTTCAAACAGGTTTTGAAAAGAGTATTAAAAAGGTAATGATAATTCCCTAATTCTATCTTTCTCAACCCCTCCCTAAACGTCCTCCTTTAAGGAGGACGTTTCTTTTAAATAAAGATTTATAGTTGACATAAAAACTATAATAATATAAAATAATCTATTAAATATTGGTTAAAAATTCAAGGAGTTTAAAATGTATGATAGATTGATTTTTAATCTTTCAGATGAAGATTCAAACATAGTCTCTCTTCCAGAAAACAATTTTCCAATTTCATTAAAAGAATGTTTAAAAAATGAAAATAGAAGAGATGAGAATCTCTCTTTACCTGTTGTTTCAGAAATAGATCTTTTAAGACATTTTATCCATCTCTCATTGAAGAATCACCATCTTCAAAAAGGGTTTTATCCTTTAGGTTCCTGTACTATGAAATATAATCCAGTTATAAATGAGGATATAGCACAGGAACCGGGTTTCACAAATTTGCATCCTTATCAGGATGAGGAAGATGTTCAGGGTATGCTTGAAATAATGTATGAATTACAAGAGATGCTTTTAAGGATAACAGGGTTTTCAGGAATCTCATTACAACCGGTTGCCGGTGCACATGGTGAATTTGCAGGTATGTTGATAATAAGGGATTATTTAAGAAGTAAAGGTGAGAACAGGAAGAAAATGTTGATACCTGATTCCGCTCATGGAACCAATCCAGCATCAGCAACTCTTGCAGGTTTTAAAACAGTGGAGTTAAAATCAGATGAAAATGGAGAGATAGATATTGAGGATCTGAAAAACAAAATGGATTCCGACACCGCTGGAATTATGCTAACCAATCCAAATACTCTTGGGATTTTTGAAAGTAAGATTGAAGAAATATCTCAAATAGTTCATAAAAATGGTGGCTTGATCTATATGGATGGAGCGAACCTTAATGCACTTATGGGTTTAGTAAAACCCGGTAAAATAGGTTTTGATATTCTCCATATAAATCTTCACAAAACATTTTCAACACCACATGGTGGAGGTGGTCCTGGGGCTGGTGCGATAGCTGTTGTTGAAAAATTAAAAGATTTTCTACCTCCATATGTTGTTGGATTCAAAGATGGTAAATATTTTCTTGATTATCCTTCAAATTCGATAGGTTCATTGCATTCATTTTATGGGAATGTTAACATAATGATAAGAGCATGGGCTTACATAAAAGTTATGGGGAAAGATGGATTGAAGGAAGCGAGCCAGATGGCGATAATCAATGCCAACTATATAAAGAAAAAACTTGAAAACTATTATGAACTTCCATATAAAACTGAAACAATGCATGAGGTTGTTTTCAGTGGAAGAAAATATAAAAAGGAGTATAATGTAACAACACTTGATATAGCAAAAAGATTACTTGATTATGGTTTTCATGCTCCAACAGTTTATTTTCCTCTTATAGTTTCTGAGGCGATGATGATAGAACCGACTGAAACCGAATCAAAGAAAACACTGGATAGTTTTATAGATGCTATGATCAGAATAAATGATGAGGCTAAGAATAAACCGGAGAAAGTCAAAAATTCTCCCGTAAATACTCCCGTATCAAGGCCTGATGATATATATGCTTTGAAAAAACTCGATGTAAATTATTATGGACAATCAAAATAACGATTTTAAACCTGTTGCTGCAAAAGAGATATCAGGTGAAAGGAAAGAAGGGATATTAAAGAAAATCGCAGAAAATATAGTTAACAGAGGATTAACAGCTCCAGCGGTAATGTTTCTTGAAACTATAAAACCTATGAATTTTATAAGTTCTCAGATTATGATTTTCCTTGAACCGATCGTTCTCACTTTTTTCAATATAAAAGAATACAGGGAGGCATCACTTATTTTTGAAGAGAGAGAATCTGTTGAAAAATTGATTTCATTTATTGAAGATTTTGAAAATGCTAAAAAGAGTAAAAAGAAGAATCTTAAGGAGGATGAATGAAACGGAAGGATCAAATTACAAGGATTCTTGCAACCGATTGTGGTTCCACAACAACAAAGGCTATACTTATAGAGAAAAGGGAAAATGAATATCGTTTGATCGTAAGAGGGGAAGCACCTACAACCGTTGAGGCTCCATACGAGGATGTGACAAAAGGTGTTTTGAACGCTATAAGAGAGGTTGAAGAACTTGCCAATATAAAGATTCTTGATAATGATAAAATAATAAAAAGAATAAACCCCGAAGGAGATGGAGTGGATCTTTACATATCAACATCGTCTGCTGGAGGTGGTTTACAGATGATGGTTGCCGGTGTAGTTGATAAAATGTCAGCCGAATCAGCCGCAAGGGCGGCTTTGGGTGCAGGTTCAATTGTTATGGATGTTATAGCCACAAATGATAAAAGACTTGACCATGAAAGGATAAAAAGAATAAGGACTTTAAGACCCGATATGATACTTCTTTCAGGCGGGACCGATGGTGGAACAATAACTCATGTCGTTCAACTTGCAGAGATAATACAGGCTGCCGATCCAAAACCAAGATTCGGTGTGGGATACAAATTGCCAGTCATCTATGCTGGAAATAATAAAGCCGTCAACGAGATAACGGAAAGACTTGAAAAAAAGACCGCTCTTTATGTTGTTGAAAATTTAAGACCAACTCTTGAAAAAGAGAATTTGAAACCTGCGAGAGATAAAATACACGATCTTTTTATGGAACATGTTATGGCGCAGGCTCCAGGATACAGAAAATTGATGGATATGACTGATGTTCCGATAATGCCCACTCCCGGTGCCGTTGGACTTTTGATAGAAACGATAGGAAAGAGGGACAAAATAGAAGTTCTTGGTGTTGATATAGGAGGAGCTACAACCGATGTGTTCTCATATTTTCAAAATACTTTCAACAGAACAGTTTCAGCAAATTTAGGAATGAGTTATTCCATTTCAAATGTTGTAAAGGAAGCCGGATTGAAAAATATAATGAGATGGGTTCCATTTCATATGGATGAAAAAGATTTAAGAAACAGAATTAGAAATAAAATGATAAGACCAACAACCATACCTTCAACCGTGGATGAGCTTCAGATAGAACAGGCGATATCAAGAGAGGCTCTAAGACTTGCTCTCGAACAACATAAGACTATGGCTGTCGGTTTAAAAGGTGTTCAAAAGGAGAGGACGATTTCAGACGCTTTCGATCAAACGAGCACCGGTGAAACTCTTGTAAATATGTTAACTTTAAATCTCGTTGTTGGTTCAGGTGGGGTTCTTTCTCATGCACCCAGAAGGGTTCAATCAGCGATTATGATGATAGATGCATTCTTACCTGAAGGTGTAACAATGCTTACAGTGGATTCAATATTTATGATGCCTCAACTCGGTGTTCTGTCAACAGTTCATGAAAAGGCTGCTACAGAGGTTTTTGAAAAAGATTGTTTGATAAGACTTGGTTCATGTGTTGCACCTATAGGGAATATAAAAGAGGGACAGGAAGCTGTTAGAATAAAATTTGATGGGAATGAATACAGGTTCAATTTTGGAGAAATGAATATAATTCCTCTTGGTTTGAATCAAAAAGTTAAGGCGGTAATAACACCAGCAAAAGGACTTGATATGGGGATCGGACGAGGAAAGGAGATAGAAACTGAACTTGAAGGTGGTGTTGTTGGAGTTATTGTTGATACCAGAGGAAGAAGACCCTTCATACTACCTGAAAACGATAAGGATAGAGTTGAAAAATTATCAAAGTGGATGAAGGAACTGAAAGTATATCCTGAAAAATAATGGAGGAATTATGGCTCATTCATATACGCCAGGTTTGAAAGTGACTGAAAAAGCGATCTTAAAAAAAGAGAGAAGATTGCCTTTAAAAGGTGAGGTTCTTGTTAAGATGGGAGATTTTGTAAAAGCCGATGATATAGTTGCAAGGACTCTACTGCCAGGAGATGTTGAAAGACTTAATCTTGCTGGAAAACTGGGTGTCCCACCAAAAGAGGCACTCTCATTTTTAAAAGTTTCAATCGGTGATCCTATCAAAAAGGATCAGATCATAGCAGAATCGAAAGGATTTTTTGGATTGTTTAAAACAACGGTCATTTCACCCATAGATGGAACTGTTGAAAATTATTCAGATATAACAGGTATGCTTACTCTTAGAAAACCTCCCAAAAAGGTTGAAATAGATGCATATGTAAATGGTAAAGTTGTTGAAGTGATCGCTAATGAAGGAATAGTTGTGCAAACACCTGCGACTTTCATACAGGGTATATTCGGTATAGGAGGTGAGGCTAAAGGTGAATTGAAACTTGTTGCAAAATCTCCAGACTATGTTTTAACAAAAGAGGATATAACGGATGACCTGAAAGGGAAAATAGTTATAGGCGGTTCTCTGATTACAAGTGAAATTTTGGAAGAATGCGTTAAAAAACAGGTTATAGGTATTGTTGTTGGTGGTATAGATGATAAAGATTTAAAGGATTTTCTTGGTGAGGAGATCGGTGTTGCAATAACAGGACATGAAGAGAAGGGTATAACACTCATAATCACAGAGGGTTTTGGAAAGATGACGATGGCAAAAAAAACTTTTGAGATACTTTCAAAAAATGATGGTAAAAGAGCATCGATAAATGGTGCTACCCAGATAAGGGCTGGAGTTATGAGACCCGAAGTTATAGTAACCTATGATGATCTTAATATAAAGTTTGAAGAAGCGAAACATGATCAACTCGGTATGGATATCAACTCACTTGTTAGAATAATAAGACAACCATATTTTGGTTCCATAGGAAGAGTTGTTGGTTTACCATCACAACTTCAAAAGATAGAGACCGAAGCACATGTTAGAGTCCTTGAATTTGAATTTGAAGATGGTAAAAAGATTATTCTTCCAAGAGCCAATGTTGAGTTGATAGAAGAATAAAAGGGAGTAAAATGAAAAGTAAAATTTTGTTTTTCATTTTTATTCTTCTCTCCTTTTTCTTTATATTTTCACAAAATTTAACTCAAACCGATCAGAAGCTATTTACCCCCGTTGATTCCACAGTTTTGAAAAATTTCATCGTAAGGGATGTTGGAAATGATGATGGAACAAGGATTGAAGTCTTTTGTAATTTTCCGTTTGATGGGAAAAATTTTACGCTCAAACTCTATAGAAAAGAGTCTGGAGATTCAAATTTTAAGATGTTAAAAACAATTAAATCGTTTCCTTTTAAAATCGTTGATGAGGGACTCTTTTCAGATAAAAAATATGAATATTATATTTCATTTGTTGATTCGATGGGTGGAGAGAGTGAGAAGTGCATTATAAACCAACCGATTTCCCCTAAACCAGATCTTTTCAAAACTGATAAAACTATACTTCTGTTGATGATAATAATTTATACGGTAGTGATAATTTTACTTGTGGAAAGTGTTAGAAAGGGCAAAGAACTTTTCGTAAGAAAAATTTCTGGACTGGACACTCTCGATGAGGCTGTTGGAAGGGCAACCGAAATGGGAAGGCCTGTTCTTTATGTTCCAGGTTCTTCGACGATGTCCGATATTGCAACGATAGCCTCTTTAAACATACTTGGACCTGTAGCAAAAAAGATCGCGGAATATGAAACAAAACTTATAGTTCCAAACAGAGATCCTATAGTTATGACGGTTGCGAAAGAGGTTGTAAAGGAATCATATTCTGAAGCTGGAAGACCTGATGCTTACAACGATAATGATATTTTCTTTTTAACTGATTCACAATTCGGTTACGCTGCTGCGGTTTCTGGAATAATGACAAGAGAAAAACCTGCTACGAATCTTCTACTCGGAATGTTCTGGGCTGAATCGCTTATAATGGCTGAAGCTGGTAATACAACAGGGGCGATTCAAATCGCTGGAACTGATGCTGTGACGCAACTTCCATTTTTTATAACATCATGTGATTATACGATAATAGGGGAAGAACTGTATGCTGCAAGTGCTTATCTTTCAAGAGAGCCTCTTTTACTTGGAACTTTAAAAGCACAGGATTATTTTAAAGGTTTGATCATAATAATACTAACCTTATATTTTTTGATTCTTATAATATCTTTGATTACAGGTGGTAACATAACAATTTTAAAGAACATTATGGAATTTTTAAGATTCATATTTAAAAGTTAGGAGTTGATATGTTTATAAGAAGAACTCTACCACTTTTGGTTTCGGCGATATTCGGTGTGGCTTTGATATTTCAATTTTTTATCCCCCATCCAGCTTCGAAAAGTTTTTATAATATGATGCTTGATTGGTTGATAATAGTCTCCGCTTTTACATACCTTATAGCCGTTCAATCAACCGTTGAACTTCATATCACAAAAATAAAAAGAAAGGTTGAAGGATGGCAGTATTCGATAATAGTCCTTGTTTCACTTTTTGTAACAGCCTTACTTGGTATCTTTGGTGGTGCCTTTATGCCTACAACACTCTGGATGAAAATTTTTCACAATGTTAAACCTACAGATACAACTCCTTTAATGTATACATATCTATATATGCAGATGCCGATGCAATCAACTATATTCTCACTACTTGCCTTTTATATGGCTTCGGCTGCTTTCAGATCATTCAGAGCGAGAAGTTTTGATGCGACATTGCTTTTGATCACTGCTGGAATAGTTACCATAGGAAGGGTTCCACTTGGCGAGTTCATTTACAAAGGTTTACCCGATGTGGTCGAATGGATATTGAAATATCCAAATATGGCTGCCCAGAGAGGAATACTTATTGGAGTTCAACTTGGAATAATCGCTACCTCAATTAAGATAATACTTGGAATTGAAAGAAAATATTTGGGAGGTGGGAAATGAGATTTATCAACTTTATAAATAAACTTGATAAAAGATGGATATATCTTGTCCTTGCTTTATGTATAATTATACCATTTTTATTTCCCATTGGTTTTCCAATGAAAACGACAGCCCCCGTTAAATCGATATATGATTTTATTGAAGATTCCATACCAGAAGGGGGAGTTGTTTTAATCGGTGCAGATTATGATCCATCAACTATGGCTGAACTTCATCCTATGGCTAAAGTTATAGCCACCCATGCACTTTCAAACAACCTGCGTGTTCTTTTCGTAACTTTATATCCACAGGGTGCTGGAATGGCTCAGGATGTTATAGAAAATGTTTTAAGGGAATGGAACAATTCCAACCCAGATAATCAAAAAGAACTCGGTAAGGATATAACTCTTCTTGCTTATGTTCCGGGTGTTAGTGCTGTAGTTTTAAAGATGGGAGAGGACATAATTGAGACTTTCAACGAAGATGGATATGGAAACAAACTTTCCGATCTCGAAGTTATGAAAGAAATAAAAAATTATAATGATATTGACCTTATGGTTGAACTTGCTGGAAGTGCAGTTGTATTAACATGGCTTATATATGCAAACGGAAGGTATGGGTTGAATGTTGGTATAGGAACAACCGCAGTTTCCGCAGCAGAATACTATTCCTATTTGCAATCAAAGCAGGCTATAGGTATGCTTGGTGGTTTAAAAGGGGCTGCCGAATATGAAAATCTTTTAAGTAAAAAAGGTGTTTATTGGGGAAGAAAGGATGCTACCGTTGGAATGGATGCACAATCTTCCGCTCATATATTTTTCATAATTTTAATAGTTCTGGGAAACATCGCATATTTTGTTTCAAAAAAACAAAAAGGGGGTAGATGATGGCACTCTCATCCAATTTCTGGATATGGATAGCAGCCATTTTAACTTTGGCAATATACTCTTTTTTATATAAGGATAATCCTTTTTATAAATTCGCAGAATACCTTCTTGTTGGAATCTCTATAGGATACGGTATTTCGGTTTACTGGCATAATACCATAATCACTAAAGTTTTTAATCCACTTGTTTACGATAAAAATTTTTTGGTTTTAATTCCACTCTTACTTGGATTGTTAATGTTTTCAAGGTTTTTTAAAAATGTTGCATATCTTTCAAGAATACCAATAGCTTTTGTTGTGGGTGCAGGAACAGGGCTTTCAGTCCCATCCTCTTTTGAATTTTTGTTCAAACAGGTTTATGCAACGATGCCAACAAAACTTGATATTGGTATAATTATCATTGTCATAGGTGTTATTTCAACTTTGATCTATTTCTTTTTTTCGCTTGAGCATAAAGGTTTTGTTGGAAGAGTATCAAGGGTTGGGATAACATTCATAATGGTCGCTTTTGGAGCTGCTTTCGGCTATACGATAATGGCAAGGGTCTCCCTTTTCATCGGCAGAATACAGTTTCTTCTTTCCGACTGGCTCGGAATAATAAAATAAACTGGAGGATAGGTGAAAAAAATTTTTTTCTTCATTCTTTCAATTTCACTTTTTATACTGATTTTCTCTCAAGAGAAGCCTATTTTAACTTTTCTTGGTGAAGATACTCCAGACTCTATTGTAAAAAATTTTACCATCGATGCTTCTGATATACCTAACGATGGTGGTGGTGGTATAGAGTTAAAGTGGGATTCTCCTGAAATTTTAAAAGATTGGTTCATAAGCATCATCAGAATTGATGAGGATGGTAAAAGAGTATTGTTAACCACCGATATTCCCATTCTTTCTAAACAGGTCAGAGATGTGAACAGCGAAGAAGAACCAGATAGGGTTATTGATTCTAAAGGTTACAATTATTGGGGTATTCTTTCTAAAAAATTTATCACTGAAGAACTGTTGCAAATTTTACTTGATACTTTCGATTTCAAAGAGGGTCTTTATTCTTTTAATGATGATACATTTTTTGTTTTATCCAAAACCCAAATGGTTTATTCAAAAGCATCATGGTTTAATTTTTTAAGATTGGCGGTTCTTATATCTTTAATAATTATATCGCTTACTTTTTTATACTATTTAAATCTTGCTAAAAAAGGTAAGGATCTCTATATAAGAAAGATAAATGGACTAGATGCTGTTGAAGAGGCTGTTGGACGAAGCACCGAAATGGGAAAACCTATAATGTATATTCTTGGTATAGGTTATGTGACTGATATACCCACGATAGCAGGTTTAACCATTCTTGGAAGGGTTGCAAAAAAGGTCGCTGAATATGAAACAAAAATACTTGTTCCCTCATATGATCCCGTAGTTATGACAACCGCACAGGAGGTTGTTAAGGAAGCGTTCACCGAAGCAGGAAGACCTGATCTTTACAATAAAAACGATATAATGTACATAACACAGGATCAGTTTGGATATGCAGCCGGTGTTGATGGAATGATGATGAGAGAAAAACCCGGTGCTATATTCCTGCAGGGATTATTTTTTGCTGAATCACTTATACTTGCTGAAACCGGTCATTCGATAGGTGCCATACAGATTTCTGGAACAACCGAAACCGCACAACTTCCATTCTTTGTGGCTGCCTGCGATTACACTTTAATCGGTGAGGAGATGATGGCAGCATCTGTATATTTGCAAAAGGAACCGATGATGCTTGGTTCCATAGCGGCTGAGGATTTTTTAAAAGTTATCATAATGTCTATACTTGTTCTAGGTTTTTTACTTTCATTTTTAGGGTCAGGCTTGAAAATTGAATTTTTTAAAAATTTGTTTGACATCCTGTATCAGGCATTACAAGTTTAATCAGGAGGAGTAATGTTAAAAGGCAAAGGTATACCTGTTTTTATCACATTTATCGTTGGAACGATTATGATCTTTTCATTCTTTATTCCTCATAAACCTTTTGGTGATCTTGAAAAAATATCTTTAAACTGGTATTCGATAATCGCCGGTTTCACAATGCTACTTGGTGTAGATTCACTCATAGGTATGCATTACAGAAAGATAACAAGAAGGACTGGAAACTGGGGATACTCTATCGTTCTGATAGCAGGATTTACCGGAACGGTTGTTATAGGTATAATTGAAACTATAAGGTTGGGAACAGCATTTAACGAAGCTTCCTATTTTACATACATTTATAATTATTTCATCGTTCCATTACAATCAACAATGTTTTCTTTGCTTGCCTTTTTTATAGCATCTGCAGCCTATAGAGCGTTCAGAGCGAGAAATTTTGATGCCACGCTTCTTCTTATAACCGCTATAATAGTAATGCTTGGAAGGGTCCCACTTGGAGAACAGATTTCCCCGAATCTTCCAAAATTTACAGAATGGATAATGCAGGTTCCCCAGATGGCAGCAAAGCGAGGAATAGGACTTGGGATATCACTTGGGGCGCTCGGTGTTTCGATAAGAATACTTCTCGGTATAGAAAGAAGTTATCTTTCATAAGGAGTTTTTATGAACATTTTTTTAAAACTGTCAAAAGTTGATAGAAGATTCATATATATCTTTATAGCTTTGGTTGTTATACTACCACTCATTTTAAAACCAAAGTTTCCAGTTGTTCCAACAAAACCTGTTCAGGATGTATACGATTATGTAGAAAATTTACCTGAAGGAAGTAAAGTTATGATTTCCATAGATTATGATGCTGCATCTATGCCAGAACAACAGCCCTTTCTTGAGGCATTGTTGAGACAACTCTTTAGAAACAAATTAAAGCCAATACTCGTCGTTCAATGGCAACTTGGTGCCCCCCTTGGAACAACGGCACTTGAAAAGATAGCGAGAGAAACACAGGCTATCTATGGCGTTGATTATATCAATCTTGGATATAGACCGGGATATGTTGCCCAGATAGTTGGAATAGGAAAAGAGATAAGAGATTATTTTAAAACTGATTATAGAAATATTCCACTCGATTCTTTTCCGATTATGAAAAATGTTCACAATTACAATGATATAGATCTACTTGTAGGACTTGAGGCGGGAGCAACATACCTTGTCTGGATAGAGTATGCTGGTGGAAGGTTTAAACAAAAAATCGCCTTAGCTTTAAACGCTGTTTCTGCACCTGATGCCTATTATTTCTATCAATCAAAACAGATAATTGGGCTTGTTGGTGGTATGAAGGGTGCTGCGGAATATGAAGCTCTTGTTGGAAAACCTGATCTTGCTGTTGCTGGAATGGCTTCACAATCTTATTCACATCTTGTAATAATAATTTTCATCATATTGGGGAATATCGCTTATTTTGTCGAGAAAAGTAGAAAGGCAAAAGAAGGAGGAAAATGATGGGAACAACCATTGGTATATGGATCGCGGCAGGTTTAACCCTTTTTATATATTCTTTTCTTTATAAGGATAATCCATTTTATAAATTTGCTGAACATCTTTATGTCGGGATCACTGCTGGATACTGGTTGATCTACACATGGGCATATGTTATTCAACCGATGCTACTCGATCCGATAATTAAAAATAAAGAGTTTATCCTTATAATCCCCGCTTTTTTTGGAATAATTATGTTAACCAGATGGTTTCCAAATATAGCCTGGTTATCCAGATGGTCTATAGCCTTTACGGTTGGTATGGGTGCAGGTCTCGGTGTAACAGGAGCCATTCAGGGGTTCATACTTCCTCAGGTTCAAGCGACACTTATTCCATTATCAGGTTTTAATTTTGAAACTTTTAACAATCTGTTGATAATTTTCGGCGTATTAACAACTCTGATTTATTTTTATTTTTCAAAAGAACAGAAAGGTGTTTTAAAATATGGTTCCAAAATTGGAATTACTTTTATAATGATAGCATTTGGTGCTTCTTTTGGCTACACAGTTATGGCTCGTATATCGTTGCTTATAGGAAGAATATATTTTCTTTTATCCGATTGGTTAAAGATTTTAAAATGAAAGCTTTCTTTATGGATCATTCAAATTTCGATGTTTGGACAAATATGGCTATAGATGAGTGGGCATACAATAATATAGAAACACTTTTTTTTAGATTCTACACTTTTTCAAAACCTTCGATAACGATAGGTTACAACCAGAGATATAATTTTGGAATAGATTTCGATTATGTTGTTAAAAACGGTATAGATATAACAAGAAGGATCACAGGCGGAAGGGCTGTAATCCATTCGGGGGATCTCACATATTCTTTCTGTGGTAATAACAAAATTTTTACAGGTGGTATGGGACTTATAGAAAGGTATAAAAAAATTTCAGAGATATTTGTTAAATCTTTTAGAAAGATGGGAATAGATGCTTCTTTGAGTGGTGGTGAAAAAAAGGAAAGTTTTTCAGCGAATTGTTTCGCTTCCACATCAATATTTGAAATAAATCTTAAAGGAGAAAAGATCGTTGGAAGTGCACAAACATTTTCCGAAACAAATTTTTTACAGCAGGGTTCGATTCTTGTAAAAAAAAGTTTAATACCACAGGAAAAAATTTACGGTAAAATTTATACTAACAATATTGAAAATTTAACAGGTATAACTTATAATACTAAAAATATGTCAAAAATTTTCTATGAAGTTTTTTTTAACAGTTTAAATTACCAGTGGGAAAAATTAAGAATAGATTTTAACGATACTGGATTTAAAAGTTTAGTTCAAAAATATAGGGATGAGGGATGGATAAAGAAAAGATAATAGATCTAAAAGCAAATCTTGAGATTTTCAGTCCAATTGAATTTATAACACTAATTTCAAATTATAATAGAACAGGAGTTTTGAAATTTGAGATAGAAAATAAAACTGGAGATATTTATTTTGAGAATGGGGTTCCAAAACATGCTGAATACGAATCTTTTACCGGTGAAGAGGCTCTATATAATCTTTCTATAGAAAAGATTGGATGGGTGATTTATAAAAATGGCGAAAAGACTGATAAATCAACGATCTCGCAACCAAACACCGATGTTTTGATAGAACAGATTGAAAAAAGAAGAATTGAGTTTGATGATATTTTGAAAAGATTACCCCCCTTTGATTCCATACTTGAAAAAAGAGCTGAAGGTCTTGGAGAGAATATAAGTTTGAGGAAGACCGATTGGGTTATACTTAGACTGGTTGATGGTAAAAAGAGTATAAAACTGATAATAAAAGAATCCAATCTTCCACTTCTCGAATCGTATAAATCACTTGAATATCTGTTATCTAAAGGTTTTCTCTTTGATAAATCATTTTCAGAAAAATTAAGAAAGGAATTTCAAAAAAGTCTAAACAACATTCTTGAAGTATTTGCTGTGAAAAATACGAATACAAAGGATTGGGCTGGATTCATAGTTGATGTTTTAACGAACTCTGGATTTGAAACGGTCGCAGGTTTGATAAGATTCAATAACGAACAGATAGAGTTTGACGAAACCGTTGATAGATTCATAGATGATGTGAAAATAAAAAACATAAAAAAAATCCTTTATGAAAAGATATTTGAAAAAGCGAATGAAGAGGTTGGTTCGATGATCGCGAGAAAAAAATATAAAGAATTTTTAAGTAAAGAGGGAGTAAGTGATGAATCTTAATCAAATGGTTGAGAAAATTAAAGAAACATTCCCCATTCTTGGTGCGATGAGATTGAACAAGGAGGATGGTTCAGTTTTAGAGGATCTTTTGAAATCTTCCGATAATATATCCGACATTGGAGCCTTTCTTGGTTCAGCAGGAGATGTTATTTTTAAAAAGTTTCAATTGAACAATCCTGTTATATCCTTTTTAAAAATGAATGGTCATGATATTGTTTTGATATCCGAAAAGAACGAATTTATACTTTTCAAAGTCAACGGTGATATTGATTTGAACAGTTTTTATGATTTATATCAAACTATTAAAGAAGAGAGCGTTAAAGTCGAATCTCCAAAGGTTGAAGAAAAGGTCTATCAAAAGATGGACATTGAGAAATCTGTTAAAGAGTTTAAGCAGGTTAAGGAAGAAGACAAACTCGGAGAGATAGAGAGAAAACTTTTACTTTCAAAAGTTTTGCAGTTGAATTATCTTATCGATGAATTCTCTCAGAGTGGTGATAGGAAGGTCTGGAACAATTTTATAAAAGAGTATTTGAAAAATGTTGAAATGCTTGAGAAGGCTCTTGATGTTGAAGATAGAATAAATGTAAAACCTATAGTATCCGTGGAGATAAATAGAGATGAAATACAAAGAACCACAAAAATAGTTATAGATGGAGTATGTAAAAAGGCTGTTGAGGTTTATGGTGCATCCGAAGCAAAAAAGATGGTTCAAAATGTTATAGAAAAGTTGAGTAAGAGGTAAGGGGGAATTATGGGTTATAACATTGAGAAGATAAGAGATAGATACAACGCGGATTTTGTCTTTTCAACGGAAAATGAAAATATATCCAAAACTGGTGTAATCGGATATACAGATGAAATTATAAAGCAGACCGTTGTTGTTTTAAAACAATCACTTGATGCTGCCGGTATTTCAAATATGGACAGGATAGAATATCAAAACGATAAGAAAAAAATGGTCTTTTTTTTAAAGGATAATTCTTTTTATGGTATTTTAGTTGACAAAAGTATAAATGTTGATGGTATCGATTTTGCCATAGTTTCAGAAAAGCCTTTCGTAAAGGAAGAAGCAGAGGATAAGACTGGTAAAGTTAAGGTTGTTTTAAAAGATAAAAAGAAGATAGTTGTAAAAGGTTCACCAAAAGAGGAAAAAGTTGAAAAAGAGGAAATCCCCATAAAAAAGGAACCTGTTTATAAAATAGATTCAAACACCTTTAACAATGTGAAAAAGATAGCACAAGAGTTTTTAGAAGATTTTTCCGATGATATTATTACAAATATCATAAATGAGATGAAACTCGATTTAAACAATCTTACTCAAAGTAAACTTGATGATTTTTTGAAAAGATTTTCAAAATCTTCATCAATGATTATAGGTCCAAGTCAATCGCAGAAGATGATTAACAGAATAATTGAAATTTTAAAATGATGGAGGAAATATGATTTTAAAACTTTTCGATTTAATACTCTTATCTCAAACTGGAATCCCTAAATATGTAACCGATTCAAAAATGGTCTCAAGTATTTTAACCATCGTTGGTGCTCTTCTTCTATGGCTTGCTTTGTTTCTTATAGGAATAATAGCACACAGGTATGAAAAGGTTTTACACAGGAAGACGGACTGGCAGTTTATTATGGTTTCACCAACAGGGATAATAGTTTATGCGTTCGTTCAGGCTTACAGTTTGATAATCGTTGGTAATTTGAAAATGACCGATTCCCAGACATGGATAGGATATCTCTTTTTCTTCCTTTCCGGTGTTCTTTCTCTTATAGGAGTATTAAGATTTTATAATGTTGTAAAACCACACAAGGGAGGAACAAAATGAAGGTTCTTTTTACCGCTGAAATAATACTTGCCATCGGAATAATTCTTTTTTCAGTATCACTTTTCATTTCATCTTTAATTTTAAGAAGACTTCTTAAAATAATAAAGAAACCAGCGATATGGATTCTTGAAATTCTTGGAACTTTGTTGCTTCTTGCTGGAGTTGTTGTCCATATATTGAAATTAACCGTTTATTTTCCTGCACTGGCAAGATCCAACCCTTATGATCTTCTTCCACAGATAGCAAAAACTATGCAGGTGGGAGCACTGGAAGGTGTAATGATTCTTCTTGCAGGTTTTTTTGCTATTGTTGCAGCATTTATTTACTATATCTGGTCAACAAGATAACTATTGACAAAGAATCTTTGAAAAGTATAATTTTTTTTAAGTTATTTAGATAAAAAAACAAACCAACCAGGAGGATTTTGTGTTAGATCTATTTCAAAGAGGTGGATGGACTATGTGGCCATTACTCGCTTTGGCCATAATTGGAGTTGTATTTATAATTGAAAGATTTGTAACGCTTTTTGTGATGAATAAAAACCCAAAGAAATTTATTGAAGAGTTGAAGGAAAAGATCGAAAAGGAAGGGATAGAATCAGCCATACAGCATTGTGCGAAAAATCCGAGTCCTTTTGCAAGAGTTATTGAATCAGCCTTAACAGAGTTCCAGTATGTTGGAAAGGATAAGGGAGCGATTGAAGATGCAATAGAAAAAGCAGGTGTAACCGAACTTGCATTTCTTGATAGAGGAATGCCATTTCTTGCAGTAGTTATAACACTTGCACCGATGCTTGGCTTTTTGGGAACAGTTTCTGGAATGATCAATGCTTTTGATGCTATAGCACTCGCGGGAACTGTTGAACCTAAACTTGTAGCGAGTGGTATTTCAGAAGCTTTGATAACAACTCTTACCGGTCTTGTTATAGCGATACCAGTCTCTGCCGCTTACACATACTTCCAGACTATAATAAATAACTATTCAAGAACACTTGAAGATGCATCAAACAAAATTGTTGAAATTTTAATGAACCTGGAGATAGAAGAAGCATAATTGGGAGATAATATGTTATTTAAAAGAAAAAAGACTCTCCGGAAACCTGAAATTCCGACAGCATCACTTGGAGATATAACATTTTTAATGTTGATATTTTTCCTTGTTACTTCAAGTTTTAATACCGAAATGGGTCTCCAGATTGTTCTTCCTGAAGAATCCAAAGAGACTATTTCGGTTCTATCAAAGAATATAGTCCATGTAAGGATAAACAGGTTTGGAGATGTTAGAATTGAAAATGATCCGGTAGAATGGAATGCGGTTTCAGAAAAGGCTATAGAACTTTTGAATCAATCAAGAGGTGATTCACTTATTTTCTCTATCATACCAACAAGATCCGCAAAATATGACTATATGATAAGAGTTTTTGACCAACTTAAAATAGCGTTTGAAAAGACACAGAAAAAGGAAAAAATATCTCTATCTCCCGCGGAAGATGATGAGATGTAAGGAGGATTGGTAATGAAAAAACATTTTGAAAAAGTTGAAGAGAGTTCTCCAGCCATACAAACAACAACTACCTCTGATATAGTATTTCTTCTCTTAATATTCTTTATGGTTACAACAGTTTTTAGAACAGAACAGGGATTGAGGATAGATTTACCAAACGCTCTTGCAGCAAAGAAAATCGAAACAAAAAATCTATCTCATGTCTGGATAGGATATGATGGAGATAAGGGAGTTGTATCGATAGATGATAGAATAGTTCCAATAGGTCAGATTAAATCAATCGTCGAACAGAAGAAAAGAGTAAATCCAAACCTTATAGTTTCCATTATGGCTGATAGAAATACTCCCTACTGGATTTCCAACGATGTTTTCGGACAATTGATAAAAGCCAATGCCCTTCATGTATCCTTGAGTGCTAGAAAAATTAACGCCATCAAATAGGGGAGCATATGGAAAAATTTATTAGAAACGATTTAAAAGAAAAATATCCAACTTTTGTGAAATCATCTCTTTTAACTACACTTATACTCTTTATAATACTTTTTTTGATAATCCCCAAAGTTAAAACCAATCCTTACAAGATGAAAGAAAGGAAAGATATCATTGTAATGGAAAAGTTGCCCGATCAGATTCAAAAAATAAATGAACCAAAGGAAATTACAAAACCACAACTTCCAAAAAAGATAGTTGAAACATCAAAAGAATCTGAAGTTACAAAAAATATTGATATCCAGACAACATTTGAAACTGAGGATCTTAATCTTGAAAAATATGAAGGTGAAATTTTCAGAATTTATGAACAACCTCCAAAACTTGTCGAAAGAATGGATCCAGAATATCCACAGATGGCAAGGCAACTTGGAATAGAGGGAACAGTATTTCTTGAACTTGTTGTTGAAAAAGATGGAACCGTTTCTCAGGTAAAAGTTTTAAAAAGTGTTCATCCATTGCTTGATGACGCCGCTGTTAAAGCCGCCTACAAGTTGAAGTGGTCACCAGCGATGACAAGAGATTTACCTATAAGATGCTATGTAACCTATCCGATAACTTTTAGATTGTTAAAATGATTATTTAAAATAAGGATAAAAAAAAACTCCGCAAAAGCGGAGTTTTTTTATTTTGTATTAAGGATTTTTACCAATCTTGATTTTTTTCTTGCTGCATTATTCTTTTTAATAACATTTTTTGAAGCGGCTTTATCTATTATTTTATAACCTTCCTTTAAAATTTTTAGTTTTTCATCTTCACTCTTTGCCTTAATGGCTTGTTTGATGATTTTTTTTATCTTTTCCTTTTGTTCTTTGTTTCTTTCTTTTCTTACTATATTTTGTTTTACCGATTTTTTCTGTGCTTTAATTCTTGGCAAAAATACCTCCTATTTTTTGTTGTATTATATATTCCCTGTTCCATTTGTCAAGAGATATATTATGAATTTACAATGTTGACTATTCTTTTAGAATATATATTATAAAATTTATGGAGATTCTTTTTTCAGGTTGTTCTGGAGAATACTGGAGAAAAAATATAAAAGATATTACCAGAGAATATCCTCAACACGAATACAAAATCACAGATAGAAATTTTTTACCTAAGGATATAGAATTCACAGATGTTCTAATAGCCTACAGGTTGAAAATGGAACAATTGGAAAATGCCAGAAGATTGAAATATATTTTCGTTCCATATGCTGGTGTAAACAATTTTCCTTTGAAAATTTTATCTGATAAAAATATTATTCTTTGTAATTCACATGAAAATACGATCTTTGTAGCTGAAAGGGCTATTTCCCTTATTCTTGCCTTATTGGGAAAAATAGTCTATTTTCACAATGATCTTAAAAAGGGAGACTGGCATAGGGAAGGGCTTTATGGGGAGTACTGGGAAAGCATAAGAGAAAAAAAAATTTCCATAATCGGTACCGGAAATATAGGACTGGAAATAGCAAGGATTTTAAAAGTTTTCAACTGTAAAATTTTGGGTATGAAAAAAGATTTAAGATCCGATTTTAAACTTGAAAATTTTGATTTTTTAACCGACAATCTGGAAGAATCACTCAAATATGGGGAAGTGGTTTTTTTAACTTTACCTTTGACACAAGAAACCGAAAGATTGATAAATGAAAAAAATATTGAACTTTTAAAGGGAAAATATCTTGTTAATGTGTCAAGGGGCAGGATAGTTGATGAAAAAAGTTTATATGATGCACTTAAAAATAAGATTTTAAAAGGGGCAGCACTTGATGTCTGGTATGATTATCCAAAAGAAGGTGAAGAGAAAAACAAATTCCCTTCAAAGTTCCCAATCTATGAACTTGATAATGTCGTCATTTCCCCTCATAAAGGTGCACACACAGAAAAAGCGGAAAAAAGGGATATACAATTTACAATCAAAAATCTGAAAAATCTTTTTGATGGCAAAGAACTGGAGAATATAGTTGATTTAAAGAGAGGATACTGATTGAACTCGCATAAGAGAATAGAAAATTTGTTGAAATCCTTAAAGAATAAAGAGAAAGCAAAAATTTTACAGAGTTTTTTTAAAACTTCAAAAGGCGAATATGGTGAAAATGATATTTTTCTTGGAATAAATGTTCCAACTTTAAGAAAAATTGCTAAAGAAAATTCTGATCTTGATTTAAAAACCATCAACAAACTTCTCTCTTCCAGATACCATGAAATAAGATTATTTTCGCTTTTACTTCTTGTAAAAAGGTTTGAAGATGAACCAGATTCAAGAAAAGATATTTTAAATTTATATTTAAAAAATACAAAATATATAAACAACTGGGATCTTGTCGATATCTCTTCTTATAAAATTGTTGGAAGATATTCTTTCGAAAAAAATGATCATACGATTATTGAAAAACTTTCCTCCTCCCAAAATATGTGGGAAAGAAGGATCGCTATAATCTCTCTTCTATATTTTATCAAGCGTTTTTCCATAAATTTTCCATTAAAAATTTTAAAAAAGGTTATCTGTGGGAAAGAAGATTTAATAAAAAAAGCAACAGGATGGATGCTCAGAGAGATAGGGAAAATTTCACAGGAGAGTATAGTTGAAAAATTCATCATTGAAAATTATGAGAATCTATCACCGATAACGATAAATTATGCTACGGAAAGGTTCGAAATTTCAAAAAGAAAAAAACTTTTAAAAGGTTTCAAGAAGAGAGAAAAGATTGACAGGAAATGATCCATATGATATTTTTACACTATGAAAAAGTTAACTATTTTTTTACCATCATTTTATTATAAAATCAAGATACTATTATGCTGTTGTAAAAGAAACATTTAAAAAGAGGGGTAAAAAGTGAAGTCTCAACTTTTGAGAGAAAAATTTATAAAATTTTTTAAAGATCGTGAACATATGGTTTTTTCATCATCTTCTTTGATACCAGAACAGGATCCAACACTACTTTTTACAGTAGCAGGAATGGTCCAGTTTAAACCTATGTTTGCAGGGCTCGTTGATTTTGATTTTAAAAGGGCAACTTCCATACAAAAATGTTTAAGGGTTGTGGATCTTGAAGAGGTTGGAAACTCTCCTTTCCATGATACTTTTTTTGAAATGCTTGGTAATTTTTCATTTAACGATTATTTCCAGAATGAATCTATAAAATGGGCCTGGGAGTTTTTAACTGGGGAACTTAAGATAGATAAAAAAATGCTTTATGTGACAGTTCATAAAGATGATAAGAACGCTTACAATATATGGAAAGATACTATACATTTAAACCCTGAAAGAATAATCATAATGGATGATAAAACAAACTTCTGGGGACCGGCTGGTGGAACAGGAGCATGTGGTCCATCAACTGAAATTTTTTATGATTTTGGAGAGGAACTCGAAGATAGAAAACCATGCAATATTCAAAATGAATGTAAAAGGTATGTTGAAATATGGAATATAGTCTTCCCCCAGTTCAATCAGGATCTTAACGGTAATAGAACTCCACTTAAAAACAAAGGAGTTGATACCGGGATGGGACTTGAAAGACTTGCCGCTTTGATGCAGAATAAAAAATCTATTTTTCATACGGATCTTTTTATGCCGATCATAGATGAATTGAGTTTCAAATATAATCTTGATTATGATAAATATAAAAAAGAAACAAATTCTATAGCGGATCATATAAGGGCATTAACTTTTGCGATCTCTGATGGTGTTATACCCGAAAACGAAGGTAGGGGCTATGTTGTAAGAAGGATACTTAGAAGAGGCGTTAGGTTTGGATTCAAAATAGGTATTGAAAAACCGTTCCTTTACGATCTTGTCCATAAGGTTGTTGATATAATGAAAGATGCTTATCCATATCTTATTCAAACATCTGATAAAGTCAGAAGTATAATAAAATCTGAGGAAGAAAGATTTTTAAAAACTATAGGGATAGGGATGAAGTTGTATGATGATTATAAAACAAGAATAAAAGATGGTATGATAGATAAAGAGACTTTATTTTTACTTTATGATACTTATGGCTTTCCATTCGATCTTATACAACAGATGGCATCGGAGGATGGTTTAAATGTTGATAAAGAAGGATTTGAACAATTGCTTGAAAGTGCAAGACAGAGATCAAGAAAGGAAACAATATTTATAGATTCTGAAAAAAAAGAGTTTACTGTTTTTGAAGATGATGTCTCAACATTCGTTGGATATGATAAAGTTGAAAATGAATCCTATATTTTGAGGTTCAGAGAAATTGAAGATTCTATTTTTGAAGTTCTTTTAAAAGAGACCCCATTTTATGCTGAATCTGGTGGACAGGTTGCCGATACTGGTGTTATTGAAGGGGAAGGGTTTCTTTTTGAAGTTTTGAACTGTGTAAAATCTCCTATGGGAAATCTACTTATAGGAAAAAAAATTTATGGAGATTTTAAAAAAGATGTCCTGTATAAGCAAAAAATTGACCTGAGAAGAAGAAAACTTGTTCAGAGAAACCATACCGCAACCCATATTTTACATTCTGCTCTTAAAAAAATTCTTGGTGAACATGTTCGTCAGGAAGGTTCTTTTGTATCATTTGATAGGTTCAGATTCGATTTCCTTCATTACAAACAACTATCTACGGAAGAGATAGAATTTATTGAAAATGCGGTGAATGAAATAATAAATGAGAATATACCAGTATATAAAGAGTTTATGCCATATGAAAAGGCTATGAAGGAAAATGTTGTTGCCCTCTTTAATGAAAAGTATGGCAGGATAGTCAGAGTTGTCAGCATACCGGGTGTTTCAAAAGAGTTATGCGGTGGAACTCATGTTGAAAAAACAGGAGAGATAGGCATTTTTAAAATTTTGAAAGAGGAATCCGTAGCAACAGGTATAAGAAGGGTTGAATGTCAAACCTCCATATATGCTTTGAAAAGTTTGAATGAGAAGGTTGATGTAATAGAAAACCTTATGCTTGAATATAAAGTAAAAAATCTTGATGAACTTGAAAGGAAATTTGCAAAGATTGTTGAAATGAATTCAACATTGAAAAAGGAGAATGAAAAATATATAAAGGAAAGGATAGAACAGATAACCGAAGAAATAATTGGTAAAGGGAAATTGATAAATGATCAACTATTTGTTTATAATCTTTTCTATGGTTATAGTGTTGATAATCTAAAAAGAATTATGGATAATATCAAAAGCAGAGAGAAAAAGGTTTTTGGAGTTCTTTTTTCGAAGGATAATGATAAGTTAAACTATATAGTTTTTTCAAACAATACTGAATTTGATGCAAAAAAAATAATTGAGAAGATAAATAGTGAGTTTAACGGAAAGGGTGGTGGAAGAAAAGATTTTTCATCCGGAACATCTGTTATGAAAAATATTGATGAAAATTTTATTTTGAGTTTAAAGGATAGATTAGTGGAGTAATTATGGATTCATATATAATAGTTGATGAAAAGAAGTGTGGACTTTGTGGAGGCTGTGTTGCTGTTTGTCCTGTGAAGGTTATTATTATGTATAAAGATCATCTTAAAATCAATGATGGATGCATAAAGTGTGATAAGTGCATAAAGGTATGTCCATCTGGAGCGTTGAGTAAAAATGAATAATAATTATGATGTTATAATAGTTGGCGGAGGTCCTGGAGGGCTTTACGCTGCGAGTGTAATAGATAAGGGTTATAAGGTTATAGTTTTTGAAAAAGATGAGGTTATAGGTGAACCTATAATATGTGCTGAAGGTATTTCAAACTATATCTTAAAACAATTTTTTAATGGAACGGATTTTCCTTTCATAAGGAATACTTTTAAAAAAGTAAAGATTAAATACAAGGGTTATGAAGCAAATGTAGATATAACCGATATGGGAGTAGTTACAATAGACAGGACAAAATTTGAGCAATATATAGCCAGAAAGGTTCAAGAAGAGAAAGGATTTGAAATAAGGACGAACTCTTTTGTTGTTGATGCTAAAGTTGATGATGATGGAGTAAGAGTTTTTCTTGAGAATGGAGAGGAGTTTTTTGGGAAGATTATAATTATAGCGGATGGAGTTGAATCTTATCTTCCTGGGAAAGTTGGAATAAATTCAGTATGCAGTTTAAAGGATATGTATTCCTGTTATCAAAAGATAATTTCTGATGGGACTATAGATGATGATGTGATGATATTTGATTTTACTCCATCTGTTACGCCTGGTGGTTATTTATGGGTTTTCCCGAGAGGGAATAAAGAGGCGAATTTTGGTATAGGTGTTACCTCATCGGAAGATTGCGAGAAGCCATATAAACTTCTTGAAGAATACAGGCAGAAGTATTATCCAGAGTCGAAGATATTGAGGGAGTTTCCAGGGTGTGTTGGAGTGAACCAGTTGGCGAAGATTTATGGTGAGAGGGCGATGGTTGTAGGGGATAGTGCGAGGGCTGCGGATCCTATAACTGGAGGTGGTATTGATAATGCTTTGAGGACGGGGAATTTTGCGGGTATAGTTGCGAATTTAGTCTTAAAAGGCAATGATTTTTCAGCCCGGAGATTATCGCAGTATCAAGAACTTGTTGAAAAGGATAATGGATATTCTTTGAAGAAACAGAACCAGTTAAGGGAGATGCTAATTGAAATGAGTGAAGAGGAACTTGATAAATTTTTTATTTCAATTATAAATCTTTTCAACGGCAAGACTGTTTCATCAGATATTTATTCTCTATATTCTTTAAAATTTTCTTTAAAGACTGCCGGTATGGTGATAAATTTTATGGGTAGTCTTATGAAGGATAAATATCTTTTGAAAATGATAATGAAGTTGCTATGGAAATAGTCTCTTTGATTGAAAAAAAACTATGACTATTGAACATATGTTGAAAAAAAATAATATGTATCTTTTAAAATTTCAAAAAAAGAGCCTATATCAACCAATATAAAAATAGTCAAATCTTACATAGTTTTAAGAAGAAGGTTGAAAAGTTTTGGTAAATTTGATATACTTTACTATTGACACTCTAAAAAAATTATAGATAATATTAACAATAATGAAAAAAGGTTTTTGGAAAACTTTAAAGGATAGATTAGTGGAGTAATTATGGATTCATATATAATAGTTGATGAAAAGAAGTGTGGACTTTGTGGAGGCTGTGTTGCTGTTTGTCCTGTGAAGGTTATTATTATGTATAAAGATCATCTTAAAATCAATGATGGATGCATAAAGTGTGATAAGTGCATAAAGGTATGTCCATCTGGAGCGTTGAGTAAAAATGAATAATAATTATGATGTTATAATAGTTGGCGGAGGTCCTGGAGGGCTTTACGCTGCGAGTGTAATAGATAAGGGTTATAAGGTTATAGTTTTTGAAAAAGATGAGGTTATAGGTGAACCTATAATATGTGCTGAAGGTATTTCAAACTATATCTTAAAACAATTTTTTAATGGAACGGATTTTCCTTTCATAAGGAATACTTTTAAAAAAGTAAAGATTAAATACAAGGGTTATGAAGCAAATGTAGATATAACCGATATGGGAGTAGTTACAATAGACAGGACAAAATTTGAGCAATATATAGCCAGAAAGGTTCAAGAAGAGAAAGGATTTGAAATAAGGACGAACTCTTTTGTTGTTGATGCTAAAGTTGATGATGATGGAGTAAGAGTTTTTCTTGAGAATGGAGAGGAGTTTTTTGGGAAGATTATAATTATAGCGGATGGAGTTGAATCTTATCTTCCTGGGAAAGTTGGAATAAATTCAGTATGCAGTTTAAAGGATATGTATTCCTGTTATCAAAAGATAATTTCTGATGGGACTATAGATGATGATGTGATGATATTTGATTTTACTCCATCTGTTACGCCTGGTGGTTATTTATGGGTTTTCCCGAGAGGGAATAAAGAGGCGAATTTTGGTATAGGTGTTACCTCATCGGAAGATTGCGAGAAGCCATATAAACTTCTTGAAGAATACAGGCAGAAGTATTATCCAGAGTCGAAGATATTGAGGGAGTTTCCAGGGTGTGTTGGAGTGAACCAGTTGGCGAAGATTTATGGTGAGAGGGCGATGGTTGTAGGGGATAGTGCGAGGGCTGCGGATCCTATAACTGGAGGTGGTATTGATAATGCTTTGAGGACGGGGAATTTTGCGGGTATAGTTGCGAATTTAGTCTTAAAAGGCAATGATTTTTCAGCCCGGAGATTATCGCAGTATCAAGAACTTGTTGAAAAGGATAATGGATATTCTTTGAAGAAACAGAACCAGTTAAGGGAGATGCTAATTGAAATGAGTGAAGAGGAACTTGATAAATTTTTTATTTCAATTATAAATCTTTTCAACGGCAAGACTGTTTCATCAGATATTTATTCTCTATATTCTTTAAAATTTTCTTTAAAGACTGCCGGTATGGTGATAAATTTTATGGGTAGTCTTATGAAGGATAAATATCTTTTGAAAGTGATAATGAGGTTGTTGTGGAAATAGTCTCTCCAATTGAAAATATTCTCAAAAAAAAAAAAAAGGATATTTTGTTTTAATAGATCCATCCAAAAAAATAGATCTTAAAAGAATAATCAAAAACATTAACAACTCTATCGTTGATGGTATACTCGTTGGAGGAAGTGATAAAAAAATAAAAGGATTTGATAATTTTATCCTTTCGATAAAACAAAATGTAAAACTTCCGGTATTTATTTTCCCCGGTTCACATTATCAGATTTCAAAATATGCGGATAACATTCTACTTCTATCAGTTTTGAATACAAAAAAACTTGATTATATCATTGGAGAACATTTGGATGGTGCAAAAAAATTGTTTAACTCAAGAATAAATGTTATTTCCACATCCTATATACTCTGTATGGATGATAGAAAAACGAGTGTGGCTAAAAAGGTTCCCATAAATTTTATCAAGGATTTTAAAGATTTCCAGAAGTATATATATTTTTCAGAAATATCAAATTTCAGTGTTATTTATCTTGAAGGTGGAAGTGGTTCCAAAAAACCTGTTTCTACAAAATTTGTAAAGGAAGCGAGAAAAATACTTACGAAACCACTTATAGTTGGTGGAGGGATAAAGAGTGCGGATATTGCTTATCGGATTCTTGAAAGTGGCGCTGATTTTATAGTTACAGGAAATTCCATAGAAAACGACCCAGATAACATATTCAAATTTAGTGAAATTGTTCAAATTTTTAACAAATAATGTTTTTACTCAAACCATTTTGTAAGATCAACCTTTTTCTTGATGTTTTAAATAAAAGAAAAGATGGGTATCATGAGATTCTAACCATTTTTCAATCTATAGATCTTTATGATGAGATACTGATAAAAGAGGATGAAACTTTACGGATAGATTTTAATTCAAACGATTATTTTATAGATCCTTTAAATAATACAATAAAAAAGGCTTACCATATTTTCAAAGAAGAATATTTAAAAATTACCAATGGAATGTGGCAGGATTTTTATTTTTCTGTAAAAAAAAATATTCCTTCTGGAGCAGGTCTTGGTGGAGGTAGCGCAGATGGTGCTGCTGTTTTGAATTTCTTGAATTCATATTATGGATATCCTTTTGATGATGTAAAATTGAGGGAAATCTCTTTAAAAATAGGTGCTGATACCCCCTTTCTCATAGAAGGTGGAAGCGCTATAGGAAGAGGCATAGGAGAAATACTCGATTTTTTTAATATCGATGGTTTTGAAATGTATAAACTTTTTATAATTTCTCCAAATATTCATATTTCAACAAAAGAGGCATATGATGGGATATCTAAATACTTGACAAAAGAAAAAAAATATTATAATATTTATAACCTTATAGAAAGGCCTGAAGGGATATTTGGTTCTTTAAAAGATTTTTATAATATTTTTGAAAAAAGTATTTTTCAAAAATATCCTCTTTTAAAAGAGATAAAGAGAAAAATTTTGCAGTATGATCCTTTGCTTGTTTTAATGAGTGGAAGCGGTTCTTCGATTTTTGCGATCTTTGAAAATGAAGATAAATTCAATTTGCTTAAGGAAGAGTTCGGTGGGAATAGGATTTTTTTTACCACCCCGATAACTCGTGAAAAAATAAAAAAGCAATTACTAACAAAACTTTAGGAGGAAGAATGGAAATTACCGAAGTAAGAATCACATTAAGGAATGAACCCAAGTTAAAAGCTTTTGCCAATGTAACTTTTGACAACGCTTTCGTTATCAGGGGTTTAAAGATCATCGATGGAAAGAAAGGGCTTTTCATTTCTATGCCATCAAGAAGGGCTAAGGATGGAACCTATAGAGATATAGCCCATCCAATCAACAACGAAATGAGACAGAAAATAGAGAAAGTCGTTCTTGAGAAATATAATCAGGAAGCACAAAAAGAGTAGTTCTTTTTAGTCTGTTGGGGTGTAGGCAAGCTGGCAAGCCACGGGATTTTGGTTCCCGCATTCGTAGGTTCGAATCCTACCGCCCCAGAAAAAATATTTATTTGGTTAAGGTTTAAATATGAAACTTATCACAGGAAATTCGAATGTAAAAATTGCAAAAGATATTTCAAACTATCTTAATATACCCCTTGTGGATTCGATAATCTCAAGATTTTCTGATGGGGAAATAAGAGTTCAGATAAATGAATCCGTTAGGGGAAGTCATGTATTTGTTATACAATCTACTAATCCACCTGCTGAGAATTTACTTGAACTTATTTTCATTATAGATACTTTAAGAAGGGCATCCGCTGAAAAGATAACCGCAGTGATTCCATACTATGGTTATGCAAGACAGGATAAAAAGGATGCACCAAGGGTTCCAATAAGTTCAAGGGTTGTAGCCAATCTCCTTACAGCCGCTGGTGTTTCGAGAATAATGGTCCTTGAATTACATGCTGAACAGATACAGGGTTTCTTTAATGTTCCAGTTGACCATCTTTACTCATCACCAGTTTTTGTGGAATATCTTTTAAAAAACGAAAAAATTGAAAATGCTGTTGTTGTTTCACCTGATGCTGGAAGGGTTAACAGGGCAAGGAGTCTGGCAAAAAAATTAAATAACCTTCCAATAGCGATCATCGATAAAAGAAGGAATATACCAAACCAATCTGAAGTTATGCATGTTGTTGGAGAGGTAAAAGATAAGGATGTTTTAATGGTTGATGATATCGTTGATACAGCAGGGACATTGACAAGGGCAGCGGAAGCTTTAAAATTTAATGGTGCAAAAAGAATTATAGCCTGTGTAACTCATCCTTTACTTTCCGGAGATGCTATAGCTAAGTTGAAAAATTCTCCCATTGATAAACTTTACACAACGGATAGTGTTATACTACCTGAAGAGAAAAAAATAGAGAAGATAGAAATTATTTCTATGGCAAAATTATTTGCGGATGCGATTAAAAGAGTTTATAATAAAGAATCCATCAGTGAACTTTTTTATTAGGAGGAAAAATGCTTCAATATGAACTACTGGTAAGCAAAAGAGAAAAGGGAAAACATAATTTAAAACTTTTGAGAAATGGTAAAAACATACCCTGTGTTGCCTATGGACATGGTGAAAAGAATAGAGTTTTTTATGTGGATGAAAAAGAGTTGAACAAAATATTTCATCAAATGGGTAGAGAAAAAACTCTGATCAATATAAAACTCGATGATGATGATTTTCTTGCAGTTATAAAGGATATCCAGAGAAGTCCAAGAACAAACAAAATAATACATATAGATTTTCAAATAATCCATAAAAATGAAAAAATGAAATTAAAAGTTCCAGTTTTAGTAAAGGGAACTTCAAAAGGAGTTATTGCTGGAGGAATCCTTGAACATATATTAAGGGATATAGAAATAAAATGTTTACCCAAAGATATACCATCACATATAGAGGTTGATATCACCGATCTTGAAATTGGTGATTCCATACATGTAAAAGATCTTAAAATTGAAAAATATGATATTCTTGATAATCCAGAAGAGGTTATCCTTACGGTCCTCGCTCCAAAAGCATTTGTTGAGGAAACACCAAAACCTGAAGAAGAAACTAAAGAACCTGAAGTGATTAGAGAGAAGAAAGAGGAAGAGGAAGAAGAAGAAGAAAATAAAGAAAAAAAGAGTGAAAAAGAGACAAAAGAAAAGAAAGAGAAAAAATAGTATGTTAGCATTTATAGGATTGGGTAATCCTGATAATATTTATAAATTTACAAGACACAACATAGGAAGAGAGATAATTGAAAATTTTGCAAAAAAGGAAAATTTGAAATTCAAAACAGGTAAAGGGCACTTTTTTTTTCTGAATGTTCTTTGAAAGATAAACTTTTTTTGATGATCCCTTCAACCTATATGAATGAGAGTGGAATATCTGTATTAGAATTCATCAACTATTTCAACCTTGATTTTAAAGATATTCTTATTGTTGTTGATGATTATAATATACCACTATTAAAATTCAGGCTCAGATTGTCAGGTTCAGATGGCGGACACAATGGTTTAAAATCAATAATATACCATTTGAATTCTGAAAATTTTGCAAGGTTGAGAGTCGGGATAGGTGAAGAAGATTCAAAAAAGAATAAAGATTTTGTTCTGGGTAAATTCAAGGATGAAAATATTTATAGAACTATAATAGATAAAGGTGTTGAAAACCTTTCCATTATCCTTGATAAAGGTTTTTTGAATGCGATGAATATAATAAATAAAAAATGGGAAATATTAGAAAAATAACAGGAGGAAAATTTGATTAACTATGAAATTTTAGTCATCTTTGATTCAACCTTAAACGATGAAACCATAGAAAACAAACTATCAATTTTAAAAGGCTGGATTGAAAAATTTAATGGTAAAGTGCAAAAAGTGGAAGATAAGGGTATTGAAAAATTGACCTATGAAATTAACAAGACAGCACAGGGGCATTTTGTTTTGGTTGAGTTTATTCTTGAACCTTCAAAAATCGAAGATTTGAGAAGAGAAATTAAACTTGAGGAAACTATCTGGAGATATATGATAAAGAAAAATGATGAAGTGAAGGTTTAAAATGAATGAAAAGGTTAACCTTCCAAATTTAAATAGAATAACGATAGCGGGAAGAGTTGTTCATGATGCTGAAAAAAGATTCACTTCGGATAATGTTGGAGTGATAAATTTCAGGCTCGCTTCATCAAGAAGATTTAGAGATAGAAACGGTGAGTGGAAAGATAATCCGCTTTTCATCGGAGTGAGTTATTTTACCAGGTTTGAAAACAATATTGAAAAGAGATTGAAAACTGGAGTTCCCATAATAGTTGAAGGTTCTCTTGAATCAAACAACTATGAAGATAAAAAAACTCACGAAAAAAGAGTATCCTATCAGATAAGGGCAACAAAAATTTATTTTCTTTTAAGAGGTGAATCACAGGATGAACAGGTGGAAGATTCTGCTAACAATGTGGAAAAAATTATAGATGATGTAGAAAAAGAGTTTGAAGATATAGATGAAAATGAAAACGGAGGTTTTGATGAGTCAATACCATTTTAAGAACAATGAATCTGGAAATGATAGTGGTTTGAAAAAACAGAGAGTATGTAGATTTTGTACTAAAAACGAAGAAATAGATTACAAAAATGTTCAACTTCTTTCAAAATATATCAACGATAGAGGAAAAATTATGCCAAGAAAAGTAACGGGACTCTGTCAAAAACATCAAAAAGAACTTGCAAGAGCTATTAAAACTGCAAGACAGATGGCACTTTTAGCTCCAGTTGATAAAACAATGAGATAGGAGGTGAATTGAAAGTAATCTTGAGAGAGAATATCGCCAAATTAGGGAAAAGAGGTGATGTTATCAATGTAAAGGACGGTTATGCTAGAAACTATCTTATTCCCAATAAACTTGCATATGAATATAGTGAGTCTAATTTTAAAAGGTTTAAAATTGAAAAAATAAAATTAGAGACACAGGAATTAAAAAACAAAGAATCGGCTCTTTCCGTAAAGGAGATAATATCAGACTTAAATCTTGTGTTAAAACAAAAAATGCATGATGATGGAAATCTTTATGGTTCAGTTAGCAGACATCTGATAAGTGAAGAATTAAATAAAAAAGGTTTAAAAATAGATGAAACCAGTGTTTTGCTTGATGAGCCCATAAAAAAAATAGGTGATTATACCATAAAGGTAAAATTACATCCGGAAGTTTTTGCCGATTTAAAGCTTTCGGTTGTAAAAGATGAATAACTTTTTACCTGATGTAAGAGTTATCACGATACTTCTACTTGGGCATCTTTTTGGTGATTTTGTTTTCCAGACCGATAAAGTTTATAAGTTTAAACTTAAGGGAATTAAAGGCCTTTTTTTACATTCATTTTTTGTTTTTTCCCCAACATTCATATTTTTGCTTTACTTTTCAAAAAATTTTATTATAAGTTTTATTTTATCAATTTTAACTTTTATTACCCATTTTCTGATAGATTTTCTAAAAGTAAGAAACAGATATAATATTGAGGTCGGATTGAATTTTATTATAGATCAGATTCTTCATTTTATAGTTATAATTTTAATTGGGGTAATTTCAAACTATTTTGTGATAGGTTTTAAAATATCTCCTTTTCAAAATAAAATTATTTTCCTTTTAAATTCGATGATATTTTTACTTTATTTTCTGAAATATTTCCTTTTGAGTTTATATGAAATTTTAAAGATAAAATCAATAAATGATAGATACTATATTCTTTTTGAAGATTTTGAAAAAATTTCCATATTCATCTGTGCATATATGCATGGTTATTTTTTTCTTATAATTCCATTTTTGATATTACCGAGGATATTTTATTCTATAAAAAATGGTGTTGAATATATTTTTTATGATATATCGATCTCTCTTATTCTATCCATATTTTTAGGAATACTTTTTAGGAAATTTACACTATTCGATCCATTTTCCTTTTTTGAGTTATTCTTTATTTCAATACTATCCTATCTTCTATTCAAAATTATTTCATTTACAGTGGATGGATTAATGTCTTTTACAAAAAGGTTTTAATCTTCCATTTTTATTGACTAATTCAAACTCTGGAATATAATTAAAAAAAAGGAGAATATATGAAGAAAATGATCCTTTTTATTTTTGTACTGATTTTAATTTTTGTTTCCTGTTCAATCCCATTGCCTAAAAAACTGCCAGTTGTTGAAAATTTAACATACTCTTTGCCACTGGGAGACACAGTTATGACCGTTCTTGAAGTTGCCCTTGACCATCAGGACAGAGTGGAAATAAAGGGAGATACTGTTTTTGCTTTCACCGGTCATGAAAAATGGATAAATGCAGCACACTGGAAGAGTGATACGATAGTTATAAGAATAAGTCTTGAGGAATTATTGCCTAAAGAATGGATAGATGTATCACCAGACTCAACATATTTTACCTCTACTATAAACAAAGTCCACAATTTTGTAAGATTCTGGGGTAAAGTCCCTTATAACACTGGTGGTAGAATAATTCACAGGATGTATTCTAATAACAAGTTAATCTATCTTGATACTGTGGATATATTTTTACCTAAAAGAGATTTTCTTGATACTCTTTACACATATTCTGTAACAGATTTTCCTGTTGGTGACTATTATCATGAAATTGAAACGCAGATAGATTCAGGTCTAACATTCGTAGATTCAATGGAGGCTTATTCGATGATTTCACTTCAAGCAAAACTTACAGGTGATAGGATAATGACTATAGTAAAAGAACAGGAATTGCCATTTTCTCCACCGGAGTCATCTCCTTTGAATATGATAAACTGGGTAAGACTTAATCTTGATATATGGAACAGAATTCCATTCCATTTCAATCTTATGGTTTTACTCTTCGATTCTCTTGATAATCTTGTTTTTATGGATACTCTTTATTTGAATCAGGTTCCAAAAGATTCGATTGGAAGGGCTGTTGGAACTACTGGAGTTTACAGTGATTTCAACCTTGATATAACAAAACAACTTGATAGTTTATTTAAATATTCAACTTTCAAATTCAAAGCAAGGGTTGAAGTTCCCGCTCCTGTTGATGAAGATATTTTTGTAACTCCAGCAGATTTCATAAGGGTAAGAGGCGCTTTACAGATGAATATGGATTTTGATCCTTATTTTTTACCCGGTGCAAGCCAATAACAAATTGTTATGGAGAAAAAAATGAAAAAGTTTTTTTATATAATTTTGATTTTGATCACAGCGACTCTTCTTTTTTCAGATTATGATTATAGATATATGAATTCTCCTTTGAATACTGGTTATCAGTCCATATTTTATAATCCATCTTTTCTTGGAAGAACTGATACTCCATGGTATTCTTGGGAGTTGATAAGACTTAACACTGGATTAACAAACAATCTAATCTCCTATTCATTTCTTGCTTTTTTATTTAACAATGCAGCCACCGCTCCTATTGACTCTTTTCCAGTTGATACGATAAATGAGGAAAAAAAAGAGGCGATTCTTCACAATATTGGCTCATATTTTTTACTTGATGAATATCTCAGACTTGGATTACCTTTATTTGGATTCAAGATAGGACTTTTCGGATTCGGATTTGATATCAGGGAAGGAAGTGCACTCCAGATCCCTGATGCTTTTTTTGATATAATGCTTTATGGGAACCAGTTTGATTCAACTTATGATTTTAAAGATTTAAAGTTTGAAACACAGGTTATAGGGCAATTTGGTTTTGGAGTTGGAGGAGGTGTTGATCTTGAAAATAATGGAAGGTTAAACTTTGGTTTATCACTTTCCTATCTTTCAGGTCTATCTTACTTTAATCTTTATGCTGATTCATTTTATTTTCAATCTGATTCTAATTTTTTGAGGGTTGTTACAAGGATGCATCTTGATTATGCTGTACCTTTTTATACTGACCAAATTTCAAGTTTTGATGATCTTTCAACTTTTGTTAACAATATAGCACCCGGTTTTGCCAATCTTCCAGGACATGGATTTGATATAGGAACAGGTGTTTCATGGAATATTGATGATAGATGGATGTTAGAGTTATCCTGGGAACATCTTATATCAAGAATATTCTGGAAATATGGAGCAAGAAGATATACATTCCTTATGGCAACCGATTCTTTAAATGTTATCAACCTTCACAGGGTGATAACAACAATAAATTCTGATTCCACCATAAGTAATGAAGATAAAACAGATTCGATAATAAGTTCGCTACTTGGTAATTCATTGGTTTATGATGAAGGTAATTTAACCACATTTCTTGAGCCTGTTTTTAATTTAGGTCTTTCATATTCAGCAAGATATCTACCATTCAACATTTTTACAAGATACTCACAGGGATTAAAAGAGAGTTCATTTTCAACTAAAAAACCAAGATTGAGTTTTGGTGTGCAGTATACTGCATTTCATTTTCTTCTACTTGAAAGTATGGCAACTTTTGGCGGAAGGGAAACATTTAGATTCAATTTTGGACTTGGTTTCAATTTTGGCAATTTTACTTCAGACCTCTCACTTTCCCAGGATCATGGATTGTTGTACAACGCAAAGGGAGCGCATTTGAATCTTGCTGCTTGCGCACATTCAAATGTAGTTTCAGTATTTAAAGGTGTTATAATTGATTCTATCACCGAAAATCCCCTTATCGCTAAAATTGAAGTTATAAGAGATAACCCTGCAGGGAAAAGGGATTCGTTCTTCTCTAATTCTACTGGAAAATTCAGACAATATTTTCCCAAAACAAATTTAAAAGTTATAGTTACAGCGGATAAGTATGATACTATTCTTGATTCTTTCTTTTTAAAGGCAAACGGAAAAGTTGAAAAAATTTACAAAATGAATCCTTCTATGGGTATTTTGTATGTTCAGGTCATAAGTGGTATTACAAAAAAACCGGTAGAGAATGCTCTCGTAATATTTACCGATGGTGATACGATTTATACTGATACTGCTGGTATGGTGAGTAAAAGGCTTGATGAAGGGACACATGCTGTAACGGTGAAATCAAAAGGAAGAGATGATGTTGTTTTCACCATAGATATAGAAAGAGGTAAAGAGTATAAACAGATAGTTGAGATGTTCCCGACTCATGGTAAACTTATAGTGAAAACTTTTAACGCAACAACTCTTGAACCTGTAAATTCTATCGTAACAATATATAAAACCGATATGAGTATGATTTTGGATTCTTTTGAAACTGGTATTGGAGGAATTGATACATCAAAGGCTATAAGGAAAGGATTCTATAATATCAAGATTGATCCTGTTGTGCCAAAGTATATCAAGCAGGATAAATTTAATGTCGAGATAAAGGGTGGAATAATCTCCACACTTGAAGTTGGGCTTTTGAAGGAAAAGATGGTCTTCGTTTTTAACAATATTCTCTTTGATCTCAATAAAACAACTTTAAGGCCAGAATCTTACCCTGTTTGCGATTCTCTTGCAATGATAATGAAGGAGAATCCTTCCATAAAAGTTGAAATAAGTGGACATACGGATTCAAGAGGATCAAAATCTTACAATAAAAAACTTTCAAATGGAAGAGCAGAATCGGTTAAAAATTATCTTGTCAGTGTTCATAAAATAAGTGCCAAAAGAATAATAGCGATAGGTTATGGAGAGAATAAACCTCTCGTTTTCCCTGAAAAGAATGAAGAAGATTACCAGAAAAACAGAAGGGTCGAATTCAAGGTTTTACAGGGTGATTAGTGAATAAAAGAGTATTGATATGTATATCGGGAAGGGGCTCAAATATGGAGTCCCTTCTTAAAAAATCAAAGAAGGAAAAATTACCCATAGATTTTTTTATTCTTTCCGATAACCCATCAGCGGAAGGTTTAAAAAAAGCACAAAAGTATAATGTAAAAACTTTTGTTTTAAACGAAATGCCACCCGGATGGAAATTTGATAAATTTTCTGAAGAGGAGTTTTTGAAAATAATTGATAATATTTCACCCGATCTTATAGTGCTTGCTGGTTTTATGAGAATAGTTCCTAAAAATATTGTTGAAAAATATTATTTAAAAATAATAAATATCCATCCATCACTTTTGCCATCATTCAAAGGTAAAGATGCACAGAAACAGGCTTTTGAATATAAAGTAAAAATTTCAGGATGTTCTGTTCATTTTATTGATTATGGTGTTGATACGGGTCCAATAATATCACAAAGGGCTGTTGATATTTCCCAAGCAAAGAGTGTTGAGGATGTTGAGAAGATTATTTTGAAAAATGAACATAAACTATATTTCCAGACTATGAAAATGATCCTTTTTGAAAATTGGAAAGTTGAAAAGAGAGATGTTATCTTTTATTAAACTATTTTCAATATTTTTTACACCAGTCCTACTTTTTCTTTCGATGAAATTTATAGATATAGGTTTTTTTTATATAATAATTTTTTCATCTATAATTTTTACCATTTCATCTTTTAAAAGAAAAAGAAACCTGATAACATTTATAATCTTTTTTATATACTGGCTTTTAACTCTTGTATGGATTTTGAACTTGAATGTGGATCTTACAAATTTACAGAAAATACTATTATTTTTTGGCTGGATTCTTCTTTCTGGTTTGTGTTCTCTTTTGTATTCTTTACCCTTTTTTATCTTTTCCATCGAGAACTTTGAAATCTATTTTATTCCTTTTTTTTATATGGTAATTGAGATTTTGATGACTTCAACAAGAGATCTTTCATTTATATGGATTCCACCATCCGTATCACTTATAAAATATCCTCTTTTCATACAGACAGCGGATATCGGTGGTTCTTATCTTTTATCTTTTTTTGTAATATTTTTCTCCATTCTCATTTTTAAATTTTTAAAAGTTAGAGAGACAAGAAAAATAAATTTTTTAATTTTTCTTATTCTTTTTATCTTTATCTTCTATTATGGCATTTTTTCATTGAAAAGAGATTTTGAATCAGCAAACACAAAAAAGATAAAAGTGGTTCTTATACAACCGAACCTTGAAGGTTATATGAAAGAATCATATGATGAATTCATTGATTATAGAATAAATATGATAAAAAGTTTACTTGAAGCCTCTTCAAATTTAGATGCTGATATTCTCATATTCCCTGAAACGAGTTCACCTGTATACCTTTCAGGAGGAAATTTATTTAGAAAATATCTTATAGAATTCGCATCAAAAAACAAAAAATTTATTTTGATTGGAGGTTTGAGATACGATAGAAATAATGATTACAACTCTATATTTTTATTTAAACCTGATTTATCTGTTGAATATTATGATAAGATTCGTCTTGTTCCTTTTGTAGAGCATCTTCCATATGATAATAGATACAGTTTTATAAAAAAAATAGATTATGGACAGGGTGTATATACACCAGGGGAAAATTATAAGGTCTTTTCATCTGGTAATTTAAAATTTTCAGGATACATATGTTTTGAATCAATCTTTCCATCATTGATTTCAAAATTTGTAAAAAATGGTGCATCCTTTCTTGTGAATGTTTCCGAAGATATATGGTTTATAAAAGGTGATGGATTAAAACAACATTTTTACTCTGGAGTTTTAAGATCCGTTGAGACGAGAAGATATCTTGTTAGGGTTTCAAATCCTGGCATCTCCGCTGTTATAGATTGGTATGGGAATATTTTATATACAACTCAAAAGGGAAAACAACAAATCTCTTATCAAAATGTTAAAACAAATGACAGGTTGACTTTTTTTGTCTCTTCTGATAATATTCTGGGGAAAATTTTTATTTACATATTTGTTGTGTTAGTTTTTATAAAGTTCTCCTGGAGGTATGATGGCAGTAAGGGTTAGAATAGCGCCGAGTCCGACAGGGTATTTGCATGTTGGGACCGCAAGAACCGCTCTATACAACTATCTTTTCGCAAGAAAAAATAATGGTAAATTCATTCTGAGGATAGAGGATACAGATGTTGAAAGATCTTCGAAGGAAATGACTGATATAATCATTGAAGGATTGAAATGGCTAAAACTTGATTATGATGAGGGACCATTTTTCCAGTCAGATTATTTTTCACATTATATAGATCATATTGAAAGATTACAAAAAACAGGTGGAATCTATAGATGTTTTTGCACCCCGGAGGAACTTGAGGAAAGGAAACGGAAGGCTATATCTGAAAAGAGAGCATGGAAATATGATAGAAAATGTTTGAACCTTTCACAGGAGGAGATAGAAAAAAATCTTAAAGAGAATAAACCTTTCGTATGGCGAGTCTTTATTCCAGAAGGGAAGACCGGTTTTAATGATCTGATACATGGGTTGATAGAGAAAGATAACAGTGAGATAGAGGATTTTATAATAATAAGAAGTGATAAAACACCTGTTTACAACTTTGCGGTTGTTATCGATGATTACAGAATGGGGATTACACATGTAATAAGGGGTGATGACCATATTTCAAACACATTCAAGCAGTTGCATATTTATAGATTGCTTGGTGTAAAACCACCAGAATTTGCTCATCTTCCATTGATTCTTGATGAGAAGAGAGCGAAACTTTCAAAAAGATCTGGAACCGTTTCAGTTCTATCTTTCAAGGATATGGGTATTTTACCAGAGGCGTTTATTAACTTTATAGGGTTGATAGGATGGAGCCCCGGTGATAATAGGGAGATTCTCTCTCTTCAGGAGATGATAAAACTTTTTTCATTCGATAAGGTTGCAAAAAAGGGTGGTGTCTTTGATTATAAAAAACTTGAATGGATGAATTCAAAATATATTACCAATTCAACCAATGAGAAACTTTATGAACTTCTTGTCCCATTCTATTTAAAGGAAAATATAGATTTAAAAGAGTATCCAAAAGAAAAAATTTTAAAGATAATTGAAAGTGTGAAAGAAAAAGCTCGGTATTTGAAAGATTTTCCATTTTTGACTCAATTCTTTTTCAAAGATATCGAGAATTATGATAAAAAAGGAATTGAAAAATATTTTACATCTGAAAAGATTGGCTATTTAAAAGATTTAACTAAAAAAATTCAAAATATAAAAGATTTTAACTCTTTTGAAATCGAAAAAGTTTACAAAGAATATATTGATGAAAAAAATATTAAAGGTGCTGATGTTATTCATCCAACAAGACTCGCTCTATCTGGAAGGACAGAAGGGCCATCGCTCTTTTTGATGATGGAGATTTTTGGTAAAGAAGAGTCTGTCAGACGCTTGACAAGAATTTTTGAATTTGATATATTTACAAAACAAAATGATGGCGGTATCGTCTAGCGGCTAGGACGTGTGGTTCTCAGCCATAAAACCGGGGTTCGATTCCCCGTACCGCTACCATATTAAAATATTTTGGGGAGTCGTCCAACGGCAGGACTCATGACTCTGGATCATGCTATCGGGGTTCGAATCCCTGCTCCCCAGATAAAAGTAATCCGCATAAGCGGATTTTTTAATATGGGGAAAGGAGAGAACGCGAACAAAGTGAGCAAAACGAAGTTTTCCGAAAAAGGGGTTTGTAGCCGGGAAGGAATTATTTCAATACAAGAGAGGCTATGGAAACAGATAAACAGCATCATCCCTGCTCCCCAGATAAAAGTAATCCGCATAAGCGGATTTTTTAATATGGGGAAAGGAGAGAACGCGAACAAAGTGAGCAAAACGAAGTTTTCCGAAAAAGGGGTTTGTAGCCGGGAAGGAATTATTTCAATACAAGAGAGGCTATGGAAACAGATAAACAGCATCATCCCTGCTCCCCAGATAAAAGTAATCCGCATAAGCGGATTTTTTAAAACTCCCAATCTTTTTTGTTGTTTCATTCATTTTTCCCTTCCTTTTAGTTTTATTTAATTATCAATTTTTAAACTCACCTTCAATATAGTGTAGTTTACTCCTTCAAGATGCTGACTTTTTTTAAAAAAGAATATATAATTTTTTTGTTAAATAAAAAAAGGAGGAAGTATGGAAAATTTCAAAAAGCGTGTAACTATCACCCCCCCCCGATACTTACGATATATGTTAGTATTGGTGGTATTATTGCTTATTTAATTGGATATGAAAAGAATTATTAAATTATTGTCATTTATTATTATATGTCTGGTTATAGAAGTAAATTCAGAAACATTTTGACAATATGAATATCTTGATAAGGGAGTAATGCCATATATAAGTCCAATCTCACAAAAAAATATAGACTGCAATAATAATGGTAAAAATGAAATTGTGATTGATCATGCATATTCAATATTATTTTATGAATATAATGGAAAGAATGGTTTTGATTTAATAGATTCAATACCATTGGATACAAATTATCCATATATAGTAATAGAGGGAATAGGGGATTTAGACGGAGATGGATTAAAAGATGCAGTTATATGGAAAACTTTGAGCAAAAGGTTGTGGGTATATGAGCAAAGAGATATGACTTCATTTTTTGATACAGTTGTATGGACATCAGACACTATATTTAAGGCACTACATTATGTTAGTATAACTAACAAATTGAAAGGAGATGGGGTTGATAGAATCTATGGAGCAGGGATACCGTGGTTATCAACACCATCAAAGGCTCTTGGCTGGTTTTATTTTACCTGTATTGGTGATAATCAGTATGAGATACTGAATACATTTGAGGAGAATACACAAATAGAAAGTGCAATGGATATAGGAGATATAGATAATGATTCATTGACAGAGGTGGTTTTGGAGAGTTACTTTAAAACTCAAATATTCAAATATGAGAGTGTATCATCGTCAGATGATAGTTTTGAGTTTACAGACAGTATAATGAGTTATGGATCTACTATGTGTTTGTTAATATTGCCAGATATAGACAGAGATGGGAGAAATGAGGTAGAAGAACTGCTTATAAACTATATTGATGTAATGTGGTATCAGGTCTCATATAAATGTGTAATCTTTGAGGGAACAGACATAATATTCAATAGGGAGTTTGTGGTTGGGACAGATTATCCATATCTAGTTGGTGGAGACATAGATTATGGAGATATAGACGGAGATGGGCTGAATGAACTTGTTATCTGTGGAGGTAGACACATAGAGGTATGGGAGTCAACTGGAGATAATCAATTTGAGAGGATGTGGGAATGGACAGATCCTACATATTATACAATAGAGAGTTATATAAGGTGTTATGATTTTAATAAGAATGGGATAGATGAGATAATATTCAGCGGAGGTGGGGAGAGTTTAGGAGAGGAATGCACAAGGATATTTGAGTGTGATACGACGAGGGATCCATCAGCGCCGGAGATAATAAGAGCGGAGGCGAGTGATGGAGTGATAGTAGAGGCTGGGTTTGATTATGATGATTACATCAGGAAGAAAGAGCAAGAAGTGGAAAACACCAGACAGATATTGGACAGTTGAACAATGGGATATATTTTGTTAAACTTAAAGAGAAAAACCAGACGCTTACAAAAAAGATGATAAAGATAAGGTGAAGCATTTATAAGAAGATAGAACCCTTTGGGGTCAGTCTTTTAACTTTGAAGATTTATCAAATTCATTGAGGATTCTATTTTTATTTGAGGTTTTGTATATGATTGAAATCTCTGTAAAATGTATCTTTAATATTTGTGATATTTTTGTTAAAGTATAATG
>DYMB01000069.1 GCA_020721805.1 Acetofilamentum sp. | reverse complement strand
AAAAATTAACGCAAAATTTTTAAAAAAAGAGATTCAGGAAGATACTTATTTCAATCATCCGTGCAGGGATTTTGCAAAAACAGATGAAGCGATGAGAATAAGAAAAATCGGTAATGAAACATTTTTGACTTACAAAGGAAAACGGCTTGATGCAGAAACAAAAACAAGAGAGGAAATTGAAATAAAATGCGGCGAAGAAATTTCTGAAATTTTAACACATTTGGGATTTAATGCAGTTGCGAATGTGAAAAAGAGTAGAACTGAATATCTGTTTGAAAATTTACATATATGTGTTGATGATGTTGAACAATTGGGAAATTTTGTTGAAATTGAAGGCAAAGAACTGAAAGACAAAAGTAAAATTTTTGAAATTTTGAAAAATTTTGAAATTGAAAAAAGCGAAACACTGACAAAGTCGTATTTAGAGTTGCTGATAGAAAAAATGACGAAAACAAATAAAGACACGAATGGAATAAACAGAACGAAATAAGTGTAAAAATCAAAAAATTTACGATAAAACTATTTAAACTCCACAACCTTAATTCCGTTTATAATTTTTATTTTCATTTGTGTTGGTGGTGATGGATCTCGGCTGTTTTGGTTTCCATAAACCATAAAGTCAATTACATCTTTAACTAAACTTTCATCACATTTTTCATTCTTTTTTATCTCTTCTACTAAATCAGCGTATGGAAGCCGTGCCGATATTTGCATCGCTGTATTAATTAAATCATAAATTCTTTTCCTCGGCGTTCTTTCTCTTTTTATATTTTTTGTTATATTCTCCCTCATTTCCACACCTTTAGTCATTGAAAACTCGCTCATCTCTTTTAAATTTTTTCTTATAAATCTTTCTGCATTTTCTGTGCTGTCTGTTTCTCCCTTTCTGCAAAAACTTTCAAATCCTCTGTGTAAACTTTCTTTTACGATTGTGTTTTCAACTACAAGGTTTAATATATTTTCAGGAAGGGACAAGTTCAAATTTTCCTGAATAGTATTTGCAAATATTTTTTTAAAAAATTTATCTACATAAACATTATCAAACGCATAAGAGTATAAATTTCTTTGTGATATCAGCCAGAACTGAATTTCTTCATC
>DYMB01000068.1 GCA_020721805.1 Acetofilamentum sp. | reverse complement strand
ATTACAAAATGAGATAAATGTAACAATCCAAAAGAATTCGGGAACAATATATGGAATTATATCAGATACAAATAATTTATCTGTTTCGGGAGCAAATGTAACAATACTAAACAATGTTAAGGCGTATGTTACTTCACAACTAACAAATTCAACCGGAGGATACTCATTTGAATTACCGCCGGGAAACTACTATTTGGAGGTCTCAAAGAACCTATACACAAATACTTCACCAATGCCTCAAAACTTCTCATTAGCATTGGGATTACAAAATGAGATAAATGTAACAATCCAAAAGAATTCGGGAACAATATATGGATATGTAAATGATACAAACGGCAATCCTTTAAAAAATGTAACTATAATTTTATCTGATGGTGTTAATGATTTATATTTTATAACTACAAATACAAGCGGAGAATATTTTATGGAAGTACCACATTATAGTTATTACATTGATGCTAAAAAGATTTCCTATATTAATACAAAAGGAAAGCAAAATATAACCGTTGGTATTGGAGACGAGATCAACATAAACTTCACATTGCAAAAAATTTATGGTCTTATTTATGGTTATGTATTTGATGCAGGAACAAATAAAACCTTGCATAATGTTAATATAAAAATAGTAGATGCATTAAGTAACGATAATGTTGTGGCAACAGGATATACAGACAATAGTGGTTTTTACCTTTTTGAAGTTTTACCCGGATATTATTATAAAGTTATTGCGGGAGGGGAAATGTACACTTTAAATGAAACAATTACATCAAAAATCACTACTGGTGATGAAGTAAATATCAACTTTAGTATTCAATTTAATGGAGGAATGATATATTGTAAAGTCGTTGATAGTGCAAATAATAACTCAATAGTTAATGCAAGTATTTTAATAAATGGAAGTTTAAAAGCAACAACCAATTCCACAGGGGAATGTTTGGTAATACTATCACCAGGAAATTACAACATATCAGCCTCGTATCCAGGATATAAGACTGAATCATACCAACAGAATGTAAAAGTTGGTGATGAGATTTATCTTAATTTTTCATTATCTAAAGGAGCAAAAATTTCCGGCTATATTTATGACAACGAAACAAACACTTCAATTCAAAAC